>JAXLYN010000017.1:0-174634 GCA_046351435.1 Polyangiaceae bacterium
TCGGAGCTTCGTCTCAGAAGTCCGAGCGAGGCCCGCGTTCCGTTCCGCTTCGTCTCTATGGAACGGGAAGGGAATGGTCGGCGAGGCGCCAGCCGCGGGGCGTGCGTTCGACAGCGCCGGCAGCTTCGAGCTCGCGCAGGGCGACACCGAGGGTGTCGTTGCGTACCCGCAGCGTGGCGCGCAGGGTCTCGCGCGAGAGGGGGCCGCGAGAGCCGTCCAGGCCGGCGAGGATGCGAGGCTTCAGATCAGGAGCGCCGGCGAGGGCGGCGGGCTCGGCTTCGGCGTCACCCTGGACGACGAGATGCGCAGCCGCCGATGAGTCGTCGGCAGAGACCAGCCCGACGACGAAGGGGTCCGGGGCGGCAGCGGCGCGATGCTCGACGGTGACGACGATTTCGCCGCGGCGGCGACGGACGTAGAGCGCGGAGTCGGTCCAGGCGTGGAAGTCGCCGGAGCCGCGTAGCCCCTGGCCAGCGGAGCCGGCGGCGTTCTTGCGAGCCTGGTGGACGACGAGGACAGCGGTGTCGTGTGCGCGCTGCACTTCGCGCAAGAAGGCGAGGACCGCGCTGACCTCGGCGGCGCTGTTCTCGTCGATGCGGTGCAGGCGCACGAAGGGGTCGAGCACCAGCAGGCGAGGCCGGAGGGCGGCGAGCGTCTTGTGCAGGCGCCGCTGATCGATGGGAAGATCCAGGCGCAGGCTGGGTGCGGTGACGACGTGGATCGGCAACGGCTCGAGCTCGAGGCCGCGCGAGACGCACAGCCCGGCGAGCCGCTGTTTGACGACGCCGGGCGCATCCTCGGCGAGGTAGAGCAGGACTGGTCCCGGGTCGCGCACCTCGAAACGGCCGAGGCACGGTGTAGCGGACGCGACCGAGAGCGCGAGGTCGAGCCCGATCCAGCTCTTGTGACACTTGGGTGCGCCGCCGAGGATGCCAACACCAGCGCGTGCCCAGAGCGGCTCGACGAGCCAGGCGCGGGAGGCGTCGAGGTCTGCGAGATCGCGGGCGAGCACGACCGGCAAGCCGTCGTGCCCGCCTTCACCCTCGTCGCGCGCGCGCGCGCGTCGAGTCATCCTTTGGCGCTCCGGGCGACACCCGGTGGCGGTGCTGCGAGAGCGGGTCCGAGCAAGTCGTCGACTGCGGCGGCGAGCACGTGCTCGTCTACGAAGTCCTGCGCGCGTTCATGGGCGAGGCGCAGCGAGGCGCGCAGGAGCCTGCTGGCCACGCGCAGGTAACCCCGGCTCTGTCGGAAGAGCAGCTCCATGGCGGGGTCACTCAAGAGCTTCTGTCGTGCACCGACGGCCTCGAGGCCCGCGTGGATGCAGGCGGCAAAGCCATCACGGTCGGAGCAAGGCTCGATGTGCACATGGGTCTGGATGCGCATGGCGAGCGGAGCGTGTTGCTGCTGCGCGAGCGTGCGCCCGAGGGCGGGCAGCCCCACCAGCCACAGCGTCAAGAGCTCGCGGCTGTCGAAGGCGAAGTTGAGGAAGCCCGACAGGTCGAGCAGAAACCTGTCGCTCAGGTGCTGAGCCTCATCGAGCACCAGAACAGGTTGGGTGTGGCGCTCGTCGACCATGTGCACGAGCACCTTCTTGATGTCGGTCCAGAGCTGGCCGCGCCGGTGCGACGGTGCGACACCGAGCTCTTGCGCCAGCGTGCGGTACAGGTCGAGCGGCGAGACGGCGGTGTCACAGAGATAGAGCACCAGGTGGTCGGGTTTGGGCAGCGTGGCGCACAGGTTTCGGAGCGCCGCCGTCTTGCCGACGCCGGGCTCGCCGGTGATGAGGCCCACTCCGGGCTCGTCCACCAGTTGGCGGAAGGCGCGTTCGAGCCGCCGGTAGGCCGGGCTGTCTTCGTAGAAGGTCTTGCCTTGGGCGTTCTTGGGCAGCGGATGACCGGTCAGACCAAAGCGTTTGCGATACATGTGATTACTCCTCGTTGCTGTCGTTGTTGTCGTCGTTGTCGTTGCTGTCGTCGTTGTCCTCAGTGTCGAGCAGATGGTGGAAAGCGGTGTCCGGCGGCAACGCGCCGCGCGTGCGCGCGTAGTGGTCACGGGCGATGAGCGCGAGCGGGTCGATGCCGCTCGGTCGCACCAGCGGCTCCGGGGCGCCCAGCTCGCGGCGGCGCCGGCGCGTCGCGTTCCGGAAGCGGTCGAGCGCGACGGTGTCGCAGAAGAAGCGCCCCGCGACGAAGACCTTCGGCAACGCGGCGGGCTGGTGCGGATCGAAGCGCAGCTCGACCCGCTGGCCGCTGAGCTCGGCGCGCACCTCGAGTAGCTGCCCGCGAAACGAGAGCACTCCGTCGTCGCGCACGTGGCGCGTGGCGCGGTGTAGGAACACGGCATCGAGGTCGATGCCCCGCGGCAACGGGCGCTGGTGACCGGCAGCTACCTCGGCCAGCCAGTGCTCGCGGGGCGCCCTGCCCGTCGTGTCGTGCTTGCGCGCGTGGTATTCCTGCTCCAGCCAAGCCCATTGATACGCGTTGAGCTCGTCGAGCGTGAGCACGCGGTCCCCGAGCTCGTCGCCGACCTCCTCGCGCCAAGTCCGGTTGTATCTCTCGATCGCCCCCTTCGCCTCCGCGTCCCCGGCGCCGGTGAAGAGCAGGCGGATCCCGAGCTCGGCCAGGATGGCCCTGAGCGAGCCGGCCCGGTAGGCCGCACCCCGGTCGACGTAGTAGGCCCGAAACAGCCCCGCCTTGAGCAGGGCGTTCTTGAGCCCGTGCTCGTGGTCTTCGGGTCGCTCGCCGCGTGCGATCACGAAGCGGCTCTCGATCACGTAGCGCGTCGCGCAGTCCAGCTCCGAAAACAGGATCGTCTTCTTCAGTCGGCCCCCAGCAGCGAGCACTAGCGGGCCGTACAGCGCATCACCGATGCACAGGTCGCCGGCGTGCTCGGTGATGAAGGAACGCCGCTCCGCGCTCGGCCCCCGCGTGGGGCGACTGGAAATACCCTGGCTCATGAGCAAGCGGTGCACGCTCGACCGGCTCAGCTCGCCCTCGCGCACCGCGCCGGCGCGCTCCAGCATGCGAATCAGCCGCCGGATCGACCGGCGTGGCTTCTCCCGCTTGGCGCGCAGGAGCAGGTCGGCGACCTCGGTCGAGATCGCCCGGCTCTGGCCGCAGTCGGCCCGGGTCTCGGGCTCGAGCGCCCGAAGCCCACCCTTGCGATGCGCCAAGTACCAGCCCTCGATGGTGCGAGCGCTCAGCCGCACCAGCCGCCCGCTCGGGTGCTCGTGCACGCGCGCGGCCGCAGCGCGAAACCACGCGCGCCGGTCACCGTGCTCGAGCCGGGCGCTCACCAGAGGTCCGAGCACGCCGAAACGCCAGAGCGCGATGCGGTGACGGGCTTCGTCGTCCATGCCCCCACCGCTATCTCGATGCCTCCGCTAGTTTGGGTGGGATTCGACGACGCCGTGCTGCCGCCCGTCTCGGCGCGCGGGGCTTGCCGACGGCTACATGAGACGCACTCCAGGCGCGAGCCGGTGCAGCGTTGCCGCCAACCTGCCCAGCACCTGACCCCTCGCGGGCGGTGACCGACTGCTCTCGGCAAAGATCGCGACGACCTCGCCGCGCGTTGCTCGGTACCCCGCTCGCCTCACGACGTCACTCATCTCGGGCGCGTCCATCGCCGTGGCGAGCGTCGCGATCACCATCACGGCCGACGTCGCGAGCCGGGCACGCCACCGCAGCCGCGTCGTCGCCGGGATCGGAGGCCCACTGCCGGCGACCAGTCCGGGCACGACCTGCTCCTCGCCGTCACGATCGGCGACGGTTCGCTCCACCGTGCTCCACGCCCGCCACAGATGGCGAGCCAGAAACCTCGGCAGCACCCGCCAGACCGCCCCGCAACTTTCGTGCTCGGCGCAGCGGTAGATCACCACCTCCGTGCTGCCTTCGGCCTCGCCGAGCAACAGCCGGCTCCGGTGCTCGTGCGCGTGCACCACCTCGCCGCACCGCGGGCAGCAGCCCGGTCGATACCCGTCCATGCCGAGCAGCCGCTCGTGGGTCTCGAGGTCCCAGACGCCCTCGGCCACCAGCGTCCCGCCCTTCTGCTCCGGCGCCCTGGACGCGTAGGCGCGGCAGAGGCAAGGATCAGCATCCGGAGGAGGCGATCGATGGTCGATCGGGGTGGTTGGTTTTTGCATAGACTCGACGTGCCCGACCTCCTCCGGGCTTTCAACGAGATCGCCGGCAGCGCCGATTCTGTCCCGACTCGGGCTCGGCGCGGAGCACCGCCGCTCACGCGGCGGCGCTCTTACGCCACCACCTCGGGACGAACGTCGAAGCCGCTACGCACGAAGCGAGGGGCGGTACAACACTCATCTGCACGATCGGCGGCTCGCCTGCTCCGGTAGTGACCGCGATTCGTAACCATCGACCTGATCGGATCATCTTCGTGTGCAGCGACGATGACGTCGCCACGGGTAGACGTGGTTCCCATACTGAGGTGTTGGGGATCCAGCGCGACGCGGAAGTCCCCAGCGAGGCATGCGAGGTCTTGCGAGTGCCCGCCGACTCTCCATCCGAGATCATCCCTCCCGTCGAGGAGGCAGTCGCGAAGGCTTTGCGCGAGGGCGAGTGCATCGGCGACTACACCGGCGGTACGAAATCGATGTCGGCCAGCCTGTTCTTCGTCATCTCGCAGACTCCCGAGGCGCGGCTATCGCTGGTGAGCGGACCGCGTTCGAATCTCATGAAGGTGGAAACCGGTGAGCGCGTGCTGGCCCTTCCAAGTGCGGCCCTTCACCGCCGTCGCCTCCACGAGCTGGTCGCGGCGTGTTGGGATCGATTTTCGTATGCGGAAGCTCAGCGCCTGATCATCTCGGCGCCCTCTGAAGTTCGAGACGCGCACACGGACCGATGGGAGCAGCTCAGCGGCGGCTTCGCGCTCTGGGACTCATGGGACCACGCGGGCGCACTCAAGGTGCTCGAGCCCTTCGGACGATACGCAGGCGAGTACATGCCGGCCCTACGCAGTCTGGTCCGCGGGCATGACGGAGGACCCGAGGCTGACGCGCAGCGAATCGTCGACGTCTACCTCTCCGCCGAACGGCGCGCACGTGCACACCACTACGATGCGGCCGTGTTGCGGCTCTATCGCGCGCTGGAGTGGGTCGCCCAGTGGACGCTGCGGTGGCACAACAAGATCGAAACGAGCGACGTGCCACGGGATAGCCCCATCGCGAAGCACGCGACCGAGGACGACATCTCCGGCACGCTCGTCCTGTCCTGCATTCGTGCCTGGCGCGCGGTCGCCGAACTCGAGGGACCGCTCAAGGTGATCGCAAACGGTATCTCCGGCGATCAGCGCATCCGCACGCTCGCGGAATTGCGCAACAAGTCCGTGCTCGCGCATGGAGATCGCGCGCTCGGCCGGGTCGACTACGAAGCGGCGCGGGCCGGGATCGATCGGGATGTCTGGGTCTCGTTCGTCAGCGCGGCCGGTCGCGTGCGGACGATCCAGCTTCCCCACGTGCTTCCCACGGATGAGCCGCGGTCAGCGGCGGATGCGCAACCGCCCCGGCCGGCGTGAGTGATTGCCGGCGCCCGAGATCCGCCGAGCGCGGGAGACCTTCCGGCCTCCCGCGCCGACTTCGGTTGTCAACGGGCGCGCTCACGGCGCTCGTCGTCGTCACGCTGTTCCATCTCGCGGAGCTGCACCGTCGTCGCGGGGTTCGTCGGGAAGTAGTCGAAGCGGAGGTTCCAGCTCCCATCGCGGTTCTCGAAGGCGACGCCGATGCGCGTCCAGAATTTCTTCGCGTCCGAGCCTTCGCCTCGCTCTACCACCGCCACAATCTGCTTCATGTTCGTTCTCGCGTTGCTGCTCATGATCCTTCTCCTTGTGTGAGCTGTTCGCTCGTTCGTCCTGCGCGGCGCGCGCGATGCTCCTCGACATGGCGGGCCGCTTTCTCGGAGGGGTTCCCTCCGGGAAACCGTGAAAGCAGAGGCCGGCCACCCGAAGGGCACCGGGTGGCGAGGCGCGAGCCCCGAGTCGCCGCGAGAACGAGCCGGCAGCTGCACCGAGGAGGAGTGAAGCCATGCAAGCCGCCGAACGGGCCACGAGCAGCATGGCCTCCTGGTGGTGCGAGCGAAGCGACAGCGGCCGATCATTCGGCCCATCCGTTGCCGATGACCTCGTGGTGGAACCAGCCGCGCACCCGCGGCGTGCCGATGCGGTACACGCTCCGGCCGAGCAGCATCTCGAGCTCGACGTACAGCGTCTTCTTCTCCTCGTCGGTGAGGCCGTGGCGGCACGCGAGCAGGAAGTCCATGTCGCCCTTGTGCGCCTCGAACGCGACGAGCACGCCGATCTCATGGAAGTGGGTCGGCCCCGCACCCGGCGGCCTTCCGTTCAACCTGACGGCCCGCCCGAACCGCTTGGTCGCGTCGGGGACGATGCCCTCGGCCAGCGTGATGGACCAGCTCTCCGCCGGCCTGGTCGTGAGCCGGCTGAACGTGAACATGGCGCTCGTCGCGCCGGCCGCGCCTGGACGCCTCGGCGGTTGCGACGGGTGCGGGTGCCCGCGCACTCGACGTCGGCCGGTCATGCCCCAGCCTCTTCTCCGGCGGCGCGTGGCCTCCCGTCCCGAGGTACTCGTACGCCGTTACGGGTCGCTCGAGGCGAGCCCAGCGGCGCGATCACTCCCAGCCGACGGCGATCGACTCTTCGAACGGCACCCAGCACGGCGCAACTCCTTGATTTCCTTGGTCAGGAAAGTCGAGTTGCAGGCCCGCGCAACCGAGTGAGAATGCGGAGTTGGCCCCCACGGGCGACTCCGCTTCTTCGTTTCTTGGGCCAAGCTTGGGCCAGTGAGACCGCAGCCGCTGCAACAGCGGCGCTCGGGCTTGCAGGGGCGGGGCGGGCTCGGCAGGGGGAAGGAAACGGCGACCCCGTGGCCAAGCCCGTTCGACATGGCGACAAGTGGCGCATCCGCTGGACCGACGCCCGCGGCCGGCGGCAGAGCGCGGTCTTCGACGAGTTCCGCACGGCCCAGATCGAGCTCGCCAAGAACCAGGCCGAGACCGCCGACATCCGCCGCGGGCGCCTGGCCCAGATCGACCCCGACAAGACCTGCGACGAGCTCTTCGACTACTGGCTGGACAAGCGCGCGCTGCACAAGCGCAGCTCGAAGGACGACGTGAGCATCATCCGGGCCCACCTCCGCCCGTTCTTTGGAAAGATGCGGGTGATGGACGTCGGGGTCGAGGACGGCGACGACTACGTCGCCGACAAAGACGACCTCAGCCCGAAGACCATCGCGAACCACGTGACGCTGTTCAAGACCATGCTCAACGTTGCCGCGAGCTTCAAGGTCCCTTGGCTCACCCGGGTGCCCAGGCTCCGCAAGCCCAAGGTCTCGCTCGTGCCTACGCACCGACGAGGAGATCGAACGCTTCCTCCGCGCGGCGCGGGCCGAGGGCGAGTACGCCTTCGTGCTCTACGCGGTCGCCATTTGCACCGGCCTGCGCGCCGGAGAGCTCGCCGCCCTCGAGTGGCAGGACGTCGACCTCGAAGTGGCGCTCGTCCGCGACGCCTACCGCCGGTACCGCGGCGACGCGGCGCGGTTCATGGACGCCCTGTTACACGTCGTGAGGGAGCAAGAAAGCACGCCGGATGCTCGGCTCTGGTCTGCGCTTCCTACGCCGCTCGCCGCCCCGTCACGCACGCACCCACGGGACATCATCCGGAACGGGACGGAGCTCGGCTTGCTCACGGCGTCGGACCAGAAGGTCTTTCGGGCGGTCCGAGGCATGTTCAACGCCAAGCCCGATCTGGCCTTGGTGCTTCAGAGTGCGATCGTCGTCGTCGAGGCGAAGCTCACCCAAGCCTTCGACCGAACCCAGCTCGCCCGCACGCGCAACATCGCGCAGGTCTGGGCGACGCTACTGTTCCGGGACCTTGGGTTCGCGGCGCCGCCTCCCTACGCGGTGGCCAAGCTGGGGAGCGCCGCCGCCGGCGTCGACCTGAGCTGGCAAGAGCTCGCGGAGCTGGCCGCCCTGACTTATCCGCCGAACGACCGAACCAGACTCGCGCTCGAGGCTGCGGCGCCTCTCTGCTGACACTCACCCGTGCCGCGTAACTACCGCGTTCGCCGCGCCCACTCGCCGCGCGCTCGTCTCGTAGCCAGACGTCGGGGAGGTCCCGAAGGGCGCGTTGGACGGAAGAAGCCATTTGCCAGCAGGTGAAGGTGCAGGGTCTGGACGCATGGACCACGCCGGGCCATTCTTCGGCCGTGACCCGACGCCGAATCGACATCTACGATGGGCTTCGCCCCGAGGACGTACCCGCGTACTCCCTGGGCGAGGCTGCGCGCCTCGTCGGGTTGGCGCCGTCGACGTTGCGAACCTGGACGCACGGGCGGACCTTCCCGACCCGCCGCGGAGTCAGCCGGTCGCAGGCAATCATCCAGCTTCCGAGGCCCGGCGGATTCCTGTCCTTCACCAACGTGGTCGAGGCGCACGTGCTCGCCGCGATGCGGCGCAAGCACTCCCTGACGCTGGGCGCCATCCGCGCCGCGGTCCGATACCTTCGGGATGAGCTCGAGCTAGAGCACCCGCTCGCCAGCAAGCGGTTCAAGACGAACGGCGTAGATCTGTTCGTGGACCATCTCGAGCAGTTGATCAACGTCAGCCAAGAGGGTCAGCTCGGAATGCGAAGTGTCTTGGACGCTTCACTCGAGCGCGTCGAATACGATCAGCGGGGCCGAGCAGTTCGACTGTTCCCGCTGTTCAAGCGCAGCGAAGCGCCCAAGCACGTCGTGATCGATCCCCGCCGAGCTTTCGGTCGGCCCATTCTGTTCGGCACGTCAGTCCCCGTGGCAGACATCCGCACCCGGTTCGACGCGGGCGACTCTGTTGGCGCACTTGCCGCGGACTACAACGTGCGCCGCTCGATGATCGAGGAAGCACTGCGTGCGGCGCCGCAAGCTGCGTGAGCCCTTCGTCTTCTTCGTCGACGAATGCCTGGGTCGCCGTATTGTCCCGGATGCGCTTCGGGCTGCAAAAGAACAGGCCGAGCGCGTCGAGACGCTGCCGCAAGGGACGCTGGACGTCGACTGGCTGCCGAAAGCAGGGAACGCTGGGTGGGTCTGTTTCACCAAGGATCGGCGTTTGTCGCGAGCACCGAACGAGCTCGCCGCGCTCCTGAGCGCCGGGATCGCGGTGTTCATGCTGGGGTACGGCTCCGGGCCGGAGCACGCCAGCCGGATCGTGCGCGCGCTGCCCGTCGTTCGCCGCGTGCTGCGCTCCCGAAAGGTTCCATTGATCGCCCGCATCGACCCGGATCTCAGCATCAGCGTCCTCTATGAAGGTGGCGTGAAGATCACCCCGCCGCGGCGGATGACGCCAAAGGCAAGCGAGCGGCCCAAGGACGCGGGCTGACACGGCGGTTGTCATCCCTCCCCGACGCCGGTTGCCTTCGGGGTACACCGCAGTGCTCAGATGCCGGCCCGCATGCGGTGCTTCCGCCTCCGCAGCCCGCAGCCCGCGCTTGACCCGCTCCTTCGGCGGGCTGCCGGGCACCTTCCGCTCCTGCAACCCCAGCCCTTCCAGCTGTCGATCGATGTCCTCCAAGGCCGCGCGCCTGTACTCCGCCTGAACACGCTTTTCGTCGCCGGCGAAGTGCTGGCGGAGCAGCCTGAGACCCCCTCCCGTTTCGCCGCGAGAGAGCACTCCGCTTCCTTCAGAGGGCGACAGCTGGCCACCGTGGGGCCCGGCGCACTGGATCTTCACGACAAGCTGCGGGCTGTTTGCCAATGCCACTTCCCATGCGGGCGCCTACGATGACATCTTCGATCCTTGCGTGGACGGCGGCACTAAGCGACCCAGACAGCAGCGACGCCGCTGACCGCGCCACGGACGGAACCAACATGGAGAGCGGAACCGACGGGGAGTAGATGGGGCAGCGCGTCACGGTCCAAGACTTCCGGAACGATCCGATGTTCCCGCGCATCGACCGCGCCGTCGCCGCGATCCTCGTCGACGGGAAGGTGGTCGCTCCCGTAGACGTGTTGGTGAAGATGGACATCCTCACGCCCAAGGATCTCGAAGACTGGCGCTTTGGTCGCGTGCCGTATCTCGAGCAGGTGATCAAAGGCAATCTCTCGCGTCTGAGCCGACTCCTGCGCATCCTCGCCTTCCACTGTCACGACCTGAACCTGGTGGCGTCACACACGGCGTACGTGAAGTGGGGCAAGGGCGCGCGCACGCCGCTTCGATTCACGAAGACCGGCGAAGAGCGGCTCGAGCAGGTCTACGCGCGGCACTTCGCGTGGCCCGGGAAGGGTCCGTTTCATCCGCCGCGCGAGAGGTCGGACGCGGGCGCATGAGCGGCTCGCGGCCGCCGGAGCGCGCGAGTCTCGCAAACGCGCTCGAAGAAGAGGAAGCGCGGCTTCGACGCTTGGAGGCCGAACGCGCCGAGGCGAAGGCACGCGCGGACGCGCTCCGGGCCAAGTTCGCCGCCCTCGACGCACCGTGCCTCGCGCGTCCCGAACCAAGCGAGCTGCTGGCGACCCCGCCCCAATCCCCGGCCGACAAGGTGAAGCTCTTTCGCCAGCTTTTTCGCGGTCGCGACGACCTCTACCCGACGCGCTTCGTCAGCAAGAAAACGGGCAAGCCGGGGTACGCGCCGGCGTGCTCGAACAAAGTGGGAGCCCGGCCTTTGCGCGCTCAAGAGCGGCGGCAGGTGCGGCGACTGCACGTACCAGGCGTTCCGTCAGGTCGATGACGACGCGGTACTCGCACACCTCCGCGGCAAACATGTGATGGGCGTCTACCCGATGCTCCCGGATGAGACGTGCTGGTTCCTCGCCGTCGACTTCGACAAGAGCACGCTGCCTCACCACGATTCACGGTGTCGAGTATGAAGGTCCCATCTGCACGGACGACGACGTCGCCTTCATGCAGCGGCCACGAACGTAATCGGCGTAGAAGCGAAGCTCGCCGCGCTCGAAGCGAAGGCGGCGAAGCATGTCGCCAACGGCCCAGTCGTCCTTCTCTTCGAAGTGCATCCCGCTCACGCCCCGCGGTCTCGCGTCCGCAAAGGAGAGCACGCCGAGCGCGTAGATGAACCCGAACGCGCAATGCTCCGCGTCGTTGACGGGCTCGCCGTCGTCGTCCTCCTCGAGCCCGAGCCGTCCCTCGATCTGCACGTGCTTGTCGTCGCCGCTCGTGGGGTTGATCTCGGTCTTGGGCACCCATATCTCTGCGAGCGTCGCGTCGCGGAGAAGCTCGTACTCGATCGGCGGCTCGGATATTTCCGCCAAGCTACTCGATCGGCAAGGCCGCCGGAATCGGCTCGACGATCGCCGGTGCTCGGGGCGGCCGCCTCGCTCGTGAAGGCGCGACGCCTCGCTGGCTCGAAGCTGCGCTCGCCGAGCATGACGAGTGACATCCAGTGACCCGATCGCGAGCGTGGCGGCCTTCGCGATGGACATGCATCGGGTGAATGGATCACCATGAGGCATGGCCTCCGAAGCAGCCCGCTCGATTTTCTGCCAGACGCTCGCCCTGCTCGACAGCGACCTGGCATCGCCCGAGGAGCGTTTTGCCTGCGAGGAAGCACTGGCGGCGTTCGTTGCCGTGCTCGCCGATGACGAGCGATGCGTCGCGGACTTGCTGGCCTACGTCGCGCGCGCGGTTGGACGGCGCCGCCCCCAGTGCAGGCGGGCATTCATCGCCGCCGCGGCGCTTCGGGCGGTGCCCCAGCGAGATCGCGCGTTCGCCACGGCGTGCCGCGTGCTCCAGATGGCTGCCGCCGCCGGCGACGACGCAACGGTTTCCTACCTGGTCACGTTCTATCTCGCGACCTACCTTCGGCGATGCGACATCGACCCGGCGTTGCTCGAGCGCGGCTACCTCGGCTCGGCAGGGCATTCCCGAGTCGCGTATGTGGCTTCGCTCGTGAGCTGCGTAACCAAGGACGATCTCTGGTTGAAAAGCTTCGTGGAGCGCGAGTTGGTTTCGCTCGTTCACCACACCCGCGGGTTCTTCGCCGGGGATCTCGCGACGCTCCGCGACTTCGTCCAACCATAGCCGGCGCGCTCGTAGGTGGGAGTTCGGCGCAGGATCGAACAGAAGTCGTGGCGAGCTTGCCTACGCAAGCCAGTCTTCGACGGTGAGGCCGTCGATGGTGCCATCTTTGAGGCCGGCGTCATTGGTGACAAAGACCGCGGAGTGCTCGATGGCGGTGGCTGCGATCAAGAGGTCGAAGTCCCCCTTTGGACGGCCGACTTAGCCCAAGCCTGCCCGAACCACCGCGTAGCGTTTCCATCACCGCGTCAGTCACCGGCAGGACCAAGAACCTCCCCCAAAGAGCTTCTATTTTCGCGAGGTTTGCAGCGACCCTCTGCGACTTCCGCGCGCCGTAACGGGCTCGAACGTCACTTCGTTCACGTAGGCTTCCAGGGCGGCCATCGAGGACATGACCGACGCGACCGTCTTGGCCATGATGTCCTCGATGAACGCGCCGAACGGCTGCCCCGCGCTCGCCGTCTCCATTTGGTGAACGAGCATCGCGAACCTGTGTGCGTTCAAGCGATGCGTGTTCGCAAAGTTCATCCGGACGCGGCCGGTGGCGTGGACCTGTCTACAGAGAGATCCTCGACCGAACGCGGCAACAGCTGGCAGAGCATTACCTGGGCCAGACGATGCTCTCGTATGGAGAGATCGCCTTCCTGGTGGGGTTCGACGAGACGAGCTCGTTTTTCAGGGCGTTTCGCCAGTGGACCGGGTCGACGCCAGAAGCGGCGCGGCAGCGATTGGTGGGATAGCGAGCACGTCCCCGCGCTGACGATGTTCTGGAAGGCGCAGCGGACCGACGGCCGAAGTCCCCCGTGAACGCCGCGATCCGTCAACCGAGGTCGAGCTCGCGCGCGACCGCGAGCAGATCGGGCGGGAACACGTAGTCCCCGCCGTCTGTTGCTGGTGCTCGGCGGGCGGGAAAGCATTTGTTGCGCCGTCGCGGCATCTGATAGACGTGCGATGGAACGGACGGGCTCGAAGCCCCTTCTTCATGACACCGAAACGCGTAGTCATCGTCGGGGCGACCGGGATGGTCGGCGGGGAGGCGTTGAAGCTCGCCCTCGCGCACCCGCTCGTGAGCGCGGTCACCGTCGTGGGTCGTCGATCGTGCGGGGTGACGAGTCCCGAGCTGAATGAGCTCCTGCACGAGGACTTCGGCGATTGCTCGCCGCTCGCGGCAACGCTCGCGAATCAGGACGTCGCGCTGTATTGCCTCGGGGCGTACACCGGGACCCTCCCGGACGAGGAATTCCGAAAGGTCACCGTCGACTACACCAGCGCCTTCGCGCGAGCGCTCCACGCCGCGAGCCCGGGCGCCGCGTTCTGCTTTCTCAGCGGAGCCGGCGCCGATCCGACGGAGCGGAGCCGGATGGCCTTCGCCCGCTACAAGGGCGCCGCGGAAAAGTCGCTCCTCGCGACCGGGTTCGCGCGCGTTCACATCTTCCGCCCCGGGTACATCTACCCGGTCGAGCAGCGGCGCGAGCCGAGCGCAATGTATCGCGTGAGTCGCGCACTCTATCCCGTCCTGCGTGGTGTGATGCCAAGCGTCCGTTCGGACGAGCTGGCGCGGGTGATGCTCGACGTCGGCTTGAACGGGCCCGGAGCAGACGCGGCGCCCGTGCTCGAGAACCGGGACATCCGCGCGCTCGGTCAGCGGAGCGGAAGCGCGAGTTGAAGCACCGGGCTCGCGCGACCTGAGTTCGACCGGGCGCCCACCAGGGCCGAAGCGGACTGGCCCATCGCCAGCCGGTGCAGAAGATGGGGTACCGACGCCTCAATCGCGCGACACCCAGGGCGGGCGCGCTCCGAGCCGTGCGCTCGCCAGCGCGACGAAAGAGCGAACGCGCGCGGCGAGGTAGCGCTCCGCAGGGTGAACGAGCCAGACTGCGCCGACGGCGACCTGCCCAGGCTCGAGCACGGCGACGAGCCGCTTCCGGCGTAGGTCGTCCGAGCAGGTGAAGTCGGGGAAGAGCCCGATGCCCAGCCCTGCGAGCGCCGCCGCGTATGCCATCGAGAAACTGTTGAAGCGGAGCCGGCCTTTCACCGGAACGAGCTTCATGCCCGTCTTGCCTTGGATGGGCCATCGCGCGGGCTCTCCGTCGGCCTGGACCACGAGGCACTCGTGGGAAGAGAGCTCCTGCGGACGTTTCGGCGCCCCATGCGCCCGCACGTACGAGGGGCTCGCACAGTATCGAACCGTCGCGGGCCCCAGACGCGTTGCGGTCAGTCTCCTGTCTTCGATGGTGCCGACCCGGAACGCCACGTCGAACCCTTCCTCCACCAGGTCCACGCGGCGCCGCGTGAGCAGCACCTCGATCTGAACGCGGGGCCACTTCTGCGCGTACTCGATGACGAGCGGAGCGACGAAGGCCTCCCCGAACAGCGGGTCGGCAGTCACCCGTAGCAATCCACTCGGCTCGGCTCCCGCGTCCTTGACGACCCGGTTCGCGTCCTCGGCCAGTCGGACCATCTCGACGCATCGCGCGAGATAGGCCGCTCCGACATCGGTGATGCGAAGCCTGCGTGTCGTCCGGTGAAGGAGCTGCACGGAGAGCGCGCGCTCCAGCTCCGACACTCTGCGGCTCAGCGTCTGTTTCGGAATGCCCAGGCTGCGCGCGGCGCCGGTGAAGCTGCCGGCTTCGGCGACCTGGGCGAACAGGGCCATGTCCGCCAAACGAATTGTCCCAATCATGTGATCAATCGTCCCATCGATGCGATATTGTCCCGCTCTCCCGGGCCGGTTACAAGGAGCGAGGAGATGCGCCAATGCCGGTCGACGTGCTCACAGAGATCGTCATCGAGCGTCCGTGCCAGGTCGTCGCCGCCTACGCGGCCGATCCGGCTCATGCACCGGAGTGGTACGTGAACATCGAGTCCGTCGAATGGAAGACGCCGCCGCCCGTGCAGGTGGGCGCTCGCGTGGCCTTCGTGGCGCACTTTCTCGGGCGGCGGCTGGCGTACACCTACGAGGTCACGGAATTCGTACCCGGCGCGCAGCTCGTCATGCGTACGGCGGAGGGGCCGTTTCCAATGGAGACGACGTACACCTGGGCAGCCATGCAACCCGAACGCACACACATGACGCTGAGAAATCGGGGCGAGCCGCGCGGGTTTGGAAAGCTCGTCGCCCCGGTGATGGCGTCGGCGATGCGGCGGGCCAACATGAAGGACCTCGCGCGCCTCAAGCGGATCTTGGAGGCATCGTCGTAGGCGAACCCACGGGCTCGGCAAGTGCCGCACCCGCGGAAGCGACTGTCGCTCGAGACCTGCGCGGCGCGTCAGTCCTTTTCTGCTGCAAGCTCCCATGTGGGGCGGTGTCTGCTCGAACAGGAGGCTCGGATGCTGCGGACGATGGGAATGACTGGGCTCGTGTGGCTTCTAGTCGGGTGTAGCGGGGGCGACGGCGGCGGACCGGAGGGCAGCGCCGGTAGCGCGGGCAGCGCAGCCAGCGCAGGCAGCGGCGGCGGCGTGTCCTTCGGCGGGTCCGGTGCGACCGCCGGCGAAGCGGGAAGCGGCGCAGGAGGCAGTGGCGCAGCGGCTGGTTCTCCCGGTGGCGGTGGCGCGAGCGCGGGGGGCGCGGGCAACGGCTGTAACAACGACACCCAGCACGCGACCATCGGCAACCTCATCGTCGCGGACGTGTCGTGGCCGGCGAAGACCGGCATCTCGGCGGGCACCGGGAAGATCCACATCTGGACGCGCACGGTGCTCGACTTCGAAAAGCCCGATCCGGCCAGCGGGGAGATCCCGGCTGCGGGACAGGTGACGCCTTGCGGTAGCTCGATCCCAGCGCTCACGAAGACGTCGGTGGCCGGTGGCGGGCAAGTGCAGACCGTGATCCCGGACGCGGTCTGGGACAAGCCGGGCATGCCCAAGTTCCAGGCGACGGGGAAGCTCTCCGGTTTCGACGTCGGAGCGAGCATAACGATGGATCCGGTGGTGTCGCTGGTGGGTCTCAGCATGCCCGATCCGAGCGCGCCGTGGCCTTCGTCGGCCAAGCAGATCACGGGGGCCGATCACGACGGAGACGGACAACCCGGCATCTTGGCGGTACCGCGCACCGACCCGCCGTTCTCGGCGCCGCCTACAGGGCTCTTCGAAGCGTTGAACCCCAACGGCAAGCGTGCGGTCGAGGTGTACATCGTCACGCGTACGGCGGTGCAGATCTCGGGGACGCGCGACAGCTGCACGAGTGCGTCGGGGCAGGCGACGCTGCAGATGTTCGACAGCCACGTGCTCGGCTGCAAGCGCAACGACGGCAAGCTCTGCAGCGCGGGCGAAGCCGACTTCATCGATCAGAACCAGCCGAAATTCACGGTACAGAACGCGGTCTACGAGATGGTGCAGCTGAGCGAGGGGGCGACGTGCGCCGACGTGCGCGCGGCCTTGCCGATGTGAGGCTCGGCTCTGCCCTCGCGCTCGGGCTCGTAGCCTGTGGCGGCGCCCCCAATGCTTCGAACGAGGACGAAGCGCCCATCGAAATCGTGATCGACGACCTCGGCGTACCGCACGTGTACGCAGACACCGACGAAGATCTCTTCCACGGCTACGGCTATCAGCTCGCGACCGATCGCCTACTGCAGCTCGAGATGTGGCGGCGCTTCGCCCTCGGCCGTCGCGCCGAAATCCTCGGCGCGGACTTCAAGGGATCGTTCGGCGCCACGGCGCTCCACGATGACAAGCTCGTGCGCCTGTTCGATCTGCCGCGCTGGGGCAAGCTCGATGCCCAACGGATGCGCGAGGAATACCCGGAGCGATGGCGCCTCGTCCAGGCGTGGCGCGCGGGGATCAATCGGCGCATCGAGGAGGTGCGCTCGGGGGAAGTACCGCTGCCTTTCGGCTTCGGACCCGAAGACCTCGACTTCTTGCCCGAACCCTGGGGACAAGACGATCCGTTGATCGTCCAGAAGATGATCCAGCTCGGCCTCGACCAGAGCCTGCTCTACGAGATCCTCACTACGCTGCTGGGTGAGCTCGCGCCCAGCACACTGGAGTCGGCCCAGATCTTCCTGCCAGCTCACGATACCTTCGCGGTGCCGCCCGAAGACCGCCCGAACATCGCGAAGGGAGGCTCCGGAAGCTCGAGCTCGCCGTTCGGGATCGTGCTGCCAGAAGCCGCGAAATCCCCTGCGGCGTGGAGGCGCCTGATCTCGGCGCCGAAGCCCGGCAGCAACAACTGGGCAGTGGCGGGGCGTCACACCGAGAACGGACGACCGCTCTTGGCGGGCGACCCGCACTTGGTCTTCACGCTGATGGGGGCGATGTACGCGGTGCACCTGAACAGCTTGGATCGGGGTGGTAGTTACGACGTAGCAGGGTTCGCCTTCGCACCGGCGCCGGGCATCTTCGCCGGACACACGAGGGGGGCGATCTGGGCGCCAACGTCGGCGTTCGGCGACGTGATGGATCTCTGGTCGGTGGAAGTTTCCGAGCAAGGTGCGCGTATCGGCAACACCATCGTGCCGGTTTCGAGTCGCGAGGAAGTGATCCCAATCCGCGGCGGGCAGAGTGAGAGCATCTTGGTGCGGGACGTGCCCGGATACGGCGTGCTCTTCGATCCGAGCTTCGCAGGCGTACCCGTGCCGCTGGCGGGCGACGGGCGCGAGGTCTTGCTCGGTTGGACCGGCTTCGAGGCAAGGAGCTCGCTCTACTTCCTGGAGCTGAACCGTGCCGAGAGCGCGGAAGCTCTCGAAGCGGCCATCGAGCGAGTGCCGGAGCTCAGCTACAACTGGGTGGGCGCCGACGCGAACGACATCGTCTATCGCGTGAGCCTGGAGGTGCCCAAGCGAAACCCCGTGGCCCCCGGACGCGAGCCATGGCGGTTGATGAACGGCGACGACCCGCTGGCGTTCTGGCCGGGTGGCTCCCTGCCGCTCGACCAATTGCCCCACGGGCGGGGCGCCGAGCGCGGCTTCCTCGTGACCGCGAACAACGATCCCGTGGGGTTCACCGCCGATGGCGACCCGGGAAACGACGCCTGGTACTACGGCGCGTTCTACGACCCGGGCTACCGCGCGCGCCGGATCGAGTCCGTGCTCGATCGCTTGACCGAGCGCGGGGGCGTGACGCTGGAGGAGATGCAGGCACTGCAATTCGATTCGCGCTGCCTGATGGCCGACACGTTCCTCGAGCTGCTCGAGGAGGCGTGGGCGCATCGCGCTTCCGATCCGGGCCTCGCAGAGTACGTCGAGAGGCCCGAGCTCGAGCGCTTGGTGAAGCTCCTCGTGGAGGAGTGGGACCGCAAGATGACCCGAGATTCCAGCGGAGCCGTGGCCTTCCACGCGTTCGCTCACTTCACGACCGCCGAGGCCATCGAAGACGACATGATCCCGCTCCTCTACGAGCGCGTGCTCGAAGCTGCGCCCTTCTACCTGCTCAAGGTCGCGGCGCTGGCGCTCTCGGGCAAGTACCCCGAAGGAGATGCTTTGCTGCAGCAGGGCAAACATCGCATCGTCCTCGCCGGTCTCGCGAAGACCGCGGCTCACCTGACGGCGCGCTTCGGCGGCGTCGAGCCGAGCCTCTATCGCTGGGGCGAAGTGCACGTCACGAGCTTCGACAACGCCTACGGCATCGGCGTGCCGCTCCGCTCCGTGCCGAGTGACGGTGGAGAGAACACGGTCAACGTCGCGCACAGCGTCTTCCGCCGCGATTTCGCGGTGCCCGACCGGTGGGTCAGCGACTACGGCCCGGTCGAGCGCCTGGTCGGACGCTTCGACGAGAGCGGGACCCCCGAAGTCTGGGTGAACTTCCCGCTCGGGAACGTCGCCGATCGCTCGAGCCCTCACTTCGACGACATGACGGACTCGTGGGCGGAGGGCCGCTACGAGAAGCTCGCGTTCCGGCGCGACGAAGTCGAGTCCCGCGCCGAAAGCAGGCTGCGGCTCGCCTCGGCGACGGCGCGGTGACCGCAGCCACGCTTGACGCCGGCCGGTTCGGCACTACGCCCGAGCGGCGCCCGGCATGACCTTCGCGTTCGACAACAGCTATGCGCGGCTTCCTCCGCGCTTCTTCGCGCGGGTCGTCCCAACCCGGGTGCGCGCGCCGCGCGGGGTGAAGGTCAACTCCACCCTCGCGCGCGAGCTCGGGCTTTGCGCGGACGAGCTCGCGTCGCCGAGCGGCGCCGAGATTCTCGCCGGCAACACGCTCCCCGACGGAGCCGAGCCCATCGCCCTGGCCTACGCCGGACACCAGTTCGGCTCCTTCGTGCCCCAGCTCGGCGATGGCCGCGCCATCCTCTTGGGCGAGCTCGTCACCCCGAACGGCCGGCGCGTCGACGTTCAGCTCAAGGGTTCGGGTCCGACCCCCTTCTCGCGCCGCGGCGACGGACGCGCAGCGCTCGGGCCGGTGTTGCGCGAGTACATCGTCAGCGAAGCGATGGCCGCGCTGGGCATCCCGACCACCCGCGCGCTCGCCGTCGTGCTGACCGGCGAGCAAGTACACCGAGAAGAGACCCTTCCCGGCGCGGTGCTCACCCGAGTCGCCGCGAGCCACATCCGCGTGGGCACGTTCGAGTTCTTCGCTGCGCGGCGTGATCACGAAGCATTGGCAACGCTGGCTGCGCACGCGCTCCGCCGCCACTACCCTGATGCCGTTGGCACCGGCAACGACGCCCGGGCCTTGCTCGAACGCGTGGTCGAAGCCCAAGCGCGTCTGGTCGCTCGCTGGCTCGGCGTTGGCTTCGTTCACGGCGTGATGAACACCGACAACACGGCGATCTCCGGCGAGACCATCGACTACGGCCCCTGCGCTTTCCTCGACGAGTACGACCCGGGCAAGACCTTCAGCTCCATCGACCATGGTGGGCGCTACGCCTTCGCTGCCCAGCCACGCATCGCGCTTTGGAACCTGGCGCGGTTGGGCGAGGCGCTGTTGCCCCTCTTGGCCGAGCGCGAAGGCGAAAGCGTCCACCTGGCGACCGAAGTGCTCGAACGCTTTCCTTCGCTCTTCGCCGCGGCCCACGCGCGCGTCCTCCGCGACAAGCTGGGACTCCGTCGCGAAGAAGACGACGACGATGCGCTCGCGGCAGCGCTGCTCGATGGGATGGCCGCGAGCGGCGCCGACCTCACGCTGACCTTCCGCGCGCTCTGCGCCGCAGCGCGCGATCCGAGCGAAGACTCGCGGGTGACGTCACTCTTGGCCGATGGGGCATGGTTTGCCGATTGGGCGCGCGCGTGGCGCCAGCGCCTGGCGCGAGAAGACGTCGCGCCCGACGCACGCGCGGCGGGCATGCGCCAGGCGAACCCCGCGTTCATCCCGCGCAACCATCGCATCGCCGAGGCCATCGACGCGGCGATCGAGCGCGACGACTTCGGGCCGTTCGAGACGCTGGTTCGCGTGCTCGAGCGGCCCTACGACGAGCAGCCGGACTTCGCATACCTCGCGGACGCGCCACGACCCGAAGAGCGCGTGCACCACACTTTCTGCGGCACGTAGCCCGTCTCTCACTTCGGCATTCCGAGGTGACGGCCCGGGCTCGACTCAGTTGGAGCGAAACACGAGCGGGTAAGTGACGGTCGTCGGGCCGTCCGCCGGGTCGAAGCTGGCCGTGCGGGCCACCTTGGCCACGCAGGCGCCGACCGACGGCGGCAGGTTACCGGTCGGCGAGGCGCTGGCGCTCGTGACGGCGCCTCGCGCGCTGATCACCAACTTGAGCTCGATGCGCCCGTTCACGGCCGGGTCGTCCTTCAGCACCACGTCGTAGCAGCGCCGAAACGCCGGTCGCAGTCGATTCATCTCCCTCTGGATGTCGGCGGCCGAGCGTTGGCCGCCACCGGGCGCATCGGCGTTGGCCGGCGCTGCCTCGGGACTCGCAGTGGGTGCTACGGCCGGCTCCGGGATGGCGGGGACCGGTGCGACGGCCGGCGCGGTGGGCATCGGAGGCGCCACCGCGGGCCGCTCTTGGTTCTTGGCGGGCCGCGCCTCGAGCGGGCGCTCCGTCTCTGCGCGTTGGATTCGCAAGCGCTCCTCGAGGCCCTTCGCGCGGAGCTCCGCACTGACGGCCCAGTAGACGGAGCCCGCGGTCACGAGACCGAGCAAGAGGGAGAGTCCGCAGCCCAAGCCGCGCGCTTTCGCCACAGTCATCGAGCGCTGGTCTGCCTCGGACTTGCCGAACCAGTCGGGGACCGGAGAGTTCTGGGTCATCGGGGAGCTCGAACGCGAGCATAGCGCTCGGCGGGGGTAGCCATCGGCTTTTCGCTGCGAGGTCGTCTGGCGAGCGGGCTCACCCGAGCGCCGCGAGCTCCGTCTCGAGCGCCTCCCACTCGGCGGTCAACGCCACCAGATCGCCCTCGAGCCGGGCGCGTTCTTGCCGGAGCAGCTCCACCTCGGCCAGAGGTGTGCGCTCGAAGAAGCCGGGGGTGGCGTAGGAGCCGTCGATCTCGGCGAGCCGAGCCTCGACCAGCCCGATCTTGTCGATCACTTCGTCGCGCTTCTTGGGCAGAGCTCGCTGGCGGTTCGTGCGCGAACTGCTCTTCGCCATGGGCGCCTTCTCGGGCTCGCCCTTCTTGGTCTTGGCGGCGAGCACCGCCCGATCGGCGTCCAGATGATCGTCGCCCTGGCGCTCGAGGTACTCCTGATAGGTCCCGGCGAAGTCGTTCAGACCGTCGGTCCGGAGCTCGATGACGCGCGTCGCGAGCTTGTCGACGAACCAACGGTCGTGGGAGACGAAGATCAGCGTGCCCTCGTACTCCTCGAGGGCCTCCACCAACGCCTCGATGGACTCGAGATCGAGGTGGTTGCTCGGCTCGTCCAACACCAAGACGTTGGGCTTCTGCACCATGAGGCGGCTGAAAATCAGGCGCGTCGCTTCGCCACCGCTCAGCGCGGCCACCGGTTTCTCGACGTCGGGCCCCGAGAACAAGAGCCGCCCCAACATGCCCCGAACGAAGCTCGTGCCCTGCTCGGGACAGATGTCCCAGAGGTAGTCGAGCGCGGTCTGCGTGGGGTTCGTCAGCTGCTCCTTGTGGTCCTGGGCGAAGTAGCCGACCTGGGCCTCGTGTCCCCACGCCACGCTGCCCGAATCGCGCCCGAGGTTGCCGGTGACGATCTTGAGCAGCGTCGACTTGCCGAGCCCGTTGGCGCCGATCACGGCCACGCGTTCGCCCCGCCGGATGGTCAGCGACACGCCGGACAGGACGCGATTTTCGCCATAGGCCTTCGCGATGTCCTCGAGCACCAACACGTCTTTGCCGCTCGGCCGTGCGATCTCGAAGCGGAGCTTCGGGTAACGGCGAGACGACGTGGGCAGCGTCTCGACCTCGATCTTCTCGAGCTGCTTCAACCGGCTCTGGGCTTGTCGGGCCTTGGTGGCCTTCGCGCGGAAGCGCTCCACGAACGCCTTCTTGTGCGCGATGATCTTCTCCACGCGCGCAATCTCGCCCTCTTTGCGTTCGCGTGTCGCGGCCTTCATCTCGTGGAACGTCTGGTAGTTTCCCGGGTATTCGATGACGGTCCCATAGTCCACGTCCAGGATGTGGGTCGCGATGTTGTCCAGGAAGCGTTGGTCGTGGCTGATCACCACCGCGCAGCCTTCATAGGCATTCAGGAAGCGCTCGAGCCAGCGGATGCTCAGAATGTCGAGGTGGTTGGTGGGCTCGTCGAGCAGCACCGCGTCCGGACGGCCCACCAGCACCTGTGCCAGGAGCACGCGCAGCTTGTAGCCGCCGCTCAAGGTGTAGAGCGGCTGCCGGATCGATTTCTCCGGGATGCCGAGCCCCATCAGCACCTGTGCCGCCCGCGCCTCCAGCGTGTAGCCGTCGTGCGCGCGCAGAAGCTCGTCGATCTCCGCGACGCGTTCCGGATCCGGGTGGACGTCGGCGGAATGCGCGTCCTGCTCCTTGAGCGCGCGATACACGAGCTCGTCGCCCATCATCGCCACGTCCAAGATGATCTGCTCGTCGCTCTCGAAGCGATCCTGACGCAGCACGCCGATCCGCGCGTTCTTGGCGAACGCGACCTCGCCGCCGCTGGCCGGCTCCGTCCCCGACAGGATCTTGAGGAGCGTGGTCTTGCCGGAGCCGTTGGCGCCCACGAGCCCGTAACGGCTGCCCGCGTTCAGCTGCAGGGTCACGTCCTCGAACAGGGCCTGGGGGCCGAAGCTCTTGCTCAGGTTGGAGATCGCGATCACGGCCGCGGAGCCCTTAGCACGAACCGGTCACCGGTGGCGGATCGAAGGCCAATCGCGCGCAGCAGCAGCTCCTGGCTTCTTTCGATCCACAATCGGCGCGCGGCGTCGACGCTGGGAGCGCTGGTGTTTCTGCGGTTGCGCGTTGATCGTGGGCTGGTGCTTCTCGTCAGAACCGAGCCCGCGCAAACGCCGCTCCGCCTCCGCGCGTCGCGCGGGCGCCGATCTCGAGCCGCGGGCGCCGGGAGGCGGCAGGCGCCTCGCCTCCCCGCGTGCTCAGCAGCACCACCGCCGCACCCACACCCACGGCGCCGGCGGCGAGACCCACCCAACCGGCCGTGCCGTACAGGTTGGCGCGGTCGATGGTGCTTTCGGACGAAGTGGGACAGATCCCATCGATGCAGTCGCGCTCGAGCTTCCGCGTCTCGCGGCCATGGAGCAAGAAGAAGACGCCCGACGCGGCGAGGCTCGCCACACCGGCGCCACCCACGATCCAGGGCACCACGTCGGTCGACTTGCTCGGTTCGTGAGTCGGCGTGGTGGAGATGTGCGGAGCTGTCTCCGCTTGGCCGGCGAGCTCGACGCTGAGCTCGCGCTTTTCCCCTTCGGACAGCACGACCTTCTGGCGATTGGCGGGCTCACCTGGAATCGTGACGACGAGCTCGTGAGCTCCCGCGTTGGCAGGGAGGGCGGACCGCCACGCCTTCGGCTCGAGCACGACGCCGTCCCACGTCACCCGGAGCCCGGCCGGCGCGGGGCCGACCAAGCGCAGGCGAATCGTGGGAACGCGGCGTTCGAGCGCGCGAATCTGCTCCGCCACGGGCCCGCGACGAGGGTCGTCGGGCGGCAGGAGCTGCGCAGCCCCGCGGTAGGCTTCGAGCGCGTCGGCGACGCGCCCGAGTTGATCCGTGCAGTCGCCGAGGTTGATCAACGTTCCGGCGGCGGGGTCGAGGCGCTGGCTCTCCGCGAGGAGGGGGCAGGCAGCGCGGTAGTCGCCGTTCTTCATCAGCGCTCGCCCTTCCTTGAAGAGCGCGTCTGCCTTGGCGGCGGGCGTCTCGTCCGCACGAGCGGGAGCGGACGCAAACGTCGAGCTGAGCGCGAGCAAGCACGCGAACACGCCTCTTGGAATCGTGGAAGCGGAACGCACGGGCACGGCGCGGCCGAGGTTAGCAAAGATCGGCTGCGCGAGGGCTCGCGGCGAGGTCCGCGAGCCGGACTCCCGGCCCTGGGTTCGGCATCCCGGTGCAGCGTTCGCCCCCCTGGCGAACCCCCGGAAAATGCCTCGGGAGTTGCAGAGGTCGAGGTCTTGGGTGACCGTTGATCGATTGGATTCCGTCACCGAAGCCATCGACCAGAACGCGATGCAGGCGCAGACGCGCGTCGGCACCACTCTGCGTGGCAAGTGGCACCTCGACCGCCTGCTCGGATTCGGTGGTATGGCCGCGGTCTACGCCGCCACGCACCGTAACGGCACGCGCGCGGCAGTGAAGGTCCTGCATCAGGAGTACAGCTCCCACCGCCACGTCCGCGCGCGCTTCCTCAAGGAAGGCTACCTCGCCAACCGAGTGAATCACCCGGGGGTCGTGCGCGTGCTCGACGACGACCAGGCCGATGACGGCTCCCTGTTCATCGTCATGGAGCTCCTAGATGGCGAGTCCCTTCAGGAGCGGGCGAAGCGGCTCGGCAGCCGGCTCGAGGTCGACGAGGTCCTCTCCGCCAGCGACCAACTGCTCGACGTACTCGCTGCTGCCCACGAACACGGGATCATCCATCGCGACATCAAACCCGAAAACGTCTTTCTCACGCGGGACGGGATCATCAAGGTGCTCGACTTCGGCATCGCCCGAATGCTCGAGCTATCCGCGGGGAGCCAAGCGACTCGCGCCGGGACGACCCTTGGTACGCCAGCGTACATGGCGCCCGAGCATGCGCGTGGGCTGTGGGACGAAGTCGATGCGCGTACGGACCTCTGGTCCGTCGGCGCCTTGATGTACTCGTTGATCATCGGACGCCAAGTGCACGAGGGGCGGACCACCAACGAGGTCCTCCTGGCTGCGATGTCGAAGCCAGCGCGCTCGATGCAAGGAGAGCCCGGCGTCCCGGACGCCGTCGCGGCGCTCGTGGACCGCGCCCTCGCTTATGAGCGGGCGGATCGCTGGCAGGACGCGCGGGCGATGCAGAACGCGGTTCGACAGGCGTTCCATCGTTCGCACGGTGCACCCCTCAGCACCCACCCGAAGCTCATCGTGCCGGCGAGCGTGCCCAATCGCACATTGGCCTCGGCGGACGACCCGGCCCCGGCCGTTGCGAGCCTCGGCCGCGCGGGACAAATCGTCTCCGCCGGGTCGACGGGCGCTCCGCTCACGCCGTCCACCGAAGGGACGCAGCGCCGAGATCGGCTCCTGGTCGTCGGGGCCGTCGGCGCGCTCGCCGTGGTCTCGCTGGCTACTGCGCTGACTGCGGTGGTGCTGTCGCGAGGCAACGCCGCGGCCGACGCGAGCTCTTTCCCCGTGGTGGCGACGGACCCGACACCACCCGCAAGCTCCAGCGCCAGCGCCTCCGGGCCAGCGCCCTCCGCTGCAGCCGAGCCGCCGGTGACCTCCATCGACGAATTGCCCACGTCGACCCAGGGGCAGGCGCGACCGGCACCGGCAAAAGCCGATGCCGGCGCGAAGTTCGGGGCACCGGCCACCAAGCGCGGCGATTGGAAGGATCAGCGCCACTGAGGCGATGCTCTCTCGCATGTTAGGCTTCGTTCTCCCGTGCCCGACCCGTTCCGCGATCTGAATTCGGCCACGATCGACACGTCGGGCGGCGCGAGCCTCCGAATTCGCAAGATCCGCGCCGAGGTCATCGCGGGTCCGTGCGCGGGTCAGGTGGTCGAGGTCGCTGGTTCGGAGGTACGGGTCGGAAGCAGCAACGACAACGACCTGGTGCTCCAAGACCCCGCGGTGAGTCGCCACCACCTGACGCTCAAGGTGGACGCCATCGGAGTACGCGTGGTGGATGCCGGCAGCCGGAATGGAACCACGCTCGACGGCACGCGCATCCGGGACGCCTACGCGCGCCCCGATTCGTCCATCGTCGTGGGAGGGTCGACGCTTCGACTGCGCATGCTGGAAGACTTCGTCGACCTGCCGCTCTCGGAACGCGACCGTCTGGGTGGAATGGTGGGCTTCAGCGTGGCGATGCGGCGCCTGTTCGCCATCTTGGAGCGCGTGGCGCCGACGGACGACCCAGTGCTCATCGAGGGAGAGACGGGCACCGGCAAGGAGCTGGCGGCCGAGGCCGTCCACGAAGAGAGCACGCGTGCGTCGGGGCCGTTCGTGGTGCTCGACTGCGCCGCCATTGCCTCGAATCTCATCGAGAGCGAGCTGTTCGGCCACGTGAAGGGCGCGTTCACGGGCGCAGACCGCGATCGGGCAGGGGCCTTCGAGCAGGCTGACGGCGGCACGCTGTTCATCGACGAGCTCGGCGAGCTGCCGCTTTCGCTCCAGCCGCGCCTGCTGCGGGCCCTCGAGCGCCAGGAGGTGCGTCGGGTCGGCTCCAACACGACGCGCAGGGTCGACGTGCGCGTCGTCGCAGCGACGAATCGGAGCCTGGCCGAAGAGGTGGCTCGCGGAAACTTCCGTGAGGACCTGTACTACCGCATCGCCGTCCTCCGAGTCGTTTTACCACCGCTGCGAGAACGCGCGGAGGACATCCCACTCCTGGTGCGCCACTTCTGCAGCCAACAGAGTGGTCGATCGGGGCGCTCGGTGGAGTTGCCGCCTCGGGTCGTCGATTCCCTTTGCCGCAATGCTTGGCCGGGTAACGTGCGCGAGCTCCGGAACGCGGTCGCTCGCGCGCTGTCGCTGGGTACGACGGCAGAGTTCGCGACGGCCGGCCCAGACACGGACCATCGCCTTCCGCCAGTGCCGATCGACTTGGACGTGCCGTTCAAGGTCGCACGCGAGCGAGTCACGGAGATGTTCGAGCAGTCGTATCTCAAGGCGATGCTGGAGATGACGGACGGGAACATCTCCCGGGCGGCCGAGCTCGCCGGCGTGGATCGGAAGCTCATCCAACGCGCGGTGAAGCGCTACGGCCTACGCGGCGACCGCGGCGACTCGTAGCTTCCGCCCGCTCACGCCAACTGGGTCAGCGATGGGGCAGCGGGCGGGAGCCCAACTGGGGTACGGGTGTCCCACAGGCGACCAAATCCCGCGATTTTCAGGGGAAAACCCGGCGGCACGAGGGTTGCTGAGCGGGCTCCCATGAACCACACCACCGCCCCCGCTTCCGTTGCCATTCCTGGATCCGCCACCAGCGAGCCGCACACGCTCCGCTGGAGCCGTGGGAGTCGCGGCCTCGGCTACGCCGCGCTCTCCGCATTACTGCTCGTGGCCTGTGGGTCCGACAGCGGCTCGAGCGCCCCGGGTGCCCAAGCATCCACTGCGGATCTGCTCTGCCAGCAGGTGTCGGCGTACGCGCAGAAGTGCGGCGCGAAGAGCGCCTGCGACCAAGCCCTCGTCGCCGATTGCAGCAACCTCGCGGGCTTCTTGAGCGAGCCGTTTCTGGCGGGCGCGAAGAGCTGCGTGGAGGGAGGAGCGTCGCCACCGTCGTGCCTGGCCTCCACGTTTGCGAGCCTCACGCCGACTCCGGCCCAGCAGGACTTCGTCAAGACCTTCTGCTCCGATTGTCCACCGGTATCCATCCCCGGGTGCGAGCAAGCGCTGCTCGGCGGCGGGGACGTGCCCGAGCAACTGGCCGTCGCCAAGACGCTGATCCTGCCCTTCGGCGACGCCATTCTCGAGAAGGTGAAGACGGAGTGCATCTCGGGGATGACCTGCCTCGCCCAGTTTCCGAGCTGCGTTCAATCGGTGCTCGCCAAAGAGGCGATCCCCACCAACACCATCGAGTGCGTGAGCAACACGCTCCTCGGAAAAGGCGAGAGCTCTCCGCCGAGCACGGAGCCGGGCTGCCAGGGAACCGGCGGCGCTTCGGGCGGCAGCGGTGGAGCTCCGAGCGGTGGCGCTGGCGGGACGCCGGCCGGAGGCAGCGGCGGCACCTCGACCGGAGGCAGCGCGGGCTCGCCGGGCGGCGGCAGTGGTGGCAGCGGCGGAGCGAGCGCGGGTTCGTGCGTCGGCTACTGCGGCGCCAAGGCGCCCGAGGGCTGTTATTGCGATTCGAAGTGCGTTCAGTCCGGTGACTGCTGCAGCGACTACGCTTCGGCGTGTGGTGCGGGAGGAACCGGTGGTTCAGGAGGAAGCGGCGGCACCGGTGGCAGCGGTGGTACCGGTGCCGCCGCCGGCTCCGGCGGCACGGGCGGCACGGGTGGCACGGGTGGTGGTTGCACCGACTCCTACGAACCCAACGACTCGTTCGCCAAGGCCAAGGTCCTCGGCACCATCGACGACTGCGACGGCTCCGGCAGCCAAGTGAAAGGCCTCGTGACCACCGGCGACACGGACTACTTCCGCTTCGCGGGCAAAGACGTGGTCGGTTGTGGCGTCGATCCGACGGCTCAGACCACGGCGGGAGTGAAGCTCTGCATGTACGCGACGTGCGCGGGTGCGAGCGTCAGCTGCACGTCGGGAACGCTGACGGGGCTCGGTGGCTACGCGGGCTGTTGCTCGAGCAACGGAGCCGTATCGCTCAAGGTGAATTGCGACGGCGCCTACGACGACGCCGACGTGTACGTGAGCGTCTCGCCCGAGGTGCCCGCCTGCGTCGATTACATCGTGAAGTACCACTACTGAACCTGGGGGGCCTTGCCCCCGCGGCTCGCTGCTGCGACCGCTTCCCCGCCGCCTTCGGCGGGCTCGCTTCGCTCGGGTAGTTGCCCGGAGACGTGCCCCCCGCGGCTCGCTGCTGCGACCGCTCCCCCCGCCGCCTTCGGCGGGCTCGCTTCGCTCGCGTAGTTGCCCGGAGACGTTCATTCCTGCTGTCGACCGATGGGCAACTACTTGAAACGGGGGCTTTGCCCCCCGCGGCTCGCTGCTGCGACCGCTCCCCCCGCCGCCTTCGGCGGGCGCGCTTCGCTCGCGTAGTTGCCCGCTACTGACGTACCGCCAGAGGAGTCTCCCGATGAACGCCGCACACCTCGTACCGTTTTCCCTCGCGCTGG
Organism: Polyangiaceae bacterium; assembly: GCA_046351435.1. Taxonomy (GTDB): domain Bacteria; phylum Myxococcota_A; class Polyangia; order Polyangiales; family Polyangiaceae; genus JADJKB01. The sequence goes on from JAXLYN010000017.1 coordinate 29,249, forward strand.
CGAACGCGGCGTGCGGCATGGCCGTGCAGCAGGCGGAGCTGAAGGCCAAGGCGGCCGACGACTCTCCGGAGCTCGGCGCCCCGCTCGCCGTCGGTGGCACGATTCACCCCAACATCCGCGCCACCCTCGACGGCACCGCGTCGCCGAGCTTGCTCCTGGTGTCCGGACACCCCGAAATCGTGTCGGCGGAGGACGGAAAACTGACGGGTCGTTCACCGGGGATGACCGCCATCCTGGTGACGACCCGTGAGGGCGTCGTCGTCGACTTCCACCACTTGTGGGTGGAACGCGCGACACGCGCGACGCTGCACCGACTCTACGCGGACGGTCGCGAGATGGGAGAGGTGAGCGGGCACATCGACGTCATCCTGGGAGAGCCTCTCTATCTGACACCCAAGCTCTACTTCGGAGCGCAGGAGCTCGCGGGCGCCGTCGAAGGCAAGTGGAGTGTCGAGCCTCCGCTCGTCCACATTTACGATGAGGGAGTCGCGCAGCGGCGACGCTTGGTAGCCGAAAGGCCAGGCGTCGCCGTCTTGCGCCTGGAGCTTCCGGGCGCCGAAGCGCAGGTGTCGTTCCGCGTGGTGGATCCGAACGCACGCAAAGAAGTGCCGGAGGGAGCCACATGAGCGCGTCACGCGCGTGGCTGGCCTGCCTGGCCATGGTCACTCTGTCTTGCACGTCCTACCGGCCCCTCACTCCGGCGCCTCCCGGCCGCACGGCCACGCTCGACGGCAGCGGCAGCCAACTCAGGCTGTCTCGCGGAGTCGCGCTCGCCTTCGAATGCGTCACCGGAGGCGGAAACCCGTGTGGTCCCGGGCAGCCAGAAGTCGACGACTCGAGAATCGCCCGGGTCTTCCCCATGCACGCGAACCGACCCGGGGGCTACGCCACGGGAAGCTCAGCGCCGCAGCGACACGTGGTGCTCGGGATGAGTCCCGGCGAGACCTGGCTGCGCATCCCTGGTGAGTCGCCGGTTCGAGTGGTCGTGGTGCCTTGAAACAGGAATCTTCCGTGGCATGGCCGGGAGAGCCGTGAGAAATTGGCCGGGCTTGCGACAACGCGCGCATCTTGGCCTCGGGGCCGTGTTCGGCTGCTTGTTCTTCGTCGCTTGTAGTGTGGACTACATGGCGAACGACGCCGAGTATCGCTGCAAGCAGGATCCTGCTGCATGTGCCGCAGGCGCCGGCGGCACCGGAGTCGGCGGAACGGGCGGCACCGGAGTCGGCGGAACGGGCGGCACCGGAGTCGGCGGAACGGGCGGAGGGGACGGTGGCGTCGCGGGCGACGCAAGCACCGGCAGCACTGGCGGCACTGGAGGCTCGGGCGGGGACACCGACGGAGGCGGCACCGGAGGCACCGGAGGCGGCCCGTGCCCAGGAGGCGCCGGCCCAGCCAAAGTGCTGGTGCACGCGCCGAGCGGGGGGCCCGCGATCTGCATCGACGCTACGGAAGTCACCTACGCGCAGTACAAGAAGTTCGTCGACGCGAACGTTCCCATCGCAGGACAAATCGCGGAATGCGACTGGAACCTGTTTTTCAATCCCGTCGAGCCAAAGACCGACGGTACTTGTAGCGTCGCTATCTTCGACTCGACAGGCTCGGAGAACTACCCGGTCCGGTGCGTCGACTGGTGCGACGCCGTCGCATACTGCACGTGGGCTGGAAGCCGCCTGTGCGGGGGCATCGGCGGGGCGAAGCTGGCGTCCGCGGCCTTCGCGGACGCGACGAAGAGCGAGTGGTTTGCTGCGTGCGTCGGTGGGAATGCGCCCACCGTCTACCCTTACGGCGACACGTACGGTGGCCAGACGTGCAATGGCGCCGAGAACGCGGTGAACACCGCCATCGTCGTGAAAAGCACACCAGGGTGCCACGGGAGCGGCGAGAATCAGTCCGTCTCCGACTTGAGCGGGAACGTGAGCGAGTGGGAAGACGCTTGCGACGGCGGAACCCACCAGTTCGCATACTGTCACCTGCGCGGCGGCTCCTACCAGTCCGGCGCGAGTGCTCTGCGTTGTGACGCGGACCAAGTGATGCAGAGGGGGCTGATGAAAGCCGACGTCGGGTTTCGCTGCTGTGCCGATCCGCTATGAAGACCCGAGGGAAAGCCATCAAGAGGCTGGCGAAGGCCGATGCCAGACCCATAACCGGAGCGGCGGACAAACGAACGACGGCGGCCCGCGCGAAGAAGCCGGCGCTCCTCTCGGGCGGCAACCCCCAGATCGCGAAAGGCGAGGGCGAGGCGCCCGTGCAGGCCTACATCCGAGCGATGCCGGGTTGGAAGCGGGACGTCGGTCGCTGGCTCGACGAGCTCGTCAGCACGCACGTTCCCAACGTGCAGAAGGCCGTGAAGTGGAACTCCCCCTTCTACGGCATCCCGGGCAAGGGCTGGTTCCTGTCGTTCCACGTGTTCGCCCACTACGTGAAGGTGACCTTCTTCCGCGGGGCTCTGCTCCGGCCGGCGCCGCCCGGGGAGAGCAAGCTGAAAGAAGTCCGCTACGTCGACATCCACGAGAACGACCGGCCGGACGCGGCTCGAATGGCGGCGTGGGTGAAGGCGGCCGCTCGACTGCCCGGCTGGGTCCCATAGCGATAGAGGGCGATCTCCTCTTGGGCTATCGTCCAGCTCGACCATGCACAAACAAGACATGAAATGGGCTGGGCTCCTCGTGCTCGGGCTCGCGGCTTGCGAGTCCAAGGGCGGTGCGTCGACTTCGTCTCCCGGAGCGACCGCGAGTGGTGCGCCGGTGGCAGCGCCACTGCTTTCGGCATCGGCCAAAGCGAGCGCTGCCGTGCCATCTGCGGCGGTGCCTCCGAGCGCGAGCGCAGCGACGCCCGCGCCCTCGGCCAGCGCGGGAGGCGATTCCTGTCCGGCGGACGCGAAGCGCTACGACGAGCCGAGGTTCTGCGTGGTCTTTCCTTCGAAGCCGCTCGACGTGAGCTACGAAGGAGGACCCAACGCAGGCACGGCCGAGCTCGAATCGCTCCGTGGCGTGCTCCGCTTCACGTGGGGGCCCGTGGGCAAGGCCGGGAAAGAGCCGCTCAAGGCGCGGCTCGAGAAAGTCAGCTCCGGTGACGAGCTCGTCGCCAGCGGAGAGCTTCCCGGTAGCGGAGCTTGGTCGCACCTCAAGCTCGCGAGCGGCAAGCACCTCATCCAGTCCGCGACCAAGAGCGCGAAGCTCGTGATCGACTGCAACTTCAACGTGGATGCTGCTCAGGCGGAAGCTGCAGCGGCCGTGTGCAAGTCGCTTCGTACGTACTGAGCGAAGCGCGGGCTACTGACAGGCCATCACGCCCGCGCAGTTCCCGATGGAGTCGTTTGCGGGGTAGTTCTGGCAGCAGTATCCCTTGGAAACGCAGCAGCTCGAGTCGTAGGTGTTGTCCAAGAAGAAGCCTTCACAGCCGGACGGTGCGGGTACCTCCGTGCAAGGACCCCAGTTGCCGTCGGGGCCGCAGGACTGTTTGCCCCAGTTGCAGTAGTTCGGCTCGTCGCAGTAGCGCACGCTTCCGGGGATGCACTTGCCCTTGCAGTCTTCGTCGGCACAGTCCTGCTTGTTGTCGCAGTCGTCGTCGGTGCCATCCCCACACGAGAGCTCGGAGGGCTGACAGCCGCATTGACCCGGATGCCGGCAGTCGGGATCGTCGCAGTCGACCTTGCCGTCGCAGTCGTCATCGGCGCCGTCGGCACAAGCAACTTCCGTCGGTGAAGTAGCGGTGCACGCGCCGCCTCCCGCTCCGGCCGAGCCGGCGTTCCCGGCGCCCGCGCCGCCGCCGAACCCGCCGCTGCCACAACCAGCCCCCGGAACTTCCGTAGTGCCGCCGCCCGTGCCGCAGTTGCCACAGCCTTCGTCGATCTGTCCGTCGCCATCGTCGTCGCGACCGTTGCCGCAGATCTCCTGGTTCGGGATCTTCAGGTTCCCGCTGCCTCCCCCGCCCACGGCCGCGGGCTGCCCGTCGTCGAGGGGCTCGCCGGAGCTGGCCGAGCACGCCGCTCCGAGGCCGGCAATCACGAACAGAGCCACGACCCGGACGGTCGACAGACAAGCGAGCTTCGGACGCATGTGCGCGATGAATGCAAGGGGTGGACCACGCTGAGCCAGCGCGACACGGCTCGCAGCCGCACCACGCTGCGCCGCGCGTGCTGGAATTCTCCGGGGAGACCGCAGGGTGCCGACGAAACGTCCGGACGGCGTTTCTTCCGTGTCCGGACAGCGGGCGCGAGCGCACCCCCGCTCAGCGCTCGCCGCGCTCGATCAGCCGCTCCGCCTCGTCCAGAAGCGCGCGCGCATAGGCTGCGTTGTGCACGCCGGCCGCCGGGTCTTCGAGCACGAGCAAGACGTCGGCGAGCGCTCGGCCAGCGGGCAGATCCAGAGGAGCGCCGAGGGCGTGAGCGGGCTTCGAACCTGGCGCCTTTCCCGTCAGCTTCTGATGGAGCGCGAGCGCGCGCGTTCGAAGGTCCGGCTTCACGGGCACGCCACCCTCGTGGCACGACGCGCACACGCCGAGCACGGGCGCGAAGCGATGGCTTTCACCGCGCGGCTGCCCGGCGCCGTGGCATCCCATGCAGCCGAGCTCGGCGTGAGGTGCGGGCGTGCCAGGGGCGCTACCGAACACCAGCGTGGCGGCGCTCGCGTTCACGGGACTACCAGCGTCCGAAGCGTGACAGCTCACGCACACGCGGCTCTCGGCTGCCTTGGCCGGAAGCGTGACGCCTTTCGGTACGGCAACCTCGCGCAGGAGCCTCTTGCCATGCTTCTCGGCGTGCGGTGCGTGGCAGGCCGCGCAACTGATGCCGACCGGGACGTCACGTGCGAGCGGATCGGCCTTGCGCAACCCGTGTCGCTCGAGGAAGCCGGATGTGGTGTGACAACCCCTACACTCGCTTCGCTGCCGCGCATCGGTGTCGACGTCGGAACGCGCCATGCGCGACTCGGCCCACGCCGCGACATGCCCGTAGCGGGGCGGCGCGTCGTGGCAGACCGCGCACACGTCGGCACGCAGCACGGCCCAGCGGGCCGAGGGCTCCGGAATCGCGCCCGGGCCGTGGCAGGCGGTGCAAGTGACACCTCCCGTGCGACGGAGCGGACGAGGCAACGCATCCCAACCGTCGGGCCCGACGGCAATGCGCGACGCGAGCCCCAGCGTTCGCCGTAGAGCGTCGAAACCACCGTCCGCGATGCCGGGCTCTCCGGCGGTGTGACACGCCACGGCGCAGGCCGAATCGAAGCCGAGCTCCCCGGAGACTCCGCGACGAAAGACGCTGAACATGGGCGTCTTCTGCGCGGCCGCGGTCTCGTTCGGATGGCACTCGGTGCGACCGCAGTCGAGGGGCGTCTCCGAGTGGAGCCCCGCGACCACCGCGAGCTTGCCGCCGTTCGCGTCTTCCAACAACCAGCGCCCGCGCACGTCGGGACGGAACGATTCGAGGGGGCCACCGCGCTCGACCTCGGCTCGCCCTTCCCGTGCGGGCACCTTCACGTGCCAACCGCTCCCGCCGAGGTAGACGCGTACTCCGAGCGCGATGCTGGGGAGCCCCGCACTCCGCGCCGCCGATGCGAGCGGCACGGTCACGTCGGTGGTGGCACCGCCCCCACCGGTGAACCGCGCTCGAAACACGTAGCTGCCACGCGTGCGGGGCGAAATTGGGACGATGCCGTGGGGCGCGGGCGCGGGGTGAACGTCGACGAAAGGACGCGTGCGTCCGCGGAGCACGTATCCGCTCTGTTCCGCGCTGAATTCGAGCGGCACCCCTTCGATCTGAGACCACTCTACCTTGCCAGTGAGACCCTCGCGACTACCCGGAGTGAGGGTGATGCTGAATGGCTGATCGAACCCGAGCTCCATGGCGTTGCCGGCGCTCGCGACCAAGAGTGCGCGCACCTCGACCTCGGCGCCCTGAGCGTCGGGCGAGAGCGTTACGGGAGTGGGACAAAGCCCCGCGCCCGTCAGCGTGAGCTGGCTCTCCGTCTTCGGACGGTCGACCTCCATGACGAGCCCGCGCGGCACGCGGGTCACGCTCCGCACGCTGGCTGGCCACTCGATGCGCTCGAGGTCGATGTCCCCGTCCGAGTGGGCGCGAATCAACACCCGGAACGGTTCGCTCTCGCTCTCCGATTTCGAGCACGACACCAGCACGGCCAGCGCGAGCCAGTGCCAGCGCCTCATGGCGATACCTCGCGGCAGGTGCCGAACCCGCATTTCTGCCCTGGTCCGCAGTCGCGATCGATCCAGCAACTCGGCTCCGGCTTCAGCGGCAGGCAGGCCCCCGAAGCACACACGCTGCCGAACGGACAGCCCGGCCCGCAGTCACGACCGAGGGGCCCGCGACCACCCCGCGCGCACGATCGCCGGATGGCGCCGGGCTCGTAGTGGAACCGACACGCCCAGGGCTCCGGCTCGGGACGGTCGGGAGCGAAGTCGACGCACACTCGATCTCCGTCGGCTCCACGCCGCGCTCCACAGCGCCAGCCGACGTCGGCAGCGCCCGGGTTCACGCCGGCCGGCGCGCCGCCGCCGTGACACAACACCACGCCATCGAGATCGGCGCACTCCCACTCGCCGTCGTCGGGCATTCGCGGCGCCCCCTGCGTGCACGCTTCCCCCGAGCACGCGAAGGGGTCGCTCTGCCAACCGCGGTCCTCGCACTTTCGCTCCTTGCCCGCGCCGATACAGCGGAAACCTTGCCGGCTCACGCTCGGCGGTGAAGGTCTCGGAACGCTCACCACTCCGCTCGCGGTGAAACAAGCACGTCGCGGGCCCACATCCAGGCAGTCGTCGCTCACGTCTCCGGGCGCGGGTGCCGCGAGTGTACGGCGAGTCTCGACGCGAGCCGGTAGCCGTGGTCCGTCCGAAGAGCACGCGAACGCTACGAACAGAGCGCCCAGCGACCATCGAAGCGGAAACCCGTCGCGAGCCACCGCAGGCACGCTACACGCAGCGAACCGTCCATTCAAACGCGCAACGCGGCGAGGGCAGCGGGACTTTGATAGAGTTCGGGCATGGGCGTGGCTCTGCGTTGGCTGACCGTCGGATCGTGCGCGCTGGTCCTCGCGGGTTGCGGTGGCGGCGACGGCCCGAATGCGGGAGGCGGCCAGGGCGGAACGGCCGGCAGCGGTGGAACGTCCGGCGCCGGCGGGACGTCAGGCAATGGCGGGGCGTCCGGCAGCGGCGGGGCGCTCGGTGGCACGGGCGGCACGGGCACCGGCGGTGCGGGGGGAACCAGCGGCGTCGGGGGCACGAGCGGTGCGCCCGGCGCCGCGAACCTCTTCATCGATCCGAACGGCGGAACGTGCAAGCGCTCTCAAACCCAGGTCGCGTATGCCGACGCGTCCGCGTGCGACTCCATCGAGGCCGCCGTCGCTGCGTGCGAGCCTGGGGACGTCGTAAGGATCCGCCCCGGGAGCTACCCGGCACAGAACGTGACCTCGAGCGTCGCCACGCCCGGGTCGACCGTCATCGGCGAAGACGGCGTGACGCTGGCGGGTCTGACTACGTCGGGCAGCGGGCTCACGCTTCGACACGTGACCGTGGACGTCGGCAGCGGTCACGCCGCGGGTGGCTGGAGCAACTCGGGGAACGACGTGACGCTGGAAGACGTCGCGCTCCACGGCTCGTTCGTGTCCGCGCAGATCACGGGCAGCCATGTCACGTGGCGCGGAGGAGAACTCGGCAGCGCTGGTGTCACCGGCGGCAAGCGAAGCTGCAACTCGGGCGACAGCGAGCCTTTGCAGGTCGATCACGCCGACCACGTCACCATCGACGGCGTCACGTTTCACCCCCAAGACTACGACCCGACCCCCTGCGCCGGGAGCAGCAACGGGTTCCACCTCGAGATGGTTCGTATCGACGCGGACACGAACCTCTTCACGCTGAAGAACTCCACTTTCGAGGACGGCGACCACGCCAACACCGCGAGCATCTTCATCACCAACGTGAACGGCGACCCCGGAGACCCGGCGAACTTGGCGTTCCAGAACAACTTCTTCGGCGACGCCGAGAACACCACTTTCTCGATCCACGCCAACGTCACCAACTGTTCCAGCTTCGTATTCGCCTACAACACGTTCCACAACGCGCCGGGGGACCCGACCTCCAACGGCTGCACCCAGAGCGCGGGCATGCTGTGGATCGGCAACCTGGGGCCAAGGCCCGGCTACTATGCGTGCGCCGGCACGCACACCGGAAACGTCTGGCAGAACGACAGCCAGTACACTTGCGGGACGGACAAGGTCGTCGTCGGCGCCCAGTGGGGCCACGACGCACTCGGCCTCGGCGGTCCCGATGGGTTCCACCTCACGACGGGCTCACCCGCCATCGATGCAGCCGAAGCCGGCGGGTATTGCAGCAGCTCGCTCGGCGCGCGCGACCACGACGGCGACACGCGCCCCAAGGGCTCGAGCTGCGACGCAGGCGCCGACGAGATGTGAGGTGAGCTACCCGAGGCTCTGACCCCGTGTGCTATCCTCGTCGCCATGTTGGGGCGAACGCTTGCTTTCCTCGGTGTGGCCTTGTTGGTTGCCTGTTCTAGCGACTCGGACAGCGGAGGCTCCGGCACGGGCGGTTCTTCGTCGGGAGGCACCGGCGGCGCGGGCGGCGGTAGCGGCGGCGCGACGACCGGTGGCGCAGCGGGCAGCGCGACCGGTGGCGCAGCTGGCAGCGCGACCGGTGGCGCAGCTGGCAGCGCGACCGGTGGCACCGCAGGCACCGGCGGTTCGGCGACGGGTGGCACGGGCGGCGCAACGGGCGGGACCGGCGGCGCAACGGGCGGCACCGGCGGTTCGGCGACGGGCGGCACCGGCGGCGCAACGGGTGGCACCGGCGGCGCAACGGGTGGCACCGGCGGCGCAACGGGCGGCAGCGGGGGAACGGGCGGCGGGCAAGCGTGCACGTGGGGTGGCGCGGCGTGTCCTGGTGGCCAGTACTGCAACGCCCCCGGCTGTGCGTCGGGCAAGTGCGAACCCATCCCTGCAGAGACCAACACCAAGTCGGCGGTGTGCGGTTGCGACGGCGTCACCTACTGGAACGCGTCGGTCGCAGGCCACGCGAGCATGAGCGTGAAGGGCAGCGGCGAGTGCGGTCAGGGAGCAAAGAGCTGCGGTGGAATCGCGGGGCTTCCGTGCCCGGCGTCGACGTTCTGCAACTACAACGTAGCGAGCGCTGCGATGTGCAACGTGTCGGACAGCGGGGGGAAGTGTTGGGGAATGCCCGCCACTTGTCCGAGCATCCTCATCGGGCCTCAAATGCGCGCCTGCAAGGCCTCGACGTGCAGCTCGGAGTGCGAGCTCATCAAAAAGCAGAGCGTCTGGTACAACGACAACACCTGCCCGGTGTGAGCGTGCTTGCCGTCAAGGCACCAAGTCGAGTACCGCGAAATCGAAGACGTTCGGGTTGGCGCTGACCGCCGCGACGGGGGCGCCAAGGAATTCGAATTTGCCGGCGAACTTGCCGACGGCCACCACGCGGTTACCGGCTGCTGCCAGCGCGCTCATCGTGTCCGCTCCGGCGCCACCGAACAGCGACGCAAAACGCACGTTTCCGGAAGGATCGAGGCGCAACAGGAACCCGTCTTCGTCGCCCTGTTTGGCCAGCTCAGCCGGCCCGAAATCGATGGTGGCGCTCTTGACCGAGCCGCCGACCCACACGTCCCCCTCACCGTCGATCGCGACCGAATACGCGCGGTCGTCGGCGCCGCCTCCGAAGGTCCGCGCCCAAGTCAAATTGCCGCTGGCGTCGAACGCCGCGACGAACACGTCTTCACCACCGTGGTTGGGCAGCGGGGCACCAGAGCCCAAGTCGACCGCACCTTTCGCTTGTCCCGCCGCAACCACTTGTGTGCCGCTCGCGTTCACGGCGACGTCGAGGAAGCTGTCGTCACCGGCACTGCCGAGGCCCCGCGCCCACAGCATCTTCAAACTAGAATCGTAGGCGACCACTGTCGCGAGTTGCAGCGTGCCGTTGCCGATGACTTGGAGCGGGGGCCCAACCGCGGGCGACTCGCCCACTGCGAACAACTTGGGCGTGGAATCGGTTGCCACATCGTAGAAGCGCTGTGCACCGGCTCCCGAGAACATCGCGTGTTTGCCCTGGGGCTGACCATCGAACTCCATCGAGACGATGGCGTCCCCTGCGGCGTCGGTGATGATCTGCTGGCCATGCAGCGTCGTGCCGTTCAACACGATGCCCACGCTCACCACGCCCGAGCCCAACCGGGCGTTGCCCCAGAAGCTCTGATTGCCATTGCCGACCATCGCGAGACCGTCGACCACGTCTCCGGAGGACCCGGGAGTCAGTCGGGTGACGAAGCCGCCCCAACCCGATGGGTCGGTGAACGTCTTGCTTCCAACCGTCACGTCCTTGGCGAAGAAACCGGACAGGAAGAGCGCGCCGTTGCCGCCCTCGACCAAGCCTTCGCCGAACACCTGAGCGCTGGACGTGAAGCTGCGGCGCGGTAGCTCCGTTGCCTGTCCGCTCTTCAGCTGAGCGATGAAAGTCTCGTAGCCCGCGCCAGTGGAACCGTAGCCGAGCACGGAAACGTTGCCGTTGCTCGGACTGATTGTCGCGTCCGACACATGGTGTCCTCCGCCACCGGGAATGACGTGGGTCTCCTTGAGCGCGGGCGCGGCCGGGACCGCACCGCCACCATCCCCCGCTGCACCCCCAGTCGCACCGGCGCTGCCGCCGGAGGCGCCGCTGCTGCCTCCCATTCCGCCGATGCCTCCAGACGGGCCGCCCCCGCTGCCTGCCGCTCCACCGGTGGACGAGGGCGTGTTTTCGGTCGTGGACGAGCACGCCCATGCCCACATGAACGAGCTGAGACCAAGGCCCAACGTGAGGAGTCTCATTGCACTCCGGCGAGCAAAGAGCCTACGCGCGTTGTTGTCGGCGGTCGAGCACAGCCGGGTGGCGACCAAGATCAGACCGGAGCTCGGCTCGACGTGCACGGGATGCGCGGGCCGTCGAGGGCGCGTTTGCGTTCGGACTCGTGCTCGCCATACTGCCTCGGATGCGACGGCGTTTCGGCGGCCTGCTCCTCGTTCCCTGGCTCTTCGCCTGTTCATCGAGCGACGACGGGGCGCCGGCCGGAAGCGGCGGCACGAGTGCAGGCGGAGCGGGAGGAACCGCCAGTGGCGGAACCGCGAGCGGGGGATCGCCGGCCGGCGGTGCAGGTGGAACGAGCAGCGGCGGTGCGGGCAGCGGCGGTGCGGGTGGCACCGGGGGCACGTCGCCCGCCGGCGCGCCCATCACGGCTCCCGCTCTCACGTGGACGTGGGTGGACTTCCCCGATGCGAAGTGTCGCGACGGCTCGTCGACCGGGATCGGCGTGAGCCTGAACCCCGCGTCCACCGATCTCGTGATCTATCTCCAGGGCGGCGGCGCCTGCTTCAACGCGGAGACCTGCGCCAAGAACCCGAGTCACTTCGACGCCGCGAGCTTCGCGAAGCTCGGTGCGGGCGGGATCGCCGACCGTTCCAAAGCGGAGAACCCGGTCAGGGACTTCAACATGTTCTTCGTGCCGTACTGCACGGGTGACATCCACGTCGGCAACCGACCGAACGGCGGTGGCGCGGCGGGAGTGCCCGCGAACCAGCGCTTCGTCGGCTACGCCAACCTGAGCGAATACCTGAGTCGCATCGTACCCACCGTGAAAGGGGCGACCCGCGTCTTGCTCACCGGTGAGAGCGCCGGCGGCTTCGGCTCACTCCTCAACTACGTCCACGTGCAGAATGCGTTCGGCGACGTGCCGGTGACCGTGATCGACGACTCGGGGCCGCCGCTCGCGTCGACCTGGGTGCCGACGTGCATGCAGAACGGCTTGCGCCAACTCTGGAACCTCGACGCGACGTTGCTCGCCGAGTGCGGGAGCGCGTGTCCGAAGCCCGACGACTACTTCGAGAGCTACGTGACCTTTGCCGCGGGCAAGGCGCCGCAGAGAAACCTCGGGCTCATCTCCAGCTTGGGCGACGACGTCATCTCCTGGTTCCTCGGCTTCGGTCAGAACGACTGCAAGGGCCAGAGCGCGCTCTCGCCCAGTCAGTACCAGGCCGGCATCGAAGACTTCCGCGATCGCATCGTGAAGCCGTTCCCGAAGTTCGGAACCTACTACTTGCCGGGCACCGAGCACACGTATCTGACGCAGAACGCGTTCTACACGCTCAGCGTGAACGGCACGAAGCTGACGACTTGGATGGCGAATCACCTCGCGGGAAACCCCAGTCACGTGAAGCCGTGAGGGTCGGTCTTCAGAACTCGCTACCGTCTTTGCGCGTGAAGAGGGCTCCGCCGTCGGGCCCCTTCTGATAGGCGAGGTCGACGTCGGAGTACTCGGCCGAGTCGTCGGGGTGACGGTTGCTGATCTCGAGGTAGCGCGCGGGTCGATCACTCCGGTTCACGAGCTGGTGACCGTCGCGCGCACCCGCGGGAAAGCCTGCACACGTGCCCGCGACGAGCGTCTGCTCGCCCTCGTCGGTGACGAGCACCACCTCGCCCTCGAGCACGAACACGAATTCGTCTTCGAGCGTGTGGAAGTGGCGCATGGAAGACTCTTTGCCCGGAGGCAGGGTGGTCAGGTTGACTCCGACGTGGCTGAGGCCGAGCGCCGCGCCCAGGGCACGTTTCTCGCGCGGCAACACCCTGGATCGATACGGCTCGGGGTACCCCGAGCGGGTCACGGCGGGAACGTCACTCGGATCGAGAGCGGGTCGGCGCAGCGTCATCCCGCGTGCGTAGCACACGCGTCAGCACTTCGGGATCAGCGGCGGACAGCCGAGGCCTTCGGTCACCGCCGTCGCGCCCTTTCCAGCCATGAAGCCTTTCAGAAAGTCGAGCTGCTTCGTCAAAAACTCACTCCCCATCAGCAGGTCGTTCTTCAAACCCATGAGATCGGCCGCGAGCTTGATCATGCCCGAGACGCCATTCCCAGCGTAGGCGCAGGCGATGGCGTTCGGGTCGCCGAAGTTCGATGGGAAGGGGCCGTCGGTGAAGCACATCGCTGCCTTGATGGCCGAGACGGCCGTCATCTTGCCAATCAGGAGGAAGATGGACATGCCGGTCGGGCCTCCGAACATCTCCAAGATCAACATCAAGACGCCGAGGCAGTCGTAGTAGGTCTTCATGTCTTTGAAGAACTGACAGCCCGACGAGCTTCCGCCGCCCGTGCCATCGGGCAGGACACCGATGGTCGAACCCGTGTCCACGTCGACGGCCCAAAACGCCTGGGTGCTGCCGTCGCTTGCGACGACCCGGTGATGGGAGGGCCACGCGTTCAAGAGTCGCGCGAACGCCTCGCGCTCCGCGGCCGGTACGAACGACAGATCTGCCGCCGCGACCGGCCCGGCAGGGACCAGCGAGAGCGCTTTGCCCGAGAGCAGCGAGGCCGTGCTCGTGTCAAAGAGCGCCTGTTCGGCGACGGCCTGCTTCAGGGTGGCGCGAAGCGTAGCCTGGAACGCCGTTGCCTGGTCCTTGGCGCCGAAGGTCGACACGCGGGTCCACGGCAAGATGTCCACTCGTCGGTGTCCGGTCGCGGTCGGTGCGTATTGGCACAAGACCGCGCGCACGGCTTGCTCGTGGAGCGCGGTGCCGGCGAGGGGCGGTAGCCCGCAGTGGAGCGCAGCGAGCTCTTTCGGAACGGTCACGGGCGGGTGTTTCTGCCACGCCTCGATCAGAGCCGGGAAGCTACCAGACGCCGCCGCTTTGAAGGCTTCTTCGGTGCTGAGTAGGGACGAGAGGAGGTCGCTCATCCGAACGCCGAAGCCCGGTGCACGACCCTCGAGCGACAGCGTGACCCCTCCCAGCAGCGCTGCTCGCACCTCGTCGAGCACGGACTGCGCAACCGGCCCGTCCGGCGTGACGTCGGCGTCCCAACCGGCGAGTTTGCGCGTGACCTTCGAACTGCTCCCCACCGAAAGCTCGAGGTAGATGCCCGACAGCGCACGGGGAGCTTGAGGCGACGCCGGTACCTGGTACTTCCCGCTCGCCGTTCCCTTCCCCGCTTGGAGCACGATGTTGCGCTCCGACGCGCCCGCGGTCGGCGCGTGATAAGTGAAGCGATAGGGCGAGAGCGCCCGCTTCTGCACGATGGCCTGTATCGCCGCGTTCACCGGCGCGAGATCGCCGAGCGTTCCCGCGTCGAGCGAGCTCCCGCCGGTGAGCGACGCTACTGCATCCATCGCTGCCTTCTTGATGTCGGCCACGTTCGCTGCCGTCGCGATGGCGAGCACCGGAGCACCCGTCGCCGCCACGGATCGGAGCGCGTCGAGCTTGGCCGGATCGTCTTGGATGTCGCCGTCACAGAACAAGATCGTGACGCTGGGAGCCGCGTGGGTCGCGTCGGCGAGCGCGCGGTAGACCGGGGAGAAGACGCCGTAGGCGGACTTGAATGCTTCGCCGACCTCCGCCGGAGTCGTGGCGGTGAAGCCGTCGAGCGTCGGCGCCGCTCCACCGAGGGCTTTCACCTGGACTTTTGCGCTGGGGAAGGCCTGGAGCAGCGCCTGCCCGAGGCTGGTACCGAGCGTCGCTGCCTGGTTCGGATCGGTGAAGGCCGCGGGTTGGCTCGCGGACTGATCGAGGAGGAACAGGACGCGGAGCTCGCCGGAGTTCTGGCGCATCACCAGTTGGTGGGTCGCGCCATCTTCATTCAGAGTGAACGCGCTCGCGGCGAGACCGGGCACGGGCTTGCCGTTGGCGTCGAGGGCGCTCACGGCGAGCTCGACTCTCGGGAAGGTCGCGGCGTTCACGTCGACGCTGACGCTCTCCACTTTCGCGACGGCGCTCGGATCGACTGCCGACGTGTCGAGGGGCACGCCGTTCATCCGGACTTCGCCCTGATCGGTCACTTCCACGACGTCGCCGCCGAGCGTGAACGTGGAACCGGTGACCACGGTTTTCGCCACCTCCGCCGCCGAAAGATCAACGCCCGACGGCGCGATGAGGGGGGTGTAGACACCGACTTGGTCGAGCTTGCGGCCGAGCAGGCCTTCGAGCGGTTCGGGCGGTTGGAAACCGACCAGGAGCTGCCTGCCGACGAGCAGGTCGAGGTCGAACGAGCCGCGCGCCACTTCGATTCGCTCCGTGGGCGCGTCGCTGCGGGTCACGCTGAGCGCGACGTCGACCTTCCAGGCCGGGTCCGCCGGGTTCGCCGCAATGGGCGCATCGACGTAGGCGGTGCCGAATTTCGCGCTCGGCAAGAGCGGGTTCGCGTAGCGCACGCTGCCCCCCACCGTGACCTTCACGAGCGGCACCGCTTCGGTGCCCGAGATGGCAATGGGCTTCGCGGCCGCATTGGCCGGAAGCACGGCGCCGATGGCCGCCGCGAGGGCCTGGCTCTGTTTCGAGTTTTCGTCGAGGATCTTGGGCGCTGCGCCCGGATCTCCGAGCGCCTCGACCCAAGTCGCGAAGGGGCTCGGCGCCTTGCCGGGTACGAATGGGAGATCGATGGTGCGCGCGTAGACGTCGTGGACCGCGCTCGGCGCCGCTAGCTCGGCGGCGGGCGCGCCCGTCACCACCTCGGCCACGAAGCCCGCCTGTGAGTAGAGCGACGCCAAGAGCTCCGCGCGCTCGCGAGGCGTACCGGCGCCGCCGCGCAACGTGCCGCGCACTCCCCAGCGGACGCCCGTCGCCACCCAACTCGGCGAAGGCAAGGTCGCGACGTTGTCTCGCACGAACTCGAAGATCAGCTCCGGATCCTTGCTCTCGACGACGGCGAGCGCTCGGGCAGGAAGGTTGTCGGGGCTCGTCGCGAGCGCCTCTTTCAGGGCGCGCCATGCATCCCAGGGAGTGTCGATGCTCGTGGACGCGTCCGCGCCGCCGCTGCCGCCGCCCCCGCCCACGCCGGGCTTCCCGCCACCTGCCTCGTCACCTCCGCAGCGCGCGAGCAAGAGCACGCCGAGACCTCCCAAGAAACTACGCCTCCCGAAGCGAACGATGTCCTGCGACAAGCCAATACCTCCGCACGAAAGATACGCCGGGCAGCGTGGCAGGAACGTGGCAAGGGGCGATCTCTCGAGGGAGAAGCGTCTCGAGCAACGACGCCTCGTCTCTCGCTCGGAGCTGGCTCATGCAAGGATTTTTGCACTTCCCAACTGCGCCAAAGTCCATCGGCGCTTCGCGTCGTCGACGGGGAAAAGCTTCGTTCGGCGTGAGCCCGAGATTTTCGCCCAAGGAATGACTACGAGATTTCGCGCGCCCTCTGTCAGGCTCGCGGCGATGAAGTGGACGGCGTTTCTCTGCTTTTGGCTGATCACGGGCTGCGGTTGTGGTGAGAGCAACGACTCGGGAGCGAGCGGTGGCACGGCCTCGGGTGGCAGCGCAGGCTCGACGGGCGGCAGCGGCGCCAGCGGCGGCTCGACGAGCGGAGGTGCCGGAGGCGCCACGGGCGGTAGCGCGGGTGGCGGAGGAGCCTCGGGCACAGCGGGAGGCGGAGGAACCTCGGGCTCGGATGCAGGCGACGGACCCATCGACACGACGCCGCCCACCATCAGCCTCGGGGCATCGAAGAACTTGGTGACGCAGGCCGAGAGCATTCTGCTCACGGCGACGGCCAGCGACGACGTTGGCGTGGTGGACGTGGTGTTCTACGAAGGGACGACGGTACTCGGCACGGACGCTACCACCGCGTACGAACAGTCCGTGGCCTACACCTACGCGAACAACGGCACGCATACCTACAAAGCCGTCGCCCGCGACCAAGCGGGGAATACCGCCGAGGCCACCGTGGAAGTGGGCGTCGCCATCGACGCGACCAACTCGGTTTGGAAGAAGCAGTTCAACGGGACGCCGACCTCCACGGACTTCGCCCGCATGGTGACCTTGGATGCCCAAGGACGACCCATCGTGCTCACCCACACTTCCCAAGGCGTCGAAGACGCATTTCGCTGGGCCGCGAACGGCAATTTCGATTCGCACATGTACGGCACCGGGACCACCACGCCGAGCATCTACATGTTCGGCGTAGCCACCAACGCAGCGGGCGACATCGCCATCTCGGGCGCCTGGGACGGCTGCTCGTGCTCGGACATGGTCCACACGCTGCTCTTGATCACGAAAGATGCTCCGAACCTCAATTGGAACAAGACCCTCGGACTGTCGCAGAGCAGCAACAAGGAGTTCGGCTACGCCACCACGGTGGCCCCCAACGGGGACATCTACGTGTGCGGGTCGACGCTCGGTACCATGAGCGGCCAGGGCCCTGCACCGTTCTCGAACGCGGGCAAGACGGATGCTTTTCTGTTCAAGGTCTCCCAAGGTGCGCTCGTCTGGGCGCGCCAGTGGGGCACTGCGAGCGACGAACTCTGCACGAAGCTGACCCTCGACAGCCAGGGGCGCATCTGGAGCGCGGGCTACATCGAGACCGGCGCGGCACTCGCCGGACAAACCTCGGCGGGCGCTCGCGACGCATGGCTCAAGGTCTTCGATGCCGACGGCAACGCGCTCTTCACCACGCAGTTCGGGACGACGCTGGACGACGCCCCGGGCGGGGTCGCCGCTCTCGCGAGCGGGGCCGTGGTCGTAGCGGGCAGCGGCGGGCCCCTGCCCGGCGCGGTGACTTCGACGGGCGACACGCTGGGCACGACCGATGGTTGGCTGCGCTATTACGACGCGACGTTCCAAGTCACGAAGACCCTCATGCTCGGCACCCCGGGGTCCGATGCCGCGAACGGCGTCGCCGCCAACGCCAAGGGAGATGTCTGGGTGGTCGGCCGGACGGCGGGCTCGCTGGGCACCTCGGCGGGAGCATTCGACGCCTACGCTCGCCGCTATGGTGCGGGCGATGCGCCGATCTACACGCGGCAATTCGGTACCGCCGGCGACGAGACGCTGGCGAGCTGCGCCGTGGATGCCGCCGGGAATCTCTTCGCCGTCGGCTCGACATCGGGCAGCCTGTTTGCCTCCCTCGAAGGGGCAACCGACGGCATCCTCGTCAGTCTGGGTCCGCTCGGCAACTGGCGCTGAGCCAACGATTGCTGAACTCCGCGAAGATTTCCCTTACCCTGAAGGGGTGAGGGGCGCGAAGCGGAAGACGATTGCGGGAGAGCTGCTCCCACCGCGGCGGCTCGAAGCGCTCGCCCTGCGAGTCGGCGAAGACGAGCTCGTGGTCTTCCGCTTGCCGAAGCCCACGCCCGAGCTTCCCGCGGGGCTCACGAACGCCGAACGCGCCGTGGTCGCGCTGGTGCTCGAGGGGCTCACGAACGCCGAGATCGCCCGCGAGCGCGGCTCGTCCGAGCGCACGGTGGCGAACCAAATGGCGAGCATCTTCCGCAAGACCGGCGCCGCCCATCGCGCCGAACTGGTGTCTCGCATCGTCAACGGGGATGACGCTTGAGGGCACCGGAGCTCGCGCTCTCGGTGGTCCACGCAGCATATCGCTTGGATCTCGCGGAGGCAGCATGGCTGAACGAGCTCGCCGCCGCGTTCCGCCCCGCTTTCGACGTCGGCTTCGGGGTTGCCGCGTTCTGCTTCGACGCGCGTGACCCGAGGCGCTTCCGCTGGTCGGAGCCGGCCCTCGTCGGCACGCGGGACGACGTGGCTTCGGGCCTCACGTCGACGTTGCACGCTGTGCCGCCCGAGGTCGTGACCCGGACGTTCTTGCGTGGCTCCGCCCTGATCTCCGCCAGCCAGGCGCTCGGTCTGGGGAAGCGTTTCGAGAAGCACCCGCTGGCGGTGGCCTTCGCTCATCCGTTCGGGATCCACGACGTCGTTGCGCTCAATGTGAAGGAGCCGTCGGGCAACGGCATGGTGCTCATGTCCGCCCAGCCCAGAGTGCGCAGCGTGCCGCGCCGTGAGGCTGCCACTTGGTCCATGTGCGCGGCCCACGTCGGTGCTGCGCTGCGCCTCAGGCGCACGCTGGCCGAAGAGCGTCCGGTGGACGATGCAGTATTGGACGAGCAGGGCCGCTGTCTGCACGCCGAAGGCGACGCCCAAGCGCGGAGCGCGCGGGACGCGCTGCGGCGCGCGGTACTCGCGGCCGAAGAAGGGCGGCGAGCGAGCCGGAAGCTCGCGCCGGAAGACGCCCTCGAAGCGTGGCACGCCCTGGTGCTCGGGCGCTGGTCGCTGGTCGAACAGTTCGAAAGCGACGGGCATCGCTACATCGTCGCACGCAGGAACGCACCCGATCTCAGCGACCCGCGCGGGCTCTTGTTGCGAGAGCGCCAAGTCGCCGGCTACGCAGCGCTCGGCCATTCCGTGCGGCTGATCTCCTACGAGCTCGGCCTCGCCGAGTCCACCGTGGCGAAGTACCTGAAGAGCGCCATGAACAAGCTGGGAGCGTCGACACGCGCGGAGCTCGCTGCGCGAGTTCGCATGGGCGTGAGCGAACCGAGCGGCAGTGAGACGAGCAGGCCGAGCTGACGAGTCAGCCCGTCAGAATTGATGACAACTGCTGCAGGAAGCGTAGCCGACGGGGAGCGTGCCCCAACGCAACGGCTCGTATTGCGGCTTTCCGCTGCCGAACGACTGCCGCAAATGGCAGGCCACGTTCGCGCAGGTCTTCTGCGCCGGGTCGTAGCTCGCTGCCTCGAGGGACAGCGACCACGTGCTGCCGTCGACGCTGGAGTACGGTGGCGCGGGCGACGGGATCGCGCTGACCCAATAGGGCCGGCTCGGTCGGTTCGCTCCAGTCGGAAGCCCCGTCACGCTCGGCGGGATCGACGTGCGCGGATCGAAGGTCACCTGGCGCTTGCCGTCGACGTGAAGGAGAGGCCTCACCTCGCCCGCTTTCACCGCAGGAGCGCCGCTCGCGCTGGTGTGGCAGCTCGTACAGGTGTAGCCGAGCTGGCCCCCGAGGTCGAAGCTGCTCGTGGTGTCGAGGTAGTAGAAACCACCCGGCCCGACGTTGGCCGGATCCACCGTTTGGTAGTGGCAGGTCTGACAGGTGATGGGCGCAGCCTGATCCGTGGTGCCACCGTGATAGCTGGTGTGCCAAGGCCCGGGCAGGCCGCCGAAGTGGCCGAGCTCGTAGCCGTCGTCCGCCATCACGACGTGGGTGTTGGCGGTGGCACTGCCCGCGCCACCCGACGGGTACTTGGGCGGATTTCCGTGACACGCAGCGCAACGCGGGGCGCCGAGCGTTCCACCGTTCCAACTCGGAGTGACGACGTAGGACGGCGTCGCTTGTCCCGAGCTGTGGCAATAGACGTTGCTGCACTTGCCGGCGCCGTAGGTCGCGCTGACCGGGGACAGCGCCTTCAGGCTACCCGGTGCCGCTTGGGGATTCGCGAGCTCGATCTCGATCTGTCCGTTGCCGTGTTTCTCGTCATCGAGCGGATGACAGTTGCCGCAACCGAACATGTAGTAACCGGCGCCCGCCGGGAAGAACTGAGCGACCGCGCCGAGATCCCCGTAGGCCGAAAGCGGCGGGCTCGCGCTGTCGCCGTAGTGCCGGAGGTGAGCGCCCGTGGCCGGGGGGACGGCGTGGCACTCGCCGCACTTGGCCACGTCGACCTTGCCGTCGGCGTGTTGGCTCGGGCTCGTAGCGACGAGGCCCGTGAAGTCCGTGTGGCAGGGCGAACAACTCTGCTTCGTCAACTTCGGATGGGGCGCGGGCGGAGGTAGGCCGTGACAAGTTCCACACGCGGCTTGCCCGGTTGCCACCGAAGTCCACGTGGGCTCGACCAGCGAACCGCCGCCGAGCGACTTGCCGTGGCAATACACCGAGCACTTGCCGCTCGAGTACGCGGCCGTCACACCGTCGGCGCTGGCGATGCTTCCCCAGCTGAGCTCGGCTGGCGGATCTCCGAGGTGACCCGGCGCTCCCAGTGTTGCCGGCACCACGTGGCAGTCGCCGCACTGGACGGTACGGAACGCCTGGGTGCCGAGGTGCGCCTGGTGTGCGCCCACTCCGGGCGCGCTCGTGTTCGTGTTGCCCTGGACGTCCTTCGGCGGAGCGTAGCTCTGGGAGCTGCCGTGACAGCCTTCGCACACGTTGACCACGTCGACCTTGCCGTCGACGTGTTTCGTCGGATCGTTGGGAACCGCACCTTTGAAGTCGTGGCACGGCGCGCAACCCGCTCCGACGAGCTTCGGGTGCGGCGCGGGAGGCGGCAAACCGTGGCAATTGCCGCAGGCCGCTTGGCTACCGTCCACGGTGGTCCAGCTCGGTTCGGTCAGGCTGCCTCCAGCGAGGCTCTTGCCGTGACAATACGCCGAGCACTTGCCGTTCTCGTACTTCGGAGTCACGCCGTCGGCTTTGGCGAGGGGGCTCCAGGCGAGCTCCGCCGGAAGCGAATCCACGTGGCCCACGCCATCACTCGGAACCTCGTGGCAGTCGCCGCATGCGACGCTGCGGAAGGTCGTGCTCGGCGCGAGGTGGCTCTGGTGAGCGCCCACGCCTGCGTTCTCGGTGCCTGTCAGGCCCTTGGTGTCGGCTGGCGGTGCAGCGTTGGCAGCGTTGCCGTGACATTGCACGCAACCCGTGGATGGCGCGTCGACCTCGGCGTCCGCGTCCGCCGTCGCATCGGGGCTCGCGTCCAGCTCGGCGTCCGAGGCGTCTCCGTCCGCGTCGATGCCGGCATCCGACGCCGCGTCCCCGTCGGATGTGTCGCTCCCCGCGTCGCGAGCACGGCCCGACGAGTCATCGTCGTCTCCGCATCCCGATACGAGCCCGAGCAGAAGAACCAAGATCCCCGCAATGCCGAGGTGGGTCATGTGCGACTCCGCGTGCACGCCGGCCGATGCCAGCGGAGTTCGGTTACACCCCGGAGCGTTTCAAGATGCGTGCAAAATTAGCTGGCCCATTTCGGAGCAATCGAGGTCTCTCACGCGCGTAGGGTCGCCCCTTCGATCACGAAACGGTAGCGCACGTCGCTCCGGACGACGCGTTCGTAGGCCTCGTTGATCTTCTGGATTGGGATGAGCTCGATGTCGGAAACGACTCCGTGCTCCGCACAGTGATCGAGCATCTCCTGGGTCTCGGCGATGCCGCCGATGAGCGAACCCGCCAGACTCTTGCTGCCCATGATCAACGAAAACGGGCTGATCGCAGCGCTCGTCGGCGGTGCACCCACGAGCACCATGGCACGCCGCGCACGGAGGAGACCCAAGTAGACCTCGTAGTCGTGCGGCGCGGAGACCGTGTCGATCACCAGATCGAGCTTGCCCGCGAGCCGCTCGAGAGCAGGCGCTCCCTGGGTCACGACGAAGTCGTCGGCGCCGAGCCGACGCGCGTCTGCTTCTTTCGCCGTGGACGTGCTGAAAACGGTGACCCGCGCGCCCATGGATCGAGCGAGCTTCACCGCCATGTGGCCGAGTCCGCCGAGACCGACGACGCCGACCCGATCGCCGGGCTTGCAGCCCCAGCGACGCAGCGGACTGTAGGTGGTGATGCCGGCGCAGAGGAGCGGCGCAGCACCCGCCAGCTCGAGTCCCGATGGAATGCGCAGAGTGAAGCGCTCGTCCACTACGACGTGCGTGGAATAGCCACCGTAGGTGGGCGTCACGCGATCCATCTCCGTTCCGTTGTAGGTCGGAGCCATGCCTGCTTCGCAGAACTGCTCGAAGCCATCGAGGCACGCGCCGCAGACCCGACAGGAGTCGACCATGCAACCGACCCCAGCCAGGTCCCCGACCTCGAACTTGGTGACCTCGCCGCCCACGCGCACGATGCGCCCGACGATCTCGTGACCCGGCACCATGGGAAAGACTGCGCCCCCCCACTCGTCGCGCGCTTGATGGATGTCGGAGTGACACACGCCCGAATAGGCAATCTCGATCACCACGTCGCGAGGGCGCGGCTCGCGCCGTTGGATGACCATCGGGGTGAGGGGTTTGCCGGCAGCGGGGGCTCCCCAGGCACGAACTTCTTGCATCGCTTGGTTCCTTTCGACCGTTGGCGTCTTCACAGGCTCAGCGCTGGTAAATCCTCACCCAGTCCACGTGCATCTGCACGGGCGCGGGCAAGCTCTTGTCGAAAGCGTCGAGCTGGATCGTCATGTGGTGCGGCACATCGGGGATCGCGACGGCGTCCGTCAGGTTCCAGACCTGCGGACCATCGCGATAGATGCGAATCTCGTCCGCTTCCCACTCCATGGCCATCACGTGCCACTCGGCGCCGTCCGCGTCGTGCTTCGTGTAGTACTGCTGGTTGTCGGCACCGTAGTGGATGAACGTGCTGAACGGCTTCCGGGTCGAGTCGTGGCCGGTTTCGTACATGTCGTTCTCGCCGTCGCTCGGCCAGTTACCGGACTCGGGCCAGGTGAGCACGACTCCGCTCATGGTGGCGCTCGGATCGACGTCGGTACGAACTCGGAACTCGAAGCGGCCGTACTTGAAGTTCTGCTTCATCGCCATACCGCCCGAAACCAGCTCGCCTTGGCTCATCTGCGCAGTGATGGTGAGCCAGCCATCTTTCACGCTGATGGCTTCGGGCCGGCGCAATCCGTTGCCGGCGTGGCCTGGGCTGTCGTAGAGCCCCCAGGCGCTTTCGTCGACGGCGGCGCCGTCGAAGTCGTCTTGAAACACCAGCTTCCACCCCGGGACGCCCGCCGCACCGCCGCCGCTGCCGCCGCTGCCGCCGCCACCGAGCCCCGCGTTGCCGCCTCCCGAGTTGCTGCCAGAGGCACCACCGCCGACTCCTGCAGTACCGCCGGAGCTCGTTCCGCCCGCACCGCCTGTCGGGCCGCCGTTCGCCGATTCGTCGCCCCCACTGCACGATGCAAGCGACGAGAGGAAGAGCAGGGCAGCCGCGGCGCGCATCACCGAAGCCTATCTCGGCTTTCGACCTCGGCGCCTCAAGAGCGAAAGCCCGATCAACAGGCCGGCGCCCGCCGGTGCAGCCTTGGGATCCCAGGTCACGGAAATGTAAGGATCGAGCTCGATCTCTGCGGCGCTAGCGCCACGAAACGTCATGTCGCGGAGTTGGTCCTTGCCGAGTTGCCCGTGCAGGCGCGCGAGCGTGATGGTCTCCGGAAAGAATGCGCGGGCGCCTTGGGAGAGGCCCGCCATTCCGGCGAACATGGCCGATGGCAAGCTGGGCATCCCACTCTCGAGCACGAACGCGCCTTCGCGCGTCGCGTCGGCAAAGAGCTGCGGGTAGTTCGTCGTGGTGGGTGACACCGCGCGCACCGCGCTCGCCACGCGCTTCACAGAGTAGTTCTTGGGCAGAAATGCCGGTGGCCCCGCCAGATAGAGCACCACCTCCGTGCGCAGTCCCTCGGCGACCGAATGGGCCGAGAGCGCAAACGGGTATTCGATCTGTTCGGGCGGGAGCTTTTCGTAGTGGATGGAGATGGGCGCGAGGGCGCCGACTCCGGCTTTCGGACGCACGCGCGCAGCCAGGAACACCCAACCCCGTGTCGCGTATCCGTCCAGCGTTCCCTGCACCTCCTTCGGCACGGGGAACTTCTCGCGGGTGAGCCACTCGCCGATGCTCGACCCCGAGCTCCCACCGACGACGACATACTGATAGGTCTCGGTCTGCCCCTTCAACACGACACGCACCGAGTCGTCCGCCCCTCCGCCGCCGGGTGCTGCGGCGGCCTTCTCCAACCCGCCGCAGCCGCAGCCGCTGCTCCCTGGATGCTTCGCCGTCGAGTCGAACACGTGGATGCGCGGCGCCGTCAGGTTCTCGAGCTCGTCGAAGAGCTTCGGGTCGGCGTCGGCGATCTGCTTCGGTTCCTTCTGCAGTGGCAGGACGAAAGCGTTGTCGCCGCGCGCGCCTTCATATCCGACGCTCACGACGACGGCGGTATGCTCCTCTCCCTCTGCGACGAGTACGCGCTGGGCGCTCAACGCCGCCTTCTGGCTCTCTTCCTGTGCGAGCATTCCGCCGCAAGCGGATGCGCGTGGTTCCAGCAGAAGGGCGGCGGCGAAGGCGACCGAGCCCACGAACGAGAAGCGGTGCTGCATGGCGCACGAGCCTACGTCCGAGGCCGAGACGGGAGAAGGGCCAGGCACTCGCTCGGGATTCCTGAGTGGCGGCGAGACCTTCAGCGAAAGATTGGCTACTCTTGGGCACATGCGTCCGCGGCTCCTGTCCCTCGGGAGGTGGTCGTTCGGCCTGGTGCTGGCCGGCGCCACCGCCTGCCTCGAGATCGAGGAGCTCAACCAAGCCAGCGGAGGAGCGGCGGGCACCATCGCCGCCGGTGGGTCGGGCGGCATCATCAGCAGCGATGCCTCGTTCGGAGGCAGCTGCTCGTGCCCGAGTCTGCCAGAATGGAAGTTCGGTTGGTTCGGCACGGGTGATGCGGCGGTGGCTGCCGCTTGCCCAGCGAGTCTCCCCGACCGCGTCGAGGGCGGAAGCGCGCTCTTCGACCCCGGTTGTTCGCCTTGCGCGTGCAGTGCGCCGACCGGCGGAAAATGCGAAGTGAAGCGAACCACGTATGCAGACGCGCAGTGCAAACTGCTCAGCGTGCAGAACGTGAAGACCGTCTCCGCTACGAGCTGCGAGAACTTGCAGCAGTTCGCATCGAGCGTGCGCTTCGAGCTCAACCCATCCAACCCGACGTGTACCGCCACGACCGACCCGTTGCCCCCCAAGTTCCTCGAGCCGTCGGTGTTCTGCGGTGCACCGAACCCGAGCTGCGCGTGCAGTCCAGCGTCCGGTCCGTTCACGAAGCGCTGCGCGCTTTCACCCGATGGAATCAGCACTTGCCCCGCGGAGCTCCCGGACAAGCACGTGTTGGTGTCCGGTGTCACCGACAGCCGTAAGTGCGCCGGTTGCAGCTGTGCCGCCTCGGGCGGTTCGTGCGCAGGCGCCACCGTCGCCGTCTGCGGTCAGCAGAATTGCAAGAACTGCGCGCTGGTGTCGTGGAGCTGCACGAACTCGGTGACCTCGATCCAATACACGATTCCCGCGGCGAGCGCCGGCACTTGCACCCCGAACGGCACGCCCGGCATGACCGGCACCCTGACACCCCTGAGCACGCAAGTCGTGTGCTGCGAGCCCTGACGGGACTCAACCGAACTGCACTGAGCGCTTCGTGAACGCGCCGTCCATCCAGAAACCCGTGATGGGGAACGACACGACCGGTCGGTCGTTGCCAAGCGCTCCGGCGGCCACCAAGAGCGGCGCGTAGTGCTCCCAGGTGGGAAGCGCCATGGCCGCAGCCGGCGCCCGCGCGCGGAAGTCGATGAGGCCGTCGACGTCGAGGCGGCGCAGCGCACCTTCGGCCCAATCGTCGAACTCTCGAGCCCACTGAGGGATCCCGGGCCGAAACGCGTAGCGCATGTTGTGGGTCAAGAACCCGCTCCCGAAAATCAGCACACCTTCGTCCCGGAGCGGAGCGAGGGCCGTACCGAGCCGGTGCAGCTCTTTCTCGTCGAGGGCCGGCATCGAGAGCTGGAGCACGGGGATGTTCGCTTCGGGATACATGGCCACGAGCGGAACGTAGGCGCCGTGATCGAGCCCACGCTTCGGATCGTCGGCCGACGGGATGGAGTTGTCCGCGAGCAGCGCACGGACACGCGAAGCGAGCTCGGGCGCACCGGGGGCCGCGTAGGTCATCTTGTAGAAGCGCTCGGGGAACCCGTAGAAGTCATAGACCAACGGCACCCGCTCGGTCGCGCCGAGCGAAGCGGGCCGCGCCTCCCAGTGCGCAGAGACGACGAGCACGCTCCTCGGTTTCGGCATCGACTGGGCCCAGCGCGCGAATTCGCTGACCCATACGCTGTCGTCGAGCAGCACAGGAGCGCCGTGGGCCGCGAAGATCACGGGCATCTTGCCGCCCTTCTGAGCGGTGTTCTCGTTGGGCGTCGTTCCGTTCATGGTCGTGTTCTGGGTGCGCTCGCATGCCGCGACGGGAAGCGTGCCGAGCCAGGCCAGCAGGCGGCGGCGCGTGAAGGGAGATGCGTCGTGCATGGCCTCGGAGCCTTTGGTTATCCCAGACGGCAGGGGTCGAGTCCAACGCGAGCTGACGGTTCCCCGCGGAGCGAATTGCTCGGAAGCCCGAGGTGGATGTTCGAGCGTACGACCGGTAATGATGGGTGGCCTTGCCCCCCGCGGCTCGCTGGCGCGACCGCTCCCCCGCCGCCTTCGGCGCGCTCCTTCGCTCGCGTAGTTGCCCGGGACTCATTCACCGCGTACTGGGACGGCATCAGGCCGGCGGGCAACTACTATGAGACCGGGTCGTCAGGCTCTGTCAGGCAGACGGGATCGAGGGGCCGGTCGCGAAGCAGGTGGACTCCCAATTGTGGATGTAGATCTCGCCCTCCTGGCACTCGAGGCAGATCGCGACGATCTGGTGATCGGGCAGCTTCTCGACGACGAGGAGTCCGGGGCAGCGCTTGCTCCCAGGCTTCCGGGCGCATTCGAGCAGAGTCTGCACGGCATGCCGTGGCTCGAGGAGCGCGCCGCGCTCGATGATGCTGGCGACCAGGACCGCGAGCGCGCGCAGCTGGGGCGGCTCCGCCGGCATCGCGCCGTCTTGTCGAATGAAATGCGTAGCGTCGATGATGCGTGGCGGGTTCCTTCGCTTCTGCTTGGCTCGCTTGGGCTTCTCGCGCTTCTGGAGCGGCGCGAGGCGAGCCTGGATCGCAGCCAAGTCGAACGCCTCTGAGTCGAAGCTCGGGTCGACCCATTCGAGGAGCTCCTGGTGCTCGGAATCGTCCGGGTTCGCCATCGCCGCCAAGAGGCCTTCGTAACCGCCAGGTCCGCCGACGTCTTCTGGCGGGCACGCTCGAGCACCGTCGATGCACCGCAGCTCGGGCTCGGTGGCGGACTCGACCCTTTCGACGCGGATCTCGTGCCGCCAGCCGTCTCCGAAATCGTATTCGTAGATCAACTTGGACTTCGCCCGCGCGATCTCACTCAGCCGGACGGTCCGTTCGTCGATGACCCGCCGGCCCCAATCTTCACCATCCGGCACACCGTACAGCCGTTTGCCGAGCTCGAACTGGTGCAGGTGGCTCTCGGTCCAGCCCATGGAAATTTGAAGCACGCGGTGAAGCTCAGCGAGCGATAGCTCCCCCGGCACGCGCAAGCGTCGCCAGATGGGCGGATCGATGTGCAGGAGCGTCACGTGAAGCTGGTACGTCGTGGCGATCACGGCCCGCAGATCCTACCAGAGCCGCGTGCAATGGTTTCGTGTCCGAATGGAGCGTGCCGAAGTGTGCCAGCCGGCGTGGGGCACGCGATGGTTTGGGCAGCGCCAAGCTGTGCCAGGGCCGGAAAATCGCGGCCGCTCACGCTCGGCACGGAAGTTGAACTCTCGAGATCGCTCCGCGTGCGCTCGTTGGAGCCGCGAAGCGACTGGAGCTCACCATGGCCTCGATCTTCGCTCCTCGAGTTTGGAATGGGATTCGTGTCTTCGCCGGCGCGGCGTTCCTCGCGCTAGCCGCAACGGGGGGTTGCGGCTCCGACGAACAGCTCTCCGACGGCGGAGGCGATCGACCGAGCAACGGCTCCATCGAGATCGACGAATCCGCGCTTTCGGCCAGCGTAGCCAACGGAAAGCTCGACCTTCGTATCCCCGTCCATTCGCTGGCGAAGGCCGCTTCGGGCTCGCTCAACGTCGCGCTCAAGAGCGTCGACGCAGCGAAGACCCTCGCCAAGACGAAGGTCTCGTACGCTGCGGCTCCCGGCGCGACTCACTTGGTCACGGCGAGCTTCCCGATCCCTGAGGGCGTGAAAGAGCCGGCGGACTGGGTCACGAGCAACGTGCGCATCGACGACGGCAACCGGCAAGGGCTGCGCATTACCGCCAGCCTGCTCCGCGTGGTGGCACCACCCGACGTGAGGCTCGAAGGTCCGCAGAAGCTCGTCGCGGCGAAGACGGCCACCTATCGCGTTCACGCCGAGTCTCCGTTCACCAAGAAGCCGGTCGGCAGCCTCGCGGTCGCTCTCGTCGTGAAGAAGGGCGACGTGGTGACGAAGACCGTCACGAAAACCACCGATCCGCTCGGCGACGCGGTCTTCGACTTGGCGCTCGCCGATGCCGGCGACGTCGAAGTCGGCGTGGAGGCACAGACCCAGGGCACGACCACTTCCTTGGCCAATGGCGTGGCGGTGGCCGAACCGGGCCGCAAGGTGCTGTTGACGACGGACAAGCCCCTGTACCAACCGGGACAGGTGATCCACCTGAGAACGCTGGCGCTCGCGCCGCCCGAAAACACCCCTCTCTCCGGCGAAGCGGTCACGTTCGAGGTCGAGGACGGCAAGGGCAACAAGATCTTCAAGCTCGATTCGAAGACCGACTCCTACGGCATCGCCTCGACGACGTTCACGCTGGGTCAGATCCTGAACATGGGCACCTTCAAGGTGCGTACGATCGTGAGCGGGACGACCACCGAGAAGACCGTCGAGGTGTCGCGCTACGCATTGCCGAAGTTCAAGCTCGGACTCGGCGTCGACCAGACCTGGTATCTGCCCGGGGCCACGCTGAAGGGCGTGCTCGACGCCAAGTACTTCTTCGGCAAGCCCGTGGCGCAAGCCGACGTGGTGATCGAAGGCATCAGCATCGACGTCGGCGAGACCGTGTTCGCCAAGGTCGTCGGCAAGACCGACGCGTCCGGCAGCTTCGGCTTCGACCTCGCACTCCCGTCGAGCTTGGTGGGGCTTCCGCTCGAGCAGGGCAAGGCGTTGCTCGATCTCCGGGCGACCGTCACGGACGGCGCCGGGCAGGTCGTGAAAAAGGACGTTCCCGTGACGGTGGCCGAGTCCGCGCTACAAGTCGCGCTGGTCCCGGAAGCGACGGCGCTGGTTCCGCATGTCGAAAACCAGCTCTCGCTCTTCGTCTCCGACCCGCTCGGCGCCCCCATCGCCGGAGCGAAAGCCAAGCTCGGGACGGGCAACACGAGCTCCGACGTGACCACGGACGCTTGGGGCCATGCCGGCGTGAAATACACGCCCGCCGAGGACGGCAACGTCACGGTGAGCGTGACCCCGACCACCGGAAGCCCAGTCACGAAGACCTTCTCGTTCGGCCTCCAGGCGGGTGGCGATCACGTGCTCGTGCGCACCGACAAGAGCGTCTACACGCTCGGCGAGAGCGTGAAGGTGGAAGTCATCGCCAGCGCGGGGAAAGCTCATGCCTACGTGGACTGGCTGAACCAAGGCCAGGCGGTGGACATGCGGACACTCGAGCTCGACGCGAGCGGGCACGGCGGCTTCGTGATGCCCGTCGATGCGACGCTGATCGGCGAAAACCGCGTGCAAGCCTACGTGGTGGACGCGGACGGCAATCTCGCGCGAGCCGGTCGCACGGTCTTCACGCGGGCCCAAGGCTCGCTGAACGTCAGCCTCAGCACGGACAAGCCGAGCTACGCGCCCGGTGAGCCGGCCAAGCTCACGTTCTCCGTGACGGACGAAAACGGAAAGCCCACCGCAGCGGCCCTCGGCGTGCAGGTCGTGGACGAGGCGCTGTACGCGCTGGTCGACGCGAAACCCGGGCTCTTGCGCAGCTACTTCGAGCTCGAAGACGCCTACGCCGTACCGAAGTACGAGATCATGCCACCACCGGTGTCGCTCCCGGATCTGCTCTTCGACAAGACGGCGTCGAAAGATCCGGCCGCGGCTAACGCGGCGCAAACCGAGACGGCGGCGGCCCTCGCTGCCCTCGGCGGCAGCCCACTCACGGGCTTCGCGCTCTCGAGCTTTGCAGCAGTACAGGCCAAAGCCGTCACCCTGCTCGACCCGTACTTCAGCGCAGAACAGGACCGATTGCGCACCGAGCTCCGCGAGCTCGCCACCCCGATCCTCGCGGAGCTCGAAGCCAGCGGCTGCACGCCGACGACGTACTACTGCGAGAAGCTCGGCATGGGCCTCTACGAAGCCCTGGCGGAGCGTCTCGCGGGGCGGCTCGAAGCCTACGATTTCTGGGGCAATGTTTACGACGACGTGACCACGCCGTATGCGTACGCCATCCAGCTGAAGAGCAGCGGACCCGAC
The DNA here is from genome assembly GCA_046351435.1 of Polyangiaceae bacterium. Taxonomy (GTDB): domain Bacteria; phylum Myxococcota_A; class Polyangia; order Polyangiales; family Polyangiaceae; genus JADJKB01. The sequence goes on from JAXLYN010000017.1 coordinate 60,057, forward strand.
GAAAAGGCGGGCACGCCCGACGACCGGCAGCTCTCGATCGCGTTGCCCGAGCTCGTGCCGGGTCCCGGAGGCGGATACCAGGATGGCGGGCTCGGCTTCGGAGGCTCGGCCTCGGGCGGAAGCGGCGGCATGGCCGGCGGCGGCGGCATGGCCGGCGGCGGCGCAGTCGAAGAAGGTCCGCGCGTGCGTCAGGACTTCCCGGAGACGCTGTACGTCGAGCCCAAGCTGATCGCAGGCGCGGACGGCAAGGCCACCGTCACCGTGGATATGGCGGACAGCATCACGGAGTGGCGAGTCACTTCGCTCGCCCACTCGGCGAGCGGCAAGCTCGGCGGCGGCACCGCGGGGATCACGGTGTTCCAAGACTTCTTCGCCGACGTGAACTTCCCGGCGACCCTCACGCGGGGAGACGAAATCGAGTTCCCGATCGCCGTCTACAACTACCTCGCAACGGCCGAGAACGTGAATCTCGAGCTCGTCAGTGGCAGCTGGTACACACCGCTCGGGCCCACGCAGAAGAGCGTGAAGGTCGGGGCCGGTGAGGTGGTCGGGGTCCGCTTCCCGGTGCGCGTCGACAAGGTCGGTCTCCAGAGCCTCACGGTGAAGGCCACCGGCAGCAAGGTGGCGGACGCCGTCGCGCGCAAGGTGCTGGTGGTTCCTGACGGCAAGGCGTTCCCCACATCGACGAGCGGGGCGCTCGAGAGCGGCAGCGTGAAGCACGCCGTGAGCTTCCCGGCCAACGCCGTCCCGGGCTCGCCGGCTCTTTACGTCGAGGTCTACCCCGCGTTCTTGTCTCAGGTGGTGTCGGGCATGGACAGCATGCTCCAGGTCCCGTTCGGCTGCTTCGAGCAAACCACGTCCACCACCTGGCCCAACGTGCTCGTCACTCGCTACATGATCCAGACCGGCCAGATCACGCCGGCCATCCAGCTCAAGGCCGAAAGCCTGATTTCGGCCGGCTACCAGCGCCTGCTCACGTTCGAGCACAAGGGCGGCGGCTTCTCCTGGTTCGGCGAGCAGGACCCGAAGCCCTACCTCTCGGTCACGGCGTTCGGCTTGATGGAGTTCGCCGACATGGCCAAGGTGCACCCAGTCGACTCGGCCATGCGCGCTCGCACCGAGAGCTGGCTCCTCGCGCAGCAGAAGGCGGACGGCTCGTGGGAGGGCGATCAAACCGAGTTCTTCTCGTTCCAGACCAGCGTGCTCCGCAACACGGCGTTCGTACTCTGGGCGCTCGGCGCCAACGGCTACCAAGGCCCGGAGGTCGCCAAAGCCGTGGGCTTCATCAAGACCCAGCTCGGCAAAGACGAAGATTCCTACACGCTCGGCCTGGTCGCCAACGCGCTCACCGCTGGGGCGCCCAACGACAGCGTCACCTCCAGCGTGCTCGCCACCCTCGAAAGCAAGAAGAAGGTCGACGGCAAGAAGGTGTATTGGGACTCGGCCGGGACGCAGACCAACTTCTACTCGGCCGGGGATGACGCCGCAGTGACGGCCACCGCGTTGGTCGCGCACGCCTTCCTGCTCGCGGGCAGCTACAAGAGCTCGGTGGACGGCGCGCTCGAGTACCTCGTGGCCGCCAAAGACCCCGCCGGGAACTTCGGCTCGACCCAGGCCACGATCTGGACGCTCCGCACGCTGATCCTGGCAGCCGAAAAGGGCACCCAGGGTGCAGTGGGGACCTTCAGTGTCAGCGTCGACGGAGCGCCGTTCTCCACATTGGCCCTCACGGCGGACAAGCCCGACGTGATGACCGTCGTGGACATGAGCTCCCTCGCCACACTCGGTGCCCACGAGGTCGGGCTCGCGTTCACGGGCACCGGCAAGGTCAGCTACAACGTCGTGACCCGCCACCACGTGCCGTGGTCCGAGGTGCCCGCCGAGCCGAGCGGCCCGCTTTCCGTCAGCGTCAGCTACGACAAGACTGCGCTCTCGCTGAACGACACCGTGCTCGCGAGCGTCAAGGTGACCAACAACACGACGAGCGTGCAGAACATGGTGATCCTCACCATCGGTCTGCCCCCCGGCTTCGCCGTCGAGACCGCCGACCTCGACGCCGAGAAGACCGCCGGCAAGCTTTCGAGCTACGAGCTCACGGGCAAGCAACTCACGCTGTACCTCAGCGCGCTGCCCGCATCGATGAGCGAGACCTTCCAGTATCACCTCGTCGCCACCATGCCCGTAAAGGCCAGCGACGGCGGCGCCAAGGCCTACCTCTATTACGAGCCGGAGAAGAAGAGCGAAGCGGCTGCCACCCAGCTCGAGGTCGCAGGCGGCAGCTGACGAAGCTTCACTTCCTGAGTTTCTGCTTCAACGCGCGGAGCTCGTCTTCGACGCCGGCTTCGTGTTCGGCCGAGCCTTCGGCAGGTGCGGGGGGCTCGGCCAGCCGCCGGGCCGTTTCGACCGCGCTCACGCGCGTCTTCTTCTCCGGTGTGGACGCTCGCTCCGCTCGCTCGGTTCGCCAGGACCGAAAGCGATGGCGCGCGTACAGCGCTGCTAGCGCGACGACCCCCGCCAGCAAGAACCAATACCAATAGGCGAGCGCGAGGCCGACCAGGCCGAGCAGGAGCAGCGTGCCCGCGAGGACGAGCCAGAGGAGTCGCTTCCGCTTCTTGGCCTTTTGCTCCTTGGCTTCGGCTTCGCGCTTCTGGCGGTCCTCTTCGCTCGTGAAGACGTCGTCGAGGGCCTGCCTGGCGGCGTCCTTCGCCGCGCGGAGCGCCGCTTTCGTCGTCGCATCCCGCGCCGCTTCTTCGAGCTCGTCGCGCTTCACTCGAGCCGAGGCTACTCCCGCCCGATGGCCGCGGGAAGGCGCGTCGCCCCGGGCCACCAACCCTGCCCGGGCGCGGCATGCCGGCGCGACGCTCCGATTCTGTCGCCGAGGTCGAGACGGTCATGTAGCCTGATCGAAGCTCGAGGAGGTTCGCCCATGTCGCTCAGAAGCCGCACGACGTTTGCCGTGGTCTTGGCTCTCACCGCAGCCCACGCCTGCGGCGGTGACGACGGTGGAGGGACGGCGGGCGGAACGGGAGCTGTCTCCGGCGGTGGCGGCACGAGCGGCAGCGGCGGGGGCGGCACGTCGGGAGATTCCGGGATCGTGTTCGACGCGCCGAGCTCGGAGATCACGGCGCTCGCGGTCAATCCGCCCACGCTGACGCTGAAGGTCGTGAACGGCGTCGCGACACCCGGGCAGTTCACTGCCGTCGCCACCTACAAGGGTGGAGCCACCGGCAACGTGCAGGCGGCGTGGAGCTTCGACCGCGTCGACCTCGGCGCCATCAACGGCACGGGCAGCCTCGCCCCCCACGGCAAGAAGGGCGGCGTCGGCACCGTCACCGCAACGGTCGGCACGCTGACGGCGACCGCGCAGGCCACCATCGAGCTCGCGTTCGAGGAGAACCCCGCCGGCCTTCCCCAGTCGGACCAGGACAAATTCAAGACTCCGGACACGGCTTCGAGCGGCACCTTGCTCTACCCGTACGACGCCACGGTGTTCGCGCGCGGCATCCTTCCGCCCGAGCTCATGTGGTCCGGGGGGGCGGCCGGCGACAAGTACAAGATCGAGATCGTCGACAAGGCCGTGTCGATCACGAGCTTCGTGACGGCGGATCCGCCGAGTCGCTTCCTCATGAACAAGGACCAGTGGCAGTCCTTGACCGAGAGCAGCGACGGGAGCCCGGTGAGCGTGAAGGTTTCGCGCCTCGACGCGGGCGGCGCCGCTCACCAGCCCATGACGGAGAGCTGGACCATCGCGCAGGGCAGCTTGCGCGGGACCATCTATTACTGGGCGGTGAACACGGGCACGCTGATGCGGATCGCACCGGGCGCGTCGAGTCCGGTGCCCGTCTTCGATCCCGGCCCTGCCGATCAGCTCGGAACGCCGGCGCCCGCCAGTTACAACGGCACTACGCCGCCCTGGGAGGCCGGCGCCAACAACAAGCGCTGCGTCGCGTGCCACACGGTGAGCAAAGACGGCTCGACGCTCGCCACGGTGTTCGAGAAGAAGGGGTCGACGGCGAGCCCGTGGGGCACGCTGGATCTCACCCAGAGCACGCCGAGCGTCGCCCAGATCACCCCCTACACCTCCACGGCCATCTACCTCGGCATCACCCCCGACGGCGCCTACGTCGTCGAGAACGACCTGGCGATGCACATGAAGTTGATGAACGCGAAGACCGGCGCACTCGTGCCGAGCGCGCTCGACTCCATTGCCGACAAGGTCGCGGACCCGGCGTTTTCTCCCGACGGAAAGCTGTTGGCGTTCTCCAGCAACGTGACGGGGGCCTACCCCGTCGAGTTCTCGCGAGCGGATCTCGACGTGTTCGAGTTCGACGCGACGACCCTGAGCTTCAAGAATCGCAAGCAGGTCGCGCCCGGCGGCAACCTGGCCATCGCCTTCCCGAGCTTCTCACCCGACAGCAAGTGGATCGTCTATCAGAAGGGCGACTACAGCCGAGCCAAGTACGGAGCGGCGCCGGAGAAGACCGGGCACGACACGCTGTTCATGGCGGACGTCGCCGGCGCAGTCGGAGAGCTCAGCCTGGACGCCGCGAGCGGCGCGACGCTGGAACCGCGGAACCGCCAGCGGAGCTACCAGCCGACTGTGAATCCCATCGCCGTCGGCGGCTACATCTGGGTCGTGTTCTTCAGTCCGCGCGACTACGGAAACCGCATGCTTTCGACCAGCGACCCCACGCTCGAGAACCGGAAGCAGCTCTGGGTCGCTGCCATCGACGTGAATCCGACCGCCGGCAAGGATCCGAGCCATCCGGCGTTCTGGCTCCCGGGACAAGACCTCAGCACCGTCAACATGAGCGGCTACTGGGCGCTCGAACCTTGCAAGCAGAACGGCCTCGACTGCAACGAGGGTTTCGAGTGCTGTACGGGCTTCTGCCGCGAACAGGGCGACGGCACTTTCAAATGCGTGCCGCCGCCCACCAATCAGTGCTCGAAGACCGGCGAGAAGTGCACGACGGTCGCCGACTGCTGCAAGCCACCGGGCTCGAAGATCGAGTGCATCGGCGGCTTCTGCGCGCTCCAGGGCCCAGCCTGAGATCGCTCAGGCGCGAGCTCGACGCCTGCGCACGAGCGCGCCGAGGCCGAGAAGCAAGAGCGCGAGCGGCGAGGTCCTGTTCGCGGGCGTGGTGCGACAGCCGCAGCCGCCGTCGTCGCCCGATCCCGAAGCGACGCCTCCACCGATACCCGCACCCCCGTCGACACCCGCATCACTGCCGCCACCCCCGTCCTTGCCACCGCTGCCTCCGATGAGGAAGCCGCCGCTGCCGCCAGTGCCGCTGCCCGCGACGCCACCGCCACCTGCTGCGCCGCCCGTGCCCGAGCCCGCGGCCCCACCCGCGCCCGCGCTGCCGCCGCCTCCGTCCCCGGCATCGGGGCTCGTGGTCGTGCACACCCCCGCCTTGCATTCCCCGATGGAGCAAGCCGTTCCATCCGGCTTCGGCTGATCCGTGCAGATGCCGTTCTGCGTGTTGCACTGCCCGTCGAGATGGCACTCGTCGGACGCCTTACACGCTCCGCTGCCTGCCGTGCACGTGCTCTGGACGCAGATGTCGTCGATGGTGCACGGGTCCCCGTCGCTGCAATCCGTCCCGTTCAGGGCGGTGTGCGTGCAGCCGCTGGCCGGGTTGCAGCCGTCCTGTGTGCACGGGTTGGTGTCACCGCAGCTCACGGCGCCGCCGCCCGTGCAGGTGCCCGCTACACACGTGTCGTTCTGCGTACACGCATTCCCGTCGTTGCACGCGGTGCCTGCTGTCGCCGGGGCGTGGGCGCACGCCTGGGTGTTCACGTCACAGGAGTCGACCGTACACGGATTGCCGTCGTTACAGTCTTTCCCCACGGTTGCTTGGCACTGTCCGTTGGTGCAAGCGCTGGCGGACGAGCAGTCGTTGCCGTCGTCGCAGGTCGTCCCATTGGTCACGTTCGCGTGCGCGCAGCCGCTCGCCGGATTGCACGAGTCGGTCGTGCAGACGTTGTTGTCATCGCAGGAAACGGCGGCCCCCGCCTGGCAAGTCCCAGCGTTGCAGGTGTCGCCCTGCGTGCAGGCGCTGCCGTCGCTGCAAGGCGTGTTGGCGGGTGCATTGGCGTGCTGGCAACCTTGAGCCGCGCTGCAGCTGTCCACGGTGCACACGTTGGCGTCGTCGCAGTCGAGCGGCGATCCCGACGCGCAGCTCCCCGCCTGACACGTCTCGGCGCCGTTGCAGGGGTTTCCGTCGAACAGCTCGTTCCATTGCCCACGGCCGCGTGCTGGCAGCCTAGAACCGAGTCGCAGCTGTCCGCTGTGCATGTATTCGAGTCGTCGCAGGCGAGCGCGACGCCCGGCGTGCACACGCCGCCCTGGCACGTCTCGGCGCCGTTGCACACGTTGCCGTCGGTGCAGCCGGTACCGTTTCCGACTGGGGTGTGAGTGCATCCGAGCGCCGAATCGCAGGCATCGGCTGTGCAAGGGTTCGAATCGTCGCAGTTCGGGGCCGCGCCTGCGCTGCACGTGCCCGCCTGACAGGTCTCGAGCCCGTTGCAGGCATTGCCGTCGGTGCAACTCGTTCCGTTCCCGACCGCCGCGTGCTGGCAGCCTAGGACCGAGTCGCAGCTGTCCGACGTACACGGATTCGAGTCGTCGCACGCAAGCGGGGAGCCCGCGGTGCAGACTCCGCTCTGGCACGTCTCCGTGCCATTGCACACGTTGCCATCCGAGCACCCGCTGCCGTTGCCCACGGGGGTGTGCGTGCACCCGAGCACCGCGTCGCAGGCGTCGGCGGTACAAGGGTTCGCGTCGTCGCAGTTCGGTGGAGTTCCGCCGCTGCACGTACCGGTCTGACAGGTCTCGAGCCCGTTGCACGGGTTCCCGTCCGAGCAGGGCGTGCCATTGCCCACGGGGGCATGGCTGCAACCACTCGAATCGGTGCAAGAGTCCGCGGTACAGACGTTGCCGTCATCACAGCCCACCGGCGTGTGCGTGCACGTCCCCGACCCGCATGCGTCGGCCGTGCACGCGCTCGTGTCGTTGCAGTCGGCGCACGCAGAGCCGGACGCACCGCAGCTCCCGGTGGCGGTGCCGGACGTGCAAAAACCCCCGGACGAGCAGCAGTTGGCGCCGGTGCAGCACGTGGTCGTGGAGCCACAGCACGTCCCCGGCGCGCCGTCGTTGCAGGTCGCGCCGGCGTTGCCGGCGGGGTGCTGGCAGGTCGTGGTCACGCCGTCGCAGACGTCCGCCGTGCAAGGGTTCGCGTCGTCCGTGCAGCTCGAACCCTGACCCGCCAGGCCGTCCGCCGGGCAGGCGCCGCCGCCGCCCGGACATGTCTCCGCCACGTCGCATTCGCCCGCACTGACGCGACAAGTGGTGCCGGCGGCGTAGGTGAGACAGGTGCCGAAGGCATCGCACGTGCCGTTCGTGCCGCAGCTCGCTGCGCCCTGATCGACGCAGGAGCAGACGGTGGCGGAGATGGAGAAGTCGTCGATGGCGAGGCCGTCGTCGGAGCCCGTCACGTCGGCGTCGACCCAGCGAATCCAGAACACGCCGCCCGGCGCGATGGAGAAGCCGCTGATGCTGCCGCTCAGCGCGGTTCGTTCGCCTGCGGCGTTGCCGTTCTTGGCTCCCGTCGGCGCGACTTGATCGGGCGTCACGAAGTCGAGGGCGTTCACGTCGACCCAGGTGCCGGTGGTGAGACTCGTCGCGTCGAGGCTGTACTGAAAGTCGACCTGGTCGACACGCCCGGCGGCACCGAGCCTCCATTCCTCACCCACGAAGGCGATGGCCAGCGCGACGATGGGAGAGCCGGTGTCGTTGACGAACGACGCCCCCCAGGTGGAGGCCACGCTTCCGCTGCGGAGCGCACCGAGGGCGCGTTCGTTCGAGCCCGACGCTCCGAAGGAGTACGTATCACCCGTCGTCGCGCTGCCCGTTCCGGCCGTGTACGTCGTATTGGCGCCGGTGCCCGCCTCGGAGAACGCCCAGCCTGCGGGCATCGCGCTCGAGGTCCCGGAGTTGGCGAGACTGTCGAAGTTCTCCGTGACCGGCGTTGCCGGGGCGGGGATGGAAACCTGTGCCGCAGCGCTCTTGCCGACGAAGAGACCGACCGCCAGCGCGAGGACTGCGAGCCAATGCCGAACGACGAGCCGCTTCATGTGCTCCTCCGTGCCACTCGGAGCATGGGCCAGCTCGTCCGTCGTTGCACAGAAAATCCTGCGCTCTGGTACTCTCGAAGCACGATGGGCCGCCTACTTCTCGCAATGACTTGCTGCTGCCTCGGGGGTCTGACGCTGGCGTGTGGAGGCGAGGACTCCTCGGGGGCGAAGAGCTCGGGCGGTGGGGGCACCACGTCCACCGGAGGGTCGTCGACGGGCGGCGCTTCCGGCGCTGGCACGGGCGGCGCCGGCGGAAGCGGCGGCGCGAGCGGAGGCAACGCGGGCAGCGGCGGAAGCGCGGGCAGCGGCGGAAGCGGGGGCAGCCCGACGGTGTGCGACGAAGTTCTGACCGGACCCAAGAAGCTCGACGTCCCAGGCCGGCATTACTGCCTCGAGAGCGACGTGCCTTCGACCGGCGAGACGTTCGAGATCGCTGCCAACGACGTCGTGCTCGACGGCAAAGGGCACGGCGTGCACTACCCGAACGGCGGTCGCTTCTTGACCATCGCCAAGGCACCCGACGGCGTACCCCCGGTGACGAGCGGCGTGGTGGTGAAGAACCTCGTGGTGACCGGCACGGGCTCGATGGAGAAGTTCATCGTGTTGAACTCGGCACGCGACTGCCGACTCGAGAACGTGACGGCGGAGTTCACGGGCGCCGTCATCGGCTCCGGTGCGGCCTTCCTCGCCATGTACCAGAGCCATCGCAACACGTTCTCGGGCTGCCGCTTCGTGTTCGAGGCCACGTCGGCGGGCGCGGACATGATGACCATCCGCAATGGCTCGTCGTGCAATCAGTGGCTGAACGACACCGTCGTCCGCCTCGACGACAACGACGGCCACACCGTGAAGATCAACAGCGGCGACACCACCATCGCAGGATTGCCGCGGGACAACGTGTTCGTCGGCAACCGCATCCTGAGCCGCGGCCCCGACGCCATCATGTTCCAGGCCTCCGAGACCGGCGATCACAGTATCGTGCTCGACAACTTGCTGCTCTCGGAAGGCACCTCGGTGGCGGTGCTCGAGCTATCGGCGTTCGGGAGCGGGAGTTCGGTCACCGTCGCCGGCAACACCATCGTCGCGCGCGCAGGTCGCGGCGTTCACGACGAGCTCACGGGCGAGATCTCGTTCGAGAACAACGTCATCCTTTCCAACGGCGGCTTCACGTTCGATGTGCACGCCCTCGGTACGAGCGACTACAACGACCTCTACCGCGCCGACGCCGGCGACCTGCTGTGGTACACGAACGGCGGCGGAGCGGCCTCGCTCACCGAGTGGAAGCAGAGCGGCTTCGACGCTCACTCGATCTCGGCGGGTCCCCCGAGCGCGCTTTTCGTCGACTCCAACGTCGACCTCACGCAGAAGCCGCCAGTGCTCGGGAACTTCCAGCCCAAGCCCGGCGCGCCGATCCTGGGCGCGGGCAAGGCGGGCGTGGACCTCGGCGCGCCCAAAGGCGGGCTCAGCGGGCAGGCGCCGCCGCTCGCGTGTGGCAAGCCGCTCTGATCCGGGTTCAACCCTCCGGCGGAACCGGAACGGACGGCCCCCAGCCGACGCGGTGCCAGGGGCCGAGCTCGCATCCGGTATCCGTGCAACCGAAGAGCTCGCCGTCGCCCGGCGGCCCGCCGGGTGGCGACGCGACATCGTGAAAGCTGCGCCCGGCGTCCAGGGTCTCGCGCAACGTTCCCGTGCGCGAGAGGAAGAGTCCGCGAGAGCCACGGGCTGCGAGCCTGCCGTCGAGTCGTTCGGCAACGATCTGGTCGCTCGGACGGATCTCGAGCACTCCAGCTGCCCCTCGGCCGCGACTCGCGAGCAGGAACCGGAGCGTCGATCCGTCGACGGTCAAGGCATACCAATCGATGGCGTCTCGCGCCCAGTCTGGCAGCGCGTTCTTCGCGATGCGCCTCACCTTCTTCGCGTGGCCGTCCACGATGACCAGCTCGTGCTCACTCGTCCAGCCGAACGCGAACGGGTGCCCTTCCCTGCCGCTCGCGACGTGGACGATGAAATCCAACTTCGCGAGCACCCCTTCGGGGTCCGGAACCGGGCTGGTCTCCTGCCAGTCGTCAGCGCTCTTGCGCAGGCAAAAGCGCGCGAAGTCCTTGGTGCCGTCGCAGCGTCCGCTGAACGTGAGCGGTGCGCGTTCGTCGGTGGGTCCGACCAGCGCTCCGGGGTCGCTCCGGAAACTCCTCTCGAGTACCGGCTTCTTGCCGGGCCCATCGATGCGAAAGACCGCGAGGGCGGGCGAGCAGCGCGCGAAGCTCGGACTCCCACCACGCAACAGGAAGCACGAGTCCATTCCCGGAAAGGCGGCGGCCTGCTTCTCCCGTAGGGCGCCGGTCTTGGCATCGACGAACAGGAGATCGGCCTCGTGGATCAAGAGCGCGAGGTCCGCGTCGAAAGCGTGGGTGAGAGGGGTCAGAAGACGGGTCAGATCGCTCTCCGGCGGCGGCTTGGAGAAGTCCGGAAACGGGTCCTGGAAGGCGTCTACGTTGGACGCCACGGTGAGCCCCGGTTCCTCTTTGCGGAGGGCGAGCTTGCCGTCCGGCCCGAGGCGGAGTCGATCGCGTTCGCTGTCGAGGACGATGGAGTGACCGTCGTACCGCAGGTAGTCGAGCGGTGGCGCAACCAGACGGCGCCACGGCTTTCCCCCTGCCGCGGAGAACCAAAGCTCGCCCTTCGGTCCCAACGCCGCGGCGTAGCCACCGGGCGCGCCGAACAACTGGGTGATGCCCTTGGGCTCGAGCGCCATGGGCTTTCCGTCGGGGAGCGAGTGAAGCTCGGGCATCGCAGTTCCGACGCGCGTGAAGACCCGCCGGTATCCGACGCCCACGACGAGCTCCGCGGGCGAGGCGCTCGCAGCCACGATGGAGACGAGCGCTCCGTCGAAGCGCTCCGCGAAGCGGAGGCTGTGCCTGCCCACGAACAGGAAACCGCCGCCGAGGGCATCCGGAATGCGATGGCCATGCCCCAGGTCAGCCACCCCTTCGGCGTCCAACACCGTTGGCTTCGAACCCGTGATCACGACGCGCCGCCCGCCCGTGACGGCGCCCTTGCGACCGTCCCCGAGCGCGGCGAACACAGGGCCGGCTTCGTAGCGCGAGCGTGTCGCGATGGCAGCGGCGAGGGGACGCGGATGCGAAGCGCTGCTGGCTGCCGGCGGCGCGGGAGCGGGTTCGGAGGGCCCGGCGTGGCTTCCGGGATGGCCCGATCCAGCACAGGCGAACCACAGCGGGCCGAGGCAGGCGAGGAACACGCGGCGCATGGCGCAAGCCTAGAACATCTGCGTTTCGTTGCGCGATTCGGCGCGAGCTACGCAAGCGGTGCGCGAAGTCGGGGCGAGGCCAGTGAAAACCCCCGACTCGGAGCGGCACCGCCCTTGCTAGTGGGCTCCTCGGGAGGTGCCCCATGTTGCGCTCGGTCGTCTTCGCAGTCGGTTTGTTGGTGGTGCTTTCGCCCGGGTGCAGCAGCAAGAACGACTCGAGCGATTCGTGTCCGCAAATCGCTGGTGAGTACTCGGTGAGCGGCAATTGCGCCGACTCGCATTGCACCATCTTCCAGAACGAGTGCCAGGTGTCGATGAACTGCGACGTCTCGGGGTCGGGGATGACCGGGAGCGTCAGCGACAGCAGCCTGGTCTTCGGCGACCAAGACAGCCACTGCTCTGGCAACATCGCCGGCAAGAGCGGGAGCGGGAACTGCACCTACTCCGGCGGCAGCTGCAACTGGACCGTGACTTGCGTCGGCGGCGCGTGCCTGTCGAGCGGCTCGGGCGGCGAGGGCGGCGGCCCCGGAGGTGGGGGCTTCGGCGGCGGCGGCTCGGGCGGCGTCGGCGCCTCGGGGGGTGGCGGCTTCGGCGGCGGAGGCTCGGGCGGCGTCGGTGCGACGGGAGGCGGAGGCGCCGGAGGCTCGGGCGGCGCGTGCAGCGTCGAGATTTCCGGGGCCAGTGCAGCATGCAACGCCTGCGCAGGCGCGAACTGCTGCATGTTGCTCGAGTCGTGCTTCAAGAAGAGCGCGAGCTGCGCTGCTTTCGATCAGTGCCTCGCCCAGAATCAGACCGCAGCAAATACCTGCTTCCAGGGCTCGGCGGCCAACTTGAAGAGTTGCCTGCTCGCCATCTGTCCGACGAACGACGTGGTGTGGGCGTCCTGGTACGCGGGCCTACAATGCCTGTCACAGAAGTGCAGCACTCAGTGCGGCTGACGAGCGCTCTCAACGCACCACATCGCAGAATTCCAGCTCGACCGCGCGGCCCTTGCCTTTCACCTTGCCTCGAACGACGCGGTGTTGGCCCTGGGCGAACGGTGCGACGTCGCGCTCTCGCGGCAGCCAACAGACGAGTTCCGTCACCAGCAGGACCTTGTTGTCCGTGAGTCCGACGTAGAGCGTGCCGTCTTTGGTGCGTTGCACGACCGTGAGCGTGCCGTCGGTCTCTACCCAATTGCCCTTGTAACGCTGGTCCGCAACGGCAGCGTTCAGCTGGTACTCCTTCAGCAGTTGCGACAATGAAATGCGGAGCAGCTTCGCCGGAGCTTCCGAGTCGGGGCCCCACTGAAACCAAAGGAACGCCAGCCCGGCAAGCGAGGCGGCGACGAGCCCGAAGGCTGCCGCAAGAGCCCCGATGCCGATCCCGAGCCGGGTCTTGCGCTGCAAACGCCGCGGACCTGGCGGCGGCGCCAGGGGCAGCGCGACCGGCTGCGCCATGACCTCCGGCGGCGGCGGGGCGAGCACCGTCCCGTTCGGTCCGATGTCCTCGCCACCCTGCAGCGCCGCCAAGGTCGCCAAGAACGCCCCTGCGTCGGGGAAGCGGCGCTCTGGCTGGAACTCGAGGGCCCGGTCCACGGCCGCGGCCACCGACTTTGGAACGTCGGGCGCCGCGCTCGCGAGAGGGGGCACCGGCTCGGTCGCGGCCTTGCCGATCCAGGTCGGCCCTTGCGTGGCGCGACGCGGCGGCCGTCCGGCGAGCAGATGAAACAGGGTGGCCCCAACGGCGAACACGTCCGTGCGCGCGTCGAGGCGGGAGATCTCGCCACGCGCCTGCTCGGGGGACATGTACGCGAGGCTTCCGAGCAGCGTCCCCTCTCGCGTCAATAGCTCGGGGTCGAGCGCATCCGTGAGGCGCACGAGCCCGAAGTCCAGAAGCTTCAGCTCGCCGCCTGCGGTAATGAACACGTTCGCGGGCTTGACGTCACGATGCAGGGCACCGCGTGCGTGAGCGTGAGCGAGCACCTCGAGGAGCGCGCGCGCATGGCCGACTGCTTCTGCGACGGGAAGCGGCCCCCGCCGGCGGACTCGAGCTTCCAGGTCCTCGCCTTCGAGGAGCTCGAACGCGATGTAGGCCGTTCCCTCGACGACGTTTCGCTCGAGCACGCGCGCCAGCGCCGGGTGCTCCAGGCGATTCGGGGCATCGGCTTCGCGGAAAAAGCGTTCGCGAAGTTCGGCCGTGGCAATGAACGCCGGGCGCAGGACCTTCAGCGCCGCCACTCGACCGTCGTCGCGCCGCCCGCGGTATACGCGCGCCATCCCACCGCTACCCAGCTCGCTCTCCAGCGTCCACGCGGTACCCGCTAGACGCCGCGGCAAGAGCTCGCGGGCGACTGGAACACTGGCGGTCTCCGGCTCGGCCGTCGCCAGAGCTTCGTCGGCCTCCGAAGCGGCAGAAAATGAAGGCAATCGCCCGCGTGCCCAACGCGCGAGCTCGGTCGGATTTGCCGTCGGCCCGTTGCGCATGGCGGCGGCCACTGCGTCGGCCATCGCCGCTGCGGTCGGATATCGCGCGTCGGGCTCGGGTGCGAGGGCACGTTCGATGAGCGCCGTGACCTCGCGCGGCAGGTCGGGGCGCCGGGTCTCGACGGGGATGATCTCTCCGAGCACCGCCCGCGTGAGGATCTGACCCACACCGCCCGTTCCGTATGGAGGCTCGCCGACGAGGGCGGTGTACATCACGGCACCGAGCTGGAACAGGTCGCTGCGTCGATCGGCGTCACCCCGGGCGAGCTCCGGACTCAAGTACGAGGGCGTGCCGTGAACGACTCCGCTCTCCGTCAGCTTGCGCGCGCCGCTCGCGCCCCCAATTTGAACCACACCGAAGTCGAGGATCTTCACGACACCGGTCTCGCAGACGAAGAGGTTCTTCGGAGTGATGTCGCGATGGACGACCTCGAGCGGGCGCCCCTGCTCGTCACTGAGCGCGTGCACGTAGTGGAGCCCGGCCAAAGTCTGGCGAGCGACCTCCAGGACGAGCCACCACGGGGGCGTTTCTCCACGGTTGGCCCGCAGGAGCGCGTCGAGGCTCGCGCCCGCGAGCCGCTCCATCACGATGAAGTACCCGTCGTCGCCCATGACCAGGTCGTGGACGCTGACCACGTTCGGGTGGTCGAGCCTGGCCGCGACCTTCGCTTCCCGCAGGAAGCGCTGGCGAGCTCGCTCGTCGCTGGCCGGGTCGAACAGCATGCGCTTGAGCGCCACCTGCTTCTTGAATCCGTCCGGGCCCAGCCGCACTGCCGCGAACACCTCACCCATGCCGCCGCGGCCGATGGGCCCAGTGATCTCGAATCCTGGGAGCGTAGGCGTGGGACTCGGGTTCATCAGAGCTCGGGCGCTTCATCGTACTCGCGGACGGCGAGGAGTGTTCCCTCGATGTATGCTCCCTGTCGATGGTCGACGACAGCGAATTGCTCCCGACCGGCACGCTCGCCATCAGCCGGTCGTCCAGCGACACCGATTGGTCCGTTCTGCCGCTCGAGCTGCGCGTCGTCGCGGGACCGGACCTGGGCAAGGTGTTCAGCGCGAGTCGCGATCGCATCGTGGTCGGGGTCCACGAAACGGCAGACCTGACGCTGTCCGATCGCACGGTGTCGCGTTTTCACTGCGAGCTGTCTCTCTCGGACAACCGCATTCTCCTCACCGATCTGGGGAGCCGAAACGGAACCTTCGTGGGCGGCATCGGCATTCTGTCCGCCCACATTCCGCCGGGCAGTCGCATCGTCGTCGGCTCCAGCGAGCTCGAGGTCGGGCTCGGCGCGGTGCCGGTCTCCTTGGGGCTCACTCGCGAGTCGTCGTTCGGCGGCCTGGTCGGCGTGTCGGTTCCCATGCGCGCGGCCTTCGCACTCCTCGAGAAAGCTGCTGCCAGCGATGCCACGCTGCTCCTCACCGGCGAGACCGGGACCGGCAAGGAGTCGGCCGCCGAGTCGGTCCACCTCCGCAGCAAACGCCGCGAGGCGCCATTCGTGATCGTCGATTGCAGCGCGGTGCCGGAAAACCTGATCGAAAGTGAGCTTTTTGGCCACGAAAAGGGCGCCTTCACCGGAGCCCACCAGCTGCACAAGGGCGCCTTCGAAGCCGCACACGGAGGCACGGTCTTTCTCGACGAAATCGGAGAGCTGCCCCTCGAGCTCCAACCCAAGCTCCTGCGCGCGCTCGAGAAGCGTCACGTGAAGCGCGTGGGTTCCACCGTCTACTCACCGGTGGACGTTCGGGTAATCGCCGCCACGAACCGCAACTTGAAAGCGGAGGTCAACGCCCAGCGCTTTCGCTCGGACCTCTACTACCGGCTGGCAGTGCTGGAAGTACGACTGCCGTCGCTCCGCGAGCGCCCGGACGACCTCCCTCAGTTGGTCGAAAACCTACTCGAACAACTCGGCGCGAGCGCGCATCCCGAGGCTCACCGACTGCGAAGCGTCGACTGCCGGGAACTTCTGACCCGACACCCCTGGCCGGGCAACGTTCGCGAGCTGCGCAACTGGGTGGAGCGCGCCCTCGCATTGGGCGACTTCCGAGTGGACGAACCGACGCCGCCGGGCGACGCAACGGCGGCGGTCGCGGACGGCTACGCCAATACGCGGCGAAGCGCCCTCCGGAGCTTCGAACGGCGGTATCTCGAAGAGCTCCTCGCTCAGCACGCGGGCAACGTGTCCGCAGCGGCTCGCACCGCGGGCGTCGATCGCAAGTACCTCTACCGGCTCCTCTACCGGAACGGCCTGCGCTGAGCGCTGGGGACGCCCGGTCCCCAACGGTGGGGACTCGCCGTCCCCACCCGCAGCGCTGACCCCCGGGATTCGTGGGCGTTTCTTACTTGGCACGTTCGGTGAAAGGCCTCCGTGCGTGGCGCGACGCCGAGAGGCTCACCCGCTCCACACGGAGGAAGTTCGATGAAACGCATGTTCGCTTGGCTCGCTTTGCCCGTGCTCACCTTCACCCTGAACGCCGGCGCCACCGAGACGTCCGACTCTGGCAAGCGCGGACACGTGACCGCCTATGACGCCGAGGGCGCCATGCTCGACACGCAGGCCTGCAAGCCCAAGGGGCTCGCGCACGATTACTTCTCCGCGCCGTGTGGGCAGACGTTTCGCGCCAAAGTGAAGGCCAACATCTGCTCGACCAAGGGGAAGGGGAAGCACCGTTGGTACTACCGCGTGAGTGACCGCAAGACTCTCACGAGCCAAACCGCCATTTGCAAGTGAACGAGCGCCCGGGGTCTCGGCCGCTGGCTCCAGCGGCGGCCGAGACAGGCGCACAATTTGGGAGCGTCGCATGTCTCAGCATCCCTTTCCCCCTGGCTTCCTGGCTGTCTCGGCAGCGCTCACGCTTTCGTTGCTCCTCGCTTGTGGCGGCGGCACGTACTCGCCTAGCTGCAAGCGAGCGGTGGACGTGACGGCGCCTTGGACCGGGTTGCGCCTTCCCGTGAGCGAAGGCCGCGTGTGCAGCTCGACTCCCACTCGCCTCGAAGTGCAATTCACCAAGGGCAACCGCGAGAAGTGGGCCGGCGCTTTCGAGAGCGCCTTGCTGGGCGAAGGCTTCTCCAAGAAGAGCTGCGCCAGCAACTACTGCTCCTTCGAGCGCGGTCCCGAACGCATCCAGGTCATCGCGCTCGAGACTGCCAAGTGGCGCAGCGTGGTGCTGAACAAGCTCTGAATCGCCGGCGGAACGTCGCCTCGACCCGCGAGAGAACGCGGGTTTGGACCGGCTCCCGATTCCGCCGCCGCGGCCCGCGGCTGGGCGCACGCGCGGTCACCACGGTCGCCCGGCCGCGAACGGCACGACGAACCGAAAAAAAATGCTATCCACCCCGCCATGCGCATCGCAGTCGTGGGTTCGGGATACGTGGGTCTGGTCGCCGGCGCCTGTTTCGCCGACGTCGGAACGGACGTGGTTTGCGTCGACGTCGACGAATCGAAGCTCGAGAAGCTGCGCCGGGGAGAAGTGCCGTTCTTCGAGCCCCGCCTCGACGACCTGGTGAAGCGCAACCACCCCGACCGGCTCCGCTTCAGCTCGAACCTCGCCGAGAGCATCGCCGGCCGGCGCGCCGTGTTCGTGGCCGTGGGCACTCCGCCCAACGAAGATGGCTCGGCCGATCTCCAACACGTGCTCAAGGTGGCGGAGGACGTGGCCAAGGTCGCGACGGGGGATCTCGCGCTCGTCATGAAGAGCACGGTGCCCGTCGGCACCAACAAGAAGGTGCGCGAGGTGGTGGCGCGCCACGCCAAGCACAAGATCAGCGTGGTCAGCAACCCCGAGTTCTTGAAAGAGGGCGACGCCGTCAACGACTTCTTGAAGCCCGATCGCATCGTGGTCGGCACCGACGACGACGGCGCCTACGACGTGCTCGCCCGCCTCTACGCGCCCTTCAATCGCCAGCGCAATCGCATCCACCGCATGAGCCCCGAGAGCGCCGAGATCGTGAAGTATGCCGCCAACGCACTCCTTGCCACCAAGATCTCGTTCATGAACGAGATCGCGCGGCTCTGCGACGTGGTGGGCGCGGATGCGGAAGACGTGCGCATCGCCGTCGGCAGCGATGAACGCATCGGACTCCAATTCCTCTACCCCGGCCTCGGTTTCGGCGGGAGCTGCTTCCCCAAGGACCTGCGCGCGCTGGTACACACGGCGCGTGAGCTCGGGATCCCAATGGGGGTCGCCGAAGCTGCGACGCACGCCAACGACGCCCCGGTCACGGATCTCCTGGGCCACATGCAGCGAGACCTCGGCGGACTCGCGGGCAAGCGCATCGCCGTCTGGGGGCTGGCGTTCAAACCGCGCACCGACGACGTCCGTGAAGCGCCTGCGCTGCGGCTGATCGAGCACCTGGTGAACAAGGGTGCCACCGTGCGCGCCACCGATCCGCAGGCTCGCGACACGGCCCGCGGGCGCCTCGAAGAGGCGAAGGTGCTCGACAAGGTCGAGATCCTGGCCGACTACTACGAAGCTTGCCGGGACGCAGACGCGCTGGTCGTCGCCACCGAATGGCACCAATACCGCTCGCCCGACTTCGAGCGCATCAAGGGCCTGCTCCGGGGCAACTGGGTGTTCGACGGACGGAACTGCCTCATGCCCGAGAGCGTGCGCGAGGCGGGGCTCCGCTACCGCGGCATGGGGCGGCCGGCGTTCTGAGCGTAGCGCACCACTCGAACCTTCTCGACGGTCACGAGCGCGCTGCCCTCGAGCATCTCGTCGAGGATCACGAGCAGGCGCTCGACGTGCTCCGCGTCTTCCACGACCTCGATGGACAGCGGGAGGTCCGCCGAGAGGTCCACCAAGCTCGCGCTGTGGATCACGCTCGCGGCGCCGAACCCCGCCACGCCGCGCATCACCGTGGCGCCGGCGAAGCCTTCCGCGCGGAGCCGCTCGAGGAGAGCCCGGGCGAGGGGCTGGCGGCCGAACTGCGCCCCTTCACCCGAGAAGACGCGAACCAAGATCTGCTCTCCATCCAACACACGCATCGAGCTGTCCTTTCAGGCGCGCGTCACCAGGCGCGCGAGCAGAAGCCCCACGACCACGGCGACGGAACACGCCAAGGTCGTCACGAGGAAGTTCGTGAGCGCGGCGCTGCGCGCTCCCTGCCGCGCGAGCTCCGCGGTTTCGTAGGCGAAACTCGAGTAGGTGGTGAGCCCGCCGAGAAAGCCCGTGGTGAGCGCGAGGCGGAGTGTCGGCGGGAAGCTCGCGAGGTTCAGCGCGAGCTCCATCAAGAAGGCGATGAGCAGACAGCCCGTCACGTTCACGATCAAGGTCCCGTAGGGGAACCCGGTGCCGAAGCGCTGCCCGGCCCAGAGGCCCACCAAGTAACGCGTGCCCGACCCCAATGCGCCCGCCAGTGCGATCCACAACAGGCGTTCCATGGACCCTACCCCCCGCTGAGAGCCTGGACCAACATGACCTCGTCTCTGGGCGAGAGGGCGTGCTCTAGGGAAAACACCTGCTCGCCGTTGACGAAGAAACGCATGTGGGGTCGGAGCGCGTCTTGCTCGTCGACCACGCGAAAGCGGATGCCGGGGAACTTGCGATCGAGGTCCACGAGCACTTCTGCCAGGGTCGCGCCGCTCGCCTCTACCTGGCTTTGGCGAGTGTACGACACGAGCGGGCTCGGGATCCCGACCTTCACCGGAACGCCCCCGTCTCCACCGAGTAGATCTCGGGCAAGTTGCGCGCTACGAGCCCGAAGCGCGCCCCTTCGTCGCGGCTCTGCCAGAGCTCGCCGCTGGTGGTTCCGAAGTAGATGCCCACGGGCGCCGCGTGATCTGCGGCCATGGCCTGGCGCTTGACCGTCCACCACGCTCGCTCGCTCGGAAGTCCCTGGGTCTGCCGCTGCCAGGTCTTGCCGCCGTTTCGCGTGACGTAGACCGCCGGTTTGCCTCCCGGGCTCGTCCGCGGCCAGACGCTGGTGCCGTCCATGGGAAGGACCCAAACCACGTCGGCGTCTCGCGGGTGCACGACCAGCGGGAACCCGATGTCACCCACCTGCTTCGGCATGCGTTTCCCGATGCGCTGCCAGGTGTCGCCAGGCCGATCGATGCGATAGATGCCGCAGTGATTCTGCTGGTAGAGGCGTTCCGGTGCGCTCGGGCAGATGCGCACGCAGTGGGGATCGTGGAACGCGATGTTCTTGGGATCGAAACCGCTCACGACGTCGAGCCCCTTCACCAGCGGCCGCCACGAACGACCACGATCGCGCGACTCGTGGACGCCGCCGCTCGACATGCCGAGGTAGAGGTGATGGGCGTCGCGCGGATCGACGATGATCGAGTGCAGCTTCGGACCGTCCGGCGTGCCGTCCTGCGCCCCGCCCATCCACGTCCGGTATTGCGGGTCGTCGTTCAGACCCGACACGGGCTCCCAGGTGTCGCCGCCGTCTTCGGAGCGAAAGAGGCCGTGGGGCGACGTGCCCGCGTACCACACCCCGCTCTCGCTCGGGTGGCCGGGCGTGAGCCAGAACGTGTGGTTCACGCTGCGCAGAGGCTCGCCCTTCTTCGCCTTGGGGAATGCCGGCGGTATCTTCGCTTCTTTCCAGCTGCGGCCCCGGTTCGTGGAGCGAAAGACGGTGGGGCCGAGGTGCCCGGTCTTCGCCGCGGCGACGAGTGTGCGGCCGTCGCGCGGGTCGAGCACCAGGTGATGGATCACGTGGCCCAGGAAGTGGGGGCCGTCCAAAGACCAGCGCTTCCGCGCTGCGTCCCCGTGGAACAAGAACGCGCCTTTGCGCGTGGCAAGCAGCACCGAAACGGAAGCTTTCTTGGTTGCCATTGGTTCGCCCCGCGCCCTTCATCGCACGAACCTCCGTGCGCGGTCACGCGCGATGATGCTCCCGCCACCAATTCGCTACCCGTGCCGAGGTGCGCGACGTAGGATCCGTGAAGAGTGAGCTCCGCCCGGCGCATCCCCAGCGAGTTTCGCTACTGGGACCACATCGAATCGCGACGGACGCGGCGACTCCGGCGCGCCCTCGAGCTCTTGTTTCGCACGGATCCGAGGCTCCCCGACGAGCTCGTCCGCGCTTGGGCAGAGAGCTACTACGACGCCGACCCGGTCGCCGAAGCCTACGTCGAAGAAGTGTCCCTACCGCAGGGCCAGGCCGAAGGTCGGCGCTGGGTCGATGCTGCGCTCCGCTCGGGCGTCGAATCGTTGCCGGACGCGCCGGCATCCCTCCGTACGCTGTTCCGCGAGATCGAAACCGAGCCGGAGTGGCTCGACTGGCGAGCCGTCGAGCTCGGCGCCAAGGTCTTCCGCGGTTGGGGGACGCACCTCTTCTCGTTCGCCGGCGCCATCACGCTGGAGGGCTACCGCGAGAACAGCGTCGCGAAACCCCTCGCCTTCACCGGAACCTATACCGGCGAGAGCGCGAACCGGCGCTTCCTCGAGACCGCGTCGTTCTGGATCGACGTAGCGGAGCCGGGTGCGCTCCGGCCGGGCGGCGCCGGACGCGCGACGGCACTCCGCGTGCGTTTGATGCACGTGTTCGTGCGGCAGCGTCTGCTCCGGCATCCGAGCTGGGATCTCGCGGCGTGGGGCGTCCCCATCAGCCAAGGGGACGCACTCCTCACGTTGATGGGCGGGAGCTTCGTGCCTGGCTACGGCTTGAAGCTCCTCGGTTACCGCACGTCGCGCGAAGAGATCGAAGCGACGCTCCACTTCTGGCGCTACGTCGGCCACCTCATGGGAGTAGCGCCGCGGTTCTATCCGGATAGCGTGGAACGCGCGCTCGGACTCATGTTCACGTCGATGGTCAAGGGGGCGCGCGGCTCGGGCGACGACGGCAAGCTGCTCGCGCAGTCCTATCTCGCCTCGTATTTGCCGAACCCGACCGAAGCTGCCGCTGCCCGCTGGCGCAAACGCTTCGAGCACGGAATGCAGCGTGGCTACGTGAGCTGGTTCGTCCCGCCCGGGACTCGGGCCGTGTACGAGCTCCCCGGTCCAGGGCTCTGGAGGTTCTTGCCCCTCACCGAAGCCCCGCTGGTGTTCGCGCGGGAAACGCTGCGCCGCCGCTCACCGCGCTTCGATGCGCTCTGGGACGAACGCTTGCGTCGCGCGACGAAGCGCTGGGTGAGAAGCCACCTGGGCCGCGAGAGCGCCGAGTACCGAGCTCGGGAACACTTCACGCGCTAGCTGGCGACGCAGCGCCCGGCTACGACCGCACACTTGGGAACCGGTGCACCGCGCGGGGCCTCTGCGCACTCCATTGCGCAGGTCGAGCGCGGTTCGGCCGGGTCGCCGCACTCGTAGTGGCACCCGCAAGTCGTGAAAACGGGTGAGCAGTTCGACGACGGCGGCGCGCTGGGACCTGCCGCGGGTTCGGCAACCGGACGCGAACAGGCGGCGAACCCCGAAAGCGTCACGAGCAGCACGGCCCAGCGCATCCGTGCATCATGACCGACCCCGCACGCCGGTGGTAGCTTCGAACCGTGCAACCGCCGGTGGCGCTGACCGCTCCGCCTCTTTCGCGCCCGTGGCGCGCCGAGCTCCCGGAAATCCTCCTCTCGGGAGGTGCGACGCTCGTCGTCTTCCCGCTGCTCTGGGCGCTGCGTTGGGTCTTCGGTCTCGACCGGGCCGAGCTCGCCGTGGGGTTCTCCGCGTTCTACGCAGCGCACGTGCTGAACGACCCACACTTTTCCGTGTCCTACTTGCTCTTCTACCGCGACCTGCGCGCGCGCGTTTGGAGCACGGAAACCAGCCGTCTCCAGCGCCTTCGTTACGTCGTGGCGGGGTTCGTCGTTCCCGTGCTGCTCCTTGCCTGGGTGAGCCATGCCCTCTCCCAGCGCTCGGCGAGCTCCCTCGGCCTGATGATTCAGCTGATGTTCGTCCTGGTCGGATGGCACTACGTGAAACAGGGCTTCGGCGTGCTCGCCGTGCTTTGTCTGAGACGCGGCGTCGCGTTCACGAGGACGGAGCGCTACGTGCTCGTGAGCCACTGCTTCGCCGCCTGGGCCTACGCCTGGCTCGAGCCCAGCGACCCTGGCCGGCTCGTCGAAGAAAAGGGCGTCGTCTACACGACCATCGCCCACGGCCGAAACCTCGAGCTCGCCGGCCTCGTCGCAGTGCTTCTGTCGCTCGCGCTGGTCCTCGTCGCACTCGTCCAGAAGTGGCGTCGCGAGGGGCGAATGGTGCCCCCGGGTCCGCTCCTGTGCTTCTTCGTCAGCGTCTGGGTCTGGACCGTGTTCATGAGCAAAGACCCGCTCCTGGTCTACGTCATCCCGGCGCTCCACTCCCTGCAATATCTCTACTTCGTCTGGGTCATGAAGCGGAACCAAGCGGTCGCGGAAGAGGGACCACCTCTCTTCGGGCGGCCGCTCCGCACGCGCGTCGGCCTGCTCTTCGCTTCGGCACTGGGCCTCGGCTGGCTCCTGTTCCACGCGGCGCCGACGCTGCTCGACGCGGCCTGGGTTCCGCGCGGCGCCCGCGGTGCCCGAGAGATGGGCGACCTCGGCGTCACGCCGTTTTTCGCGGCCATTTTCGCCTTCGTCAACATCCACCACTACTTCATGGATCACGTGATCTGGCGGCGAGAAAACCCGGAGACGCGCTATCTCGCTCGGGACACCGAGCACCGGAGAAAGGCAGCCACATGAGTGCGACGTTCACCATCCTGAGCCCGCTCGATCCGAAACGCATGATCGACGTCGAAAACGCCGTCGAGGTCGCGCTCGAGCAGTACCTCGAAGACCACCCGGACTGCGACGATGATTGGGGGCAGATGGGCCCTGGCGGCCGGCTGCCGAGCCTCGACGAGGTTCGCGCGGCCTATGCTCGCTACGGCCTGACGCTCGAGCAAGACGTGCTGGCTCGCTTCCAGCGGTGTCGCTCCGCCTTCACCATCGATCGACCGGGCGACATCGAGGTTGCCGGAGGGCTCCAGGTTTCGCTCCTGCGTTTCCTCCTCGAAGAGATCGGCGAGTCCCTGGTGCTGCTCAACGATTACCCGTTCGAAACCAGCGAGGCGCTGCTCACTCGCTTGAAGAAGCGCCGGAGCGCGCCGGGCTTCGGCAAGTCATCGGCGCCGAAGCGCCGCCCAGTCGCGCGGCGCGACGAGAAACCGGGCGAGCTGCGGGCCATCGGCATCTTGCGACTGCTCGAGCGCGCGATGAGCGATGTGCGCGTGGCCATCGACGTGAAGGCCGCGCTCGCCAAAGTGAGCGCGTCGGCGCAACGCTACGCCGTGTTCTTGCTGGAAGAAGGGGCCGAGAGCGACGCCAAGGCCGCCAAGGCCCTCGGCATGACGAAAGCAGAGCTCTTGGAGGTGGCCGAAGAGCTCGAAACGGCGCTGCGCCGGCGCTGACCGCACCTCACTCGCTGATGCGCTCCACGCGACCGTCTGCGTGCTTCGCGAACCGCGTCGGGTCGCGGCCGTGGACGGGGTCGTCGGCGGGCCAGGGCCACCCACCATAACCAGTGCGCCGATAGTCCAAGAACGCTTGCTCGATTTCGCTACGCGTGGTCATCACGAACGGTCCGTGCTGCACCACCGGCTCACCGATGGGGCGACCTTGGAGCAAGAGGAGCTCGCACGCTTGCTCGCCCGCTTCGAGCTCGAAGCTCCGTTGGCTGTCGACGAGCGCAGCCAAATGCCCGTCGAGCTTCTCCCCACCGAGGGTGATGTGGTCTCCCGCGAAGAAGTAGAGTGTGCGGAGCGCGTCAGCGTGCGTCGCCGCCGGAAGCTCGAGACGAGCCCCCGGCTCCATGCGCAGCGTCCAGATGGCGACGTCGGTGTCGGCGCGCGCAGCCCACGACCGCGGGGGCGGCGGCGGCGGTCGACGACCATCGAACGCTCCGGCCACGATCGTGATCTCCGTGAGCCGTCCGTTCGAGTCGCGTCGCTCGACGCGCGGGATGTCCCGGCTCCAGAGCATCGAGAAGTGGGGCGGGGCGAGCTTGTCCTCGCGCGGCAAGTTGAGCCAAATCTGGAAGAGCTCGACGGGATTCTCGCGCTCGCGTTCGAGGAGCGGGAACATCTCCGAATGCACGATGCCGCCGCCCGCGGTGAGCCACTGAGCGTCTCCCTTCCCGAAGCGCGCCGCGGCGCCCAGAGAATCGGAGTGATCGATGTAGCCGCGCCTCGCCAGCGTCACGGTCTCGAACCCACGGTGAGGATGCTGGGGAAACCCGGGCACCACCCGGCCGTGGTACATGCGAAAGCCGTCTTTCACGACGAAGTCCTGGCCCAAATCGCGACCCGCGAGGGACGCCTCGGGACCGAGGTTCTCGTTGCCCTTCGGGTAAGCGTCGTCGTGGTGAACGCAGAACAAGAACGGATCGACGGTCACCCACGGAAACCCGAGGGGGCTCGTCTCGAGCACGGCACTTCGCATCGGCGGAAGTGTAGGGCGGAGTTCGCCGATGTCACAGCCACAGGAGAGCAATCACCGCGAACGCGAGCACGACGGCACTGACGATGCCGCCGATGGCGAGCAGACGGCGATCGGCCCCTGGGTTCCGATCTCGGAAGGGCAACACGACGGGTTCGTCGTCCGGGACCACGATGGCGGGGACGTGCCAGCGCGCAGTGGGCGGCTCCAGGGACGCTGGTGACTCTGGCTCGGCCGCGTGCAGCTCGGTGGCAGCCGCGACCGTGTCGAGCTCGACAGCGACGGAGTGCAACTCGACGGACTCCACGACGACCGGAGGTGGCTCGACTCGATCGAGCGACGGCCAGGCGGTGATCGACGGCGCCGTCCGCTCGGCCGCCGGCGCGGGGCGCGGTCGGACGTAGATCTCGGCGTCGTCTTCCTCTTCGGGCTCTTCGCACGGAATGATGGGAGCGGTCCCCGCTGCCGGAGGATTGCTCCAGCGCTCGGGATGGTACGCATCCGAGCAGGGCGCCTCGTCCGGCGCATACACGCTACGGAGCGTGCTCGAGCTCTGAAGCCCGAGGCGCGCGGGCTCGCGCACGACCGGGGGCATCCCGACGATGGTCCCCTGGGCCGTCCGGCGGGGGCCGTGGCTCACGGGGCCGGAGGCGGGTGTGCTCATGGCAACCGACCTACGCTTTGCCCCGGTCGTTTCTTCCCGGAGGCGATCGCCGACACGAAATCACTGGGCTATTCGCAGCTGGAATTCCACGCCGGAGCCACCGACTTGAAGGCCGAGTAGGAGGGCTTCTGACCGCCGTTGGTGTCCAAGACGCCGAACGGCGACACCATTCCGTCACTCCAGCAGAACCAGAACACCACGGGCACCTGCGCGCCGTAGCCCGCGGCGAGCGCGTAGACGTTCTTCAGGTATTGGGCTTGGTTACCCGAGTCGACGGTGCCGATCTCCGTCACCCACACGGGCTTGCCGAACGCGAGGTACGCGCTGAAGAGCGAGCTCATGTTGCCGAAGCCCCAGCTCGCGTTGGGCCAGTTGTCCGGAGCGCGCTGTCCGTACGGATGAATGCCGACGCCGTCGGCGAAGAGCCCGCCCACCGCATTCTTCGCCTGCGTCAGATAGCCTGCGTTTCCCGAGGCGAGACCACCCACGATCACGGGCGCCGACGAGTGGGCCTTCACCGCGGCCTGCGCGTCTTTCAGGAGCTTGCCGTAGGTCGCTGGCGGCACGTACGGATCGTAGCCGGGCTGAGCCGCGAGATCGGGCTCGTTCCAGATCTCCCAGCCATCGACCCCGTTGCCGAGACTCTGGGCCAGGCTGCCGAGCTCTTGCACGTACTGGGTCACGTAGCTGTTCCACTGCGCGGCACTGGCGCTCGACCCGGGTGAGCCAACCGATGTGCTCGCGTAGTCGAAGATGAGCAGGACTCGCACGCCGCCACTTCGCAGCGCAGCGATCTGACCCTTCTGCGTGGCCGCGCTCACCCATTGCTTCCACTCGATGCGCGCCCAGCGCGCGCCGAGCGTCTTGAGCTCCGCCGCGCTGGGGTTGCCCTTGGGATTGGCTGGATCGACGTTGATGGCGAAGCGGTTGCGCGTCGCCTGATCCGAGCAGTTGCCCACGGGACCTCCTCCGCCTCCGCCGCTACCTCCCGTCGTGCCACCCGCTCCACCGCTGGCGCCGCCAGCTCCGCCGCCGCTCGTTCCGCCAGCTCCGCCGCCGCTGGTTCCGCCGCTCCCACCACCACCGCCCGCGCCGCCGTTCGAGTAGATCTGACAGCCCGCGACGGCAGTGCCGTTGTCTTTGGTGAACGTGAATTTGAGGACACCCGCGCCGTGCCCGGAGACGAGCCAGCGCCACGAGTAGGGGCCGCTCCCCGTGATCTGGAGGTCACTCACGCTGGGCGCGCCCGCACCCGAAACGTCCATGCCGATGTAGACGTAGCCCGGTGAGTCTTGGAACGTGACGTAAAACGGCTTGCCTGCCGTCGCCGGGTTCTCCGAGAAGCTGAAGCGCTTGTCGCACGGGAGCGGCGTGCCTCCACTCCCTCCACCGCCGCTCGTGCCCCCACCGCCCACTGGCGCACCGCCGCTCGCAGCGCTACCGCCTGCACCCGAGTCGGGCCACGCTGTGCCGCCGACCCCGGAGCCGCTGCTCCCTCCGTTGCCGGAACCACCCACGTTCGACGAGTCGTCGCCCGAACCCTCGATGCCACAAGCGACGAGCGTCGCCGACACCATGAGCCACCCTGCCGCGCGCTTCACGCCGAAGAGGATACGGCGTCGGGCGCGCGACGGCCACCGTGGGTCCCGCACGCGCGGCTGGCGCCGGGAATCGGCGGCGCCGGGGCCTTCGAGGGGGCAGCGGAGATCGGCGACTACCTACAAACGTGCGCGTCGCACTACGCGCCCTCCGAACCAACGCCGTCTTTCGCGCTCGGTCGCGGCGAGTCAGCGGAGCCCCGGTGCACCACGTCGTCGCGCCCACCACCACCAGCGTGACGAACCTCGGGTCAGGTCCCGCGTACGACTCGCGTACGCGAGCACGCACGCACGCAAGCTCCTGAGCACGATCGCGAGCTTCACGCACAGCGAGCGCGCGAGAAGGCGACCGAACGAGCAGCAACGAACACGATCGCGAGCTCGCAAACACCGAATCGACCCAACGCAGAGGAGCGCGAACGTGCGCGCAGGCGGGCTCGCACTGCGCAAGTCGCGATGGAGCGGACTCGGAGCGTCACGAAGGAGTGCACACGAACGCGTGCCGACGAGCGGATTGCCCCCACTCGAGCGAGCCGGGCTCGCCGATCGGCACGTTCGCATCCGCGAGCGGGTTGACAGAACGAGTTCGATCGTGTAGGGTTTTCCTCGTTCAGATGTATTTGCATCTCGCACCATCCAGTCACCTCCTCGGTTCCAGCGAACCGGGCGCCGGTGCATCGATCACGTGGAATCGCGATCGATGTGCCTTCGTCGGAGGCAACACCTGAGCGGCCAGCGCCCGTTTGACGGAGCGCCTGACGAGGCCGCCTGGTTCCCCCCGGCGGCCTCGCTGCTTTTGTGGCCTATTTTCCGATGTTTTCTGCTTTTTCCGACTTCCGCACTTTCCCTTTGGAACAAACCCGACCTCGCGTGAATCCAATCTCTCGCTCGATCGTCAGAGTCGAAACACGGACCGAACGACAACCAAATCCAATTCGATCATGTCTAGCTTGAACCCCAACCCCAGCGGGCTGCGCCTCCGAGAGGCGCTTCGCCGTGGCCCGACGTGTGCACACGAGTGTGCGACGTGGCTGGCCGCGCGCGGAGCATTCTCGGATAGCCAGCTCGAAGGTCAGGTCACCTGAGGCGGCGCGAAGTCCATCGCTCTTCGCGCAAGGCCGCCTCGGTGATCGACCCAGGCGGCCTTTCTCATTTGGCGGCACGCGACACGAAGCGTGCACGACACGGGAGAGCTCCATCCCATCCTCCGCACTGCGTACACACGAAGAACGAATCGACGACACCGCGCGAACCCACGTTCGCTCGGGGTACTAGCTCAACGGCAGAGCTGCCGGCTTTTAACCGGTCGATCGAGGTTCGACCCCTCGGTGCCCCACCGTTCGACTCCCGTCGAACGAACCGTTTCAACGAATGGCCCACGTCGGGTCGGCGCACACGTGCGCCCTGTTGTTTGAAAACTCGTGCGAAAGAGAGCGGGCGCTCGGCAGAACGCCGAAGCGTCCGCTCTCCACGGGCGGCCCGCCACGGCTGCCCGAGCTGCCCGCGTACGCATCTGGCGAGGCGACCGGATTGTCGATCCGGCGAGGAGGGTTCGATTCCCTTCGCGGGCGCCCACGCTTTTTCCCATCCGATCTCCCTGTCCTGCCGGATCTTGCAGGCTTTGGTTTACGAAACCGATTGCGCTTGGTTCGACTCCAAGCAGGGAGGCCAATAGCTCCCTGTCCTGCCGGAACCGCAGGCGTCGTCGTCCGAAGGCGAGTGCGCTTGGTTCGACTCCAAGCAGGGAGACCCGAAGAGTCACCCTCTCTCGATGGAGGAATCCGAAAACCATGAACCCATAGCCCCAGAAAGCAGGTCCCATCATGCACACGAGGACTCTCGTGCTCACGTCCTGGTACTTCCCGCACAAAGTGATCCGCTGGGAGGACGCGGTCACCCTCGTCTTCCTGAACAAGGTCGACGTCGTCGTCTCGTACGACGAGGAGATCCGTTCGCCGTCCACGACCATCCGCATGCCGGCGGTCGTGCGACTGAAGCGCAAGATCTCGACCGTGAAGCGTGGCGTGAAGTTCTCGCGCATGAACGTCTACCTGCGGGACGACTTCACCTGCGCGTACTGTCAGAAGAAGCTCGCGATGAGCGAGCTCACGTACGACCACGTGCACCCGCGTTCGCGCGGTGGCCGCACGGAGTGGGAGAACATCGTCACGGCCTGCATGCCGTGCAACACCAAGAAATCCAACAAGACGCCGGACGAGTCGGGCATGTGGCCGCGCAAGCGGCCGTACCGCCCGAGCTCGTTGCCGCTCGCGCCGCCGCGGATCGATCCGACCACGGCGCCCGCGGAGTGGCGTGAGTTCACGCTGGTTCTCAGCGACTCCGGCGCCGTCTGAGCCCACGCGGGCCGCCCCGAGCGGGCGGCTCGCGTGGCGCTTTTCTCTCGCGGAGCGCCGACACGATTCGGCCCTCCCCGCAGCCGCACTCGGGCTCGAGTGACCCGCGGGTCACGGAGCGTGCCCCTGCAAACAAGATTCACCGGACCGAGCTCTCGGCCGGAAGGGCCCTACACGCAATCGCTTGGCGGGGCAGTGCCCCGCAGCCCGAAAGGACCATGGCCTTTCCACTCGAGAGCTGGTTCGAAGATTTTCCGCGCCCGGCCGACGAGGCCCTACACGCAAACTAGTGGTGGTTCGAATCCATCCAACCTAGCCATAATTGGGTTGTTGCCTAAGGGTAAGGCATCAGTCATTGAAACTGACAACAGTCACGGCTTCCTCACTCGGGCGCGGGGAGCTCGTTGGCTCCGTGGAGCACTGCTCCGCACCACGGGGCCGGGCCGTCGAGGCACTCCGGTGCTTCCGGCCTTCACTCTTCCGCGCCGTCGAGGCACTCGCTGCCTCCGGCCATCACGCTACCGCGCCGTCGAGGCACTCCGTGTCTCCGGCTTCCCGACCGTCCGAGGTGACCGCGTTCACCTCCGGTCCCGCTCTTCCGCGCCCGCTCGACGAGGCCCTACACGCAACCTGGATGTTGGTGGTTCGAATCCACCGGAGTGCCAATTGGCACTTCTCGCCCAACGGTAGGGCACCCGGCTATTGACCGAAAACCACGGCTTCTTCACTCGGACGCGGAAAGCTCTACTCTCGGGAAGATCCCGAGACCTGACAGGAGTCGCTCCCATGACCACGCAAACGCGGCTGCCCGAGAGCCAGCTCGGACCGGCCGAAAAGCTACTCGACCTCGTTCTTTCCTCGTCGGCCCACCTCTGGCACAACCGCCCGGGCCTCGACGTCGGAGGCGTGTGGTACCCGCGCAAGGACCAAAAGCGGAACCGCGCGCTCGCGCGCGGCACGCCGGTGGCGTCGGGTCTGTTCGTTCCGGCCGCGACCTCCCTCTACTCGCGCCTGCTCGAGATCTACCAACTCAACGTCGATCTCATGGCTCACTTCGCGAGCTACGCCTTGAAAGAGACGGAGTGGCGTGACCTGAAGGTCGCCTGCGCCGCCCTCATGCTGGTGCAGCAGCGCTCGGGCCAACCGGTCCACGACGACGACGGCACGGTCGCGTTCTACGACGACGACTACCGTCGCATCGGCGAAGCGATGTTGCTCCACTACGAGCAGAAGTCGACGCGCATGATGACGCCCAAGGCGGTGCTGCGCGTCGCCGAGCTGCTCGAGACGAGCGACGTCGCCGAATTGAACCGCTTGGCGGGCTTCTCGGATCCGGCCGCGAAGAAGCCGGCGCTCGGTCGCTGGAAGGGCGCTGCCACTCGCTGGCTGCGCGTCCGCGAGGCGAACCGGCCCATGCTCGAAGGTTTGGTGGCCGCCGGCTACAAGGAGACCATCAAGAAGATCGCGCGCAAGGCCGGTTACAAGCCGGAGAGCGCGGCCTTCTATCAGATC
Source organism: Polyangiaceae bacterium (assembly GCA_046351435.1). GTDB lineage: Bacteria > Myxococcota_A > Polyangia > Polyangiales > Polyangiaceae > JADJKB01. The sequence goes on from JAXLYN010000017.1 coordinate 91,387, forward strand.
CTCGGCTGGAAGCAGAAGCAGGCTCCAGGCGGTCACCGCAGCGTGGGCCTCGATGGTCTCGTACTCGAGAAGCGGGAGCGCTTCGACGGCCTCTCGGAGGTCGAAATCTGCGAAGCCATCGAATCGCAGAAGCTCAAGTACAAAGAGGTCATCGGGCGGCTACCGCCGGACGTGGGCCTCACGCCCGCCATCATGGTGGCGCTCTTGCCGAGCTTGTCGGACCGAGACCTCCGGATCTTGACTCCCACCCTCGAGAACCTGGGCCTGCTTGCGGCGCCCGAGGTGCGCGATCGCTGGGAGGCTGCGGTACAGAGCGCCACGGATCAACGTGCGCTCAACATCGCCAAGAACGTGCGTGACGCCGCGCTGAAAGAGAAGCTCGAAGAGGCCGCGGACCACGCCGCGAAGCACGCGGTCGAGGCCGCCACTCGCGAGGTCGACGTGCGCGTCATGTTCCTGATCGACAAGAGCGGGAGCATGCAGGGCGCCATCGAGCAATCGAAGGAAGCGCTATCGCGCATCTTGGCGGGTTTTCCGCCCGAGAAGCTCCACATCGCGAGCTTCGACACCATGGGCACGGTGCTCGTTCCCAAGGCCCCGTCGCGGGTCGCCGTTCAGCACATGCTGAGCAGCATCCGCGCGGAAGGTGGCACGCTCCACTCGTCGGCGGTGCACGCGCTCCGCCGCGCGGGCGTGAACGTGCCGGGGAGCGCCAAGCTGGTCGTGATCGTCGTGGGTGACGAGGCCGGCGAGGCCGGCGTCAACTTCGCCGAGAGCTTCCGGCGGGCGGGCTACGACCCGGCCGCCATGGCCCTGCTCGTGAACGTATCGGTGAGCCGTGGCACCACGGTTCGCGAAGCCGCGCGATCGCTCGGCCTGCCGTTCAGCGAGGTGTCCATCGACCAGTTCGACGATCCGTATCAGGTCCCGCGCGTGCTCCAAGCGCTGCTCGATGCACCGCGCGCCGCCCCCACCAAGCAATTTGGCTGGGTCGAGCGCGTGATGTCCACTCCGCTCTTGGAGCTCCCGGCGTGACCAAGCTCGACTATCGGAAGTTCTTGGCTTCGAACCGCGCGGCGACGAAGGTCCTCGCCTACTTCGGCGGGCGGTTCGTACACGACGGCTCTCGCCGCTACGGCGTGAGTGTCGAACAGCCGCCGGGCTTCTACGAGTTCGAGCTCACCGGGCGCTCGGCGATCCCCCTCCGCCGCGCCGACGCTCCGGACCTTTCCTCACTGCCCGTCGTGCGCGGCCATTTCGCGCGCGGCTGGCTCTTCGGCGGGGGTCGTGACTCGAGCCCGGTGGAGCTCCTCCCCACGGAGGAGCCCCCGGTGCTCGCGCCGATTCTGGCGCGCAAGAACCCGGGCGGAGAGCTCATGTTCGATCGCCTCGAGTTCGAGACCGAGAGCGAAGAAGGCGCGCGCCTGGCGCTCGAAGAGGAGCGCGGCATCCCCGACCTCAAACACGTCTCCGCGTCGCTACGCGCCGCCTTCGGCTACGCGCTCGCGGCCCGCGTCAGCGAGCGCCTCGAGGTCCCCATCACTCCGCGCGAAGCACAACGAGCCATCGCGTCCATCGCAGCAGAGGGTCGGAGCGGCGCAGAACGCCTCTTGCGCGAGCTCGAGTCCGAGCGCGAGCTCGAGCGCGTGCGGGTCGAGGCATGGCTTAGCAGCGCTGGGCGGAGGCCGGGGCCCACTCTCCCCTCGCCCACGCCGTCCCGAACTCGAGGTGCCAGCCCGGCGGAACGCGCAGCGCGCGCTCTCGACGTCGCCGGGGCCGAGTTCCTGGATTCGCGCAGCCTCGACGGAGGGCTCATCGAGGTCACCTATCGCTTCTTGGGCCAACGCTTCATCAGCGTGGTCGACGAGCACACGCTGCAGGTCGTCGACGCCGGCATCTGCCTCTCGGGCAGCGACCGCTTGGTCACGCTCGAGAGCCTGCCGTCGGTGATCCGCGAGGGCATGGACGACGGCGTGCTCAACATCACGCGGAGGTGAACCATGGCGCGCGAAGTCTTCTTCTTGATCGGGCGCGGCGGGGCGCTGCTCCATTGCGACGCTTCGTCGAGCCCGAACGCGCTTCCAGACTCACGCCGTCGCTGGGAGGTCATCTGGGAGCATCGTCAAGAGCTCGAAGAGCTCGCGCATAGTCACCCCCACGGCCCCCTGGCGTTCTCCCAAGAAGACGAGACCACCATGCTCGCGCTCGAGAGCGCGCTGGGGAAGACGTTGCGCTTCTCCGTGGTGGCTCCCGACGGCACGTTGCGTCGCGAAGGGGCGACGACGACGCGCATCGAACGCGAACACGAAGCCTGGTGGGCCGAGCTCCTGCGCCTGGCCTCCGGCATGAACCCGAAACCCGGGGAGGAATGACATGGCAATCTTGAACATCACGTACAACGGCATGAGCGCGGACTACGCGCGGCCCGTCGACGACTGGTCGTCGGACGCCGACGTCCGGCGCTTCGCGGTCGAGATCGTGCGGTCGGGCGGCCTGCGCGGTCTCCACATCGCGAACCTGCCGCACCACGCCTTCGACCACTACGTCGTGGATCGCTTCGATGGCCCGCGGGGCCAGAAGCGCATCTATCTGCGGCCGAAGGTTCCGTTCGGCGTCGCCGAGCGGGCGGAGTAGAGTCGAGGGCATCATGCGCATCGTGTTTTGCGGCGTGGGTGCCCTCGGCTCGAGCGCCGCGCTCTTGTGCCGAAATCTCGCCGCGACCCTGGTGTTCGTGGACTTCGATCGAGTCGAGTCCAAGAACCTGGCCGCGCAGGCCTTCGTGAAGCCGAGCATCGGCAAGAACAAGGCCGAAGCGCTGAAGCTCCAGCTCGCGAACTTCCACGGCGTCAAGGCCGAAGCCTTCGGCGTCCGTCTCGAAGCCACCAACACCGAAGCCCTGCTCGGCACCGCCGATCTCGTCGTCGACTGCTTCGACAACGAGAAGAGCCGCAAACTGGTGAGCGAATTCTGTCGAGAACGAACGAAACCCCTGGTGCATGCCGCGCTGGCCGCGGACGGAAGCTTCGGCCTCGTGCGCTGGGACGCCCGCTTCGTGGCCGACGCCGAAGATCACGAGGGGCAAGCCACCTGCGAGGGCGGCGAGCATCTCCCGCTCATCGGCCTCGTCACTGCGGCGCTGGCGCGCGCGATTCAGGCGTTCTTGCAGGATCGCTCCGAGCGCGATTTCATGATCAGCTTGAACGGCGTCGTCGAGACCTGACGACGCTCGACGCATGCGGGCGCTCGTCGATCCCGCTCGAACTCTGGCACGACTTCTGCGCGGCATCCCCAAGCCCGAGGCTCAGATCGCAGCCTGCCGCGCAACGTCGAGTCGTCGCCCGTCTGGCCCGGACGCAAAACGGGCAACATCTGGGCGTAGCTCAGCCTGGCAAGAGCGCCGGTTTCGGGAACCGGAGATCGCAGGTTCGAATCCTGCCGTCCAGACCACGTCGAAGATTGCACGGTAGCCAAGCGGAAAGGCGAGCGGCTGTTCACCGCGTCATCGGGGGTTCGAATCCCTCCCGTGCAGCGGGTGCCCCGCGCACCATTGCTCCGAAGTGTTGCGGTGGCATGCCGGACTCTTACTCCGAGCGGCGAGGGTTCGATTCCCTCCGGAGCAACGCCGACAACCCAATGGCTGGGACCCTCCCTCGTAGCGAGGTGCTCGTGAGTTCGATTCTCACTGTCGGCTCCGTGTTCTCTCCTCTGTCACCTCGTATCTCGTAGAGCGGGCGTCGGAAGCTGACCTGGTGGAAGCGCTGGTCTGAAGAGCCAGAGGTGTTGGTTCGATTCCAACCCGACGCGCTGTGGCCGTGGTGTAGCGGTACGCACGGCAGGTCGTGGCCCTGCAGGAACGAGTTCGAGTCTCGTCGGTCACCCAAGGGACGGTCGTCCAACAGGAAGATGCTGGTGTCGCAAACCAGAGATCCGGGTGCGACTCCCGGCCGTTCCACTCTTTCGCTCTCGGCTTTTCATTCCGGCCCGCTCACCCCACCGGAATCCCCCCGGGCGGCACAGCAGCCCACGTGAACCCGACGCGGAGACCCAAGACGTCAGTATCCGTCCGCAAAGCGTCGCCTCCGACGCGGGACCCAGCACCTCACACGACGAATGAAAATTCTGTCTTGGCGGCCTTGGCGGCCTTGGCGGTTCGCCCAAACGCGATTCGCTTCGCTTCGCATGCAAAGCGTCGCCTCCGACGCGGGACCCAGGACGTCACGCGACCAGCGAAAAAATCTCTGTCTTGGCGGCCTTGGCGGCCTTGGCGGTTCGCCTAAACGCGATTCAGTTCGCTTCGGCCTTGGCAGCCTTGGCGGTCTTCTCGCTCTCTAGGTTTCTAGGTCCGAGGTCGTGGTGACCTACCGGTTTCCAAATCCGGCGGTCGGGGTTCGATTCCTCGCGGACCTGCTCGTGTCACCAACCGGTTCCCATCTTCTAATGGCTCAGGATCCGAGTTTCTCAGTCTCGGGATCGGGGTTCGAATCCCCGTGGGAACGCTCGCTGCGCTCGCCGTCCCACCCGGCTTCAGGCAGTCCCTCGCCACTTCGTGGCTCACGCCGTTGCTCGAATCCCCGTGGGAACGCTCGCTGCGCTCGCCGCTGGGCGAGCCGACGCGGAACGTGTTCGTCTGGTGACGACGCCACTTTCACGAAGTGGAGCAGCCGAGTTCGATCCTCGGGTTCCGCACTGTCGCTACGCCCCGTGGCGGGACCAGTCTCTCATACGGACTCGGGTCGCGGTTCGACTCCGCGCGTAGCGTCCGAGCGGGACGCCGTCGTCTGGTGACGACACCACCCTGACGCGGTGGCTCGGCCGAGTTCGATTCTCGGGTCCCGCACACGGGGATGGTCCAATGGCAGGACGCGGGCCTTTGAAGCCCTGCGGTCCAGGTTCGAGTCCTGGTCCCCGTACCGAGCGCGCTCACCGCGCTCGCGCGCATGGAAGGTGAACTGGTCATGGGACCGGGCCTGCGTCGAAAGCAGTGCGAACCCAAGGGTTTGGGGATCGAGACCTCCACCTTCCTCCGTTTCGATTACGAGCTCGAGTGGCGGAACTGGAAGACGCACCAGGCTCAGAACCTGGCGCTCCCTCGTGGGCGTGTGAGTTCGACTCTCTCCTCGAGCACCCGCGCGACGCATCGGTGTTGCGCTCGACTGGAAACCGAATCGTTCATAGGAACGAACCCCGCTGCTGACGGGAGTGCGCCCACCGGCGTGAGGTGCGAGTCCTCCGGTTTCCGCTGCTGGCTTTGGCGCACGCCGTAGCGCGTCCGCTCGAGCTGGCCACTCTCTGCGACGGTCATTCAACAGCAGGATCCGAGAGCGCCACTCTTGGTATGCGGGTGCAACTCCCGCCCGTCGCTCCGACTCCGTTCTGTTCGACCCGATGGCCCGGTGGGCCGGCGCGGTTTGCAAGTCCGCGTGGGCGAGTTCGACTCTCGCTCGGGTCTCCCCGTCTTTCACGCTTCGCACGAGTTTTCCCAGATCACGGTTTCGGCTCCCCACGAGCCGATCGCGAATCGGGGCGACTGTCTCCTTCCAAGAGATCAGGTCACGTCGTCCACCCGAGGTCGTCCGACACCTTGCTAAGTGCGTCGGTGCCGAAACCGCCAGTTTCTTGCTTGAACCAGGAGTAGTCCCATGAATCCCATCTTGATCCCTCAGTCTTTCGTCGGCCTCCTCTACGAGGATGGTTCGTTCGTGCGCACCCTCGACGCCGGTAAGCACGAGCTCAAGAACCCGCTCTTCGCTCGGATCGAGCGTAAGGTGGAGCTCGTCGACCTGCGCGAGCGTTCGCTCACCTTGAAGGGTCAGGAGATCCTGACCGCCGACAAGGTGGCCATCCGCGTCTCGCTGCTCGTCTACTTCAAGGTCGTGGACCCGGTCGCGGCGCTCCACAACGTGGCGGGCTACGAGGAGCGCATCTACGAGGACGTCCAGCTCGCGGCCCGCCGGTTCCTCGCGAACCGGACGCTCGAGGCCATCTTGAGCGACCGCAACGAGATCTCCGACGCCGTGCGCGAGGACGTGCGGGCCACGGCCACCGGTTACGGTGTCGCGATCCTGCGTGCAGACGTCAAGGACCTGGTGTTCCCAGGTAACTTGCGCGAGATCATGAACCAGGTGCTCGAGACGGAGCGGCGTGCCGAGGCGGAGATCATCCGCGCCAAGAAGGACGCCGAGTCCGCCAAGATCAAGGCCGAGGCGGCGCGCGACCAGGCGGTGCTCCAGATGGAGACCGAGATCGAGCGCGCGCGGCGTCAAGCCGAGGTCGAGCGTGCTCGGGCCAAGCTCAACCTGGAGCTCGCCTTGGAGAAGGCTCACCAGGACGCGCAAGTCGAGCGCGAGCGGGCGGAGCTCCGCCTCGCCCTCGAGCTCGACCAGGCGGCGGCGCTTCGGCAAAACCCGGAGCTCTTCAAGCTGCGGGAGCTCCAGACCTTGACCGACATGGCGCAAGCGGGTGGTCGCTTCGCCATCGGTCTGCGCGCTCCGGCGGCCTCGACGCTGCTCGCCGATGGCGACGCGGACGGCAAGCACCGGTCCTAGTGACCCGAAGGAGCGGCCCAGGCATCCCACCTGGGCCGCTTCGCCTCTTCCGGCGACTCGACGAGGGCCGGCGAACGTGCAACCGTCGCGCGAACTCGTACGGAGCGTGAAGTCACATGCGATTGGGCCTTTCTCGAGTCGTGTCCACCCTCGTACTCACTCTACTGGCCGCGGGAATGGGATGTGGCACCCCAGGTAAGGGCGGGGAGCTGGTTCGAACCGAGCCGCCTGCCGTCCAGAACTCGCTGTGCGACTCGGTCGCCGACTTCGGTCAACCGTTGATCGTCGATCTGAAAGCGCACGAGCGCGCGGTCTACGAAGCCGTCATGCAAGACGGCGTGGCCGTGGTCAAATACGACTGTAACCACCTCCAGCTGCTGAAAGACTGCAAGATCGACGGGAGCTACGGCTTCGTCGGCCTGAGCCCGAAAGAAGAGGTGGTCCGTCTCCAGGGCTCCGACGAGATCCGAGTCAACCTCCCGACGTTCGGCGCGAAGCTCGCGACGGAAGTGTCACGGGACGCGTCGCTGGACCTCGGGATGATCATGGTGGGCATGCGCCGCACCACGGTGACCGAAGCCGAGCGACCGAGAATGAAGGGAAACGCCTGCGCCGGCGCCACCCACTTCGTGCGCGGCGCCTTCGTCGGCGCGTTCGCGCTGCGCCAGGGGTCCTCCGGTTCGGTGAGCGGCGCCCTCGAGATCCTCGGGAGCGGCGTGTCCGCCGCGAGCTCGAGTTCGAAGCGCACCGAGAACCGTGATGGCGACGCCAGCGCCTGCAAGAACTTCGATCCGAAGTCGAGCTCGCCCGACGGAAAGTGCGCGGCGCTCCTCCGCCTCGAGCTCACGGCCATCGACGTGAAACCCGTGGACAACGCCGGAACGGTCGACGTCTGCCCGAAGGACTTGGTGCTGACCGCCGGGAAATGCGCTCCGCCGAGCGCGAGCCTCCCGTTCCAGTGCCGCGAGGGACAGCGTGAAGAGTGCGCCGCCCAGTGCGAGAAAGGTCACGCCGGGAGCTGCGCGGCCCTCGGCTTCATGTTCTTTGGCGCGCACGGCGTGAACCCGGACCCGGAGCAGGCCGCCAAGCTCTCCCAGAAAGCTTGCGATGGCGGCAGTTCGCGCGGCTGCAACAACCTGGGCCGCGCCTACGAAGTGGGAGAAGCGCTGCCGAAAGACGTCAGCAAGGCGCGCGAGCTCTACGCGAAGGCCTGCGAGGGGGGATTCGCGCGGGGCTGCACCAACCTTGGCGTGCTCGCGGAGCAGGACAAGGATCTCACGCGGGCGAACTCGCTCTTCGATCGCGGCTGCAACGCCGGCGACGCCCGAGGTTGCCACTACCTCGCTTTGAACCTCGACAAGGGCGCGGGTGCGGCGCGGGATGCGGAGCGGGCGAAAGCGCTGTTCGAGCGCGCTTGCGATGGCAAGTTCGGCGACGCCTGCGCGCTCCTGTCCTCGAAGCTGGTCGGCGGCAGCGAGGAGCAGCGCGCCAAGGGGCTGAAGGAGCTCGAGCAAAACTGCAATCAGGGCACCGCCAGCGCTTGCCGCTTCCTCGGTGGAATGCGCCTCACGGGCTCACACCTCCCGCGTGACCCAGCCGCGGCACTCAAGAACTTCGAGAAAGGCTGCGAGGCCAAAGACGCCCCGAGCTGCGCCGATGGGGCACGACTGGCCCTGGCGGGTACCGAAGGGCTCTCGCGGGAACCGAGCCGCGGCATTGGGCTCGCCAAGAAGGCATGTGACGGAGGCCTCGCTCAGGGATGCCGCCTGCTCGCGCTCGCCTTCGTTCAAGGCGCCGGAGCGGCAAAAGACGACGCAGCCGCGTTGAAGCTACTCGAGAAGTCGTGCAGCGACGGTGACGGCGAGAGCTGCGCCGGCGCGGGCCTCCTCTATCGCGACGGCCAGAGCGTCGGCCGCAACGCCTCCCTCGCCGTGGGCATGTTCGAGAAATCCTGCCGAGCGCGCTACGCGTACGGTTGCGCCTTGCTCGCCTCGGCGCGCTTCGACGGCATCGCATCGGCGCGCGACGACGGGGCCGCGCGCGAAGCCATGTCGCGAGCGTGCTCGTTCGGGCTTTCACCGGCGTGCGGGGGCGCCTACGTGGCTCCCAAGCTCTATCCCGTGAACGAATGGGAGGACGGGCCCAAGAAGACCACCGCCTACGCAGCGGAAGTGCAGGGATCGCCAGGACCGGGCGACGGTGGTTCGCCCGCACTGGAAGCACGCCGCAGCGAGCTCACCAAGCGCATGAAAGGCAAGCTCGGTGCCCTCAAAGCCTGCCCTCGCAGCTCGGGTGTCAACGAACGTGCGTTCCGGGTGGGATTCAGCGTCGACCCGAACGGAAAGACCACGCTCACGGAGTCGGTCTGGAGCGGCGACAAGAGCTTCGATGCTTGTCTCAAACGCACGCTCGCGGGCGTGAAGGTCGACAAGGGCGAGCACACCATCAACGGTACGGCTCTCCTCGTCGTGCAGAAGAAGGTCGAGCCGTCCATGACTCTCCAGATCGCACCAGACCCCAGCGAGTTCACGCTCCCGGCGTCACTCCGTCGCCTCGGCGGCTGCTCGTGCACACCCTTGGACACGGCCGTGGTCTGCGCCCTCGAGTGCCGGACCGGCTCCGCGACGATGTACGCCTGGACCGGCGGGACGGGCATCGAAGAAGATCCGTTGGATCCGTTCCGCACCACCGCAGCGGCTGCGGCTGCTGCCGCCGCCTCCCCGCCGAAGATGTCTGCGCCAGCCGGCGCCGGCGCCAAGCAGACGTCACCGGAGATGGCGCCGCAGAAGAGCTCGCCGCCGAAGAAAACGCCGAAGAAGGAGAAGTTCTCGAAGTAGCAGGACTGGCGCGATCCGAAGGCTGATGCCTCGGACGGCTTCCAGCCTTGCCCCCGAGCGCCCTCAGCCAGCGACCTTCTTCAGCGCGAGAATCGCGACGCCCACGTCGTTGGATGCGGCGCCGTAGGCGCTCGTCGCTCCCAGCATGTCGACGGCGCGAGCGTACTCGCCGCGGTTGATCACCTCGGCAACTCGACCCGCCTCCCGGTGGAAGGCGGCGTGGGCGGAAAGCAGCTTCTGGAACTCGGCTTGCTTTCCGTGCCGGACTTTTCCGCCGGCGTGCAGCCACTTGCCGAGCGCACAGCAGTCGTCGCGGCCGAGGGATGTGGCATCGACCTTCTCGTGCTTGGTGATGGCGACCCTCAGCTTCGTCTTCCATTCGGCGTGGGCCTGAAGCGCGCTGTCGAGTTCCATGTCGTCCTCCGCTCTTCTCCCGACGTTCTGTCACCAAACTGAGCTCGCGCTCAGAGGTCCTTCTTCATCGCCACGACCGCGACTCCGACACCGCTCGACGCAGCACCGTAGGCGCTGGTTGCCGCCAACATCTCGGTGGCGCGGGCGAACTCACCCCGATTGATGGCCTCGGCGACTCGACCGGCCTCCCGGTGAAAAGAGGCGTGGGCCGAGACCAGCTTCTGGAAGCTCGATTTGGCGCCATGCGTCCCCCTGCCGGGGCCGTGGAGCCATTTGCCCAGGGCGCAGCAGTCGTCGCGGCCCAGGGACACCGCGTCCACCTTCTCTTGCTTGTTGATGGCCATCCTGAGCTTGGTCTTCCAATCCGCGTGGGCCTGAAGCGCGCTGTCGAGTTCCATGTCGTCCTCCCGTTCGCAAAAGAGAACGGCAGGCATCGCGCAGCCTTGAGTCGACCGGCCGGTCCGGCTCAGCTGCCAACGAAGCCGAAACCGAAACGGCCCTTGATGCAGAGGTGGCCGCCGGTCACGCTGGAATCGCTGGGAGAAGTCGCCTTGACGATGCGACCGTCCTGCGCGTGCAGGGTGATGACGCAACCCACGCCGCAATAGGCGCACACGGTGTCGGTGCGGGTCTGGCGCGATTCGTCCCACGCGCCACGACCGCGAAGCTCGTACTCCGAGCGGAACATGAGCGCGCCGGTCGGGCAGACACCAATGCAATTCCCGCAGAAAACGCAGGCCGAATCGGGCAACGCGACGTCGAGCTCAGTAGAAATACGCGCATCGAATCCCCGCCCCGCCACGGCGATGGCGAAGGTGTTCTGGGCGTCGGTGCCGCAAGCTTCCACGCACTTGTAGCAGAGCAGGCACTTTCCGTAGTCCCGAACGAAGAGCTCGTTGTCGACCTTGGTGGGTTGCGCGAGATTCGCGGCCACGGAGCCCTCGACGGCCGCATGATGGCCGGGCACGCGCGCCTGCCGCTCTCCGGGCGGCGACGGCGGAGCGGCGGGACCGAATCGTTCGGGGTCCCCACCGTAGCGCGCGAGGAAGCCGAGGGCCTCGGGCGCGGTGGAGAGATCCACGCTCGACGCGAGGAGCTCCATCACGAGCTTCCGGGCGGTCCGTACGCGCGGTGAATCGGTGTGGACCTTCATCCCTGGTTCCACCCTGCGGGAGCACGACGGCACCAACGTCCGTGCGCCCTCCAGCTCGACCACGCAAATGCGGCAGACGTTGACCGGAGTGAGGTTTTCGGCATGACAAAGCGTCGGCACGTCGATGTCGAGGGCGACACGCTTCCAGCAGGGTGGCGCCCTCCGGCACTTCGACGCGGCGGTCATCGATGCTGAGCTCGACGCGCCGCTCCGGCGCCATGGGCAAGCGCACCTTCACGGTTTCCGTCCCTGGTAGGCGCCGAGGTTCGCCACCGCGGACTCGATGGCGCTCGACGCCGTCTGCCCGAGCCCGCAGATGGACGCATCGCGCATCACTCGACCGAGGTCGGCGAGGAGCGCGAGCTCCTGTTCCAGTCCGCCGCGCGGCGCGCCGGCGTTCAGCCGGGAGATCAGCTCTTCTTGCCGTACCGTACCGACACGACAGGGCACGCACTGGCCACAGGACTCGTCGCGAAAGAACGCTGCGATGCGCGCGAGGAGGGCCGGGATCTCCACCGTGTCATCGAGCACCAGTACGACCCCCGAGCCCAGCGTGACCCCAGCCTTCCGACTGTCCTCGAACGTGAGGGGGAGCCCGAGCGAGCTCGGGCCGACGAACGTGCCGGCCGCGCCCCCGAGCAGGATGCCAGCCAGCGAGCGACCTCCCGACACGCCGCCGGCCTTCTCGAGCAGCTCGCCGAGGCTCACGCCGAATGGCAGCTCGTAGATGCCGGGGCGGACCACGCGGCCCGACACGCAAAAGAGCCGCGTCCCCGGCGAGCCGTCGGTCCCGAGTGCTCGGTACGCTTTTGCGCCGTGCTCTACGATGAACGGAACGTTGGCCAGCGTCTCGACGTTGTTGACGACCGTGGGTCGCCCGAACAACCCCGCCTCCACTGGGAACGGCGGCTTGGTGCGCGGCTCACCCCGGAACCCTTCGATGGACGCGAAAAGCGCGGTCTCTTCGCCACAGATGTAGGCGCCGGCGCCTCTGCGAAGCTCGATGTCGAACGAGCGCCCGCGCCCGAGCAGGTCGGCGCCCAAAACGCCGCGCGCGCGCGCGACGCGGATTGCGTGCGCTAGGCGCTCGGTTGCGCGTGGGTACTCCGCCCGTACGTAGAGGTAGCCGTGCTCCGCGCCGACGGTCACCCCGGCGATGGTCATGGCTTCGATCAGCGCGAACGGATCACGCTCCATGAGCACGCGATCCTTGAACGTCCCCGGCTCGGATTCGTCGGCGTTGCACACCACGTACTTGCCCAGGACCGCCGGGCGCGCGCGCCACGCTTTCCCACTTTCGCCCAGTGGGAAACGCCGCCCCTCCACGTCCGACGAGGCCCGACTCCGCGAGCTCGCGGAGGACCCCGGGCGAGCCGAGCTCCAGCGCTCGGCGGAGCGCTCGGTAGCCCCCGTGCGCTCGGTAGTCATCAAGCTCGATGGGTCGACCACGCCCGCGCGTGCGAGCAAGCGCAGCCCGGATTCTCCCGCTTGCGGGAGCGCTGGATCCGGAATCTCGGGTGGCTCGCCCCCGTTCGAAAGCGCGAGCGCCTGGTCGAGCGCGAGCTCGCCGATGAGGCGCTCCTTCGGCTCCTCGCCCGCGCGGGTCCAAAGCGCGGCGGGGGCCCGCTCGCACATGCCGAGGCACGGGCTCCGGTGCCACTGGGCGCGCGCGCGGTCGCCGTCACTCCGCTCGAGAGCGGTGACGATGGCGTCCGCGCCGGCGAGCTTGCACGCGACGTCGTCGCACACGTGGAGCGCCACACGAGGTCGTTCGGTCAGGGCAAAGAGCGCGTAGAAGCTGGCCACACCGAAACCTTCGGCGGGAGGCACGTGCAAACGCTCGCAGATGTAGCCGAGGGCGCCTGGAGATACCCAACCCACACGCGCTTGCACCGCGTGCAAGGCGGGCAGGAGCAGGTGGCGCTTCCGGCGCGCCGCGCCCAGGGGGATCGGAGCGTCGTCGTCCCGTGGACCGAGCACCGCATCGATGGCGGCCCGTTCGGCCTCGCTGGGCGCTCGCTCGAGGGCACGAAGATCCACGGGGCGACGATACTCCGAGTCGGGGTCGGGGGCGACGGAACGGCGCTAGACGCGCTCGATGCAGACCGCTGCAGCCTTGAACTCGGCCGTCCCGCTCTTCGGATCCGTCGCATCGATGGTGAGAGCGTTGGTATCCACCTGGTCCGGGAAATGGAAGGTCATGAACGCGAGGCCGGGGCGGAGGCCGGGGTCGAGCCGCACCGGTGCGACCACCGCACCGCGGCGCGATCGGACCCGCACCGGCTGGCCCTCGCTGACGCCGAACTTCGCGGCGTCGCTCGGATGTAGATCGATGCTCTCGCCGCGCCGGAGCGGCGACGGCAATGCCCCCGACTGCACGCCGGTGTTGTAGGAATCGAGGCGGCGGCCCGTGGTGAGGCGGAGCGGGAATTCGTCGTCCAAGCGGTCGACGGGCGGAACCTGCTCCACCACCGAGAACGGCGCGCGGGGTCCGCGAACCGGCTCTTCCCACAATCGGCCATGCAGGAAACTCTCCCCCACGCTCCCCTCGTCCGGGCACGGCCACTGGATCCCCCCGAGCTTCTCGAGCCGCTCGTAGCTCATGCCCGCGTGCATCGGGCTCAGGCTTCGCACTTCGTTCCAGACTTGCTCGGGAGTGGGATCACCGAGATCGTGTCCCAGCCTTCGCGCGAGCTCGCACAAGATCTCGATGTCGTCGCGGGCGCCGGCGGGGGGAGGCACCGCGCGCCGGACACGCTGCACTCGGCGCTCGCTGTTGGTCACCGTGCCGTCGGACTCGCACCACGCAGCCGCAGCGGGCAGCACGACGTCGGCGAGCTCCGCCGTCTTCGTGAGGAAGAGGTCTTGCACGACGAGGAACTCGAGTTCGGAGAGCAAGCGCAGCGTGCGGCCCGAGTCGGCCTCGGACTGAGCGGGGTTTTCGCCGAGAACGTACAGGCAGGTGAGCTCCTTTCGCTCCATCGCCTCGAACATCTGGGTCAGGTGCCAGCCCTTCTGCGGCAGGACCTTCGTGCCCCACGCCCGATCGAACTTGGCGCGCACTTCCGGATCCTCCACGTCCTGAAAACCCGCGAGCTTGTGCGGGAGCGCGCCCATGTCGCCTCCTCCTTGCACGTTGTTCTGACCGCGCAGCGGGTTCAGTCCCGAGCCGTACCGGCCGACATGCCCGGTGAGCAGCGCCAGGTTGATCAGCGCGAGCACGTTGTCGACCGCGTTGTGGTGCTCGGTGATGCCGAGCGTCCAGCAGAGTTGGGCGCGATCGGCCCGGGCGTAGTCGCGGGCGAGTCGTGCGATGACCTGCGCCGGCACGCCGGTCTCGCGCTCGGCCCGCTCGAGCGTCCAGCCTTCGACGGCGCGGGCGTACTCTTCGAAGCCGCTCGTCGCTCGCCGGATGAAGCTCGTGTTCTCGAGCCCTTCGTGGAGGATCACGCGACCAACGGCGTGAGCGAGCGCGATGTCGCTGCCCACGTGGAGCGCCAGGTGGCCATCTGCCCATTCGGCTGAAGCGGTGCGCCGCGGATCGACCACGTAGAGCCTTGCCCCACGGCGGATCGCGGCGAGCACGTGGTGAAAGAAGATCGGATGGGTCTCGCGTGCGTTGGAGCCCCAGAGCACGATGACGTCGGCGCTCTCCACCTCGCGGTAGGAGCTCGTTCCGCCACCCGCCCCGAATACCGTCGCCAGACCGACGACGCTGGGAGCGTGTCAAGTTCGATTGCAGCTGTCGATGTTGTTGCTGCCCAGCGCTACGCGCACGAGCTTCTGCGCCACGAAGTTCACTTCGTTCGTGGCTTTCGAGCAGCTGAACATGCCGAAGCTCCGCGGGCCGCTCCGGTCCACGATCTCTCGCATGCCCAGCGCGGCGCGAGTCAGGGCTTCCTCCCAGGTCGCAGGCCGGAGCGAACCGCCGTCTCGCACCAGGGGTTCGGTCAAGCGCGGAAGGTCGTGTCGACGCACTCTTTCACCTCCCCCGAATGATAGGGGGCCGGCATGCTCCTCTGCAACGAGGCGCCGCGGGGACACGGTGGGCTTGCCCCGAGCCAAGAGAGGGTCGAAAATCCGCCCATGCCGACCGGCAAGGACCTCCTCCGTATCTCCGCGTTCGTCTTGGTCACGGCCTCGGCTGCCTGCGGCTCCGATGACGACGGGGGCAGCTCGGGAGGCGGCGCGAGCGGCACGGGCGGCATCCACCTCGGTGGCAGCGGCGGTTCGGTGCTGCTGGGCGGAGCAGCGGGAACCGGCGCGGGCGGAAGCGGCGGTGGCGCCGCCGACGCGGGTCTCGGCTGCGGGCAGGTCCTCGGTGTGGTTCGCGACTTCCGCTCGTCACATGCCGACTTCGAGTGCTCCAAGGACTCTCCGGTCAAGGTGGTCGATCCCGAAGGACTGAACTGCGGCCCCTGGGATCCGGAGATCGTCGGCCCCCTCGGTTCGGCGATCGGCCCCAAGAGCAAGCCCGTCTACGCGGGCGGCGCCAAGACGGCGAGCACCACCGGCGCCGGCCATTTCGGCGAGTGGTTCAGCGACGTTCCCGGCGTGAACGCGTCGAAGCAGGTGGTCTTTCAACTCACGCCCTCGGGCAAGGGCACGTTCGTCTACGAGACGCCGTTCTTCTTCCCCATCGATGGGCAGCTGTTCGATGCGGAGGCGGGCAACCCCGACAGCAACTTCTTCCCGTCCGACGACGGCAAGAAGAGGAACTTCCACTTCACCTACGAGCTTCACACCACCTTCCGCTACAAAGCTGGAAGTTCGTTCCTGTTCCGCGGCGACGATGACGTGTTCGTCTACATCAACGGCAAGCTGGCGGTGAACATCGGTGGCATCCACGTACCGATGGAAGGAAAGATCGACTTGGACCAGGGCAGAGTCGAGATCACCTCGCCCATGGGCTTCCCGACGTTGGACGTGAAGAGCGGGCTCGGCTTCACCGAGTCGATCAGCGGCGGTGTGGCAGGGAACGTGAGTCTCGGGCTCACCGCGGGTGAGATCTATCCGATGGACTTCTTCTTCGCGGAACGGAACTGCTGTGCCTCGAACTTCCGCATCGAGACCAACTTCGAATTCGTGGACTGCGGCATCGTGAAGTAGCGCGGCTCATTCGACGGCGACGACTTGGTATTCATCTAGGCGCTCGCCGCGCTCGACTTCGACGACGTCGCCGACATGAGCGCCGAGCAAGGCACTGCCGAGCGGGGAAACTGGCGTGATGACCCGAATCGGTTCGACGCGTACCGCGGCGCCGGCAGGCAGGACGAACACCACCGAGCGCTTGCCCTCCGCGCGAAGCGTCACGAGCGCCCCGGCTCGAATGGCACTCCCAGCGTCGAACGTTCCGAGCTCGAGGGACTTCAAGCGCTGGATCTCGGTGGCCAACGCGGCCACGCGCTGCGCCTGACCGCGAGCCAGATAGGACGCCTCGGTCGAGCGCATGTCCTTGTCGCTCTCGGCGCGCGCTTCCTCGTGGGTCGCCGCCTCGATCGCGCCGCGCTGGGCGGCGACCAACGTGGCGTGCTCGCGCTCGAGCTCCGCGACCACTCGTGCCAGGAGGCTCGCCTTGTCCATCGGCTCAATTCTTGGCAAAGAAATACAAGGGCTGCTTCGTGCCTTCACTCAGCGTGAAGTAGCCCGTTTCATCCGCTGCGAAACCGATGGCCTCGCCTTGCGGCTCGGAAGCCACTGGCACCGGACACGGCTCACCTGCCAGCGCAGCGGCGACGCTCTGACCCGGCGCACGACGGAACAGGAATGCACTGCCGTAGGTGCGGATCAGAATCGCGTCCCCGCTCGCGGAAATGTCCCCGCCCGTCGTCAGCTTGGCGCCCGGCAACGAGCCCGATCCGAACTGAAGGGTCGAGATCTTCTCGAGCTCCCCGCTGCCGAGTGGGGCCGCTTTCCGATAGACCGGGCTCGTGCCATCGGCGGATTTCGCGACGATGAAGAGGTCGCCGGTCTTGGCATCGACCATCAGCGTCTCCGCGTCGTGAGCCCCGTCGGGATACGTGAGCGAGAAGGCTTCGACGGGGTCGAGCGTGAGATCCTGGGCGGCGGCGCTGACGTCCACTTTGGGCTCGACCGCGCGGTAGACCACGACCTTCTGCCTCGCATGCGCGTTGTCGCCGATGTCTCCGGCATAGAGGTACGATTCGCCGCTCTTAGGTCCGGGACCGATGGCGATGTCCTCCCAGTCGATGGCGACTGCGCCCGCGAGCGTCAAGACTCCGAGGTGCTGACCACTCTTCTTCGCGACGTAGAGCTTCGGCCCGTCTCCGGAATCGTTGTTGATGAAGAGCACGTCGGCGGTCTTGCGACTCGCGGCCACGCCGCTTGCTTCGGTGATGGCGCCGAACTCGAGATTCCCGGTAGTCGCCCCGTCGACGTAGGCTGGGCAAGGCACCGGCGTCGAACCGCCTGCGCCTCCAGCCTGCGCTCCCCCACCGCCGCCACTTCCCCCCGTCGAGAGGCCGCCGCTGCCACCGCTCACTGCCCCGCCGCTGCTGCCGCCCGCCGCGATGCCACCGCTGCCGCCGCTCGAGACGCCGCCGCCCCCGCTCGCTCGGCTGTTGTCCCCCGTGTCCCCATCGCAGGCCGCGAGCGAGACGACCAAGAGGCAGGCGAAGAGCCGAAGCCGTGACGCTTTCATTGAAGCTCCGCAGCCCCGGGAAGGCCGGCCGGGATCTGGGACACTGTACCTCCCGCGCCTTCGCCGAGTCGCGCAGCATCGGCGCGGACGTGCTCATTCCAGAAACCGAAGGCTTCGTCCAAGTAGATCTCCTTGGCTCCGTGCCCCACCCGGTGCTCGGCGACGCGCACCGGCCAATTCGCCCTGCCGAAGAGCTGCCCGAGCTCGCGAGCGGACTTGCCCACGGTGTCGTAGAGCCCATAGCCGATGTACACGGGACGCGGCGTAAGCGAAGCCAGTCGCGGCGCCAAGATCGGAGTGCCACCCGACATCGCTCCGTAGCCGTCGACTCGAAGGTCTCCTTTCTGGGCGAGCGTGGCCACGAAGTACGCGCCCGACGACGAGCCGGCGAGATACACCCGACGGAACGCCACACCCGTCGCTCGTTCGAAGGCGCGCTGGGAATCGACGATCTGCTGGACGAGCTCGGGTGCGAAGCGTTTGTACGTAGACGTGGAAGTCGGCCAGCCCCACCAGTCGGCCAGCCCATCGGGCGCAAGACCCTTCCTTCCGCGCGGCAAGAGCGCGGCGACTCCCGCGCGCCCGCACGCGCTGGCGACGATGGCCTGATAAGTGGTCTTCTGCGGACTGGACGCGCCCGGCGGAACGATGCCGTGCAGATAGACGAGGAGCACGTCCGTCGGTTGCTCTGGGAGGAAGTAGCAGGTGCCTGCGTCGAGGGCGCGCACGCTCTCCGTGCAGAAGTCGCTGCTCGTGGGCGTCGGGTTCTTGGGCGGCCACGACGCGATCGGCGGCGACGCTTCGACGTTGGACGCTGGGACGACTTGGAGTGGAGCCGGCGCCGGTGACCTCGGCTGAGCGACGACCGGGCCGGGCCCACGAGCATTCGGCGTCATGTGTTCAGCACACGCCCACGCCAGCACCGGCGCGAGCACCGCGGCGAGGCGACGATGGGTGGAGCGGAGCGGCACCCGCCCATTTTAGGCGAGAGCCGCCGGAGCGCGACAATTCGGACCGACGACCGCGCTTCCGGGGCTCGCCGCCACGCGTTCTGGGTTAGGAATGCCCAAGGCTTTCGGCCCGAACCAGGAGTGCAGGATGCAAACGGTGGTCGGCGGTGAGGTGGTCGCGGCGATGCTCGCCAAGGAGGGCGTCGACAAGGTCTTCGGCATCGTGGATGGCACGTACCTCGGCTTCTACGCCAGCTTCGACAAGTACGGCATCGAGCTCGTCTCGCCCCGTCACGAAACCTCCGCGGCTCACATGGCCGGCGCGTACGCTCGCCTCACGGGCAAGCTCGGCGTGTGCATGGCGAGCAACGGCCCCGGGGTCGCCAACGTGCTCCCTGGGGTGGCGGTGGAGAACGGCGAAGGCAACCGGGTACTCCTCATCACCAGCTGCCGGCGCCAAGGCATCGCCTACCCCGACCGGGGCGGGACGTTCCAGTACTTCGATCAGGTGGCTGTGACTCGCCCCATGACCAAGTGGAGCGGAGCGGTACCGAGCTTCGATCGCATCCCGGAAATGATGCGGCGAGCGTTCCGCATCGCGTATCGCGGAAGGCCGGGAGTGGTCCACGTGGACATCCCGGAGAACGTCTTCAATGGGACGTTCACCACGGCTGAGAGCTTCGCGCGCGAGCCTTCCGAATACCGCGCGCTGGCAGCGCTCGAACCGCGGGCGACGGACGTCGCGCGGATCGCCGAGCTCCTGTCGAGCGCACGCCTCCCCTTGCTCCACGCGGGAAGCGGAGTGGTTCACTCGGGCGCATACGCCGAGCTCCTCCGCGTCGCCGAGCTGCTCGATGCGCCGGTCAGCACGAGTTGGGGCGCGCGTGGCGCGATCCCGGAGAGCCACCCGCTCGCACTACCGACCAGCGCGCTCGAGGCCGTCCAGGCGGCGCGGAGCGGCGCGGACTGCGTCCTCGTGGTCGGCTCTCGACTCGGAGAGACCGACTTCTGGGGCAAGGCGCCCTATTGGGGCAAGCTCACCGAGCAGCGTTTCGTCCAGGTCGACCTCGACGAGGAGGTATTGGGTCTGAACCGCCCCACCGAGCTCTCGGTGCACGCCGATGCCCGTGCGTTCCTCGGAGCGCTGGCGCGCGAGCTCGAGCATCGGAAGCCGAACGACGAGCAGAAGCGCGCGCGCGACGCACGCAAGGGCGAGCTTCACGCCCTCCGTGCGAAGGCCAAGGGTGAGCTCCAAGCCGCGCTCGAAAACCGCTCGGCACCCATGCCCCCGGCGCACGTGCCCCACACCTTGCAGAAGCTTCTCGAGCGCGACGCCATCGTGGTGGTGGACGGCGGGAACACTGCCGTCTGGGCTCAGTTCTTCCATCAGGTCGAGACGCCCAACAGCTTTCTCGGCACGTTCAAGCTGGGCATGCTCGGCGCCGGGGTGGCGCAGACTCTGGGTGCGAAGCTCGCTGCGCCGACGCGGCAGGTGGTGTGCGTCATCGGCGACGGCGCCATGGGCTTTCCGCCCCAAGAGCTCGAGACCGCCGTGCGCCAGCGGCTCGACGTGACCTTCGTGGTCCTCTGCGATCGTCAATGGGGCATGGTGAAGCTCACGCAACAGGTGGGCCTCGGCGGCATGCGCGAGGTCATCGCTCGAAGGGGAAGGCACCATCAACACCGATTTCGAGGAAATCGCTTCGACGAGTTGGCGCGTGCCATGGGCGCTCACGGCGAGCGCGTGGCGAGTCCCGACGAGCTCGAAGCCGTCCTCCGGCGGGCCTTGGCCCACCGCGGTCCGTCCGTGGTCCACGTGGACGTCGACCCCATGCTCCACCTGTGGGCGCCGGGGCTGCAGCTGTTCAAAGACATGCACCAGGAGCCCGCCGGCGGATGACTCGGAGCGCCGGCAAGCCGGCGGTGCTGGTCACGGGCGCTTCCGGCTACATCGGCGCGCTCGTGGTGCGCGCGCTGGAAGCCAGGCGGAGCGAGCTCGGCGCGCTCTTGGCCGTCGACGTGCGGGAGCCCGTGCCGGCGTTTTCGCGCGAAAGCGTGGAGTTCGAGAAGGCCAGCGTGTGCGACGACAGCTTCGGCGGGCTCCTCGCTCGTCATCGCATCGACGTCGTGGTCCACCTGGCATCGATCCTCAAGCCACCGGTGAACGGCGAGGACCTGGCGTTCCGCGTGGACGTCGGAGGCACGAAGAACGTCCTCGCGAGCGCGGTGGCTCACGGTGTGCGACGCCTGATCGTGACGACCAGCGGCGCCGCCTACGGCTATCACGCCGACAATCCCGAGTGGCTGGTGGAAGACGACCCTCTCCGCGGCAACGAGGAGATCCCCTACAGCCGCAACAAGCGCCTCATCGAAGAAGAATTGGCGCGCTACCGGGCGAGTCACCCCGAGCTCGAACAGCTGATCTTCCGGCCGGGCACGGTGATCGGAGCCGGTGTCTCGACCCCGGTGACGGAGCTCTTCGAGTCCAAGGTGATGCTCGGGGTGCTCGGCTCCGACTCGCCTTTCGTGTTCATCTGGGACCAGGACGTGGTCGAGTGCATCGTTCGCGGGGTGTTCGGTGCCCAGACGGGTGCCTACAACCTCGCGGGCGACGGCGCACTGACGCCGCGTGAGCTCGCCCAGATCCTGGGCAAGCCGTACCTGCCGCTTCCAGCGCCGCTGATCGCTCGCGCGCTTTCGCTGCTGAACCGGTTGGGCAGGTCGCCCTACGGGCCCGAGCAAGTGAAGTTCCTGCAATATCGGCCGGTGCTCTCCAACGAAGCGCTGAAACACCGCTTCGGCTACGTCCCGAAGAAGACCTCCCGCGAGGCCTTCGAGCTCTATGCCCGAGGCCTGGGCTAGTTGGCTCTGCCCCGCGCGAGCGCCAGGGGTGCACAGCCGTATTTCCTGCGGACTGCGGCGTCGACGGGTTCGACCTCCACGTTGGGGTCCTTGGCCATGGCGTCGAGCGCTATGGCGAGCGCGTCCGTGCGCACGTAGTCGTGGATCAGGATCACCCCACCCTTCTTCGCGTAGTGCGCGAGATTCCCGGTCAAGAACGCCAGCTCGTGTTTTCGGGTTGGGTTCGTGTCACCGCTCTCGCCGTGCCACATCACGTTGAGCAGTTCGAGCCGCGCGAGCGCGCCGTCGTAGAGCGCCTTCTGGTCACGCGTGGAGAGCCCCAGATAGGGTGTCCCCGCCGGAGGGCGTGAGTAGACGAGCGGGTACACGGGCGCGCCAGCGGCTTGGCCGCGCTGCTCGAGCAGTGACTCGAAACGCCCGCGCCGCGCCTGCCATTCCGTGCGCAGCGATCCGGCCGAGAGGTAGGTGCCGGACTTCTCCTGGAACACCGCCTCGAAGAGCGAGTCGAAGTCTTCGTCCGAGCGCGCGACCAGGGCCAACTCGATGAGAATGCGCGTGGTTTCGTGCTGCCCTTGGATGTACCCGATGCTTCGCTCACCGTGGTTTCGCACCGACATTTTCACGTCGTGGTTGTAGCTGTGGGAGCCCAACGCGTGGCCCTCGTCGACCATGCGCTGCACGAGCCGGTAGGTGTCCCGCCGAATGGCGTGCCCGACCAGGAAGAACGTCGCCGAAAACCCGTGCTTGCGGAGCAAGTCGAGCACGCGCGGGGTCTTGCCGGGATGCGGGCCATCGTCGAAGGTGAGCACCACCCGCCCACGCGGCCAGGCGTCCGCGGAGTAGAGACCTGCGGGGTTCTTCTCCTTCTCGGGAACCACGCAGCGTTCCGGGGGCGCCGCCGGCGGCGCCTCCGGCTCGGTAGCGCGCTTCGGGACGCCGAGGCGGGGCACGTCTTGCGAGCGCAAGGCGAGCTCGGGCCCGACGCCCATGCACGCCGAAGAGAGCAACGAAACCAGGGCCAGGAGCCAGAGGCGGAGCGAGTTCATTTCGCCCGCAGCTACCGAGAAGCGTGACCGAGCGTGCGTCGAGCAGCGGTGGCTCGAGCGAAAGCCTCGCGCCCCGACGCGCGCTAGCCGGCTCCCCTTTGCGCCGCCGTCACGCTTCGGCGTAACGGGGAATTCACCCAGTCACGTCTCCCGTTCCAAGCTCCATGCCCGACGCCCCCGAGCCGAGCGACGCGGAGCTCTTCGCGCGTCTGGCGTCGAGCAGGCTCGAGCGCGAAGACCGGCGGCGGGCCCAAACGCTGCTCTATGTGCGCCACGTCCGCTATCTCTACGGAGTGTTGCGGCGCCAGCGCGGGAAGCTGCTCGCGTTGGCGGGCATCAGCGCCGAGGATCTGGTCCAAGAGACGTTCCACCGGGCGTTCGAGCGAGCACACACCTTCGACCCAGCGAACATCGAGGACCCGGAGCGCGCGCGGCGCCGGACGCGCGCGTGGCTCGGCCGGATCGCCCAGAATCTCCTGTGTGATCAACTGGAACGCGTGCGTGAGGTTTCCGCGACGCCATACCTGGAGCGCGTGTCCGCGGAGGAGCTCGACCCTCCGGCGACCGAGTCGGTGGAGCTCAGCTGGCTCTCGGAAGGGCTCGAACGGCTTTCGGACCGCGAGCAAGACGTGCTGCGCGTGAGTGCGCTCTACCAGCGCGCGGGTGAGCACCAACGCCTGCCCAACGCTGTTTCGGCGGAGCTCGCTGCGCGTTGGGGAACCAGCAACGAGAACATCCGCGCGATCCGCAGTCGCGCGCTGAGGAAGCTGTCCGAGTTCGTCACGGCACGCATGGCCGAGGAGGGCGTTCGATGACGAGAGAGAGAGGGCGACTCGAAGAACCGCGACTCGAAGCTCTCCTCGGAGACGCTTTCGGGACCGAGCTGTTCCCCGTGACGGAGGAGGAAGTGGCCGAGGCCGAAGCAGCCGCTGTGGAATACGCAGGCGAGCTGCCGCCCGAGCTCGCCGAGCTCGCGCCCAGGCCGCAGCCGCGGCGGGTTTCCGCGTCCAGGAACGACGAGCGTGTTCCACCCGCTCATCCGACGGTAGCGCAGCGGCGGGGCGGCGGTAGGCCCGTCTTCACGCACATGGCGGCGGCGCTGCTCGGCGCGGCTGCAGTCGTGTTCTGGCTCCGACTCGGCACGCGCAGCGTCGCGCCGGGCGCGAGCGACTTGCCCGGACGCGAACCGGCTCGCCCCGTCGTCGACGCCGCCGCGGAAGCGCCGCAGGTCGCGCTCCCTGCGCTGCGCTCTTGCGGCGCGGGCTGTTGCGCGGGCAAGGCCTGCAGAGACGCCAAACCCGAGCTCGCCGAATGCCCTTCGGGCCGCGCGTGCGTGGCCTGCGCCCTGGAGGGACTCGAGAAGAACCGCTACCGCTTGCGAATCGGAGCGTTCGCTCCGAGCGTCGCGGGCTCGCGCGCCGTCGAACGAGCTGGCCCAGGAGGGCTCGAGCTCTGCGTTCGAGTGGGCAGCTCCGAGCGCGCCTGCACGGGGGCTCACCCCAACGCCGACGGCGAGGCGTCTTGGGTCTCGCTGCCACTGGTGGCCGGCGCGCAAGATCTGGTGGCCGGGCTGGTCTTGGAGGTTCGCGCCAAGTCCCAACCGAGCGTCGTGTTCGGACAGTGGCAGAGCCCGGTCCAAGTGAACACCATGCTTCTCTGCCGAGGCCTGTCGCTGCGCCCGAAGTCCGACGCCGACGAGGTGCTGGGCAGCGTGTCGCTCTTCTTGGACGACAGCGAGTTCGTCGAGCTCGGCTCGGCGGCGAGCGTGGCGGAGCTGACGGAGATCGCGCGACGCTTCCGCCCTGCCGATGTGCCGCTCGACGTCTACGAGGGCTCCGCCAGTGGTACCCGGCGCTTCCGTCTGGTGCTCGGGCCCATGGACCACGCGAGCGCCGAGCGTCTCCGCTGGTCGGTGATCGAGCACGGCGAGTCCGCGACCCTCACCCTCGGCGCCGACCACATCGGTGCGGCCCGAAGGCTCGCCGCGCCCTGAGCGATCACGGCCGCCCGCCGTCGGGTCGAGGCGCGAGGCGAAGCAGGGTGGCTCGACCGAGGTCGTCGAGCGCGCCGCTCAGATCGCCGGCGTCTGCGCGCGCGTCGCGCCGCGCTTCGATGGCGCGGGACAGTTCCGTTCGCACTTCCTCGGAATCGTCCAGCTTCTGTGCCGCCTCGAAGGCCTGGATCGCGCCCTCCGCATCGCGGAGCTCGAGCAACGAGAGCCCGAGATGAAACGGGATGGTCCATTCGCCCGGATCGAGCGCCTGAGCTTCACGGTAGCGCCGCGCGGCTTCCGCGTGTTCCCCACGCCGCGCGAGCTCCGCGCCCTCGCTCGAGAGCACCGACGCCAGCGTCCCCTTCATGTCGCTGGAGGCGTCCAGCTCGACGGCTCTGCGTAATGCGCCCACGGCCCCGCCGAAATCGCCCGCCTTGGTCAGCGCGAGACCCAGGTTGCGCTGCGCGTTGGCGTCGTTCGGATCGAGCTCGAGGGCACGCCGATACGCGGCGATGGCGCCCTGGACGTCTCCGCGCTCGGAGAGCGTGACCCCGTGGTTCACGTGAGCGCCGACCAACGCGCGCAAGTGCGTGTCGTTGGGCTCGAGCTCGCGCGCCCGCGAGAGATGCACGATGGCCTCGTCGAACTGCTTTTGTCGTTCGAGAGCCAACCCGAGGTCGTAGTGTGCGGTCGTGTCGTTGGGCTCGAGCGCCAGCGCGCGACGGTAGGCGACGATGGCCGGCTCGAGCTCCCCCGCGCGAGCCAAGTCGACCCCGCGATTGACCAGCTCGGTGGCGGTGTCGGATGCGTTGCGCGTCAACACGGCGCCGACGAAACCCAGGAGCGCCACGCCCAGCACCCACGCCGCCGGACGACTCGACGTCTCGTCGCGGACGCGGGGAGGCCTCGCGAGCACCCCGAGCGTGGCTCCGCACAAGAGCCCCCCGACGTGTGCGGCGTTGTCGGCTCGAACCAACACGCCGAAGGCGAGCGTGGCGATGGCCCACGAGACCAACATGCGGCGGGCCGGGTGATTTCCCAGCTTGTGGGCGCGCACGGCCCCGGCGGCGATGGCCCCGCAAAGCGCCCCCGACGCGCCCGCGGACACGACGGGATCTCCGAGGTGCCAGAGCACCGAGGCTGCCGACGCCACGACCCCGGAGGTCAGGTAGATCGCCACGAAGCGCATGCGCCCGTATTCGTGCTCCAGAGTTGGACCGATGGACACGAGGGCGGCGCTGTTCAGCGCCAAGTGGAAGAGCCCGATGTGCAGGAACATCGAAGCGACCAAACGGTGCAGCTGTCCCTCACGGACCAACGGCGCGTAGTTCGCACCGAACTTCATCAGCGTTTCCGTCGGCGCCGAGGCGAGCTCGACCTTGCCGCTGACGAGCAGCGTCGCCAGGTGCGCCACCAGGTAGATCCCGAGCAGCAGCGCGGTGGGGCTCGAAGCCAGTGCCGGAGTCGACGGTCGCTCGCTCACGCCGACGGTTTGTCACAAGGGGACCATCGATCGGAAGGTGTGTGTCGCAATTCGGACACACCCGAGGAGCCGCGTTCACACAGCAAACTCCAGGAAACCACGAGACTATCCGCGACGGCCCGGCGCCGAGGAAGGGGCCGCTCGCGGGCCCCGTAGCAGCCCATTGAACCTTCCTTTCTCGTGGAGCCATCGCATGAAACGTCATCTCGGAAACTGGATCTGGGTCGCCTTCGCCTGCCTCGGGGGCTGCAACCTTCCGCAAGGGCCGACGGACGCCGAAAACACGGCGCCGCCCGTGAGCGCACTCGACGACCCAGCCCATCCGGGCATCGAAGCGTGCGTGGCGGGTGACGTGGAAGCCGAACTTCAGATCGCTCGCGACTTCAAGGACAGCTGCCACGAGATGGTGGTGTGTGGAGGGCTATCGGCGGCGTTCACCATCACGCTCGTGGAACTCTTGGTGAACGTCGCCTCGGGCAACCCGACCGAGCCGAGCGGCTTCCACTACGTGGGCCAAGGTCGCTACGCAGCAGGCACGCAAATGGAGCTCACCCTGAAGCTCGCCCACGACACCAGTTTCGGCAAGGCTGGCGACGTCATCGACTTCGACCTGTTCGACGTCTCCAACTACTTCACCAGCGCCAAGATCCAGGCGTCGGCGAGCGTGAGCTTCACGGGCAAAGCGGAGACCAAGATCAGCGTCGAGTTCGCGGGGAAGGGCAACGGCGCCGAGCTCATGGGGCTCGCCTCTAGCGCCAGCGGAAGCATCGAAACCGACCTGTCCACCATTGCCGAGAATCTCGGGCAGAGCATCCTGATCGAAACCAAGATCTCGATGAACGACGAACGCGAGACGTCGAGCGTGAGTTATTCATTGGAGAGCCCCGCCACCCTGCTCGCGAACTTCCTCGAATCCGGGCCGATGGACATGCAGCTCGTGAAGGTCAGCGCGAACTCGGCCAGCACCGGCCAGGCCATCAGCGTGAAGGACTGGGCCATGCAGTACAAGGCGTCGAGCTCTTCCGGCACCTTGGACGGCAGCATCCAATTCGAGGTCACCGGCGGTGCGTTCGACTACGTGGCCACCTTCGACTACCCCCATCGGAAGGAGCCTGACGTGGCGCTCGCCTGCGCGCACTGAGAGCGCTCCGAGCCCGGAACCGTGGGAATTGGCCGGTGCCAGGACCCGCCCTTGAATTTTCGAGAGATGCGACCCAATTTGGCGGCGTGGCCGTGGGCGAAGTTTGGGGCTGGGTGACTGCGGTCGCCTTGGGCGTGGGGCTCGCTGCGACAGCGGGACTCCGCGCGTGGTTGCCGTTGTTCTTGGTGGGGCTCCTCGGCCGGCTCGGCGTAGTGGAGATCGGCGACCACTTCCGCTTCATCGCCAGCACGCCCGCCATCGTGCTGTTCGCGGTCGCCACCGTGGTGGAGGTCGTCGCGGACAAGGTTCCCGCGGTAGACCACGCGCTCGACGTGGTCTCCACGGTGCTGAGACCGGCCGCCGGAGCACTCCTCACGGCCTCTGCCATCTATCAGGTGAAAGACCCGCTGATTTCCGTCGTGATCGGGCTGGCGGTCGGCGCTCCCGTCGCTCTCGCTCCCCACGCGGCCAAGTCGGCGGTGCGCGCAGCGTCGTCCGCGACCACGGCTGGCGTCGCGAACCCGTTCGTGAGCTTCTTGGAAGACGGCCTCACGCTCGGGTTGTTGATCCTCGTGATCGTGCTGCCGATCCTGTCGGTGGCAGTGCTCGGCGTCCTCGTCTGGCTGCTGGTTCGGCGCAAGCGTCCGGCAGCCTCACCCGCTGCAACCTGACGAGCTCGTGCCGACTTCACTGGAAGTCTTGCACCGCCCACACCGATCCACCGGGGGTCTGGTGAAAGCCGCAAGCGACGCGAGAGTACTGGGTGCTCGACATGTTGATGTAATGGCCGTGCTGCTGGAAGTCGCTGCCGGGGCCTTCCGCCCACATCTGCGCGAGGCAGGTGGTGACCGTGGAGTCGAGGCCTGGATACCCAGGGCACTCGTTCTGCGCGGACTCTCCACACGAGGGAAACGCACCGTGAGCCTGTCCGGTCTCGCTGTCACTCTTGGCTTCGCCGTCCGCACAGCTCTCGGATGCACTCCAGCGCTGGTAGGGCGGAAGACCGAGCGTCGCACGGTAGCTGTTGATCTGGTCGACGCACTTCTGCCGATAGGACTCGTACGGGTCTCCGGTTGCGCCTCCCGAAGCGGGTGTACCGCCTCCGCCGGCAGGCTGGCCACCCGTCGCAGCCCCGCTCGTTCCCCCACTCGCAGCGCCACCGCCCGAGGGCGTGCCGCCCGACGCGCCGCCGCTCGACAGGCCGCCTGAACCGGCGGCGCCCACGCCCGCGCTCCCGCCCGTGGCCGAGCCTGCGTCACCGAACGTCAGCTCGTCGTAGCCGAGCACGGTGCTGCAACCGCACAAGCCCATTGCGAGCCAAACGGCATGCCAACGCATGGCACGAGTTTGAGCCGGCGAGGCCCGGAGCTCAAGCCCTGTCCGGCATGCGCCGTGCCGCACGCCGACCTCAACGCGATGCGAAATCGGCTTTGGCACTGCGATTGCCGAGTTGCCGAGCGTTCGCGCGGGACACACGCATGGGATCCATGGCGCACACCAAAGCCCATCCGTTTTCGGTGTCGCGACCCGAACCGTAGCCGAAACGGGCAGCGGACTCGAACACGCGCTTCCGCGCGTCGTGTCGGGCCCACGCCCGTTCGGAAACGACCACCGTCGCATCGCGCCAGGAGGAAACCATGTCCATTTTCGTCATTTCGGGTCTCGCGCTTCTTGCGTTCCTCGCGCTCTTCGTGCTCGCGGGCGTGCGCTACATCCCCAACCACTCGGTGGGAGTGATGGAGAAGCGCTGGAGTTGGAAGGGCTCGCTCCAAGCTGGCTTCATCGCCCAGAACGGCGAAGCGGGGTACCAGCCCGAGGTGCTGCGCGGTGGGCTGCACTTCCTGATGCCGCTCCAATACCGCGTGCACCGCGTCCCGCTCGTCACCATTCCGCAGGGGAAGATCGGCTACGTGTTCGCACGTGACGGGCGACCGCTCCTGCCCGGTCAGGCGCTGGCGGAAAACCACGCTGCGCACGACTTCCAAGACGTACGCGCCTTCTTGCGTAGCGGTGGCCAGAAGGGCCCGCAACGCGAGCTCTTGCGCGAGGGCACCTACGCCATCAACCTGGCTCAGTTCGTGGTCCTCACCTGGGACAAGCTCTACTACCTGAAGCTCAATCGTGACGACGACGACGTCTTCAAGCGCATGGCCGACACGCTGATCTCGCGAGACGGTTTCCGTCCGGTGGTGCTCCAGGGCGCGGACGACTCCATCGGCATCGTGACGGTGCACGACGGCCCCGCCCTCGAGCAAGGCGAGATCATCGCGCCCACGGTGGGCAGCGAGCCCAGCGAGGCGAACTACCACAACAACTTCCAGGATCCCGACGCGTTCCTGCGCGCTGGCGGCTTCCGCGGCCGGCAACTCCAGGTCCTGGTCGACGGCACGTACTACATCAACCGCCTCTTTGCCTCGGTGGAGCTCGTGCGCAAGACCGTCGTCGAGGTTGGCAACGTCGGCGTCGTGGTGTCGTACACCGGCGCTCTCGGCACCGACGTATCGGGCGTCGACTACAAGCACGGCGAGCTCGTGCATCAGGGCGAACGCGGCGTCTGGGATTCGCCTCTTCTGCCGGGAAAGTACGCCTTCAACACCTACGCGGGACGCGTCGTCATGGTGCCCACGACCAACTTCATCCTGAAGTGGTCGCGCGCCGAGGTCGGCGCCCATGGCTTCGACGAGAATCTGGCCGAGGTCTCCCTGATCACCAAGGACGCCTTCGAGCCCAAGCTCCCGCTGAGCGTCGTCGTGCACATCGACTACCGGAAGGCCCCTCTGGTCGTGCAGCGGTTCGGAGACGTGAAGCGGCTGGTCGAGCAGACCCTCGATCCCATGGTGGCCGCCTACTTCAAGAACGTCGCGCAGACACGCACGCTGATCCAGCTGCTCCAAGACCGCTCGAGCATCCAGCAGCAGAGTGGCCAGGAGATGCGCGAGAAGTTCGCCCACTACAACCTCGAGCTCGAAGAGGTGCTGATCGGCACGCCTACCTCCCAAGGCAGTGACAAGCACATCGAGCAGATCCTGACCCAGCTCCGCTCGCGGCAAATCGCCGAGGAGCAGGTGGAGACCTACGCCCGCCAGGAGCGCGCCGCCCTCAAGGAGCGAGAGCTCCGCGAGGCGGAAGCCCGCGCCAACCAGCAGCGAACCATCACGGAGAGCGAGCTCTCGATCTCGGTCCAGGAGAACCAGGGCAAAGCCGAGTACCAGCGTGCGGTGCAGCAGGCGGCGCAAATCCGTGCGCTGTCGCAAGCCGAAGCCGACAAGCTCAGGATCATGGGTGAAGCGGAGGCCGAGAAGGTCGCGCGGGTCGGCATCGCCCAGGCGATGGCCACCGAAGAGCAGGTGCGTGCCTACGGCGGACCGAAACTCCAGGTGACGCAGGCGGTGCTGAGTCGGTTCTCGGAGGCCATCGAGCGAGCCGGCGTCGACGTCGTGCCCCGCGTCGTGGTCGGCACCAGCGCGGGCAGCGAGAAAGGCAACGGCGGCGTGCTGGAGACCCTGCTCTCCGTGCTGCTCTCGGAGAAGCTCGGTGAGAGCTCTCTCTTGGCGGACGACGAGAGACCTCGAAGCCCCGAAGCCGAAGCGCTGCGCGCACGCCTGAGCGAGCGGGTCCAGAGCCGTTCGAACGGTCAGGAAGCCGCCCGCTAGGCGCCCGTGGGCATGACGCCGTCCGCGTACGCTCGCCCCCGCCGGAGGACTCCCGCGGGGGCGGGCGCGCAGGCGGCGGGGACTTCCAAAGTGCGGGCCGCCGAGGCCGGCAGGCTGGGTCGGCGCGGGATCGAACGGGTTCTGCCTCGGTACGAACCGCGCGAAAGGCCGGATCCCTTATACTGGTTCTCTCCGTGAATTCCCGTCAGGTGGAAAAAGCGGGCAGTGCCCGCGTGGGCACGGTGCTCAAAGACAAGTGGCAGCTCGACGCGTTGCTCGGCATCGGCGGGATGGCGTGGGTCTACGCGGCCACGCACCGCAACAAGAACCAGGTCGCGATCAAACTGCTCTTCCCCGAGATGTCGGTGGACGCGGAAGTGCGACGCCGATTCTTGCGGGAGGGCTATGCGGCCAACAGCATCGGCCACCCGGGCGCGGTGACCGTGTTCGACGACGATGTCACGGAGGACGGCCTCGCGTTCCTCGTGATGGAGCTCCTCGACGGCACGACGCTCGCCGATCTTCGCCGCACGCGTGGCGGCCGACTCGACGCGAAGGTCGTGCTCACGGCCATCGACGGCGTGCTCGGCGTCCTGGCCGCGGCCCACGACAAGGGCATCATCCACCGGGACATCAAGCCCGGAAACGTGTTCTTGACGCAGTCGCGTGGTGTGAAGGTCGTCGACTTCGGCATTGCCCGGATCCACGAAGGCCACCTGAAACAAGACCTCACGCGCTCCGGTTTCCTGTTGGGCTCTGCCGCCTACATGTCGCCGGAACAGGCCCGCGGCCGCTGGGAGGAGGTGGATCCGCGCACGGACTTGTTCTCCGTCGGGGCCACCATGTTCCAGCTGCTCGTAGGACGCCCGGTTCACGCCGGGAACTCCCCGCAAGAGCGCATCGTTTCCGCGGTCTCGACGCCGGCGCCCTCGCTCGCCACGCTCCTGCCCAATGCACCGAAGCCACTGGTGCGCGTCGTCGATCGCGCGCTCGAGTTCGAGAAGGACCGACGTTGGCAAAACGCCCGCGAGATGCAGGAGGCCGTGCGCGACGCGCTGAAGCGCCTGAGGACTCTCGACAGCACGCTCGTGATGTCGGAAGGACCCGACCCGCTCCCCTCGTCACCGTTTGCCTCGGCACCACCGTCCTCCGCGCCGGTCGCCCCCGCGCCCGAGTTGGCGCCGGAGCGTCCTCCCGCGGTGGTCGCCGCAGGGGCGCCGGCCCGCGCACCCAAACCAGCAAACAGCCTGGGCGCGACGCGCGTGTACGGATCGCCCTCGGACCAGGAGGCCATCCGAGCGGTGCGAGCCTGGGCAGATTCTCGAGACCAGTTCCCGAGCGCGAGCGGCGAATCCGTACCCGTCGAAACCGCGCCCCCGCTCGCGGCGAGAGCGCCTGCGCTGTCGCCGATGACCCACGCACACGCCCTTCCGCCACAGCCCCCTCCCCAGACACCCCGCTCGGCCGCCTTCGCGGCGCACCCGATGGCGAGCCAACCGGTCGCGCACCCGATCGCCGCCAGCCCGGCGCCGATCCTGATCACCGCCCCTGCACCTCGCCGGAGCGCGCCCATCCCCGTGCGCAAGCCGAAGAAGCGGCGCTGGCTCATGGTGCTCGTGGTCCTCGGGGTGCTCGGCACGTCCTTGGTGGCCCTCGGCCTCGTGGGCGTCTGGTACTCGCGCCAGCACGGAGCGGGCATCCGTTCGACTGCGCCGGCCGCCACCGAATGAGCTGCGGCCGCCGCTCACTTGCCCTCAAGGTCCTCGGAAGTCGACCGTTCTGAGCGAGTGCCATGGAAGCGCACACGCCGCCGAAACCTGCACCGCTGACCTCGCTGGCGCCGAAGCTCAGCATCTTCACTCTGCGCCCCACCGCCCACACCGAGGCGCCGCCGCGCCAAGCCCCGAAACGGCCCGAAAAGCGTAGGCGGCTCGGCATCGCGCTCTTCGCGCTCCTGGTTCCAAGCGTCGCGTTGGCCCTCGGCTTGAACCACGAGAGCCCGCGCCGTGCGCCAGTTCCCTACATCAACGGCGCACCTCAGCCCAAGGAGACCCAGTCGGGGAACCGAGAGCGTTGGGCGACTCCCGCCGTGAAAATCCACGTGGACGACTCCGTGAACGCGCTGGGTAGCGGGGCGCTCGAAGCCGTCCACCTCGCCTTCGGCACCTGGGTCGCCAGCGGCGCGGCCCTGCCGGCCATGACGTTCGACACGACCAGCGGGACTCAACTCAGTCTGAAGCCCGACGGAAAAAATAGCGTGCTCCTGGCGCCCATCGACCTCCCAGGGCACAAGTCCGACCTGGCCATCACCATCAGTTTCGTGGACCAAACGAGTGGACAGATCGTCGAAGCGGACGTGGTGCTCAATGCCAAGAAGGCCTACGCCCTGCTCGACGGGACTCCCAAGTCGAGCGCGGCCGAACAGGACGACGAAGGAGAAGACTCCGCCGAGGTGCCGGGTTGCAGTGGGGTCTACGACGTGCAGAACGTGGTCACCCACGAGGCCGGTCACTTCTTCGGTCTCGACGAAGACCGCGACGATTCGGGCTCCACCATGTACTTCAAGACGGGCAAGTGCGAGATCCGAAAGCGCGACTTGTCACCGCCGGAGAGCGTGGTGATGGCAGATCTCTACCAGGCGCCCGCCGGTGAATCGGCCGATGGTGGCTCGGGGGCGCAAGCGGGCGGTTGCCGGCTGCCCCAGGCGCCGGTTTCGGGTGGGGCTCGAAGCGCTCTGTTGGTGCTCGGCCTGGTCGCCGTCGCGCACGGCCGACGCCGACGCCGTCACTGAATCCCGAGCTTGCGCAGGCGATCGTAGAGCTTGTGCCTGCTGATGCCGAGCGACATCGCGGCGCGCACCTTGTTTCCTCCGAAGTGACCCAGTGTGGTGCGAATGAGTTGCGACTCTGCTTCGGCGAGGCTCGGCAGGTCGCTGGCGTTGGCTTCGCTCCGAGCACTTGGTTCGTCCAAGTTGCGGGTCAGGTAAGCTGGCAGGTCGCGCACTTCGATCATGTCACCTTCACCGTGCGTGACCGCGTGCTCGATGGCGTTGCGCAATTCCCGAGCGTTACCCGTCCAGCGAGCGGCGAGGAGCACGTCGAGCGCACGTTGGGACACTCCCCAGATGCAACCGCAACGGCGGTGGCAGAACGTGGTCAAGAAGTGTTCGACCAGGATCTCGATGTCCTCGCGGCGCTCACGCAGCGGGGCCAGGTGGATCTTCAGGTTGACGAACTTGGCAATGAGATCGGAGCGCAGCTCGCCGCTGGCGACCGCCGACTCGATGTCGCGGCTGGTCGAGGCAACGACGCGCACGTCCACCGGCACGTCGTTGGCCGCGCCGATGGGCCGGACCATTCGCTCCTCCAAGACGCGTACGAGTTTCGCCTGCACTTCTGGGGAGAGCTCGGTGAGCTCGCGGAGGAACAGCGTCCCGCCCATGGCGGCGCGGAACAGGCCTGGGTACTCGGGTGAGCCGTTCTTCTTGTGGCCGAACAGCTCACTCCCCGCCAAGTGAGTCGGGAGCGACTTGCACGCCACGGGCACGAAGACGGCGCGCTCTTCGCCGGCGAGCTCGTGGATGAAGCGCGCGAGGGTCTCCTTGCCCGCGCCTTCCTCCCCTGTGATCAACACGTCTTGCCTGCTTCGCGCGGCCAGGCGGGCGGCTTCCCGTGCCCGCTCGAGAGCCGGGCTGCTCCCGACCAGCGCGGCGTGTCCGTTGGCGCCCTCCGGCGCTCCGCGGCGGAGGGGGACCAGCTGTGCACCACAGCGCCCTCGGCCGGCCTCACCCAAGTCGGAATAGGCACGCGCGTATGCACGCGCTCGCAGCGCATCGAGGCTCGAGAGCGCACGCAACGCGGTTGCGTCCATGGCATCGCCGAGCTCGGCCGTCGCAGCAGCTCCGCTCCACGCGCACACCGCGAGCAACTGTGACAGCGGCACGCCGCGTCGAGCCAGACTCGTGGCAGTGGCCTGCAAAGCGGCGTCGAGTTGCGTCGGCGAGCGAGCAACCTCGGGATCGGCGAGGCGCAAGAGCTCGCTTTCGAAGACCCCGTGGAAGTCCTTCTCCTCGATCTCGAATGTCGACCCGAGCTCGCTCACGCACATCTTCCTCCAGGCGCCGAGGTACTCCTTGCGACGCTCGACGAGCGGGGACAGGGGCGAAAGGTCAACCGCATGCGTGTGGATCGGGGCCATTTGGCCCTGAGGGTGGTCCTCGACCCAAAACCGGTCGATGACGAATGTCATGATCGGGAACAGCCGGATTTTATCGAGCTATTTCCGAAGGATCCGCACGGGACGCAGCGCTACGTTGTCGTATTCGTCCTTCTCCGCGACCTGATCCCCGTCATCGATCGCCAACAGCAGGAAGCGATGGCCCTCCCGGGCGGTGGTGGGGATCTTCACCTTCAGGCTCCGTTCGAGACGTTCGTCCCCGCGGGCGAGCTTGTCGATTTTCTGCTCGCCGAGCCGGATGTCGGCGCGGTCGAGGCGGGGATCATCCGAGTAGTAGAGGGCCACGCGAAAGGCCGGTGCGGTGTCCGTGCCCCGATTCCGGAGCGCGAACCGAAGCTCGAGCTCGGCGCCCGGGAGCGCCGACGACGAATCGACGAAGAAGTAGCGATCGGTGAGGTTCACGTTCGTGATGCGGAACGGCACGGCGCGGAGGTTGTTGCGTTCGCGTAGCTCACCGTTCTTGTCCTCGACGTCGACGACGACGCCGACGAAGTACGCTCCAGTGGCGAGCTTCGGAACCTGGAACGCTTGGTAGAGCGTGCCGCTCGTGGTCGTGGCGTCGAGACCATCGAGCTCCGTCTGATCCAACAGGGGGTCGTCCGTGGTGATCTGGGAGTCTTTGGACAGGTACACCCCGATCTTGAACGGTCGAGCTCGGGTCTTGCCCTCGTTCTTGATCTTGTACGAGACGACGAGCTCGGAGCCCACCGGCCCCGCGTCGCGGCTGAGTGCGATGGCTCCGGGCACCAGATCGGGCGCGCGGAACACCCAATACGTGGCCGAGTCGGAGTTGTCGCTCTCGTCGGACTCGGGCACCGCGCCCCCTACGTCGGCGGAGAGCCCCAGCTCGACCTGCTGACCGCGGATGGGACAGCGCGTGTCGACCTCGAGCTTGCGGGTGATCCGCTGCTTGCTGCCCGCAGGCACGGCCTCCTGTCGAAAGCGGCCCAGCGCGAGATCGGGCTTTCCGAAATCCGTGTCGTCGGAGCAGAACAACACCAGCTCGAACGGGCCTTGGGCCGCGAACTCGCTGCGATTCTCGAGGAGCGCCGAGAGCTCGACGCTGCGCCCGCTCGGGCCGCGATCGGGCGAGATTCGCACCTCGGAAACCCGCAAGTTCGGCAGGTAGCCCCGATCGATCAGGAGCGATGCGGCCCGGAAGTTGTTCTCCTCGGACGTCTCCAGCACGCTGCCCCAAGCGTCGGCGAACGCGTAGATGCTGCCGGGCCGGCAAGCCTCGCACGGAGGGACGCGCACGAGCGCCGAGAAGGTCGCGCTTCGCCCCGCGGCCAGTCCCTTCTCGGCCAGCACGGCTCCGATGCGGGTGACGTTGCCGCGTCGCGGAACGACGACACCATCGCTGTGGTAGACGGCGACACGGAAAGGGGTCGCGTCGGCGTGACCTGCGTTCTCCACCGTGAACTCGACGCGCAACGGCGAGTCGGGCGCGGCACGCTCGTGGCTGAGCCGGAGTACCGAAATGACGAGGTCCGGGCGCTGGTCGGCTGGCTCTGCATCGGCGCTCTGCGCCAAGAGGAGACCGCCCGCCAGGCAAAGACCCGAGAACCGACTGATCGTGGACTGGGCCATGCGCAGAGGGGACGCAATGGACGTGCCAGTCGCTCCTTCCTACAACTCCTCGAACGGGCGCGAGTTCCCGCTTGCACGACTGCAAGCCTTGCGCTCGGTTCGGGTGCGGACGGGAGTTTTGCCGACGGTGGCGCAGGAGCCCACCCGCCATTCGCGTCAGGCGATTCCGCGGTGAGCCGTCCACCAGGCGTCGAGCTCGGGCAAGAAATAGCGGAGACGGCACTTCTTGTACTCGCGCGAGCTGAACAGGATCAGGTAGTCGTCGACGCCGATGCGCGAAGCGATCTCGCCCGCCACGCGCCGGCACGCAGCTTCGTCGGGACCGTGGATCATGCTGTAGAGCGTGTAGTCGAAGCCCGGAATCGCGTTCCTCGCGTAGCAATGACTGACCTCGGGCGCGGCCGCCAAGATCGGACCGAGACGAGGCAGATCGTCGGCGCTCACGTTCCAGACCACCATGCCGTTGCCGCGCACGCCGAGCTTCCGGTGCCGGAACGTGGCCACGTAGCGGCGCATGGCGCTTCCGAGATGACGAGCTCCGAACTCGAGAAGTGCTCGCTCGTCGAGGTCGAACTCCTTCGCTAGCGCTGCAAACGGCTGGGCCGTGATGGGGAGCGGGGTTTGTAGCGCGCGGAACATGCGTCGCTCCAACTCACCCGCATCGACCGCCGAGACGGTCGGCAGTGCCACGAGCTCGGTCACGCTCTGCTTCGAAACCAAGTCGAAGTTCACTCCCACCTTGAAGGTGTGCGTCCGGCGAAGCGGATGAAAGGCGTCCACCCCCGCGAGTCTCGCCAAGCGATCGAGCGTCGCTGCGAGCCCCATCTCGCTCGGCACGGCGATGGTGAACCACAGGTTGTATGCGTGATTCCGCAAGTAGTTGTGCGTGACCGTGGGGTGTTCGTTCACGATGGCGGCGACCTCGTCGAGCCGCGTCTCGGGGACCTTGCCCGCCACGAGCGCGCTGTCGTACCCGAGGGCGCTGCCCTCGAGAATCGCCGAGACTTCGCGCAGCTTCTCTTCGGCCTGCCAGCGGACGAGACAATCGATCACGCCGCTTTCGTCGAGCCCGAGGTCGTCACCGATCTGGGCAAACGGCCGCGGAGTGAACGGCACGTTGGCTTGCACTCGGTGAGCCAGGGCGTTGGACAAATCGAGTCCGATGTCTGTCATCACAATCCAATCCTGAAAGCGCGCCAGACGCCGAAGACGCCGGACGGCGAGTGAACGTTCTCCTCGTCGACGATCGCGTAGCTGTTCGCGTCGACGAGCACGAGCTTGTTGTCTCGGTTCGCGCTCACGAGGACGTGGCTGCCCCGAGGAGTGAAGTCGAGGTGGTAGACACGCCCCCCGACCTCGATGCTGCGCTTGATCGCCAGAGTCTCGACGTCGATGACCTGGAGGAAGGCGTCGTCCTTTTCGCCCGAGAAGCTGACCCAAATTTCCTTGCCGGTGGGCGCGGCGACCGAATAGACCGGGTGCCCGCGCACGGGCACGCTCTTCTCGAACGCCCAGGTCTTGCGGTTCAAAACCACCATGCGCGGTTCGCCCACGAGCGGCACGAACACGCGATCGCCCGCCACGGCCCAGGACGCCATGTGGGGAAGCTTGACCGGGGCGCCCTTGTCGAACTTCTTGGCCGGGTCGCGCAAGCTGACTTCCTTCACGCCGGAGTCGGGCTTCTCGAGGTCGAGCACCGACACGTGCTCACTGCCCATGTGTCCGACGACGTAGTAGCGACCGTCGGGTGTGATCATGGCGTCGTAGGGCTCGTCGGTGCTGGTCTTCACTCGCCGCTCGATGCGCGGCTCCTTGCCAGAAACGTCCACGACCCAGATTTCGGCGCCTTCGATCAGCACGCAGACGAAGCGATTGCCGGGAGCGTCCACCACGCCCGTCACCCGCGACTGGAGGGGTTTGCCGCCCTTCTCTCCGTCCGCTGGCAACCGCTTCACGACGTCCAGCGTCTCCGCGTCGAGCACCGTGAGCCCCCCGGGCTGATACTCGGCCGTGGCCACGTAGCGCCCATCCTGACTGATGGCGATGTCGATGCTGTTCTTCGAGACTTCGACGTCGCGCTCGCGGGTCACGGTCGCGAGGTCGATGCGGCTCAACTTCCCGCTGCGAGTCGCCACGTAGCCGTAACGCAGGTCCGGCGAGAACGTCATGGTGGCGTGGCGCATGTTGCCGAGCCCCTCGATGCGCTTGGCGCCGTAGGTCCGCGACGAAAGGTCGTAGACACCGAGGCTCTCGGTCTCGCGCTCCACCACGAAAACCCGCGATCCGATGCCGCCCGACTCTGGCGCCTTCGGCGCCGGAGCGCTGGCGGACGGCGCGGGCGTGGCGGCAGGAAGCGCCGACGCCAGCGTCCTCTCGGGTGCCGCATTGCAACCGGACAGCAGCGCCAGGCAGAGCCAGATCTTCTTCATGCGGATTGCTCCTCGAAATCCCGGGCCCTGATCTCGTCGTCCTGCATGACGCACGCCGGATCGGAAGCCCAGATGTCCTTCTCTTGGGCGTACGCGCGTTCGCGGTGCGAGCCCCGGCACAGCGGCAAGAACCGACACCCGCCGCAGCGGCCGTGGAGCAGTTCCACGCGACGCCGGAGCTCTCCGAGCAGCGGGTGGCCGAGGATTCGATCGAAAGGAACTTCACGGACGTTTCCCAAGGACACGCCGCGCCAGAACTGGTCGGGGTGGACGCGTCCGAGGTGATCGACGTCGAGGATCTTCTCGCCCGCCGAATTGCCGCCCCGGTCTCGGAGCAGCGCTTCGATGCGGCGAGCCGCGTCGTGGCCCCATCTCTCGGCGATCCACAACAGGAGGAGCGGACCGTCGGAGTCGTTGCCACCGGTGACGATGTCGGGGCCGCCCTCGTCGACCCCTCGATTGGCTCGGTCGAAGAGTTGGTGAAGGAGCGTCCGAGACTCTGCCGGAGTCAGGTCTTCGTCCCCCATGCGAAATGCGCGGCCCGAGTAGAGCAAGTGGGAAACGTAGAAGCGATCGACGCGAAGCGTGGCCGCGTGGTCGAGCAGCGGGAAGAGCTCCTCGCGATTGGCGCGGGACAGCGTGATCCGAAGTCCCGTCTTCAGGCCCGCGCGCTTGCACGCGGCGAGCCCCGCGGAAGCGCGCTCGAATCCGCCGGAGAGCCCGCGGTAGCGGTCATTGAAGGTGGCGAGCCCGTCGATGCTGATTCCGACGTAGCGGATGCCGGTCTCGGCCAGACGCTTGGCCACGGCGTCATCGATGAAGACTCCGTTGGTGGACAGTTGCGGCGCGAGCCCGAGGCCGTGCGCGTGTGCCACGAGCTCGAACAGGTCCTCGCGCAGGAGCGGCTCGCCCCCGCTGAAAATGACCACGCGCGTGCCCACACGCGACAGCTCGTCGAGAAAGCGCCGGCCCTCGTCCGTGGTCAGCTCACCGGGAGCTCGGGTCTTGGACGCGGCCGCATAGCAGTGGGGGCAGGAGAGGTTGCAGTGACCCACCACGTTCCAGACCACGACGGGGACACCCTTCGTGGTCTGGGCAAGGCGATCGGGAGAGCGGTGAGCGATGCTCTCCGCCGTGCGTGGGTCGCGCGCGGCTCGCAAGAGATCGCTCACCATCAGCATGTCGTTCTCCGGACGCTACATTGCTTTCAGCACCAAGGTCGAGGGAGTGGGGGGCGCGAACCATCGCGAGCAATTTCCGCGAAAGAGGCGCCCCCCGCTGGGGTCGTCCCCGTACGCGTGAATGCCTCCCGGGCAACCACGCGAGCGAAGCGAGCCCACCCAAGGCGGCGAGCCGCGCGGGGCAAGGCGGCAAGCCTCCCCATTCTCAGTAGACGTCGTGGGCGGTGTTGAAGACGTTGAACTTGCCCGTGGGCGTGACCACCCAGTCTTCCTCGATCCGCTTGATCTCCTTCAGCTCCTTGTCGTCGTAGATGATGATCGCGCCCTTCTTGTCCCAACCCGACACCCACACCTCGGTGCCGTCCTTGTTGTACTCGAAGTGCACCGTGCGGCCCCGATCGAACGGGGTCCAGCACTTCTCGATCTTGCCTTCTTTCTTGCTGTAGACGCAGAGCTGTCGGGTCTCTTCCGCATTGTTGGCAAGGGGCGAGTCCATCCAGACCCACGGACTCTTGGCGTGGGTCTTGACGAACAAGCTGCCCGGACCGCCTACCTTGAGCTCGCGCACGACCTTCCAGGCGTTTTCCGGCTTCTTCGCCGGATCGGCACCGTACACAACGAACTTCGGCTCGCCGATGTGCGTGGTGGCGTTCACCCAACCGAACTTCGGGTCTTCCCAGTTCGCGCCCCGGCCCGGGTGCGGCTTGATGCCGGTCTCGAACTTGGTGACGAACTTCTTGTCCTTCACGTCGACCACCACCATCTCGTTCTTCATGTTGGCGGCCATCATGATGTAACGCTTGGTGTGGTCCCAACCGCCGTCATGCAGGAAGCGCTGGGTCGGCAGCTTCTCGACCATGGGGAAATCGGGCTTGCTGTAATCGATGAGAGCGATGAAGCCCGACTCCTTCAGGTTCGCGACCCAGAGCGGCTCGTTGTGGCTGGCAACGATGGCGGCCACTCGATTCTCTTTCAGCTCTTCCTTGTCGATGGCGGGCATCAGCACGCTCTGCACCGCCTTGGGCTCGAGCGTGAGGCCGTCGTAGACCACGTATTGCGGCGGCCAGTAGCAGCCCTCGATCACCAGTTTGTCTTCCCAGCCCTTGGCCTTGCTGCCGTCGACGCTGCGCGCGTCGAAACAGCCTTGCACCTGGGCAACGAGCGTCGGCGTTTCGGGCCAGAGGTCGATCAAGGTGACCCTCCCGTCACGACCCACCGCGTAGAAGTAGCGTCCCGTCGAGGACGAGCGAAGGATGTGCACGGCGTAGCCCGTGGGAATGATCGCGAGCTTCTCTTTGGTATCGCCGTCGATGATGGCGACCTGGCCAGCGTCTCGCAGTACGACGCCGAAGTAGTTCTCCCACTTGCGCTTGGTGACGGGCTTCTTCGGGCGCTGGTCCACCGGGACGAGCAGCTTGTGACTCTGCTTCACCTTTTCGAGCGGCATCTGGGGCGGCTCGGGCGGAGTCATCTGCACGTAGTTGGCCATCAGCGCGATTTCTTCGTCGTTGAGCACGCCGATCTTGCCCCAGGGCGGCATGCCGCCGGGCAAGCCGTTCATCAGCGTGTTCTTGATGGTCGACGTGCCGAGCTTCTTGGTGCGTTCGGGTTGGATGTTCGGACCCGTCGCGCCAGCGCGCAACGTTCCGTGACAACCAGCGCAGCGCTGGAAGTAGATGCCCTTCGCGCGTTCGAAGTCTGCACCGGTGAGCTCGACCGCAGCCTCTTGCTTCTCCTGGAGGCCACCTGCTGCACTGATCGCGTCGACGTACGCGAGGACGCTGTCGATCTGCGCATCCGTCAGGTTGAGCGGCGGCATCTGCGTCTTGTACTTCGCAAGGAGCTCCTTCCCGACGGGATCGTCCTTGGACATGTTGACCGGATCCTTGATCCACTTCACGAGCCAGTCCTTCTGGCGACGCTTCGACACGTCTTTCAGATCGGGACCCGTACGATCGCCGGACCCGATGGTGTGACAGGCTTGGCATTGCGTGTCGTAGATGCTCTTCCCGGCCTGCGCGGCCGCGCTGAGCGCCGGGCCACCGGCAGACGCGCTACCGCTCGGTGTCGGCTGCGTCCCGCCTTCCGGCTTCTTGTCGCAGGAAGCGCTGGCCACTCCCACGACCAACATCGCCACGAAACCGACCCCACTTCGAACTCGCATCTGATGCCTCCTCGGCGCACCCGAGCCGGGTACCTCGCGAGACGTGTAGAGCAAAACCGGAGCGGGCACCGATGACGGACGTCAGCTCAACAGACATTTCTGTCGATTGAGACGAGCCGTCCCGACGACGACGGCTGGAGCGCGACCGCCCTGAGATTTTAGGCCGGAGCGATTTCGCGAAGAGATTGCGCGGAAGGGCACAGTCGAGCCCCGAACCACACAAAAAATGCGCGGGCCCGCGCCCGGAGAGGGTGGGGGCCCGCGTGGAGTCTCGACGTCGATCAGGGATTGGCGAGGCAGCTGGTGAGCTCGTCGCTCTGCGTCCAGCCGCACTTGCCGTCACCTTGGAGCTCGCACACGCCGACGCTCTGGTAGCAGGCGTACTCGGGCTTCCAATCGCAGGTGGTGACGAGATCGTGGTCGGCACAGATCTGGCCCGAGCAACCCGTGGGCTTGCAGGGGTTGGGCGCACTCGCGGCGATGCGCGTGTAGAACTGGCTCGCGCTCAGTCCCGCCATGCTGCCGGCCGGACCCGTGACCTTCTCGAGGTTGGCAGCAACCAGGATGCCCGGCCCCGCGAGGTCCTTCCACGCCGCGTCGATGTCACCCTGCGGCGCGCCGCTCGGCGACAAGTCGACGCCTGCGTACGTGGCCGTGGGCTTCACCGTGCGGTTCAGACGCGTGCCTTCGACGACGGGACACGGATACGTGATGCACACGATCCCCGACTCCTTCGCGCGATAGAAGATCCCCTTGGGCGCGGCTGCGGTCGCGGCCTTCCAGCCTTCGCTCACGGCAAACGCGGTGTAAGAGATGTTGCTCTGCTTCGCGGGAACGAGCTTGCCGCGCACTACGACTTGACCTTGGTGTGCGGCGCCGTCGGCGGCAGAGCGGTCCGTCTCCGAAAGTCCGAGCGCGCTCCAGTCGAGCTCGGACACGTAGCATTCCTTCGCCCACTTTCCGTCGGCGCACTTGGTCTGCGGTTGGTTCACGCGCTTGACGAAGAACCCGCCGCACATCGGCCACATGCACTTTCGGTAGTCCGGTCGGAGCGAGTAGTACGTCCAGTTGTCCGCGTTCAGACCATCGGCCTTACCGAGGTCGCTCGGCTCCTCCTCGGGAAGGGTGCCCGTCTGAGCCGTGCCGTCCACGGCGCAGGCCGGAGCGAGCAGGAGCGCAGCAAACAAGGCCGGTAGCAGTGCAGTCTTCATGGGATCCTCCGAGGAAACGCCGCAAACGGCGGCACATCAGGCGTAAGTGGAAGTACGCGCCGCTCCTACCAGGACCCACCTGGAGCTGCAAGCGTGTCAGGTCGAAATTGCTGCGGCGTTCGTGCTTCCCAAAACCGCCCCGGACGGCAATGGTCAGCCCATGGATCTCCAGGGAAAAGCCGCCGTCGTCACGGGTGGCGGGCGCGGGATCGGGCGTGAGGCGGCACATGCGCTCGCGCGAGCGGGAGCGCGCGTGGTGGTCGCAGCGCGCTCGCTGGAGCAGGTCACGGCCGTCGCGAACGATCTCGGCAGCGCGGGACACGAGGT
Organism: Polyangiaceae bacterium; assembly: GCA_046351435.1. Classification (GTDB taxonomy): domain Bacteria; phylum Myxococcota_A; class Polyangia; order Polyangiales; family Polyangiaceae; genus JADJKB01. Next base: position 135,263 of record JAXLYN010000017.1, read on the forward strand.
CCACGCCCTCCGCTGCGACGTCACTTTGCCCGAGAGCGTGGCGGAGCTCGAAGCGAAGGCCGAGCGTCTCCTCGGGTCGGTGGACATCTTGGTCAACAACGCGGGCATCGCGAGCTCGGCGCCCATCAAGGCGACGACCCTCGAGGATTGGAATCGCATCCTGGCGGTCAACGCGACGGGCCCGTTCTTGTGCACCAAAGCGTTCATCGGAAAGATGGCCGAACGACGCTGGGGACGGGTGGTGAACATCGCTTCGATCACTTCGCTCTCGGGCGCTCCCTATATCGCTGCATACACCGCGTCGAAGCACGCCGTGTTGGGGTTCACGCGGGTGGCAGCCGCCGAATACGGCGACAAGGGCGTAACGGTCAACGCCGTGTGCCCTGGTTACGTCGACACGGAAATGACGGACGACTCCGTCCGCCGCGTGATGGAGCGAACCGGGCTCGATCGAGACGACGCCCTCGCGGCCATTCTCTCCACGGCCCATCAGAAGCGCTTGATTTCTCCCGGCGAAGTCGCTTTCGTCGTGCTTTCTCTGTGTGCCGACTTGGCGGGCGGCGTGAACGGTCAAGCCATCGTAGTGGATGGTGGAGGGCTCCTATCGTGACGCATTCGACAATCAATCCAGAGGCCCTGGGCGCGCCCAAGGGCTATTCCAACGGCATCTTGTGCGAGCCCGGCGGGCGCCTGCTCTTCGTAGCGGGACAGGTCGCGTGGGACGCGGAGCAGCGGGTCGTCTCGCCCGTGTTTGCCAAGCAGTTCGGGCAAGCGCTCTCCAACGTGCTTGCGGTGGTGCGCCAGGCGGGCGGCGCGCCCGAGCACGTCACGCGGATCACCCTCTACGTCACGAGCAAAGACGAATACGTTTCGGAGCTTCGCCCCGTGGGAGCGGCCTATCGAGAGCTGATGGGGCGGCACTACCCGGCCATGACCCTCGTGGAGGTCAAGGCGCTCCTCGAAGAAGGGGCGAAGGTCGAAATCGAAGCCACGGCCGTGCTGCCCGCTTGAATTCGGAAGGACGCAAGATGCCCATCGAGCCCAAGAGCTTCCTCTACGAGCGTGATCCGGAGACGCAGGTCGCGACGCTCACGCTGAACCGGCCCGACCGGTTGAACGCTCTCACCTTCGAGGTGTACACCGAGCTCGGCGCCACCTTCCGGGCGCTCGACACCGAACCCGACGTGCGCGCCATCGTGATCACTGGCGCTGGCAAGGGCTTCTGCTCGGGCGGCGACGTCGAGGACATCATCGGCCAGCTGTTCGCGCGCGACCAGCAGGGCCTGCTCGAGTTCACGCGACTCACCGGAGCTCTGGTGGTCGCCATGCGACGTTGCCGCAGGCCCATCGTCGCCGCGCTGAACGGTACGGTCGCCGGTGCTGGAGCGGTAATCGCTACCGCCGCCGACATTCGCATCGCCAGCGAGCAGGCCCGCATCGCCTATCTCTTCACCAAGGTCGGCTTGAGCGGGGCGGACATGGGCATGTGCTGGCTCTTGCCCCGCATCGTGGGCTTCGGTCGCGCGACCGAGCTCCTCATGAGTGGAGACTTCATCGACGCAGCGGAGGCCCAGCGCATCGGCCTCTACAACCGTGTGGTCCCGGCCGATGCGGTCGTCACGGAGGCACGCGGCTACGCAGCGAAGCTCGCTCGGGGCCCGGGCTACGGAATCGAGGTCACGAAGGCGCTGCTCAATCGCGAGGCGTCCATGGACCTGTGGGCGTCGGTGGACCTCGAGGCCGAAGCCCAGGCGGCGTGCATGATGCACCCGGACTTCCGCGAGGCCTACGAGGCATTCCGCGCCAAACGTGCAGCGAAATTCCGCTGAAGGCCCCCATGCCCGACATCGACGCCGTCTCTGCATTCTTGACGGAGCGCCACGCCGCGCTCGCCCTCGAGGTCGAGGAATTCGTCCGCCGCGAGCTCGTTCCACTGCCCCACGTGGACGACGACGACGGTGCCCGGGCCCAGGCGCGAGTACTGGTCGAACGCTTGGGGCGAGCCGGGCTCGTCGGCGCGGCGCACCCCTTGGACCTCCGTGCGTGCTGCTTGATTCGCGAATCACTCGCGCGCGAGTCGCCGCTCGCGGACGAAGTGTTCGCGCTTCAGTGCCTGGGTTCGACGCCCATTGCGCTGGGTGGGAGCGAAGAGTTGAAGGCTCGCTACCTACCCCGCGTGCTGGCAGGCGAATGGATGGCCGCATTCGCCATGACCGAGCCAGAGGCCGGCAGCGACGTCGCTTCCCTCACGACGTCGGCCAGGCGCGATGGCGACAGCTACGTGCTCGACGGCAAGAAGACGCTGATCTCCAACGCGGGCATCGCCGATTTCTACACCGTGTTTGCCAAGACCGACGCCGCAGCGGGTCATCGCGGCATCTCGTGTTTCGTCGTCGACGCGGACACTCCAGGCCTGTCGTTCGATCGGGCGCTCGTACTCAGCGCACCGCACCCGCTCGGAGAGATCAGCTTCGACGCCTGCCGCGTGCCCGCGAGCCGGCGCGTGGGGAGCGAGGGAGCAGGCTTCCGCTTGGGCATGAGCACGCTCGACAGCCTCCGCGCCACGGTGGCCGCGGCGGCGTGCGGCATGGCAGAACGCGCGCTCGACGAGGCTCTCGCGCACGTCACGCGTCGAAGCCAGTTCGGCGCTCCGCTCTCCGAGCTGCCACTCGTTCAGCAGCGGCTCGCGAGCATGAGCCTCGAGCTCACGGCCTCGCGACTCCTGGTGTACCGAGCGGCCGCGGCGAAAGACGCCGGGAAAGAACGCGTGTCGCTGGAGAGCGCCATGGCCAAGGCCTATGCGACGGAGGCCGCGCAACGCATCGTGGACAGCGCGGTACAGCTCTCGGGCGGGCGCGGCGTCCTCCGAGACAGCGTGGTGGACCACCTGTATCGAGCCATCCGGCCGCTCCGCATCTACGAGGGGACTACGGACATCCAGTACGTGGTCATCGCGCGCGCACTGCTCAAGGCGCGACAGGCCGCGAGCGAGCGCTGACGGCTCGAGCTGAACGTCCGCTCCCTCCGGCGGGAAGAGGGCCACCGGTTTCGAGAGTTTACTGGGTAGCGCGTCAGCGCCTTTGCTAACCTCGGAGGCTGCTTTGTCGCGCGGCTCGTCCCACGGAAAAAACGGCGTCCTGCTCTGGCCGGCCGTCTGCCTCGCGACCGGAGCTCCCCTCGGCATCTTGGTGGGGGTCCTGGACGCGGTCGTCGCCCAACGCGTCGCGGCGCACGAGCGACCGTCGCTCGCGCAGCTCATCGGAGCGGGGTCCGTCAGCCTCATCGAAGCCGCGCTCGTCTCCTTTCTGATCGGCGCCCTGACCGCCCCGTTCCTGCGCTGGCGCGCCGGCCGCGTCGCGGCCGTCGTCCTCACGGGCACCTTCGCCGGGCTGTTCACCACGGCGCATCTCGTCAGCGGCGTGGTGCGCGCGCTCGCAGGCTCGTACCTCACGCTCGGCGCGGTGGAGTTCTTCTTCGCGGGCGGCAGTCACCTCGTTTGGACCATCGTGACCGGCTACGGCCGCTGGGTTCTGCTGCTCGCAGTCGTGTTCGCGTTCGTCACGTATGCCGCGGGACGCGTCGCGCGAGCGGCGTTGTCCAGGACCTACGAGACCGCGCGCGTGCCGCTGGTGTGGATCATCGCGCCGACGTGCCTCGCGACGTCGGGCTTCTTGCCTGCCAGCACCACGAAGAACCTAGCCGCCGCAAGTCCCGAAGCAGCGTTCCTCGAGTCCTTGGCACCCGAAGAGCCGGAACCACCTACGCCAGAGACCCTCACGGGCAACGCCGCCGACGTCCCGAAGCGCGAGCCCAAAGAAGGACCCGAGCAGCTGGAGGGCCCACGCTGGCAAGTCACGGTGCGCGAGATGAAACCGCGCAGCACGAACGTGCTCTTGCTCACGCTCGAATCCATATCACTGCACCATCTCGGCTACTCCGGCTACGAGCGCCCCACCACACCGAACCTGGATCGGATCGCAGCCCGGAGCCTCCGCATGCGCAGGGCGTGGACGACCGCGACCCACTCGAACTACGCGCAGATGGCCATCTTGTCGTCACTGTTCCCGCGGCGCACGACCGGCCTCGACGTGTACAAGCGCCTCGACTACCCGCGCGTGCTCCTACACGACGTCTTCCATACTTTGGGCTACGCGACGGCGACGATCTCGAGCCAAGACGAGTCGTGGCAAGGGATGATCAAGTTCCAAGAGACGGGCACGCCCACCTTCTACCGCCACTCCAAGCACTACACGAGCATGCGGCAGGACATCGGGAGCGAGCTAGTGGTCATGGACCACGTCACGGCCGAGGTCGCCTCCGACTGGGTCCGGCGCCAGGGCTCGCGGCCTTGGGCGCTCTACGTGAACTTCCAGGGCACGCACTTTCCTTACAAGCTCCAGTCGGGCATCCCGACTCCGTTTCAACCCACGGCGGTCACGCCCGGCGGCTTCAGCTACCTCTCGTATCCGGAGAGCGATCGCCAGGCCGTGGTGAACCGCTACGACAACGCCTTGCGCTACGTGGACGAGCAGATCGGCAGGCTCTACCGATCGCTCGAGGCGCAGGGGAAGCTCGATGACACGATCTGGGTGATCACCGCCGACCACGGTGAGAACTTCCACGATCACGGGCAAGTGACCCACGGGCGCACGCTCTACGACACCGAAGCGCGCGTGCCGCTCTTGATCCACTGGCCCAAAGGCCTCGAACCCGGCGACGTCGACGAGCCGGCGTCGCACCTCGACATCTTGCCCACGATCTTGGATCTGTTGGAGCTGCCCCCTCACCCCGCGCACCAAGGGCGCAGTTTGCGCGCCGCCGCGGACCCCACGACCGAACCCACCGGGATCTACCTCAACATCCAAGGTCTGAAGAGCGCCGAGGCGCTGATCTGCTTCCCCTGGAAATACGTGGTCAATCGCAGCGACAAGACCACGGAGCTCTTCCAGCTCGAGCAGGATCCCGACGAGCGTGAGGATCGGTCCGCTCGCTATCCAGAGATCGCCGAAGCGCTGCGGGTCACCTTGTCCCAACAGGTCGCGGCGCAGCTCTCGTACCACCGCAAGGACAATCCCGCCTTGCACGAGCGCTATGCGCCACGCCTCTTGACCTGCCCGAACCTGCCGGAGGTCGAGCGCGCACAGGCGCCGAATGCACCCCGCGTCGAGCAACGCGCGTCGGACGGGAACGAGCTGGCGCCCAGTCCGCAGGGCCAGCGCGCGAACGAACGACAGAACTGAGTCATTCCGAGCGCGGCGCCACTTCCAAGTGTGAGAGCAGCTCTTCGAGGTGCGCCAGGTGTTCACGATCCACCGGGACGAAACCCGTCGCATCGAGCAGCTCCGAAGCTGCGCGCCGCACGTCCGAGTGCCCATCGGCCGTGAGCGCGTCGGCGATCTCGCGAGCGATTTCTCGGGGCAGGTGGACGGAAGCCGCCAAGATGTCCGAGGGGATGGGCCCCGCACAACGGAGCACGTTCACGTTGGCCTTCCCGTAGCCGGCGCTGCGGATGCGGCCGGCGTCGTCGAAGTGCACGAACGTCGCGCCGACGTCGGCACTGCCGTCGAGCACTGCCTTGGCCACGGCGTCGTGAGTGCCGAGGAAGATCTCTTCGCGAAACGCTCGCGCGAGATCGACACCCTCCTGGGCGAGCGATGCCCGAAGCACGAGGTAGCCGGCAGAGCTCATGTGGTCGACCCAGGCGACGCGAGCGTTCTCCACGCGTGCGAGCTCGTTCATCGGAGAATCTTCGCGGCTGAAGAGCGCAGTCCAATACCAGGCGGAGCCAGCCCGGACGGGCGCCGCGAGAGGAATCGCGCTGCCGCGTGCGATGGCGCGCAGCGCGATCATCGGAGGCAGCCACGCGAAATGGATCTCTCCCCAGTGCAGCCCCGAGAGCAGATCGGTGTAGGACTGAACGGCGTGGGGTACGACGGGAAACTCGATGGCGACACTCAAAGCGTCGCACAGCGTACCGAGACGCCCGTGGGTCGGTCCCGCCGCCCGCACCGTGGGGCGCATCGTCACTCGGCCGAGCTCGCTCAACGTGGTGCCGAGCCGGATCTCGTCGGGACCCAGACTTCCTTTCGGCTTCGACTCGTCGGCCATCGCGGACAGGTGACGTTACCTCACGGCTCGGGGAGCGGCGACTGGCTCGGAGCCGCGCCACGCCGGACCGGCGCGGTCCGAGCGGAAAACCGTGGCGAAAGAACGAGGAGTGGCGCCCTCCACCGTCGTCACCGCGGCGACCGCCCCGGGCGCGCCTCGTCGAGCCCTCCGCTCGGCTGGCGTGACACCGTACCAACGACGGAAGGCGCGGTGGAAGTTGCTGGGATCGGTGTAACCCAAGAGGAACGCGATCTCGTGGAGCGAGAGATTCGGGTTCTCGAGGTACCTCTCGGAAAGGCGCCGCCGCACCGCCTCTACGAGGCCCAAGAAGCTGGTCTCGCTCTCTCTCAAGCGCCGCTGGAGGACTCGTTTACCAACGCCCAGGTGCTCCGCGACCTCGTCGAGGCTCGGTACCCCTTGCTCCAAGCGACACGCCACGAGCTGCTCGATACGCGCCATCAGGTCGTCGGTCTCACCCAACTTCTCGATCATCCCCGAGGCCAGGAGCTCGAGCAGACTGACCAGGCCCGGGTCGTAACCGGCGATGGGCTCGTTCGCCACCAGCGGCCCGAACACCACTACGGTCTCCGGTCGACCGAAACGGGGCTCGCACCCGAACACGCGGCGATGCTCCGCTACCGATTCTGGTGCGGGATGGCGGAAGCCAACTTCGCGCGCCACGAGGGGCTTCTGGGTGAGTGCGCGCGCGATCACGACCACGGAGGCTGCGGAATACTCCGCTACGTGGCGGGGGAACTCGTGCAGCAGGCCGCGACATCCGGGATAGACGACGAAGTCCGAGTCGGTCGCTTCGAATTCGACGCGACCCGCATCGTGCACGATGCGTGAGTAGCGAGCCACACGTTGGAACGCCTCCCCGAGCGTGCGCGAACCGCGCGCGAGATGGCCCACGACGTGGAACCCATCGATGTCTCCGCTCTCGGCGAAATGCAGGCCGAAGTCCGGGTCCCCGGAGGCCTCGGCCAAGGAATGAAACACGCGATTGTAGACGGGCTGCGGCACTCGCTCGTCGGGGTCAGCCAAGCGGCTCAGCTCCAGGCCAGCGGCTTCGAGTGTCGGTTCGGGCTCCAAGCCGATCCGCTGCGCATGCCGAGCTAGTGCGAGTACGCTGGACGGTACCACCGTGAACTGCGCTCCGGTTCGATTCGCCACCGAGGGCATTCAAAACGCATAACCCGCGCCGAGCGTGGCGAACAGATCCCAGTGACGATGGCGCTCGTTGTCGTACGACTTGCCGCCCACCGCGACCGGTCGGTTGTCGGGCCCCTGAGGACGCTTCAGGTAGTAGAGCGCGCCCAGACGAGGCGCCAAATAGAGCCCGTGGTGGACACGCCACGCCCAGCCGAGCTCGGGTCCGAGCAGCACGGACTCGAGGTGCTTGCGTGTTCCGTCGTCCCGGTTCTCCACGCGCTGCTGCTTCCACTGTCCCATCACGCGCGCGTACGGTCCCTCGATCCGGTCCTCCAAGAAGTGCCAGGTGAGGTCGAGCGCCACGATGTGGCGCACGCTGAGCTCGAAGCCCTCGGGGGCACCACTCAACTCCCGATAGGGCGATTCGAAGCGGTAGTAGCCGACTCCGGAGCGGAATGGTCCGTAGCTCGGCCCAGCGAACAGACCGACGCCTCCCGCCATGAGCAATACGCCGACGTCCCCTTCGAAGAAGCCGCCGAACTGCCAGGAGGGCGGCGGCGGCGCTGACCCTTCCACAGCCCGAGCGGGCCCGGAGTTCACGAGGAGCGCCAGGGCGAGGAGCACCGAAGTGACGCGAGCTCGGAGTGACCCGGCGGTGGGATCACACCAGGTCGAACGGTGGGCGCGAATTGGTCGAGTCATGCCCCGAGCGTCGCGCTGGACACCCCGGCGCCGCAGTGGCCGAGGGCGACGAAGTGTGGTCCGCGGGCGTCTCGGCCGACCGATGACCGACCGCAGATTCACCCCGGCGGGACTCGAGCACTGGCCTATCCTGGGGTCGATGTGGCGTCCGCCGAACGCATCGAGGCACCAGGTGCCCGCGACGGAGTGGCCGTCGGCCGAGAGCGCTCGGGCCGGACTCTGGTTCCGTCCGCTGGAGGTGGGTCGCCTCGTCCTGGCGACTCGAACTTGGGTCCCCGCCATGGTGCCATGGCGCGCCGCCGACAGCGGAGAAGTCACCGAAGACGTACTCGATTGGTACACGCGCTTCGCACGAGGCCGGCCGGGCGCGTTGGTGGTCGAGGCGACCGGAGTTCGAGACGTCCCGAGCGGACCGCTCTTGCGCATCGGGCACGATCGGTTCGTGCCGGGGCTCGCCGAGCTCAGAGCGCGGGTCGAGCGCGCGTCGGAAGGCCAGACGCGGCTCTTCATCCAGCTCATCGACTTCCTCGCCATCCGTCGCCGCCCGGACCGGGAGCGCTACCTGCGCGAGTTCCTGTCGATCACCGACCGGCACCGGAGCCGCTGCCCGGCGGCGAACGACCGAGAGCTCCGCGAGCGCCTGGTGTCCCTCTCGCGTCCGGAGCTCGAAGAGGTGCTGAGCGAGCGCGAGCTCGAGGCGTTGGACCGAGGGGCGCGCGAGCGGGTGACGGATACCTTCCTGCCTCACGTCCGCGAGCTTCCGCAGCGCTTGCCCGAAGCCTTCGCCAGCGCTGCGGCCCGTGCCGAAGCCGCGGGGTTCGACGGCGTCGAGTTGCACTACGCCCACGCCTACACCCTGGCGTCGTTTCTCTCGGCACGGAACGACCGGAGTGACGGCTACGGGGGCTCCCTCGCGGGCCGATTGCGCCTTCCTCTGGAAGTGCACCAGGCCGTGCGCGCTCGGGTGGGCGGTCGCTTCGTAGTGGGCGCGAGGTACTTGAGCGAAGAGTGCATCACCGGCGGCTCCACGCTCACCGAAGCCGAACAGATGGGCGTCGCGTTCGCCGCGCACGGCTTCGACTTCCTCTCGCTCTCGCGCGGTGGGAAGTTCGAGGACGCGAAGCAGCCCGCGGTCGGCGAGGCCGCCTACCCCTACACGGGTCCGAGCGGCTGGGAGTGCATGCCAACCACCCTCGCGGACGAACGCGGACCTTTCGGCCGCAACGTCGCGCCCACGGCGCGGATCCGTCACGCCATCCGCGCGGCGGGGTTCGACACACCGGTCGTCGTCGCCGGCGGCGTCGCAACTTTCGATCAGGCCGAAGCGATTCTCGGCGCTGGCGCCGCCGACATCGTGGGTTCGGCCCGCCAGACGTTGGCGGACCCGGACTGGTTCGAAAAAGTACGGCTCGGTCGAGGGAGCGAGGTGCGGCGCTGTGAGTTCACCAACTACTGCGAGAGGGCCTCGACCAGAAGCACAAGCAGGTGACCTGCAAACTGTGGGACCGCCTGGACCTCGACCCAGCGGAGTCCGCCTCGCTCGGATCGGACGGCGGCGCTTGCTTGCTCCGACGTGGGACGCTTCGGAGGTCGTCGAGCCCGGGCCCGAGTGATACCCTCGGCGCATGCGCCCCACGACTCGCCCCAAGGTGATCCTGCGCCACTGTGACGCCTACGACCCCGAGCGGATCCGGCGCATCGTGCGCGAGTCCATGGAGGAGCTCGGGCTCCGACCCCGCGGACGCACGTTGGTGAAGCCCAACCTCGTAGCCGCTGGCCCGCTGTTCGAACATGCCCACACACGCCCGGAGTTCCTGGAAGGCGTGTTGCTCGCGCTTCGCGATCGCGACGCCGGGGAAATGAAGGAGCTCCGGCTCGGCGAACGCTGTGGGATCACGGTGCCGACCCGCGCTGCCTTCGAAGGCTCCGGCGTGGGGCCGATGCTGAAACGCATCGGCGTCCAGCCCTCGTATTTCGAGGAAGAGCAGCAGGTCGAGATCCGGTACACGCACCCCGGACGCCTGCGCGACTACGTCTTCACACCGGAGCCAGTGGCGCTGGCGGATTTCTTCGTGAACTGTCCGAAGTTCAAGGCCCACCCTTGGACGACCGTGACGTTCTCGATCAAGGCGTACATCGGCATCCAGGACGACCGACATCGACTGATCGACCACGATCACCGGCTGAACGAGAAGATCGCGGATCTGCAATACATCATCCAGCCCGAGCTGATCTGCATCGACGCCATCGTCGCCGGTGAAGGCCGTATGCTCACGCCGATCCCGAGGGATTTGAACCTGATCATCATCGGGAACAACCAGGTCGCATTCGACTCCGTGTGTTGCCAGATCATCGGCGTCGATCCCGCGACGGTGGATCACATTCGCATGACCAGTGAACGCGGCTTCGGCCCCATGGCGCTCGACGCCATCGAACTCGGAGGCGACGTGAGCCTCGAAGAAGCGCGCGCGCGGGCCCAAGGTTTCAAAGTCGGGCTGATTCGGGTCGAGAAGTACTTCGAGGGTACCCACATCACCGCCTATGCCGGCGCCCCGCCGGAGCCGGAGCACACGGACTACTGCTGGGGCGGGTGTCCCGGAGCCATCGAAGAGGCCATCGAGATCCTTCGTCTCTACGACGCCGAGTGCGACGCGAAGATGCCACGCATGCACGTAGTGTTCGGCGCGTACGACGGCGAGATCGACGCCCGGCCTGGCGAGAAGGTCGTATTCATGGGGGACTGCGCGCGTTTCGAGGGCCACATCGCGGGCCAATTGGTGCAAATCCGCAGCAAGTACCAGGACCGGTCACGCAAGGACCCGCACACCGCCACGCACGACGACATCTACGTCAAGATGGCCAAGGTCACGCGCAAGCTGAACGCTGCGAAGGACGAGCAGGTCGTGCGTTTCGAGGGCTGTCCGGTGAGCGTCGCCGAGCAGGCCCTCGCGCTCGTGCGCCTCGGGGGGCTTGCGAACCCCTACCTCAGCGCGGAAAACGCCCTGCAATTCACCAAGAACTACTTGATGTGGAGGTCGACGGCGTTCGCGAAGCGGCTGACGGGAACGCCCTACCAGCGGCCCGGGCCCTGCGCGCGAGGACAGGCTGCGCCCGAGCTCGACGCGCGCGAGCCCGCGGAATGAGCTCCGACTCCCTCGAAATCCGGCCGCTCGCCGGTGAGAGCGAGCTCGCCGAATTGGCCAAGATCGAGAGCTGGGCCTTCGGCCCGAGCCCCGACGACTGCGCGGGCTGGTTGTCGCGAGCGGGCCTGCCCAACGTGCGAGTCGCACTGCGCGGCGGGCGGGTGCTCGGCGGCCTCTTGCTCGTGCCCATGGGCCAGTGGTTCGGAGGCCGAAGCGTGCCCATGACCGGAGTCGCCGGCGTTGCGGTCGCACCCGAGGCCCGAGGCGAGGGTGTGGCGCGGCAGCTCATGGCTCGAGTCGTGCGTGAGCTCCGCGAGCAGGGCACAGCGATCTCGACACTCTACCCCGCGACGTTGCCCCTCTATCGCCACGCCGGCTACGAGCTCGCGGGCGCTCGCTACCAGGCATCGCTCACTCCGGACCGCATCTCGATCCGAGAGCGCGAGCTCGTCGTGCGTGAGCTGGGAGCGGCCGATCAAATCGCGGTCGCCGAGCTCTATGCGGAACGTGCCCGAGCACGGAACGGGACGCTCGACCGCGGCGAGTACATTTGGAACCGAGTGCGCTCACCGCGCAACGATCCCGCACGCGGCTACGGCGTCGAGGCCGACGGGCACCTGGAAGGTTACGTTTACGTGCGCGAGAAGCAGCTCGCCGCCATCGCCTACGAGCTCCACCTGAGCGACTTCGTCGCGCGCACGCCCCGCGCCGTCCGACGGCTCTGGGCTTTCCTGGGGGACCACCGTTCGTTGGCGCAGAAGATCGTGTTCCACGCCGACCCGAGCGACCCCCTGTTGCTCGAGCTACCCGAGCGTGGCTACGCGGTCGAGCTCAATCACTATTGGATGATCCGAGTGGTCGATTCGAAAGCCGCCCTCGAGGCGCGAGGCTATCCCAAGGGTCTCGTCGCACGTTTGGAGCTGGAAGTACGCGACGAGCTCCTCGAGCGCGAACCCGTGAGGCTCCGGCTCCGCGTCGAAGCGGGACACGCCAGCGTCGAAGCGGGAGGCACGGGCGCTCTCGCTCTCGACGTGCGCGGTCTGGCTGCGCTGTATTCCGGCTTCGCCAGCACGGACACGCTCGCGCTCCGCGGTCAGCTGACGGGCGATCCAGAATCGCGCGCAGTCGCGGACGCCATGTTCGCGGGTCCGAACCCCCACATGCCCGACATGTTCTGAGAGTTGGCGTTCGAGAGCGTTCGGGTCAGGCGAATCGCGGCGGTGGCTCGCTCGGCGTCAGGTGGGGACGATCCCAAGAAATCTTCAGGACACCCACGGCAGACAGGCGCACGGCGCGCGTGAGCGCCATGCAAAAGTAGGCGCGCTGGCCAGGCGGTGCGACCAGCGCAACGATGCGCCGCGCGTCGCCGGTGCTGCGCAGCTCTTCGTTGAATGCGTCGACGACGGCGTCGAGCGAGCCAACGAGCGATTCGGAGCTCGCGAACGTCACGGCATTGCCACCGAGGAGCGCAGTGAGCTCGCGTTCGAAGTCGCAGACGTCGGCGTCGGGGGCGTGAGCGATGAAGAGGTCCGATTGCTGGCGGCGCTCGCCCACGAAACGGTCTCTGTAGTAGTGAAGGAGCACCTGGGTCAGCTCCGCGGGGTCGTGCCCTTGGAGCGAGAGCTCGGCGAGCGCTTGCTCGCACTCCCAGCCATCCAGCTCGAGGGCGATGCCTTCGGCCTGGAGCCGTCGAATCGCGTCCGGCAGGCTCTTCACCGGTCGCGTCGACTCCGGATGCGAAGCCGGCTCGACCAGGACTGCGCGAGGCATTCCGTTTCGGCGGCGCCCGAGCACGACGCGCACCGGCTGACCCTCCACCGGCACGTCGACACACGCGGTGACGTCGAACAGCACCTCGCGGCCGTCCTCCAGCTCGAGGACTCCAAAGCCATTTTCCTGCTGGAAGGAGCAGATCAGTCCTTCGAGCGCCATATCCATGGGCACACCCCGATGTACGTCCATGTACGCGGCGGCGGCGCAGGACCTTCCCGACGGAAAAGTCAGCCCTCGGGCGCTGGTGCGCCCTTGGGCGCTTCGATCTTCAGCCAGCCGAAGAACTCGGCCATCTTCCCGCGCTGCCTCGGCGGCATGTACTCGAAGTTCCTGCCGCGATCGATGATCTCCCAGAAGTCCTTGCTGGTCACGCGCTCGAGCTCGGTGCGGATCGCGAGCAGGCGCTCGGAGGGCTCGCTCGCCATGTCGTCGGCGATGAGGTGCGCCTTCTCGTCTTCTCCGTGCAAGAGGTAGTAGGCAGCGAGCTTCACTTGAGCTTTGCGCACTCCCAAGAGCCCACGCTCCTGGCTCCGCACGGCGAGGGGACGATCGAGCTCCAGGAACAAGTCGAGCATTTCGCGCTCGACGGATGCCTCGAGCTCGTGGGCGTATTGGCAAAGCGCCGAGACGTCGTAGGCGATGGTCTCGGTCACGAAGGTCAGCTTCATGTCGAAGCTGACGTGCCCGTAGTATTGCATGTGCTTGACGCCCTCGATGGCGGCGCTGTCGTGACCGAGGCGCAACATCGACTCGACGAGCAGTCGGTACTGGTTCAGGACGTTGTAGGCCGTACGCACCTCGCGGGCATTCAGCGTGGCGCGCAGGTACGAGTTCATGTAGCGGAAAACCAGCTTGATGAGCTCGTCGTCTTTGGCCTCGGCCGCCGCCTCGCCGATGTAGCGAGTATCGATGGCGACCAAGTAGCAAATGTCGCGCATGGCCCCGAGCGCTTCGTTGTAGATGCCCAAATACTGGCGCATCACCTTCCACTCGACCCAGGTTCGGCGTTGCTCGAGATCGTGCAGACTCTCCGGGTCCATCGCCACGAAGTCGGGGTTCTTGCGGATCGCGGCGCCCACGCTGTACCAGACGTCGGCCGCACTCGGCTTCAGCTTCACGTATTCGAGCGAGAAGTCCTTGAGCGCATCCACAGCACCGCTCGCGATGATCTTGTCTTTGCCCGAGATGGAATTGCTGGTGATGTCCGTCAGCTCCTCCATGGCAGCCAGCGTCAGCGCCTGAGCATTGGTGCTGGACGTCGCTTCGGTCAGCATCGCGCCCTGTCGCGCGACGCGCACGGCCTCGTGTCGAATCCGCGCGATGATGTTGTTCGGCTCGAGGAACCAGAACACGTAGCCGAAGTACGGCGCCATCAGCACCAGGCCGCCGGTGGTCGCGAGCATCATCGCCAGCAAGCTGGCCCTGGGCACGTAGCCTTGTTGCAGCGAAACCGAGAGCCAAACACCGCAGACGCACGAGATCACGTAGTAGGCAGCGACCACGACGTTCACCCGGTCGCGCAAGAACATCCGCGCCACGCCGGTGTAGCGCTCGGCAGACAGCTGGACGACGATGCTGACGACCGTGATGACGATGCCGAAGACGGCCGCCGTCATGCCGGCGAGCGCGCTCACGGCGTCGGAGATGTGATCCGGATCGAAGCGCAGGTAGCGGTCGAGAGGCCCGCCGCCGGAAGCCCCGGCCGGCTCGCGGAAGAAATCGATACTGTAGAAGATCCAGAACAGCGCCAGCGCGGTGGACGCGAGCAGCGTGATCGGGATCAGCCACTGACGCCGGAAGGTAGGCGTGTTCCCGCTCGCGGCGCCCGACATGCGGCCCGCGAGTCTACATGACCGTGTGCGAATCCGCGACAGATTCCAGGCCGAGCGGCACGCAGGCCGGCCCTGACGGCGGGGCGTTCTACCCTGTCACCGGCCTTGGACGCGTACCCGACGCAGCATGCCCGGGCCCGCGTGGCCGGGCACCGTGGCGAAGCGCGTGAGCGCAGAGAACGGCGTCGCGCTGCCTTCGATCAGCGCGGGGCTCGCGCCCAGCTCGGGGAGCAGCGTATTCGGCTTCGTGGCGAGCTTGCCCGTGACCGACAAGTGCATGTGGTGATGGTGGAACGCAAACCATCCGAGCCCGGTGTCCGTGACTTCGTACGCGAGCTTCGAACCCACCGCGGTGCACGACTTCTGAGGCAGCCAGCCCGTCGCACACAGTGACGGCATCGCGCTCTCGATGAGCGAACCCGCCTGCCCGTCCACGCCGATGACGCGCACGATCTCGCTGGTCATGAGCGCGCCGAGGTAGAGAGTCGTGCGCCAGAGATCGAGTTTGTCCGGGGTTGCGACGCAGTGATACTGATCTTGGCCGTTCTGCATGTGATCGCAGATGGGGCGGAGCTTGTTGTCGGGCGTACCTGCCTGGAAGTAGCCCATGTCGATGTCGTGCCCGTTGACGTGCGTGCCGGCGGGGTGACCCGGCTGGCCAACGGACGTGCCCGGGATCGCGCCGTTGGACTCGCTCATGTCGCCGAGACCGATGACGCCGCCGTTGCCCGTGTTCCAGCCCTTGGCCTTGCACTCGACGTAGGCGGCCGCGTACTTGACGAGCATCTGCGTGTCACGACGCAGATAGCTTCGGTACTGGTTGGCCTGGGTCTCGCCGTTGATGGGGTAGTCTTCGTAGCCCGGGCCGAGGTCGGGCTCGAAGGGCAAGAGCTCGCTGCAGTAGGCGAGCGTGCCGGTGCAGTCGCGCTGAGGGAGCGAGGCCGTGCAATCGGGTCCAGGCCCCGGCCCAGGACCGCTGCCGGTGTCGGGGATGCACTTGCCCGAAGCGGTGTCGCACACGAGACCCGAAGCGCAGCTCCCGGCCGTGCAGGGCTTGGCTTCGCAGTTGAGCGTCTTGGGATTGCAGACCTCCGTGGCCTCACAGTCCGAATCGCCGGTGCAGCCCGGAACGCAGGCACCTGCGGACGGGTCGCAACCGTATCCCGACGCACACTCGTTGCTGTCGCCGCACGTCTTCAAGCAGAAGGTGTTGCCGCTGGTCATTTGGAAGCAGTCGCTCCCGTCGGGGCAACTGCCCGCGCTGCAGTTGGCGATGGCGCAGTAGCCGTTCGGCCAGCCCTGCGACTCGGTGATGCAGGTCGCCCCGGCGCCCTTGCAGTCGGTGTCGTTGGCGCAAGGTCCGCCGAGCTCGCCGGCACCCGGACCGCCAGCGCCGCTCCCACCGCTGCTCTGTGCGCCGGCCCCTGCCGCACCGCCGAGGCCAGCCGTCCCACCCGAACTCGTGCCGCCCGTGGCCTGAGCGCCCGTACCACCGGTCGCAGTGTTGCCGGTACCACCGCTCGCCTGACCTCCGTTGCCGGAACTCGACGAGCAGCCCGCCGCGAACGCTGCCCCGAACACTGCACACATACCGAACGACAGAACGCTGATCTTCATGGCGCCCACCTGCCCGAGAAAACGGCGCCGCTTTGTCACGGCCAGCGGGAGCTGGCAAGCCACTCCCACGCAGGAGACGAAAAGGGCTCGGTGTGTCGCGAGCTTCGCCGCGCTCTGGCGGCGCGTGCCGCCACCTCCGCGTCAGTCCGGCGGCGTGACGTCCCGATCGAGCACGGTCTTGCGTCCATCCCGCGCTGCATTCCGGATCGCTTCGTTGCACAGCCTGCGCACGTGTTCGCTCAACGCGTTCGCGACGCCATCCGAGCAATTCATGCCGGAGCGCGCACGGATGTACGCCTTCATCTTGGACACCACGACGAGCACCTCACGTGGCAGGTCGTCCTCCCCACCACTCACGATGCGGCGACGTGGTGCTTCGGCAGGAGCCCCGCTGGCTTCCTGCTCTTCCTCTTCACGCTCCTCTTGCCACTCTTCCAGCGTCGGCGCGCGCTTCTCTTCGGCCCAAGCATCGCGGTGTCGAGCCTCCGGCAGGTGGGCATCCCAACAGGCGAGCGAGCAGAAGAAGAGGCCCAAGCGCTTCCGATTGCAGGTGGAAACGCTGCACACCCAGTACTTCTGTTCGAAGGCGATCTCCTTGCGACACGTCGAGCACACTTTCCAATGGGTTTCGGGCATGGGCACTCCTATCGCCGATGGAGAAAGGTTCACGATCGGCTCGGGTCGTCTCCTCAGGTCTTTCGCGAACCGCGCGCACCGCCCGCGCTCGGCGGCACGGCAGAGCGTCGAACCGACGAGGCGTCACGAGTGCCCGACG
The DNA here is from genome assembly GCA_046351435.1 of Polyangiaceae bacterium. Classification (GTDB taxonomy): domain Bacteria; phylum Myxococcota_A; class Polyangia; order Polyangiales; family Polyangiaceae; genus JADJKB01. The sequence goes on from JAXLYN010000017.1 coordinate 152,365, forward strand.
GCGACGAGACCGGCGCTTTGGTGATTGGCGTGATGCAGCGCGTGACCATCAGCAGGTACACGACGCGGCGAATGACATCGGGGTCGTGACCGGCTTCCACCAACTCTGGCAGAGACGCTTGCGAAGCGGCGATGGCGTCGGCGACCGTGCGTTCGGTCGCATCGAAGTCGAAGGCTTCGACGTCCGACTCCGGGTGCAAGTGCAGCGCAGAGCCCGCGAGACGAGTCAGCACGCGATCCATGGCGCTCTCTTCGGGATTCTCACGCATTCCACGGGTCAAGATCGAGAGCGGCGAGGCCACTCCCGCGATGTTGCCCCAGATGGCCTCGAGCAAGTCCAAGCCGTTGTAGAAGGAGTACTTCGTGCCCGCGGGCAAACCGAAGAGGTAGATGAGCCGCTCTCGCAGCTGCTCGTTCCTCACTTCCGCGATGCGTTCCGCGCGAACCAGTCCGAACTCGATGAGCTCGCTCTCGAGGGTGGCCTCGTGGGTCGGCGGCTGGGAGATCGGCTCGCCTTCCAGCTGGGCTTGCTCGAGGAGACCGTGGCCCACGAGCAGTGAACCCAACGGCGCCACGCGTTTGCCCGTGTGGATCTTCGTAGGGATGCCGTCCTGGAAGTACGCGGCGTGCTCCGTGGGCGTGTCTTCACGCCGCTCCACTGGCTCGGTGAAGATCAAGGTGCCGCTCAGGCTGCGATCGAGCAAGTAGAGCAGGATGTGAGAAAACGGGGTCCGCTCGAACGATCCGCTGGCGCTCGGAGCGTGGATGGCGTCGAAACCGGCGCCCTGCTCGTTCGGCGGAATGGTCTTGGGCTTGGTTCGCCAATGTGCGGAAGGCGCCGACGGCTCCACCTCTGAGATCTCGAAACGGTCGACACCGACCTCTTCCACACCCGACGCGCGAATCGGGGGAGCAACGGCCTCCGCCGGCTTGCGCCGAGGCGGCGCCTCGACGACGGCCTTCTTGCTCGAAGGCGGCACCCCTGGACGACTGGGGCTCTCCTCTCCCGTCAGGGTTGGGCGTCGCGGCGGACCCACCGACGGCGGCGCCAGGCTCGCGCGCCGGTCCGCCGAGGATGGGCTCGACGGAGCACTCGGGGACGAAGGTACCGACGGCATCGACGGAACGGACGGGTACGAAGGCGAGGTCAGATCGGCGCTCGCGCTCCTGAGCTCCGAAGCATCGTGGATGACGGTACGGTCATCGGACTTGGGCAGAGCCTTGCGCGTCGGCGGCGCCACGGGCATCACGCCCGGACTCGGCGGTCGCGCGAGTCTCGGCGGCGCGACGGGGCCCTGCGCGGGCGGCGCAACGCGTCCGCTCGGCGGCGGGCGATCGGACGCCGGCGGCGCCAGCGCCAGGGCGGCCTCCGGCTCGGGAGCGGGCTCGAGGTCCGGCAGTACGTCGGGTAGCTCGGGCTCGTAAGGCAACGCGCTCCGGGCCGGCTCGGGCTCCGGGATTACGTCGGGGATCGCGGGCTCCGCTTCGTGGACGATCTCCACGGGCGGCGCCAAACCCCGCGCCGGCGCGGGGCTCTTGGGCACTGGCGGAAGCGTCGGGATCGCGTTGGCAGGGTCTTCGCTCGGCGGCGGACCGCTCGGCGGCGCATCGGAGATGGGGCGCTCGACCTTGCGGACGCTCACCGGTGCCTCGAGCACCTTGGCCTGAGCTTCGGCCAGAAGACCGTCGGCCTCGACCACGCTCACGACTTGCCGAGCCGGATCGTTGACGAGTTCCAGGGCGATCTTCGCCCGCAGCGCCTGTCCGTGCGCGTCGTACACCAAACGGATCGTGGGGTTCACGTAGTCCGCCGGCTCTGCAGGCGTCTTGAGGACGATGCCTCTTTCGCCGGTGTTGAGCGCCACCGGAGTTCCGCGAGGGAAGATGCCCAGTGCGCCCACGAGGAGCGCGATCATGGCGCGCTCGGTCGCGTCACGCGCTTCGGCCCGCATCTGTTCGACGGCTTCGTCGGGCGTGGTGCTCCGACTCGCGGCCAGGTCGGGTTCGAGCAGCTCGTTGAAGCGATGCGCGGTGAGCACGATGCGGGGCGCAACCATCGCGCGGCGCTGGCCCGAGTACATGGGCCCGAGCACCTGGAGCTGGCGCAACCAGTGAGACTCGTAGCCGATCACACAGCGCACCATCGAGGGTGGACGAAGCTGCCCCAACGCGGTCAGCACGAGGGCCGTCGCCGCGGGGAGCCGCTGCTCGGCATCTTCCGTCATGCGCGGCACGACGACGTCGTTCCGACCGACGATGCCCGTCACCAGAGGATGTGCGACGTCGAAGAAGAGCGCACTCATGGCGATGCGCGCCAGGGCGCCGAGGTCGCTCGTCAGTTGGCGGGCAATGGACACGGCCAGGATGCTGCGGTTCACCGCGCGCCCCGCCGCGTCGTGGTTCAAGTTTCGCATCGCCGTGATGCCCAAGAAGGCCGGCGTGTCTCCCTCGGAGAGCATCACCAGCCGCTGCGCGAGGCGCTTGGCGTGGTGCGGCAGCTGGTAGCGCCCCTGGGTGAGGTTCTCGAAGATACGACGCATCACCACCACGCTCGTGGCGTAGGTGCGCACGATCTGTTCCTCGACGGAGAGGTCCTCTTCGTCCTCGCCGAGGCGGGCTGGGTTGACGTAGCGCAAGCGGACGCGCGGCGACGGTTCGATGACCCCGGTGTCCGTGCGTGCCGCAGCGCCCTGCTGGAACAGGCGAGCGAGCGCGGTGAGATCTGCCCGATTCGCGTCGGTTTCGATCAGGACCTCGGAGACGCCGAGCTTGCGAACCATGGCGCCCAGCTCGAGCGCGTTTTCGTACTCCCCCCGCGAAGCCTTGAGCAGATGGCCGGCGACGAACACCGTGCTTCGGGCAAAGAGCAGCGTGAGCGGTTCGCCCGTCGCGGACCCGAAACCGCGCAGAGCCTCGGCGGTTTGATCGATCTGTTGGAGCACCGCCATGTTGTCGATGGCGTGCAGCTGCACGATCTTGAGCAGTCGGAAGATCTGGAGGGCGAGCGCCGCACCGAGCTCGCGTTGCTGCTGGGCCGCGGCCAGCTCCGCGACGTTGCGCAGATAGACGTTCTGCTGCTGATCTCGGTCGTCGGGCGCGAGCTCGATGCCAGACTCGGTCATCGTGCCCCCAGTCGCGCCCGGAGCTGGGCGGCGGCCTGCTGGGCGGCGTTCTTGACGCTGGCCGAGTTGCCCCACTTGCCCGCGGCCTGGTCCAGAACGTCGAGCACGTCTTTGGAGCGGCCGATGCGCGCCAGGAACTGCATGGCCAAGATGCGTGTGTCGTCCACGTCTTCGCGCGTGAACATGCCTGTCTTCGCAACCAGATCCTTGAGCACGGCTTCGCCACGGGCCGGCGAAAGCTCGAACAGCGTCTCGAAGAAGAGCTGGCGCTCTTCGACGCCGAGCTTGTGGAACGCTGGGCTCTGGATGTGGAGCGCCAAAGGCGGCCCGGCTTCCTTCACTTTGTAGCGGACCAACGTCCGAAGCGCGGCCATGCGCACCGCTGGATCGGGATCGGTCATCAGCTTCCCGAGCTCGTCGCGGAGGCCCTCCATGTTGGCCGCGGCGCGCATCGCGACGGCTTCCACGCGGATCTCGGCGTGCGGGCTGCTCTCGGCTGCGCGCAGCGCCACCGCCGCAGCCTCGGTCTTCAGGCGCCCGAGCAGGGCGAGGATCACGCGGCCACGTCCGATGTCGGGATCCTTCAAGAGCTCGCCGATGCGATCTTCCCGCCCGACCGCGTTGCGCTCGAGATAGCGAACCAAGGCGCTGCGCACGTCCTCGATGTCCGCCTTGGCCATGGCCGGAAGCACGGTGTCGAAGGACTCCGGTCCGAGATCGTCCAAGAGGACGGCCAGGAAGGGCGCCGAGCGGGCGAGCTTCGGGTGCTCGGCGTCGGGCACTCGACGCGTCAGCTCGCGGAGCACCATGCCCAGCGTGTCTTTGTCGAGCACGCTCTGTACGAGCTCCCGGCGGACCTCGGCGCCGGCACGCACGGTCACGCTCTCGGCCACGCTGACGACCATGCGGAGCGCGAAGTCCAGGGTCTGGGTCGCGGCGTTTTCGTGGAGGGCGCCGCTCAGAGGCACCGTGGCCAAGAGCAGGTTGCCATAGGTCACCGCGTCGTTGGCGGCATCGGCCAGAGTGTCGACGAAGCGCGCTTCCCACTCGTGCTCGGGCATGTCCATGGCGCCGGCGATGGCGGCCTTGGTGCGTTCGTCGAGGGCGAGGGCGCCTGCCGCGCGCACCGCCCGGAGCGCGACCTGGCGCGCGGCGATGGCAGCGGCCTTCTCTTCCAGGTTCATCGCCTCGTCGGGTTCCGCGTTCTCGCCACGCCGGCGGTTCATCTCCGCCAGGATCCTGTGACCGTCCTCCAGCAGCTTCTCGTATTGGCGTGCGGCTTCATCGCTGGCGTTCAGCGCCAAAAAGCTCATCACAACGGTGTACTGAATGTGTGCGAAGCCGCGCTCCCAGAACGCGGTCGCCATGTCGTCTTCGGGAGAGAAGTCGCGATAGGGATCCTTGCGGATGAGCTCGAGCCACGCCTTCAGCTCCTCGGCGTCGAGACCAGGTTGGAACGTGAAGCGCCTGAACCCACTGGCGAACAGGTTGTAGGGGATCTCGTCGAACGGATGCAGAGGCTCCCACACCACGGCGCCGCGCTTGCCGAACGAATGCGGCTTCACGTCGAAGCTGAAGGTCTCGGGATTCCGGAGCAGGCAGGTGTTGATGGCTTCGGCGGTGTGCGCGATGTGTTGGTGGGTCACCGGGTGGTCCCACGTGTATTGTCGGATCGCGGTCAAAGCGCGCTCGATGTGGCGGAACGCCTCTTGGAGCTCTTGAACTACGCGCTGCTCTTCTGCCGTGAGCGGCGCTTCCTGCTTGGCCTCCTCCTCTTGGTCGGCGAGCGCAGTGAGCAGGCTCGCCTTGGGCGCGGCTTTCGCTTCCGGTTCGGGCTCCTTCGGCTTCGCCTCTTCGCCCGTGAGAACCCCGAGCACGCGCGCGATCTCGTCGCGCATGTCCTGGGCCGACTGGAAGCGATTGCGTGGATCCCATTGGAGCGCCCGGTCGACCAGCGCCACGACCTCGGCGGGCAGATCGCTCTTGGAGCGCGCTACGCTGGGCGCAGGCCGCGTGGCCGCCAGCACGAACGCCTCCTGGTGCGAGCGCCCCTCGTGCAAACGCTTGCCGCTCACCATCGCATGCAGCACCGCGCCCACCGAGAACAAGTCCGTGCGCGCGTCGATGCGATCGTTGGATCCGAGGGCTTGCTCGGGCGCCATGTACGCCGGCGTGCCGAGCGCCGTGCCGGCCAGGGTCGGGTCCACGCCGGCCTCGCGCAAGCGCGCGACGCCGAAGTCGAGCACCTTCACGTAGCCCGAGTCCGTGATGAAGATGTTCGCCGGCTTCAGGTCGCGGTGGACGATGCCGCGGTCGTGACACGCCGAAAGGAAATCGAGGACCCGATCGGTGATCTCCAGGGCGTACTCGACTGGGAGGACCCGATTGTGGCGCTTCCAGAGCTTGTCGAGGGTCACCCCCTCGAGCATCTCCATGACGAAGTAGGGGTCGCCCTCGTCACTGACCCCTTCGTCGTAGACCTCGACGCGGCCCGAGTGGTCCACCGCTTGGGTCAAGCGGGCTTCGCGAACGAAGCGCTGCCTCACCCCTTCGTTGGTCGAGTACTCGCTGTGCAGGATCTTGATCGCGACCGGTAGGCCAGTCGCGTCATGGCTCAGGTAGACGGCCGCCATGCCGCCCAAGCCGATCAGTTTCTCGATCGACCACTTGCCGGCGACGAGGGTCCCGACTCGTTGCTTGGCGAGGCTCAGCTCGTCTTGAACTGGCTGCTCTGCCGCCATCCGTGGGCCCCGGAACGCTTCATCATAGAATTGTGGGGCAGCGAGGCAAGCGGCGAGGCATTCGAAATTGTTTTGGGTTTGTCGGCTCTCGAGGAACGGCCGTTCAGTAACGCCTGCGCTTCTGCCGCCCGCGCCGACGCAGCGGCAGCGCCAGGGCCGCAAGAACCAGGGAAAGCGCGCTGATTTTCAGGCTCCGCGGCCGGGGCCGGACGGCGCAGTCCCCGCTGCTCCCGGAGCTCCCGGAACCGCAGCTGTCACCCCCCCCGGAGTCCCCGGAGCAGGTGTCGCCGTCCGCCCCACCCGAGGAGTCGCCGCTGCAGGTGTCGCCCTCCGAGCTCGACGAGTCTCCCCCGCAGCTGTCGCCACCGTCGCTGCTCGAGTCGCCGCTGCACGTGTCGCCCTCGCTTTCGGACGACGAATCGCCGCTGCAACCCGAATCGCTGCTCGAGTCCGAGCCGTCTCCGCTGCACGAGTCTCCGAGATTGGACCAGCACGAGACATCCACGTTGACCTGCGGGTCCGGCTCGGGCGTGGGCAAAGGATCGTAGCCGGTGCTCGCGCCGAGCCCGCCCTGGCCTCCATACCCGGCGCCACCCGAGTGCGTGCCACCGGAGCCGCCGGCGCCCGGGAGACAGCCGGTCGAATCTGCGACGTCGCAGGTGACGAGTAGCGAGACCGAGGCTCCCTCTGCCACGGTGGGGGAAAGCGCCAGAGGCGTCTCGGTGCCGATCAGCATCGTGTGGCGCGTCAGACGAACTTTGTCGGCCTGCATCCCGGCGAACGCCAGCGCTGCGTCGGCCGCGTCACCGCAGCGCAGTGCGCCGCCCGAGATCTCACCCGCGCCCGGGTTCTCGTCGCAGGTCGAGGGAGTCGACGAAGGCACCAACGCCAACGCGCCGGGCGCACAGACACGCCCGACCCGTGCTCCGAGCTTGCCGCTCTCGACGGCGTCCCACACGGGCTTCGAGCACAGGTCGACCGAGTTCACGGAAGCGCCTTCCTTCTTCGCGCGCTCGAAGTAGCTCTTCACACCGGGAGCGATGGCGCCGGCGCCGCCGGGCAGCACGTTCCAGCCGACCAGCGGAGTCGAACCACTGGCTTCGATCAGCGTCGCGGCCCCCGACAGGCTCGCGAGGTAGCTCTGCCGCGCCGTGGCGAAGTCGCTCTGTCCGGCGAGCACGTGCCAGGTCACGAGGAGCTCGCTCGTCGGAAGCTCCGGCACGGCGGAGTAGCGCGCGCGCCCCTCGCCTATGGTGAACACGGTGAGCTCGGGAAGGGCCAAGCTTCCGAGCAGCCCGACGGGCAAATCCGGCATGGGCACCGGACTGGCGAAACGCAGCGTCGCGATGCTGCCTTCTGCCGAGGGGAGGTCATACGCCATGGCCACGAATCGCGTGGGCCCGAGCGCCGCGAGCTGGGCCGTGTCGGCGCTGGAAAACGCGAAGCCTTGCTGGAGTGCGTAGGACGCAACGGCGGAGGGGCCATCGAGGACTGCCACGCCGCTCGGCACGAGCGTGGCCGCCGAGGGCGTGCTCGTGTCTTCCAGAGTGCCCGAGTGGGTCGCGCCACACTCGAGCACGGGGCTCGGAGGTCGGATGCGCGGCGCAGTCGTGAAATCGAGCGCGTCGATCCATGCTTCGAACGCCGGATCGACCGCCGTCCCTTCGGGCACGGGGACGACGAGCGCGAAGCGTCCCGGACCACCTTGCACCGCCAGTGATAGCCACTCGGTGGACGGACCCGCGCTTCTCGTCTGCACGACGCGCACGGCGCTCGGAACGATGGCGGTGCCGTTTTCGCTCAACACACGCCCTACGCCGTGCGCAGCAGGGCTGAAGAGCACGCCAGCGAGGCCGAGCCCGAGGATCGTCGGAAGGGCAGGTTTTCGCGCGCGGCTCATCCTCGATTCCTCAGAGCAACGTTCGTGCCTTCGGCGACGCGCTGCCCAACAACGGGGCATTTTCGTGGCCGATGGCGGGTCCGAGTATCGGCTGAACGCAGGGCAGCGTGAACCGGCGTCGCGCCGGGCCCTGTGACTCTGCTGCGTCAGGGGGTCATGGCGGGGCGCACCCGAGGGCGGCGAGCCCCGTTCCGTGCGTCACGTAGAGGCGCCCCCCCGCAATCACCGGGCTGTGGGGCGCGGCCGTCAGACCGGGTCGGCCACGCCACTCGACTCGACCGTCGTCGAGGGACAAGACGGCGAGCTCCTTTCCGTCCACGGCCAGAAGCGTGGACGAGCCGGACGCGGCCGCGAGCGACGTCGCCCAGCCGACCTCGCCGGCTTCCGGCGGCGCGAGCGGGGTGCGCCACGCGAGCGTCCCCTCTCCTCGCCGCACGGCCACGACGGCCCCGCCCTTCTCTCGGAAGATCACCTTGCCCTGAACCGCGACCGGCGCGGTTGGATTGAGGCTCTCGGCGTTGAACGTCCAGCGGACCTTGCCGTCGTTTGCGCCACGAGCGACGAGGGTCTCGACTTCGGCGCCTTCGAGCCGCTCGAAGAGGTAGAGCGTCTCGCCCACGAACGTGACGTGGCTCCTCGGCAGCGTGGTCATGCTGAAACGAAATGCTCCATCCTCGGTCGCGTGCCCGTACACGCCCGAACCCGGAGAGGGTGTGTAGTTCGGGGCGAACACCAGGAGGTCTCCGCCGATGGCGATACCGCCGAGTCGATCCATCACGTCCTCGCGCACCACGCCGTATTGGTGGTGCTTCCAGAGCGGCGCTCCGCCCGCTTCGAGAGCACCGACGTAGGTCTTGGGCCCTGCGATGTACCAGGTGTTGGTGGCGAACAGGTTCCTTCCGTTGGTGATGACCTGGCCCCAGGAATCGAGCCCGCGGTTCACCTCTTGTTCACCACTCCGAGGGTCCAAGATGTACAGACCGTCGTCATTCAGGATCACGCGGTCGAGCACGTAGGACGGCCATTCGTGGCGGGTGATGTCCACGTGGCTATCGAACGTCCACACGAGCTTTCCGTCGTGATTGAGCGCGAAAACGCTGGGCGACTCCCCGATGACGCCGCTGGCGAAGATCATGTCCTTCGTCGCGATGGCGTGGTGGATGCGCGACTCGCGTGGAGGCTTCGGGGGCGGTACGAACGACCAGAGAGGACTGAGCGGAGCCCGGCAACAGCCCACCGTTGCACCGGTGCGGCGGGCGTCGTGCGCGTACATGGGCCAGGACCCACCCGGACAGCGCAGCGCTTTGGCGATGCTGGCGCTGAGCGCGGAAGCACGCTCCAGCGACTTCCCTCGTTCGGCTCGGCCGACGCCGCGCTCTTCCTCGCAGCCCGTGAGCCCCACGAGGGCGAGCCCAGCCAAGAGCGCGGCTCCGCGAAGCAGGACGGGCATGTCGACCTCAGAGCTGGCAGGTCGAATAGCCAGCTGGAAGCCCGGGGTCGGCCTTGCACGCCGACCCATTGGCGCAGGGCGGACCCGCTGCGTGGCAAACCTCGCGCCGAGTAGAGCCCACGGGCTGGTCGCTCTTGCACTCACCTCGACACTTCACGACGTCCCAGCTCCCGCTGATGAGCCCGCGTTCCGCACAGCAGACCTGTCCCGTCGGACAGTCTTCGGGGCCGTCACAGAAGATCTCCAGAGTGCCGCACGCAATCCCGGTGCACTTGCACGGATTGGAGAGCTTGTCGTTCGAGCAGTACAGGCCGAGGCCATCGCCCTTGCAGCAAGCGTCACCCGCGGAGAACGTGCACGTCACCGCGCCACAAGGACCCATGCCCGCGCCGCTCGCGCCGCCACCCCCGACACCGCCGGTGGCGCCACCCGAACCGCCCACCTGACCGCCCGCGCCATCCGTCGTGGCGTCGGTCCCGGCATCGGTACCCGAGCTGCCACCGCTGACCACGCTGCCACCGGATCCGGATGCGCCGCTCGCCCCGCCCGCGACGCTGCCGCCGGAGCCGGCCATTCCGCCGCCGCTGCCTCCGCTCGAAGTCGCGCCGCCAGTGCCGCCGTAGAGCCCCTTCTCCTCCGAACCGCCACACGCCGCAGCGAACAGAGCGCTCCCGAACAGGAGGCGAGCGAAGAATCGCGACATCGCAGAACCTACCCTCGACGTTTCATAGCACATCGCTTGCGCCCGCACTCGCCTCCGCGCTCTGCCCGCGCGGCAGGGGCCTCGGCCGTGGTTTCTTCGGCGCTTTACACCCGGACGCGACTCCCTTCACCTCTCCAGCATGCTCTTCACGCACTTGGGGCACGCGATGTGGCTGACGGAAACAGCAGAGCTTCGCCTGCTCTTCGACCCTCTCCTCAGCGACGTGCACCACGGGGGTGTGTTCGAGGTCTTCCCTCGCAGAGAGCTCGACGTCGCAGCGCTTCAGCCGGACTTCATCGTGGTCTCGCATCGCCATCCGGATCACTTCGACGTGCACAGCCTGAGGCGTCTGGCTCGTGAAGACGCGGACAGCGTCGTGCTCACTTCGGACGACCTCGTTGCGGACACGGCGAAGCGCCTCGGGTTTCGCGAAGTGCGCGTGCTCGGCACCTACGACCGGGTTTCGCTTTCGGGCGCCGAGCTCCTCACCACACCTTCTTTCGCCGCCGACGTCGAGTGGGGAATGATCGTGCGCGAGGGCGAAGTGTTCGCTTACAATCAGGTCGACACCGTTCTCCGCGACGTGCGAGACGCGACGGCGGTCATGGCAGACGCCGGGCAGGCTTTCGGACTCGAGAGGCCGCTCCGCCCGCACCTGGCCATCGTGCGCTATCAGCCCCTGCTAGAAGTCGAGGCAGTGCTCGGCGAGCGAGCGGGCTTTCCGTTCGACGCCTATGGCTTGCTCCTGGATCAGGTCGCGGCCATCGACGCGCACGCGACCCTGCCCGGCTCCGCCGGCTCGCGACACGCCGACGCCTACGCGTACATGAATCGCCTGGTGTACCCGGTGCCGGAGCCGCGATTCGTGCGCGACCTCCGCGTCCGCGCCCCGCGCACGCGCGTGCTCGAATCGCGCATGGGCGCACGTTACGAGCTGGCCGAAGACGGCGCCCGAGAACTCGGGCCGAGCCCGCTCGCGGACGCGCGTTCGGCCGACGACGACCGCTCGTTTCGACCCATCGAGCTGCCGCCGCTCCGAGACACCGGCCGGGTCTCCGAGCTGGGCCGCGCCCGCATCCGTGGCTTCGTCGTGGACGAGCTCGCACCCGCCCTCGAACGCGCCTGGCCCAACTTCGCCGTGGACCGCCCGCTCACCTTCGTGCTGCTCGTGGTCTACGCCTCGGACGAGGAGGCGTTTCGCATCGAGGTCGGTCCAGGGACGCGGCAAGTGAGCCTAGCCTTCGACGACGACTACGACGCGCTGAACTCGGTCGCGGGCTCGCTCTTTCTGGACGTGCTCGAAGGGCGGCGGCATTGGGGCGAGCCTCTGCTCGCGGGCTCGCTGCGCTCGTCGCTCCGCGCATACCGAGTCGATGCCAAAGGTCTCACCCGCGCTCGCGTCGGACCGCTCTTCCTCTACTACGCGCTCGGCTACGAAGAGAGCGTGCGCCGAGCCACCGAGTTTCTCATTTCTTCGCCGGAACCTTGAGGCACACGCGCGGAGGTGGTTCCGGCGCCACGCGCAGACACGGCTCTGGAGGCGCTGCATCGGGAGGCGGCGCGACAGAGCCAGTGCTCTCGCTCGGGGCCGGCGCCGCCGCGTCCTCGCGCAGGGGTGGCGCGTATTCGAGACACACCTGGGGTGGCGGCTCGACGCTGCCGCCGGCCTCGCTCGGTCCGCCGTCGGGCGTGGGTGGCGGCGCCGCGGGCTCGAGGCACACGAACGGCCCCGGGCGCTCGCAGCCGGCAGCCACCACGCCGGCCAGGGCAGAGGCCACGAAGAACTTGCGCCGGGCCAACACGGTCTCGCGATCGCGATCGGCTCCGTCTTTGCCGTCAGCCATGGGTCTCCGAGTTTCTCCGAAGCTCGGGGTGAACGCAAACCAGCGGCTCCATCGCCGAGATCTGCTACATGCGAGCAAGCTCGGTCCCGAGCGGCCGAAGCCCCACCCCATGGACTACGTCGGTCGCATCTTTCGCCCGCCGAGCGAAGCGTCGAGCCTCCTGCTCCAAGTCACCGTCGGTTGCAGTCACAATCGCTGCGCCTACTGCGACATGTACCGGGACAAGCGCTTCGCGGCGAAGCCGTGGGAGATCGTCGAGGAGGACATCGAGCGAGCGCGCGCGCTCGGACCGCGCTTTTCGCGAGTGTTCCTGTGCGACGGCGATGCGTTGATCCTGTCCACGGATCGACTCGTCCGGATCCTCGAACGGCTCCGAGAGCGAGTGCCTTGGGTCGAGCGGGTCGGAACCTACGGCGACACCCGTAGCGTCGGCAGGAAGAGCGTCGACGAACTCCGACAGCTCGCCGATCTCGGTCTCGGCATCGTCTACCACGGCGTCGAGAGCGGGAGCGACGAGGTGCTCCGGTTCATCGACAAGGGCGGCACCGCCGCGGAGTGCGTCGACACTGCGAAGAAGCTGCGGGAGGCAGGCCTCATCCATTCGGTGATCGTGCTCCTAGGCATCGGCGGCACACGTCTCAGCGCGGCCCACGCGCGGGACACGGCCCGCCTGCTCACCGAAATGGATCCTCCCTTCGTGGGCGCGCTCACCACCACGGTGGTGCCGGGGACCCCGTTGGCCGAGCTCGAGGAGCGGGGCGAGTTCGAGCTCCCGGGCAAGTTCGGGCTCCTGTCCGAGCTGCGAACGTTGATCGCCGACTCGAGCTTCAGCGGCTGCCGCTTCTCGTCGAACCACGCCAGCAACTACCTGCCGGTCCGCGCCGATCTTCCGGCTCGGAAGGCCGAGCTCGTGCGTGTGCTCGACGGGGTCATCGCCGAAGCCGACGAATCCAAGCTGAAACCCGAGTGGATGCGCGGGCTCTGACGCCTCAGCACTGCGTGCGGAACGTCAGCATGTACTGATACGGCAGGTCGAAGGACTTGCAGTGGCGGAAGCCTGCGGTCGCCATCTCGCTCACCACCACCTCGGGCGCGAGCTTGTGCGCGTCCGGTGGACCGACCGGGAAGCTCCCCTTCTTGAAGTCGACGATCACCACTCGTCCGTCCTCGGCCAGGTGGCCCTTCACGCGTCGGAAGTAGTCCGGGCGATCGCCGATGTGATGATACGTGTCGACGACCAGCACGACTCCGACCCGCTCGGGGAGCTTCGGATCGTCGTGGGAGCCGAGCACGGCTTCCAGATTCGGCGTGCCCTCTCGCTTGGCGCGCTCGCGCATGTGCTCCACGAGGCGCGGCTCGACGTCGATGGCGAGCACACGCCCCTTCGGCAGCGCGCGAGCCAAGCGAACCGAAAAGTAGCCAGTCCCCGCGCCGAGGTCGGCCACGACTTCGGCGGGAGAGAGCGCGAGCTCGCGCAAGACCTCATCGGGCTTCTGCCACCCATCCCGCTTGGGATCGTCGAACACTTTGGCCCAGTGCTCGGGATCCTCGAAGCGGTGGTTCACGGTCGGGCCCGAGTGCGCGTGACCGTGACCGTGGCTGTGACCGTGACCGCGACCTCCGTCGTGAGCTGCCCGCTCCGGGGCAGGGTTCGAAGACGACGCGGTCGGTGACGAGGCAGCGGGCAGCGGGGTCGCGGGTGGACCGCAGGCGACACACACCGAAAGCAAGAAGACCGAGGTTCGAAGCGCGCTCATTTCGGCTGGCGAGATAGCACGGCGGCGGGCGCTTCGCCGCTCACTCGCTGCCGCGCCGAAGCTCGTCGAGCTCCCGGTGGGCATCGAGAAAACGTTGCGCGAGCGCGGTCACGAACGTGCGCATCCAGGAGCGCCGGCCGCACTCCTGCTCGAGCGCGTCCAGCGTGATCTCCATGACCTCGACGTCGTCGAGAGCCACCACGCTCGCCGTGCGCGGTTGGTCCGTGAAGATACTGGTCTCTCCGAACGCTTCGCCGGGCCCCATGACCCGGAGCGAACGTTTTTCGCCGCCCGCTCCCGTGTACGCCTCGCAGTGCCCGCTGGTGATGATGTAGGCCGCGTCGGGCCGCTCGCCCTCGCGCACGATGATGGTGCCCGCGCCGAGCTCGAGGGTGCGGAACCAGCCGCCGCCGTGCAGGAAGTCGAACACCGCGCGCTGGAGCAGCTCGACGTTCTGGTAGCGGTTCGCCGGCTCCTTCGCCAACGCGGTCATCGCGATCCGACAGAGGCCGGGCGGGAGCCGCATCTCGGTCACGACCTGGTCGGGCGGCGTGACCTCGCCCGCCAGACTGCGCAGGATGGCCTCTTCGCTGCTCTTGGCGGCGTGCGGCGCTTGGTTCGTCAAGATGCGATACAAGATCGCACCCAAGCCGAAGACGTCCGTCCGCTCGTCGATGTCGTCGAGCCGACCCTCCGCTTGCTCCGGCGCCATGTAGGCGGGAGTGCCGACCACGGCCCGGGAACGCTCCGATTGAATGGGGCCGAGGTTGCCGAGGGCCTGACCGTTCACGTGCAGGTCCGAAGGGCGCGACCCGCCCTTCAGCCGCGCGATGCCCCAGTCCATCAGGTAGACCTGGCCGTGGCTGCCCACCATCACGTTGTCCGGCTTGAGATCGCGATGGATCACGCCGCGGCTGTGCGCGAACGCCACCGCATCGCAGAGCTTCAGGAAGATCTGCAACAGCGCTTCGATGCGAGCACCGCCGAGACCATCGGCATGAGCTTGCCCCACGAGCTCCTTCAGCGTCTTGCCCCGGACGAGCTTCATGCTGAAGCGCGTGACCGCACCGCCGTCGTCGACGCCGATGTCGTGGACCGGAACGATGTTCGGGTGGTCGAGCTGGCCGGTGATCTGAGCTTCCTCCAGGAAGCGAGCCGCGGCGCCTGGCAGCATGCGCACCGAGTCGTGCAAGCGCTTCTCGGCCACGGTGCGCAAGATGGCTCGATCGAACACGCGGTGCACCGAGCCCATCCCGCCTCGCCCGATCTCTCCCTGCTCTTCGAAGCGCTCCTCCGGCGTGCTCGGGACGGCCGGCGAGCGCAGAGTGTGCGGAGCGGGCTCCGCGGGAACGAGCCGCACGCTCTCGGCCGGTTCGACGTCGAGCACCAGCGTGTCTCCCTCGGCGGCGCAGGACTCCTTGCGCATCACGGCCGTACCCTCCGGACCGAGAGGCACGACCCGCCGAGTCGCCAGGTCGTCGCCCATCAGCGGCTCCTCGGCGTCGAACCCAGGTGCCGATCGAGAAAGGCGTAGGTATGCCCCCAGCAGCGCCGCGCGTTGGGTGTGAATACCAGGGCGTGGAATGCGTGGAGCTCCCCCGGGTAGTAGCGGGCTTCGCACTCCACGCCGAGCTCGCCCAGGGCGGACGCGAGACGCTGGGTGTCGTCGATGAGCGGGTCGGCCGTGCCGCAAGGCGCAAAAAACGGGGGAAGGGCCCGCTCGGGAGCCTGACCGCGTTCGAGCACGATCAGCGGGTCGGCGAGCTCGAGGTGGGTCGGATCGTGTCGCTCGACGTCGCCGAGGTAGGCCTCGCTCACCTCGGTCAGCCGATCGTGGATGAACCCGCTCATGTGGGGCCAGCGCTTGCGGAAGCGTTCGACGTCGCTCACGTGATAGATGCCGCACGCAGCCACCACGGCCTTCGGACGGATGCCGCTGTCGAACACCCGCTGCGCCCAGGGCTCGGGTCGCCGATAGCTCGTCATCAGCGAGAGCGAGGTGACCAGGTTGGCGCCGGCGCTCTCACCTGCGAAAGCCAGCCGCGACAAATCCCCGCCGTGACCTGGCGCGTGCTCGCGCACCCAGTCGAGGGCCGCGGCCACGTCGTGGATCGCCGCCGGGAACGGGTGCTTCGGCGCCAGTCGGTAGCTGATGTTGTAGACGAGGTATCCGCGCCGCGCGAAGGCGAGACCCATGACCCAGTGCGTGTCTTTGCTCAGGATGCGAAAGCCGCCGCCGTGGACGTACAGAATGACCGGCACGCGCTCGGCCTCGCCGCGGTCGAGCACCTTGGGGCGGTAGATGTCGAGGCGGTGCTCAGGCAGGCCGCTGTCGTCGTAGGCCACGTCTCGCACGATCTCGACGTCGTGTCTCTCGGGCCGCGCGCTCGGGTGCAGGCTTCCGAGCCGCGACAGGCCACGGAAGAAGTTGTCGATCATGAAGGCCCCCGCGTTCCTTCGGAGGCGGGTGCCGAACGGGACGACCCTCGGTCGCATCGAGCGGGAGTCTACGGCATCGGAGCCGGATCCGGCATCCCGCCTGCGCTGGCCGATTTCAACAGGGACCACACCGCGCTTTGGTCGCCCACGTAGCAAACGTCGCCTTCGTGGGTGAACTCGAAAGAATAGCGTGCGATGTGCCGAGACCGCCCGAGCCGGACCTTGGTGGCGGTGCACGAGCACTCGATGGGCGCTCCCGGGGGCACGAGCTTGCGGAACGCGGCCGAATGGATGTGCGTGCCGTAGCCGATCCAGCCTTCGGAGTGTCGGAGCCCCAGAAGGTAATATGCGTGTACGAACCCGAGCATGCCCGTGGCATGGATCATCGCCGCGCCGGCCACGTGACGGGGGTGGCGATCGGGATGCGCGCGCTGGTCGACCATGAATGGGATCGGTCGATCGGTAGGCATGCGGCAAACGACGCGCCGAGCGTCGCGATCGACCGACAGCAGTTGGTCGAAGAGCAAGACCGAAGGATCGTACGGGAGGTCGGCGAGGAAGTCGGCCTCGAATGGCCCCGGCGTCACGGGCAACATCACTTCTCTCCCGAAACGTGAACGACCACGCGACGCAGGTGCGGTGCGCGCCGGTGCTCCCACAAGTAGAGGGCCTGCCAGGTGCCGAGCGCGAGCCGGCCGGCGTGGACCGGAACGCTCTCCGACGTCTTGGTGACGGCGGCGCGCGCGTGGGCCGGCATGTCGTCGGCACCTTCTGCGTCGTGACGCCAGCGCCGGGACTCGGGCGCGAGCTCGTCGGCGAAACTCCCGAGGTCCGCGAGCACGTCGGGATCCGCGTTCTCCTGGATCACCAGACTGGCCGAAGTGTGCTGGATGAACACGGTGCAGAGCCCGGTCTGGATTTCGCTGCGTCTGACGACACCGTCCACCGCGCGCGTCAGGTTTTCGAACCCCCGCCCTGACGTGCGAACCTCGAGCGTCTCCTGGTGTACCGCCACGGGCGCTTCGTATGCGATGATGCCCGACCGGGCAAGCCCGAAGCCATGAAACGCGTGAGCGCTTGGATCGAAGACGCCGTCGAGCGTTGGAGCCAAAAGGCCGTGGACTTCTGCGACCGGGGCCCGGTGCGCCGGGGGCTGTATTCGCTCGCCATGGGCATGGCCCGCCACAACGCCGCGCGGGTCGCCAGCGCCATGGCCTTCAACCTGTTTCTCGCGGCCATCCCCATGCTGGCGCTCGCCGGCTGGCTGGCGGCTCACCTGCTCGGCCAGAGCCCCGACGCGCTGGACGTGATGAGCCTCTACATGAACCTCACGCCGCTCGAGCTCCACGAAATCGTCCAGAAGAACTTCAAGCGCTTCTCGGGCGGAGCCGTTGCGCCGCTGGCCGTGCTCGGGTCGCTGTGGCTCGCTTCGAGCGCCTTCTACATGCTCATGGGCGTGTTCGAGCGCGCGGTGCGCGCGCGACGCCGCGCGTGGTGGAAGAAGCGTCTCATCGCCCTCGGCTGCGTGCTCGGAGCCAACTTCATCTTCGCCGGAAGCACGGTGCTGGCGGTGGCGCTCGCCGGCGGACCGGCGCGGGCCTTGCGCTTCTTGCGCACCGGGGAGCAGCTGATCAACCCGGCCGAGCGCGTGCTCACGGTAGCCGTGGCGCTCGTGGCTGCGACCGCCGCGCTCGCCTTGTTCTTCCGAGTCGCCGTCCATCGCCCGGGACTCAATCGCCGCGTCTGGCCGGGAGCCGTGGCGACGGTCGGCATCGGGGGCATCGCGTCGAGCGCGTTCGGAGTGTACGCCCGCTCCATCCAGAGCTTCGCCGTGTTCTACGGGAGCCTCGCCGCGGTCGCGATTGCGTTGGCCTGGCTCTGGATCTGGTGCGCCGCCCTCCTGCTCGGAGCCGAGCTCAACGCCCAACTCGAGGGCGGCGATCGCATCGCTCCGCCCAGCACCATGCGGCTCGGGATGCGCCCGCTCGGGAGCCGCTGATGGCCGAAGACCCGACGACGAGCTCGGGCCACGGGCCCGCGCCGAAGCTCGGGCTCGCGCGTCGGATCGCCCTGATGCTGCTCCTCGGCCTCGCGCTGGTGTTTTTCGCTTGGGTCGGCCATCAGCACTACCCCATCCAGCGCTGGCTCTTCTGGCGTTACCTCGGCTACGGGCTCGGGACGCTGTTCTTCCTGGCCGCGTGCACGTCGTTCGGGCTCACGGTGACTTCGTTCGCGCGCGCTCCCGCCAAGCTCCACGAGCGCATCTTCGTTTCGTTCGCAGCGGGACTCATCGCGTTCGAGCTCGTCATGTTCGTGTTGGGGCTCTTGAAGCTCTACTACTGGCCCCTGTTCTTCCTCTTGCCCTGCGCCTTCCTCGCCCTGGGTGGGCGTCAGACGTATCGCCTGGGCCGCCGCGCGGTTCGTCATTTTCGGCGAGCCCGAAAGCGCGCGCCGCCCCGCCGTGTGCTCGACGCCGCCTTGCTCGTGGGCGGGCTGCTCGGCCTCGGGATGCTCTACTTCCTGATCCTCACGCCCCACAACGTGCAGTTCGACGCGCGCTGGAAGCACCTGGCGCTGGCCGAGGACTTCGTCGCATCCCACGGCGTGCGGCGCTTCGACGAAGGCTGGTCGTTCTCGACCCGGCCGCACATCACGAGCTTCGTCTACGCCTGGGCATTCCTCTTACCGCGGAGCTTGCTCTTCGATCGCGTGGAGCTGTGCGCTCACCTCGAATTCGGCGTGTTCGCCCTCACTTCCGTCTTCGGCATCCCTGCCATCGTGCGACGGCTCGTGCCCGCGGCCCGCGCAAATTGGGTCTGGCCGGCGCGCTTCCTCTTCCCCGGGACCTTCCTCTACGACTCGTCGCTCAGTGTGGGAGCAGACCACTTCGGTGCGGCCTTCGGCCCTGCGCTGTTCCTGGTGCTGCTCCGCACCCTGGACGGATTGGGCCCGCGCCCTGCCCTGCTCCTCAGCTTGCTGCTCTCCGCAGCCGCGCTCACCAAAGAGTCGGTGGCCATGATGCTGGTGCCGACGCCCATCTTCGCCGTCGCGCTGGTGACGCTCTTCCGAGTGCTCGGGCGCGGCTCGGGTGACGCGGGCGCCCGCCTGCGCCTCCTCGCCGGCCCCGTCGCGGCCGTCGTGGGCTGCCTCGTCTTCACGTCACCGCTGTGGCTGAAGAACCTGATCTATCACCACGATCCGTTCTACCCGGTGGGCTTTCGCCACTTCCAAGGGCAGCCCTGGACCTCGGACGCCGAGTACCTCTACCGCTACGGCTACGTGGAGCACCAGTTCGCGCAGCCGACGCGCGGCCTCGCCGGTGTCATCGAAACTGCCAAGACCCTGTTCACGTTCTCGTTCCTCAACAACGACTACCCGCAATTCCACGGCAAGCTCCCGGTCTTCGGTTCGCTCTTCACGCTGCTCCTGGCCTGCCTGCCGTTCCTGAAACGGACCCGCAGGATCTGGCTCCTAGTGGCCTGGATCCACCTCGGCATCGCCGCCTGGTACTGGGTGCATCACCAGGATCGATACCTGCAAGCCGTCGTGCCGCTCATGGCGGCAGTGGTCGCCGCCGTCCTGATCTTGCTCTGGCGCTCGCTGGCTCTGGTCGGGCGCGGGCTCGTCGTCTTGCTGGTTGCGCTCCAGATCGTCTGGGGCGGTGACGTCTACTTCATCCGCACGCACGCCATGGTGGCCTCGCCCATCGGGAAGAGCCTCGACCTGTTGGAGGGCGGCTACAAGAAGCAGTACCGGGAACGCTTCGACTACGAGACGGATCTCGTGACGCTGGGGAAGGCGCTTCCGCCCGGCGCGAAGCTCCTCATCCACGAGAACCACCAACACCTCGGGGTCGGCGTGCCGAGCGTCACCGATTGGCTCACGTACCAGTTCGGTATCAGCTACGGCACGCTGGCGGGGCCGACCGAGATCCACGCGAAGCTCCGCGAGCTCGGCGTCACGCACGTCGCTTGGCAAGACAAGAGCCGCGGCTGGGACAGCTTGGCCGGAGATCTGAACTTCTTCGACTTCGTGGTCAACGCGACGCAAGATCGCGCGGCGGTCTCGGCCTTCGCGCTCGTGCGCCTGCGCGATGCGCCGCCGCCGCCGCGCGCGCGCAGCAACGTGCTCGTGCTCTCCTGCGGCGTACCGGTCGCTGGGCTCTACGAGCTAGCCGACCTTCGCGCGCCGAGCTTCGGGCCAAAGAAGGGAGAATATCCGCCGCCGAGGCGCGGACTCGGAGTCCCGTCGGAGCTCGCGCCGGAAGCGGACTTCGTGGTGCTCGAGAGCAAGTGCCATCCGGGGTTTGCGCCGGCGGGAGCGGGGTTCGTGCTCGGAGCGAGGAGAGGGGCGCCGATCGGGACCGGGAACCCGGCGAGCGAGCTGTGGGTGCGGGCGCGGTGAGAGCGGCAGAAGCAACCGGGGCGGGAGAAGAACCGCGGGAGAAGAAGCGAGAGCGGGGACGGGAGAAGAACCGAGAGCGGGGGTGGAGGGGGCGTTGCGAAACTGATCAGCGCGCGCGGTGCACGATGAGGCGATAGGTTGGGGACTTGGGCTGCTCGAGAGAGAGCTCGACGAAGCCGTGCTCGGGCATCGGGATCGCGCCCGCCACCGCTGGACCGCTGGCTCGGAAGGCGACGAAGCCATGATTGCCGGGGGGCAGCGCGTGCGCGCCCGCTGCGATGGGTTTTCCGGCGACCCTGAGCTCGATGGGGCCTTCGCTCGTCACCACCAGCTTTCCGAGACGCTTGGCGTCGTTCGAATCGAGCTGGGTCCGCGCGCGATCCACGCGTGCTGCGAGGGCACCCTCCGGCAGGATCAGAGCGAGACGATCTTGGCCCTCGAGTGGGAAGAGGAGCGCTTCGCCGATGCGAAGTTCGTCTGCGAGCTCGGCTTCGACGCCGTCGCCGGCTGGACGGCCGCCGAAGGCGTGAATCGCGACGACGTCGGCGTTCGCGGGCAAGAAGCGAGGGGCACGATCCGCGGCGACGTGACTCGCGCCCCATAGAACTGCGACACTTGCGGGCCTGGCGCGCCCTCGAAGGCTCGCTTCCAGTGAGAGCGCGCAGTGAAGCTCCCGGAGGTCGAGCAATGCGGCGTCACCGGCCGCTCGCGCCCGAGCTTGCAGCGCTGACGGAAGGTCGCAACCGTGGAGCTCGACGCCGCTCGCGCGCAGCGTCGCTGCGAGCGCAGGGAACTCTTCGAGGTAGTCGTACTTCCACGCCGTGTGGTCGTGGTCGCGCTGACTCGCGATCAGCGCGTCGAGCGCGGCTCGACCACTGTCGGCCTCGAGCACGCCGACGTCGCCGGCTTGGTCGCTCGGCTCGACGCCGCGCCAACGGCCCGGGGCGTGGAGCTGCTCGAGCGCTGCGTCGGTCGGTCCGTAGCCGAGGGGACCCGTGAGCTTGCGGAATGCGGCGATCTGCGCCGGTGCATCGTGGAAGGTGCCGAACAGCACGAAGCTCGCGTTGCCCCGAGTGGCCGCAGCGCTCGCGCGCCCCGCGAGGCGAGCCGCGATCGCATCGAACCCGGCGCTGAGCTCCCCCTGCTCGGCCGCGCGTCGGAGGCTGGTGAGGAGAGCTTCCGCGCCGATGGCGGGCTCCGCGCGCGGCGCTCGCTGCGTACGCTCACGAACCAGCGCCTGGACACCTTCGGCCGTGACCGGGAGCTCGGGCCACGCGGCGATGGGCGCGGGAGCCGGCGCTGCCGACGAAGCGCTCGAGGGCGGCCCACCCGTTGGCGGCGGCGGCCGATCGCGGCACGCGGCGACGAGGAGGAGCAGTGCGAGCGAAGCAGCGCGCGACAACTGGGAGAGCATATCGGATCGGACATCCGAGCGATCCCAAAGCGCGAGCGGTTGCGGGTGCATTCGGGTGGCGGTGGCGTGAGGCCGTGGCCGCGATCAGCTTCACGCTCGGCGTCCGGCGCGCTTCGGAGGCGTCGTCTTCGCAGCCTTCTTCGTCGACTTGGCGCGGAGACGTGCGATCGTAAGGTCTTTCCGTTCCGCCTCGCTACGCGCACGGGCGATGGCTAGGTCGAGAAGCTCTCGGTCTTTGGAAGTGGCGATGGCGCGGTACAGGCGCTCTCGCACGTGCGGATTTTTGGCGCGCGCCCAGAGCTCCACGAGCCGTGCCGGGTCGGACTTCTGGCGCGCTCGCAGCAGGAGGTCCACGAGGACGAGGGCGAGCTCTGGCGGCTCGTCGCGCTCCACCAGCGCGGGGGTCAAGAGCAGCGTCAGCTCCTTCACGGCGGGCGCGCCACCCGAGGCGGCGGCGGCCAAAGCGGCCGCGGCCGCCACCGCGACCCCGGTCGCGC
>JAXLYN010000018.1:0-173376 GCA_046351435.1 Polyangiaceae bacterium
TCGCTGCGCTCTCCGGTGCGCCCGTCCCGCTCGTCGGCAACTTCTGGTCGCGCGATGGTGCCCTCTTCGGCGCGGCGAGCGCCGAAGGTTTCACCAGCGTTGGCTGGGTCGTGTTCGCAGTCGCGCTCGCGGCCAGCGCAGTCGCGGCGTTCGCCAGCTTCCGACTGGCGTGGGTCACCGCGGGATCGCCGGAGGGCGGTGGTTCGGCGCTGGCGCCTCGTCTGGAAGACGTCGTTCTCGGTCTCGCGGCGTTCGCGGTCACGGTGGGTCTTCTCTCCTTCTCGAAGGATCTCTTCGGTGATTCGTTGCCGGGCTTCGTCGAGGCGTGGTGGATGGAAGGCGTGCTCGACGCGAAGCGTGCGCCCATCGATCGGAGCGTCCGCTGGTTCATCGCGGGGGCGGCCTTCGCCTCGGCCTTGGTCGGGTTTCTGGCGGCGCGGGCGCGTTACGCTGGCGGCCGGAAGAAGGACCTCTTGGAAGACGAAGCCGCGCGCCCGCTCGCGAGGTTCCTCATGTCGTCGGAGAACCGCTTCGACGCGTTCGGCTGGCGTCCCGCGCTGGCGGCCGGGCGCGGCGTGGCTCACTTGGACGGCGCGCTCGAAGCGCTGCTCGGCCTCGAGCGCGCAGACGCCGCGCCGGCCGAAGCTCGGGCGGAGGACTCCGCCAGTGAAGCAACGGACGCGGTTTCAGCGACGGAGCCCAGCGTCACGAAGGCCGCGGTGCAAGAGGAAGAGCCCGCTCCGCGAGCGGACGAGCCTGCTCCGCCACCGAAGAAGCGCAAGAAGACGCGGAGGAAAGCGTGAAAGCGCTGCTCGCGCTGGTCGCGTTCCTCGTGCTCGTGCTCGCGGGTGCACCTGCCGGAGCCGGCCCCATCGAAGCGCACCCGAGCCAGGGTGGTCTGCCCATGGAGCTCGTGCAGGAGGCCGGAACGTTCACCGGCAAGTGGGTCGTGCAGAACCGCAGCGACCGCGCGGTGTTGGTGAACCTCGAACTGCGGGACGGGAGCGACCTCGACCCCCGGCTGCCTCCGGGATTTCGAGTGCGCTTCGTGGGGGGCGACTCGGCCCAGACGCTGAAACCCGGTGAGCGACGCGAAGCGCAGATCGAGTGGACTCCGCCTCGAAGCAAGCGCCTGCACGAGGTGTACGGTCACGTCTCCGTCGTCGCCGACGGTGACGCGACGCCGCCCGTGCTCGGCTTCCACGCTGCGCTCGGTGCTGCGGAGTCTGGGCTCACGGGACGCACGCTGTCGCTGTCGCTCTTGGTGCCGCTGCTCGCTGCGCTCGCGCTCGCCTTCCTTCGCCGACGCGATCCGCGTCCGGGTCTCGGACGCTGGATCTGGATCGGGGCGCAGGTGGCTCAGCTGGCGCTCTTCCTCTGGGCCGCTTCGCGCTTCGACATCTTCCACACTCGTTTCGCAGGCGGCGAAGGCCTCGACCTGGTCGAGCGCAGCCGGCTCTTGCCGAGCCTCGGGGTCGAGTGGTTCGTCGGCGTGGACGGCGTCACGCTGGTGCTCGCGCTGGCTGCCGCTGCGTTCGGCAGTTTGGCGGCCATCCGTTCGGACGCCGATACCGCCCTGGTTCACGGACCACCCGCGCTGCTCTTCGTGGCCGGGCTGACGGGAGCCGTGATCAGCGTCGACCTGTTGGTCTCGCTCGCGTTCTGGCTGGTCGTCGTGGTTGCCCTCGTTTGGGCGCTCACCCGCGGCGCCGACGAGCGCCGGGCGTTGCGCGCCAGTGCTTTGCTGCTCGGGCTCGGGTTCGTTCTGGTCGCGCTGGCCGTCTGGGTGATCTCGGGGAGTGCCAACGTCGGCTACCTGCTCGACGGAAGCCGCGCGCCGCGCGTGTTCTCTCTCGCCGAGCTTGCGCACGGAGGGTTCGTACCGCGCCAAGCCGCGCTCTTCGGAGCTCATCCGACGAAGCTCGCGTTCGTCGCGCTGTTCCTCGGTGCGGCCCTCACGCTCGGGGTATCTCCGTTCGCTGCTTCCACCCATGCGCTCGTCACGCGGTTGCCGGTTGGCCCGGCGCTGCTCTTTTCGGCGGGCTTGCCGCTGCTCGGCCTCCAGGCGCTCCTGCGGGTGGGGTACGCGGCGCTCCCCGCGGGCTTCCGTTGGGCCGCGATCTCGGTGGCGGTCTTCGGGCTCTTGTCGGCCCTGTATTCGGTGCTCGTGCTCCTGGTGGAGAAAGACCCTCGCCGGTTCGCCAGCGGTTCGGCCAACTTGGCGTCGGCGATGGCGCTGATCGGCATCGGGTCGCTCACCGCGAGCGGCGTGCAGGCTGCGGTGGTCTTGCTGCTGAGCCGCGGCCTGGTGCTGGCCGTCGTGCTCGGCGCGCTCGAGATGAAGCGACGCGCGGGACCGCGGGCGTCATTTGCGTCGGCGCTCGGCGTGTTGGGCTGGTCCGCCGCGGCCTTCGCCCCCGGCACGCTCACGTTCATCGGCTTCGTGAGCGGAGTTGCCGGAGCTCTCCCTCTCTTGCGCTCCGTGGCCGTCGCGACGGCGTTCGTGGCCGTCCTGGCGGCTGCGGCGTGCGTGCGAAGCCATCGCGCGGTGTTCGCGGACGCGGGCGAACGATCCGACGAAGCGTCGCCCGCGCCGGAGCGAGAGCTCACGGTGGCAGTCACGGCGGCACTCTTGTTGCTCGGCCTCGGCCTCGCCCCGCGTCCGCTGCTCCGGCTCATCGACTCGGCTTGCCTGGACCGAGCCGAGCTGGTGAACCCGCCCGGTGCCCTCGAAATCGTGGACGCTCGACCGGACTCGGACCTCCGCGTCGCGAGCTCACGCTAGCCGTCGCGCTCTTCAGTGCACGGCGAGATCGAGCTCGCTCCGCAGGCGCTTCTCTTCTTGTCCGAGCTCGCCGATGGTGCGCATGGTGCGGTCCGCCGCCTCTTTGTACACGCGCACCGAGCCCTTGCGCGCGTAGAGATCGCTGAAGTCGATGGGCTCGCCGAACACCACGAGGACCGGAGTCCCGGTGCCGTCGAAGTTGCTCGTGACCTGGCGCCGAAGATCGTTGATGAGGCCGTTGATGAACACCGGTATCACGGGCACCTGGGCCGCGTGGATCACGCGACCGACACCGGGTTGCGCGGGCAAGAAGGTGTAGGGGTCGTCGTCTTTCTTGCGCGTGCCTTCGGGGTGGAGCCCGGCGAAGGTACCGCCGCGCCGGAGCAGCCAGGTGAGCTCGTCGAGGCTCGCCACGTTGAGCGGCTGCTGGTGCTTGTCGCGGAAGATGGGCGGGTACATCGCGAAGAAGCTCATCACCCCGTTGACGAACAGTCCGGCCGGCGAGTCGTAGAAGAAGTTCGAGCGGACCGGGAACACGATGCGATGGGGCAGGCCGCGGCGCACCAAGTCGCCCGTGACCACGTACAGGTCGAAGAAGCTGCGGTGATTCGACACCAGGATGAAGCTCCGACCGGGGTCGAAGGCCGGTAGACGTTCGAGTCCGTGGACGTGCCGCAGGTGCTTGGTGAAGTGATGGATCCAGGTCGAACCGATGTGGTGCTGGCACCAACGGATGGTGCGTTCGACGCCGCCGGGCTCGAACGTGCGGCGGACGAAACGAATCTGGGTGCGCTCGAGCCGGCTGAGCCGCTCTCGGCCGAGGTCGAGGAGATCGGGGCGATCCATGTTTCGGTTCAGCTGCGCGTGGGCTCGGGGGTGTGGTCGAAGACGATGTCGAGGTAGCCCGGAGGCGGCACGACGTCGGCGACGGCGTCCATCAGGCGCCGGGTGAGGGCCTCGAAGTCGATGTCGCGGCTCTTGGGCTTGAGGCTCAAGGTGAGGTGCGGCTCGAGATCGCGATCCGCGTTGAACGTGGACAAGACTTCGTAGCTCGCGACGGTGCCGAGCTCGTCCAGGCAGGCCTCGACCTTCTGCACGAAGTCGGCCGGTGGAGGTTCGTCGGTCTCGGCGATCAGGGTCTTCTCGAAGTCTTGCAGCGGGATGTCTCGGACGTAGCCCACGAGCGGCAGCGCGCGGCCCTGGGCGATGCTGCCGATCTCGTGTCGGTGGAGCAGGAGCTCGGTCTCGTGGCCCGCGTTGATGACCAGGGCCAACACTCGCTCGTCGTCCACCACCTGGTGCGCGATGTCGAGGCCGACGCGCGCCGGGAGCGAGCAGTATTCGAGTGCCCCTTCGTCGGTGCCCCAACCCAGCTCTTCGGCCAAGGGCTCGAGGATGTCCGGGCGCGTGAACATCGCGCAGAACAGGTTCCCGTCTTCGTCGACGAGCATGTGCGGCGTGATGGTCAGGTCGTCGTCGATCTCGACGCGTTCGCCGACCTGCGCGCCCTCCACCTGTTTCGCCAGCGGGACGAAGAGCTCGCCGGCATCGAGCCTGCTACACAGTTCGACCACGTCGCGGCGCAAGCCACGACGGGCCGATTCGACCCAATGGGTGAGGTCCGTCGGGTCGAATACGTCCCCACCGCGACCGGTTTCGTCCGACATGGGTCGGCGCGCATACCACGAAAGTGGGGACTCCGACACGCCCGGCGTACCTCCGGCTCACTGGGCTTCGTGCAGAGGATTCGGTTCTCGTCTCGCGCTCACTGAATTACGGTCGAGGCATGAGTGAGCGGCGGCGTGCCTACGCACCCCGAGACCCCCACGCGACCGGCTGGCTCCGCGTCTCGGATCTCCACGAAATCTACTGGGAAGAGAGCGGTAACCCGGCGGGCAAGCCCGTCGTCTTCCTGCACGGCGGACCGGGTGCGGGCACCGAGGCGAAGCAGCGTGGGTTCTTCGATCCCGAACGCTATCGGATCGTCCTGTTCGATCAACGAGGGTCGGGCAAGAGCCGGCCCCACGCGAACCTCTCGGACAACACCACGTGGCACTTGGTGAGCGACGTCGAGGCCCTGCGCAGCCACCTCGGCATCGACCGCTGGCAAGTCTTCGGCGGCTCCTGGGGCGCCACGCTCGCGCTGGCCTACGCCGAGAAGCACCCGGAGCGGGTCAGCGAGCTGGTGTTGCGCGGCATTTTCATGCTGCGAAAGTGGGAGATCGATTGGTTCTATCAACAGGGCGCGAGCCGCCTCTTCCCGGACGCCTGGCAGAAGTACCTCGAACCCATCCCGGTGAGTGAGCGCGGTGATCTGGTCACGGCGTACCATCGCCGCCTGACGTCGGACAATCCGCTCGAGCGTCAAGCCGCGGCGCGCGCCTGGAGCATTTGGGAGGCCGCCACGAGCTTCCTCCACCAGAACGTCGAGCACGTCGCACACGCGGGCGAAGACGAGTTCAGCTTGGCGTTTTCCCGCATCGAATGTCACTACTTCGTGAACAAAGGCTTCTTCCAACGCGAGACCCAGCTGCTCGACGACGCCCACCGCATTCGGCACATCCCCACCACCATCGTCCACGGACGCTACGACGTCGTCTGCCCGCTCGAGAACGCCTGGGACCTGTCGCGCGCACTACCGGACGCCGACCTTCGCATCGTGCCCGACGCTGGACACAGCGCGTTCGAGCCCGGGATCTTGCACGAGCTGGTGAGCGCGACCGATCGCTACGCCGATCGCCCGGCCGTCGCCCCGCCACCCACGGTCGGATAGGCTCGATTGGCCATGCCGCCCCGTGATCGCGAGCACCGCCTGCTCAAGATCTCCGAGGTCGCTCGCGCGAGCGGTGTGCCGGCTGCGACCGTGAAGCACTACCTGCGCGAGGGACTCTTGCCAGAGGCTGCCCACAAGACCAGCCGCAACATGGCGTACTACGACCCGAGCACGGTGGAGCGGGTGAAGACCATCAAGCGCCTACAGCAGGAGCGCTTCTTGCCACTGGCGTTGATCAAGCAAGTGCTGTCGGAAGGCGCGTCCGCCGACGATCTCACGACCCGAGCTGCCATCTCGCGAGTACTCGCGCGTGCTCGGCCCGACGAAGTGCGGACTCGCGCCGAGCTCCTCGATTCGGGCGTGAAGCCCGTCGAGCTCGATTGGCTCCGCCAGATCGGGCTCTTGACCCCCGAGCTCGTGGACGGCGAGGAGCGATACGGTGGGGACGACCTCGCGCTCTTGCGCCTGCTCGGAGCGTCTCGCCGCGCGGGCCTCGCGCCCGAGATGCTGCCCGCTTCGATCCTCGCCGAATACGTCGCCGCCATCCGCGCCCTGGTGCGCACGGAGCTCTTGCTGTTTCAGAGCGGCGTTTCACCGCGAGCTGGCGAGCAACTCGGCAGTCTCACCGAGGTGGCGGCCACGCTGAGCGAAGAGCTGGTGGTGCTGCTCCGACGGAAGCTGCTCTTGCCGGTGCTGAGCGAGCTCGAGTCTTCGCGCGAGCCGGCGCGATCCGACCGGAGGTCTCCGAAACGAGGCGCCACGCGGCGCCGTTCGGCCAAATTCTGACCAATGATCTCGCGGTGTTTCGCCGGGTGCCTGGTTCGAGCCCGGCGCGCGACTATGCTCCGCCAATGGCCATCGCGACCTCGCCGAGCACGCCCACGAGCTTCGCCACCCCACCGCCCAAGACCATCGGAGCGGACGACATCGTGAAGACGGTGTCGCGCCTGCGCAGCACCTTCGACTCGGGAGTGACGCGCTCGGCCGAGTGGCGGCTGAATCAGCTCCGCCAGCTCTACCGCATGATGCAGGACGAAGAGTCGAAGATCCTCGCCGCGGTCCAAGAAGACCTGGGGAAGTGCAACGCGGAGGGTTGGCTCACCGAAACCGGCTTCGTGCAGAACGAAGTGAAGCTGATGATCGAGAACCTGCGGCGCTGGATGAAGCCGCGGGCGGTACGGTCGCCGCTGACCGTGCAACCGTCCAAAGCCAAGCGCTACCCCGAGCCGCTCGGTGTCGTGCTGGTGATCGCGCCTTGGAATTACCCGTTCCAGTTGGCCATGGGTCCCTTGGCTGGAGCCCTCGCCGCGGGCAACACCGTCGTAGTGAAACCGAGCGAAGTCGCGACGGCGACCAGCGCAGTCATCGCGGAGCTCTTGCCGAAGTACCTGGATCAGGGCGCCGTGGCCGTCATCGAAGGTGGCGTATCCGAGACCACCGCGCTCCTGGCGCAACGCTTCGATCACATTTTCTACACGGGCAACGGTGCGGTCGGACGCATCGTCATGGAGGCCGCGGCGAAGCACCTGACTCCGGTGGTGCTCGAGTTGGGCGGCAAGAGCCCGTGCATCATCGATCGCGACGTGAACATCGACGTCGCCGCGCGCCGCGTCGCCTGGGGCAAGTTCTTGAACGCCGGCCAGACCTGCGTCGCGCCGGACTACCTCTTGATCCACGAGGCCGTGAAGCAGCCGTTCTTGGACAAGCTCGCCAGCGTCGTGCGCGAGTTCTACGGCGACGACCCGCAGAAGAGCCCCGACTTTGCTCGCATCATCAACGCCCGACATCACAAGCGATTGAGCGCGTTGCTCGACAGCGGAAAGGCCTTCATGGGGGGCAAAACCGACGTCGCGGACCGCTACATCGCGCCCACCGTGCTGGTCGACGTGAGCCCGACGAGCCCGGTGATGCAGGAAGAGATCTTCGGCCCCATTTTGCCGGTTCTCGAGTTCACCAATCTCGACGAGGCCGTTCGCTTCGTGAACGAGCGCGACAAGCCGCTGGCGCTCTACGTGTTCTCGAACGACGCCGACCGCGCGCAGACCGTCATCGACTCGACCAGCTCGGGCGGGGCCTGCGTCAACGATTGCATCGTCCACTTGGTCCCCCACGAGCTTCCGTTCGGTGGGGTCGGGCCGAGCGGCATGGGCGCCTACCACGGCAAGGCGAGCTTCGACTGCTTCACGCACATGAAGAGCGTGCTGCACAAGCCGTTCATGCTCGACGCCCCGCTCCGCTACCCGCCGTACACCGAAGACAAGATGAAGTGGGTGAAGCGTCTCTCCTGAGGCGCCAGCGACCGCGCGCCCGTGGACTCACTCGCTCCGTACCCCGCTCCGCCGTGGGAGACCTACGGCTTCGGGGTGATCTGCCCGTACCTCGTGCGCGAGAAGGAGCTCGAACTGCCGCCCGAGCTCGAGCCAGTGAGCTTCGCCGGCTCGACCCTGGGACTCCTCGGCTACATCGAGTACCGGCCGCCGTCGCCGCTCTCCTACGCCGAGCTCCTGTGGCTGCCCGCGACGGTGCGCTACCGTGATCGAGATGGGCGGCGACACCAGGGCTACTTCGTCGCGCGGATGTACGTCGATCTCGAGGCCTCGCTCCAGGCGGGGCGCGACGTGTGGGCGCTCCCGAAGAGTCTCGCGCGCTTCCAGCGCAAGGCGGACGGCGTCGCGGTCGAAGCCGGCGACGGGAGCCACCTCGAGCTCGCGTTCCGAGGCGTGGGGCCGGGGCTCTGGACCCGGAGCCGCATGTCCACGTTGCAGGTGAAGCGCCCGGGCGTGGTGCGGTTTCGCGCCGACTTCGCCGGCATCGTGGGCGCCGCGCGGGTCGAGGTCAGGAAGTTCGCGTCCACGCACCCCGGCTGGGCCGGCTTCGAGAGCGCCAAGAGCTTGCTCAAGATGGGAAGTTTGCTCGAGCGCTTCGAGAGCACGATGCGAGCGCCGACGCAATTGGAGTAGGCGTGCAGAGTCGCGTCGTCGTCATCGCCTTCCACGTGCGGAGCGGGATCACGGCGCTGAACGTGGTGACCGCTGCGCTGGACGTGGACGCGCGCACGGCGGGAACGGACGTGGTGTTCGCGACCGACGTCGGAGCCGTCGTCACGGCTGCGCGTGCCGCACGCGCCGAGGGTCGTGCTGCGCTGGTGGCGTTTTCGTTCTACTCGCTCGATGCGCCCTGGGCACTCGAGCAGCTCGCGGTAGTGCGAGGCACCCTCGCGGGCGCGGGCGTGCGATTCGTCGTCGGCGGCGTTCACGCGAGCACCGAAACCGATTCGATGCTGCACGCGGGCTTCGATTGGGTCGTGCGCGGGGAGGGCGAGGCCACGTTCATCGAGTGTGTGGCGGCTCTGGCCGAAGGAGCGAGCGAGCGCGACTTGCCTGGCACCTCCCGGCTTGCGGCGTCTGGTCGCGTCGATTTCGGTGCCTCGCCGCGGCGCCCGCTCGACGACTTTCCACCGCTCAATCTGCGCTACGGCAAGTGGAACCCCATCGAGATCACGCGCGGCTGCATCTACGCCTGCTCGTTCTGCGCGACGCCGTTCGCGTTCAAGGCCCGCTTTCGACACCGCAGCGTGGAGAACGTGAGGCACTTCGTGCGCGAGACGGTGGCCCAGGGGGCCCACTACTGTCGCTTCATCAGCCCGACGGCGCTCTCGTATGGCACCGACGGGGAGACGCCCGACCTCATCCAAGTGGAAGCGTTGCTCCACGCGGTGCGAGCCGAGCTGCCGCCGGGAGGCAAACTCTACTTCGGCACCTTCCCGAGCGAAGTGCGGCCAGAGCACGTGACGCCCGAGGCACTGGCGATTCTCCGGCGCTACGTCGACAACCAGAGCCTGGTGATCGGTGGGCAATCCGGCTCCGACCGCGTGCTCGATCGGACGCACCGCGGACACCGCGCCGCCGATGTCGAGCGGGCGGTGGACGTGGCAATTGCGGCAGGTTTCCGGCCCGACGTCGACTTCTTGTTCGGCACGCCCGGCGAAGATCTCGACGATCGACGAGCCTCCCTCGCCCTCGCCGAGCGCCTCGTCGAGCGTGGCGCTCGCGTCCACAACCACGCGTTCCTGCCACTGCCTGGTACGCCCCTCGGCAAGACGGAGCCAGAGCCCCTCGAGCCCGAGGTGATCGACGCCATGCACCGACTGCAGGCTCGCGGCGCGCTGTACGGCCAGTGGCGGCGACAGCTCACGGACGCGCGCGCGCTCGTCGCCGCGCGCTCGCTCGTGCGGCGGCGGAGCTGAAGCGGGTCAGCGGCGCATGAACTGAGTGAGACCTTTCGCCGCCTCGGCGCGCACTCGATTGCGGACGAGCGGCGTCCAGCCGAGGAGCAGGCCGACGGGGCCGAGCGCCTGGCGCGACCAACGCCAGAAGTCGAACTGGTCTTCGTGTCGAACGATGAGCCCGTCCCGAAACTCGAAACGCGCGTCGATCACGTTGTGCACGCGGCGTCCCGTCGCCGAGAACGCATACCAAGCTTCCCAGTGCGCTCGACCTCGCTCGGGTCCGGCCTCGATGCCCGAAGCCTCGACCCTCAGGTCCGTGGCTCGGCCGGTGAGCATCTTCCACATGGCGCCCGCGCGTTCGCCTTCGAGATCGGGGAACACCGGGTCCGAAAAGCGCACGTCGGGCGCATAGGCGGCTGCCATTTCCGCGCCATCCAAGCGCGCAAACGCCTCGTAGAACCGGTGGAGCAGCGCTGCGTTCGGGTGCACGGGACGCCGAGCGTACACGACTCAGGACCAGGTCGGGGCCCACATGATAGAACTCGGGGCTCGACACGATGCGCGAGCGCCCCTCCTCAAGAACGTCATCGCGGGCATCACCGAGACCTTCGGAGCGCGGACCCGCCGCACGTGGATGGGGCAAACGCGGGCGCACATCGAGCTGCGCGAGATGAGCGGCGACGAGCTCGTGCGCTTCGCCAAGGCGCTCCAGGAATCGGCCGGGCGCATCCCCCACGTGAAGTGGGTCGAGGTGAACCCCCACTCGAGGCGCGCGGTCATCGAGATCGAGCGCGGCACCCACGAGCTCCACGAGCTCGTGGAGCTGGTCGAGGCGGCCGAGCAGGCCGCCGGCGTCGAGAAGGCCCCGTTTTCCGAGGGCGAGGTCGAGCACCCCGCCGACGCCGAGCCGCTGCACCGGCTCGGGCTCGGCGCCACCCTCGACGTCATCGGCTTCGGTGTCGGCGCGCTCCTGCGCTTTTCTCCGCTGCCGCCGTCCAGCATCGCTTCGAGCGTGGCGGCCGCGGCGGCGGTGGTGCGCGCCGCCCCGCGCTTGCGTCAGGGTCTCGATCAGGCGCTGGGCCCGCGTCGCGCCGACCTCACGCTCGGAAGCGTGATGTCGCTCGCGCAAGGCGTGGCTCAACGGCCCGTGGCTTCGCTGGTAGACCTGGCCCACAAGGCCGCGCTCCTGCGCGAAGCGCGCGCGCGCCAAGAGACGTGGGAGTCACGCGAAGCCGAGCTCTGTTCGGCGCCCTACGAGCACGATCTCGAGCACGCGCGGGTCGATCCCCGGCCGATTCCGCTCCCGCGCGGGCCCATCGAGGAGTACGCCGATCGCGCCTGGATCGTCTCGCTCGGCGGGTTCGCGGTGAGCTTTCTCACCACGCGCAGCGTGCAACATGCGGTGTCCGCGCTGTTCGGCGCTCTGCCCAAGCCGGCTCGCCTCGGCCGCGACGTGTTCGCTGCCGAGCTCGGGCGTGCTTTGGCCGAACGCCGCGTGCTCGTGAACGACCCCGAGGTGTTGCGGCGGCTCGATCGCATCGACTGTCTGGTGATCCAGGGCGATCTGGTCGCTCGGGATCGCTACGAAGTGACGGACGTGGTCACCATCGACGGCGTCTCGCGCCGAGAGACCCGCGACCGCGTGCTCGAGCTCTTCGAGCCCGAACGTCCGGTCAGCGTGATCCGGCGTGGGAATCTCGAGCTCGGGCCGCCGGCGCGGCTCGACGCCGGCATGCCCCTCGAGCTCGAACCTCGGGTGAGCGAGTTCGGGCGCCGTGGCGAGCTGTGCCTGGCCCTGGCGCGGGACGGACGGGTCGTGGGTCTGGTCGGCATGAGCATGATCCCGCAGACCGGCATCGAAGAGCTGATCTTCGCGGCCCACGAAGCACAGATGCGGGTCGTGATCGCTTCCAACGACGAAGCGGTGCTCCAGGGGCTCAACGTCGACGACGCCATCCCATCGGGCGACGGCCTTCCGAGTGGGATTCGCCGCCTGCAGCGAGAAGGGCGCAGCGTGATGCTCGTGGCGACGGGTCGCGCCGTCGGGGTCGGTGCAGCCGATTGCGCCATCGGCCTCGTGCGCGCGGGAG
Source organism: Polyangiaceae bacterium (assembly GCA_046351435.1). GTDB lineage: Bacteria > Myxococcota_A > Polyangia > Polyangiales > Polyangiaceae > JADJKB01. The sequence continues at coordinate 11,877 of JAXLYN010000018.1, forward strand.
AACCGCCGCCCTGGGGCGCCCACCTGATTTCGCGCGACGACCTTTCGGACGTGCGCTTCGTGCTCTCGGCCTGCGTCACCGCCAAGAAGGTCGCGAAGCAGAGCGTGAACCTCGCGCTCGGGGCCGCCGGCGTGGGCACGCTGGTATCGGCCGGCGGCGTGGTGAGCATGACCACGCGTCGGGTGTTCACGGTGGTGAACACCGCGTCGCTTTTGGCCATGGCCAACGGCCTTCGCGTGAGCGCGTCTCTGGCCCGTAAGGCGCTGCCTCCGCCGCGGGATCGCACGCCCTGGCACGCGCTGGAGGCGTCCGGCGTCTTGGCTCGACTCGGCAGCAGTGAGGCCGGGCTCTCGCGGGCAGAGGCCCACGGCCGCCGGCACCCGGTTCCCGGCGACAAGCCCGCGCTGCTCGAGCTCACCGAAGCCGTCACCGACGAGCTCTTCAATCCGCTCGCGCCGCTCTTGGCTGCGGGCGCAGGCCTCTCCGCGGTCGTCGGCTCCGTCGCCGACGCGGGCATGGTGGGCGGTGTGGTCGCGTTGAACGCGTTGGTGGGTGGCGTGCAGCGCTACCGGACCGAGCGCGCGATCCGCAGGCTGGCCTCGGACACCAAACGCCGCGCGCGAGTGCGCCGCTCGGGCGAGGTCGTGGAGATCGACGCGGGCGACCTGGTGCGGGGCGACGTGATCTTGCTTTCGCCTGGCGACGTGGTCCCTGCCGATGCTCGCGTCGTGGCGGCCGAAGCCCTCGAGGTGGACGCTTCGAGCCTCACTGGCGAGTCGCTGCCAGTGAAGAAGTCCGTGTCGTCGTCGTTCGACCCGTTCGTCGCCGACCGCGCCAGCATGCTCTACGAGGGTACGAGCATCGCGGCGGGGCGCGCCACGGCCGTCGTCGTCGCCGTGGGAGACGAGACGGAGGCGCGCCGCGGCTCGAACACTTCGCGACGGGACATCGCGACGAGCGGCGTCGAACTCCGCCTGCGATCGCTGATCAACCTCACGGGGCCCATCGCCCTCGGTGCCGGCGCCGCGTTGATCACGACAGGGGCGCTGCGCGGGCGCCGCTTGAAAGACGTGGTGAGCTCGGGCGTCAGCTTGGCCGTGGCTTCGGTGCCCGAAGGCCTGCCGCTCCTGGCGACGGCTGCCCAACTGGCGGCCGCCGAACGCCTCAGCAAGCGTGGCGCGCTGGTGCGCAACGCACGCAACATCGAAGCCCTCGGCCGGGTGGACGTGCTGTGCGTGGACAAGACCGGCACGGTCACCGAAGGTCGCATCGAGCTCGTGTTCGTCAGCGACGGAGTCCACGAAGAAGCCGCCGACTCCCTGACCCCGACCGGTCTCCGCGTGCTCGCTGCTGCCTTGCGTGCGACCCCGGAGCTCGAGCGGAGCGCGGCCTTCGATCCCCTCGATGCGGCGCTGCACCGCGCGGCGGACGGTTACACGCTGCGCGCGGGGTACGGAGCCGATGGTTGGCGGCGCAGCTCCGAGCTCCCGTTCGAAGCGGGTCGCGGCTACCACGCGGTCAGCGGCGAGGCGGCCCACGAACGCTGGCTCAGCGTCAAAGGTGCTCCAGAGGTGATCCTGCCGTCGTGTACCAGGCGCTTGCACGATGGAGTGCGAGCGCCCCTCGACGAGGCGACGATCCACCAACTCTCCGAGCTCGCTGCCGAGCTCGGGCGGCGGGGGCTTCGCGTGCTGGCCGTTGCCGAGCGCGTGGTCGCGGAAGAAGATCGCCTCGATCCGACCCGGCTCGTGGGTTTGAGCTTCGTGGGCTTCATCGCGTTCAGCGATCCGGTCCGGAGCTCGGCGCGCGCGGCGCTCGACCAGCTGCGTGCGGCCGGCGTCGAGACCGTGATGATCACGGGGGATCACCCGAGCACGGCCGAAGCCGTGGCGCGGGAGCTCGATCTTCTTTCGGGCAAACGCGTGATGACCGGCGCCGAGCTCGCCGAGTCCAGCGAAGAGCAGCTCGACGCACGCATCGATCAGATCAGCGTGTTCGCGCGGCTGACGCCTTCCCAGAAGGTGCGCATCGTGCGCGCGCTCCAGCGCAAAGGCCACTGCGTGGCCATGGTGGGCGACGGCTCCAACGACGCGCCCGCGATACGCCTGGCGAACGTCGGCATCGCCATGGGGGAACGCAGCACCAGCGCCGCCCGCGGCGCTGCCGACGTCGTGATCACCGACGAACGCATCGAGACCATCGTGGACGCCATCGTCGAGGGGCGCGCCATGTGGGCCAGCGTGCGCGACGCCGTGTCGATCCTCGTGGGCGGCAATCTGGGCGAGGTGGGCTTCTCCGTGGCGGCGGGCCTGGTCGACGGGCGCTCGCCGCTGAACGCTCGCCAACTCTTGCTCGTGAACATGTTGACCGACGTGGCTCCGGCCATGGCCATCGCGCTCCGACCGCCGACGGAGGAGACGTTGAAGTCGTTGGCCAGTGAAGGCCCCGATGCCTCGCTGGGAGATGCCTTGAGCCGCGACATCGCGTCACGCGCCCTGGTCACCGCGGCGGGCGCAGGCAGCGCGTTCCTCGTCGGAAGGCTCACGGGAACTCGCGAGCGCGCCGCTACGGTCGGCCTCTTGGCGTTGGTCGGAACGCAGCTCGGCCAGACTCTGGCTTCCGGTGGCTTCTCGCGGCCCGTCTGGATCACCAGCGCAGCGTCGGCCGCAGTGCTTGCCTTCGTCGTGCAAACGCCGGGGCTCTCTCACTTCTTCGGCTGCCGTCCGCTCGGTCCCGTGGGGTGGGCGACCGCGGTCGGCGCTTCGACGCTCGCGACCGCAGCGAGCGTGAAGTACCCGGGCGTGATCGAGCAGGTGGCGCGTCGCATGCGCCTCGTGCAGGTGTTGCCCCACGAAGAGACCGCCAAGGTTCCAGGTCGCTCTCCCGATCGCCTTCCGGCGAGCTGACGCTTCGATAAGCGCTGCGCCTGAAACTTGGCCGAAACCGGCGCTGCTTGGCATGGCCACGCCATGAACAAGAACCTCCTCGCCCTGGCCCTCGTGTCGCTCACCGCCGCTGCTTGCGGCAACGCAGGAATCCCGGAACCCAGCTTGGCCGACGACGGCGCGCCGGCCGTGGCCAAAGCCAAGCCGGCGAAGAAGGCGATGCGCGGGGACGACGACTTGCCGTTCATCGACGAGCTGCCCGCTACAGCCAGCGCCGAGAGCGAGTCGCCCTTCGCGCACAAAGAGGTCGGTCAGGTTTCGGTCCACCGATTCTCGGGCAGCTTCAGCAAGACTCCGCTGGTCTTGAGCGAAGAGGTCGTCGCACGTGCCGGAAGCCTGATCGTCATCGACTACACGCTCGAAGAGGGTGCGAAGTCGACCAAGCTCCGCGTGACCCACGATGCATCCGGAGACAAGGTGCTCCGCGTGCGCGAGATCCGCGGCAAGAAAGAGCTGCCGTCCAGCAGCGCGGCTTTCGAGAAGATGATGGCCAAGACCAGCTTCGTGCCGGACGACAACGAAGCCGAGATCGGCAAAGAGACCGCGACGTGCCTGGTGGGCGACAAAGAGCTCGACTGCGCCAAGACCGCCTATCGCGTGCGCGTCGGAGAGACTCTGGCGACTTTCATCGTGACGCGGTCGTCGGACGGCCAGGACGTTTCCGGCGAAATCATCGACGGCAACGGCGGCATTCTCTACAAGGCCGAGCTCGTCGAAACCAAGACCCGCCTGCCTGCCGGCGTTGCGAGTCGCTGAGCGCGCGTCTGCGTGTGTTAGGGTCGGAAGTCATGAGGCATCTCGGTTGGGGAATCGCGGCCGCTCTCGTCTTGATTCGCGCGAACGCGGCCGCGCAGGGGCAGGACCCGGCTCCCGGAGGGGCGCCGCCCGTGGAGACGCAGCCGGCGCCACCCCCCAGCGCGACGGCGCCACCCGGGGCGGAGACCGCACCGGCACCGCCGCCTGCGCCACCGCCCGCGACGGCACCGACCCCGCCGCCGGGTGCGGCGCCGCCTCCTCAAGGACCGCCCCCAGGCTACGCGCCGTATCCACCGGGCTACGTGCCCGCGCCGCCACCGCCGCCGCCACCACCCGAGAAAGTGCGCAACGCCTCGCTCACCATCTCTCCCGTTCATCTGGTCCTGCCCATCTTCGAGCTCACGGGAGAGCTCCGCGTGGTCGATCACGTGGGCCTCGCGTTGATCGGAGGCTACGGCTCCGTGACGGCGGAATCGTCGACGCGCACCGAGAAGTTCACGGCCTACGAGCTCGGTGGGCAAGCCGTCTGGTACCCGATGAAGCCCTTCCACGGACTCCACTTGGGCGCCGAGTTCCTTTGGGTGAAGGTGAAAGCCGACGATCTGAACGGCGGCGAAGTGAAGGGCGTGGGCACCGGCGCAGCCGTGGGGCCTCTCGTCGGGTACAAGGTGTTGAGCGACGGGGGGTTCACCTTCGTCGCTCAGGGCGGAGTTCAGTACATCGCTGTCCAAGCCGAGGCCAACGACAGCTCCGGCAATTCGTCCACCGCCGACGACTCCCGGTGGATCCCGCTCTTGAACCTGAATCTCGGCTGGTCGTTCTGAACCAGCTCAGCCGAGCTCGCCCAGCGCGCGCAAGAGCTCGCTGAAGCTCGCTGCCCGTTCCATCGCTGCCCGGGCCCGCGACACGTCGAGCCGCGGCGCGCGTTGGACGACGTCGAGGGCGAGCTCGCGAGCGAACCCCAGGTGCGCAGTTTGGGCCGCCTCGGTCGTCGTGCGGTTGGCGTCGAGCAGGTCGCGGAGCCACAGGCGGCCGCCGTCGTCGACCGCGAAACGTCGAAAGCGGATGTCCGTGAGCTGGACGCCGGACAAGGCGAGCGCCGACAAGATGCACACGCCTTCGCGTGCGACACCCAGGGCGACGTCGGCCGTCACGCCTCGCTTCTGGAGCAGCACCTCGTTGGCGCCCTTGCCGCGACGAGCCACGGCGAAATAGGGCGAGCCGTCGTCCCGCGTGCCCGCGGCGACGACTTCGCAGACCGCCGGCACCGCCAACTCGCGCGCGAGGTCGACCGCCTGCCGGTAGCGGTCGACCTGGTCGACCGCGCCTTGCTTCACCCAGACCGAAAGCTGACGCGGCAGGTACACGCCGCTCTGCCAGCGCTCGGGATCCCCGCGCCCGCCTCGCTCCGTGAGACCGATGTCTCCGAGCCGCGGGCCATCGAGCGCTTCTCGCCAGCGGCGGGGCCAGGTGGCGTCGGAGTGCTCCTTCTCGAGACTCGAGAGCAGCGTTCGCGCACGCTCCTCGAGCCCCGTCGCCATGCAGAAGCCAGCGAGCCGCAGGGCGGGGTGCTCCGGGCCGAGCGCCTCGCCCGCTGGCTTGGGCAGGGCTTCGAGCAGAGAGAACAGGCCCGCCACGCAGTCTTTGGCGAAGCCGCGACACAGGTCGATTCCGAGATCGAACAGGCGAATCTGGACCGGTCGCGCCTGCGCCAAGAGCACCTTCTCACGCGAACGGAGCAGCATGGCGGCGCCTCTCCCGAGCGTCGCGGGGTCGAACTCGGCGTCTCGGCCCCGCACGATGACGGCGTGCGCGGCGCTGAGCGGCACCACGATCTCGGCGAGGGCCGGAGGAAAGCGTTCCTTGGATTCGTCGAAAGCCTTCTGGAACGTGCTGTTCTGGAGCAAGCTGAAGAGGAGCGGCGGGCGCTCGTGCTCGGAGTAGAGCTCGACGATGAGATCGAGCAGTCGCCGCATCTGCGCAGCAGACACGGAGCTCCAGTCGATGCGTTCGAGGGCCTCGGAGAGCGCAGGCGCCGCGTCGGCGCGGGCCGCGTCGCGCAGGCCCTCGAGGTAGAGCAAGAGGTAGGGCACGTCAGGCGAGAGCGCGATGATCCCTTCGAGGAAACGCGTGCGTTGCGCGGGGTCGAGGCGCGGTACGGCGAGCTCGACTCGACTGCGCTCGACCTTCGCCAGAAGGTGCTGACAGATGCCCCGATGAGTGGGCTCGCGCACTCCGTTCAGGAGCAGGTCTTCGGTGGCGTTCACCTTCAGCGCCAGGAGCTTCCGGTGCTCTTTCAGGAAGCGGAAATGTGCACGCATGCGCGCAGCCTCGGCTGCCGTGAGCGGGGCGTCGGCGGGCTTCGACGTGTCGACGGCAGGTTCGGCTCGCGCGATCACCGCGGCTGCCGACACTGGTGGCTTCTCCGTTCGCCGCCGGCGTCGCCTGGGTGGACGCCTCGACGTGTCTCTCTCCTGCATGCGGGGATCAGGGTCCTAGCACATCATTCCCGAAATCAGGCGCACTTCCCCGCGACGCCTGGCGAAGCTCCGACGCACGACTTCGAGCAACACATGCTGTTGCCGAAACAGCTGCCGCCCTTGGGTATGCAGGGAACGCACTTGTAGCCAGCGTTGAAGGAGCAGTAGTACCCGTCACAACATTGATTCGAGTTGTTGCAGCTGCTCGGGTTCGCGCAGCCGCCGCCCGAGCCGCCGCTGCCGCCGCTCCCGCCGCAGACCGAAGCGTAGTCGTTGCAGCAGTCCCCGCTCGAGCTGCACAGCGAGTCGCACCAGCAGTCGGTCGATTGCCCACCGCACTTGCCGACGCAGCTCCCTGTGCTGCCGCCCGAGCCGCCCGTGCCGCCGAAGCCCGCGAAGCCACCCGTTCCGCCGAACGCCCCCGAGCCACCGGCGCCGCCGAATCCGCCGAACGCCCCCGAGCCACCGGCGCCGCCGAATCCGCCGAACGCCCCCGAGCCACCAGCGCCGCCGAATCCGCCGGATCCACCTGCTGCACCCGAGCCTGCCGTTGCCCCCGAGCCTGCCGTTGCCCCCGAGCCTGCCGTTGCCCCCGAGCCTGCCGTTGCCCCCGAGCCTGCCGTTGCCCCCGAGCCTGCCGTTGCCCCCGAGCCTGCCGTTGCCCCCGAGCCTGCCGTTGCCCCCGAGCCTGCCGTTGCCCCCGAGCCCGTGGCACCGGTCGCGGCCGTCCCGCCGCTGCCCGCGCCGCCTGCGCCGCCCGCTCCACCGCTTCCGAAGAGCTCGCCAGGGTCGCTGCTACCGCAGCCCCAAGCGAGGAGGAGAGCCCAGGGCCACGCCAACGCGGAGGAGCGATGTGGTTTCATGTTGGCCTTTCGTTGCGACGAGGTCGCGAAACTTTCGAAGGCTCTAGCAGCCGAGATCGATGACCCGTTGCGCTGCGAATTGCCGGCGCGCGTCGTTCGCGGACGGGTAGTCTCGCGCGAGCCTGAACAGACGGCAGGTCTCCTCGTGATTGCCGAGCTTCTCCGTGCAATTCGCCAGGTTCAGGAGGGTGCCCATCGCTGGGTCGTAGTCCATGCTCTCGCGGAACGCCGCGCAGGCCTCGGGCCACTCGTTCTTCAGGGCGTGAGCGCGGCCCGCCTGGAAGGAGCGTTCCGCCATGGCCTTCTCTTCGGCGGTGGCGGGTGGGCGATTCGTCCAGTCACGCTCGGGGATCGTCGCGCGCTCGGGCGCCTGCGCCTCGGAAGAGGGAGACGAGGCCGCAGAGGCCGTGGCCGCGGGCACGAACACCTGTTGGGGCTCGGCGGTCGTCGGCTTGGGTTGGCCCGCACACCCGAAGACGAACGGTAGAGCGAGCAGTGCCGCGTTCCTCATTTCAGCGCTCGAGCGCAGCCTTGAGCCGCTCCAGCTGCTCGCGCTCCTCCGCCTCGACCGAGCCATCGGCGTAGAGCACCGCCCGGACCGCCTCGACGAAGGCCCGGCGGTGCTCGCGAGGCACCAGAGAAGCGTCGACGTCGCTCGGCGAAGGCGCCACGTGCAGCCAGTGTTCGACCTCTTTGCGATCGCTCTCGTCGAGCTCGAGGCGCTCGACCAAGCGCTGCACGAAGCGCCGCTCTCCATCGTGGATCTTGAGGTCCGTCCAGGCGTAGGCGCAAACGAACTTGATGAGGAGCAAGCGTTCGTCTCGGGAGAGGGCGTCGAGCATGATCGGAGACTAGAGCATCTTTCACTCCGATGGAGCAGCGGTAGCGAGGCCCAGCGCGCTCGGGACCGCCGGTCGACCCGCCTGATCGACCCGCCTCAGGGGACCAGCGTCTGCTCGACTTCGAGGCTGCCGCCGTTCTTGGCGATTCTCCAGACCTCGACGGGGCTCGTGGTCTCCTCGGTGAGCGGGTCGAAGTCGAGGTTGCCCGATGCGCCCGTCACGTCGACGCTCCCGCCGAGGCTCAGTTCTTTGCCGACGTCGCCCCACGTCAGTGGCACGATGTCGACGGGGATGCCTTGGGAGACACGGCGGAGTCCGCGTGCGATCCCGAGCCCGTGCAAAACGCCCTCTTGCCCGTCGGAGCGAGCGCTCCCGTAGAAGGTGAGCCAGCTGGCGTCGTAGGCATGTGCAACGTAGGAGAAGTCGTTGGCCTCGCGCTGGTACGCCGCCTTGAAGCTCGCACGAAATTGCTCGTAGACCGCTCCCGCCGGGGCGGCGAAGCGGCTGCCGCGCACGCGTGGAAACAGGGTCACCGCGCCTTTGATGTTGGCCAACAGATCCGCGTTGGCCGCTGCGTCCGTCAGGAACAGGTTCTTGGCCGCATAGCCGCTCGACGTGGCCGCCGCGTTGAGAAAGGCGGCTGAGTCCGCGGTCTGCGACGACACGAACAACACCCACGGCGCCGCGCCTTTGCCCGCGCCGACCACCGCGGCGTCGCGCGCCGAAGTGCTGGCGAAGCTGGTGGCGGTGACGTGGCCGCCGGAGCCCGTGAACGAGCTCTCGACCACCGACGCGAGCCCTTCGCCGTAGGCGCCCTGCTCGTAGACGATGGTGAGGTCCTTCACGCCGCTCTGGCCCAGGTAGATGGCGATGGCCTCCCCCTGTAGATTGTCGGGCGCGGTCGTGCGCCAGAAGCGGCCGGGAGCCTCGTCCGTGGGTTTGCCCTCCACGTCGGTCAGAGCGGACGAGGTCGCGGAGGGCGAGATCACCAAGACGTCTCGGCCCGCGAGCGAGGAGTAGACGGCGAGCGCGTCGGTGGACGCGCTCGGTCCGACGATGGCCACGGCGCCGATGGCGTCCGCCAGGTAGTGGGCCGAATCCACCGCCGCCTCCGCGCGAGAACGCGAGTCGTAGGCGGAGTCCTCGGCCACGTCGCAGAGCACCAGGCCGAAGTCCCGTCCGCGCAGTCCGCCTCCCTCGTTCACCTGGGTCACCGCGAGCCGGATGGCGTCCTCGCGGGCTTGGTGCGTGGTCACGGACCGGTCCATGAGACTCCCGAGCAGCACCGCGTTCGGGTGGTTCTCCGGATGGGACAAGAGGTCGCTCGGGTGCGTCCTCGAGCAGCGCGGGTTCGGCGAGGAGGTTTCGCAGAAGCCGTCCGTCGTGCACACGCTGCCGGGGCCGAACACTTCGCGACAGCGCGCGTTGCTGGAGCACTCGGTCACGTCGGGTCGCGAGAGGCTGCACGCCACGAGCCACATCGCGGCGACGAGCGAGCTCGGCTCGCGCCTCCAGTCAGAAGCGCGCGCGGACACCCAGCGTGCCTCCCGAGCCCGATGCGTGGACCTCCGTTTGCCAGGCTGCTCGTTTGCGAGGAGCTTCGGCTGGCCCGGGGAACAGCAACAAGTAGGCCCCAGCGCCGGCCAGAACCGCCCCGACGCCGAAGCCCAGGTCCGCGAAAAGGGAATAGCGCCCGTCGCGATCGATGGCCTCGCGTGCGCGGGCTTCACACAAGCGCTCGCCACCAGATGTCTTGCAGCTCGCGTCTGCTTCGCTTCTCTGCGAGAGCGCCATCAGGCCGAAGGTCGCTCCGGTGGCCACGGCCACGCCGCCTGCGCCCACCAGCACCCAGCCGAGTGTGGGCTCGGATGCCTCGCTCTCCGGCGCGGCCCTGGCCTTTGCGCGCTTGCGCTTCGCGGGGGCGTCGGCGTCGGTATCGGTATCGGTATCGGTATCGGTATCGTCTTCGGCTCGATCGCGCGCACGTTTCTCCGCCGCCCGCTTGCGGAGGTTGTCGATGCGTTTCTGGAGCACGTCCAGCTCGTTTGGTTTTGCGTCCGGCAGATAGCGTTCGAGGGCGTCGGCCGCGTCGGCGAGCTGCCCCAGCCGTTCGAGCGCGTTGCCAATGTTGAAGAGGAGCCGCGGACGCGGACTCAGGCGATACGCTTCTTCGAATCGCGCCAACGCGTCTTCGTAACGGGCCTCGGCGTAGGCGCGGTCCCCTTCGCGGAACAGCTCGCGGGCTTTGGCGTCTTCGGCTGCGCTCGGTGCGTCGGGCAGGGCAGACGCAACCGGCGCGCCGAGCCAGAAGGCGAGGCCGAGGGCGAGAGCGGCGCCCTTCACTTGTCGTCCCACGGATCGATGTTGTCGGTCTTGAGTCCGCCCGACTTGCTCCCCGAGCTCGGGGCCGGCTTTGCGCCGGGCGCGGTCTTCGGGCCGAGCTTCTTGTCGGGTTTCGGCGGCTCGGGCGCACCCGCGAGTGGTGCGAGCACCACCTCCTTGGGCGGCGGGCTCATGGCGTCGAAGTCCAAGCTCTGGGTTTGTCGCCCGGGCGCGCTCATGCGCAGCGTGTGCTTGCGCGAATCCGCCTGGAAGGTCGCCGAATACGCTCCGCTGCCGATGCGCCGCCCGTCGAGCTCGATGGTCGCTTCGGGCGGATCGACTTTCACGCTCACGCTGTAGGTCGAGCTCGCGTTCCCGGCGCCCTCGACGACCTCTGTGTCCAGCGCGCCCCGATCTCGGTTCTTCGAGAACGCCACCCAGCGCGTCGCTCCCCAGGTCACGCCCATGCCGACCAGCAACGCGGCGATGCTCGCCAGGGCCCACCAAGCGAACCCCAGGGGCCTCACGGCGGCGTTCGGGCCGACTCCGGTGGCGAGCGCGCTGGCGCTCCGGCCCAGGGTGCCTCCCGTTTCTTCGAACGGTGCGCGCTGCAACTCGGGGACGGTCGCGTCCTCGTATTTTGGCGTGGACATGGCGCCGAACACCGGCTCCCAGATCGTTCGCGTGCGTGGGGATGCGAACGGCAAGAGCGCGCGTCCCAGCGACGCAACGTTGGGGAAACGATCCGTCTTTTGGGTCGCCATCGCCTTGAGCACGATGCGCTCGAAATCCAGCGGGAGGCCCGGGTGGTGCAGGTGCGGCGGCGGGAAATCGCCTTGCGCGATGGCATACATGAGCCCCATGAAGGTCTCCGCCTTGCGCGCGAAGGGTCGGACTCCGGTTGCCCCTTCGTAGAGGATCACGCCCAACGAATACTGGTCGGCCCGTCCGTCGAGCTGGCGGTCCCCACGCGCGACCTCGGGTGAGACGTAGTGTGGAGAGCCGAGGAACGTGGAGTCGGTGGTGAGCTCGGACGGTGCGGCGTCTTCGACGATCTTGGAGATGCCGAAGTCGAGCACTTTGGGTGTGAGCTCTCCGTTCCAGCCTCGCGCCAGGAAGATGTTTGCCGGCTTGAGATCTCGGTGCGCACGACCCGCGGGAAGTGCGCCGCCTCCACCGCAGCCAGCACGGGAAGCATCAAGTCGACCAGACGCGACAGCTCGACGGCGCGGTTCAAGCGAAAGAAGGCGTGCAGCGACTCGCCCTCGAGGTACTCCATGACCAAGCAGGGGAGGCCGTCGATCATTCCGACGTCGGTGGCATCCACGATGTGCGGATGCCGGATGCGGGAAGCGAGCTGCCCTTCGCGCAGGAACCGCGTCACGACCGTGTCGTTCTCTGCGTAGACGCGTCGAAGCGTCTTGATGGCGACGCGTTTGCCGAGGCCGGTGTGGACGGCCTCGTAGACCTCGCCCATCCCGCCTGCGCCGATACGGCGCTGGATGGTGTATTGCCCCACGCTGGTGCCGGGCGGAAGGTCGGGAGTCGGATCGGGTTTCATCCGGTGAAGCGCGGAGATTCTAGTTCACGCGCCCTGGTTCGAACACGAATCATGGGGAAAACCCGGGGATTGTCCCTCAGTTCAGCAGCTCGCCGTCGTCTCGCGTCGCCGGCGCGGTTCGAGCGGGCCCCGCCTGGTGGGCGACGAGCTTCCAGGTTCCGGCCTCCCGCGCGAACACGTTGGTCGCGGCGAGCACGCCTTCGAACAGCACCTCCGCGCAGGTGACGATGGCGGTGTCGCCCAGGAAGAGCGCGCGGGCGTCCTCCGCGCGCACTCGAGGTGACTCCGGATTCGACAGGATGGCGCGCCAGCTCGCGCTCACCGATGCGCGACCCCTCAAGATCTGCCAGCCGGGGTGGATGCACACGACGTCGCGTTCTTGCGACCAGAGTTCGAGCATGCCGGTGATGTCGCGGCTGCTGAACGCCTCGTAGAAGGCGGCGTTGGCCGCCAGGACTTCGGCTTCGTCGCGTGCCACCGGCCGAACCGTAGCACGAGCCCGCTCGCCTTCGGCCAGGTGGCAGACTAGCGTCACCGCGTGTTCTCCCGACGGAGCTCGTTCGAGCGCGAGCCGAACCGGATTCATCGCGCGCTGGAGCAGGCGCTGCTCGACCCGCGGGAGCTCGTGGACCTCACGCTCTCGAATCCGACGGACGCCGGCTTGCCCTACGCCGGCGAACGCATTCGCGGTGCCCTCGGCGGACCCGATGTGCTGCACTACGAGCCGGCGGCCTTCGGCCTGGAGCTCGCCCGGCAGGCCGTGGTCGAAGAGCTGGGCCGCGACGGCATCTGCCTGGTGCCAGAGCGGGTGCTGCTCACGGCCAGCACCAGCGAAGCCTATGGCTACGCCTTCGCGCTGCTGTGCGACCCGGGCGACGCGGTGCTCGTGCCCGCGCCGAGCTACCCGCTGCTCGATCACCTGGCCCGCCTCGCTTCGGTTCGCCTCGTGCCGTATCGCTTGGCCTACGACGGGGCGTGGCACATCGACGTGCCGTCACTCCGGCAGGCAATGGCAGCCGAGCAGCCGAAAGCCGTGTTCACGGTCAGCCCCAACAACCCGACCGGGCACTGTCTGAAGCGAAGCGAGCTCGAGGCGCTGGAGGAGCTCGCGCTCCCCATCGTGAGCGACGAGGTGTTTGCGCGCTATCCTCTGAAGGAGGATCGCGCGCGAGTGAAGAGCGCGCTCGAGGCCACTCGGACCTTGGTGCTCGCGTTGGGTGGCCTCTCGAAGCTCGCGGCGCTCCCCCAGCTCAAGCTCTCGTGGATGCTGCTCGGTGGTCCTGACGCGCTGGTGGAAGAAGCCCGCGCCCGGCTCGAGGTCATTGCCGACGCCCATCTCTCGGTCGCCGCTCCCGTTCAACACGCGTTGGCCGAGCTGTTCACGGCGACGCGCGAAACCGTCGAAGCGATTCGAGTGAGGACACGCGGCAACCTCGAGCGTTTGCGGGGTCTCGCTCGCGATGCTCCCTTGAGCGTTCTGGACGTCGAGGCGGGTTGGTATGCCGTGCTGCGCGTGCCTCGCGTGCTCTCGGAAGAGGACTGGGTCATCGAGCTCCTTTCCCAGGCTCGGGTCCGGGTGCAGCCCGGGTACTTCTTCGACTTCGTCGAGGAGCCGTTTCTGGTCGTGAGCTTGCTGTGTCCGGAAGACAGCTTCGGCCGGGGCGCACGAGCGCTGGTTCGTCACGTTCGTAACCGCGCCGCGTGACTGGACGCACGGCCGTCGGTTCGGGCACTGGACGTCCGTCGAGCGCAGGTCGCTTTGGAGGCTGGGAACGTTGCGTTCCCCAGGAAGCTTCGCCATTCTTGCCGCGGCCCGGAACTTGCTCGGAATACGGCCCGCACTGCGTGGCCGTGCGCGAGGAGGAAATCGTGAATCGTCGCCGTTCGCTTGGGTTCGTGCTCGTTGCCAGCGGAATTCTCGTGGCCTGCGGCGCGAGAGACGGGATGAACAACCCGTCCGACAACTGCCCCATCGGCTACACGGAAAAGAACGGCCAGTGCATTCCGATCACGGGTGGCACAGGTGGCGTGGGTGGCACAGGGGGCGTGGGCGGCGTCGGTGGGGTCGGCGGATTCGGTGGGGTCGGCGGATTCGGAGCGGGCGGGTCCGGTGGGATCGGTGGCTTCGGCGGCGTGGGCGGGTTCGGCGGTGCGGGTGGTTTCGGTGGAACGGGCGGGTTCGCGGGTGATTGCTGCGCGACCCATCCGTGGCCCGGCTGCGGTGACGTGAACACCGCGAAATGCGTCTGTGCGACGGATCCCTTCTGCTGTGACAACCAGTGGGACGGCGCCTGTGCGAGCGAGGTGTCGAGTCTCGGTTGCGGCAACTGTGGTGTCGGCGGCAGCGGCGGCTTCGGCGGGACGGGTGGCTTCGGTGGCTTTGGTGGCACCGGAGGCTTCGGCGGTTTCGGCGGCTTCGGCGGCACCGGCGGCTTTGGTGGCACTGGAGGCTTCGGCGGTTTCGGCGGCTTCGGCGGCACTGGAGGCTTCGGCGGCTTCGGCGGCTTCGGTAGCTTCGGCGGCACGGGCGGTTTTGGTGGGACGGGTGGTTTTGGTGGGACGGGTGGCTTCGGCGGCTTTGGTGGCACTGGAGGCATCGGCGGCACGGGCGGCATCGGCGGCACGGGCGGCATCGGTGGCATCGGCGGCACGGGCGGCATCGGTGGCCTCGGCGGCACGGGCGGCATCGGCGGCTCGGGTGGCAACGGCGGTGGATGCGCCGTGGGCGATTGTGACAACGACGGCTACACCATCGCCGACGGCGATTGCTGCGACCAGCCTGGAGGCTGCAGCACGACTCCCGAGCTCGTGAACCCCGGCGCCATCGAATACATCGGCAACGCAGTCGACGACGACTGCGATGGCTTCTTCGACGAGATCGATCCGCCTTGCGACAACGCCGTCGCCAACTCGGGCACCGGCGACCCCCTCGACTACGCCAAGGCCCTCGATCTCTGCCAGTTCACCACCGAGATCGTGCCGAAGAAGAAGGACCAGAAGTGGGGCGTCATCAGCGGCAAGCTCACGCGGGCCGACGGCACCGGTGTGCCGGCGACCCAGAGTCGCGCAGTGCGCTCCAAGTTCGGCACTGCCCTCTTCCCGCTCAAGGGCCAGAAGTTCGCGCTCCTGTCCTCGGGCACTGCGGCAGCACCCGGCGACACGAATCCGGCGCACCAGGCGTTCCAAGGCGGCCTCGACACCGGCACCTCCAGCGGCTTCCCCGCCGACTGGTTCGCCGCCAACGGCAACGTTCTGCCCAACGCGCCGGGCTGCCCGGGTGCGGGTCAGGGTGGTGGACAGGCCTTCAACCCAGTGATGCTCACGCTGAGGCTGAGAGTTCCGACCAACGCCAAGTCGTTCAGCTTCAACTCGTTCTTCTTCTCGGCCGAGTTCCCGGAGTTCGTCTGCACCACGTTCAACGACTTCTTCGTTGCGCTGGTCGACGCACCCGTCACGACCAACCCCAAGGACAAGAACCTCGCCGTCTACATCGCGCCCGACTTCAAGCGCTACCCCATCGGCGTGAACCTCTCTCACGGCACGAACCTGTTCGCGGTCTGCGACGACGGTCCGACCGGCTGCTCCGGTGGAGTGCCGGGCACGGCCAAGTGCGCAGCGGGTCCCGCGCTCTTGGGAGGCACCGGCTTCGATCAGGCCATCGGCGGTTGCGGCACGCCGCCCAACGACAGCAAGCTCCTCGGCGGCGGTACCGGCTGGCTCACCACCGCCGGCAACGTGAAGTCCGGTGACCTGATGGAGATCCGCATGGCCATCTGGGACACGGGCGACGGCATCTACGACTCGCTCGTGCTCTTGGACAACTGGATCTGGAACCTGAACCCCGCGTCGCCGGGCACGCGCTGAGCGGGCTCTGAAATGGAAAGACGCCGCCGGGTTTCCCCGACGGCGTCGTGACCAGAAGCCGGTTTTCAGAGACCCGCGCGCCGCGCGCGTCGCGCACCGAGCAGCGAAACTCCGGCCAGCAGTAGGCCGAGGCCGAGCGCCGAAGGCGTGCTCTGGGTGTCGGCCAAGCGGCAGCCGCAGCCGCCTGGCTTCTCCTTCACCTCGCCTGGCTTGTCGTCGGCGGTCTTTTCGACGGCGGGCTCGGGCTTCTCGGCAGGCTCCTCTTTCGTCTCCTCGCCCTTGGCCTCGCCCTTGGCCTCGCCCTTCTCTTCGCCCTTCTCTTCGCCGCCGCTCTTCTCGCCTGCCTTCTCTTCCTTCTTCTTCTTCTCTTTCGGATCGGCGAACACCATGGCGCGCCGATCGATGATCTCGTTTTCGCCCTCGAACTTCATGTTGGTCGGCGACCCGATGATCTGGCCGTTGCGCGCGTCGCGCACCGTGACCTTGTATTCGCCGGCGTCGAAGCCGTGGGCACGCGTGATCTTGAAGGAGAAGATCGTGCCCTTTTCGATCTTGCCCGAGCCAGGGTCCATGAACCCGACGTCGACGCCCTCGATGATCTCCTGATGGTTCTCCAAAGGAACGCGACGCTCGACGAGTTTGTCACCGTCCATCATCGCGCGCTCGTAGTACGCGACGGGAAGGAACTCGAACTTCACGGGGATGTGCGCCACGTCCGGGGCCTTCGGCATGAAGATCTTGAGCTCGAGCTTCCAGGACTTCGACTCGGTCTCTTTCACCGTGGTCTTGGTCCATTGCACCCGGCCGGCCGCTGCTGCGAGACCGGTCACCAACAAGAGCAACGCGAACGCGCACGCCGTGATGATGCGTCGCGCCCAGGAATTTCGCCTCGCCATCGAGAACCTCCGGGCCCGGAAGCTAGCGCGAATTCGTGAGCATCGCGGCAAAAACGCGCTGCCGCCTCGCGTCGAGCGCGAGTTCCCGCCGCTTCTCCACGCCGTGCGGCGAGGGTCACGGATTCCGGTTGCCCTTCCCGCGAGCGCTCGGTCACGATCCGAGGCCGCTCGATGAAGACCCAGATCCGGTGCGCCGAGTGCGCGCGTCAGCCGAGCGGCGCCCGGATGTTGCGCGCGCTCGCTCTGGTTGCGGCTGGTGTCTGGCCTGCTTGCGGAACGGCCCCGGCGCCATGGGCGGAAGCCGAGGCACCGCCTCGGCCGGCGCTGTCCGCGCCGATCTCGGAGCCGGACGACGCGGGTGTGCTGCCGAGCGCAGGCGACGCGGAAGCGCCGGCGCCGTGCCGCGAAGAGCCTCGCCAAGAGCTCGCTCACGTCTCGTGCGATGGCACCCGGATCGAAACCGCCCATCCCATCGAGCTCCATCCCGAGCGTCCGGTGCCCGCTGAACCGAGTCGCGGCGTGCTCACACGGGTCGCCGAGATCTTGCGCTCGGAACCCGATATCTTGCTGGTCCGCATCGAAGTTTCGGTGGGCGACGACGTGGGCGACGATGCGGAGCAACGCAGGCAAGCGCTGGCACGAGCCCAACGGCGGGCGGACGCCATCTTCGGCTACCTCTGGCACAAGCAGGGAATCTCCGCGGAGCGGCTCGAGGCCGTGGCCTACGAGCACGACCCTCGCCGCGCGCGTGGAGGCGAGCGCTGGCCGGTGGTCTTGCGCATCGTGCAGCGCGCCCGCAGGTGACTCCGCGGAGCCGGCCCTCCGCGGCGTGGGGCCCCGAAGAATTCACTTAGCTCTCGAGACGAGCCAGCGTACGCTGCCGCTCGATGCGTAGGGGTTTCAGCGCGCTGGCTGCGGTCGTCTTCAGCACGTTGGAGGCGCGTGCCGAGCTGCCCCGCGACTACTTCTTGGATGCACCGGCCGCGGGCACCTTCTCGATGTCGGACGCCTACAACGTCGGGCTCCAACAGAGCCTCGAGAACCGGGCCCACCTCGAGGAGGGCATGAGCATGCTCACGACCCGCCTGAGCGGGATCTTGAGCTATCCGTACGCCGACGGCAGCCTCAACGTGGACGCCCGAGCGTTCCTCTTCACACTCGGTGGGAGCCTCGGTTACCGCCAGGTCTATCGCAACCACACCTTCGCGCCCGGCGAGGACTCCAGCCGCGACGTGCGCAACGATCGCGAGTCGGCCGGCGACTTCGACGCGCAGGGCTATGCCTACGGAGAAGGCCGCTTGAGGATCGTGGTGCCCCTCGACCCGTTCTTCTTGGTGAACACCAACACGCTCCGTTACGAAGACGCCCGCGACAACTCGTTCGATTGGCTCCACGCCAACATGCACGACGGCGGGACGCTGGTGAAGAGCGAGGCGACGCTGTTCTTCCGCCATCGCGACTTGGGAGGCATCGGCCCCTACGCGCGTCTGATGAACGTCCCGCGCACGCAACCGGACGGAAGCCACGAGCGCGAAACCGAGCTCCACTACGGGCTCGTTTTCGGTACCCGACCAGGGTTCGTGCGGCCGCGAGGCGGCAACGCCGACCTGTTCTTGCTCCAGCTCGTGTTCAAATTCGGAGACGACGACTACGGCCTCCACCCCTACCGGCTGCCGGTCTATCCGCTCGCGGTGTATCGCGTCGCGCTCAAGTTGTTCTGAGCTCGCGCCAGCGTTCGAATGCCCACGCGCCGAGCGTGGTCGACGCGCCCAGGGCCGACACCACGAGCCAGGTCCCGGCCGCGCTCCGGGGGGCGAATGCTGCCAGCTCGACCAAACCCAAGAGCCCCAGATGCGCGACGTAGGCCAAGAGGGCGTGTCGGCCCAGAACCAGGAAGGGCGCGGCGAGCGCGGCGCTCCCGACCCTCTTCCCCGCGGCCAGCGCCAGGCCGAGCGCTGCCAGGAGCGGCGCCGAGAGTGCGACGGCGCCGGCCGCCGAGTGGTTCCAGAAGCTCATGGCGACTCGTGGAGCATCGCTCGCGAGATCGACCAGGGCGAGCTGCCCCGCGTGCTCGCGATAGTACGACGCGCGTACGGTGGTCCAGGGGAACCGAGAAAGCAGCACGACGCCCAGGAGAGGAAGCGTGACGAGCGAGAGCGCTACGAGCGCTCGTGGTCCGCGTCTCATGCGCAGGCGAAATGCCAGCGCCCCGAACGAGGTGAACGCGGCGAGCGGGACGGCTCCACCCGGCCCCGCGTTCATTCCGGGAATCGTCACACCGCTCGCGTCGAGCCACGCCGTCAGCGCGAGCACCCCGGCGATCAGCGTGCCCAGGGCGAGCTCGGGCCGCGCGCTCGAGAGCGCGAGTGCGCTGGAGGCGATCCCCAGAGCGAGGGCGGAGAGAATCCCCGGCGAGGCCAAGAGGTCGGGTAGCTCGAGGCCGTATTGCGGTACGAAGAGGCCGCAGGCGAGCGCGTAGAGCAGGAGCGAGCGGCGAAACGTGCGAGTCGAGAACCCCGATGGCGCGCGTTCTCGCGCCAGGACCAAGGACACGCCGGCCATGAACGCGAAGGCTGCAGCGATGAAGGGCTCGCTCCACATCAGGAAATCGAGCAGCCGTTCGCCGGCGCCATCACCGTGGGCAGTCTGAAGGCGTCGCGCGTGCACGGCGAACATCGCGAGCACCGCGCAGGCGCGGAAGAGGTCGAGGCCCGGTTCGCTGCGCGACGAGGAAGGTTTCGTGGGACTCAAGCTGCTCTCGACCGGGAGGGTCTTGCGGGTAGAATGGCGGTGTGAGGTGCCCTTTGGGAAGTCGCCTGATCTCTGGTTCGGCGCTGGTGTCGTGGCTCGCCACCATCGCTGCGTGCAGCAGCGCGTCCATCGACGACCCGGCGGGCAGCTCGGGTGGTGCCGGCGGAAGCTCGGGCAGCGGAGGCGGTGGGATCTCCGGCACCGCCGGCTGGGCGAGCGGGGGCGGCGGTGCGCCGAGCGGTGGGGCCGGTGGCAGCGGGGGCCTCACACCGCTCCCGTGTGACTCGCGGTTCAGCGTGTCGGATCCCGTGACGGCCGGCGTGGCGTTCGAAGTCAGCGTCACGGACAACACGCCCTACGCCTACGTAGACATGGAGGTCACGGGACCGGGCTCGCCGTCGAGCGCCTGGGGCGGCGTCACCGGATCGAGTCCATGGACCTGGAAGTGGACGGTGAGCGGCCATGGTGCCGGCGTCCTCGACCTCGCATTCAAGAAGGACAAGAACGGGGGCGCCGGAACCACCGTCGCCACTTGTCAGATCCACTCCGTGGGTTCCGGTGGGGCCGGCGGTTCGGGTGGAACACCGAGCGGAGGCGGCACGGGCGGCACGAGCAGCGGGCCACCGCCCGCCAATCGCTATGGCATCGGGCTCGTGAGCCAGGGCGACGCCACCGATGTGGATCTCGCCGCCAAACTCGCCGGGCCTGGCGGATGGTTCCTGGTGATCTTCGCCGACGTCACGCCGAGTCGCACCAGCGCCGACCCGAGCTGGAAGGCCAGCGTGCAGGCTGCCTACGCCAAGGATCTGATCCCGGTGATCCGCATGGCTCCGCCCTGGGGCGATCGTCGCGTACGGAACATGGGGGAGAGCCCCACCGCGTATCAGAAGCTGGCACAGGCCTACAAAGCCGTGATTCAGGACCTGCCCAAGCGCGCGGATTGGCCGCTCTACGTCGAGGTCCACAACGAACCGAACCTGTGCGACGAGTGGCAGTGCGATGCCTCCGCCGGCACGCTGACCGACAAGACCATGGCGAGCGAGTACGCTCACCTCTTGCGGGACGTGGCCGATGCGCTGCACTCCATCGGGGACCCGCGCATCAAGGTCGCCAATGGAGCGCTCGCTCCGGGTGGCGCAGCGACCTGTCAGTGCGGCGGGAGCGGGTTCACTGCGGGTACGCTCTCGACGACTTTCCTCGGGTACATGAACCAAGCGGTGCCCGGGGTGTTCGACAAGATCGACGTCTTCGCCACCCATTCCTACCCCGCGAAAGGTGAGGGTTGGGGCTTCTTCGTGTCCTACTCGGAGGCCATGACGGGTCTCAAGTACTTCGAGAAAGAGCTCGCCGCCATCGGCAAGCCTAGCCTGAAGGTCGTGATCACGGAGACGGGCTGGCCCACCAACGGAGACGGTCAGACGTGGAGTCGAGATCAGGTGGGTGACTTCACGGTCCAGGCCGCGCAGAACTTCTGGAACACGCACCCGAACATCGCAGGGGTCACCCCCTTCATCCTTCGGGACGCCGGCACCTGGGACAAGTTCGCGTGGACGCAGCCGAGTGGTGCGCCGTATCCGGTGTACACGAAGGTCCGGGCGCTGCGTTGCTCGCAGCCCGGCGCGCAGAATTGCGGCTAGCCAGCGCCGAACCCTCTTCAGTCGCGGGCCGGAGGCGGGGACGGGATCGTGTCGCGTTCGAGCTCTTCGCGCGGCATTTCCAGGGCGAGTGCCTCGTCGCCGGCGGAATAGGTGAGCGGCACGTCGTGCTCGGGTTGGGTCGGGATCTGGTCCTGGTCGGCGCGGCCCGGGAACGCCAGCGCAGGCACCCGCGGTGCTCGCGGCAAAGCGACGGGCGGTCCGGGCTCGATGGGGCGCGTCCCGCTCTGCTTCAGCGGGTCGGCACCGACGGCCGCCGGTTTCTTCTCGGAAGTTGGTTGATTCATGCCCCCACCGCCCCTCGTTCTTCGGCGGCATTCTAGTCACGCCGGGGCGGATTGCACCGCCTTTCGAGACGGTCGCCGGACTCGGCCTCGAGCCACGTGAAATCTGCGAGCCTGCGCTGCCGCCCCAAATTGGACGCGTGTTCGTCAGGGGCGCATGCTTTGGCCATGCGGCTCATCACCAAGGCGGGACTGGTGTTGTCGGCAGGGGGCTACCTCCTCATGGGGTGCGGCGCTCGCTCGGGCGACGATCTGTTCGGTCAGGGCACCGGAGGCACGGGCGTCGGTGCGACCGGAGGCACTCATTTCGGGGGCTCCGGCGGCACGCACTTCGGAGGGTCCGGAGGCACGCCGTTCGGTGGTGGAGGTTTCGGCGGCACGCCGTTCGGCGGTGGCGGCTTCGGCGGCACGCCGTTCGGCGGCGGCGGCTTCGGCGGCACGCCGTTCGGCGGCGGAGGCTTCGGCGGCACGCCGTTCGGAGGTGGCGGCTTCGGCGGCACGCCGTTCGGCGGCGGAGGCTTCGGCGGCTTCGGCGGCGCACCGGGCGACTGCTGCATCCAGCATCCGTCGCCGGGCTGCGTGAACCCCGGAATCGCTTCCTGCGTGTGCAAGCAAGACTCGTATTGCTGCACGAGTCAGTGGGACAGCCTCTGCGCCAGCGAAGTGGAGTCGCTCGGCTGCGGCTTCTGCGGTGGCACCGGTGGTTTCGGTGGCGGCGGCTTCGGCGGCACGGGCGGCATCCCGTTCGGCGGCGGCGGCGTTCCCATCGGAGGTACCGGCGGAGTTCCGAACTGCGGCGCGGTGCCGTGCCCGCCCAAGCAGGTTCCGAACCTGCCCATCACGTTGCCGGGCTGCTGTCCACCGTTCGGACCGTTCGTGTGTGGTCTCGATACCACGCCCATCTCGCAATACGTGCCGCTACCGGCGGCGTGCGTGCAGAAGAACCAACCAGGCACCATCGACCCGACGTGTCCTTCGCTCGCAGTGCCCACCGGCCAATCACTGCCGGGTTGCTGCAAGCCGAGTGGGATCTGCGGCCAGTGGTTCGGCGCCATCGATCTCGGATGCGTCGAGACCTGGCAATACGGCGGCCCGCCGCCGCAAAAGTGTGGTGGTGGCACCGGCGGTGCGGGCGGCGCAGGTGGCTTCGGTGGCGTTGCAGGCTTCGGTGGCGTCGCAGGTTTTGGTGGCACGGGCACCGGGGGAGCGGGTGGCTTCACCGGCGATTGCTGCGGCACGCACGCCTGGCCAGGCTGCGGGGACGCGAGCGTCTACGCCTGCGTCTGCCCCAAGGATCCGTATTGCTGCAACGGGCAGTGGGATGGCATCTGCGTGAACGAGGTCACCTCGCTCGGCTGCGGGAAATGCGGCGGCAGCGGTGGGGCTGGCGGCGCAGGTGGCACCGCAGGTGGCGGCGGATCGGGTGGCGCCCCGCTCTGCAACCCGGCCTTCTGTCCGAGCCCCGGTCCGCTCAAGCCGTGCTGCATGACGAGCAACGGTCCGTGCGGAGTCATCACTCCCAGCGGATGTCAGCCGTTCTTCTTCGGCGACGCCGGCACGCCGTGAGCTGGCGCTCAGTGCGTGACTTGCGGTCGCACGACGTGCTCCACGAGTGCGAGGGGCCACGCCGCGGGATCCCGTCGCCATTCGCCGGTGCCTTCGGGTCGGAGGTCGACGCTAGCTGGTACGCCCCATGACCGGAGGAGGCAAACCCAACGAGCGCGTGCGAAAGCGTGGCGTGGAGGACTTGAAGTCGAACGGCTCGGTGTAGGCCTCGAGCCCAGTTTCGCTGACCATGGCGAACCAGAACCTGATACTTGGTTTCGAGCTCGTGGGGCGCGATGGCGAAGTGCGCGTGGAGCTCCAGCGGCAGGAAGCCTCCCGGAGGGTTCGGGCGCGTTGGGCAGGATGTTGAGCTGCTCGACCAAGTTGAACAACGTGACGTTGTTCGAGTGCTGGTCGAGAGACGAGCCGCTCGTCACCGCGAGCAGGTAGCAGCGAGGCATGGCGAACTTCAGCGACGTAGTAGGGTCCTGAGCCAGCGTCGAGTGGTCTCGCGTTCGAGCCCGAGGATCGAGTCGAAGATCGGGATCTCCTCCGGGCAGACCTCGATGCAGACACGCGCCTTGCCGCAGTCGGCGACGCCGCCGTCGCGCATGGTGCGTTCGAGGCGCTGGTCGCGATCGGCACGCCCGGCTCGGATCGAAGTGAGCACGAACGCTTCGTGGAGCGCGGCCGGGCCCACGAACCTGCCGCGCTGGGTCTCGGGGCAAGCTTCGTAGCAGGCTCCGCACTCGGTGCAGCGATCGGTGGTGGCTCGAGCGTGGGTCTCACCCAGCGCCTCGGGCAGCTCCGACCCGAGCTCCGCACCCGCATGCAGGCGTCGGTCGCGAAGCCCCGAGCGATCCACGATCAGGTCTCGAACCAGGGGGAACTTGGCGAGTGGGGCGAGCGCGATGGGCCCTCGTTTGGGCGAGACGGAGGCGAGGGTCGTGCGGCAGGCCGAGCGGACGTGGCCTCCCACGAGCAACGTGCAGGCCCCGCAGCCGTGGCCTCGACACGCGGATTCGAAGGCCACGGGCGACACGTCTCGGCCGTCGGCGGTCTTCGGCTCCTCGGCGATCCGATACAGGGCAGCCGCGATGGATGCACTCGGAGCGAGATCGACACGGAATGTCTCGTGCCTGCGCGTGGCGAGCAGCTCCGGGCCGTCTTGACGCAGGATCTGGAGCTCGACGCTCACGCTGACTCCTCCACCAGGACGGGTTTCGAGTCTCGCCAGCGCACCCGTGGGGCTTCGTGTGCGCTCGCCTCTGCCAGCGCTACAGCGTGCGCGAGGGCCAAGGTCGGCTCGAGGTCGAGCCAGAGCTCGAGCTCGCGGTTGGCCCGCGGAGCCCCGTCGCCCACACGCACGCGCAGCAACCCTTCCGTGCATGACTCGAGCTCCGCGGCGCGAGCGCGTGGATCCGCCGTTCGCAGGGCCTTCGAGACTCGGCGCAGCCACGCGCTCGGCCGTTCGCCGGCTTGTCCCGCGCTGGCGAGCGCTTCATCGATCTGGTCTCGTCGGGCCGCTTTGCGCGCGTCGCAGGCACCCTCGACGTTGGTCGAGGCGGGCGGGGGCAGAGCCTCTATCTCGCGCGCGACACTTCGACTCAGCACCAGCGCGGCGAGCAAGAAGCTACCGGGGCTCGCCGTCTCGCCGAATCCCATCGCGGCGGCGCCTCCCAGCGCGTAGACGCCGTCGAGGGTGGTCGCCGGCGCTCCCGGGCGTCCGGTCTCGGCGTCGAGCGTGACGAACAGGCCTCCGAGCGTGCGATCCGGAGCGGCCTCCACTGGGAAAGGCTCGAGGTAGGGGTCGATGCCGAGGTGCAGCGACAGCTCGGCGAGCACGGGTCCGGCTGCCGCGCGCAGCGGTGCGCGATCCAGCCCCGACAAGTCGCACAACCCGGCGTCCACACTTGCACCCAGCTCGAGCAGGCGCCGGGGCAGGCGGCGCACGAAGCCGTGGGCCCGGTAGGCGAGCGGGTGCTGGAGTACGGCCGCGGGATCCACGAGATCCGCTCCGCCGCGGAACGCCAGACCGGTGACCGAACCGATGCTCGGGTGGGCCCAGCTCTCGGGAAAGAACAGGCCTGTGTGGCCTCCGGTCGCGAGACAGATGGGAGAGCCCTCGAAGGCCTCGATCTCGCCGCTGCCGAAGTGGCGTGCGACGACGGCTCGCGCGCGCCGTCGGCGTCGCGCACCAGGTCGAGCGCCTGCCAGCCCAAGCGGCGCACCACGCAGCCCGTTCGCTCGTGGTGAAGCAAGCGCTGCGAGAGCCGTCGGCCGAGGTATCGCGCCGTGAAGCAGCTCGCGTGGAGCGTTCGACCGGAGCCTCCCAGCGCGAGCTCCCCATCCCGCCTGCGATCGAACGGCACGTCTCGTCGAATGAGCTCGTCCACGACGACGGGTCCGGCTTCTGCCAACGCGTCGAGCCAGCGCGGCGGAGCCTTGGCAGCCCCGAGCGCGAGCTCTTCACGATGCGCCGGCGTCCCGCCCGCAGCCTCGAGGCCCGCGTCGAGGCCATCGTGCCTCGCGAACGACTCGCTGTGCTCGAGCGGCGCGCGGCTCACGAGCGTGACCGGGAGCCCCTTGTCGGCGAGCTCGACTGCGCACGCGATCCCCGCGATGCCTTCGCCGACGACGAGCACCCTGGCTTCGGTAGCGCGGCTCATGGCGCTCCCCAAGGTAGGGCGCTGCCCGTGGCGATGTGGATCACCGTGGCCACCCCGAGCAGAAACACGCAAGCAGCGCCGAGCCACACGTATCGCGTCACGGCGCGCAGCCGTTCGAGACTGTCGACGAGCCCGAAGCTCGCGCAAAATCCCACGATGCCGTGGGCCAGGTGAAAGACGGTGGCAGACACGCCCAGGAGGTAGAAGAGCGCGAGGTAGGGCAGACCGAAGAGGCCCGTGGCGGACAGACGAGCCGCGAGCGCCTCCAGCGTGATGCTCGCCGTCGTGCGGCCGAGGAGCAGCGCGACGCGCGTGTGCCACACGTGAACCAGGAGAAACACCAGCACCAGGAGCCCGCTCACCCGTTGGAGTGCCCAGGCGTGATTGGCCGGGTAGGGGTAGCTCGCGATGTTGGACCGCGATCGCGTTGCCAGGGCGAGCCCCAACCCTGCGTGGAACGCCAGCGGTACGCCGATCAGCACGGCCTCGAGCCCGAGCCGTACGGGAGTGAGCTCGGCGAGTGCCGAACCGAAAGCGCGCGGCCCGAGCAGCGCCTGGCCCATGGCGAGCACGTGGCTCAGCACGAACACGCCGAGCGGCACGATGCCGGAGAGCGACATCCAACGGCGGAGGGCGAAGGAACGGCCTCGGCGCGCGGAGGGGGGCGGCAGCGATTCGCTCACGCGGTCACGCCGACGGTACTCCACGCCGGCGGGCGCCACCACTCGGGAGAGGGCGCGCTCAGGCTGGACCCTGGGTGGCGCAACCGAAGAGCACGTCCACCTGTCCTTTGGTGTTCTTCACCATGCTGCACGTGCCCGGGCAAAGCAGGATCTTGGTCGGAGCCGCGTCGTTGTCGTAATACCAACCGTTTCCGGTGGGGGGGCACGCCGCCTCGTTGGCGTACTTGGGCCAGGTCTCCTTCTGGCCGCCGTCGGGGGTGAAGACGACGTTGACCTTGCCCGGGTCGATGCTGCCGGTGGACGGCGTCGGGATGATGTACTCGCAGGCCAGCGCGGCGCCGCGGATGGCGTTCAGCGCATCGATGAACTGCTGCCCCACGTTGCCGTTCGTGTCCACGATGAAGGCGGTGTTGGTGCCACCTGCACTCGCGATGGCGTTCAGGTTGGTGAGTGCGCTGCCGACGCCGATCACGAAGGTGAGGATCTTGGGCGTACCCTGCGCCCCTTGTTGTGCCACGTTCGAGACGTTGCCCACGTTGCTGCTACAGTCGTTGGGCTGCCCGTCGGTGGCGAGCACGATCACCACGACGTGATCCGGGTTCTTGATGGCGTGAGTCTGCGCGTAGGTGAGCGCGCCCTGGATCGCCGGGAACGTCGGCGTGCCGCCGCTCGGTCCGGTGCCACCCAGCGCGTTCACGATGGCCGTGGCGTTGCCAGGCAGCGGAGCGATACCGACGCTCGGCGTCGAGTAGGTGCCGATGGAACACTCGGGGTCGTCAGGGAAGAAGTCGAGTCCGACGCCGATCCCAGCCGACTGCGGATCGTTCACGAAGGCCGTGATGGCGCTGACGGTGCTCGTCCACTTGTTGCCCTGCATCGAGCCCGACTGATCGAGCATGATGTAGAGATCGAGGGGCACGGGCTCGGCCTTCTTGGAGTCGGTGGCGCAGGCGTTGGCGTCAGTCAGGGCGCCGTCCCCCGTCCCGCTGTCGATGATGAGTCCGCCGCCGCTGCCCGAGGTGGAACCCGACCCGGACGCGCTGCTCCCGCCGAAGCCGCCCGCCGACGCGCCGCCGTCGCCGCCCGCGATCCCGCCATCTTCCGCGCTGCCGCACGCGAGGGCGAGCCCCAGAGCGGAAAGCGCTGCCCACACCGTCACGCCCACGAGTTGCTTCGCCATGTCGTCCTCGCGCTAGAAAGGTACCCTACTCGACGTCTTCCTGCGACCCGCCAATGCAGCGTCCAGCGATTCCACGACCCGCGTACCTTTCCGTCGTCGCCGTAGCGCTGGTCTCGGTGTTCGGCGGAGCGTGCGCGTCGGAATCCGCAGCGCTCGCTCCGCAAGCGAACATCGCCGAGACCAAGGCTGCTGGGCGTGACTTCCGCGAGGTCAAGCGGCGCTGGGCCGCCCTCGCACCGGAACGGCGGGGTGAGCTCGAACCCGCTCTCGTCGGATTCCTGGAGCGCCACGCCGCCGATCGCCGCGCTCGCGTCGCTCGGATCTACCTCGCGTGGCTCTACGTCCAGAGCGGCCGCGTCCAGGAGGCCCGGGCGCTCGTGGCCAAGACGCGGGCGGGTCAGAGCGGCAGCGCGCGGGACTTCGCCGTGGTTGCCGAGGCAGCCATCCTGCTCCGCGAGGGCAAGGCGGACCAGGCCTACAACGTGCTCACTCCTCTCGAGGGCAAGATCATCGACCCCGAGGAGCGCTTTCTCTATGGGGAGCAACGGGTCTTGGCTGCGTTGGCTGCGCGTCGCTCGGAAGAGGCCGTGCGCGCCATGCGCGATTGGTTGGCCCAGACCGCGCCCGAAGAGCGCGACGCCGTCCAGGGGCGCACGCTGGTGCTGGTCCGTCGCGTGGCGGCGGATCCACTCGTCCGATCGCTGAACGAGCTCGCTTCCGAGAGCGACGCTCCGAACGCCAATCCCGACACCGACAGAGCCCGGACTTGGCTCCTGCCGGTGGTGGCCGAACGCCTGCTCGGTGTGGCCATCGAGACTCGCGACGGCGCACTCGCTCGTCGCCTACTCGATACCGGGCTCGAGCTCTTTCGGAGGGGCGAACGTGGTCAGGAGCTGGTGCGCATCGCATCGGCGGGGAAGGTCGCGCCCCGCATCCTCGGGCGCTCGCTCGGCCTCGTCCTCAGCGTGGGGAGCCCCGAACAGCGACGGCGCTCGGCCCAAGTGGTCGAGGGCGTCGCGCGGGCGCTCGGCCTGCCCGCTTCCGCGTCGAGCTCGGAAGCGGTCCAGCTCCTGACGAGCGAAGACGATGGCTCGGAGCTCGGCGTCGCGCGCGCGTTGGCCGACCTGGCGGGGCAAGGCGCGGCGGTGTTGATCGCGGGAGTGGACGTCGAAGGCGCGAGCCGCGCCGCACAGTACTCCTTCGATTCCGGGATCCCAGTGCTGGTGCTCGGGCCGGCCCCCAAGAAGAGTGCAGAGTCCGTGTTCCTGCTTTCGGAGCCCCAAGAGCGTGAGCTCGCGGCGCTGCACGAAGAGCTGGGGGAACGCGCGAGCGTCGAAGTGGGGGGGCGCGGCATCGCTTGTGACGTGGCTGCCGTGGCTGCCGGACAACCACGCTTTCCCGTCCAGGCCTGGAAGCGCGATCGAGTCGTCGGCGTCCTGGTGACGGGGGACGCGACCTGCGCTCGAGACGTAGCGCGTGAATCGGCCGACAGCGGCCATCGCGTGCTGCTCGGGCTCGGTCTCGAAGCCGGGGAAGCCTTCGGCGAGCTCGGACCGGAGCAGCCCCGCTTTGCGCTCTCTGCCGGTGCTTTCCCCTATCGGCGTGGCGGCGCGTCGCCTCCGTCCCTCGAGAAGCAGGTGGAGCGTTCGGGTCATGCTCCGAGTTGGTTCGCGACCCTCGGTCACGATGCCGCCGTGCTCGCAGCCGCTGCCCTGGCGGAGTTCGCGCTGACTCGCGTCGACGACTCGAAGAGGGTCCGGGAGCTCCATCAAAAGGCCACTTCGGCCCTCGCCCGCGCGGAAGGCGAGCTCTGGTCCACCGACCACCGAGGCTTCGGCGGCCAGCGGGTTCTGCCACGTACGCTCGGCCGAGTCGTCTGGTCCAAGTCCAAGGGCACGCCATGAACCCGCCCGGCGAATCGTATTCCGTCGAATTGCCGACGCGTCGAGCGACGACGCGCTTGGCGCGTCGACTCGCGCCGCTGCTCGCCGCGGGCGATCTCGTGATCTTGAGCGGCGAGCTCGGCGCTGGGAAGACCTTCTTCGTGCGGGCCCTCTGTCGTGCGCTCGGGCTATCGGAACGCGTGCGCGTGACGAGTCCGACGTTCTCGCTGATTCACGAACACGACACTTCACCCCCGGTTGCCCACGCCGACCTCTATCGGCTCTCCACGGAGCGCGAAGTTCGAGAGATCGGCCTCGCCGAGCAGCGGGACGACGGGCGCCTCCTGCTCGTCGAATGGGGGGAGCCATTCATCGGGCTCCTCGGCGGGGACGCCCTCGTCGTCGGGCTCGGTCTTGCGCCGCGTCGTGCCGAAATTCGCGCGACCGGCCCCCGGGCGCTGGGAATCCTCCGCGCATTGTCCCAGGGCGGTTCCGGCGAAAAGGTGCGAAAGTAGCCCCGTGGCGGCGCTCGAAGAGACGGCGAACGGTGGCGCGGGGCGCTCCCTCGCGACGCTGCTCCGCGCGCCCATCGGTCTCTTGGAGAACGTCGGGCAGTTCGTGCTGCTCACCTCGCGCACGGTGACCTGGATGATCCGGCCGCCCTACCGCATCAGCCAGCTCTTCGCCGCCATGGACTTCGTGGGCGTGCAGTCGATTTTCATCGTTTCGCTGACCGGGATGTTCAGCGGCATGGTGCTCGCGCTCCAGACGACCAACAGCTTGCGTCAGTTCGGCGCGGAGGGATCGGTCGGTGCCATCGTCGCGATCTCGCTGTCTCGCGAGATCGCCCCCCTATTCAGCGCCTTGATGGTCACCGCGCGCGCCGGAAGCGCCATGGCGGCGGAGCTCGGCAACATGCGCGTGACCGAGCAGATCGACGCGCTCGTGACCATGGGCGTGAGCCCGGTCCAGTACCTTCTGTCCCCACGCATGCTGGCGTCGGTGCTGATGGGGCCGCTGCTCTGCGTGCTCTATGGCTGCGTCGGTATGGTGGGCGCTTACGTGGTGGCCGTGAAGTGGCTGGGTGTCGACCCGGGGGTGTTCACTTCGAACATCGAACGCTATCTCGAGGCCAAGGACTTCTGGATGGGCGTGACCAAGGCTGCCGTCTTCGGCTTTCTGGTCTCCGCCATCTCTTGCAACCAAGGCTTCTACGCCAGTGGTGGCGCCCGTGGGGTGGGTCTCGCGACGACGCGCGCCGTCGTCCAGAGCGCGGTGGCGCTCCTGATCGCCAACTACTTCATCACCGACTGGTTGACGGAGCTCTGATCCCGCGCGAAAAGCTGTGATAGAAGACAGAGCGCGGGAACATGGAAGCCGAAGGACTACCCAAAGCCCAGGCCAGCGACTCGGACGACGTGCGCTGGGCGCTCGAAACCGCCCAGGCAGTCTGGGGCCAAGGCGATCGGCGCGCAGCCCTCCAGTGGGTGCGGCGTGCCGCGGAGGCAGCAGCCGAGGCCAATCAAGACTCACGCGCGGTCGAGCTGGCGAAGTCTGCTGCCGAGCTCAGAGCGCTGCTCGAGATCCCTCGCACGCTTCCGCCCGAAGCGGTGGAGGCTTCCGCTCCCTCGGCGGCCCCGCCCGCCGCTCGCGTACGCCATCACGCGGTGCGCGTGGCGGTGACCCTGTCACCGGATCACGATGGTGCGTTCTTGGCGTGGCCCCTGAAGAAAGGCGAGCCCGCGCCCGAGAACGCTCACGAAGCGCTGTTCGTGGCGCTGGACCCCGACGCGGATTTGTTCGTGTTCAAGCTTTGACTTCTTCGTCGCTGACGTCGAGGAGCTGGCGCACGCGCTGCGCGAGGTCCTTCGGCCCGAACGGCTTTCGCAGGAAGCTCGCCTGTTCGGGCGCGCCCAGCGCCTGCAGGTTCTCGGCGGGGTTTCCGGAGATGAGGAGCACCCGGAGCTTCGGACTACGGGCCAGGAGCTCGCGTGCCAGCGCGGTCCCGGTCGTTCGGGGCAGCATCACGTCGGCCACCAAGAGGTCGACGTTGCCGTTGGCCTCGGCGTGCAGCTTCGCCGCGGTCTGTGGGTCCGCGGCTTCGAGCACCCGGTAACCCTGACGGGTGAGCGACCGCATCAGCACCTTTCTCACGTGGAGATCGTCGTCGACCACCAAGATCGTCTCTTTGCCTCCGATCTTCTTCGCGTCGAGGGGCTCCGAGAAGCGCATGTGGGGACCCCGGAGCGCGGGGAGTAGCACGGTCACCCGCGCGCCCGCGTCGGTCTGCTCGAGCGCCAGTCGACCGCCGTGATCCGTGCAGAGGTCGCGTACGGTGTTCAAGCCGAGACCAGCACCCAGCCCTCGGGGCTCCCAGGCTTCGAACTCCCCCGAGTGGGAGCTCGAATCGAGGTGGGCGCCGCTGTCCGTGACCGTGAGCTCGACCGCGGGCGCCGGGATCTCTTTCGGGAGCTTCCGGGCATCGACCACGTTGGCGGTGCGCACGGACACGCGCCCCTCTCCACCGAGGCTGTCGCGAGCTCGGAGCAAGAGGTTCAAGACGATTTGTTCGAGCTTGAACGAGTCGCCGCGCAGGTCGGCGAGATCTTCGGCGAGCTCCGCGTGAATTTCCACGTGCGGACCGATCATGCGCACGGCGAGATCGATGGTGTTGGTCACGATCTCGTTCAAGTTGAGCTCGCGCTTGTCCGTGGCTTGGCCGCGACCGATGGTCAAGATGCGGCGCGTGAGCTCGTGCCCGCGGGCGCAGGTCGCTCGAATCAGCTCGACGTCGGGGACTACTTCGGCGGGCACCCGCGCTTGGGCGACGAAGTCGGCGGCGCACTCCATGGTGGTGAGCAGGTTGTTGAAGTCGTGCGCGACGCCGCTGCTGACCCGGCCGAGCGTCTCGAGGCGGCGGGCCTCCTCGAGCTCGGCCTCGAGTTGATGCAGGCCGGTCGTGTCCCGGGCGAACACCAGCACGCTGGTGACCGGCCCGTCCCCGTCGCGAGTGACGTGGCTCTTCAGGTGCACGGTGCGCTCGCCGCCGTCGGGGAGCTCCACGCGCACCTCCTCGTCGATGTCCGTGTCGTGCCAGTTGCCGACGCGCTTCACGTCCTCGTCGCGGACGCGATCGAGCCAGGCTTCCGGTTGTTCGACGAAGCCGTACATCGAGAGCCCGAACACGTGTTCGAAGCCCGGGCTCACCATGCTCACGCGCCGAGTGGTTTCGTCGAGCACCCAGAAGCACTCGGTCTTCACGTCGAGCAACGTGGCCAGCGCCGCGAGCGACGCGCTGGCCGTGCTGCGCTCGCGCAGTGCCCTCTGTGCCACGGGCGTCGGGTTTCTCCGGGCGCGGTCTCGTGCCAGTCGCGCGACCAAGTCGACGGCCTGGCCGAGCTCGCCCGCCTTGTCGAAGAAGTGGCGCACGCCGGCGCGCGCGCAGCGCTGCCGGTACTGCGGAGTCGCGTGAGCCGAAAGCACGATCACTTCCGGGCGCTCGGCGGCCGGCAAGCTGTCGAGCACCGCGAAACCGCCGCCGCCGGGGATGTGTAGATCGAGCGTGAGGACGTCTGGCTTGGCGGTGCTGCAAGTCGCGAGCGCGCTCGGAGTGTCGCCGCAGGCCTCGATGACCGAGTGGACGCCTTCGGTCCACAGCGATGGTGGCGACGAGCCGCTCCCGGAGTGCTTTTGAGTCTTCGACGACGAGGACGCGCATGACTCGAGTGTGCGCGCGCGCCAGGCCCACCCAGGCCCGAGCCCGTAGTCGTGTGTCGGACACGGGCCGGCACGTCCGTCCGATTTCGTCCTACAAGAGCTTCTGGTCGAAGGCGTAGCGCATGAGCTCGGCGTTGTTGGCAAGCGCGAGCTTCTCCAGAATGCGAGCGCGGTAGGTGCTCACGGTCTTCACGCTGAGGCTCATCTGTTCAGCGATCTGTCCCACCGCCATTCCGCGCGCGATCGCCAGTAAGACCTCCATTTCGCGGTTCGAGAGCTGTTCGTGCGGCGCGCCCGACCGAGGTTGCACGAGCTCGTGCGCGAGCTGTTCCCCGAACTCGGCGCTCACCCACAAGCCGCCTTCCAGAGCCTTCTGGACCGCCGCCAGGAGATCGCGCTCCGCGGTGTCTTTGGAAACGTAGGCGTTGGCGCCCGCGCGCAGGGCGCGGGTCGCGTAGGTCTTCTCGCCGTGGGCGCTCAGCACGACGATGCCCGCTCGCGGGCTGCGCTTCCTGAGCTCGGTGACCAACGAGAAGCCGAGCCCGTCGGGAAGCGACAGGTCGAGCACGGCCAGGTGCCAGCTGCTCTCTTCGACGAGCCCGGACGCCTCGGCACGGGTAGCTGCTTCGACGACGTCGACGTTCGGCAGCGCGCTCTCGAGCAACTGCCGGAGTCCGCGTCGGAGCAGCGCGTGGTCGTCGGCGATCAAGGTGCGGATCACGCGCTCACCTCGACCGTGACGCGCGCCAGCGTACCCCCGTCGTCGAGGCGCCGGATGCTGACTTCGCCCCCCACCGCGACTGCGCGCTCGCGCATCCCGAGGATGCCCAGAGAGCTTCCCGCAACGAGCGCGCTCTCGTCGATCCCCACCCCGTCGTCCCGCACTTCCAGCACCAATGTCTCGCCGTCGTAGGCGAGCTCGATGTCGACGTGCTCGGCTTGGGCGTGCTGGGTCACGTTGGTGAGCATCTCTTGCAGGATGCGGAACACTGCCAGCGAGACCTTCGGCGGCAAGTCGGGCACCGTCGAGGTGTCGACCTTCACCGCGATTCCCGTGCGGCGCTCGAGCTCTTGGGCTTGCCACTCCACTGCCGGAGCGAGCCCGAGGTCCGTGAGGACGGAAGGTCGGAGCTCGCTCGCGATGCGCCGAACCGTCTCGTGGGTCGACTTCACCAGCTCGCTCAAGCCCGAGATGCGCTCGTTCATCGAGACCTTCTCGTCGCCGCGAAGAGCGCAGCTCTCCACGAGCCTTTTCATCGTGCCGAGGTCGAGCTGAGCCGCAGTCAGGTTCTGTCCCAACACGTCGTGCACCTCGCGCGCGATGCGCGTGGCTTCTTCTTCGCGAGCCGTGTGGACCTCTTGCACCAGGAGCGAAAGCTGATCGGCTCGTCGCCGGAGCTCGGTCTCGTGGAGGGCGATGGCCAGCGCCATCTCGTCGAACGCCTTCGCGACATCGCCGAGCTCGGTTCCACCGAGCTCGCGCGCCACGTTCGCCGCGCGCTCACCGCGGGCGAGCTTGCGAGCGGCGCCGGCCAACTCGCCCGCTGGGCGGCGGATCAAGCGCTCGCTGAGCCACCAACCGAGACCCCCTGCGAGGAGGGTGGCGAACGCGATGGGGCCCAGGTCGCCGAAGGAACGCCGCCAGCCGGCTTGGGTCACGTGCGCGATTGGGACACCGACCAGGCACTGCGGACCGCCCGGTGTCGCCTTGAGACGCTCGGCGACGTATACACGGCGGACGCCGTCGATGCCGAGCGCTTCGAAGGCCTCGCCGCCTGCGCGCAGAGACTGGTCGAACGGCGACTCTCGGAACTTCTTGTTGATGAAATCCGTGTCGGTCGGGTACCTCGCGAGCAGTGTGCCGTCTTCTCGCCAAAGGCTTGCAGTGGACCCGGACGGCAGCGCCTCGGCTTCGATCTCTCGTGCGAGCTTGCCGAGCAGGATGGGCGCAGCCAAGACCCGGATCACCCGTCCGTCTGCGCCGCGCTCGGTGAAGCTCGTGCCCAAAACGAGCTCCCCGTTCACCGGATTCACGAAGGGGTCTCCGATGAACAGGCCGTTTGCCTGGAGCGCGCTCGCGAACCACGGCTGCGCGCGAAAGTCCACGTTCAGCGGAGCGCGCGCGTTGCACAGCGCGGTTCCCTCCGGGCGGAACACGCCGACGCTGAGGAGCACGCCGTCGGGCTCCCAGACCAGCTTCACGGCCCGTTCGCAGGCCTGCGGATCATCCGAAGAGCTGCTCAACATCTGGCGCAGCACTGCCAGGGCGCGCCGGGCCTCGGCGAACGCCAGCGACTCGCTCGTGACGATCCGCGCGGCCGCGAGCTTCGCCTTCCTCACCACCTCTTGCTCCGCCTCTTCGTGCTCTCGAACCGCGGTGAGCAAGAGCAGGAGCAGCGCGGGCAGAGCCGCGGCGGCCACGATGATGGTGAGCCTCACCCGCAGCGTGCCGAGCGATGCCTTGCGACCAATTCTAGAACCGACTTCCACCCCACCCCCCGAGCTTGCAAGCTTCGCGCCGGTCGGGCGAAACCCAAGCGAATGCGATACTTGGCGCCCCTCGACGGGCTGGGAAGTCGAGAGGAATACGTACGCCCGGCCGGTCCATGCGCCGGGGCCCCGAAGAGGAACGAGCAAAGCCTGCGGATGCGGGGTTTCGGGCCGAAAAAAGATCGCTCAGGGGAGCGACCAGAACTTCGACAAGAGCTCGGCATCCCTGCGGGAGGCCGGCGCCCCCAGCGACGCCTCGCTGAGTGGCTGCGCGGTTCGGAGCGCCAGGAGCTCTTCGGCCGAGCCGAAGTAGTGAGTCGACGAGTGAACGACACCTCGGGGTGCGCTCGCCAGCGCGCGCAGCGCGAGCGAAGCACCGTCGACGCGATGCAGGCGGGCTTGATGGCTGGCCGAGAGGAGCACCCTGCCCGACGGGTGCCACTCCAGGCTCCAGATCCGCGCTTCGTGCCCGCTGAGCGTTTGGGCGAGGCGCCCGGTCGCGACGTCGAAGATGCGGAGCATGCTGTCATCGGACGCGACCGCCAAGGATCTGCCGTCCGGGCTGAAGCGGATTTGTCGCACCGGTCCGTGTGAAACCGCGATTTCTTTCGGTGCGCCCCGTCCGTCCCACAAAGAGACCCCCTGTCGCCGGCTGGGAAACGCGATCTTTTGGCCGCCCGGAGACCAAACCGGCGACGCGAAGAACGCGCGCGTTTCCGTCTTGCCCAAGAGCGTCCCGGATGCCACGTCCCAGAGGCCGATGAACTGGCTGGACGCCGTCACGAAGCGCGTTCCGTCGGGTGAGAGAGCCAGCGCTTCGGTGCGGCCCCAGGGAACCAGCGGCTTCGTGTCGAGGTGGCGCACGCTCCAGTTCTTCGGGTCGAAGAGATCGACGCCTTCTGATCCGCCCGCAGCCAAGGTCGTTCCGCGCCAATCCACGTCCGTGACCAGCGTGAGCTTTCGCGAGATGTTCTTCTTCACCTTGCGTCCGGCCCGATCCCAATAGAGCGCGTGCTGGTCGGTGAACACGAAGAGGCCGCTCGAGTCCGGTGCGAACGCCAAGCGCGCGCCCCAATCGTCCCGCGTCGGGACACCGACGGTGCCCAGCTCTTTGCCGAGAGCCGCGTCCCAGACGCGCGCCTTCCCCGGTCCGACGCTGGCGGCGACGAGCGAGCCGTCCGGCGACCAGATGGGTTGTCCGGGCGCTCTCCCGCCCGTATCGAGGCGGCGCAAGAGCGTGCCCTCCCGTGCGTCCCACACGTCCACCCAAGCGGCTGCGCGGGTCGCGATGCGATCCCCTTTGGGGTCGAACGTGGCGCCCGACACTTCACCCCAAGGGTTGCCGAACGCGCGCAGGGGCGCGCCGTCTCGCGCTCGCCAGAGCCGCACTTGCGGATCGTCGTTGCCCGTCGCCAGGCTCTCGCCATCGGGACTGAGTGCGAACGCTTCGACGTAGCCCATGGAGAAGCGACCCGCGACCTTGCCCAGCGCCAAGTCGACGAGGACGATGCGGTCCCCGGCGGAGACCACCGCTCGCGCGCCGTCGCGCGTGACGGATACCTTGGACACCTTGGCTCCGACTGGAATCGTCCGCAGTACGCGACCGCTCTCGGCGTCGAGCAGCGAGAGATCGTTTCCGGAAGGGACGAGCAGTGACTTGCCGTCGCTGCCGAAGGCCGCGCCGGTCGCTCGCTGTCTGGAGCTCGCCAACAGACGGAGGCTCGCGTCCCAGACGTGCACGCTCCCTTCGAGGCTGGTCGTCGCGAGCCGTGTCCCATCGAGGCTGCGCGTGACGCCGAGCAGTTGTCGCCCTTCGTTGGCAGGAGTCCGCGCGGACGAAAGGAGCTTCCCGGTTCGCGCGTCGTATCGTGACAGCTCTGCCCCCGGTCCGACGACGTAGATCGATGCTCCTTCCGGATCGAGCGCGATGTCGAAGCCACGGTGCTCGATCACGAGCTTCGGAACGAAGCGCGCGAGGTCCCAGACGATGATGCGACCATCTCGCGCGATGGACGCGAGCACGTCGCCGGCCTCGCTCCAGGCGACCCGCGTCACCGCTTCGTGGTGGCCGACGAGCTCGGCGAGCAGGCCGCCTTCGAGCCGCCAGAGGCCGATGGTGTGATCGAAGCCTCCAGTGGCCAGGATCGGAGCCTTCGGGTGGAACGCCACCGACCAGACCTGGGAGACGTGACCGGTTTGCGGCACCAGCGCGGGCTCGAGCGCAGGTGCCGGAGCGGCCGCGGGTGGGTCGGCGCTCGGAGCGGGCTCGGCGCTGGCCACGATGGTGCGTGGCGCAGGAGCAGGCGCTCCCGCCGGCGTCGCGCACGCCAGCGCGACCCCAGCGAGCCCGACGCGAAGCCAGCGCATTCGTGCTTCCTACGCCGCGCGGAGCGTCGCCTTCCCCGATCGCTCGCGTCGGCTCAGGCGTCGCGAGCGCGGGTCACTTGCACTGGCTCTCCCACGTTTCGTCGCAGCGTTCTTCCTCTTTGGGGTCTGCCGTGACGTCGTCGTTGCAGTTGCAGGCACCCTTGCAGTGCCAGTTGATGCTGCCCGTACGGAAGAACTCGTCTTGCTGGTCGAAAGAGGGGTTCAAGTCGCGCACGCGGTCGTGTGGGTCGCACCCGTCCTTGGCGGGAACGTTGTGCGCCGGCAGCGGTGCGAGGCCGAAGTCGTACTCGATGAGGGCGGACTTGTCCTTCAGGGGGGCCTTGCCCCGCGCGATCCCGTAGTAATCGTCGAACACCGGCTGGGCGGGATCGTCGGATTCGAGCTGCACCGCGCCGATGGCGCGCGCCAGGATGTGGGCGCCGAGGGGCGACACTTGGTGGTCCCCTCGCGCGATGTGGAGCAGCACGTGATGCGCCGGCGTGTTGGGCAAGAGGTCGTCGCTCATGTAGGGGGCGAGGCCGCCGGGCTCGATGCGGTCCCAGTTCATCTGCACGAGGCCGAGCATGAGCTGCGCAGCGACCCCGTTCTGGTCGAAGCCCGCCTCGAGCATCAGCTCGTACGCCGGCCAGTCGAAGCTGCGGTTCAGGAGCACGTTGTAGGGCATGCCGGTTTCACCCAACAGGCCCCGGGTCACGTCGGTGCTCACCGCCATGTACGCACCGCCCATGATGCCGCCCTGGCTGTCGCCGCGGTAGCCGCGCGCGCTCTTGTCGATCCAAGTCGGATCGAGGATCAGCGTGCCCGCTTGGTCCTTGATGCCGTCCTTGGCGACGCGGCCCATCATCATGCGCATCGCCAAGAGCTGGTTCACCATGCCCTGGATCTGACGCTCGGGGAAACCCTTGGCGCCCTCGTAGTTGCCGAGCAAGAGGTCGAGGGCGAGCGGCACGCTGTCCTCGTCGAAGCCGAAGAGGTTGGTCGAAAACGGGATCCACGCGTTGCGGTTGGCCGCGCGGGCGAGATAGCCGCCTTGGCCTTCGAAGCGGCTGCCGAAGAGGCCGTGCCCGTTCTGGAGCAGGCCGTGCTTCTTGCCGCTCGTCACGCTCTTCGGCACGAGCACCAGCACCTGCCAGTCCATGGTGCCGTTTTGCGCGAGCTTCCCCGAAGCATCGAGGTTCAGCCGATCCATCGGCTTCTTCTTGTCGTAGTGCGGCACTGCGCTCGTGAGATAGAGCGGCACCGTCATCGTGAGGTGAATGCGGCGGAGCAGGTTCGGGTCGTTCGTCAGCTCCTCGACCTGATCCACCTTGAACGTGGGTCCATCGTCGCCGACCGCCGCCAGCGCCAGGTCGCGCATCTCGACCACCCAGCGCGTGATGTTCTCTTTGCTGGCCGTGGTGTAGTCCCAGGCGATTTGCAGGTTCTTGCGTGCGACGCCGGCCTTTTCGAGCTCCGAGAAGATGTCGGCGTAGAGCGCCTTCCTGGCGTAAACGGTCCATTTCTCGGCTGCCGTGCCCTCCGAAAGCAGCTTGCCGTCGCGGATTGCACGGAACGCCTTGCTCGGCGGGATGACCTCGTCCGAGGTATTCTCGACGTTGCGGATGGCCACGATGTAGCGCGTGCCGGCCTTCAGGCGCTCGGCGGGGCGGATCATCAGCAAGCGCTGGTCGGGACGATCATCGACGCCGTCGTTGTCCGTGCTCATGTCGAGGTCGACCCAGTGCGGGATCTTGCGACCCGAGGGCACTTCGAGGAGCACCGTGGGGTGATCGTCTTCGAGAGACTTCTCGATGCTGCTCGGCGTGGCGCACGCCGCGCACTTGGCCAACGGCAGGTGCGTGAGCGGGGCCTGGGAGGGTGAAAAGCCGTCGTGGTCGTAGAAGAGCTCCGGCGGCGCGTGCGTGCCGTCGTGGCGCGGCGGCATTGTGGTGGGACCGAAGCTCACGCGTTTGCCGTTCGCGTGTTTCGCGTCGGGGTCGTCGGCGAGGTACACGTCGGAAGGAAACGGGAGGCCGCAGAACGTCGGCGCGATGGGATCGCAATCGGCTCCGAGGAGCGGCACGCTGCTCTTCGGCTGTTCGGGGATCGCGACGCCCTCTTCTTCGCCATCGTTACAGCCCAGGGCGAGCGAGGCGAGGAGCGCCGTCCCGAACGTGATCATGCGGAATCGAAGCGAGTTCATCGGTGCCTCCGGCGCCGCCGAGCATAGCAGTCGGCCGTCCGTTCGGGGGCTCGCCCGTGCCGGCGGTTGCGCTAGGATGCCCCGCCGTGCAAGACCTCGACGCCCGCACCGACGAGCCCCGCGCGCCCACGCGCGTGCCGCCCGTGGAGGTCGGCGAGGCCGAGCCCGAATGGCGGACCCGCAGGAAGCGCTTGCGCCGATTGCGGCGCGCCGCCGGTGCGTTCTTGCTCCTCGCCCCCGTGGTCGCGGTGGTCGCCATCGACGCTTCTCGTCGTTCGGAGCTGATCGGGACGTTCCAGGGCTACTACCGCTGGACGTACCTCGGCGCGGTCCTCGAGAGCTTGGTGCTCTGGTCGACGCTGCTCTACGCCGCGTCGAGACGGAGCGGCTTCGGTCGTTGGGTCGCTGCCCTACTGTTCGTGGTGGGCGTCACCTTCTCGTTCGGTGGCCAGGCGTATTTCTACAGCCAGTATCACGCCTACCTGAACGTCGACGTCTCGCTGTTCGCGTCGAACTTCATGGACAGCGTGCTCAATCAGCTCTTTGCCGACATCGGCAACTACATCAAGGCCAAGGCACCGCCTCTCGTCGCCGCCATCGTGATGGTGATCATCGCGCGGCGCGTGATTCGCCCGAAGCGGATCCCCAGCATCATCGCCTGCTACGTCGCGCCGCTGTTGGTGATCGCCTCGTTCTTCATCCCCACGCAATACCGCCACGTCCAGGCGGCGACGCCCGACGTGCTCTACCTGCACGCGGTCGGGGGCCTCATCCGCACTCAGCTCGGTCTCACGGATCAGTCGAACCAACTCCGTCCGCGTGCGCGGGACTCGCTGCCGGTTGCGGCGCTGACGGCCAAGCCGCCGACTCCGCGCAACGTGCTCTTCGTGATCCTCGAGAGCGTGCGCGCCGACGCGACCTGCGTCGAATACGATCCCGAGTGCAAGCGCACCGAAGCGACGAACGTGCTGTTTCCCAAGCGCTTCGGCTTCAATCAGATGCGATCCCTCGACTCCTCGACGGCCATCTCGTTGGCCGTCTTGTGGGCGGGTGTGCTCCCCACCGAGGATCGCGAGACGCTGCACACCTGGCCGCTGCTCTTCGACTATGCCCGCGCCGCGGGCTGGGACACGGCCTACTGGACCAGCCAGAACATGATGTTCGGCAATGCGCGCCTGTGGGTGAAGAACCTAGGCGTCAGCAAGTTCGTCGCGGCCACCGATCTCGATCCCGTCGCCGACCTCGACATGGGGGCGCCCGAGGGGCTCCTCGCAGATCGGGTGAACAAAGAAATCGCCGAGCTCAAAGAGCCGTTCTTCGCCGTGATGCACCTCTCGAACGTGCACTATCCGTACTACCTCGACGAGAGCGGTCCGTTGCCGTTCCAGCCGTGGACACGCAGCAAGGCGCCCGACGACAACCCCCATTTCTTCAACTACTACCAGAACTCGGTCTATCAGCAGGATCAGCACGTCGCGAAGGTGCTCTCCCACGTTCGCTCCACGGAATTCGGCAAGCGCACGGCCATCGTCTACCTGAGCGACCACGCCGAGGCGTTCCGCGAGCACGGCCAGATGGGACACACCTTCAGCGTCTTCGACGAAGAAGTACACGTTCCGGCGTGGATCGACGTGCCGCCCGGCATGCTCAGCGCGGAGCAGGAGAAGAACCTCGCTGCCAAGAAGGACGAATACGTGTTCCAGGTCGACGTCGCGCCGACCATCCTCGACTTGATGGGCGTGCTCGACGAGCCCGGCGTCAAGCAGTATCGGAGCAAGATGCCGGGTCACAGCCTGCTCCGGCCAGAGCTCACTACCGAGGCACTCGCCATGACCAACTGCGCCGGTGTCTGGAGCTGCGCTTTCGAGAACTGGGGCTACATGCGCCGCAACATGAAGCTCGAAGCCCGCGCCTGGGACAATGGTTGGCACTGCTACGATGTGGCCCAGGACCCCGAAGAGAAAGACGCGCTGCCTCTCGAGCACTGTGGCGATCTCCAGGATCTGGCCATGCAGAAGTTCGGACGCCTGCCTGGAAAGAAGAAGGACTGAGAGGTCAGGATGACGATTCCGTTCCCGTCCCTCGTGATCCGGGCCGATGGATTTTCGGCCCAAGGTGCGTTCGCCGAAGCGCAGGCCGCCTACCTCGACCCCGATGCGGCGGAGGTCGCCGAGCTCGGACGGCTCTTGCGCGAGAAGAATGCCGGCCTCGTCGCTCACTTCTACATGGACCCGGAGCTCCAGGGCGTCCTCACGGCCACCGATCACCCGCACGTCCACATCTCCGACTCGCTCGTGATGGCCGATCGCGCGGTGGAAATGGTGACGGCCGGTGCGCGCAGCATCGTGGTCCTCGGCGTGGACTTCATGAGCGAAAACGTGCGGGCGCTCCTCGATGCCGGCGGCTTCGGCGACGTGCCGGTGTATCGCGTCGCCGAGAAGCCCATCGGCTGCTCGCTGGCCGAGGGCGCGGAAGCTCCGGCCTACGGCGCCTACCTGCGAGAGGCCGCGCGGACGCCGCGTTCGCTCCACGTCATCTACATCAACACGAGCCTCCGCACGAAGGCATACGCCGAGTCCCTCGTCCCGACCATCACGTGTACGAGCTCCAACGTCGTCCGCACCGTGCTGCAGGCGTTCGCGCAGATCCCGGACGCCCACGTCTGGTTCGGGCCCGACACGTACATGGGGCACAATCTCCGCGAGCTCTTCGCCTCGCTCCGCGAGCTCCCGGAGGACAAGCTCCGCGCGCTCCACCCCGCGCACGATCGAGCCAGCATCGAGGCGCTCCTCCCGCGCTTCCACTACTTCGAGCAGGGCAACTGCATCGTTCACCACATGTTCGGCGCCGCGGTGGCCGAGCGAGTGAAGAAGGAATACGCGGACGCGTTCATCACGGCTCACCTCGAGGTGCCGGGAGAGATGTTCCGGGTGGCGCTCGAAGCCGCCCGCCGCGACGCCGGCGTGGTGGGCTCCACCTCGGACATCTTGAGCTTCATCGGGCGCAAGGTGGATGCCGCGAGCCAGGCTCGGCAGCCCGCGCGCTTGCGTTTCGTGCTCGGCACCGAAGCCGGCATGATCACGAGCATCGTGCGCCGCGTGCGCCAGAGCTTGAAGGATTCGAGCCAGAACGGCGGACCCGTCGTCGAAGTGGAGATCGTGTTCCCGGTGGCGAGCGAGGCCATCGCCCCGAGCGAAGACCAAGAGCTCCGCATCGTGCCCGGCGTGGCCGGCGGCGAGGGTTGCAGCACCGAGGGTGGCTGCGCGACCTGCCCGTACATGAAGATGAACTCGCTCGACGCGCTGCTCGGCGTGCTACGCCGCATCGACCGAGACCCCCGGGTGAGTCTCGCGACCTTCGAGCCCAGACACTACGACGAGCGCATCGGCGAAAAGAGCATGGCGGAGCTCGGCGGAGTGCCGATCCTCCACATGCGTGAGCTCGGGCGTCTCGGCAAGCTCTCCGACGTCCTCGTCCACGACGTCATTTCGCGGAACGCCTGAGCTGGAGAGCTGCGTGTCCGACGGCGAGAGCGACGCCCAAGCGCGCATCTATCAGGAGCGCGCAGAGGAATACGACGAGCTGATTCGTGCCGAAGACGCGGACGGGCGCCTGTCGGAGGAGCTCGCCCGGCTCGTGCCCATCGACGACGCCGTGCTGATCGACGTGGGAGCAGGCACCGGGCGCATCGCGCGGCTCCTCGGCCGCCGCGCTCGCCCCGGGCCCCTGGGCGAGCGCGCTTCCCCCATGCTCGAGCTGGCGAAGCAGCGGCTGGCCGAAGCCGACCTCTGGAACGCGAGCTTCCATCTGGCCGACGCGCGGGCGCTGCCGCTCCCGACTGCTTGCGCCGACGTGGCCATTGCTGCTTGGGTCTTCGGACACTTCCGCTCATGGATGCCCGCCACGTGGCGCGACGATGTCGGAGCTGCGCTGGGCGAGATGCGGAGAGTGCTGAAGCCTGGCGGCGCCTCGATTGTGATCGAAACTCTCGGCACCGGCCACGAGACGCCGCGGAGCCACCCGGCGCTCGACGAATACTTCGCGTTCCTCGAGAGCGAGCACGGTTTCTCTCGGACTTGGGTCCGCACGGACTACGTGTTCGACGACGTCGAGACCGCCGCGCGGGTAGCCGGGAGCTTCTTCGGTGACGCGATGCGCACGCGCATCCAAGCCGAGCGCTCGCCGCGGCTGCCCGAGTGCACGGCAATCTTCCTCGGGTGACGCTGACCCGTCATCCACACTCGGAAGTCGGGCCGGCCAGCAGCTGAGAAGTGAAGCGTTTTCGATCGGTTGATGGCGCGCGAAGGTGCGCGAAGGCGGAGGCTCAAATTGGCACTCGCCCCGAGACGTGGCCTCGCGTTCGGTGCCGCCGCCCGGGGAGCCGCTGCGGCGACGGTCAATCCCCCGCGTGGGATGCCTCGGTGGACTTGGCAGCGGCAGCGTTGGGGAATGCCGATGCGCTCCTCGCTCGAGCAAGACACGTCGCCCTGCGCGGCGACTGCGCTGCGATCGCAAGGCGCTCCGCGGCCTTCGCCGGCGTCGTCCTCTCTCGACGGCAAGTCGACCGCCGTGCCCGCCA
This sequence comes from Polyangiaceae bacterium, assembly GCA_046351435.1. Classification (GTDB taxonomy): domain Bacteria; phylum Myxococcota_A; class Polyangia; order Polyangiales; family Polyangiaceae; genus JADJKB01. The sequence continues at coordinate 56,412 of JAXLYN010000018.1, forward strand.
CCGATGACTTCTTTGCTCGGCACACCACCGCCGACGGACCCTGGTCCGGTCTGGTCGACCGGTTACGGCCACTCGACCAGCTCGCTGCGCCCGGTCATGAGGTCTTCCCGATCCCGGCCAGCACCAACGAGATGGGCATGCTCACCACTACCTCTCTTCCTGCCGCGCTTGCGGCTCACAACGCCCAGTGACGGCTGCTGCTCGTACGCCGCCATTGGGGCGTCGAAACCTCCTCATCAGATCCTCGACACCGCCTTCGCCGAAGATGACCACCCGTGGATCGAGCAGAACCCAAGGGCAACGGTCGTCGTGATGGTGCTGCGGCGCATCGCGTACACGCTGCTGACGCTGTGGCGCGGCGTGAGCTTGCGCAGTGACGAGCAGCGTGCTCGTCCCTGGCGCGACCTGATGCGCGACATCCTGCTCGCCGCTGTCACCGCGACTCTGCACCAGCTCCGGGGCCTGCGAGACCACCGACTCCCGTAATTGACGCGGCTCACCACCGCCCCTGCGGCATCCTCGGCGTCTCCGCCGCGTCCGGTCAGCTCACGTCCTGGCCCCGCGAGGGCCCGACTCGATCGGCGGCGGGACGAATCGCTCGGCCCAGCGAGAACCGATCACAGCTGTGGCATCCCCCGCTCGCCCCCAATCGCAAGGCGGAACATAGTAAGCGCGAGATGGCGGTGAGTTGCGGTCTGCGGGTGGTCGAAGGTGCCATTGCTGCACGTCGTGGCATTGCTGCTTGAGCTGAGCGCCCCTTCGCAATACTCGCATGCACAAAAGCAACCGAGCCGGGAGACCACGGAATCGATGGCGGTTCTGAAGGCGCTGACGCCGGGGAGACCAGCCTCCTTCGGTGGATGCGGTCAGAGTTTCCGGTGATCGCGATGGGTAGTGCCGGGGAATACCCGGGCGGTCCTCCATCGGATCGTACTGATCGTGCGTGCTCGTGTTACGTAGTGGCCATGTTCTGACTGTTCTTCTTGGGGCACTTGTCGTTGCTGCACGCAGGCGGACGCGAGCAGGCGCAAGGGGAACTGGGCGCGGCCACGCGGCCGACGCAGCCGACGATGCGGCTGACGTTTGGTGCCCGACAGCGGCGGTGCCGGTGGGGATTCAGCAGGTGAGCTCTGGCGGCGGCGGTGCGACGGCGGTGGTGAAGTTTGACCGTCCGTGCTTGCTCGCCTTGGACGGGGAGTTCTCTACGCACTTACTGTGGCGACTTTCGCGTTCTGCGGCCGGTCGGTGGTGAAGCGGCAAACGATCGAACCAACACGAAATGACGGCGCTGGCGGCGTCAACAGGATCGGTGGTCGTCCTCGCCGACGGTTCGGTACGAAGTTTGCGCCCGATGTCGCAAGCAACTTTGGTTCGGGGCGAAGAAACCGTCGGCAGGGCGATTCTTGGGATCACGTCTATGGCGACGTCGATGCGATCGAAAGGGCGCGCTCGCAGGCGGGCAGCTCTACGTGGCCGCAAACCAGGCTGCCCCGAGCGCGGCCTGCTCGTCGCCGGGGGCGCGTTTTCTGGACGATCGAGGGATGGTACCGTCGCGAGCGCGGCACTCGACGGAACGTGGATCTCACAACCCGCGTCGGGTCGACACAACAGCCATCGCGTCCGATGGAGCAACTGTGTCTGGACGAAGCGGAACGCTCTTCGTCGATGTTTCGTGGACGACGGCGAGTTGGTTCGGGCCGCGACGACCGGGGTGCCCGAAGTCCTCGCGACTAGCTTGAACTTGCCGTCCGCGGTTGCATTGGATGCGACAGCTGTGTACTGGGCGAACTGGGGCTCTGCTTCCGGAATGCCGAAACCAAACGGCGGCGTACAAGCCAGGGACAGGCGACACGGTACAGGTCCTTGCTGGGCCAGGACGGCGTTACCACGCTGCGTTGGGAGCAAACCGCGTCTATTGGTGCGCCGAGGGTGCGGCGAGGCGTTCTCGGGCGACGCGGAGGGCGACTGGCGGAATGCTGGCGCCAAACCAGTGAACTCGGCCTGGAGCTTCGAAGCGAGCAGCGACTTCTACGAACAGTGCCGCCGAGGTCAGCGCGGTCCTCGCCTTCTTGCGCGAAGTGCAGCGCGCACCGCCCGCTGTCCTCGTCGTCACCATGCTCGCAAGAACGCCGGCTCTGCCGGCCAGGGGCTACGCGGCCCGGCGACTTCCATGCCGGACCGACCCGCGCTCTCTCCGTCGCCGCCGCGGTGACCTCGTCGTCACCGTCGAGCATCGCGCCGCTGCCGCCCCGACCCCTTCGTCGTCGGGCTGGTCTCGCCGACGACTCATCGGCGGCTGCGCATCTCGTCGTCAGGGTGACGCCGAAGCCAGCCCGCCGCCCTCACGGCGCTCTGATCTGAAGCCCGCATCCTCGCCGCCTGGATGGCTCTCGCGGCCCCTCTCGCGCAGACCCTGCGCGCCAAGCTGCGGGTACTGGCGGCCGCCCGGTGTCGCCGCACCTATCGCGTGCTGGCCATGACGCGGAACGCTGCTAACGTCGGCTCGACGGATCTGTTGTTCTACGACGCGGGCGAGCAGCAGATCGGCGCGCAACAAACCAACTGGCAGAGCGACGCTTGGCAGTATCACGCGAACCCCGCCGTCACGGCGGTCGCCCCTGCCGGCAGCCAAGCCCTGCGCGTGCGTTTCGCCCTCGCCACGCCCTCGGAATACGCGGACATCGACCTGGTTCAGGTTCACCTCGAGCCGCTTTGAGCCGAGGCGCAACGCGTCAACGAAAACACGCCAAAACTCGGCGGGATTCCCGCGAGAAGGTCCGGGCGTTGTCTCGACAGCAGTGCCTCCGCGCTCGTCTGCCTACATCAGAAGCCAGGGTGCTCTCGGGTGCTCCGAAGTGCCGCGCGAGCGCACTTACTTAACCTGCAGATTGTCCGAGAAGCTTGCCCGTCGGTTTGCAGCCGGGCATTCTGTTTTCTAGAAGTGGCAAGCCTTCGCCTCCTCGCCGGTCTCGTGATTCTCGCCGTGAGCAGCCCCGCTCTCGCCGAAGAGTCCCACGGTCTGGATCGCGCGCCCTCGACGGAGCTCCCGGCCACGCTGCGGCTTCCCGCCAGCGTGATCGCCTCCGTGGGTGCCGACCGCGATCAAGGCCCGCCGCGCGGTAAGGCCAAGGCCAAGCGCCCCGGCTGCAATCAAAATGGTTGCGGCTACAAGGCGCTGCTCGGGGATCTCACGTTGGCGCGCGACATCAAGGCCAGCGAAAACCTCTCCGTGCGCGTGATCCCCACCTCGAATGCTCTCGCGGGAGATGACGGCTCGACACCGATCCTGGTGCGCGCCCGCGTCGACGGCCAGTACGGCGTGCATCTCCGCGCGAAGTTCTGAAAACTCTCGCCCGCTGCCCAGCGCGGCCGAAAGCCGCGAGCCAGCACCCCATCCCCAACCTCCCTCGAAGCTGAAACCGTGCGAGGTCGGCGGGCGTCTGTGCGAGAGTCGGGCCCGCCGTGGTCACCCTCTACATCGCGGTCTCCATCGACGGTCGCATCGCTGGCGAGGACGACGACCTCTCGTGGCTCGAGCTCGCCGGCAGCGGCGGTCGCGATGGCGACTATGGCTACAGCGCCTTTCATCACAGCGTCGACGTCACGGTGCTCGGTCGCGGCACGTGGGACGTCTGCAAACGCTTCGATCCGTGGCCCTACTCCGGGGGCGAGTGCGTGGTGATCACACGGCGCACGGATCTCGTCCCAGTCGCCAACGAGAGCTTCGAGCCCTTCGACGCCGATCGTTGGCGAGAGCGGAAGGCGCGCGAGCACGTCTATCTGTGCGGCGGCGGCGGCGTCACCAAGCTCTTCCTCGACGCCGAGCTGGTCGACCGCATGGAGATCGCGACGCTCCCCGTGATCTTGGGCAAAGGTCCATCGCTCTTCCTCGACGGCGTCCCTGCGCGGAAGTGGAAGCTCGAGTCGAGCGAAGCGTTCGCCAGCGGTGTCGTGCAGAGCGTGTACGTCAAGGCGTGATCGTCGTCGGTGCGCCGGCCTTTGACGAGCTCGAGGCCTTTCTGCTAGCACTTCGCGAAGAAGGGGGCGTGAATGTCGATTCGCCACGTGCAGTTCGTCAGCCCTGACGGTGACGACACCCGAGATGGTCAGAGTTGGGCCACCGCGAAGCGAACGATCCTCGCGGCGTACGACGCGATCATGCCGTCGTCGCTGGACTACCCAGCCGAAGTCGGCGGCACGATCTTCATCGCGAGCGGCGCCGAGGTCGGCGGCGTTCCGGGGCAAGGGATTTGGATCAGTCCGAAGGCCGGCGCAGCGCCAAACCCGGCACTGTGGCGATTGCCGAAGCCCGTGCGTTTCGTCGGTGTCGGCGCGGCCGCGGGCGCGTTCCCTTCCGGCCCACCTCAAGCAGTGATCCGTTCCAGCACTACCGACGGTAGCTGGCTCGGTCCGGTGATCTGGTTCGCGGGCGACAAGCAGGCCCCCATGATGGTCTTCGAGAATCTCTTTCTCGAAGCGGCGCCTGCACCCGGGCGTGCGGTCGTCGACCTGAACGCCCACTGGATCGATGGCACCTGGTCCGGCGAAGGTGGCGCGCTGGCCTTCGTTCGCTTCGACAACTGCTTCATCTCGACGCTTGGCAGCACCGCGCCCACCGTCGACGTTGGCTGGTGCTTTTGGACGTGGTTCGATCACTGCACCATCCAAGGCTCGGGTCAGGCCGACGCATGGGGGACGGACGCCGGAGCCTGCGTGCGGTTCGCGCGAAATGACCTCGGACCGTACGCCGGCAACATCTACTTCGAGAGCACCGTGTTCAACATCGGGCACGTCGTGCTGAGCTTCGCCAACGTCGGGCCGCTCACCTTCCGACACGCAATCTGCGAGAACTTCAAGGGGTCGGTCGCGCGCTTCGAAGGAGACGGCGTAACTACCGAGTTTGCTCTGACGTTCGCCATTCCCGTGTCGCCTCGCGCGCCCAGCGGCTGGTGGGTTGGGATGCGAAAGTGGCCGCCGAGGATCTCCGACCCCGACCCCCACGAGATGGATCCGGAGAGCTATCGGGTGGTTCCCAATCCCGACCAATGGACCGCCCCAGGTGGCACTCTGATTTTTCGCCGTCCGCCTCCGAGTCGCGCCGAGGTCTTGGTCAAGCCGCCGTGGTCCTTCTTCGTCGCGCGCTGCCCGCCGGCTACGCCCGACGGCACACAAGCGCTGCGGAGTGCGCCCTACTTGATTCTCGAAGACTTCCAGCCTTCGACCGACGCCAAGACCGACCGCATGGTCACCACTCTCGACCACCGCGTCACACCCCGGATCTTCAGCGAGGGCAACCTCTACGCTCCCGGCAGCGGACTCGATCTCACGGAGCACGCATTGGACGTGATGCAGGCGGGCGTCAACGGCGCGACCGACGTGGCCGTCGTTCGAGGCGGCGGATACGACGGGAGCCGCAGCGGGAGGCTTCCTTCACGGAGCGGCGTCGTGGGGGCCGGCCCCGGACCCATTCTTTGGGGTCGGCATGACGGCGCGGCTCGCGCCCTGCCTGCGATCGCGGTGCGTTTCGAGAATCTCCTGGTACCGGGCCGCGCCACGGGCAACCAGTCGCAGTTCTCTTACCCGGAGGGCTACGCGGCTCCAGATGGAAGCGACCGGGCGCTCGCGCCCAATACGACGTTCACGCTCTACGCGAACTCTCAGCTATCGCTCTCGGTGGGAGACGCGTTCATCGTGGCGGCTTGGGCGAGCATCGTCGACGGCCAAGTGGCGAACGGCATCTACGTGAACCCGACCGTCATCGAGAACATGACGATGAACGCGACCCGGGGCGTGTCGCCGGCGGTCGAGCTAGCGCAGCTCCACGGCGTTTGGCAGCTCACGAAGCTGTTGTTCGTAGTCCAGTCCGTCGAGAATCCGCCGCAAGCCTTTGCCGTGGCGCTTCACGGGCTACAGTACCAATACCCGATCTCTCTGTTTCGTCCGACCGTCGTGCTGGTGCCCGCGGCCGCAGCCACGAAGGACGAGCTGTGCGAGTTCTTCCAACACTTCTTGCCGCTTCCGCTCGGCGCGCCAGGTGGCGGCGACATCGTTCTGGACCGCGGGCAACGGCTCACGTTCTGGGACGACCAGAGCCAGACCTGGCGTCACTTGGACGTCGACGGCGGCGTGCTGCGCGTCACCTGAAGCCCGAGCTTTCGCAAGAGCCGAGTGCGGAGACCCTCAGCGTCTGCGTCGAGCAGCAGCGAGCGCCATCGCAACGAGCAGCAGGCCAACCGCGCGATGGCTGGTGGACTCGCGATCGGGCAGCCGGCAACCGCAACCGCCATCGTCGCCCGAGTCGGCTCCCGACGAACCCGACTTGCCGCCGGACGAGGTGCCGCCGGCCCCTGCGCCGCCGGTCCCGCCGCTGGCGCTGCTGCCACCGGTCCCACCGCTCGCGCCGCCGCCACCGCTCCCGGCTCCGCCACCGGAGCCTGCGGTGCCACCGCTCCCGGCTCCGCCCCCGGAGCCCGCGGCGCCACCGGCTCCGCCACTACTCGCATCGTTCGGCCCCGCGTCGCTCGCATCGCTCGGCCCCGCGTCGCTCGGTCCCGCATCACTGGGCGCCACGCACGCGCCGGCAGCGTCGCAGACCAGGCCGGAAGCGCAGCCGCCTTGTGTGCCCACGGGGACCGGGGTGGCGCTGCAACCACCGGAAACGCACTGCTCGACGAGGCACGGGCCGACATCGGGACACGATGTCGCAGTGGTGCACGCCGTGAAGGGACCGAAGTACGCGAGCACTCCCGCGCCGGCGCCCGCGTAGGCAGCCATGAGTTGGAACCCGCTGCTCGCACTCACGGTGTGAAGCCCGGCAGCGACGTTGAGGACGAGCACGGTGGTGTCCGACTTACCGGGCACCGTGGACGAGGAGCTGGGCGTCGCTGCCGCCCCGTCGACCTGCAGGCTTGCGAGGCCGAGGTCGTGGCGACGACGACGACCACCTGTGCGGCAAACGGCGCGTTGAACGCGATCGTCAGCGGCGCCGTCGGCAGTTGCAGCGGCGGGATCAGCGCGGTGTCCAGCTCGCAGCTGTTGAGGGCACCGTTCATCCAGACCAAGGCGGGCGCGCTGGTCTGGACTCGCGCTGGGGCCGTGGGCGTGAAGAAGTGAGTTTGGCCCGCGCTCAGGTTGGCCACCACGGAGCCATTGACGCGCACCTCGGTCGCGTCCACATCCGCGATCACCGCGACCCCAGCCCCGGTCGGCCCGCCTGACGGGAGGTGCACGGCCCACTCCGTGCCATATTGCGATGCGGGCACCAGAACGTCCGCCCCGTTGTCACCGCATGGAGAAATCCACCCGCGCCCGCCCGCTGCTGCGGCGACCGGGGCGCTCGATGTCAACAAAGCGCCGTCGAGCGACGAGTTCGCCGAGACGGAGATGCTCTGCCCCGCGGCCAGCGTCACGGTGTGAGTGGCCGTGGTCGAGCCCGTCCAATATGGGAGCGTGGCGCCGGGCGGAGCCGTCAGGGTCACCGTTGCTGCCGAAGGTGCGGTGATCATCGCCCACTGCGCCGTCGCTGCGACGCTCCCGAGCGGCGACGTCTGGGTCATACGGAACCCGCCGAGCCGGAAGCGCGTGCCGAGCCCGACCGTGTGGCGTGGCGCCGTCACCGAGTAGCCCTCGGTGTAGCTGCCGCTCACCAGGCGCAGCTCTTTGTGCTCGACGAGCAAATCTTCCCGCGACGAGACGACGAAGATCCCACGTGCTTCGGGCACGTTCACCGCGCTCGACATCGTCGTCACGGTGAGGGGCACTTTCACGGCTGCCGCGCTCGTCACGCTGAACGAAACGCCCGTAGCCCCGTCGACGCTGTACGTCCCCGTGGCGGTTCCAGTTGGAATGGAGAGCCAGAGCTCGTTGGCGTACGTGTCCGACCCGCCCGCGTGCACCATGGCCGGCGGGACGTAGAAGCACGTGCTCCCCGTCGGGCAGGCTTGCGCTCGCGCGTCGAGTGACGCCAGGCACACTCCAGTGAACAGTCCGATCGCGATCAGCGGGCGCATGGGCATGACTCCACGAATCACGCTAGGTGATGGCCGAAAACGCGTCAACGCGGGAGCGTCGTTCGACGCCGGAGACGCGTGCTCGATGGCGACCTCGGCAGCTCACTGCGAGTGTGATGCCAGTGTCGAGCACTGCGGAAGGCGACGCTGGCGACCCGCTTGCCAACTCGGTCAGTTCCGCCGACCGAGTGCCTGCCGCTCGTCGCGCGTGTCGATGGAGTCGTTCAGAACTGGATCGTCCGCTCTTCGCGGCCGAGGTTCTTCAGCTCCTGCCTCGATTTGTAGAATTCCTTCCACATGTAGAGGTAGCCCTGGAGCAAGCGGTCGGGGCTCATGTTCTTCGGCTGGAAGACGACGTTGGCGTCGTTGTAGTGGGCCCAGGTGCGATCGATGATGCGGTCCTCGGCGACGAGGCGGTGCCAGATGGCGGTGCCCGGGTAGGGCGTCGCGACGGCGAACTCGGCCTTGCGGATCTTCGCCTTGTTGGCGAACTCGAGCATGCGGTCGAAGGTGCCTTCGTCGTCCTGGTCGTTGCCGACGAGGAAGGACGTGTAGGGCTCGATGCCGTGGTCGTAGCACTTCTGGACCGCGTCGAAGGCGTTCTGGAGCGCGTCGGGGTTCTGGCCGGTGAAGGCCTTCATGGTGAACGGATCGAAGCCGCCCACCAGGTAGAACATGTTGATGCCGGCGCGGCGCATGCGGCCGAGGAAGTCGCTGGAGGTGGCGCGGATCATCGGCATGCTGGTGCCGAGGTAGCTGAACGGCGCGGGACCGCCGCGCTCCGCGATGGCGTCGAGGATCCAGCCGAAGCGACGCTGGGTGCCGGAGCCGAAGAACAAGCTCGTGTCTTCGGTGAGGGAGCCGAGCTTGCCGTGCTTCGCCAGCTGGTCGATTTGGCCGAGGGCGTGCTCGGTGCCGAAGTGGCGGAGCTTCGGGCCCATGCTGGCGGGGAGCACGCAGGCGAAGCACTTGAGCGGGCAGCCGCGCGCGATCTGTACCGGGTAGTCGTCGGGCCGGTACACGTCGTTCTCTTTTTCGAGATAGAGCTCGACCTTGGGCAGCGGCAAGCTCGACGGATCGACCGACGAGCCGCTGTAGCGCGGCTTGAGCGTGCCTTGCTCGACGTCGCGGAGGACGTCGGCCCAAACGCCCTCACCCTCGCCCACCACGATGGCGTCGGCGTGCTCGGCGGCGATCTCGGGCATCAGCGTCGGGAAGATGCCGCCCATCACCACCTTCTTGCCCTGCGCGCGGTAGGCGTCGGCGAGCTCGAGGCCGCGGGTGGCGGCAGGGGTGAAGAACGAAAGGGCGATGAGGTCGACGTCGTCGTCCATGCCGATGTCTTCCACGCGCTCGTCGCGGAAGTCGTACTCCCAGTGGGACGGCGTGACCGCTGCCAGGCAAGCGATGCCGAGGGAGGGCGGGCCGAAGTACTCGTTGCAGGGCACCGCCTCACGGAGCTCGGGGTGGTGATCGGCGTGACGAGCGAACTTGGGGTAGACGAAACGGAGCTTCACTTTGGGCTCTCTGGTTCTGCCGCGGCGGGGCGGCGTAGTGGGGCATACAAATGCTCGCTCACGGCGTGCACGCGTGCCTCGTCGCGCACGGCACGTGCGAGATCGTCGAGGTGGCGTTCGGCTTCGAGCAAGAGGTCTTCCGAGGCATGGCGGCCGAGCTCGCGCTCGCTTGCGCCGGCGGCGGAGCTGGCGCGGAGCAGGGTGGCGAGAGCGGTCACGAGGCAGAGATTCGCACGAGCCACGGCTTGCAGCACCAATTGATGGCGAACCACGCCCACTCCGTGCTCCTTGGCGACGCTCAGCCGAGCGTCGGTCAGTCGGGCGTGGAGCGCGTCCCAAGCCTTGGCCTCGCGTTCCAGGTCGGGGTCGACCTCTGTCGCCAAGCTTGCCCTAGACAAGCTCGGACGCCGGCTGAGCACGGCCGTTCCGCCCCGCACCAAGAGCACGTCGTTGGCGCCCTCGAAGATGCGGGTGATGCGGCAGTCGCGCAGCAGGCGGGCCACGCCCGTCGGCTCGATGAAGCCGAGGGCGCCGTGGAGCTGGATGGCGCGGTCGCAGATCTCGAAGCTCGCTTCACTGGCGAGCACCTTGGCGAGCAGCGACAGCTCGTCGATGGGCTCGCCCTCGGCCAGGGCGTGACCCACCCAGCGCACCAGCGTCTCCGCCGCGTAGTGCCGCGACGCCATGCGCGCGACGTGGGCCCGCGAAGCGGAGAAGTCCCCGATGGGCTTGCCGAACTGCTGGCGCGTGGTGACGTGGGCGAGCGTGAGATCGAGGGCCGCCTGCGCCGTGCCGACGCAGCCCGCGGCCATCAGCGTGCGACCCCAGGCGAGGGCCGCGTGGGCCTGGTCGATCCCGCGACCCGCTTCGCCGAGCACGTTTTGGCGTGGGACGCGGGCTCCGTCGAAGTAGACCGTGACGGTGCTCGAGCCCCGGATCCCGAGCTTGTCTTCTTCGGGGCCGACACTCACGCCCGGCGTGTCGCGCGGTACGAGCAGGAGCGAATGAGCGCGCGCGCCACCGAGGCCCGGGGTGCGCGCGAGCACGCTGTAGCAGCCCGCGAAGCCGCCGTTCGTGACATAGACCTTCTCGCCGTCGATGCGGAGCTCGTCGCCCTCGACGCTGCCGGTGGTGCGGATTCCGGTGAGGTCCGAGCCCGCTTGGGCTTCGGTGGCCGCGAACGCGGCGATGCACGCGCCGCTGGCGATCTCGGGCAGGAGCCGTGCCTTCAGCGCTTCGTCTCCGAGCTCGACCAGAGGGCGAGTGCCGAGACCCGAGTGGAGCCCGATCATGATCGCGGTCGAGCGCTCCACTCGGGCGATCTCGGCCACGACGGCGCAGGCGCTCTTCAGCGAAACACCAGCCCCGCCGTGGGCTTCGGGCACGGTGAGCCCGAACAGCCCCGCCTCCGCGACGCGCGTGCGCAGCGCTTCGGGCAGCCGGCCTTCGCGATCGATCTCGGCAGCGTCGGCGTGCTCGCGCACGAGCCGGCTGCTCTCGCCGAGCACGAGCGGGAGCGCCTCGGCTTCCGCCGCGGTGGCGTGGGCGGCGGCGAGCCCTCGGCCGAGCTCCCGGCTCCGCGCCAGGCCCGTGACCGCGGGCTCAGGAGGAGCTACCCGAGGCACCTTGTCGCTGCTCCCGGTAGACGCGATTCACGAAGGCGCAGGCATCGTCGACGGTCACGAGCTCCATGGCTTCGTCGAGCTCGATGTCGACGTCGAGCTCGTCGCTGATGCACGACAAGAGCTCGAGGCTCGCTAGCGAGTCCATGCCGAGGTCTTCGCGCAAGCGATCGGTGCCGTTGATCTTCGCGGCTTCGACCTTCAGGATCTTCGCGACCATTGCGACGACGTGTTCGCGCGTCGGTGCTTCATGCGTGCTCATCATTCCTCCGGGGTTCGTTCGGGACGAGCTTGAGGCGCGCGAGCCAGGCTCGTGCGCGATCCAAGGCTTCGTCCAAAGGGGTGAATTTCAGGCCGAGGTCCTGCTCGGCGCGTTGGTTCGAGACGGGTTGTCCGCAGCCGATCAGATCGACCATTTCGCGGGGGATCGGCACGCGCTCACGCTTCGGCGCGGCGGCGCGTTCGTCGGCCGAGGCGCGCTCTCGGGCTTCTTCCAGGCCGAGCTCGAGCTCGGGCACTCGGCCGCCGAAGCGCTGCGCGACGCGTTCGAGCAGCTCTCGAATGCGGAGGTCGTGACCGCCGATGGCGTAGCGGGAACCGGAGGGCATTTCGGCGGCGAGCACGTGGGCCCGCGCCACGTCGCCGACGTCGACCATGTTCACGGTGCCGTCGACGAACCAAGGCAAGGCTCCGCGGATGACTCCGACCAGGAACGCGTTGGTGCCGATGCGCACGTCGTTGGGACCGACGCAGCCGCCGGGCAGCGTCGTCACGATCGAGAGGCCCTTGGCCCGGGCCGCCTCGATCTCGTGCTCCATGGCCCACTTGGCGCCGCGGTACACGCTGTCTTCGGGCATCGAGGGCAGCACGTCACGTTCGTCGGCGATGCGGCCGGGAGGGGGAGGGCCGAGCGTCGCGATGGTCGAGGTGTAGACGAAACGCGGAACGTTGGCCCGGAGCGCTGCTTCGCACGCATTCCGTACGCCGCGCACGCCCTCTTCGCAGGCGGCGGTGAGGTCCAGCGAGTAGCGGGGGTAATACGCGCCCGCCAGGAACACCGTGTCGCAGCCTCGCATCGCGGTTTCGAGCGCCTCGGGTTCCTCGAGCGAGCCCGGCACGCGCTCGACGTTGCGCTTGCGCAAGAGCAGCGTGGCGCTCGACGGTCGAGTGGTCACGCGCACGGCCACGCCCTCTGCCAAGAGCGCATCCACCAGATTCACGCCGATGAATCCGGTACCGCCGATGACCAGAGCGCGCTTCACGTCGGCTCGGCCTCCGCCACGAGTCGCGCACACTCTTTGCGGCGGATCTTGCCGCTGGAGGTACGCGGCACGGCGCCCACCGGCCACAGCCGCACGTCGTCGATGCCCACGCCGAGCACCGACAGCACCTCGCCGCGGATCGATCGCATGAGCGCCTCGCGCGAGCTCGGATCGGTCTCGTTGGTCTCGGCGACCACGACCAGATCGTCGGTGCCCGTCTGTTCGTTCTCGCGTCCGAACGCTGCCACGCCGCCGAGCCGAACGCCGCTGAGCTCTCCGACCACACGCTCGACGTCGTAGGGGTATAGGTTGCGGCCGGCCTTGATCACCATCTCTTTGGCGCGTCCGACGATGTAGAGATTGCCGTCGGCGACGAAGCCGAGGTCTCCGGTGGCGAGCCAGCCGTCTTTCAACGCAGCGGCACTAGCTTCGTCGTTGCGGAAGTAGCCGTCCATCAGCGACGGGCCTCGCACGCGGACTTCGCCCACGACGCCGCTCTCGATCGGGCGCCCGGCTTCGTCGGTCACGGACACGGACATTCCGGCGAGCGGCTCGCCCACCGAGACCGCTTTGCGTGCTTCGGTGGCCTGAGAGTGGACGGCGCGTCCGCCCTCTTCCAGCGAGCGGCGATCGACGCCGACGGTCTTCGAGCCGCGTCCGACGGGTGAGAACGTCACAGCCAGCGTCGCCTCGGCCATGCCGTAGACCGGCATCATGGACTGACGATTGAAGCCAGCGGAGTCGAATTTCTCGTAGAATCGCTGAAGCGTCGGCTCGTGGACGGGTTCGGAGCCGTTCAGCGCGACGCGCCAGCGATCGAGCCGGATCCCCTCGAGATCCTGAGCCCGCGTCGTGCAGAGGTCGTAGGCGAAGTTCGGCGCGGGCGACAGCGTACCGCCGACGTCGCTCATGAGCTTGAGCCAGCCCACGGGCTTCACGATGAAGCGCTCGGGGGGCATCACGTGGAGCGGACCGGGATGGCAGATGGAACGCAGCAGCGCGCCGATGAGCCCCATGTCGTGGAATAGCGGCAACCAGCTCACGCCGACGTCGTCGCTGGTCTGCTGCATGCCCCGGGCGATGGCGTAGGTGTTCGACACCAGTGCGCGGTGCGAAATCATCACGCCCTTGGGCCGTCCGGTCGTGCCCGAGGTGTATTGCAGGAACGCAATGTCCGAGCCTGCCAAGGAGGGCGTGCGTGGATCGACGGGCTGCGCACCGTCCAGATCTTCTTCCGTGAGCACGTGGCGGAGAAGCGACTTGAGCTCGTCGTCCGCGGCAGCTGCCTCTTTGATGCGGGGGTAGGTGACGAGCCATTCGGCCCCCGCGTCTTTGAGGATGGCCGTGAGGTTCTTCAGGTAGCGCTCGACGCCGCCGAACGTCATCGGGGAGGCCAGCGGGACGGGGATGGCGCCGGCCAGCATCGAGCCGAGCAGCGCTTCTACGAACAGCGGCGAGGTCGGCACCAAGAGCGCCACTCGAGCGCCGCGCTCGATGCCTCGGTTCCGAAGTGCGGCGGCCACGCGCCACGCGCCTTCGCGGGCTTTTGCGTAGCTGAGCTCGTGCTTGGAGCGACCCGAATGCAGGGTCAGAAATGGCGCCCCGCTCGCCACCGCCTGGTCCAAGGCCCCAAGCAGGGTCTCGTGGGGCGACTGAGTGGTGTCGCGGCACTCGAGCAGCGACGACGCGGGGGTCGTGGAGGTCATGATTGTCCGGGGTCGGAACACTCTAGCGAAGTGGAGGAAATGACCTCGGTCAAAATGCACCACGGGCGAGCGGAAAAAGAAGCGCAAAAGCCCCGAGGCGTTCCGAGCGCCAGCGACCAGTCCGGTTTTTCGCCGAGGGGAGCTAGAATGGGCGAGTGAGCGCGCTACCTCGGCTTTTCTTGGGATTGCTGGCGTTTTCTGCCTTCGTTCGCTGCACGTCGGGGGACGACGTCAGCACCGTTTGCGAACCCGGACGACAGCTTTCGTGCGGTTGTCCAGGAGGCGGCATGGGCGTCCAGCGCTGCACGTCGGACGGCAGCGGCTACGGCGCTTGCGAGTGCGCGGATGCCTCCATCGACGGCGCCGCTGGGAGCGGTGGCGCCAGCGGGGCGAGCGGCGCTGGCGGGAGCAGCAGCGGCGGCGGGAGCGGCGCCGGCGGGGCGAGCGGCTCGGGCGGCTCGAGCGGTAGCTCGGGAACGGGAGGCGGCGGTACGGGCGGCGCGGCGGGCGACGCCGGTGGGAGCTGCCCGACGGGCAGCGCCACCAACGTCACGGGCGCTTGTGACCTCGTCACGCAGAACTGCTCCGGCACGCTGAAGTGTCGCGTCGAGCAGACCGACGCCGGAACGTACACGACCGCGTGTCTCGATCTCGGAAACGGACCCAAGAAGCTCGGCGAAGCGTGCAGTTCCCACAACGACTGCGCCTCGCCCTTCATCTGTGCGTTGAACAAGTGCACGCGTCCGTGTTGCGGCGAGCAAGAAGCGGCGCTGTGCGGCACGGGCCAGTGCGACATGAGCATCAACTACGGCAGCCAAGGCGCGTTCGTGAACGTCTGCACGTTCTCACCGCCTTGCACGCCCTGGGCACACGACTGTCCGACTGGTCCCGAATCGGATTGCCACCTCGGTTCGGGAGGCAAGTTGAAGTGCAGCTTCCCGAGCTACGCGCTCGACGGCGGCACCACGTTGGGGAAGCCCTGCAAGTACTTGAACGACTGCGCCGACTCCCAGCAGTGCGACTACGCTGGCGCGAGCGGGTTCTGCCGCTGGCTCTGCAAGGCCAACGCGAGCGGCGGCCCCGATGCGGGCACGGTGGGCGGCTCGCCGGGCAACGGAGGCTGCCCGGCGGGGGAGAAGTGCGTCGCCTACAACAACCCGAGTTGGCTCGGCGTCTGCAGACCCTGAACGCTCAGTTCACCGTGGTGCACTTGGCGCTCTTCGGCGCCGACGTGTTGTTGTTGGGCCGGCACTCGACGGTGGGCGCGGCCACCGTGACCGTGGCGTAGACCGGAGTCTGTCCCTCTTTCACGCCGGCGGGCGGCGTGGGCAGAGGCAAGGACAGGGTCTCGGCCTGGGCCGGTCCGAGCGCGTGTTTCGTGACGAGCTTGCCGATCTCGGTGCCGCTGCCGGCGGCGCCGGCGAAGAAGGTCACGGTCTGGCCGGGGAGTAGGACCGACTGCCCGAGGTTTCTCACCTCGGCGTCGATGCCATAGGCGCCGGAGCAGTGTGGCGCCACGCTCACGACGGCGTCCGGAGCAGCGAACTCACTGCCGAAGGGCTTGTTCTGACGGTAGTTGTTGAGGCCCGTGGTCGCGAAGTTGTTGGCCTCGTTCTGGGGGATCGCGCCGTCTTCGGCGACGTTCGTCACGTGGTAGGTGTGTTGGTTCCAGACGCGTCGCGTCTGCACCCAGCTCCCACTCTGACTGCCGAAGATGCGGATGCCGCTCTGACGGGTCCCGTTGCAGGTGAGACCATAAGCGTTCGATGCGATCACCAGGTCGGCGTGGCCATCGTTGTCGACGTCGGCCACCACGGGGTACTCCCACAGCGTTCCGCTGGTGTTGCAGGTGTCGGGGATCAGGTTGTTTCCCGTGGCGCCGTCGTAGATCCAGAGGTGGACCTCGTCGCCGTAGACCACCTCGGCCTTGCCGTCGCCGTTGAAGTCGAAGACGGCGCTGCCGGTGACGGCGCTGGAACAATCTTGGGTCTGCTTGAACCAGAGCAGCGTGCTCGCGTTGGGCGTCGATCCATCCATCAACTTCTTGCCGCTCAGCACCACGTAGCCAACCGCGCCGGCCGCGCCCACGTCGGGGAAGCCGTCGCCGTCGAAGTCCGCGATGGTGGGCGGGCCACCACCGTATTCGCTGCCGGCGTTGCAGAAGGTCTTGGTGGAGATCCCGTTGTTGATGTCGATGCCCTTGCGGATCACCTTGGCGCCGCTGGCACTCGCCGGGTCGTGGTGGATCACCGAGGCCACGTGGCCTTCGCTCGAGATCACGACGACCTCGGGTTTGCCGTCTTTGTCCAGATCGCCGACGGCGTGGTAGCCGGTGGGGATGGTGTCGGCACCAGTCGAGAGATCCCAGATCTTGGTGCCATCGGCCCGAAACGCGCGACGGCCTTCGACGATGTCGAGCTTGCCGTCGCCGTCCACGTCGGACATGCCCGTGAGGCGAGTGCCGAATCCGGTCGCCGGATCCAGCTCTTTGACCACCGCGCCCGTCTTGCCATCGAGCAGCGTCAAGCCGACGAGCACGAGGGGCTGACCCGTGTGGTTGGGATCGGCGATGGCCGGGAACTCGTAGCCGCAGTGCACCTTGCTGGTGTCGGTCTGGGTCCAGAGCACGCTGCCGTCGGCCTTGTAGGCAACGACGCCGGTGTTGTAGGCCTGGGCATCGCAGCAACTGTTGCCGCCCGGGGCGGGTGCGAGGCAGGCCACGATTTCCGGCACACCGTCGCCGTCCAGATCGCCGGCGGCGAGTCCGCTCGAAGCGTGGACCGCGTCGGGCTTGCTCCATTTCTCGACGATTTGGCCGCCGACTACGCTCACCACGTGCAGCGTGCCCGGCCGGTAGTACTGGCCGTCGCTGAACGTAACGAACGCGATCTCCGGGATGTCGCTGGCGGTCACCTTCGAGTCGCAGTCGTCGTCGTCGAGCTGTATGACGATGGGCGTCATCATCACGTCGCTCGAGTAGGGCGGAGACGTGATGCCTCCCCACGAATATTTCAGCACCGGATCGAACGCGATGGTCGTCGGCACGACCTCGCACTTCTCCAGGCAGTTCGTGCCGGCGCCCGCGTCTCCCGCGCCCGCGTCTCCGGCGGCGCAGATGGGAGGCTTCGGCAGGCACTTGCCGGTGAGCAGCGTCTTGCCGCCGACGCAAGCACCGCCGTCTCCCGTAGCGGCATCCGGTACGCCCGCGTCGCTCGCGGAGCCCAGCGAGTACTCGCAGTACTCGTTCGCCCCGCAATCGCTCGAGTCGGTGCAGGTCGTGCCCGGCGTCACACACTTTTGGAAGCTGCAGATCTGGCTGCCGCCGCAACATTCGTCAGCGCACGCTTTGGCCGCGTCGCAGCACTGGCCGCCGGCGCAGATGCCTCCGTCACCGCAGGCCTGCCCCGTAGGGCACGTGCTCGAGTCGACGAGGCCGCCGCTTCCGCCGAGGCTCGCGTCGCCCGAACCACCGCCGCTCCCGCCGCTGGCGCTGCTGCCGCCGCTCGCCGAGCTGCCCCCGGTGTTGCTTGCGGTCCCGGAATCCGAGTCGCTGCCGCACGCCGGCGAAAGCAGCATCGGACCGAGCAGACCCAGCCCCGTAACGCCCAATGAGATGCGCTTTTTCATGGCCACCCGACGTCAGGATACACGAACTGGGCGCTTGCGATTGGGCCAACTGCCGGCGCTCGAGTCTTCCGCGCTCGAACGCCGGCAGAAGGTGGGTCTTCTGCTCAGGGGCAGGCGCCGCTCTCGAGCGTGAGCACGAGATCGTCCACTTTGTCGTCATCGTCGACCTTCTTGGCGACCTCGTCCCACAGCTCTCCGGCCGAACACTTTCCGTCGCCGTCCGCGTCCAAGACAGCGCGCACGCGCAGCGTGTCGCCCTCGAGGGGCACCTTCTCCACGAACGCGCTGGGTCCTGCGAGCTTCAGCGAGTGAGCGCTCTCCGTCGCGTCCATGCCATCGAAGAACTCGACGACGATGTCACCCTTCGCCGTTGCGGGCGCGTCGACCTGACCGGTGACCTCGACGTCGCGCGACGCCCCGCAACCCGCGATCAGCGCCAGGGCTGCCAGAGCAAGGAATGCTGACTTGGTATGCATGACTTTCGACCTCCTCGGGCGAACGACGCGCCCACGAGACCGTTCAGCAATCGATGTGCCATGCGGTCTCGTGCACAAAGCAGCGTTCGCGAGGCTCCGAGCGTCGTCACGGAGTCACACCTGCGCTCGCGCGAATCACACCACGTGTCGAAAACGCGACGTCGGCCGAAAGAAACTCACAGGCGACGTCCAAGCGCTTTCTGCATCCAGTGGAACGGGACGCGTGTGCCGGCATAGTCCCGCACCTCGGGTCTGTCTCGCGAGTAGCCGAGCTGCTCGTAGAACGGCACGGCGTTCAGGCTGGCGCACACCACCAGCCGAACATTCCCCGCGCGGCCGGCGCGCGCTTCTGCGTCCTCGACCAAGCGCCGGCCGAGGCCCGTGCCGGCATGCTCGGGATCGACGAACACCCGCCGGATGCGCGCGGTCTGCTCGGCGCTCGGCTCGGGCCACTGACCAGCGGCGCCCACGATCCGACCGTCGCTCTCCGCCACCCATTCGTCGATCTGGAGCATCTCGGCGCGGCGCTCGGGGGAATGTCGCGAGTCCGCCAAGGCCGCGAGCTCAGAGGCCGAGTAGCTCGACTTTGCCAGAACGGCGAACGCGTGGTTTTGCGCCCGGACGAAGGCTTCGAAGTCGGAGTCTCGGTAGGGGCGAAGACGAAGCACGGAGCTCACTTGCAGTAGCAGAGCTTCGGGTCACACACGCCCGTCCAACTCGTGAAGCCACCGTCCGTGCAGATGCTCGGGCAAGCGCCGCAGTTGTCGGCGCACTGGCAGCCCGCGTCGTTGCAGATGCCCGCGAAGCCGGAGTGCCCGCCCTTCTGGCATTCGTCGACGCACCCGCTGCAGTCGCCGCAGTGACAGTTCACCGAATCGCAGGTGCCGAGCCACCCAGTGTACTTGGCGTTGATGCACACACCGACGCAGCCCGAGCAGTTGACGCCCCCATCGCCGCTCGCGTCGGAGCTCGCATCGGAGCTCGCGTCGGAGCTGGTCGTGCCCGCGTTGCCGCCCGATCCCTCGCTGTTGGCACTTTCTCGATCGTCGCAGGCGGTGGCTAGGCTCACGAGCAGGAAAGCGAACGAGAGGGAGCGGTTCACCGGCAGCCTGCAGTCTTCGTCAGGAACACGTACCGCCTACGCACTGCGTGGTGCAACAGTCTCCGACGTCCGTGCACGCCCCGCCCAGCGGCACGCAGCACTTGGCCGAGGAAGGGTGGCAGCCGAGCCCCTGACAGCAGCCCGACCCGCAAGCTTGATAGAGCTTGCTGCACGCCGTAGGGAAGCAAGCCGAAGCTGAGCCGGAGGTGGCGAGGAGGCAGAGCGCCACTTGGAAGCCGGCCTGCGACTTGGGCCAGATGCAGCCGTTGTTGCCGCCGCAGATGCACGAGATGTACGGGTCGACATCGTTCTTACAGGAGGCGTCGCAGGCGCCGTAGGCCGCGCAGTTCTGGGACAGCGATTGAAAGCAGGCGCTGCACGCCCCGCTTCCGCCCGTCCCGCTCGTGCCTCCACCGCCGGTCGCGCTGCCGCCGGTCGCGCCGCTGCCGCCGGTCGCGCTACCACCCATCGCGCCGCTGCCACCGGTCGCGCCACCACCCATCGCGCCGCTGCCACCGGTCGCGCTACCGCCCATCGCGCCGCTGCCACCGGTCGCGCCACCACCGGTCGCGCCGGCGCCCGCCACACCTCCACTCGGAGCGCCGCCGGTCGCGCCACTCGAGGTTCCACCACTGCCACCGCCGACGGAGCCACCCGCACCTCCGTTCGACGTGCCCCCCGATGCAGTACCCCCGGACGCCTGCCCGCCGGATGCGCCACCACCATTGTCGGGGTGTTCGGTCTGTGACGAGCACGCGATCGCCGCCGCCAGCGAGAACCAGCCGATGACCCTCACGCTCGGAGCGTAGCGGCGCCCGTCGCGCTTGGCCAGCCCCCGCCCAGCGGGCTCGTCGAACCGGTGCGACGGGG
This sequence comes from Polyangiaceae bacterium, assembly GCA_046351435.1. Lineage (GTDB taxonomy): Bacteria > Myxococcota_A > Polyangia > Polyangiales > Polyangiaceae > JADJKB01. The sequence continues at coordinate 76,603 of JAXLYN010000018.1, forward strand.
GCTCGTGTTATAGGGGTGCGATGTCCCGCGTCGCCATCACCGGTATTGGGATCGTCAGCCCACTCGGACTCGACGCGAGCGCATATTGGGCAGGGCTCCTCGCGGGGCGCTCGGGCGTCGACTTCATCACGGAGTTTTCCACCGAGAAGCTCCGCACCGATGTCGCCGCGAGCGTCCGGGGATTCGACCCGCTCAGCGTTCTCGACAAGCGCGAGGTGGACTACACGGGACGCGTCGTGCAGCTCGGCCTCGCGGCGTCGGTCGAGGCGATTCGCCAGGCCCGACTCGAAGACGTGGATCGCACGCGGGTCGCCGTGCTGGTCTCATCGGGGCAAGGCTCGGTGGAGATCTTCGTCGAACAGGTCGAAAAAGCGGGCTCGCGCGGCCCGCGCGCCGTGAGTCCATATTTCATCCCCTCGTCGATGGCCAACGCGATGTCGGGGCTCGTGGCCACCAAGTTCGGCTTCATGGGGCCGAGCTTCAACGTGGCGAGTGCCTGCGCCACCTCCGCGCACTCCATCGCTCTCGGCGCGCTCTTGATCGAAAGCGGAGACGTCGACGTGGCGGTCGTAGGGGGAGGAGAGGCGGCCACGTGTCCTGCCACCATCGCCGGCTTCGGCAACGCGCGCGCGCTCGCCCGGTCGTTCGAGGGCGATCCGAAGCGCGCGTCGCGGCCCTACGATCGCAAGCGAAACGGTTTCGTGATCGGAGAAGGCGCGGGAGCGCTGGTGCTCGAGAGCGCCGGGCACGCAGAGAAGCGCGGGGCACCGCCCATCGCATGGCTCGCGGGCTACGGCATGTCGAGCGACGCCGAGCACGTGACTCGACCCCACCCCGATGGCGCCGGGCTCCGCCTCGCCATCGACGCGGCGTTGCGACGTGCCGCTCTCGCGCCGAGCGACATCGGATACCTGAACCCCCACGCCACCTCGACCCCCGCGGGCGACGTCGCAGAATATCGCGCCCTCGGAGCGGTGTTCGGAGAAGGTCTGGCGCGCATCCCGATTTCGGCCACGAAGAGCATGATCGGGCATCTGCTCGGTGGCGCCGGCGCCGCGGAGTCCATCGCCTGTGTCTGCTCGCTCCGCGACCAGAAGCTGCACCCCTCCATCAACCTGGACGACGTGGATCCCGTGTTCGAGCTCGATCTCGTGCGGGAAGCCCGCGTGGCGGACGTGCGCTATGCGCTCAAGACCAGCGCCGGCTTCGGCGGGCACAACTGTGCGCTCGTCTTCGCCCGGGCCTGAACCTCACTGGAACTCGACCATCACGACCGAGCTTCCGGGCATCGTGAAGGTCGCGCTGGCCGTGAGCGCATCGCCGCTCGGCGTGCCACCGTAGGTGATTTCGCAGGAGCCCTGGGCGTCCGGCGTGCACGAGCACATGCCCACGTCGAGGCACGTCAGCGCCGATCCTGCGTCGACCTTGGCGACGTAGTTCGCCGGGTCAGCGACCCTACGGCGGTTGCAGGTGGGCAGCGCGTATTGGGGCTCGAAGTAGCAGCTTGCGGGCATCGTCGCCGCTTCGTAGGACGTTCCCGCCCAGGCCGTGTCGAAGCTGCCTCCCGGTGCGATGAAGATGGTGGGCGGCAGGAAACACGCATCGGGGCACATGTCGCCGTGGGCTTGCAGCGCCTCGCACGTGAAGCCGCATCCGCCTGGGGAGAGCGCCACGAGGCCGCCCGGACCACTCAAGGTGTAGAGCGGTTCGTTCCCACAGCCGCTACCACCGCCGACGTAGATCGGCGTCGCGCGCTTGTTGACCACGCGAATCGTCACGCTCGTTGGCAGGGGTTCGTCGAGGAAGTCGGAGCAGCTCGTACCACCCACGCCGCCGACGGCCCCGGTCCCTCCCGTGCCCCCGCCGCCGATGCCCCCGCTGCCTCCACTCGCACCAGTCGCACCGGTGCCGCCCGTTCCGCCACCCCCCGTCCCGCCGTCTTGGCTGGTCGAGCCGCCGCACGCCGTGAGCAGGAGAGCCATGAACCCGAGCGCCGCCAATCGCATGGGCGCTCGAGGAGCAACATGCATGCCGGCCGAGGACCCGAGCTTTCGGCTGCGAATCGCCGGGCATGTGCCACCGAAGTGCCACGCCCCGGACGCGCGCGCCCTGCCTACTTGCGTACCACCGACTTGACGACCACGTCGCTGACCGGGACGTCCTGGAAGCCGCTCGTGTTCTGGGTGGGGACCGCGCTGATGGCGTCGAGCACGGTCCCGCCTTCGAGCATGTGACCGAAAGCGGCGTATTGGCCGTCGAGGCTGTGGGCTCCGCTCTTGGCATTCACTACGAAGAACTGGCTCGTCGCGCTGTTCGGATCCGACGTGCGCGCCATGGAGATCACGCCGTAGTCGTGGACGATGCTGGGGCTCGTCTCGAGGTTGATGGGGGGGTTCGTGCTCTTCTCGACCAAGCCCGAGCTGTAGCCGCCGCCCTGGATCACGAAGTCGGGGATCACGCGATGGATGATGGTGTTGGTGAAGAATCCCGCGTCCACGTACGCGAGGAAGTTCGCCGTGGTGACCGGCATGTTCACCGGGTCGAGCTCGAAGCTGAGCTTGCCCATGCTGGTGTCCATTTCGATCACGGGGTTTCCCGCGGAGCCTCCGCTGCCGCTGCTGCCGCTCGTGCCGCCGCTGCCCGAAGCTCCGCCCGTAGCGCTGGTGCCGCCGGTGGCGCCGCCGGCTCCGCCGCTGCCGCCCGTGAGCCCGCCGCTCCCGCCGGTTGCCGCCGTTCCGCCGGTTCCTCCGCCCCCGCCAGATCCGCTGGAGCCGCAGCCGGTCGATAGGGCGAAGCTGAGTGCCAGAACTGCGATGCGCGGCCTCGACATGGCGCGAGCCTACTACGAATCTCCTGCGCGGTCGGAACCCGACTCGCCAGGCTCGGGCCGTGGTAGGTCGTCTGCGGAATGGCCACGGCCAGCATCGCGAAGTACGCCTGGCTCTCCATCGCGGCTGCCATCACGACCATCGCGCTCAAAGTGGCTGCCTGGCGCCTCACCGGCTCGGTCGGGTTGCTCTCCGATGCCGCGGAGTCCGGAGTGAACCTGGTCGCTGCGCTCACCGCGCTCTGGATGCTCGAGCTCGCCGCTCGTCCTGCCGACGAGGAACACACCTACGGCTACAGCAAGGCCGAGTACTTCGCGAGCGGCGTCGAAGGCGCACTGATCCTGGTGGCCGCCGTCGCCATCTTCTGGGCGGCGTCAGGCCGTCTCCTGCACCCCGAGCCCATCGAGCAAGCGGGCTTCGGCCTCGCCGTGTCGGTGGCGGCGTCGGGGGTGAATCTGGCCGTCGCGCGCGTGCTTTTCAAGGCCGGCAAGCGTCACCACTCCATCGCGCTCGAAGCCGACGCCCATCATCTGATGACGGACGTCTGGACGTCGGGGGGCGTGCTCCTCGGTGTGGGGCTCGTCGCGCTCACCGGCTGGCAGCGCCTCGATCCCATCGTCGCGATCTTGGTGGCCTTGAACATCGTGTGGGCGGGCGTACAACTGATGCGGCGTTCGGCGCGCGGGCTCTTGGATCCCGCGCTGGTGCCCGAGGACCAGAACGCGCTGCGCGAGGTGCTGCGGCGCTACGAAGGTCCGGAGCTCCGCTTCCACGCGCTCAGAACGAGGCAGGCAGCCGCGCGCCGCTTCATCTCGCTCCACGTGCTCGTGCCGGGCGCGTGGACCGTCGACCGGGGTCACCAGCTCCTCGAAGAGATCGAGCGCGAGATCCGCGCCGCCATCCCCAACGCCCACGTGCTCACGCACCTCGAGCCGATCGAGGACCCTCGCTCCTTCGAAGACGAGGGGCTCGATCGCAAAGACGGCTGAATCTCCGCTTCGTTCACGACTTGATCTCGGTCATTTCGGCTCGAAACGCCGGGGATCAGCCTGGGTGCGGGAGGCCACCATGCACGTCGTCCTGGTCGGAGCCGAATTCGAAGAGAACCTGGCGATCCGCTACCTCCGGGGTGCCCTCGAGCACGCTTCACACCGGGTGACGCAGCTCGTCTTCAACCGCGCCGACCAGATCGAGGAGGTCGCGCGCGCCATCGCGGCGTCCGGAGCAGAGCTCACCGGGTTCAGCATGGTGTTCACGTACCGCGCGCGTGAGTTTGCGCGCCTCGCGACTCGGGCTCGCGAGCTCGGATACGCCGGGCACATGATCGCGGGCGGGCATTTCGCTGCGTTCCATCCAGAGCGTCTGCTGAAAGACGTGCCCGCCCTCGACTCGGTGGCCATCGGCGAAGGCGAAGACCTGCTCTTGGCTCTCGCGGCGTCGCTCGATCGACCGGACAGTGTGCGCGGCATCGTCTACCGCGACGGCGACGCGATCCGGCGGGCGCCTCCCGCCACGAATCCACCGGATCTCGATCGGTTGCCCTGGCCCCCGCGCAAGTCTCCGCTCGACGACTACTTGGGTCTCCCCATCACCAACATGTTGGCGTCGCGTGGCTGCGGCTACTCGTGCACGTTCTGCTCCATCGTGGCCTGGCATCGATTGTGCGGTGGGGAACGCGTGCGGCTGCGCTCGGTGGAGAGCGTCGCCGACGAGATGGCGAGCCTGCACCGAGCCGGCGCGCTCATCTTCAACTTCCACGACGACAACTTCTTCCTCGACGACAAGGCCGCGATGCTGGCCCGCATCGAGGGGCTGGCTCGAGCGCTGCGCGAGCGTCGCGTGCACGACATCGCGTTCGCGGTGAAGGCACGGCCCGGCGCGGTCGACGAAGAGGTCTTTTCGGTCCTGAAGTCTCTGGGGCTGTTCCGCGTGTTCCTCGGGATCGAAGCCGGCACCGCCGAAGCGCTCAAGCGGCTCGGTCGCCGCCAGACCGTGGCCGAAAACACCCGCGCGCTCGCCATCGTGAATCGGCTCGACATCCACACCTGCTTCAACGTGCTCTTGTTCAACCCCGACTCGAGTCTGGAAGACGTCGGTGACAACGTGGAGTTTTTGCGGCACCACCCCCAAAACCCCACGAACTTCTGTCGTACCGAGATCTATGCGGGGACGCCCCTCGAAACCAAGCTCGCTCGTGAGCAGCGCTTGCGCGGCGACTACTGGGGCTTGTCGTACGAGATCGGAGACCCTCGTGCGCAGGAGGCATTCGAGCTCGCCTACTTCGCGTTCAAGACGAGGAACTACGGCGAGCAAGGGCTCCACCATCTCGCCATGGCCGTCGACTACGAGCATCAGCTCGCAAGTCACTTCTTCGGTGAGAAGTCCGACCTGCGCGCGCGTGTAAAGGCGTTCGTCCGCGAGGTGAACGTGAACACGTGCGATCACTTGGACGAAATCGTGGCAGCTTGCGTTGCGGGCTTCGCGGACCCTGCCGAGCGACGGGCATTTGCGGAACGGATGCGAAGCGTGGTCGAGGCGGACAACCGGCGACTCGGCAAGGAGGCCGAGCGTCTGCTCGCCGAGGTGCGTGCGCGCGTGCGCGCACCAGCAGAGAGCACGCGAAACTGGGCGCGCACGGCGCGGGTCGTTGGGCTCGCGGCCAGCGTTTCTTTGGCCGCCACCGCCTGCAAACGCAACGCGGACGACAGTCATCCCACGGAGATGGTCGCCCCTCCGCCCACCTTGCCGCTGGACGCGTCGGGAACTCCGCCCGAAGCGGCGCCTCCGGAGGTTGCCGCGCCAGACGGGAGCGCGGCCGATGGCTCCGCGGTCCCCGAAGCCGGGCCTCCCGATGCGGGGCCAGCGGACGCGAGCCCCGACGCGCGCGACGCGGGCAAGAAGACGAAGCCGGGTCCGCAACCGACACATCCATCCGAGATGGCGCCGCGCCCGCCGCGGCCGACACACCCGAACGAAATGGCGCCCGCGCCGTTCGACGACGAGTGACGCTCGAGTCCGACGTCAGCGCGACCGCCGGAGGCGCTCGAGCTCGGCGCGCAGCGCGTCGTTTTCGGCAACCAAAGCGGCGGCGCGCTTGGCTTCCTCTTCGGCGCGCTTGGCTTCCTCTTCGGCGCGCCTGGCTTCCTCTTCGGCGCGCTTGGCTTCCTCTTCGGCGCGCTTGGCTTCCTCTTCGGCCTGCCGTAGCGCCTGGTCACGCGCCTCGACGAGCTCCGCGACCATGCCATCGAGCTTCCCCACGAGCTCGTCCAAGAAGAGGAGCGGGGCCGTGCCGTGGTAGAAGCGCAGCATCTTGCCTTCGACCGTGAGGCCGAGCCCGAGCACTTCGGACTGCATACGCCCTGCCTGCGGCACGACGCGCTCGTAGCTGGACGCGCCCGGCGAAAGCCGATAGCCGTGGATGCGCAGCGCCGGGCGATCGAACACGAAATACTCCGGGATGCCGAGCTTGGCGTAGCGCGCCACGTTGGTCGTGAAGTCCTTGGTCTTGTCGCCGCTCACGTGGACTTCGATCACCAAGTCGAGCCCCTTGCCCTCCTTGGAGACGATCCAACTCTCGCGGTCATGGCACTCGACATCGACGACCGCCAAGATGTCCGGGCAAAAGCGCGGCTCGTTGGGATAGTAGGTCACGAGCTCGCTCGAGACGTAGACGCGACGTCCGATGCTGCGGAAGTACTCGTCGAGGGCGTCGCGGGCCCGCTCCTTCGGCTTGCGGTGGGAGTCGCCCTCCGGCGGGTGAAGGTCGAGGGGCATGTCGCTGGGCAGCGTCGCGGCGACGCGCTCGCGCTCGGCTGGGGTCATCCGTTCCCAGACCTCGCGCGGGGGGGCGCGCGGATCCTCGGGGTCCACGGTCCAGGCGGGCTCGACCATCGCGTCGAGTGTACCACGGCGTCCGCGTCGGCCGAGCCGGCCTCGGTGGCCCTCGAAAACACGGACTAGCGCCGGCCACTCGCGCCACTAAGCTCCGCTCGACCATGGACCCCATCGTTCGCATGAGCGCCAACGAGCTCGCGACGCGCATCAAGGCACACGAGCTCGGACCGGTGGAAGTGGTGCGCGCCCACGTCGAGCGCATCGAACGCGTGAACCCCGCGCTGAACGCCGTGGTAGCCGAGCGCTTCGAGCTCGCACTGCAAGAAGCCGAGAGCGCCGAGCATCGGTTGATGCACTCGGACTCGAGCAGCTTGCCCCCGTTGTTCGCCGTGCCCTGCACCATCAAGGACTTCTATGGCGTCACGGGTTTGCCCCAGACCGGCGGCATTTGGCGTCGCAAGAACGAGGTCGCCACCGCCGATTCCACGGTCGTGCGCCGCCTGCGTGAGGCTGGCGCCATCGTGCTCGGCGTGACCAACGTGCCTGAAGGCGGGCTCTGGCTCGAGACGCACAACCGCGTCTACGGCCGCAGCAACAACCCGTGGGACCTGCGGCGGACGCCGGGCGGAAGCAGCGGCGGTGAAGGCGCCATCGTGGCCGCAGGTGGAGCGCCGTTCGGCATGGGCTCCGACATCGGCGGCTCGATCCGGTTGCCCGCGGCGTTCTGCGGCATCACCGGTCACAAGCCGACGGGTCGTCGCGTCCCGAACACCGGGCACTGGCCTCCGCTCGAAGGAGAGCACGAAGGCTACCTCTGCTGCGGACCGATGGCGCGGCACGTCGGCGATCTGATCACGGTGTTCGACATCGTCTCGGGGCCCGACGGAGTGGCCAACGTCGTCGAATGGGAGCCCAGAGATCCGCGGCACGTCGACCTGCGGGAGGTGCGAGTGTTCCCGCTCGACGAAGGGGGTGTGCGCGTTTCGCCGGAGCTCCGCCTCAGCGTGCGGAAGAGCGCCGAACTGCTCGAACGCCGGGGCGCGCGGGTCGAACGACTGCGTCCGGACCTCTTGCGCGAGGCGATCTGGATCTGGGGCGCCATGATGTCGGAGCACGCGGCGCCGGATGCGAGCTACGCCGAGCTCGTGAGCGGAGATCCCGAGCTCAGCGTCGGGCGTGAGCTCGCGCGGCTCGTGCTCGGCCGCTCGCGGCACACCGGGCCCGTGCTGGCCCTGATCGCGGCCGAACGCCTGATGCGTCGCTTCCCCAATCGCCAAGCGACTCGCCTGCTCGAGCTCGGTCGCGCCATCGGCCGCGAGCTCGAGGAGACCCTCGGCGATCACGGCGTGCTCTTGCACCCGCCCTACGCACGCACGGCGCCGCGCCACAACGCCGCTCCTGCGTCCGCTCGATCCGGGGTTCACGGCCATCTTCAACGTGCTGGAGCTACCTGCGACCCAGGTGCCCACGGGCCTCGACGCCCGGGGCCTGCCGCTCGGCGTGCAGGTCGTCGGCGCGCGGGGAAGGGACCACCTGTGTTTGGCCGTGGCACAGGCGCTCGAGGAAGAGCTCGGGGTGCTCACGCCCATCGACCCGCGGGATCGCAACGCGAGAGCGTGATCGAATCGGGCGCGCGCGCCTCTACCACGTGGTGACAGAACCCCTCAGCCGAGCTCGGGCGTCAGGCCACGCACGCGCTCCGCCCAGGAGTCGAGATCCGTGGTCGTCGACTCGAGCAACACGCGGTCGTCGGTCAGTTTCGCGATGGCGCGGTCCAGCGCCTCCCGCGCGCGCCGAAGGCGGCTCCGAACGGTGCCTTCGGGCACCCCGAGCACGCTGGCGAGCTCGGGTCCCGACAGCTCTTCGAAGTAGTAGAGCTCGAGGGCGATCTGCAGCTCGAGCGGGATCCTGCGCAAGCCCTCGAGAATCAGGCGCTCCTCACGGCGCTTCGCCAGGACTGCGCTCGGCGACGGATCCAGATCGGCGACACAGGCTCCGGCGATGTCCGTCTCGTTCTCGCTCTTTCGACGGCGCTTCCAGTGGGCGTAGAGCGTGTTGCGCGCCACGGCAAAGAGGTAGCTCCGGAAGCTCGATTCGGCTCGAAAGGCAGGACCGCCCAGCACCGACAAGAACGTCTGCTGGACCAGGTCTTCTGCGCCTTCGTCCGTCTTGTGACGAAAGAAGCGAAACAACGCGTCGAAGTGGCGCTCGAACAACTGCGTACCGGCCTGAGTGTCGCCGGCGCGCCAGGCCTCGAAGAGCGTCCGGTCCACCGATTCTTGGTCAGTCCCCTCGGCCACCGGCGCGGAGCATAACACCGGTCCGACGTCAGGCCAGCTCGGGACGAGCCGGAATCGGTGAGACGGAATCGGGGTCGCGCTAGCATGGCGCTCGAGGAGGCGTTCTCGTTGAGTGAATCCGGCGAAGAGGAGCGACACCTTCGCTTGCTGGAGCTCGAGCGTGAACGCGTCCACGCCGCTGCGCTGAACGCCTTGTTTGGCGGTGGCGCGTGCGTTCGGTTGGGTCGATTCGAGCTCGAGCGCAGGCTTGGTGCGGGCGCCACCGGAGTGGTCTACCGCGCGCGCGACACGGAGCTCGATCGAAGCGTCGCGCTCAAGGTCTTGGACGCAGGTCCGGACACGCTCGCTGCGCGGCAACGACTCAGCGCCGAAGCGCGTGCTCTGGCCAAGCTCTCGCATCCGAACGTCGTCACCATCCACGACATCGGGGAGGCTCGCGGTCTCGTTTTCATCGCCATGGAGCTGGTCGATGGCCATCGCCTGGACGCGTGGATCGCCCGCAGCGCACCGAGCTGGCGCGAGATCCTCAGCGTGCTCTTGCAGGCAGGCTCCGGGATCCAGGCAGCGCACGCTCGCGGCCTCGTCCATCGCGACATCAAGCCCAGCAACATCGTGGTCGACGGTCACGGCCAAGCCCGCGTCGTGGACTTCGGTCTCGCGCGCGCGGATGTCCCCACCGCAGCGCAGATATCGAGTCTGCCGCTCGGACAGCGGCATTCGCGCGGAACGGGGTTCGCGGGCACGCCGAGCTACGCTGCGCCGGAGCAGCTCGAGGGGCGAAGTGCGGACGCGCGCAGCGATCAGTTCGCGTTCGCAGCGACGGTTTGGGAGCTCCTCCAGGGCACGCCACCGTTCGGCGGCGAGACCGTGGCCGAGCGACTTCGAGCCATTCGACGAGCCCGCTTCGAACCTCCTCGGCGCCGAGTTCCGCGGCGCTTGTTGGCGCCTCTGCGGAAGGCGCTCGAGTACGATCCCGCCAGGCGTTTCGATTCTCTCGAAGCTCTGCTCGTGGCGCTTGCTCGGGCGGACGCGCAAGGGCGCAGGCGTCTTTGGTCGGGTGTCGCGGCGGTGGCCGTCGTTCTGATGTCTGGCCTCGTGTGGCGAACCTCGAGCAGCCGGGCGCACCAAGGGAATCGGGTTGTCGCCGCCTTCCCTGACGGTTCGCGCGACGGCGTCCTTCTCGCTTGTCCGCCGCTCGAAGTGGAGGGAGACGCCGCGATTACGGGGTGGCTCGGCGGCGCCGCTGCGAACTTGGCTTGCCGCCGCGCGGTCTGGATGCTCGGTGGGCGCCAGGAGCGCGTGCTCTACCCCGCTGCGCTGATCGGACTCGAGTCCGAGAGCGCCGAGGCGACTGCTTCGGATCCTTGGGCGCGCGACGACGTGCGGGCTTCCGCGTTGGGGCTCGCGCGGCGACGAACGAGCCAGCGCCTCGTCGGCAGGGTCGTGCAGCGAAATGACCACTACGAGGTCACGTTGGCCATCGAGCGAGCTACCGGCGAAGTGAGCAGCGAAACACACGGCGAGTCGCCGCAGCTTCACCTCGCGGTACGCGCAGCCATGGAAGGGCTCGAGGCTGGACGCGTCTACCCCGTCGCCGGCTCGGTCGACCCCGAAGTGTCCCGCTGGACCGGGATCCGATCGCCACTGGCCGGCGCGCTCCGTGCCGAGCTCGACTCTGCCCTCTACACGACCCCGGAAGTCGGCGCCGCGTGTTCCGAACTGAGACCGCTCGCCGATGATCTCGGGTACTCGATGGCGACCGCCGAGTCGGCCTGCGATATCGATTCGGACGCTGTCCATGCCCAGGTTCCCATCGACGAAAGCGCGCTGCCGGCGCTTGCGCTCACCGCGCCGCTCTACTTGAACCACCCGGCCCGCGCTAGCGAGCGCAAAGGCGACGTGGTTGCCAAGGCGAACGAGATCGCGAGTCGTTTGGCGCGGGCGAGGGAGGCAGAGGCGTCGCTGATCGGCCGGAACGCGCTCGCGTGGTCCGAAGCTCAGCTCTTGCACCGCGCCGGCGACAGCGATGGCGCTGCGAGGCTCCTGCTGCCCGTGATCGACGCTGCGCCGACGGACTGGGCGGTGCGCCTTTTCGCCGGCATGGTCTCGGCGAATCGCGCAGCGCCGAGACCCAGTACATTCTCCCAGTTAGCGTGGAATCCCGACGTGCCCGAAGCGTGGGCCAGCGCAGCACGAGCGATGCCGATCGGTTGTGACCCGACCGCCTCCGAATGTTCGCCTCCTCCCCAGCGCCTGAACTTCCAACGCCACGCCTGGGACCTGGGGAAGCACCCCGGCCTCGCCATTGGCCTCGCCTTGCGTCTGCTCGAACGCGGCGCTACTCGAGAGGCCCGTACCCTCGGTGTTTCGCTGGCAACGCGCTCCGAGACCTACGAATCCGCTTCGGCGCTCGCCCTGGGCCTCGCGGATGCAAAAGAAGGCTGGCTCGGCCGAGGCCTCCAAACGCTGCAGAAAGAGCTCGGGAGTCTCGAACGGCTCCGGATGAGCCGGGGAGACCTGAGCTTGCTGCTACAAACCGCGAGGCTAGGCGAGGTCGTTGGAGCCCGCGCAGCGGTCGGGGAGTTGGTCGCCCGCCATTTCGTGTTGGCCGAGCCCCATCGAATGCCTCTTCGAGCCTTCGCCGATCTCCAGATCGCCGCTGTTTGCATGCACGCCCCGCGAGCCGTGGCGTTGAAGTGCCTCTCCCGCCTGGGTGAGATCCGTGCGAAGGACGGCCAGTGGGTGACGGACATGGAAGGCGCCCAGGCGTTCATGGCGGGCGCCGTCCGGTTCGCGGAAGGCGACCTGCGCGGGGCGGCCAAGCAGTGGCGACCCTACGCGGCAACGGAGATCTACTCCGCGCTGCTGCCTGCGGAGGTCTTCGACGCGGCCGGTGAGCCGGAGATCGCCGAAGCCATCGACGGCCCGCACCTGGCAGGGTCCAGGCAGCACGCGGGCATCCACATGGCCTTCGCGCGCGCAGCCAAGCGCGCCCTCGCGAAGGGAGACCGCGCCACCGCTCGGCGCCTCGCGCAGCGCGTGATCAGCGCGTGGGGATCGGCGGACGTCGTCGTGCCCGCCGTCGCCGAGATGCGCACCGTGATCCGAAAAGCCGCCGATTGAGGCGACGTTCGAAGAAGCCGACGAGCGAAGAGTGATCGAATCTGCCCGAGCGAACTCTACCGGGGCATGAGAGCTTCTGGTGTTTGTTTGGCCGCGCTCTGGCTCGTCACTCAAGGCTTCATTGCGTGTACCGGTCCCAAGGAGCAAGTGCAGGCCAACCCGTCCTGCGGGGATGGAAGGGTGGGGACGAACGAGGAATGCGACTACTCCGCGCCCGACACATGCCCGCCGGAGATGAAATGCTCGCCCCGCTGTGAGTGCACTTTCCCGTGCGGCAACGGACTGATCGACCCGGGCGAGGACTGCGATCCGAAGCGCACCCCCGACGGGTGCCTCGAGCCCGGGGCCAAGTGTCAGGGCGACTGCACGTGCACGACCAGCGGCACTGGAGGCACTGGCGGGAGCGGGGGCTCCGGAGGCAGCGGCGGAGGAGGCGGGAGCGGAGGTAGTAGCGCAGGAGGCGGGAGCGGAGGTAGCAGCGGAGGAGGCGGGAGCGGAGGCAACGGCGCCACAGGAGGTGCGGGGGCCACCGGCGGCGCCGGCGGCAGCGGCGGCACGGGCGCAACTGGGGGCGGAGGAGCGGGCGGCACTGGAGCGGGGAGTTCCATCACTGGGCTGATCGAGGCCCTCACGGGTCCGGCGAACGGTCACGCAGTATCGGGCATGTTCTGGAACAAGAAGGGGATGACACCGTCGCAGGTAGCCCAAGTGGATGCCGCTTTCGCGCTCCAGTGGGCGTACTACCAAGCGGCGTTCGGCGTCGCGCCGGGTAGCTGTGGAGTGATCACGCTCCCGCAGGTCACCGAGCCTCCCTACAGCAACGTCGGTGCGTCCATCGATCTGTTCAAAGGCTCCACGGTGCACGCGAACCTGGCGTTCTTCCCCGTGCCCGTTCCGACCTACCAGGGGGTCTTGCCGCTCACGAGTCCCGTGCTCACGGACGTGCGTTTCAACGACCCCGGCGCGGCCTTCAGCGCGCCGTTCCCCGACGCGTTTCCGCTCGTGCCGACGTTCAAGGCGACGTCCCCCACGGGGTTCACCTGGAACCTCAAGACCACCGCCCTCACGTGGACCCCGCCCGCCGCCGCGCCCGCCTCGGTCAAACGTCACCTGTTGGTGTTCTTCTATCCCTCGGCCGCGGCGAGTCAGCCGGTCCTCTGCAACGTCCCGAGCTCTGCGGGGACCTTCACTCCGCCGGCCAGCGCCGGGATCGCTCCGGACGGCACCGTGTCGATCCAGCTCCGCGATTCGGTCGCGGTCGACGTGGGTGGCGAGAAGCTGCTGTTCGGTGGGGCATCACTGGCGACCTTCAACTTCACGAACCAGTGAGCGCGGAGGGTTGGCGCTCGACCACGTCTTGCCCCTTGAACGCGGCACGTGTCCGGGTGACGGTCGGACGCGTGACGGCCTGGCGCGAAGCTCTCGGGCTCTTTTGCGGAGCGCTTTCGGCTTGCGCGCCGCGCTCACCGACCCCCAGCGAAGCGCCCACTCCGGTCGCGGTCGCACCGAAGGCGCGCCCGCCGCACGCCCCTTCCGCGAGCGCGGTCGTGCCACCGATTCCTCCTCCGCCCGCAGCACCGAAGTCCGAGCTCTCCGAGATCGTGTCGAGCGTGCTTCCGGATCTCGAGGTCTCGGCTTTCGAAGGGGGCGCCGTCGTCGCGTCGCGCTCGCTCGTCTTGCTGATCCAAGGAGACAAGGTTCGGCAGGAGCCGCGTCACCTCCGGGCGCTGCCCGAGTGGATCAATTGGGACGCGAGCGTGTACCTCGGACCCGTGGCACGCGGTCCGGCGCGGAGCGGCGATTTGCCCGATGGGCTCGAGCTCTCCGCCCACGCCGGCAATCGGCACGGCCCGGACTTCGAGGCGTGGTGGACCAAGAGCGGTTGGTCGACTCGCGCCCCTCGTTCGGACCCACGCCTTTCGTCGCTACCGCGCGCGCAGCCCTACACCGACGTGTCGTTTCGCGCCTTCGCGTCGGGCGAGCTGCTCGTGGTTCGCTACGCGTCGGAGGTCGAGTCGTTCTACTTCGCCCCGCGCGCGGCGCGCCCGGTACGAGTGCTGAACGAAGCCGTGGCCGCAGGGATCCGGCACGACCTGGTGGGCACCAAGGGCAGCGACGCTTTCCTGTGTGAAAGCGGCGCGGGCATCGCGCACTTCGACGGGAAGGCGTGGGAGGCCGTCGACACCGAGTCGTTCGTCCCCGCGTCGTGTGCGGTCACGTCCGACGGCGCCTTGTGGGTGACGAGCGACGCGCGCGGCTCCGAGCCGGCGCGCTTGTGGAAGCGGAGCGAGAAGGGATTCCAGGAGGTCGTCTTGCCACCGGACTTCGAAGCGACGCGGGTCGCTGCGGCCGGCGCTCGCGTTTGGGTGAGCGGAAGGCAGGGGAAGACCCAGCGCTCCGTCTTGCTCTCGAATCGCGGCGTCGTCGCCCCCATCCGCGTCGACGAGTACCAGCTCCCCGGCCCGCTCTGGGTGAGCGGTATCACGGGTCTCGACGTCACGAGCGTCGACGTCGCGTCGGTCTCCGCTGCCCCTGCGGGCCCGGGCACGTCGGGCTGCAGCTCGCTGGTCGTCTGGCTGGGTACGGGCTCGCGCCAAGCGCTGCTCGCCGCGCTGGGCGACCCACCGCCGAAGCTCGTGCAAGTCGAGGGCACGAAGCCAGGCCAGGTGGCCCTGGTGGCTGGCAGCGGCGCGCAGATGGACGTCGTGCCTTCGCGCCAGAAGCAGCGAGCCTTGGCGGTCACTGCCGAGAGCTACGAAGCGGGCAAAGCGTTGGTGGAAAGGGTCGGCAAGGCGCTTCCGAGCGCGGGCGCGCGGTTGCTTTGCGCAGAGCCCCGCGTCGCACCCTGATCGCCGAGCAACCAGCTAGTGGCGCACGGAGAACTTCACGCCGCTCTTGGTTTCGATGAACAGGAACGCCATCCCGGTGCGTTCGGCGCCGTCGACTCGGAACACGGGGTGAACCCACGCAACCTTGACGTCTTTGCGCCGCTTGCCCTCCGGTTCGGCCGGGAAGGTCTCGGTGCGCTCCACCTCGACGCGAAGGAGCACGGTGCCGGGCGGTGCATCGGTCATCTCTCGGACGCGGCCGCGCAAGAACTCGTCGAGCTCTGCAACGTACTCCGCTTCGGGAGGCGCTCTGCGGCTGAGCTCGTCGAGCTCCGCGTGGGTGAGCGAGTGCGCGCGCATGCCCTCGAGGTTTCGGGCGAACATCGCCTCGAAGAAGGCGAACGCTGCCTGCTCCACGTTGGGCGTCGCTGACTTCTCGCGTTCGGGGGTGGGCGTGCTCGCGGACGCACCGGACGGCGTCGGGGCAGGTAGATCCACCTCGTTTCGGTCGCGACTCGGGCGGTACTCCCGCAGGCGAGGCGCAGGCCGACATCGCCAACGCGAGAGCCCAATGTCGCGTCACCGAGCTCACTCCGTCGGCGCCGCGTCCACCTTCGGAACCGCGGCCTGCATCAGCTCGGCGAAGTGTTCGGCCGGTTTGGCCTTTGCGAGATCCAGCTCGAAGTCGGGTCGCTCCATGGGCGTCAGCTTCGACACGAGCTCGTCGAGCTCCCGCTTCGAGAGGCCGACCGCCTCGAGAGCCGGGCGGTCGAGGGCCGCGCCCGAGCGGGCAGAGAGCCCGTCCGCGCTCGACTGCACCAGCTTCTGTAGAGCGGCGAGCTCCATCCGGCTCATGCGCGCACCGCAGACGTCGTAGTCGATCCACGCTTCGTAGGAATGGGGCGCGAGGCGCTTCAGCATGCCCGCCATGACGCGCCCGTACTCTTGGATCTCCCACTGCGCGTGGGCGTCGACGCGGAGCTTCAGGAAGTGCAGGAGATTGTGCAGATCGATCTTCCAGTACCACTGGGTGTAGGTCGACAGCGGCAAGTCGATGCGTGCGAGCTCACGGGCCATCTCCTCGTGGGTCATCCACTCGTAGGCCGACTGCGAGAGGCGCCGGATCTCGTTCCAGCGCCCGATGGCGGCGGCGTATTGGCTCGCTGGAACGCTCTCGCCGCTGCGTCCCTGGTTGTTCTTGCGGCTCTGGGTCTGGAGCTGCTCTTCGCTCGGCGTGTAGAACAGCATGGGCATCAGCGAATAACGCCCGCTGTATTCGTTGACGCTGGCCGTGCGGTGCCGGATCCACTGGCGAGCCACGAACATCGGCATGCAACAGTGGAACTTCAGCTCCACCATCTCCGTCGGCGTGGTGTGCAGGTGCCGCCGCAGATAGCGCAGGAGCCCGCGGGTGAGCTGGGCCTTGCGCGTGCCGTAGCCGTAGCTCACACGCGCGGCGCGCTCGATGCACTCGTCGGTGCCCATGTAGTCCACCAGGGAAACGAAGCCATGATCGAGCACGGGGAAGTAGAGCCCGAGGATCTCCTCGGCGCCCGGTGAAGTGGGTCGGCGGGTTTCGGTCATGCGATGAGCTCGGCGATCTGCACGGCGTTGAGGGCCGCGCCTTTGCGCAGGTTGTCGGCGACGACCCAGAGGTTCAGTGCGCCGGGGACTGCCAGGTCTTCGCGGATTCTTCCCACGTACACCGGGTCCGTGTTGGCGGCTGCCAGCGGCTGCGGCTCCTTGCCGGGTGCGTAGACGCCGTCGTCCATCAGCACGACACCGGGCGCCCTGGCCAAGAGCGCCCGCGCCCGCGCCGCGGACAGCGGGCGCTCGAACTTCACGTGGACGCTCTCGCTGTGACCCGTGACCACGGGGACGCGCACGCAGGTGGGCGTGACGCCGATCTCGGCGTCTCCCATGATCTTGCGCGTCTCGTTCACCATCTTCAGCTCTTCTTCACTGTAACCGTCGCTGCCCGGCTTCCAGTCCGAGAGCACGTTCATGGCGATCTGACCCGGGAAGACCTTGGCCTCTGCGCGCTTGCCGGTGGCCAACGCGCCCATCTGCGTCTCCAGTTCCTGCACGGCGGCGTGTCCCTTGCCGCTCGCTGCCTGATAGGTGCTGACCACGACGTGGCGCACTCGCGCTTCGTCGTGGAGCGGCTTCAGCGCCACCACCAGCTGGATGGTGCTGCAGTTCGGATTCGCCACGATGCCCTTTCGACGGTGCATCACGGCTTGCGGGTTCACTTCGGGAACCACCAGCGGCACCTCGTCGTCCATGCGCCACGCACTCGAGTTGTCGATGACGACGGCTCCCGCCGCGGCGGCGACGGGACCGAACTCCCGAGAGACCATGGCGCCGGCACTGAACAACGCGATCTGCACGCCTTCGAACGACTTCGGCCCCAGGGCCTCGACCACGAGCTCTTCGCCGCGGAACGAGAGCTTCTTGCCAGCGCTTCTGGCAGACGCGAGCGCGACGACGCGATCGGCCGGGAACTCGCGCCGCTCCAGAGTGCGGAGCATTTCGCGACCGACGGCGCCGGTCGCACCCACCACTGCCACTACGAGACTCATCGTGTTTCTCCGCGCTCGTGCCCCACTCGTGTCCGCCGGCGATGCCGGCTGCGGACGTGGCGACCGATGCTCGGGCGGGAAGGTAGCGCAGGGCGACGAACGGCGCGACTCTCCTCTGGCCGAGAGCGCGTGGAGGCGGGTCCTTGCGCGCGGCGATTCTGCTACGCTCGCCCCGATGCCCGTCCGCCTCGCTCGCCGCGGCTTCCCGGCACTTCTTCTCTGGGCCTTTGCCGGCGGAGCGTGCCAGGCCACCCAGAGCGGGACGGGGTCGGAGGCGGTACGTGGCTCGGTGTCGCCGCCCATGCGCGTGGTGACACCGGCGCGGATCGTGGCGCTGCCGGACACCACGGCTTCGCTGGTCGAGAACGATCCCGACGGCTCGACGCGCTTCATCTCCCGCGGCATGCGCGTGCTCGCTCGGCCCGACGGTTCGCTCGAGCGCAGCCGCCAGACGTTTCCGACGGGGCGTCAGGTGCGCGCTCTCAAGCTCCCGAGCCGCCTCGGCGGCGGGTTCTTGTTCTACGCTTCGGGCACGGGCTCGACTCTGGTGTGGCGAGCGGCAGGCTGGACGACGGACCTCACGTCGTTCGCCAACGTGGACTTCGACGTGGAGCGCATCGTCGACGGATTCGATCGCGTCTACTTGCAGGACCAACGGTCGTTCGACGTCGTGGCCCTCGACCCGGAGACCGGACGCGCGACGGACCTCGGGCCGCTCCCGGCCTCGCCCGCATATTCGAGCATGGCGTTCGCCGACGAATGGATGGGGGTCATCGACGTGCCCTTCCGCGGCGTGCTCGCCACCTTCGACGCCGGCGCGAGCTGGCGGCCTCTGCCCGTGCCCCAGAGCTACGGAGTCTTCCTCGAGAAAGGCGAGATCGCCATCAACACGTCGCTCGGCCGCTTCGTGTTGGATCCTTCGGGGCGGCTGCGCGCGAAGAACCAGGTGAGCGACGACGACTCCACGTTCGTCGGTGCCGGCCGGCCCGCCACTGCCCAGGGCGCGCCCACGGCCAGCGTCGCGCCACCGCCGCCGTTGCCCCCGCCGCCCATCGGGCCGCTGGGGAAGCTGCCACTGCGCGAGGCGATCTTGCACGGGATGCCGGAGGCCAACGACTCGGCGGTGGTCGCCAAAGACGGCGTGCTGGGTCGGGTGCGTCTCAGCGACGGCAAGCTCCTCGACTACAAGGAGAAGGCCTTCCCCGCGGGCGGGAGCTGCAGCGGAATTGCGCTCGGCGATGGCTTTGGATTCGTGTGCGGTCAAGAGCAGGGCTCGACCACGGTCTATGCCTTCAAGAAGCCACTCGCCGTCGAACCGGTGATGCGCTTCGACGAACCGCGCTTCGTCGCGCCGAGCGGCAACGGCGCCGTCGTCGTCCGCGGACCTTGCTCGGGCAAGCAGGCTGGAGCCATCGGCGCCTACTGCATACGACAGCGCGACGGACGCGTGAGCGAGATGCGTGTCCGCGGTGACCTGGGCGTCGAGCGCATCGTCTCGTTGACGGGCGGCGGCACTGCCGTGCTCGTCCCACCAAGGCTCGGTGCCCCGGGCACGCTGACCGTGGTGAAGCCGGACGGAAGCGCCAAGACCGTGCGCCTCAAGCTACCCAAGGACGACGTCCAGAGCGTCGCCATGCTGAAGAAGGGGCTCTGGCTCGAGGGTTTCATCGAGCGTGACTCGGCAGGTGGCGACGAAGTCGCCAAGAAGAAGCAGGACGAGCCGGCGTCGCGCTCGCTGCGCAAGAAAGGGAAGAACGCTTCGGGGGCGGAAAAGACGCCGAGCCCAGCGCCCGCGCCCAAGTGGAAGAAGCAGCTCGCCGGTTGGGTGGTCGCGTCCGGACCCTTCCTCGGGGTGCGCATCGATCTGGACGGCACCGTCCACGTCGGACGTATCGAGAGCGACGTCGATCGCGCGCTCCTCTCCACGGATCTCGCATTGGTGATGGGCAAAGGCGGCGCTGCCAGCGAGAGCATCGACGGCGGGTTCTCGTGGCGCGACGTCGAGCTGCCCGCCGATACCCAAGACTCCGCCTACCGTGCCAAGGCGGGCGACGGTCAGGAGCGCGGTTGTTCGCGCATCGGTTGTGTCGCCGGCGCCTGGATGCGTGTCGGTTGGCGGGGGCAGACCGAAAAGAACGACATCGAAGTGGTGGAGAGCCCCAAATACTCGGCGCTCCTCCCCAGCCGCGGCGGACGCTGGAACTTGAACTGCGCGCCGACGGGTGAAGTCGCGGGCGCCGCTCCCAAGCCTCCGCCCAAAGCCCCGGTTGGAGGTGAGGACGGCGTGGCTGCCGCCGTGCCGTGGGGTGGACGTTGGGGCATGGCGCCACCGACCACGCCGACCGTCGACGAACTGAAAAGCAGCGAGTGGCAGGACTTCAAGGGCGTGCCCGCGCCGGCCAAGCGTCCTGCCGAGCTCGGCTTCGACATGGGGACCGAGCACCTCGCGGCGCAGGTGCGCGGCTACGCCTGGGGGGCGCGCGGCGCGGATTGGGATCGCGTCGGCAATCTGGTGTTTCGCGCCTACGACCCCTTTTCGCTCACCAAAGCCGTGTGGTCCACGCTCGTGGTCCGACCGCCCTGGAACGACGCCGTCGCCGCATCGCAGGTGTTCGGCCGTGACTACAACCAGCCGAGCGCCTGGTTTCCGGTGATGGAACCCTCGGGGCGCTCGGCGGCGTTGCTGCTCAACGCGCGAGGGACCACCGAGCTCGTGCTCATCGAAGACGGGCGCGGCGTGGTCAACGTACAAGACGCCGCCAAGTGGGGGCTCTATCAGATCTCCGGCGTCGTGAAGGTCGGGAGCACCTGGTTCATCGGCTCGTACATCGCGGGAAGCTCGTTCCGACTGTTCAAGGTCGACGGTGGGCGCGTGGCGCAAGTGCGAGACTATCCGCTCATGGGTGGCTGGCGTCCGAACACGACGCTCGCGGTGAACTTGGTGCGCGACGCCAAGAGCGAAGCACTCGGGATCTGGGTGGAGGCCCGTCGTACACGCGGATCGTCGACGTCGTGGTACATCTACTCCATCGATCCCGACAGCGGAGAGCCACGCGACGTGCTCACCGTCGAACCGAAAGATCTGGCCGCGCTGCCGCCGGTGTGTGCACGCGGCGCAGATGGATGGCTCGTCGTCGGAGAGCCGCCCGTCGAACCGTTCATCTCGTTCTCCACCAGCGCGACGGGCCTGCTCGCGCGCGGCACACAGGCGAAAATGTTGATTCGGCCCGAGGGAATCTGCGTAGAAGTACTGAGCGCCGAAGCCGACACTGCCGTGCCGGCTCGCTTGAACCCGAAGGACCTGGCCACCTTCGCGCCGGGTCAAGAGCCCCTCCCTCTCGTCCTCGACGAGCGCGGTCGAACAGGTCGCCGTTGGGGCTTCCGCTGCGTGCGTTAGCGGAGTTGCGCGCGCGCGCATTTCAAACATGAAAGGATCGAGCGCACGCGCGCAAGCCGCGAGCGTGATGGACAATACTCAGCGCTTCTCGGTGTTTGCAATTTCGTACGCGGACTGCTACGTGATGCTCGTCCGCGTGGAGCGAGGCTGTCCCCCCCCCGGCCCCTCTACGCGGACGCTTTTTTGTCTGCTCCCCTTTCGGAGCGGCAGCCCAGCCGGCTAGGGCGCCCGGTTTCTCACGGGCTTTCTGCTGGCGTGGCGCCTTCTGCGCCGACAAGTCCCCCATTGCCCGCTACGCTTCGGGCTCGGAGGCTTCGTCGTGCGTCGCTCAGCGAACCGCTTGATCGCTTGGATTCTGTCCGCAGTGTCGCTCTCGGGTGCAGCGCTAGCCGCCAGCTGTGCCGATGGCGACGAAGACAAGACTGGCTCGACGACTCCTCCCGAGCGTCCGAAGCCGGCACCTGGAGAGATCTGCGAATGGCCCCCGAACCCGGGGTTCGTGAAGATCCAATTCCAGCCGGCACTGGCGGTGCTCGCTCCCGGCCAAACGCGAGAGCTGGACGTGGTCGTGGAGCCCGACGTCTGCGTGTCGACGAAGCTCACCTTCGAATCCAGTGACACGGCGGTGTTCGCCGCACCTCCGGCCGAAGAGCTCTACCTCACCAAACCCAAGGTGCGCGTGAAGGTCACGGGTAAGGCTTCCGGCCAAGCCACGCTGACGGCGAAATTCCCCCGCGGCGACGGTACGGATGCGACCACCGAGCTGCCCGTGGAGGTGCTGGACCCGACGCTGCCGACCTGCAGCGGCGACGGGTCGGGCAAGCTCGACGACGGCAAGACCGTGAAAGGCAGCGGCGGGCTCGCGCTGGCGAGCATCGGCCTGCAGGCTGGCGCCACCAAGCCGGCCAGCGGCAGCTTCCTGTGGAACGTGGATCCCTTCGACGTCACCATCGGCTGCGGGAAGGATCAGGTTCCGAGCGGCTTCGCAGCGCTCGGACCCGCGGTGACGTTCGGCCCGGTGAGCAAGCGGCTTCGGCGAGAAATCCCCTTCAGCATCCCGATCAACCCGGCCGCCATGCCCGACGCGGCCACGCTGCGCCACGTGACCGTGAGCTACACGGGCCCACGCGCCGTCAAGCCACGGGCGATTCCCGTCGCGAATCCCCGGATCACGCGCGGTGCGTCGGGCTACGCCCTCGAGTTCATGGCGCCGTGGCTCGGCACTTATCAGGCCGTCGTGCTGAGTGATGGCGGCACCAAGAAGCGCACTCGCAAGCTCACGCATCGCGCCTTGATCGGCATCTCCATGGGCGGCGGTGGCACGGCGATGTTCGGGTTCCGGAACCACGAACGCTTCGACGTGCTCGCGCCGCTCGGCGGGCCCGTCGATTGGACTTGGATGCTCGGCCACATCGAACGCAATCACTTGGGTGGCTGGTTGCCGAACGACGGCACGACGCCTCCGACGGCCCTCGCGCCCATGCCCACGCCCGAGTTGCCCTACGAGCACCCGAGCACGTTCAACCAGTGGTGGTACGAGTACCCGAAGACCGGAAACGGCGGATCGTTCCCGCGGGGTGAATACGTCCAGATCTTCCGTGACCTCGCCCTGATGTTCGGCAACCCGAACAGCTACAACCCCGCGCCGGGCGCCGAGAACCTACCCGCCGGCATTCCACCCGACGACAAGACCGTGGTCGGGGATCATCCAGGTCGAGAGTGCGCGGTCTGGGTCGACCCCATCGACAAGCATCCGGACAAGGCCAAGCAAGAGGAGCTCAACGACAACTGCCCGACCGAGCGCTGCAAGTACGTCAAGAAGCTCGACAACTACTTCGACGACGAGTTCAACCCGAAGGGCACGTTCCCGGTGATCACGGTCTGCGACGGCTCGCAGCAGGATTCGACCCTCTCGCCCTACGCGAACACTTGGAAGCCGACCAACAACGACAAGCCGCTCGAGCTCGCGCTGGCCGTCGACTACAACGACAACGGCGTCCGTGACGAAGGGGAGCCGCTCCTCCGCCAGGGCCACGAGCCCTACGACGACGTGGGGAAGGATGGGCTCGCGAGCAAGGACGAGCCCGGGTTCCAAGCAGGGGTGAACGAGGACCCGAACGGCGACGACTACCAGCCGCAGTACAACCCCAGCGGTACCGAAGGGAACTTCCGCTGGGATCAGGGGGAGCCGTTCAAGGACGACGGCCTCGACGGCGTCCCGAACACCAAGAGCAGCCCCTACGACTTCGGTGAGGGCAACGGCAAGTTCGACTACTCGCCCGGGTATCGCACGTTCCTCGAGCGTGACTCGCGTACGGTGATCGAACAGTTGCCCATGGGGACGCACGAAAAGCCCCTGGATGACGAGGCCATCTCGCGTCTCGATCTCTGGACGGACGGCGGGACGCGGGACCTCTTCAACTTCGCGGTCGATGCCTCGGCGCTCACCGGCGCTTGGTTCAGCCGGAACCGCGTCACGCACTACTACACCGAGGCTCACAACATTCCGGGGCAGAACCCCGCCGACCCCAAGAACTTCATCGCGAGTCACCTCGACTTCGCTTCGATGCCCGGCGGCGTGCTCCTCCGCTACGGCAAGATCGATCCCAGCCAGAAGGACATCGATCTCGGCTCGGGACAGCACGTAGGTACGGTCGACGAGATCGCGAGGCGGCTCCAGGCCGCGCTCTACTTCATCGGCAGCCGCTGGCCCGATGCCCCGCGCACCAACGACGAGGCGAGCAACGTCGATCCGGTCGAAGGGGCGACGGCCTGCGAGGTGAATGGAGCGTGCGACTGGGAGTTCACGGATTCGCGAGGACGCAAGGGGCCGGTGAGCGTGAACTTGCCGCCCGGCTACTCGCACAAAGACCTCCAGAACAAGCGCTACCCGGTCATCTACCTCCTGCACGGCTACGGTCAGACGCCGGAGGACCTGAAGGCCGCCATCGTGTTCCTCTCGAACTGGATGAACTTCCCCGGGGACTCCCAAGCGACGCGGTTGCCCAAGGCCATCATGGTCTACGTGGACGGTCGCTGCCGTCCCGGCGACGGTGAGGCGGAGTGCATTCGCGGCACCTTCTACACGGACAGCGTCCGCGAAAAGGGCGCCAAGATCGAGAGCTGGTTCCAAGAGCTCATGGGCGCAGTCGACAAGAAGTATCGGACGCTCCCCGCGAGCGAGATCGAGTGGGTGGAGTGATGCTCGTTCCCTGCCAAGGCTGCGGGCGTCACGTCCGCGACGACGAAGGCACCTGCCCGTTCTGTTCCAGCGCGCGCCGTCGCATTCGGCGGCGCGTCGCCAAGGTCGGTTTGGCCGGCGCGGCGGGCATCGCCATGATGACCATCGGCATCGGCTGCGCCTACGGCATGCC
Source organism: Polyangiaceae bacterium (assembly GCA_046351435.1). Classification (GTDB taxonomy): domain Bacteria; phylum Myxococcota_A; class Polyangia; order Polyangiales; family Polyangiaceae; genus JADJKB01. The sequence continues at coordinate 100,869 of JAXLYN010000018.1, forward strand.
GGAAGAGCCGCCCAACGACGCGGGCCCGGACGCCGACGCTGGATTGGAAGACGCGCCCGACGCCACACAAGACTGACGGGCGAGCGTGCGGACCGCGGTACCCGGGGACCAAGCACGACCGCTCTACGTGGTCTGGGAGCTCACGCTCGCCTGTGACCTCTCGTGCGGGCATTGCGGCTCGCGAGCGGGTCGCCCTCGCACGAGTGAGCTGTCGACGGAGGAAGCTCTGGGCGTCGTGCGGCAGCTCGCCGAGCTCGGCACGCGCGAGATCACGCTGATCGGTGGCGAGGCGTACCTGCGGGACGATTGGACGCTGATCGCCCAGGCCGTCGTGTCGCACGGCATGCGAGCGGGGCTCACGAGCGGCGGTCGCGGTCTCGACCGCGAGCGGGCCCTGGCCGCGAAGCGCGCGGGTGTCGATTCGGTGAGCATCTCCCACGACGGTCTCGAGGCCGCCCACGATCGACAGCGCGGCGTGCGGGGCAGCTTCGTTGCGGGGCTGTCCGCCCTCGCAGAGCTCCGTGATGCAGGCGTGGGCTTCACCGTGAACACTCAGCTCAATCGCCTGAGCGTGCCCGACCTCGAGCGGCTCTTCGACCTTCTGGTCACCGAGGGCGTCCAGGGCTGGCAAGTCCAGCTCACCGTGCCCATGGGGCGCGCCGCGGATCGGCCCGACTGGCTGCTCGAGCCGTGGGAGCTCGTCGACCTCTATCCGCGGCTCGCGGCCCTCGCGACCCGTGGTCGCGAGCACGGGGTCGTCTTCTGGCCCGCGAACAACATCGGCTACTACGGTCCTTACGAGGCGCTACTCCGGAATCGCGGGAGCGAGGGCGATCGAATCTGGCAGGGCTGCCCGGCGGGCACCTACGCGCTCGGCATCGAGTCGGACGGCAGCATCAAGGGATGCCCGTCGCTGCCCACGCAGAGCTACGTCGGTGGCAACGTGCGCGAGCGCTCGCTCCGCTCCATTTGGGACGAAACCCGCGAGCTCCGCTACACACGCGACCGCACGTTGGACGAGCTCTGGGGGTTCTGCCAGAGCTGCTACTACCGCGACGAGTGTCGCGCGGGCTGCACCTGGACCGCCCACAGTTTCTTCGGCCGACCCGGCAACAACCCGTACTGTCACCACCGCGCGCTCGAGCACGAGCGTCTCGGCGTACGCGAGACGTTCGTGCAGCGCGAAGCCGCCCCGGGTCTGCCGTTCGATCACGGGCGCTTCGAGATCGCAGTCGTATCCGCGGGCGCCGCCACCGCGGTTCGGCATTTGCCCCTCGTCGAGTGAATCGCGTCAGGGGCCGAGACGCTGCACCGCGAGCGTGGCGAAGCCGCGGCTCGTCACCATCATCCACTCTTTGCGCAGCGGGTTCTCGGCCACGCGCGGGTTGAAGTTCCCGATGCTGTTCGGGCTCTGCGTGGCCTGGATCACGCTGCTCTCGCTGCCGTCGGCCGAGAACGCTGCGGCGAAGTCCTCACTCGTCGCGCCGTGCAAAACCGCGGCAAAAGTGCCCAAGCTGGAGTGGCGCGCCATCGCGAAACCATCGTAGCTGCCGTATCCGGCCATCAGATCCAACGCTGGCCCGAGGGGATTGCCATCGGCGCCGAGCACGCGCGCGTGTACGCCGCTGCCCCACCACGCGGCGACGAACTGGTTCTTGCCGGGGTCATAGGCGACGGCCGGGATGTGCGTGCCAGGGCCGAGTGGGATCTCGGGGCCGACGAGCGCGCCGTCGCTGGCCTTCACGCGTCGAGCCCGGATGGCACCGGTCGTATCCGCGTGATCCCAGACCACCAAGAACTCGTCGCTCGCCGAGTTCCAGGCGATGGCCGGGTCGCTCTGCCAATCAGGATCACTGGTGAGCACGATCTCTTGACCGATGAGCGTCCCGCTCGCGTCCATCAGGCGGGCGCGCAGATCGGTGGACGGCACCGACTGCCAGGCCACCAAGAACCGCTTGGAGGTCTCGGACCAAGCCATGCCCGGCGGCGCCTCGGCGCGCGTGGGCGGAGGCCCGATGGGGAAGTCATGGGCTTCCGGCACGGCCTTCTGGCCATCGAAGCTCACCATGCGCCCGCGGAGCTCGGCCTGGTTCGGGTTCTGGCGGTTGTCGTGCCACGCGACCAGGAACTTCCCGGCGCCACGCGTGACGCGCGGGCCTTGAGTCCAGGCGCTGGTTTCGGCGAGCGACACCGGTGCGCCGAGTGCGTTTCCGTCACCGTCCAGCATGACGGCGCTGATCGCGCTGCTGCCGGTGACGACGAGGTAGGCGTCTTTGGTTCCGTGGTGAGCGATGTCGACGAAGCGCTTCGGATTGCTCTCCGCGAGCGACGGGGCGTCGAGCGTGTCGCCGATGCGCTTCAGGCTGGGGGGCCCCGGCCCGGCGCCTCCGCCGAGCCCGCTGTCGCCCGCGCCGCCGCTGCCGCCCGAGCTCGTGCTGCCGCCCGAGCTCGTGCTGCCGCCCGAGGCCGCGGCGTCGCCCGCGCTTCCTCCCGATCCGCCGCCGGACGAGCTGCCACCGCTGCCGCCGGCGACGCCGAGGTCGTCTTCGCCGCAGCCGGCCAGGACGAACGCGAGGAGGAGGAGCGAGTGACGCACGCGCGGGCTCGGCCGATCTAGCTGCCCAGGCAGCCGAGCAAGAGCTCGACCTTCGCTGCGTTGTCTGCCGATACCGTGGTGCACGACTGCGGGCACAAAGTCACTTTGGTCGGGCTCGCCGGGTTGTCGTAGTAGAAGCCGTCGCCCGTGCACGCGCCGGCGTTCGCCACCTGCGGGTACGTGTTCGGCGCACCGGTGCCTCCGGGCGTGTATTGGACCTGGACCTTGCTCCAATCGATGACGCCGCCGTCGGACTGCGCCGGCGTCAAGAGCTCGCAGGCTACGGCCTTCACGATGCTGTTGGCGATGTTGTTGAAGACGGCGGAGTAGTTGGTGTCGCACACCGGGTGACGCAGGCCGCCAGACAAGATGCTGAGATCTTGATACTGCGGCCCAGCGTTCACCGCCGTCGAACACACGCTCGTGGTCTTCGGCTGGTTCGGTTGCAGTGGCGTGTTCACGCCCACGATGGAGTGGAAGACGTAGCCGCGTTTGGTGGTCGTGCCGAAGTAGCCAGCGCCCGCGCCGGTGAGCAGGAAAGCGTCGAACTGCGCGCCGGTGGTCGGGCTCGATTGATCGTCGGTGACCTCGATGAAGGCCTTGTACGCGCTGGGGCGAAGATTCGCTTTGATCTGCGTCCAATAGGTGTTGTTCATGAAGAGCGACAGCGAGTCGTTGCTCTCGATGCTGCGGTTCACCTGGAAGAACTTGGGCGGATTGTTCTGCCCACAGGTAGCCGCGCCGAGCGGAGGAGCCACGCACACCTGCCGAGTGGCCACCGGGTAGGCGTAGTTCGCGAACATGATCACGCGGTAGTCGAGTCCGCTGTTCTGGATGATGGTCGCGAAGTTCCCGTTCACGTTGGCCTTGACCTGGGTGATCTCGGCGGCCATCGAGCAGGACTGATCGATGATCCAGATGATGTCGACCGGCGGGCTCGAGGCCTGGGCCGTGACGGCAGCGCAGGCGTCTTCCGGTCCCGAGTCGGGCGGGTCGTAGATGAACGAAACGTCCGGCAGACCCGCGTCGCCGCCAGCCGAGCCGCCAGCGCCCGTCCCGGACGCGCCGGAGCTTCCGCCGCCGCTCGTCGTGGTGCCGGCGACTCCGCCCGAAGCGGAGCCAGAAGCTCCTCCCGTCGTGCCGCTGCCGCTCCCGCCGCCGCTCCCACCGCCGCTGTTCGTCGCGCCCGTTCCGGTCACTGCACCCGAGCCAGCGACGCCACCGCCCGAGTCGGAGCCACAGGCAGTGAAGAAGAAACCCGCAACGCCAGCGCAAGCCACCCCATGCAAAGCCCAACGCATCCGACGAACTCTACACGAAATCCGCGGCTCGGCAGGCCGAAATGCCTTGCCTACCGACACACACATCGACCATGGAGCCTCACAGCGCGCGAGAGAGCGCGTCGGCGATCGCTCCCGCGAATGCGTCGCGCGTCTCCGCTTCCTCCCAGCGGCGAGCTTCTCGGTCGTCCACGGCGTTGTGAGTCTCGACGATGACGGACGGAATCGACGGGCGATAGAGCAAGAAAATCCGATCGCGCTCCGAGTGTCGGTCGAGGAATACGCCGCGCTGCTCCGAATCGCGTTCGTACGTGGGGGAGTATTCACCCCCCGTGTACGCGACGAACCCGACTTGCTCGAGCGCGCGCCCGAGCTCACGAGCGAGCGAGAGCCGTCGCAGGGCGAGAGCCGGATCCCCTTGATCCGACCACAACAGCGAGAAACCCGGGGCCGCCCGGCTCCGCGGGCAGGTAGTCTCACCCGCGCTCGTCCAGGTCTCGACCTTGCCGCGGTAGTCCGAATGCAAGCTTACGAGCACGTCGGCGGGCCACGCGTCGGCTGCTCGCACGCGCTCCGAGTACGGGACACGGGTGTCGCCTCGTCGGCTCAAACGCACCTCGAAGTGCTCGGTCTTCTCCAGCTCGCGCGCTACGTCTTCGGCGAGAGAGAGTGTGAATGCCTCTTCGTCCCTGCAGAACGCGCTCCTGTTCCCGGTGTTGCCTGCGGCGCCGTGCCCGGCGTCGAGGTAGACGCGGCGCCGGCCGAACCCGGGAGCGAACTCTGGAGCTCGCGGCGCGAGCCGATACCCGGGGTCGGGCCAGGCGGGCGCGACCCGGGTCGGACCGAGCGCGCGAGCGAGGGCCCAGCTCGAGAGGCCGAGCCCCGTCGCCAGCGCGACCAGCAAGATCTTCCGCACGCGTCCGGAATTGTCTCAGAGAGCTCGACGCCCGACCGAGTTTTCGGCCAGCTCAGTCGGTCTCCACCGTGAGGTTGCCGACCTGGACGCGCTTCTTGCCAGGCGACTTCTTGACGACCACGCCACCTGCGTTCACCTCCGTGTCCGTCCCGTTCGTCTGAACGCTCGTTCCCCCGGTGTTCACCTGGGTGCTCGAACCCTTGCCCTCGATGGCGACGTCGTTGCCCACCGAGATGCTCTTCTTGTTGCCCTCTTTGGTGACCTCCACCTTGCCCGTCTTCACGTGCTGCCGATCGGGACCCTGCTCGACCACGGTGTCTCCGACCTGGACCTTGCGCTGCCCGTTGCCATTCTCGATCTGCACCTTCGCGGCGCCGGTATCCGTGGTCACGCTCACCGCCGAATCGTCGCGCTGCACCGAGACGTCGGGCGCAGGCGCCTTCTTCAGCTGGTAGACGGTGCCCGCTCCGAGCCCCGCCGTGAGAATGGTTGCTCCCAATGCGCCGATGACTGTTCTGGTCATTTTCGAACCTCCGCCCGGCCCTACTTCACGAGGCGTGCCAGGGTTCGAAGGGGGTTTTTTCCGCGCCTTTCTCTGGCTGCGCGGACCAGATGGAGGGCTCCGGCCCACTCTCTGGCGGCTTCGCCCTGCCAGATGCGATCGAGGCCGGCATTGCCAGGAAGCCGGCGCTCGCTAGAGTTCGAGCGTGGCCATCGCCGCCAGACTCGCGAGTGCGGGCGCGGTGCTCGGCGGAGTACTCGCGCTCGCGTGGTGCGCGGGGGGTCAGCGCGAAGCGCCCGAAGCGCGAATTCGCGCGCCCGAAGCCACCACGAACTCCCCGCCACCGGACCCCTCGACGTCGGCAGCGGCCACCGCCGAAGAAAACGCTCCGCCTGCGGCTTCGGCCCCGGCAGAGCCCGAACCGGACGCCGCCCCAGTCGCGACCCCAGTGGCCCCGACGCCCGACTCGGGCTTCGAGCAGGCCCTGAAGAAACGCAAACGCTGCTGCGCTGCGGTGCGGCAGCTCGAGCAGCCCGGCTGGAGCCTACCGATCCAGCTTGGCGGAGTGTGCTCCATGGCGGCAGCGGGCGACCCGGTGAAATATCGCGAGACCCTCGCGTTCATTCGCGAGAAGTTGAAAGAGAAGATGCCGGCGGAATGCAACTTCTGAGTTGGTCACGGATGCGCGAACACGGCCATGCCGACGCCGAAAATCAAGAGGCCCGCCTCGAGCAGCCAGAACAGCGCCCAGATCACACCGAAGATCCCACCCACGATCATCCCCACGAGAGCGATGGTCGCGTTGCCCCCCGTGTCACCTTCTTCCTTCGCCTTCTTGCGCGCGCGATTCCCGAAGTAGAGCGCCGCGAAGCCCAGGGGGAAACAGCTCGTCGACATGGTGGCGACGGCGAGCACGATGGAGATGATGGCATCCGAGCTCGTGGGTTTCGGTGGGTTCACCGCCACGCCGTAGCTGCCCGCGGGCGGAGGCACGAAGCCGACCGGGCCACCCGGCGGCGGCCCTCCGGGCGGGACGGGCGGAGGCCCACCGGGGGGCGACCAGGGGGGACCTGCGGGCGGTTGCATCACGCGCGCTCCAGCTTCGCCGCCATCTGCGCACCCAGCTCGGTCGCGCGCAACGTGGCGTTTTCGACGGCGTCGATCAAAGTGCGGCGCAGTCCTCCAGACTCGAGCGTGTGGAGACCCGCAATGGCAGTGCCGCCGGGGCTCGTCACCATGTCCTTCAAGCGACCCGGGTGCTCGCCGGTTTCGAGCAAGAGCTTCGCCGAACCGTAGACGGTTTGGGCAGCCAGCAAGAGCGCGGTGTCGCGGTGCAAGCCGACCTTCACGCCTCCGTCGGCCAACGCCTCGATCATCACCATCACGTAGGCCGGACCGCTGCCGGAGAGACCGGTGACGGCGTCGATCAACGATTCGTCGAGGACGACGCTGCGACCGGTGGCGTCGAACAGCGTGCGAGCCACGGCCACGTCGTCGTCGGTGGCGTGGGCACCGGGAGCGATGCCCGTGGCGCCGGCCAGGACGATGGACGCGGTGTTGGGCATGGCCCGCACCACGCGCACGCCGGTGTGCAAACGCGATTCGATGGAGCGAATGGGTACGCCCGCCGCGATGCTCACCACCAACGTGTCGGGCCCGATGGCCGCGCCCACGTCGTCGAGCACGCGATCGATGACCTGAGGTTTGACCGAAAGCACCAAGAGGTTCGCCCAGCTCGCGAGCTCACGGTTGTTCTTGGTGGTGACGATTCCGTGCAGCTTCGTCAGCTCGTCGAGGCGCTCTTGACGAACGTCGCTGGCGCGCACCTGGTCCGGGCTCACGGTCTTCGAGGCGATGAGGCCGCGGATCAACGCATCCGCCATGTTGCCGGCGCCCAGCAGGCCGATCTTCTTGGTCTTCACGGGCGTAGGATTGTCGAGTGGGGTCCGCGGAGCAACTTCGGAGAGCGCGCCCGCGCGTCAGCTCCGCCAGCGCCAGACCATGAACGCGAGCCAACCCAGCGCCAGGGCGATGGACAGGCTCGCGAGGAGCGGCGCGCGCCGGAAGCCCGTCAGCGCCGGAACCGAGCTCGCGAGGGCCAAAATGCCGGAGGCGCCCAGGAGCACGCGCCGGAGCGAGGAGCGCCAGGCTTCGGGCCGAGCGAACTCGTCTCCGAGCTCGTTCCGGAACAGAAGCACCAACACCACGAGGGCCCACGCCGCGCCCGCGAGCACGAGGGCGGTCCGACCGGCACGCCGGGGCGGCGGCATCAGCGTGAGCGGCACCGAGCGGGGAGCGATGGAGGGCGGAAGGGACCACATTCGCTCACGGGAACGGTCGACTCGGGCGAGACTTGAGGAGTGGGGCCTCTGCGCTAGGTTCAGCCGCGTGCCGGGGCTCACTCCGCGAATTGTCAGCCTGTTGACCTCGGCTGTTGCTGCCGCAGCGACGCGGCTGCGCGAAAGTGAGCCCCGTGATCTACGAAGCGTCCAACGGCTCGCCGGCTCAATAGTGTCGTATGCCGTTGAGCCCGCGATCGGGGTGCATTCGACCATCACGCTGCTTAGGTCGCTACCGCAATGTCCGCACTTCACGGAGTTTCGCGAAGCGACCGCGCATGAGTGGTTTCCGAGCTGGATGGCGACGCGCTTCGCCGGATGGGCGACCGCGCCCGATCAAGTCGTTGCTCGCCTCGGGCGCGCCGTGGTTCTACACGAGGGCAGCTCTGCGGAAGCCACTGTAGATACGTTCGCCCGCGCGGTTGCCCGCGAACGCGTTCGCATGCGCTTCGTGGCACATCTCGAGAACAACGCGCCCGTTCCCGCGGACCTGCGCCTTGGCTTTTCGAACGGCGTCGTATATCGAGCGCTGGGGCAAGCTGAACTCGAGAAGCTCCTCGAGTTTGATCTCTTCAGCAAGCCGCAGCTCGACGCGTTCGCAAACAAGACCGTTCTGGAAAGAGAGTTTGAAACGGAGCTGTTTTTCGAGCCACGGAGCGGTCCGGAAGATTGGTGGCTCGATACTGCGCGTCCGGTGGAGCAGGTCCACTCAGCCCTCCACGCCTTCAAGTCTGGAGCCAGTCCGATTGCACTATTTCGCCTGGAGCCGGCTGAAACTGCAACCTTGGTGTCTGGCCTGACGATCGGAGAGCGGACGCCAACCCTCGCGTTTTTTCCGATCGCGGCTGAGGAACTCGCCGGCCTTTCATCCTTCGTTGACCACTGCCTCGAACCCTGTCGGAAAAGTCTGGAACTGGCCAAGGACAGGTTGCGAGACGCTGAGAGCCGTCGTTCCCCGATTGACGGAATAGTCGATGCCTTTGTGGGTATTGAGGCGCTTCTGAATTCCGAAAACGCTCCGGAACTCACCATGCGGGTCGCACTGAACTATGCCTGTCTATGCTCGAGGGAGCAGCGGCGCGCCCGTTACCGCACGCTCAAGGACTTGTACAAAGTTCGTAGCAAGATCGTACACGGAGACTACAAGGCGAACGGTACTTTCACGATCGCGGGAGTGAGCAAGCAGGTCAGCGAGATCGCGGCCGAGAGCAAAGCGATCTTGCGAGACCTGATTCGAACGTTCGTGATGGACGAGCAGCTCCGGCACAAAGCGAAGGTCGACTCGGCGTTCTGGGAGGAGCGCTACTTTGCCGACGACGCAGGCGGGGCTGGGCCGCTTTGCGATCCACAGCGCGAACCCCCTTGTTGAGCGGGGGCCGTCCATCCCGGAACGGTTACCGCCCGCCAACCGGTACGCCACGAGCCCAGGCAACGCCATCCCGTCCCGCGGGAAACGGGGCTTGCGCCGTGGGTGTCGGAATTCTGACACCGAAGCACGGGCTTCCAACCTGGAACGGGTGGTGACAGGCTCTCGAACGGCCTGGAGGTGAGACCGGACACCCCTGAGGCGCGGAGGGACGGAGCGGTGGGTCGGCGAGGCAGCACGGAGACTGTGGCGCAGATCGTCGTCGCATTCCTGCGGCAACCAACGTGGCGGCAAAAAGAGCTCGAACGTGTCTGTGGGGTCGGTGCGCGCGCCGTTCGTGAAGCCCTGCACAGCTTGAGCGCAGCCGGCATGCCGCTCGAGCGAGATGAAGAGCATCCCCACGTCTACTGGAGTGTGCCCGCGTCTTGGCCCGGGCCGCGGACAAGCGGCGGACGGCTCGAGCCAGAGGATCTCGCCGCCATCGCGCGCCTCCTCGCGCGGCTGCCGCGGTCCCAGGACCGGGAGCGCGTTCTTGCGAAGTTGATGGGACCCACGTTCGCGTCCCGCGCCGAAGCGTTGCCGACTGGCGACGACGCCTTGTTGACGACGATTGAAGATGGAATGGCACGCCGCCGACCGCTCGAGGTCATCTACTTCTCTGCGAGTCGCGGGACAGAGAGCGCGAGGTGCCTCTCAATCCAGCGGATCCTGTATGGCGAACGCGCGCGCGCAGTCGCGTATTGCCACGAATCCGGCGAGCTCAAGTGGTTTCGCCTAGAGCGCATACGAAGCGCGCGCCTCGCTACAGAGGAGCCATACCGAGAGGCCTCCGATGAGTCTGTCCTCGCTTTCGTGCGCGAAAGCATGGACGGCTTTCGGAAGGGCGTGGCTCAGACGTGCGAGTTCGAAATAGACAAGTCCGTCGCACGGTGGGCCCTCGGGAGTCTGCCCGTTGCGCCGGACGCAGCACTCATCACTTGGACGCCCAACGCGGCGAACATTGTGTTGCGCACCGCAGCGCTCGACGTGCTTGCGCGGTACTTGGTCGGCTTCGGCGAGAATGCGAAGGTGATAGGCCCGCGAGCGCTCCGCGAGATGGTCGTCGACCTGGGCAGCGGCGCTGCACGGGCCAACTTGGACACCGTGGGCGCCCGACTGAACATGTCCGCAGGTAGTCCTATTCGGTCGCCCTCTGCACTGAGGATAGCGCGTCACGGACGCGTACACGTTCGTCTGCGATGAAACGGAGGCCGCGGTGAACGTCGATGCTGCCCGTCTCCTGCCCGAAGACGCTTCCCTTCTCGCTCAGTACTGGGCCAAGGCTGACCCGACACTCGCCGCTGAGGGCCACTCTCACCACGGGGTGCTCGGGCACTCACTCGACGTCGCAGCCTGTGCATTTGCGCTGGTCGAGCAAAACCCCGCGCTTCGGTCGAAGCTCGCTCACGTTACGGGACTTCCCGGCGATGCTGTCGCTCCTTCAACTGCCGCGGTGTGTGCGCTACACGACATCGGCAAGCTCGATACGCGGTTCCAGCGGAAGGCGGGGATCGCGGATGTCCTACGGCCGGAAACCCAGGGGATCGAGCGGGTCAAGTACGATCACGGAACGGAGGGCTTCCGCCAGATCGAAGACGACGAGCAGGTGTTGGGGGAGCTCGAAGCTGAGCTTGGCGACGGTGCGCTGGCCCTTCTTCGCGCGGTGTGCGGCCATCACGGGTCACTACCGACCCGCGATGAGCCTGATCCAAGTCGTTCGAAGCTCCCGCGCGCCGTCCGATGCGACGATGAACGTGCCCGTCGCGTATTCCTCCACCGTGTCCTTGCCTTTTTCCGGTCGCTTGGGGCTCAGCTTCCTTGGCCGCGGAGTGTGGACGGTGCACTCGTGCAGCAGCTCGGCGGGCTCTGCGCGGTAGCGGACTGGATCGGCTCGAACGTGGCTCACTTTCCATACGAACCAGTGCCGGTTCTGCACCTCGGAGAATACTGGCGGTGTGCGCTCGATCGCGCCGCGCAGGCGTGCTCGGAGGCCGGGCTCGTGCGCTCGTCGGGCAGTGCGGTCGGATTCGGGCAGCTCTTTCCAGGCTACTCACCACGCGACGTCCAACTCCTCACCGAGCGCATCGTGCCCGAGCAACCATCGTTGGTGATCGTGGAAGCGGAGATGGGCAAGGGTAAGACCGAAGCCGCTCTGTCGCTGGCCACTCGTTTCTTCGCCGCATCGCGCGTCGATGGCTTCACCGTCGCCTTGCCCACTCTCGCAACGTCCAACGCGATGTTCTCGCGTGTCGTGCAGATGCTCGAACGGCTGTTCCCTGGCGAGAGGGTCGAGCTAGCGCTGGCGCACAGTCGTGCCGGTCGCCACGAACCCTTCCAGGCCTTGGTGCGGAGGGGTCTTAGGGCCGAAGACGCTGACGCGCCAGAAGCGTCCGTTGCTTGTGCGAGGTGGCTCTTGAGCCGGAAGAGAGTCTTGCTCGCGCAGTTCGGCGTCGGCACCATCGATCAACTGCTGCAGTCGGCGCTCGTCGTGCGACACCAGTTCGTGCGGATGTTCGGGTTGTCGCGAAACGTCGTGATCATCGACGAGGTTCACGCGTACGACACCTACATGGAGGTCTTGCTCGAGCATCTACTCCTGTGGTTGGGCGCGCTCGAGGTACCTGTGATCCTGCTTTCTGCCACTCTCCCCGCGGAGCGCCGCGTGGCGCTGACTCGAGCGTGGCTTGGCGGAGTGACCCGGCGCGCTGGGTCGGCCGAGACCGCCGTTCCCACGCTTGCCCAGGCGCGCGCAGAGCCGTACCCGTTGGTCACGGTGTGCGGCCATGACGGGGTGTCGACGATTGCTGCGCCCAGAAGTGGGTCTCGCAAGACCATCGCGCTGGAACGCGCTGAAACGACGAGCGACCCCACTCGGGAGGCAGCGGTCCTGTCGAGGCTCGTAGCAGCGGCCGCCGCTGGCGCGCGCGTGGTGTGGATACGAAACACGGTTCGCGAGGCCCAACGTGCGTACGGCGCGCTCGCCGCGGTCCGCGCCCTCGCGGCCGAGGAGAGATTCCTCTTTCACGCTCGCTTCCGCGGTTGTGACAGAAGGGCAGTCGAAGAACGCGTGCTCGAGCGGTTCGGCAAGAACGCGCCGCACGGTGGGCGGATCTTGATTGCGACTCAGGTGGTCGAGCAGAGCCTGGACCTGGACTTCGATGAGATGCACTCCGATCTCTGTCCGGTCGATTTGCTATTTCAACGCGCAGGTAGACTGCATCGCCACGCGCGGCGCCGGCCGAGTGGCTGGGAGGAGCCCCGGCTCATCGTGCATGGCCCCTCCGACGACGCTGCTTCCGCGCTCCGGTTTGGCCCGTCGCGATACGTCTACGACGCAGCCACGCTTTGGATCACCCATGAGCTGCTTCGCACCAGGGAGCGGCTGAGCCTGCCCGATGACATTCGGGATCTCGTGGAGCGCGTCTACCATCCGGAGTCGCGGGCGACCTTGATCCAGTCCGCTGGACCGGAGCTTGCTCGCGTGGACATGCAGCGTGAGCAGGAGCTTCGTGCGCGACGGGCCCGAGCTCGGCAGTGCTGTATTCCGCCGACGACCGCAGACCCGGACGGCGAGGCCACGCTGCCGGACGACGAGGAGACCGTCCAAGCGTTCACGCGCGACGGCATGTCGGTGACACTGCTGCCTCTGATTTGGGACGGGCAAGGCGCGCGCAGCCTGGACGCGCCCGAGTCCCCGGCGCACTGGGATATCGATGCGGGTCGGAGCGACGCGTGGCGCCTGGTCGGCGATCTCATCGACCAAACGGTTTCGCTTCCGGCACGAGGCCGCGCGGATGGCGTTACGGTCGGCGCCGGCACCCGCGAGTGGGTGCGGTGGCGCCTTCGCTTCTCACGTTTCGCAGACGAAACCGGGCTCGGTAGCAGGGTTGTCCCGTTGCCACTGACCCCAGGTGCAGCCGGATTCCGCGGCTGGCTCGAACTCGACGGACGGAAGCGTCGTGCTCTGTACACGCGCGAGCTCGGGCTCTTGCTCGTGAGCGAAAAGGGCGAGGAGCAGTTACGGTGATGGCCAACGACACAACGGGCGTCTTCCACTTCAACGCTTGGAAAGACAAGTGGCTGCCGCTCATCCGAGACGACGGCGCAACCGAATGGGCATCTCCGGTCGAGCTACTCGCCGGCGAAAAGGACGGAGTGGACCTCGACTATCCACGTGATGACTTCCGAATCTACGCACGCCTCCTGCTCTCTGCGCTGGTGCAAGCCTTGTTTGCACCCAACAACAAAGCGGAGCTAATCACTCGGATGGAGCGGCCTCTCGATCGCCAGGAGCTCGAGCAACGGATCTCGCCCGTCGAGGCCGACTTCGACCTGTTCGGGGAATCGCCGTTCCTGCAAGTCAAGCGGGTGGCCGAGTCCACGCGCGGCGCTGCGTCCTTTGCTTTTCCGACGCAGGATCTCTTCCGGCCACCAGAGCCCATCGATGCCGTCTCACTGCCGGTGGCGCTCGTGGCGCTCTTCGTCGAGCAGGCATTCGCCGGGGGCGGCGGTCGCGGGTACGGAGCAGGACCCGCTGGGCAGCTTGGTGCGCTCACGCTCATCGACCCTGGTTCTGTCCGGCTCGCCGCTTGGGCCAACACACTCGCGCAGGAGTACGCTGCGCCGCGCTACGCTGCCGACGGCCCCCGACCGTGGAGCAACGCAAAGCGTCCCGCGGCGCCCAGGCAGGCCATCGGACTCGTCGAAGGGCTCTTCTTCCAGCCGCGCGCGATGTGGCTCGAGCCAGCTGGCCACGGCGTGTGTTCGTTTTCTGGTGCGGTGGGCGAGCTGGTTCGGTTCTCGCCTCTGCTCCAGAAGTCAGAGCTCACGAAGAAGGCGACGAAGGGGCAAGACGACTTGTGGCAGCACCCCTGTTCGCCCCTCGAGCTCAAGTCCCAAGGCATCGGTGTCGTGAGACTCAACGCGAAGAGACCCTCGTGGACGGGCCTCGCCCAATTGCTGGAGCCGCTGTCGAAAGTCCCGAAACGGAAGCACCCGAGGGAAGGGCCGGCGCTGGTCCTCCAGCAGTGGCGCACCCTCGCGCGGAAAGACAAGCGCCCTCGGTTGATGGTTCTGGACTTCGATCGGGACAAGGCAAATGTGAAAAAGAGGTTCTTCGAGGCGTTCCCGTTGACCGAGCTGTTGTTGCACGACCGCGACTCGATCGAGCGGCTTCGCGCCCTCTCGTCGGACGCACAGGAGATACGCACCGCTCTGGTGAAGGCGCTCGTGGCGGCCCGCGGCGGCCAGAGGCGAGATGGTTTCTCGCTTGCGGACGCCGATGCGGCCTTCTGGTCTGCATCGGAGGGGCCGTTCGTTCGATGGCTCGATGGGATCGTCAGCGGCGGCGCCGAGCAGGAAACTGAGCGCGCGAGTGAAGCAATGCATCGAGAACTCCGCGCTGTCGCGCTCCGAATATTCGACGCGCACGTCTCGTTGTCAGAGTTCGACCCGAGGAAGCAGAAGAGCGTAGCGAAGGCACGACTGGGGCTCGCTCAGAAGCTCCATTCGCGCCCAGTCATCCGCCCACAATCCGCCGTGACAAAGGAGAGCTAGCCGTGACAGAAAAACTCGAATGGGGGAGTTTCCGCGCTTCGCTCGAGTCTGACATTCGCGAAGTCCGCAGGCGATACGACGCACTCGATCGTGGGGCCACGGCCCCGCTCAGACGCAGTCGCACCGCAGAGGACGTGGCGCTCCTGGGCCAATACTGGAGGATCGCTGGCGCGCTTGGCCGTGAGCAACGCCAGCTGTCTCACGTGGCCCTGCTCTTCCCGTGGGCAGGGCATCGCAGGAGCGACACGTTTTCGTTTGGCCGCTATCTTCGTCGTCACCTCGGCCCCGGCGACGGCGCGGCGTTGCGTTTTCGCCGGTTGCTCGACTGTCGCGACTGGGACGAACTCGATCGTCGCTTGCGCGCGGTGCTGAGACTCGCTCGGGCGAACGATGCGCCGTTGGACTGGGGAGTCTTCGGGACGGACGTGCTTTGGTTCTTCGCCGAAAGCCAGGCCGTACGTCGTAAGTGGGCACAGGACTTCTACGCACCCACGCCTCGCGACATGAGTCCACGGCTTGCCGTGGCGGACGTCAACCCTCCATCCGAAGGATCACCATGACCACGTTCATCGAAGTCCACGTTCTCCGTTCGTTCCCGCCAAGCAATTTGAACCGCGACGATCTCGGCACCCCCAAGACTGCTGTGTTCGGCGGTTCCCGTCGGCTGCGCATCTCCAGCCAATGCCTCAAACGGACATGGCGCATGTCGGAGCACTTTCGGGGCCCGTTCGCGGAAGACCAGCTCGGGATTCGAACCGAGCGACTGCCCGATCAGGTCTTCGAAGCGCTGGGGGATTCTTTCGACAGTGCTGCGCGGGACGGGCTCCTCGCCCTGCTCGGTTCGATCGGAAAGAAGTCCTCGAGTAGGTCGGGGTCTGACGAGGAGGACGACGCCGCAGAGCCTGATGACGACGAGAGCACGGCTGGCGCGGAAGCGAAGACCGCCCACCTGCTGTTCTTGAGTCGGCAGGAAATCGAGGCGTTCGCGCAGTTCGCGCGCGACCGAAAGCCGGCATTGGCCAAGGTCCTCGACGAGAAGAAAAAAAAGAAGCCGGACGGCAAGGCCCTGGAGAAGCTGCGCAAAGAGTTGAGGGAATACCTCGAGGCCCATACCGCAAAGAACGCGGTGGACGTTGGGCTGTTCGGGCGGTTCGTGACGAGTGACGAGCTCGACACGGTCGACGGGGCGCTGCAGGTTGCTCACGCGCTCGGGACTCAGAAGGTCGAAGTCGAATACGACTACTTCACGGCGGTAGATGATCTGGGGCAGGGGACCGGCGCGGGTCACTTGGGCGAGAGCGAGTACGCAAGCTCGGTTCTGTATCTCTATGCGTGCTGCGATCTGGAGCAGCTCGAGCAGAACCTCGGCCGGCGTAGCGCGGGTGGCCGCGTAGCCGACTCCGAGGCTGCGAAGCTCGCCCGGGAAGCGCTGCCCGCGCTGATTCGCGCCGTCGCGAGTTCGACGCCGAAGGGGAAGAAGACCGGAACGGCCCCGCACACACCCGCGGAGTTCGTCGAGGTCGTCGTTCGCCGGGGCGAACCGCTGAGCCTGCCAACGCATTCCTGAAGCCCGTGGCGCCGGGCGAAGCAGACGGCGACGTGATGGCAGCTTCAATCTCTCGCTTCGCCCGGCACCGCAACCGGCTCGAGGAGGCTTACGGTCGCAGGGCTCACGTGGTCGCCCGCTCCGTGCTCTGCCTGCGCGACGTCGACGAGGTCGCGCCCACGGGCGAGCAAGTGAAAAGCATCGATGAACTGTCGGCGCAGCTCGCGCGAGCGCTGGATGCTCTTCCACAGCGGGCCGCCACATGACGAGCACGGCTCGAGGAGTCGCGCTTCGACTACACGGCCCACTACAAGCCTGGGGGGGCGCGACGATCGGAGACAACCGACCGACCTTGCCGTTCCCCACGCGCAGCGCCGTGATCGGGTTGGTCGCGGCTTGCATGGGCATAAGGCGCTCCAACGTTCGTGCGCTATTGGAGCTCGCGGAGGGCACGCGGGTTCATGTCCGAGTCGATGCGCCCGGTACGACGCTCGTCGACGACCAGACCATCCAGGGAAACCCCAACGCGAGCGATACCCGCCAGACCATACAGAGCAAGCGAGACTACCTCTGCGATGCGTCGTTCACCGCGGTGCTCGTTCCAGGCCCCAAGGGCACGCTCGCGAAGATCGCAAGTGCGCTCGAATCGCCGGTGTTCGCACCCTACCTTGGACGTCGAACCTGCGTTCCGTCCGTGCCGCTCCTGCTGTCGCGCGAGGTCTTGGGGGCGGACCCCATTGCGCTCTTCGACGGGCTCGCACTCGGTCCGCCTGAACTCTTGGCCGCCCTCGACGCGCAACGGGCTCTCGGTCGGACGGACTCGAGTCGCATTGGTGAGGAACGAGCGTTCGATTTCTACCTCGACACGACCTCTCATTCCGACGCTTTGCGCCGCATTCCGTTGCGCGACGATCTGGCCGGGCCACTACCCCGCCAGTGGCGTGAGCGGTTTGCGCTCCACGTCCGAGCGCGAGGGCCGTCGACGCACGGGCCAAAGGAGGCGTCATGATTCTGACCTCGCTCTATCTGAACCCTGAAGATCGCGAAGTGCGAAGGTGTCTCGCAGATACGCAGCGCATGCACGAGCGCTTGATGTCGCTCTTTCGCAACGTGGACGCGCCAACGGCGAGAAGCGCATTGAGCGTTCTCTACCGATTGGAGACTCGAGAGGCTGAAGGCGCGACTCGAGTCCTGCTGCAGTCGCAAGAGCCGCCGGAGCTCCAGGCTCTGCCGCCCGGGTTCCGCGACCCGTCTCGCGGTTCCCCGTCGACACGGCTCGACCGGTTGCTTGCCGATCTCGTTGGGACGTATCGCTTCAAACTGCATGCCAACACGACCCGGAAGATCGACACAAAGACTCGCCCTGATGGGACGAAGTCCAACGGATCGAGGGTGCCACTCCGCCGTGAAGAGGATCGGCTCGCGTGGATCCAGCGCCAGAGTTCGCGACACGGGTTCAGTGTCGCCAACGGCGCTGGCGCCAGCCTGGCCCTGCGCGTCAGTCCGATACAGGCTCGACATGGCCGGCGTGGAAGCGGAACGGTGGTGCACGAGGGCACTGCTTTCGAGGGCATCCTCATCGTCACCAACGGCGCCCAGCTCAGAGAGGCAGTGCTCCGAGGCGTAGGGCCCGGAAAGGCGTATGGCTTCGGACTCCTGTCCCTGGCGCCGGTCGAATGAGCGAGCCCGTCGTCACGGACCTCGCTCAGCTCCCTCGCGTCGCGGATAGTTGGACTTTCCTGTACGCCGAGAAGGTCCGAATCGCGCGGGCGGACTACGCGATCGAGCTCCAGGACAAGTCCGGCAGGACGCAGGTGCCCGTTGCTGCGCTCTCCGTGTTGATGCTCGGCCCAGGGGTGACGATCACCCACGCGGCGGTACTGTCCCTGGCGGAGAGCGGGTGCTCGATGGTGTGGTGCGGGGAGGACGGGTGTAGGTTCTACGCCTCGGGCGTAGGAGAAACGCGACGTGCCCACCACCTCGAATGCCAGGCGAGGGCCTGGGCATCGAAGCGCGAGCACCTGGAGGTAGTCCGGCGGCTATACACGCTGCGTTTCCCCGACGGCCTGTCGCAGGACCTCACCATAGAGCAGATACGCGGTCACGAAGGCGTGCGTGTCCGCGAAGCGTACGCCCGGGTCTCGCGCGAAACCGGCGTGCCGTGGCGCGGTCGCAACTACAAACAGGGCGACTGGGGAGCGGCCGACCCCGTCAATCGTGCTCTCTCTGCAGCCAACGCGTGCCTGTATGGTCTGTGCCACGCGGCGATCGTCGCAACGGGATTTTCTCCTGGCCTGGGATTCCTCCACGTCGGCAAGCAGCATTCGTTCGTGTACGACATCGCCGACCTCTACAAGGTCGATGTGACGGTGCCCGCAGCATTTCAGACCGTGAAAGGCGGGACGCTCGGCGTCGAGAGCCGAGCGCGCCGTGCTTGTCGGGAGCTCTTCCACTCGACTCGCCTCATCGAGCGAGTCGTGCCCGACATCCAGAGGGTCTTGGGGCTAGCGCCCGAGCAGGCGACGCTCTTCGTTCATCGCGGTGACGCTGCCGAGGATCTGGAGCAGGGGCTTGGTGCGACGCCAGGCGCGCTCTGGAACGAAGATGGCACCCGCACCGAAGGCGGTCGGAATTACGGGACCGCGGGCCCGCCGCTCGCCAAGACACACGGAGAAGAACGCGGCGACGCCTACGAGGCGGATGTGGACTGGCCTGCTGCATCATCCGACGATGACGGGGTGCCGTTTTGACCGTGATCATCTTGGAGCGGGCAACGCCTGGGCTGCGCGGTCAGTTGACGCGGTGGATGATCGAGGTCCGCGCGGGCGTTTATGTCGGCACGCTAAGTGCTCGCGTACGGGACAAGCTTTGGGCTCTTGCGCGCACCCGAATTCGAAAGGGTGCGATGATGCTGCTCTACCGGGCTTACAACGAACAGGGCTTCGTTGTAGAAACGTACGGCGATACGAGCCGCTCGGTCTTTGACATGGAAGGACTGCTCCTGGTTCGCCGACCGCTCGATTCGAAGGGCTGAGCCGCGACCGGCCCAACACATCGGGTAGCGCTGGTCGGTCAACGTCGCGTAATCTGTATGTGTCGTCCCCACGCACGTGGGGGTGAGCCGCCAAAGCTCAAGCGGTCGGCGGCGGGTTTGGCGAGTCGTCCCCACGCACGGGGGTGAGCCGTGGTCCTTGTCCCCATTGCCGTCCTGGATAGACAGCCGTCCCCACGCACGTGGGGGTGAGCCGGACTTATACGCGGTCATCGAGTTGTATCGCGAAGTCGTCTCACGCACGCAGTGAGCGGGCTCTCGTGTTGCCGCCTTTCACGTGCTGTCGTCGTCCCCACGCACGTGGGGGGTGAGCCGATACCACCCAAGTCTTTCAGGACCCAAGCCACGTCGTCCCCACGCACGTGGGGGTGAGCCGCCTGCGCTCGCTCCGTTGTTGGGATTCAGGTAGTCGTCCCCACGCACGTGGGGGTGAGCCGTGGGGTTCTAGCCCCGCTTGCTCCCTGAGGGGCCGCCGTCCTCACGCACGTGGGGGGTGAGCCGCTTACGCGAAGGCCTGCCGGAAGACCCACCCGGTCGTCCCCACGCACGTGGGGGTGAGCCGCCCGACCGTTTCGCGCGCCACACCTCGCGCCGTCGTCCCCACGCACGTGGGGGTGAGCCGAAGGCCGAGGTCGAGGGTCTGCACGGCATGATGTCGTCCCCACGCACGTGGGGGTGAGCCGGCAACAGGGGCTGCGCCGATGATTTGGACACGTCGTCCCCACGCACGTGTGCGGGAGCCGGCGAAGGAGGCCGCGGAAAAGGGCGACGTGGAGTCGCGCTCCCACGCACGTGGGGGTGAGCCGCTGGTAAGGTCTACGTTTACGCCAACGGGGATGTCGTCCCCACGCACGGGGTGAGCCGAGAAGCGGCGGCTCCGAAGGTCCGCTCCTAGTCGTCCCCACGCACGTGGGGGGCAGCCGTAGCCGAACGGACGCGCCGCTCGCGGCATCGTGTCGTCCCCACGCACGTGGGGTGAGCCGACCACGGCGCTACAAGCTACCAACAGGAGCGGTCGTCCCCACGCACGTGGGGGTGAGCCGACATGAACGCACTCCGAATGCGGACGCGACTGTCGTCCCCACGCACGCGGGTGGTGCCGACTGCAGCGTCATCGGCGAGCGATGCCATCGAGTCGTCCCCACGCACGTGGGGGTGAGCCGCGGTGTGTCGATGACGGCCATGACTACGTTTTCGTCGTCCCCACGCACGTGGGGGTGAGCCGGGCACGGGCTGGTTGCCGGAGTCGGCCGAGCCGTCGGTGTCCCCACGCACGTGGGGGTGAGCCGGTTCAGGCACGCGCGGCGCGGCACCCGAACTAGTCGTCCCCACGCACGTGGGGGTGAGCCGTACTACGCGCTCGCCGACCGGTTCGGCGAAGACGTCCCCACGCACGTGGGGGTGAGCCGATGACGACGAGGACGCGAGCAGAGGAACCAGCGTCGTCCCCACGCACGTGGGGTGGGAGCCGCGGTCCTCCGGCGCAGCCCGCCGGTGAGCGCGTCGTCCCCACGCACGTGGGGGTGAGCCGCTGAGCGAGCACGCCGCGGACGCGATCGCGATGTCGTCCCCACGCACGTGGGGGTGAGCCGATAGGTTCGGTGGCTTATTCAGGGAATTCATGCTGTCCCCACGCACGTAAAGGAGCCGAAGCCGGAAGTTCCGCGACTTACAAGGTGTCAGTCGTCCCCACGCACGTGGGGGTGAGCCGAGCTGCGCGCTTTCGCTACTAGCCTCGGGCTAGTCGTCCCCACGCACGTGGGGTGAGCTGACGACCGCCGTGACTCGCTCGACCCTGCTCCGGTCGTCCCCACGCACGTGGGGGTGAGCCGGACGCTCGGGTTTGGGTTTGGAAACAGCTATCGTCGTCCCCACGCACGTGGGGAGCCGCCGACGACGAGCGAGCTGGCCCACGCAACGTGCCGTCTCTACGCACGTGGGGGTGAGCCGGAGAAGAACCAGAAGCGCATGCTCGAGGAGGCCGTCGTCCCCACGCACGGGGGTGAGCCGCCGCGGGGGAGGCGCCCGACCGTCACCGGCATGTCGTCCCCACGCACGTGGGGTGAGCCGACGGCGTTCCTGCACGTAGCGAGCGTCGTCCTCGTCGTCCCCACGCACGTGGGGGTGAGCGACCCGCCGCCGCGCCAAGAAGCTCGGCAAGTTGTCGTCCCCACGCACGTGGGGGTGAGCTGTCCGCGCAGCTCAAGTCCGCGCAGCTCAAGTCCGTCGTCCCCACGCACGTGGGTGAGCCGTCGCCGATCGCCTGCGGGCTGCGCTGCCGGAGTCGTCCCCACGCACGTGGGGGTGAGCCGATCGACGACGGGTCCGCGTAGCACGCGCGAGCGTCGTCCCCACGCACGTGGGGGTGAGCCGAGTGCCGAGGGGGCCGTGACGGCGGAATATGAGTCGTCCCCACGCACGTGGGTGAGCCGGGCAAGGCGGCGACCGACGCGAGCGCGCCCGAGTCGTCCCCACGCACGTGGGGGTGAGCCGTCTTGGACGCTGCCCGAAGGATCGGAATCCCTGTCGTGTCCCCACGCACGTAAGGAGCTGATTCGCCCGCGGGAGTCGCATCCACGGCGGAGTCGTCCCCACGCACGTGGGGGTGAGCCGTTGGCTTGCATGAGCCTGTGTTGAGATCAATGTCCCGCCACGCACGGGGTGGAACAATCCGGCGGTCCGGCAACACAGGCGACACTTTGCCTGTCCTGCGTCATAGGGTGAGCCACGCCCCTTTCGCCCTCGGGGCGATGGCCGGCCCCGCACGGAAGTGAGCCGGCGCCTTTGGATTTCCAAGTCTGCTTTGATGAGGTCGTCCCCACGCACGTGGGGGTGAGCCGAAATTCGTCGCCGAGGGGCTAGCTTCCCACAAGTCGTCCCCACGCACGTGGGGTGGAGCCGGCAGAGCCGACTGCCAGCGTCTCGCCAGCGTGGTCGTCCCCACGCACGTGGGGTGAGCCGTCCGCGGCAGTGGCCGAGGCCAATCCGATGTCGTCCCCACGCACGTGGGGGTGAGCCGTCTACAGAACCCGCTGGCCGACGTTCGGTTCAGTCGTCCCCACGCACGTGGGGGTGAGCCGAGGGGTCGCCGCCGCTGGGGCGACGACAACGGGTCGTCCACGCACGTGGGGGTGAGCGGACTCCCACGCGCGCAGTGTCGCTCTCCGTGTCGTCCCCACGCACGTGGGGTGAGCCGATGACGCGTCAAGGCCCGCGTCCCCAGGAGGTCGTCCCCAGCACGTGGGGGTGAGCCGCACGCCTGCTCTAGTTCGCTTCGGCTAGGGTCGTCCCCACGCACGTGGGGGTGAGCCGGCGGCGACGGCCCGGAGCACGGGCTGTCGAGGTCGTCCCCACGCACGTGGGGGTGAGCCGGAGGCGGCGGCCGTCACGCCCGAGCTCAAACGAGTCGTCCCCACGCACGTGGGGGTGAGCCGTCGTCGGACTCGCCTTCCGCGGCGCGCACGAGCGTCGTCCCCACGCACGTAAAGTGAGCCGATGGAGAGCGACATGGCTCACGCCTCCTCGTCCGTCGTCCCCACGCACGTGGGGGTGAGCCGAGAACAACGAGAAGCCCAGCTAGCCTGAGCACGTCGTCCCCACGCACGTGGGTGAGCCGCCCCGAGAGCCCCTGCAAGGGGCCCAGCGGGGGTCGTCCCCACGCACGTGGGGGTGAGCCCGGAACGGGATGCCTGCCTTGATGCAGTCGACGACGTCGTCCCCACGCACGTGGGGGTGGGAGCCGGCGTTACGTGAACGGGAAGCTGCGCCCGGTGAGTCGTCCCCACGCACGTGGGGGTGAGCCGGTTACTCCAAAACCCTCGGATGATACCGTGGAGTCGAAACCCCCACGCACGTGGGGGTGAGCTGTGAGATTCGCCCCAAAAGGCGGAACCCGGGTCGTCCCCACGCACGTGGGGTGAGCCGGTAAAAGCGTACGACAAGCAGCCTGACACTCAGTCGTCCCCACGCACGTGGGTGAGCCGCCGTAGGATTGTTGCTTGGAATTGCTGGCGTTGTCGTCCCCACGCACGTGGGGGTGAGCCGCCTCGACGAATTCCACGTTCGGCGCGAGTCGTCGTCCCCACGCACGTGGGGGTGAGCCGACGGCGAAGCCCCCGTGAGCGGAATGGAAGGGGTCGTCCCCACGCGTGGGGTGAGCCGAGGTCTACGCGGTGCTCCCGCTGGCCGAAAACGTCGTCCCCACGCACGTGGGGTGAGCCGTAAAAGACACGCGAGATGAATGGTACAGGTTGTCGTCCCCACGCACGTGGGGGTGGAGCCGCCTATCCGCCGCTCACCGGGACGCCTGGTCGTCCCCACGCACGTGGGTGAGCCGCCGTTGTGGGAGTACTTGAAGTCGGAGCCCGGGTCGTCCCCACGCACGTGGGGGTGAGCTGAAATCGCGGACCTCGAAGCCGCGAACGACTGGGTCGTCCCCACGCACGTGGGGGTGAGCTGTGTCGTCGACTGGGCAGCGGCGCGGGACTCCGGAGTCGTCCCCACGCACGTGGGGGTGAGCCGCCCATGGAGAACGAGCATCACGCGGCCTTCGTGTCGTCCCCACGCACGTGGGGGTGAGCCGGCCCTGCACGCCTGCCCTGCGCCCGCTGCCGTCGTCCTCACGCACGTGGGGTGAGCCGTTCAGGACCTGAGCCGCGACGCCTTCGTACCCGTCGTCCCCACGCACGTGGGGTGAGCCGGGTGTCTGGTGTCCGAGAGCTCGGACGTGAGGAGTCGTCCCCACGCACGGGGGTGAGCCGACGTGCCGGATGAATTCGACGTGGATATCGTCGTCCTCACGCACGTGGGTGAGCTGTTGATGAATTGGGATAGGCGCCGGTAGCTTCGGTCGTCCCCACGCACGTGGGTGAGCTGTCCACGGCGAGCCAGCCAAACTCGCCGCACTGGTCGTCCCCACGCACGTGGGGGTGAGCCGCCGGTATTCCCGCCCAGGATCACGGTGTCAGAGTCGTCCCCACGCACGTGGGGGTGAGCCGATGACCGAGCGATCACGCCGGGCAATGGTCCGTTCGCGCGCGCTGGCGAGCGTGCGGGCCGGGACCTCACAGGTTCTTGCAGCAGCGGTAGCTCTGCAAGTCGCTCGCCGGCTTCGAGCACTGGCAGGCAGGTACGCCACGGAGTTGCAGCACGGCGAGACGCATCGCGCGTCAACGCACGACGCCGAGGTCGACCACCCCACGTTGCTGCTGGACCACCGCAATAGAAGCCGTTGGCCGGCGTGTTCAGCGAGACCTGCCCATCCGGACAAGCGGCCTCGCGCTCAGCCTCGGTGCAAAGCCCAGCGCCACGCGCCTCGCAGATCGTCACGGCCTCGGTCCACGAGACGGCCGTGCTCGGCTCCCCGTCGGCGTGCAAGGCCAGCCGCCTATCGACGCAGACAGAGCCGGAGAGCACCACAGTACGCCACCGGGCCTGGCGAGCCGTCAGGCGGCGCACGCGCCATCCTCCGCACCCGTCCCGCTCCCCCACCGCTGCCCGTGATCCCCGCGTCGCCGCCAGCTCCAACTCCTCCGTCGCTGCCCGAGGGGTTCGTCGACTGACTCGAGCAGGCAGCGCTGAAGACCACCAGGGCGCACGCCCTTGCAAGATTGCGCATCGGTTAGTCCATCAACCGCTCACGGCGGCTTGTTGTGAGAAGCTAGTCTGTACGTTTGGACGCCTACGGTCAACGCGGCATGCCTCGCGGCGACATTGGAGGTCCTGCGGGCTCTCTCAAGGCCAGGCTCGCAACTGCTGCGCGCTGCGATGTCGCTCCGCCACCTCGCGACCGCCGCGAGCACCTCTGCGCCGCGCTGGCTGCGCCAGAGCGGTTCACCGAGGACATCCGCGTGGTGGTGATCGGCGTCCTCGAGCGGCACCCGGACCCAGCCGCCCTCGAAGGGCTCTTGGACGCGCTCGAGTTGAACGACGCTGCGTCACACGCGGCGGTGGCCGCGCTCGGCCGACTCGCCACAAGCGAGGTGATCCGCCAATTGGTCGGTGGTAGCGCAATCGCGTCGAGACGTACCTCGACTTCGGAACTCAGGTCCTCGCGGCGTGCGCGACTCCAGAGTCTGAACGCGCCCCGCACGACCTGCTGCTCGAAGAGCGCAGCATGGTCTACCGGACGCTCCTCGCGGATGCCGTCTGCACCCGTGCTGCGCCTCGTGCTCCTAGGCGACTAGGCGTGCGACGTGTCGGAGCTCGACCAGCAGCTCTGCGTCGCTGCGACCGCCACAGGATGGGCGGACCCGGAGCCGGAGCGAGTGACGGACAGCGCACGTGTCACTGCCCCTGCCAAACGTCTCCCGTTGCTCGCGGACCCCTTGGGTGACCGCGAGCTTGAATGGTCCGGGTGGAATTGAGTCGAAGCTGACGCGCGGGTCACGCGCCGCGGAGCGCTCACAAGCCAGAGGCCGGCAACGGCCGCTTGGGCGGCGCAGTCTGGCTCCGAATTGGCGAGCGAGCACTCGGTATGGGCGCCACCTGGGCGTTTGCAGAACGAACTGGGGCCGACGTCGACGAAGCAGGCGCTGCTTGCGCTTCGAGGGGCGGACGGTCAGGCGCGGGTGCTGTCGCGAAGGTGACCCTAGTGGCGGCGGATGGGGCCGGGGGGGCTACGCTACGCCGCGGCGAACGCACAGCGAACGACGCGAGAATGATCACACCCGAGGCGAGAGCGCTCAGCACGAGCACCCACGTCATCGTTGCTGCTGTGCTCCGCGACGCGCGTGGCAGCGCCTTGGGTTCGGGCTGCCGGCGCGAGCTCGACACCGCGGGCGGCGTCGGCGACGCGGGGACGTGCACCCGGGGCTCCGCTTGGGCAGAGGGTTCTGACCGCGAGGCGCGCACGGGGCGCTGTGCTCGGGGTTCGGAGTCCGGCACTGCGGCCGCGCTCAGCACGAACTGAGCTAGCTCGGCATGGGCGATTTCCGAATCCTCGCCTCCGCCGAGGAGCAGCGCCAGGAGTGCGCCGCGCGGCGCGGCGTGGTGTTCGCTCTCGGTCCTGGCAAACGCGACCATCACCGACACTGCGAGACTCTCCACGTCGATGTCGTGATCGCGTAGGCGAACGAGGGCGTTTTCGGCGGAGTCGAGGCGGCGGGCGGGTTGCATGAGCATGGCCCCGCCGAGGGCAAGCGCCGCGTGTGGAAGCGGCTCGATTCGATCGCCCTCCGGCCGCCAGCCTCGTTTCGCCATGGAGCGCAGGAGGTGGGCGATGGCTTCCTCTTGCGCGTCGCCCGTGGTGGCGCCGACCCATCCGAGCAGCTTGCGCACGGATTCTCGTACCGGCTCGGCCGCGTCGTGCACGGTGTACGCGAGCGCTCGGACCATGCCGCGGCGGCCCGGATCTTCCTGTTCTCGATCGGCAAGGAGTCGCACGCCCCTCTCGATGTCGTCGGGCTCGGTGTTCGCCGTGGCGAAACGTGCCGCTCCGCACACGAGGAGCGTATCGATGCGGGCTCGGTCGCCAGCGGCGCGGACGAGTGGCGCGTGGAGAGCCCAAAGTGGCTGTTCGCGCGTGGTCGCCGTATCCAAGGCGCGCGATGGACTCGAAAGCACCGGTTCGGTCACCAGCGAATCGCCCGCCGTCTTGGAGCGGCGCATTCGCGGCGCTTCGACGGGGTGCTCGCGAGAGTAGCGATCGAGGGCGGCGCGCAGCTCTCGTGAAAGCTCCCCCATGGTTTGCTGGCGATGGTCTGGGTCCTTCGCAAGAGCGGTGAGGACCACGCTTTCGACCCATTCCGGCACGTCCGGAGTGTGTTCCCGAATCGGGGGTGGTGGCGTGTAGATCTGGCGGAGGCCGAGCTCCTGCGGGGCCGGAAGGTCGAGTGGCCCGGGGCCTTCACTCCAGCAGTGCCGCCCGGCCAGCATCTCGTAGAGGATGTGTCCGATGGCGTAGACGTCGGCGCGCGCGTCCGCCAGACCGGCACGAAGCCTCTCCGGCGGCATGTACGCCTGAGTGCCGATGAGGCGAAATCGGTCGGTCGTCTTGAGCATGACGGAGCGGCGCTGCTTGCCGGTGATCTTGCTCGTCCCGAAGTCCAAGATCTTGATCGTGTCGCTTTGTGCAACGACGAAGATGTTTTCGGGCTTCAAGTCGCGATGAATGACGTCCGCGGCGTGGGCGGTGGCGACACCTTCCGCGATCTGCGCGGCGAACATCAACGCTCGGGCGATCCCAAGCGGACCGGACGTGCTGATCTCTTCGCGCAGCGTCCGCCCTTCGAGGAGCTCCATCGTGAACCAGACGACCCGCCCAGCGACGCCACCATCGGTGATCTGGACGATGTTCGGGTGTCGCATCTCGGCCAGCGTGCGCGCCTCGGCCCGCATGCGCTCGGGGTTGTCGCCACGCTGATTGTGTAGTGCTTTCAGCGCTACGTGGAGGCCCGTGAATGCGTGCTCTGCCTCGTAGACCGCGCCGACGCCACCGGCGCTCAGACGCCTGATCACACGGTAGCGCCCTTCGACGAGATCGCCCGGCTGGAACGGGTCGTCCCGGTCTGAGAAACCGCTTCCGTTCATCGTCCCACAACCCAGCCCAACACCCGTCGGGCAGCTTGCAGCATACTCGCGCGGCGCTTCGGAACAAGGAGCGTCTCGAAAACGCCTCTAACGTCAGCGCGCGATCCGCGTCGCGACGACGACCGCAATCGACGCGGCCACCAAACTGGCCGCCACCAGACCCGCTACTGCGCCACCGCTCGGTGCTTCCATGAAGAGGACGCCCGTGAGCGACGTGGTCATGGCGGCGGCGACCCCAGCGACGAGTGCTAGCATGTGGGAGTCCTTCGGCTCGGCGTGGGGGTTCTTGCGCCATCGGGGTTGGCGCGGGTGCTTCGGGCGCGGGCTCGCCCTGCGCAGTTCGCGTCGAGATCTCGGGTGTACGGGCCGGCTCTGGCGCGGACACAACCTCCGTGGGAGTGGGAACGCGGGCGCCGCGAAGGTCGTTCGTCGTCTCCAGGAATTCGGGGGCGCCCGTCCGAACCGTGTCCGTTGGCACCGTGGCGCAGGCGGGCCCTGGCGAGGGGCTGAGCTCAGTCCGGAGCCAGCCAATCGATGCCGCTCGCCGACTTGCGATGGACGCGAGCGCGGCTTCGAAGCTGTCCGCGCTCTGATACCGGTCGTCGGGGGACTTGCGAATTGCGCGCAAGATCGCTGCGTCAAGCTCGCTCGGAATGGCCTGTTTGGCGTACTTCGATGGCGGCTCCGGTTCCTCGGACAAGTGGGCCAGGAGGAGGTCCTTTCGGCCTTCCACATGGTCAAACGGGCCGCGACCCGCGACCAGCAAGTAGAGCATCAATCCAGCGCCATAGATGTCCGCTCGTTGGTCGACTCCTTTTCCTCGCACCTGTTCCGGGCTCACGTAGCGAGGCGTGCCGACGATCACGCCTTCGGCGGTCGGCAACGCGGGAGGCGCAGGCGCGCGGCCTTGACCACCGATGATCTTCGCTACGCCGAAGTCGAGCACCTTCACTACGCGTTCGCCTCGAGGGTCGCTGTGCAGAAAGACGTTGTCGAGCTTGATGTCGCGGTGCACGAGCCCGAGCCCGTGGGCGGCGGACAGCGCGTTCAAGACCTGCCTGACGATGGAGATCGCCTCCTGCACCGCGAATGCGCCGCGGCGACGGAACTCTTGACCGACCGTCGAGCCCGCGAGGCGTTCCATCACGAAGAAGGGCCGCCCGTCCTCGGTCGTTCTGAAGTCCGAGACGCTGACGATGTTGGGATGGTCCAACCGGGCGAGAGCTTGCGCTTCGACGCGCATACGGTCCACCGTCCCCGGATCGCTCGACAGCTCGAGCCGGAGGATCTTCGCGACCAGCAGCCGTCCGACGACGTCGTGTTCGACCTCGAAGACCTCGCCCATCCCGCCCGCGCCGAGGCGGCGGAGCACACGATACGGTGTGCCGGAGAAAGGGTCGTTCAGGTCGGCGGGGCGTCCCGGCATCGTTCGTTCGAGTCTACTCGCTCCCGGGGGAACCGCTTTCTGCGCAACTCGTCCGGCCCGAGGCCGATGCGCCGTTCACCGCGCGAAAGGCGTCCCGGCCAGTGTGTCCAGCGTACTCGGACCCCCACTTCTTGGCTAAAGGCCCGGGTCGCGCTACTCCATCGTCCGGGAGCACGGGGAGCGGGCGATGACCGAACGAGCCTCGAAGCCAAGCGAACCCGCCGCCAAGGCGGCGTCACCGCAGCGCTTGGAAACGGTGGAGTTCGAGCCCGCCACGTACGACCACCTGTCGGCGGAGGAAGTGGCGCGAGCAGGCCGCGGTGAGAAGCTGCCGTTCAAACCGCGCCCCGCGGCCGGAGATCAAGCGGATGTTGGGGAGAGCACGGAGGTACAGCTCCCGACGCAGGCCGCGGCGTATCAAGCGCCTCAAGACCTGCCTGCGCGAACCGCCCACGACACGTTCGAGATGCAGACGGTCGCGCTCGCCGCCGTCACCGATCCGCGAAAAGCCACCACGGAGCCGAAGCTCAAGAGCCCGGTCGTCGAGAAGGACACCATCCCCGATCTGGTGCGGCGAGAGCCCACGCTTCGGGGCCTCCACGCGGGCGCCCCCGGTGCGGACGAAGCCCCACCCAGCACTGGCTTCACCGCCGTAGTGGTTCCACCGGTTGCCGCTCCGCCCGAGGACCCGGTCTTTGCCGCTCCTGCTCCGGCAGGCCCTCCGCGCCGGAGAGGCACCGGCAAGCTGGGGTGGGTCCTCGCGGCCGCGGCGGTCGTGCTCGTGATCGGTGCTGCGGCACTGCGCACACGCTCTCCTGAACGAACCGTCGCAGCGCCGAGCGTCACCGCCACACCCGGTACGGCCATGTCTGTCCGCAGCGTCGAGTCCGCCCCGACGGCCGCACCCAGCTCGGCGCCCTCGAACCCCGCCCAGCGCCCTCCCACCGTGGCGGAGTCGCAGCGCCCGGAAGCGCCCAGGCCCACTGCGAAGCCAAAGCCGCCGCCGTCCGGTGCGTCCGGGCCGGGGGCGAAACCGGCAGGCACATCGGATCCCGACAACCCCATGCTCTGACATTCGTCATGCGCCTCGATCACATCACCGCTGCTCTCGCCCTCGTCGCTCTGTTGGTGTCGACCAGTCCAGCTCTCGCTGGCGGTTCGCCAGAAGAGCTCTTTCACCAGGGCCGGGGAGCCATCATCAAGAAGGACTGGCAGGCAGCGTACCGGGCTCTCACCGAGTCGTGGGCGCTCAAGAAGAGCTTCGACACCGCGGCGCTTCTCGGCCAGACAGAGCTCAAGCTTGGCAAGCACCGCGACGCCGCCGAACACTTCGCGTTCGCACTGAAGAACTTCCCCAACCGAGATCCGGCACCCGACGCTCGGAAGCGGATCGAGGAAGGATACAAGACGGCGCGAGAGAAGGTGTTCACGGTGAGGTTGGAAGTGAAGCCGCTGGGGGCGGAGGTGAGAGTGGGGGGCAATGCAGTCGGGCGAGCTCCGCTGGAGACAGAGGTGTTCATGGAGCCGGGAACACACTTCGTTGAAGCGAGCCTGGAGGGCTACGAAAGCGAAAAGCGGGAGGTGGTTGCAACGGCTGGCGGAAACCAGGCAATCCAGCTCGAACTGGCGAAGACAGTGGGTGCCGCACCAACCGCGGGGGCCGGGCCCGGCGGCGCGCACGAGAAACCGTCGGAGGGCTCCGGCGCACACGACGCCGGAACGCCACAGAAGGATGGTGCGAGCAGCAAAGGGGCGTTTCTCATCGCCGGTGGCGGGCTGACGTTGCTGTCGTTGGGTGTGGGCATAGGCTTCGGACTGGATTCACAAGGCGCGAAGAGTGACGCAGACGAGCTGAGCTCGAAGCTTGGAGCTGGCGGGTGCGCAGATAGCGCGAACACGAAGGAGTGCGGTGACCTGTCGGACAAGCGGGACCGCGCAAACCGGAACGCCACGATCGCGACGGTTGGTTTCGTCGGAGCGGGGGTGTTTGCAGCGGCGACGGCGGTGGTGTGGTTGGCGTGGCCGGAGGGCCAACGGAAGTCGGCAAGCGGAGTACAACTCGCGCCGACGATTGGTCGCGTGAGCGGGCTGGCTGTTCGCGGACAGTTCTGAAGGAAGCAGGAGAAATCGGGGATGCGCATCAGTTCACTTGCTACGTTTTGGATCGCTGCCGTTGCCTCGACCAGTTGGCTCGGGTGTGGCACAGATGACTCCTGCGAGGGAACGAGCACATGCTCGACCGGAACCGGCGGGGCTTCCGGCGCGAGCGGGACCGGCGGTAGCGGAGGCGGCGGAACAGACGGAGGAACGGGCGGGACGGGGAACACCGGAGGGACGAGCGGTACAGGCGCTTCTGGCGGAGCTGGCGGGGACGGAGGCGCGTGCGACACAACGAAGAGCCCGAGCGAGGAAGCGTGTTTGGTGAGCGATGAGCACGCCATTTTCGTGAACGGCCTCGCCGCGGCGACAGGCACAGGCACGAAGGCGAGTCCGTACAAGACCATCGGCGAGGCGGTGGCGAGCGCATCGGGCAAGCTGATTGTCGTCTGCGACACGACGTACGACGAGCAGGTGAAGGTGACCGGTGGGGTGAAGCTCTACGGAGGCTTCTCGTGTACGGACTGGACGTACGAGACGGGGAAGCGTGCGGTGGTGAAGCGCACCAGCAAGGGAGCGGCGCTCGAGGTGAGCGGGGTGAGTGCGAGCGTCGTCATCGAGGACATGGAGTTTTCCTCTGCGGACGGCAGCGCGGCGGGGGAGAGTAGCGTAGCGGCCCTAGTCACCTCGTCGAGCGACGTGAAGCTCCATCGGGTGAAGCTTGCGGCGGGCAAAGGCGTTACCGGAACGAACGGCACTCTCAGCGCCTACACGTACCCAACGCAGGTTTCCCTGAACGGAAACAACGCAACAGGTCTTGCTGGCGGAGCCGTGAAGGCATGCACCTGCCCGGCCGGAGACCAGACGATTGGAGGCGCGGCGGGGAGCGGGCCGACACCGCAGGATGGCAATCCTGGATTGCCTGCACTCGCCGGCGGTCAGGGTGGCGATAAGACGAAACCGTGTAACAGCGGAGGAGGCGGCAGCAACGGTTCACCTGCTGTCGCCGCCTCCGACGCGACGGGGGCATCAACGTCAGGCACTCTCACCTCCGGAGCTTGGACGCCAACAGGCGGCGCAACGGCCCCGAACGGCTCCCCCGGGCAGGGGGGAGGAGGCGGAGCAAGCTCAGCGTCGGGGGGAGGGGGAGGTGGTGGCTGCGGAGGGTGCGGGGGAGCGGGAGGTCCTGGAGGCGGAGGCGGCGGAGCGAGCATCGCGCTCATCGCCGTGGACTCGACGGTGAGCGTCGACGCAGGCAGCGAGCTCGTCACGAGCGACGCAGGAGACGGCGGCAGCGGTGCAGCGGGACAAGGCGGGCAGACGGAAATCGGCTTCTTCGGGAACGGGACCACGCCTGGGTGCTCGGGTGGCAACGGCGGCCCCGGCGCATCCGGTGGAGCCGGCGGCGGCGGGGCGGGAGGGGTGAGCATCGCGGTAATGTGGAAGGGCGCTGCTGCGCCGAGCGTGGACGCGAGCGCGAAAGTGACGCTCGGCAAGAAGGGCAACAAAGGCACAGGCGGCAAGGCTGGGAGCAACGACGGCATCGACGGGCTCAGCCAACAGACGCTCGAAGTGAAGTAGCTCCAGCGTCTACGCCAGCAACTGGCGCAGCACCGCCAGCAATCGAAGCGCGCCATCCGCCTTGCCGATGATGGGCCAGGCGGTGCCTGCCCGCCCGTCCTGTGGGGTAGACATCCTCATCGTTTCTGTTTCGTGTTCCAGCGAGGAATTCTCACCGTCTCCATCGACGGCGGAGATCGGGACGGGCGGAGGCGCAACCGGCGGAGGCGGGGCGGAGGCGGCGGAACAGACGGAGGAACAGGCGGCACTGGGAACACCGGAGGGGACGAGCGGTAAGAGGGCGCTTCTGGCGGAGCTGGCGGGGACGGAGGCGCGTGCGACACAACGAAGAGCCCGAGCGAGGAAGCGTGTTTGGTGAGCGATGAGCACGCCATTTTCGTGAACAGCCTCGCCGCAACGACAGGCACAGGCACGAAGGCGAGTCCGTACAAGACCATCGGCGAGGCGGTGGCGAGCGCATCGGCAAGCTGATTGTCGTCTGCGACACGACGTACGACGAGCAGGTGAAGGTGACCGGTGGGGTGAAGCTCTGGAGGCTTCTCGTGGCCTGGACGTACGAGACGGGGAAGCGTGCGGTGGTGAAGCGCACCAGCAAGGGAGCGGCGCTCGAGGAGCGTGAGTGCGAGCGTCGTCACGAGGACATGGAGTTTTCCTCTGCGGACGGCAGCGCGGCGGGAGAGTGGCGGTGCGGCCCTGTCACCTCGTCGAGCGACGAAGCTCCATCGGGTGAAGCTTGCGGCGGCAAAGGCGTTACCGGAACGAACGGCCTCAGCGCTACACGTACCCAACGCAGGTTTCCTGAACGGAAACAACGCAACGGGTCTTGCTGGCGGAGCCGTGAAGGCATGCACCTGCCCGGCCGGAGACCAGACGATTGGAGGCGCGGCGGGGAGCGGGCAAACACCGCAGGATGGCAATCCTGGATTGCCTGCACTGCCGGCGGTCAGGGTGGCGATAAGACGAAACCGTGTAACAGCGGAGGAGGCGGCAACGGTTCACCTGCTGTCGCCGCCTCCGGCGCGACGGGGGCATCAACGTCAGGCACCTCACCTCCGGAGCTTGACGCCAACAGGCGGCGCAACGGCCCCGAACAGCTCCCCCGGGCAGGGGAGGAGGCGGAGCAAGCTCAGCGTCGGGGGAGGGGGAGGTGGTGGCTGCGGAGGGTGCGGGGGAGCGGGAGGTCCTGGAGGCGGAGGCGGCGGAGCGAGCATCGCGCTCATCGCCGTGGACTCGACGGTGAGCGTCGACGCAGGCAGCGAGCTCGTCACGAGCGACGCAGGAGACGGCGGCGGCGGTGCAGCGGGACAAGGCGGGCGGGCGGAAATCGGCTTCTTCGGGAACGGGACCACGCCTGGGTGCTCGGTGGAACGGCGGCCCCGGCGCATCCGGTGGAGCCGGCGGCGGCGGGGCGGGAGGGTGAGCATCGCGGTAACAGGGCGCTGCTGCGCCGAGCGTGGACGCGAGCGCGGCGACGCTCGGCAAGAAGGCAACAAAGGCACAGGCGGGCTGGGAGAACGACGGCATGACGGGCTCAGCCAACAGACGCTCGAAGTGAAGTAGCTCTCTGCCAGCTGCAGCACGGCGGCACCGCCAACAATCGAAGCGCGCCATCCGCCTTGCCGATGATGGGCAGGCGGGCCTGCCCGTCCTGTGGGGGTACGACGCCCGGTGAAGAAGATGGCGTGCTCGATCTGACCTGAAGCGAGGAGTTCTTCGGCGAGGCTGACGCCGGACTGCTCGGCGATTTCGAGCTCGAAGACGCCGACGGCATGCGGCGGCACCCAGCGCGCGAGATCGGCGTCGTTCTCTATGCTGACCGTGTAGCCGTGGCGTCGGAGAAACCGCTCCAGCGCTCGAGTGAACTCCCGATCATCGTCGACGATCAGAACCTGCCTCGCCCCGGTTGCCACGCCGCTTCATCGGCTGGTCTCTCCGGTGGATTGCCGTCTTTTCCCCTCTTCCGCGACCTCACCTGCGACGCGCTGGACTGAGCAGCGTCAGCGGCGGGACGCCGAGAACCGTCGCCAGTCGCTGGACCATTTCGAGGCTCGCGCTGCGCTGTGCCCCGAGCAGCGCCCAGAGATGGGATCGTGCGATTCCCGCGCGATCGGCGACATGGCTCAAGGGCAGTCCTCGTTGTTCGGCGACCTCGCGCAATCTTCGCGCGAGTGTCCGCTCCAGCGAGGCTGAACGTCCGGCCCTTTCCACACGCCGAGGATTGACTGCGCGAGCGGTTCCGGCTGTCCTGTATTAAGAGTAATCTGAATACAGGACAGCGTGGGGCAAGGTCCGAGAGAACATTGGGTGGGGCTCGGGGCGGGCAACGCACCGAGCCGCCCGGCGACGAGGATTCATGTCGTCTTCAGTACAGTTCGAGCGGTCGGTTCTCGTGGTCGATGATGATGTCGAGTGCGCCACGGCGCTCGCGCGCATGCTCGGGCGAATCGGGTTTTGCGTTGACGTGGCCTGGGGAGCCGCCGAGGCGCGTGACGGTTTGGAGCATTCGGTCGGGGTGCTGGAGATTGAGTTGGCCGGTGACTGCGGCGTCACACTAGCGTTCGACCTACTCGCGTCGGGTAGGGTCAATCACGTCGTCTTCTTCACGAAGTCGAGGGACGCTCCCGCGCTCGCAGCGGCGCGCGCGGCGGCACCGGTGTTCTCGAAGCTCGAGGGAACCGAACCCCTGATCCGCATGCTCCAAGCACTGTGCTGCGAGTGACGCGGTCCTCCACGGGACTTCCACGCGGAGATCATCGTCTGCAAGCCGGATGAGACGGGGAAGGACGACTCGCTGTCTTTCGCCGCGCCCAACACGCTCGTGCTCGTGTGGGACTCGAGCCCGTGTCCGACATGCTCGTCACGTATTCCAGGGAGGTGACCCGGTGACCCGGTGCGAGACCTTGGCGCGGGCCCGGGCGTCACGCTACATTCGCCGCGTGACGACGGCGCGACGCCTTCACCACACCTACGCGGACTACTTGAGCGCGCTCGAGACCAGTGGTGTGAAGCTCGAGTATTGCGACGGCGAGATCTATGCGATGGCTGGCGGGACGCCGGCTCATGCCGATCTCGCGGCGTCCGCCACGCGCCTCTTGGCGAACGCAGTCCTCGAACGCTGTCGCGTGTCCTCTTCGGACCTGAAGGTGCGCATCGAAGCGACCGACCTTTCGACGTTCCCCGATGTAACGGTCGTTTGCGGCGAGCGGCTGGTCGCGTCGAACGACCGAAACGCCGTCATCAACCCGACTCTGCTGGTCGACGTCACCAGCGACTCGACCGAGGACTACGACCGCGGGGAAAAGCTCAACCACTACAAGCAGTGCCCGAGCGTTCGGGCGGTGCTCCTCATCTCCCACCGGCGGCAACAGGTCACGGTGTTCGTCCGGGCCTCCGATGGCTGGATCCAATCCGAGCATCGAGCCGGCGAGCGGGTCGAGCTGCCAGACCCGGCGCTCTCGCTCGACGTCGACGAGCTCTACGCGGGCATTCGCCTCGAGAGCGCGGGTTGAGGTCTGCACAGACTTCAGGACTTCAGGCTCCCGGGCTCCAGGCTTCAGGATGTCCAGCGGGACAGTTGGCCGCAATGCATGCGGCCGATGAAGATCCTGTCGGCGTTCAGCGCGCAAGCGAGCTCGAAGGTGTCAGATGCCCCACTCCGCGAGCACGCGCCGCACGTCGGCAGCGTCCCGCGCAGTCGCCACCCGGTCCGGGAGCTCGCGGTCGTCCGTCGGCGCGAACCAGATGGCGCGCGCGCCGAAGCCCAGAGCCCCGATCACGTCGGCGTCCCAGGCGTCGCCGACGTGCACCAGGTCTTCCGGCGCGGCGCCGAGGCCTCGGGCGACGAGCTCGAAGATCCGAGGGTCGGGTTTCTCGAAGCCGACGACGCCCGAGTCGGCGAAAGCGGCGAAGTGGTGGCGAATGCCGAGCTCGCTGCAGAGCTCGCTCAGCTTGCCTTCGGAGTTCGAGACCACGCCGAGCGGCACGCCCGCTTGCGTGAGCTCGACCAGGAGCTCGAACATGCCGGCGATGGGCTTGCGCCACAGGTTCTGCGCGGGCTGCTCGGTCCAGAGCCACTCCGCGAGCTCGGCGGCGACGAGCTGGGGCTCGATGCCCTCGGCCTCGACGCCCGAGAGCTCGAGCAACGTGCGCATGAAGGTGCACCAAGCGTCGTGCGCGACCAGGCCGCTCCGCTTGGCCTCGCCATAGGCTTCCCACGCGGCAGGGCTCGCGGCCCTCGCGCGATCGGGCGAGAGGCGTGCGCCCCGCTCCGCCACGCGGCGCGCGAGCATGTCCACGTCGAGCTCGGCCAAGGTCTGCCCGAAGTCGAAGGTCACGGCGATCATCCGAACAAGTCCTTGAGCTTCTCGACGAACGTCTTTTGTTTCGGTTGCACGTCTTCACCGAGCTCTTTGCCGAGCTCTTGCAGGAGCTCCGCGGCCTTCGGGCTGAGCTCGGTCGGGACCTCGACGGTGACCTCGACGAGCTGATCGCCGCGCCCGCCGCGGAGGCGGTGCGGAATCCCCTTGCCGCGGATGCGGAGCACGGTGCCGGGCTGGGTGGACGGCGGCACGCGCAGCTTCACCTTGCCGTCCAGGGTAGGCACTTCGATCTCTCCGCCGATGGCGGCTTGCACGAAGCTCACTGGAACGCTGCACAGGACGTCGTCGCCGCGACGCTCGAAGAACGGATGGTCTTGGACCTCGATCAGGATCTCCAGATCGCCGCGCGGCCGCCCCGGGCCCACGGCGTTGCCCTGGCCTTCGAGGGTGCGGCTCGAACCGGCCTCGACTCCCGCCGGGATGCTCACTTCCGCGCTCTTGGGCTTCTTCGCGAGGCCCGCGCCGCTACAGCGCTTGCACGGCGTGCTCGGAAGCTGTCCCGTGCCGCGGCAACGCGAGCAGGTGCGCTCGACCGCGATGGGGAACATCGCCTGCTGGAAGCGCACGCGCCCGCGCCCGTTGCAGGCCATGCAGGTCGAGACGTTGGTTCCCGGCTCGGCGCCGCCGCCCTTGCAGGCGTCGCAGGGATCCACGACCTCGTAGCTCACGGTCTTCTCGCAGCCGCGGGCGGCCTCTTCGAAGGTGAGCTCGAGCTTCACGCGCACGTTGCCGCGGTCGCCTCCGCGAATGCCGAAGGCGTCCAAGATGTCGCCGAAGATGCCGTCGAAGCCTCCGAGGTCGACGAAGGGCGCGCCGGCCGGTTCGCCGCCGCCGGGCCGGAACGCGGCCTCGCCGAACCGATCCCAAGCGGCTCGTTTGTCCGGGTCGCTCAGGATTTGGTGTGCCTGGTTGATTTCCTTGAACCGCGCCGAGGCCTCGGGGTCGCCCGGGTTCTTGTCCGGATGATGCTGGACGGCGAGGCGGCGGAAGGCGCTCTTGATCTCGGCCTCGCTCGCCCCCCGCTCCACCCCGAGCACAGCGTAGGGATCGCGCACGGACGGGCCCATAGCACGGCACGCTGCGCGCCGAGAGGGTGCTCGACCCGGCGGCCGAACCATGGGCGGCTTGGCCGAAGCGGTCCGGGCGCCTTAGTCTCTCGGGAGCGATGAGCACGTCCGAGACTCCGAAGGACCGCCGGATTGCCCAGCGGGCCCCAATCGAGCTCAAGGTCGAGTACCGCCGCGTGAACACCTTCTTCGCGGACTACACGAAGAACATCTCTCGTGGCGGAACCTTCATCGCCACCGAGCGGCCGCTGCCCGAGGGCACCGAGTTCGTGTTCGCGCTCGGCATCCCCACCATGGACGAGCCGCTGCGCTTGAACGGTCGCGTGTGCTGGATCACGTCGACCGAAGATGCCACCCGCGCCAATCCGGCCGGCATGGGCATCGAGTTCCAGTTCGCGAGCAACGACGAGCGCAGGGCGACGGAGCGCATCGTGGAGCGGCTCTTGGTCGATCAACTCGGCGACCACATCGCCGAGAAGCTGCTGGGCAAGAAGATCGAGCCTTGACGCTCAGGGCACGGCGACGCCGTCCGGGAGCGCCATGGCGAGCGGCGTGTCTTGGGCGATGAGGTCGCGCGCAATGGTCACTTCGACGAGCTCGATGGCTTCGCTCTTCGCCACTTCACTGAGCTCCTTCTTCACTTCCGTCGAGCCCTTCGCGCGCTTCAGCATGGCGCTGTAGAACTTGGCTTCGGTCTTCTGCACGCGCGTGCGAGCACTCTTGCTCAGCTGTTCGTCGCTGAGCTTGCCGCGCGCCCAAGCTGCGAGCTTCGCGGGCCAACCGCTGTCGTCGTCGATGGCGGCGAGGGCCTCTTCCGCCGAGCCGTCGCTGGCGCTCCCGGACCTGAGCTCGAGGAGCTTGAGCCAGAGCGCCGCATAGACCACGTCTTCGTCGGCGAGACCCGCGTCGCGAGCTTGTCGCAGCGCCACGCGCGCGGCGGCGACGTCGCCGAACGTCAGCGCGCGGCGCGAGGCGTCGAGCACCGTCGCCGTCAGCTGTCGGGTGTCGGCGCGCGAAGCCTCGTAGGCGCGGTCGGTGGCGCGTTTGGCGCCCTGGGATGCGCCGAAGTGCTCGAGCACGCGTCCGAGCACGCGTTCGGCGCGGGCTTGCTCGGCGCCGGTGCGACTCTGTTCGCGCGCCTTGAGCGCTACCTTGAGGGCCGAGTCGAGCGCCGTCTTCGCTTCGCTCGCGTGACCCGCGTCGCGCTGCACTTCGAACGTGGCGACGAAGGCTTCGGCCTCCGACGCCCCGTCACCCTGCTTGCGAGCGAAGGCAGCCACCTTGGCCAGCGAAGCCACGGCGACCTTGGAGTCGGCCCGCTGCCGGTCGATGGCGGCCAGCATGTTGAGCGCGTCGAGCGTGGGCTCGGTCTTGGTCGACGCCTCGATCAGCGGGCGCGCTCGTCCGAGATCTCCCGCGCGCGTCTCGAGCACGCCCATCACGTAGCGCAGGCGCGCGGGGGTCGGACGCACTTTGCCCACCAGCTTCTGGCCATCCGCCAGGGCCAAGATGGGCTCCGCCGCACGGAAGGTGCGGCGCGCCGCACCGTGCTCGCCGATCTCGGCTTCGCCGAGGGTCGCGCGCAAGGTGAGAGCGAGGCTCCAGCTCAGGTCTTGAGCCGAGGGGTTTTGTCCGAGCGCCGGGGCCAGGACCGCGGGAGCCACCTCGGCCATTCCGTGATCCACGAGCTCGACGGCGAGCGGACCCGACCCTCGGAGCGAGCGCGGTTCGGCGCGGAAGAGCTCGACCGCGATGCCCCACGCTGCGGCCTTGGCCAGCGAGCGGTCCATGCTCGTTTCGGGTCGGTCTTCACCGTCCTGCCCGCTGTAGTGTCGATACAGATCGGCCCACGCGCTCGGGTCGTCGTCTTCGGCGACGCGTTCGAGGCGCTCGGTGAGCCCCGGCGGGACCACCCGCAGCAGATCGCCTTTCTCCAACGCCGCGAGGGCGCCTTTCGCGTCGCCATAACGTAGGTAGATGGCCGCCAGCGTGGCGCCGCCCGCGCGCATCGCGCGGTATGCCTCGACGGCCTCTTCGCGTTCGAAATTGGCGCTCTGCGCGGCCTCGCTGGTGTTGAACTCGAGCGCTTTCTTGATCCACGAGATGGTGGCATCGCGAGCGTGATTCAGGGTGTCCGGGGTCGGCTCGAGCAGCGCGCGTTCGGTGGCGGCTCGCTGGAAGCTGCCCGCCGTCTGCATCTGACCCGCGGAGCGCAACGCCGTGCTCCAACGGGCGATGGCGTCGAGGTGTGCGTCGACGTCCTTCTTTTCGCTGCCGTCGGGCAAGAGCGGGCGCAGCATGCCGTAGAGCGCCTGTGCGCGGCCCTCGCTGCCGACGCGTGAAACCTCGGCCGCCCCGGCTCGCAGCGCGGGCGCGCCACCCTCGAGCATCTCTTTGCGGAGCTCGCCGATGCGCATCAGGTAAAGCGCCCCGGTCAGCGCTTCGAGCCCTGCTTCTCGCCTCTCGCTCTTGAAGCGGGCGCCGGCCCGCGCCAGCTGACGCCGCACCACACCCGCCAGGAGCCCCATGCGTTGTGGATCGTTTTGATCCGTCAGCAGCACCTGGTACGCGCTTCCGGCGAAGCCGTCGTCGTCCACCGCGGCTGCGTCCAAAGGACCGTTGCCCGAGGCGGCCGTCTTGGGCCCCGGCCTTCCGGCCGTGCCGCAGGCGACGCTCGAGAGCGAAAGCACCGTCGCCAGCGCAAACAGAGAAACGCGCATCGTTCGCGGGAGTCTACTCGTACCCTGCCCGGTTGCACGCGAATCGATGCCAAATGCGGCCGATTCGAATGGGCCCGTGGGAGTCCGTCCGAGACGGCGGATTCACGCCTCCGGCGCACGTTCGTCGAGGTAGGATTCCGCCCGGTTCATGAGCGACGAACCGCCTCGACCCGTACCCGAGCGCCTCGCTGATTTCGAGGTGATCCGCCGCCTCGGCGCGGGCGGTATGGCGGAGGTGTTCCTGGCCAAGCGCCGCGGCGCCGAGGGCACGTACAAGCTATTGGTCGTCAAGCGCATCCTGCCCCAGTTCGGCTCGTCGCGTCGCTTTCGCACGATGTTCGCCGAGGAGGCGCAGCTCGCCACTCGCTTGAACCATCCGAACATCGTCCAGGTCTACGAGTTCCAGGACTACGGCGAGGACGGCCAGCTCCTCAGCATGGAATACGTGGAAGGGCCGGATCTCCGCAAGGTGATGCGCGCGGCTCGCGGGAACCAGAAGAAGATCCCGCCTTGGGTCGCGGCCTACGTCATCGCCGAGGTCGCCAAGGGGCTCCACTACGCCCACGAGCGTCGCGACGAGGGCGGAGCCCCGCTCGAAATCGTCCACCGCGACGTCTCGCCGCAGAACATCTTGGTCTCGTTCGAAGGCGCGGTGAAGGTCGCCGACTTCGGCATCGCGAGCGCCAACCTGTTTCGCGAAGAGCCGGGCGTGCTCAAGGGCAAGACCGCGTACATGTCACCCGAGCAGGCGCGCGGCGAAAAAGTGGATCGGCGCACCGACATCTATTCGCTGGGTGTCGTGTTCCACGAGCTCTTGACCGGGCGCCCGCTGCACGGCGCGGCCGAAGGTCAGGAGCTTCTCGACGTCGTGCGCGCGGGTGCGGTGGAACCGCCGAGCACGTTCGCCCGCGACGTGCCGCCCGAACTCGAAGCCATCGTGATGCGCGCGCTCTCCAAGGGTCCCGACGACCGCTTCCAGAGCGCCCGCGAATTCGCGGCGTCCATCACGCGCGCGCTGTTCCAGAAGCAAGAGATGGTCGACGCCCACGTGCTCGAGGGCGTGCTCTCGCAGATCGTCAGCCGCGAGCACACGTCGCCGGGCGTCGACGGAGAAATGCAGAGCGCCGCCGAGAGCCAGTTCGGCGAAGACGAGAGCGACGCGGCGGCGTCGGTCCAGAGCAGCGCCACCGGTTCGGTGGCGGCCGTTCATCTGCCGGCCGACGAGCCCACGGGCCCCGGGCGCCCCTTGCGCCAAAAGCGCGTGCGCGAGGCGGGGCGCGAAGTGCGCCACGTCGCCATCGTGACCTTGCGCCTGCACGGGATCGACGAGCTCGAACGCGAACTGGGCAACGCCGGCTTGGTTCGCTTCTTGGAGCAGGTCCGCGGCACGCTCGACGAGATCGCGTTCAAGCGCGGAGCGCGTTGGACGTGGGAGGCGAGCCAAGCGCCAGCGGCAGGCGGTGCTCCGAGTGTCTCCGCTTCGGCGCGCGCCGTGGTGGGGCTCACCGCCAATCCGGCCCGCGCGCCCTTCGACGCCGCGTGGATGGCGGTGGATCTCCACGAGGCGATCCACGGCGCCACCGACGACCTCTCGGTGCCGCTCAGAGCCAGCGTCGGCATCGTGCGCGGCGTCGCGAGCGGGCGGCGCGACAAGGCGGGACACCTGGTCGAGCACGCGCTGCAAGAATCGGCGGACTACTTGTCGAGCCTGCTCGGGCAACGAGCGCCCGCGGGCGTGACCTGGGTGGCCGGTGGTCTGTACCGCTTGGTGCGTCGTGACTTCGTCTGGGGGGACGCGCCCAACATCGCCATCGACGACGCCGTGGCCCGCGGTCTGCCGGGAAACATGCGGATCTATTCGCTGGTGCGGCCGCTCACCAAAGAGGAGCGTTTGCACGAGACGGCCCACGCGCCGAGCGACCTGATTGGTCGCGACGCCGAGCTCGCAGACTTGCACGCCGCCTACCATCAGGCGCTCACACCTGGAGCCCAAGGCGGTGCCGGGCACGTGACTGCGCGGGTCGTGTACGGCGAGATGGGCATCGGCAAGACGGCGCTGATCTCGACCTTCATGGCGGAGCTCCCGCCCGACGCCCGCGTGCTCCGCGTGGAGTGTTCGCCGTCGCGCACGGAGGTCCCCTTCGCCAACGTCGGCGAGTGGGTCCGGCAGCTCACCGGGACCAAGGTAGATCAACCCATCGAGGAGGTCGCGCGTGCCATCCAAGACGTGCTCGGCGACTTCGTGCTCGGCGGCAACGGTCCCGAGATCGTCACGCGAATGGCGGAGCTCACGGTGGGGCGCGTGGCAGCGGCCGCCGACGAAGGCGACGTCGCCCAGTACAAGAAGCTCATCGCGTCCGGCATCCGGCGCTTCTTCGCGCGCGCCGCCCTCGACTCGCCCCTCGTGGTGCTGATCGAGGGGCTGCAGTGGAGCGACCGACCGAGCCTCGAGCTCGTGAGCGAGCTCTTGAAGCGGGCCGACCCGATTCCGCTCTTGGTCGTGCTCGTGACCCGCCCCGACGAGGCGACGTCGACCTACATCGAAGGCCTCGTACGCGTGGAGCTGAAGGGGCTCTCGGCCGACAATCAGATTCGACTGCTCCAAGCCCGGCTCGGCGCGCGCGAGGGAGTCGCGCAGGTGTGCGCCGATCTCCTGCCGCGCGCCGCGGGCAACCCGTTCTTCTTGATCGAGATGGTCGACGCGCTGCTCGAGCGCGGCACGCTGGAGCTCCGCGAGCGCGACGACGGAAGTCAGGAGCTGGTGCGCGTGGAGCGACCCGGCGAAGCCGGGCAACCTCTGCCGTCCACCCTCGAGCAGTTGATCGCCGATCGCCTGCTGGAGCTCCCGACGGAGGAGCAAGAAGTCGTCGAATGGCTCGCGGTGGCCGGCGGGCCGCTCGAGATGAGCGACCTGGAAGCGCTGAAGGGGGCCGGTTCGGACGAAGCCGTGATCCGCCTCTGCGCTCGCGGCCTGTGCGACACGAAAGGGGATTCGGTGGACGTGCGTCATCCGTTGACGCGCGACGTCGCCTATCGCGGGCTCGAGAAGACGGAGCGCGAGCGCATGCACCGGCGCCTGGGGCAGCACCTCGCCAAGACGCCCCTCGCCCAGGGTCTCACCGCCGCCATCGTGGCGCGGCACTTGTCGCGCGGGAAGGCAGCGGCCGAAGCCGCCGCGCTCTACCTCCAGGCGGCGGGCGTCGCCCGCTCGAGCTACCAGGTCCAGCTCTCGACGCGGTACTACCGGCGAGCTCTGGCGCTCTTGCCCGAGGA
Organism: Polyangiaceae bacterium; assembly: GCA_046351435.1. GTDB lineage: Bacteria > Myxococcota_A > Polyangia > Polyangiales > Polyangiaceae > JADJKB01. The sequence continues at coordinate 145,133 of JAXLYN010000018.1, forward strand.
CGACATGCGACGGCTCGAGGCCCACGACGCGCTGGAGAACATCACGCGCTTCCAGGGGCGATGGCGCGAGCGCCGGCGACATCTCACGGCGCTGCGCAAGCTGGCGCGCAAGAGCAGCTCGGCCGCTTGGGCTGCGACGGCGCTCTTCCGCACCGCGCGCTTCGAGCAAGACGAGGGGCACCTCGCCCGCGGCCTCACCAGCGCGCGCCGCGCCGAAACCGTGGCCCACCAAGCTCAGATGCCGGTGCTCGAAGCCCAGACCCAGGCCTTGATGAGCGAGATGCTGCGCGACCTCGGCGACATGCAGGGTGCTCTCGCTGCTTGCGATCGCGCGCTCCGCACCGCGGATCACCCCGACGTGCCCCACCGCTTCCGAGCCGAGGTGCTTCGCACGCGCGGCACGCTGCTGCGTCGCGTGGGTCGCACCAACGAAGCCGTCGAGGCCCATGCCGAAGCCATCGCCGTGTTCCGTCAAGCCGGCGCCCGGCGTCAGGAGGCGCGCGCCAAGAACTCGCTCGCCTACGCGTTGTTCGTCCTCGGGCGCTTCGAAGACGCCATCGCCCTGGCGCTCGACGCCATCCGCATCGATCTCGCCATCGGTGGCCGCTTCCAGATCGCGAAGACGCTCTCGAACATCGGGCAGTGCTACGCGCGACTCGGGGACATCCAGCGCGGGCTCGCCTACTTGAAGCGCGCGCGAGAGGCCCACGAGCGCTACGGCGACCAGGACGCGCGCGCCGACACGCTGCTCTGCACCGCCGACGTTTTGCTCGAGATCGGCGACATTGCCGCTGCGGACACCTTCGTGGGCGACGCCGGCGCGCTGACCGCGGTGACGGGCAGCGCGTACGACTCGGTGCACGAGAAGATCTTGCGTGCGCTCTTGTCGCGGGTGACGGCCGATCCCGGTAGCGCCGTCATGTTCGCCTTCGATGCGCGCCAGGCGGCGGAGGCTCAGGCCTACGTCGCGTACCACTTCTACGCGATGGCGGTGGAGGCAGCGGCGCGCGCCGACATCGGCGAGTCGCACACGGGCATCTTGCTCGCCACGACGGCGATGGGAGCCATCGAGACCATTCAGGGTTCGGAATACGGGCTCGAAACCCGTTCACTCTGCCTCGAAGCGCTCGAACGCGCGGGCTCGCCGCAGGTCGGCGAGATGAGGAAGCGCGCCCGGAGCTACGCGCTCGAGCTCTACGAGTCCATTCGTGATCCGGAGCTGAAGCACATGTTCGTCAAGCGCTCTGCTGCGGCGAAGCTGTTCGGGAGCGAACCGCCGCGCCTGCCGGAGCTTTCGCTCGCGAAGGAGCGCTCGGGACCACCACCTTTGCCGTCGGAATACCCACCGGGCAGCGATCCGGTCCACACGCCGCCGCGAGAAGGCGTGCAGTCGGGCGACGGGAAGAGTAGCGTTCCGCCTTCGTGAGCGACAAGCCTCGGCACCGGCGCCTCGCCGTGATCCTCTCGGGAGGCGGCGCACGCGGTGCCTACGAAGTCGGGGTGCTCTGGTACCTGTTCGACGAGCTCACGCGCCTGCGTGGCGCGCCTCCGCGCGTGGACGTCATTTGCGGCACCAGCGTGGGCGCGATCAACAGCGCCTACCTCGCCGCGCACCTCGGCGACCCGGTGCTCGGCATGCGGCGCCTGGTCGACGTTTGGTCGAGCCTGAAGCTGGACGACGTGCTGGGCTTCGGCTGGCGACAGGCCATCAGCCTGCCGAAGGTCCTGTACGGAGGCGGGAGCGGCGCCGGGGTCTTCGACGTGTCGCCCATGGCGCGCCTCGTGCAGCGTGAAGTTCCGTGGCGCGCAGTGACGCGCACACTGCGGAGCGGCCTCCTGAAGGCGCTCAGCGTTTCCGCGACGGAGGTCGCGACGGGCCGCACGGTGATCTTCATGCAGACGGGGCCGAACACTTCGCTCCCGACCCGCGCGCCACCACGCACTCTGATCCGAGCCGATCGCATCGGGCCACAGCACGCTCTGGCCTCGGCGGCGATTCCGCTCCTGTTCCCCCCCGTCCAGATCGGTAGCCAGCTGTACGTCGACGGCGGCGTGCGCCAGAACACGCCCATCGCGCCGGCGATTCGCCTCGGCGCGACCCACGTGCTGGTGGTGGGAACATCGCGTCTGGTGCGCGGCGTGGGCCACATCACGGCTGGCCGCAAGGAGTCGCCGAGCGCGACGGTCTTGCTGGGCAAGATCATGAACGCCCTGTTGCTCGACCATCTCGACAACGATCTCGGCTTCGTGAACCTGCTCAATGACCTCATGCAGAGCGGCGAAGCCGGGTTCGGCTCCGACTTCATCCCGCGCTTGAACGAGGCGGCGCTGATGCGTGGCGGCCACAGCTTTCGGCCCATCGAGACGCTCGTGGTGCGCCCCACCGAGGGCATCGGCGAGCTCGCTGGTGCCTTCATGCGAGCGGGCAAGCTCCGCGCAGGACCCGTGGTCACGAAGCAGCTGCTCAAGCTGCTCGACGTCGGCGGCATCGACGATGCCGATCTCGCGAGCTACCTGCTCTTCGACGGTGGCTTCGCGCGACGCCTGGTCGATCTCGGACGCAGCGACGCTCACGCTCGCCGAGCCGAGATCCTGGACTTCCTCGGCTCGGCGGAGGACGACGCGCCGGTGGAAGGGGGCGGCTCCGGCGGCGGCGGGGGTTGGACATTGCCGCCGCCCGCCGTGGGCTGAGCGACACCCGTCGGCGGCGGGGAGCGTCTCAGGCGACCGCCAGGGCAGCCTCGAGCTCGGCCTGCGCTTTGCCGTCACCTTTGCGTTTCGCGAGGTCGATGCCGGCGAGCAGCCAGGGCTTCGCGTCTTCTCCTTGGCCCGAGTCGATGAGGAGCTGGCCTGCCATCAGGTACATCGGCAGATAGTCGGCGTCTTTTTCTTTGAGCTGCGCGAAGGCTGCCAGCGCGTCGGCCGTGCGCCCTTCTTTCTTGTACTCCATGGCGAGCGCGTAGCGCGCGAACGAGTCGGCTTTGCCGCTCTCGACCAGGTTCTCGAGCATCGCGAGTCGCTTGTTCATCGGTGCCTTCGTCGAGCCGGTCACCCGGGGCGTCAAGCCGTGCCTCGAAGCGCCGCGGGTTCGCGCAAATCGTGCCGAACCAGGCGGACCGTCGCACCGAATTATCAATGGAGTTAGCGGTCCGCTGAACGATTTCGAGGAGATGCGCCGCGGCTGAGCGATGTCATGCGACGGGCGCGGGGGACGTGCGCGTGCAGCGCCATTCATGCGAAAGGAAGAGCGCGGTGGGTCGCACGAGTTCGCGACTGCGCGAGAGCGCAACACCTTCGAAGGAGGAGTCAGCATGAGGGCCGGATTCGTATTCGCATCCATCGCGAGCGTTCTGATCGCGGGAGTGGCTCGCGCCGAAGAGGCGGCGCCCTCGACGGAAGGCGCACCGCCCGCGGCCGAAGGCGCTGCGCCGGCCGCCGCCAGCACCGAGGCAGCAGCCCCGCTGCCGGCACCCAAGAAGCCGCCGTACTCGCTGCCCTGGCAGCTGCGTCCGGTCGTTCCTGGCAACGTCGTTCGTTCGGATACCTCACTGCAGTTCTTCAAGCCGAAGGGCGCGGACTCCGGCGGAACCACCATCGCCTCGACGCTCCTGGCTTCGTACAAGGTCATGGACAACCTCGCGCCGCTCGTGCGGCTCGGCTTCGTGAACCTGGATCCGCCCGTTGGCGACAGCGGGTCGGCGCTGCTGAACCCCGTGGTTGGGGCCATCTACGGCATGCCGCTCAGCCCGGAGATGAAGCTTGGCTTGTTCCTGGGCATCGCGCTTCCGCTCGGCTCGGGCGGCGGCGACGCGCCGAAAGCCGAAACGGCCGCGGCCCTGGGAGCCGGTATGGCGGCCCGTCGCTACATGGACAACGCCATGTTCGCGGTGAACTTCCTCACCGTTTACCCCGGCGTGGGCTTCGCCTACGTCGCCGACGGTCTCACGGTTCAGGCCGAGGTCACGCTGCTCCAGCTCCAGCGCGTGAAGGGCGACAAAGTCGAGCCCGACAAGTCCAAGACCAACCTCACGACCGGGCTCCACGTCGGCTACTTCGTGATGCCCGAGCTTTCCATCGGCGCCGAGCTGAACTACCAGCGCTGGCTCTCCGGACCGAAAAAGCCGGCGGTCGAGACGCGGAACCAACTGGTCGACAATCTGAGCGTGGCCATCGGGCCGCGCGTTCACTTGAAGGTCGGCGAGAATCTGTGGATTCGGCCCGGCATCGCCTACGCGCGTTTCCTGGACAAGCCCATGGGAGACTCCGACCAGTTCGACTCGAACCACGTCGTGCAGATCGACATCCCCGTCGCGTTCTGAGCTCCTGCACGCCCCAGGGCCCGCGGTTCGGACTTCGAGCTCGACCGCGGGTCAGGGCAGGCAGCACAGCGTAGTGTCTTGCTGCTGGAGCTCGCCCGTGGGCTGTGCGCTGCCGGTGGGCGCGCAAGTCGGCGCGCTCGAGGTGAACGAGACCGAACCGCCGACGGCGGCCGCAGCGCCGCACCCGGTCGGGAATTGGAGCGGGTTGGCGGCCCCGGCGCAGCTGTCGGAGGCGTAGACCTGGAGCGTGCCGCAGCGGACTTGGCCGCAGCTGCAGTTGTTGTTGCAGCTTCGCTGATCCTCCGTGCGCCAGAGGTGGGTTTTGTTCGTATAGGGTGCCGGGCACGTCACGTCGCCGTCGTGTTGGACGCAGAGCTTGCCCGTGGTGGGGCTTCCGGGCACGGCTACGCAGGTGCCGCCCGTGCAGGCTCCCGTTGCGGTGGGCGAGCACAGACGCATCGTCTCGGCGTAGGGGATGTTGTCGAGATTGACGTCGAGCTTGGGTGAGCACTGGCCTGAGATGTTGGCGCGCGGAGCCGCGTGCGTGAGCTGAGTGCACAGGGACGGACCCACCGGGTAGCAACCGTTGGGTGCGAGGTTCACCGTGGCGCACGGGCTGCCCGTGCAGCAGTTCGCTCCCGTGCAACCGACGTTCGAGAACGCGTCGACGCGCGGGTTCGTACACGTCACGCCGGTGCCATCGCAGGTGCACGAGCACGCGGCGGCCGGCACGTTGGAAACATGGTCGTGCAAGACGGCCTGCTCGTTCGGGTAGTCTCCGGCGCACGCGGCCGCACTGGACCCGTTGCCGTCGATCACCGCGAAGGGACCACTGAAGCCGCCCGTTGGCGTGGGGGCGCAGACGCCGCCGCCGCAGGTCGGCAGGCCACCGCTGCCGGAGCTTCCGCCCGCGCTCGTGCCGCCAGTGCTGCCCCCGGTGGCTCCCGAACCCGACGCGCCGCCCGCCCCGCCGACGCTCGTGCCGCCCGTGCCGGCGCCACCCGTCGCACCACCGCTGCCCGCGCTGGTCCCGCCCGTTCCGTTCGAGCTCGTGAACTCCTCACCCCCGCAGCCAGTGGCCGAGCTCAGCGTAGCGGCGAAAAAAGCCCAGAGAAAGCCGGCCCGGAAGCGCATCTCGCCAATATACCGCGAGCGGGCGGCGTCCGCTCTCTCGGTGCTCGGCGGCTCTGTGGTAGCTTCCCGCGGCTTCGCGGGGCATACGCCGCGCTTTTTCGGAGGGAACATGCGTCTCGGTCGTCGCAGCCTGCTCGTTCTCGTCACCGCCCTCGGGCTTTCCGGGTTCGCCGCCTGCAAGGGTGGCTCGTCGGGCGGCGGAGGCTCGGGCAGTTCCGGCAGTGAGATCGTCCTCGGGCACTACGCGTCGATGACCGGCAACACCGCGCACTTCGGCCAGGACACCGACAAGGCCGCGCGCATGGCGATCGACGAGGCCAACGCCGCCGGCGGCGTGCTCGGGAAGAAGCTCAAGATCGTGACGCTGGACACCCGTGGAGACTCCGCCGAGGCCGCCAACGCCGTCACGCGCCTGATCGACGTCGAGAAGAGCACCGCCATCTTGGGCGAGGTCGCTTCGAGCCTGTCCCTCGCCGGCGGGCGCGTGGCTCAACGCCGGAAGATCCCCATGGTGTCACCGTCGTCGACCAATCCCAAGGTCACCGAGGTGGGGGACTACATCTTCCGCGTCTGCTTCCTCGATCCTTTCCAGGGCAAGGTGATGGCGAAGTTCGCCAAAGAGACGCTCAAGGTGGAGAAGGTGGCCATCTTGAAGGACGTGAAGAACGACTACTCCATCGGGCTCTCCGACGCATTCAAGGAGGCGTTCGAGAAGCTCGGCGGCAAGATCGTGGCCGAGCAGTCCTACGGTCAGGGCGACACGGACTTCTCGGCCCAGGTGACCGCCATCAAGGGCACCGATGCCCAGGCGATCTTCGTTCCTGGCTACTACTCCGAGGTCGGCGCCATCGCGCGCACGGCCGAGCGGCTGGGCGTGAAACTGCCGCTCCTGGGTGGCGACGGCTGGGACGCGCCGGATCTGTTCAAGATCGGCGGAGACGCCTTGAACGGCTCTTACTTCTCGAACCACTTCGCTCCCGACGCAGCGACGCCCAAAGCCCAGAAGTTCGTGTCCGACTTCAAGACGAAGTACGGCGTCGAGCCCACCGGGCTCGGTGCGCTCGGTTACGACGCTGCAGCGGTCTTGATCGACGCCATCAAGCGTGCCGGCAAGACCGACAGCGACGCGATCCGAACGGCTCTCGCGGACACCAAGAACTTCGAGGGCGTCACCGGCGCCATCACCATCGACCGTGAACGCAACGCCCAGAAGAGCGCGGTGGTGCTGAAGATCGAGGGCGGCAAGGCCAAGTACGCAGCCACCGTCGCGCCGTGAGCGACGCTCGAGCCCGAAAGAGCGCGTGAGTCAGTTCCTCCAGCAGCTCATCAACGGACTATCCCTCGGGTCCATCTACGCCCTGATCGCCCTGGGCTACACGATGGTCTACGGCATCTTGAATCTGATCAACTTCGCGCACAGCGAGGTCTTCATGGTGGGGGCCTACGCCGGGTTCTACAGCGCCAACTTCTTGGGGATCGAAGCCGCGGAGCGCTCCGGCGCCGGGTTCCCGCTCTACCTCGCGCTGGTGGTGCTCCTCGCGGCGATGCTGACGTCGGCCGTCCTCGGCGTCAGCATCGAGCGGCTCGCGTATCGGCCCGTGCGCTCGGCGCCGCGCCTGACCCCGCTGATCACGGCCATCGGCGTGAGCCTGCTCCTACAGAACCTGGCGATGTTGGTGTTCTCGCCGAACCCTCGTCGCTACCCGCCGATCCTGAAAGAAGTGCGCTTCGAAGTGGGCGGCGTGATCCTGACCAACATCAAGCTGACCATCTTCGTCGTGACCATCGTGTTGATGGTCGGGCTCTGGTTCTTGGTGCAACGCACGTGGACGGGGCGCGCCATGCGGGCCGTCAGCGTCAACCTCGACGCCGCCAAGCTCATGGGGATCGACACGGACCGCACCATCATGGCGACGTTCGCCATCGGTTCGGCGCTCGCCGCCGCTGGCGGCATCCTGTTCGGGCTCGATCAGATCACCATCAACCCTCTGATGGGCACGCTCACGGGCCTCAAAGCCTTCGTGGCGGCGGTGCTCGGCGGCATCGGCAACGTTCCAGGAGCCGTCCTCGGCGGCCTGCTCATCGGGCTCGCGGAGCAGCTCGTCGCAGGCTACGTGAGCCCGGATTACCGGGACGCCATCACGTTCGTGATCCTGATCGTGATCTTGATCCTGCGCCCTGAAGGCATCCTCGGCGTGGTGCGGCAGGAGAAGGTCTGATGGGGGAGCCCGGCGCTTCTTCGGCGAAGTCGTGGCTCCTCCGAGTCGGGGTGTCGGCGGCCGTCGTGGCCGGCATCTACGGCCTCGGGCTCGGCGCGGAAGCGGGCCTCATCGAATACGTCCAACGCATCGTGCTCCTCGCCGGCATCAACATCATCCTGGCGGTGGGGTTGAACCTCATCAACGGCACCACCGGGCAGTTCTCCATCGGACACGCTGGCTTCATGGCCGTCGGTGCCTACGCCACCGCGTTCGTCGGCGTGAAGCTCGAGCCGAGCATCACCGCCGCGTTCGGCGCAGGCCCCCTGGCGAACGGCGTGGTGTTCAACCTCGCGCTGGTCATAGGGGCGTTGCTCGCGGGGGTGGCGGGGCTCGCCGTCGGAGTCCCCAGCCTGCGCTTGAAGGGCGACTACCTCGCCATCGTGACGTTGGGCTTCGGCGAGATCATCCGGCTGGTGTTCAACAACACTCGCGCGCTCGGGTCGGCCACCGGTTACTTCGGCGACAAGCCGGCGGGGCTTCCGCCCTACACCAATTTCTTCTGGGTCTACCTGTGGGTGGTGATCATCATCGCCATCGTCCGGAACATCACGTTGTCGCAGACGGGGCGCTCGCTCATCGCCATCCGCGAAGACGAGATCGCCGCCGAGGCCATGGCCACCCCGACCACACGTCTGAAGGTGACCGCCTTCACCGTCAGCGCCGCCACGGCGGGCATCGCCGGCGGGCTCTTCGCCCACATGCAGAGCGGCATCCGACCCGAGGACTTCAAGTTCGAAAAATCCATCGACATGATCGTCATGATCATCATCGGTGGTCTCGGTTCGATTTCCGGGGCCGTGATCGGAGGCGTGTTCCTGGCGGTGACGCTCGAGCTGATGCGCGACCTCCAGGAATACCGCTTGGTGCTCTACGCCTTGCTCCTGATCGTCATCATGATCGTTCGACCGCAAGGTCTACTCGGCTCGCGCGAGCTCTCACTCTCGCTCTTCCGGCGCAAGGCAGGTGCGAAGTGAGCCTCTTGTCCCTGAGCGGGGTCGAGAAGATCTTCGGCGGCTTGCGGGCCATCGCGGGGGTGAGCTTCAGCGTCGAGCCCAAGCAGATCTTCGGCCTGATCGGACCGAACGGCGCCGGCAAGACCACCGTCTTCAACGTGGTGACCGGCGTGTACCGGCCCGATGGTGGACGCGTCACCTTCGACGGTGAAGACATCAGCGGCTGGCCTCCGGCCAAGGTCGCGGCGCGGGGCATCGCGCGCACGTTCCAGAACATTCGGCTCTTCCGCTCGATGACCGTGGAAGAGAACGTGATGGTGGCCGGCTTCCGCATCCACAAAGCCGGTCTGCTGTCGGCCGTGCTGCGCAATCGCCGCTTCCAAGACGACGAGCGCGAGTTCAAGCGCCGGGCGGCGGAGCTACTCGACATCTTCAAGCTGCGCCAGCTCGCCTCCGAGCCGGCCGACAGTCTGCCCTACGGTTCCCAACGTCGTCTCGAGATCGCTCGCGCGCTCATGCTCGCGCCCAAGCTCCTGTTGCTCGACGAGCCGGCTGCCGGCATGAACAGCCAAGAGGCCCTGGCGCTGGAGAAGCAGATCCGGTTTCTCCGGGACGAGCTCGGGCTCACGGTCGTGCTCGTGGAGCACAACATGAGCGTGGTCATGGCGGTTTGCGAGAACATCCACGTGGTCGACCATGGCGAGACCATCGCCGAGGGCCCACCGGAGCACGTGAAGGAGCACCCCAAGGTGCTCGCGGCCTACCTCGGGGAAGAGAGCGCGGAGCAGGCCGTGAAGGACTACGAAGCGGTGAGCCGCCCGTTCCACGAAAAGCCCGAAGAGCCGAGCCATGGCTGAACCCCCGCGCGCTCTCGAGGTCAGCGACGTCAAGGTCGGCTACGGCGGCATCACGGCCGTGAAGGGCGTGTCGCTCCACGTCGCGGAGGGCGAGATCGTGACCTTGATCGGAGCCAACGGCGCCGGCAAGACCAGCACGCTGAAGAGCATCGTGGGCCTCGTGCCGCTCCAGTCCGGCAACGTGAAGATCTTCGGACGCGAGACCAAGGGCAAGAAGACCCACGAGATCGTCAGCGACGGCGTGGCGCTCGTGCCAGAGGGTCGCGCGATTTTCGGCAATCTCACCGTAAGAGAGAACCTCCAGCTCGGTGGCTTCCGGCGCCGCGACGCGGCCTGGCAGAAGCAGGGGCTCGCGCGCTGCGTGGAGTTATTTCCACGGCTCGGCGAGCGCTTGAATCAAGAGGGCGGAACGCTCTCGGGTGGCGAACAGCAGATGCTCGCCATCGCGCGCGCCATCATGGCGAAGCCCAAGCTCCTCTTGCTCGACGAACCGAGTCTCGGGCTCGCACCCAAGATCGTGCAAGAGGTGTTCGCGGCCATTCGCGAGATCGCCAAGAGCGGCATCACCATCTTGCTCGTGGAGCAGAACACGCGCCTCGCGCTCCAGACCGCGAACCGCGCCTACGTGCTCGTGACCGGTGAGATCGTGCTCTCGGGTGACAGCAAAGACCTGCGCGAAGACGCGCGCATTCGCGCTGCCTACCTGGGCGAGGACGTGCACGCCTGAGAAGGTCCGGGCCGGCGCAGCTCAGCCGAGCTCGAGGTACTCCGCGCGCAGACGCCGGGTGCCGAAGCCGGGGAAACGCGCGACGATGGTGACGGCGCCGTCGTGCTCCACCCGCTCCACCACGCCGCGCCCGAACTGCTTGTGCCGCACGCGATCTCCGGGACGAATGCGCGGCGCATCGTCTCCCACGTCGTCGAAGGCCTCGCGGTCCACCACGCGCTCCCCGGGTACGAGCGCCGGCGACTCTTGCATGCGCCCCCGTGCGCGCTCGAGGCTCGCCTGCCAAGCGGGGGCGCGCGGGCGCGGCGTCGACCACGCCGTTTCGGGGTCACTCGGCTCCGACCAAGAAGAGCGCTCCGAGAAGCGCGGCGCGGCGCGCTCACGGCCCTCGCGCACCACGGCGTCGTCGGGCAGGTCTCGCAGGAAACGGCTGGGCAAGGTGTAGCGCGTGCGTCCGAAGAGCGTGCGCGCCTCGGCGTGGGTCACGAACAGCCGCTCGCGCGCGCGGGTGATGGCGACGTAGGCCAGGCGACGCTCTTCTTCGAGATCGTCGATGCCGTCGGAGTCGAGCCCGCGGTACGGGAAGGTTTCTTCCTCCAGCCCCGTGAGGAGCACGCTGGTGAACTCGAGACCTTTCGCCGCGTGTACGGTCATGAGCGACACGCTGGGGATGTCCTTTTGGGCGTCGACGGCGCTCACGAGCGAGATGCGCTCCAGCCATCCGCTCAAGGTCGGGGTCTCGTGGCGAGTCGAAAGCTCTTCTTCGTACTCGCGGATGGACCCCACGAGCTCTTCGAGGTTTTCGAGGCGGGCGTCGGCCTCCGCGCTGTCGTCCTCGCGCAATCGTTTGCGGTAGCCGGTCTCTTCCAGGATCTGACCCGCGAGCTCGCTCGGCGTGGCGGTGGCAGCTGCGGCGCGCAGTGCTTCCATCTGGTCGAAGAACGCCGACAGCTTGTTGCGAGCCGCCCCGGTGAGCGACCTTTCTCGAACCAAGGCCGTGAGGGCTTCGTAGGCGGAGGTGCTGCGCTCGGCAGCGTGGGTCAGGATGAGGTCGACGGTCTTGTCGCCGATGCCGCGCGCCGGCACGTTGACGATACGAAGCAGGTCCGCGTCGCTCTTGGGGTTGTCGAGCAGGCGCAGGTACGCCACGAGGTCCTTCACCTCGGCGCGATCGAAGAAGCGCATGCCGCCGATGATCTGGTACGGCACGTTCTCGCTGCGTAGCGCCTCTTCGATGACCCGCGACTGGGCGTGTACGCGATAGAACACGGCGAGCGAGCGGGCATCCACGCCGCGCGCAATCTCCGCCCGGACGGTGCGCACCACGAACGCGGCTTCGTCGCGTTCGGTGGGGACGGAGCGGATGCGGACGGGCTCACCGCGAGCCGCCTCCGTCCACAGCTGCTTCGGTTCGCGTTCGAGCGCAGGCGCGATGACGCCGAGCGCCGCCGAGACGATGTTGGCGGTGGAGCGGTAGTTCTGCTCGAGCTTGACCACCCGCGCGTCGGGGAAGTCGCGCTTGAAGCCGCGAATGATGCGCACGTCTGCGCCGCGCCAGCGGTAGATGCTCTGGTCGTCGTCGCCCACCACGCACAGGTTCCGGGAGCTGGCGCTCAGGGCTCGAACCAGCCGGTATTGCGTGATGTTGGTGTCCTGGAATTCGTCCACCAACACGTGGCGAAAGCGCTCGCGGAGCTCGCGTCCGGCCGCGCTGCGCGGGTCTTCGGCGATGCGCATGGCCAGCACGATCAGGTCTTCGAAGTCGACGGCGTTGGATCTCCGGAGAGCGCGCTCGTAGGCTTCGAACAGATCGATGAGTTCGGCGTCGAACCCGCTCGAGCGATCCAGGTCGCCGGGGCCCTTCCCCTCGCGCTTCTGGGCATGGATCTTCGAGAGCACCCAGCGCGGAGGCATGCGCCGGTCGTCGAGCCCGCGCTCCTTCAAGAGGCGCTGGACCACGGCCTTCTGGTCCGACTCGTCGTAGATCACGAAGCGCTGCCCGAGCCCCACCTCGTCGTGGTGTCGGCGCAAGAGCCGCGCACACACGGAATGGAAGGTACCCGCCCACACGTCCCGGGTCATGTCCGGGCCCACGAGTTGCTCGAGTCGAGCCTTGAGCTCGCCGGCGGCCTTGTTGGTGAACGTGACCGCGAGGATGCGATAGGGCGGGATCCGGTGCTCCGACAGCAGGTTGGCGATGCGGTAGGTGATCACCCGTGTCTTGCCGCTGCCCGCGCCGGCGAAGACCAAGAGCGGCCCATCGATGTGGGCCGCAGCGTCGGCTTGCGGCGTGTTGAGCACGGGAGTCGCAGGCATGAACGAGCAAGGGGTCTACCCCGACGACCGGCCCCTGACCAGCAGCGCTGGGCGAAGGCTCAGACCTGCGAGATGTCGAGGATGAGCTGCGGCAAGTTGCCCGTCTCTCCGCGCGCCAGCGTGACGCGGCTGCGGGCGCCGGCCGCGGCCAGTGAGCCGTCCACGACGCCAGTGACCCAGAGGCGCAGCCCGGGACCGAGCACGTCGATCTCGGAAGCGCGCAGCGTGTAGATGGGACCCGCGAGGTCGATGGTCCAAGTGCCGAAGGAGAAGAAGCGCGAGAGCACGGGGCACAAGCGACGGAGCACGGCCGGAGTGCCCTCGGGCCTCACCGCGCTCTTCAAGATTTGGCTCAGCTCCCCGGGCACCGAGGCGGAGCCCGCGGCGCGTGCCCAACCACGATTGCCGAGGGCGGCGTGCCGGGAGACCGCATCGACGTAGCGGTTTGCGATGTCGATGTCGTAGAGGACGATGGCCTGGATGGTGGAGAGCTCGAACTCTCGCGCAACCTCGGGTGACAGAGCGGCGAGCGTGCGCCGTCTCGCGTCTTCACCGAACACCTGGCGCGCGTACTCGTCGAGCGAGCGCAACACCAAGCCGCGCACCTCCTTGGGGGTGGCGCGCTGCACCCGCTCGACTTCGCGAGAGACGGGCGGCGCGCTCGAGCTTGCCTCCTGGCGCGCCAGCGCCAACGAGCTCCCCGTGGGGGGCGTGATGGGGGTGATGTCACGCGTGGCCGGTGGGGCACCGAACACGCGCAGCGCAGGCAGCTCCGCGCTCGGAGGAAACGCGGCGGCATGGGGCCCGGAAGTTGGATCGGTCAACTGGGCGGCCACCTCGGCGCGCGGCGTGAGAGCGCTCGCCGGGCGCGGCGCAGGCAGGTTCGCGCCCCCAACGCTGCCGGACGCCAGCTTGGGCGTTCCGAGCGGGGGACCGGCGGCCGCCGTTCGAACCATGGGAGTACCGGCGCTCGGCGTGTAGGCGCCCGAGCGGAGTCCGGGCTTGCCCGTCGGCGGAGTGGCCGGGCTCATCGCCCGAAGCTGCGCCGTCGGCGTCGGATCCGCCTTGGCCCCGGCCGTGGCCATCGGCTTCTCGTGCTCGGCTGCGCTCCCCTCGCTGCGCTGCCTCCCGAGGTAGCGCTCCGGCTTGAGCACGTCGCGGAGCGCCAGCGCCAGCTCTTGGGGCGGGCCCGCGAGCGTCGCGAGCTCGGCTCGCAGGTCGCGAATGTGCGGGTAACGCTCCTCCGGCCGCTTCGCCATCGCCCTCTCGAGGATGGCTTGGAGCGTCGGGTTCGCAGGGCCTCCCATTTCCTTGAGCAGGGGGGTGCGCAGGTTCGCCACGCGATACGCCGTCGAGAGCGCAGTCGCGGCGTGGAACGGACGCTTGCCGCTCAGGAGCTCGAACAACACGACACCTGCCGAGAAGATGTCGCTGCGCGCGTCGACGTTGCCTTCGCCGCTCGCCTGTTCGGGTGAGAGGTAGTCCGGGGTGCCCATCACCATGCCGGTACGGGTCTTCGGCAAGAGACCGTCGCTGGTCCAGAGCGCCTTGGCGACCCCGAAATCCAGCAGCTTCACTCCTACCTTTTCGTTGGACTCGGCAGTGAAGTAGATGTTTCCGGGCTTCAAGTCCCGGTGCACGACCCCGACGTCGTGGGCAGCCTCGAGGGCATCCAGGACGGGCAGCAGGGTCGCGAGCGCCGCGCTGATGCTGAAGCGCCCGAGCTCGAACAGGCAGCGCGCCGCGCTCTCGCCCACGAGGTACTCCATCACCAGGAAGGGCCCGACGTCGGACTGCCCCACATCGTGAACGGTCACGATGCCCGGATGCTTGATTCGGAACGATGATTGGGCCTCCTGGAACATACGAGCGACCACGCTGGCGTCGTCGATCCGGTGGGGCAGGAGGATCTTGACGGCGACGATGCGCCCGTCGCCGACAGTCTCGGCGCGGTACACTTCGCTCATCCCGCCGGTGCCAATGCGTTCGAGCAGACGGTACTTGTCTGCGACGATCGTGCCGGCTTCGGGGAGGAGGCTCATGCGGGTGCTGGTGCCCAGAGAATCGGGAACGGTAGCCGCAAACTCGACTCCCGCCGAGTCCTCGGGTCACCCTCCCGAATCGGTCCGACCTCGGTCGAACCCATGAAAGAGAGTATAGCTTCGTCCGACTGAACGGCAGAAAAAGCACGATGCAAAGCCTCGGACACGATGGGCCCCCTCACCGCGTGCTTCGGTCGCGCGAGTTCGGGCCTCCGCCGGGCTTTTGCGCTTGCTGTTCCGAGCCAGCGGCGAGCTCCAAGCTCGAGCGGTCGCGGGCCGGACGCGAGCTCATCGTGCCGTATTGCGTGCGTTGTCTTCGACACGCGAGCGCAGGAACCACCCGCGCCCTCGCAGCAGCGCTCGGCTCCTGTCTCATGGCTGCGACCCTGGCCTTTGCCCTGCCCATCGCCTGGCCGTCTGCTCAGCTCCTCGTGCACCTGTCTCTCGTGGGAACAGCCGCGGTTCTGCCGCTCCTGACGCGCTGGGTTGCTCCACGCCCGCCTCCGGATCACTCTTCCCGTGAGCGCGCGGTTTTTTGGCTCGCGAATGAGTCCCTCGCCTGCAAGAGCCCCCGCTTCGCCCGCGCCCTCTCCGAGGCCAGCCCAGGAAGCGAGAGCGTGGAGGCAGTCGTACGGGAGCCACGGTTCGCTCCCTGGCTGCTCGCGGGCCCAATCCTCGCGACCGTCCTCGCGCCCTTTCTCTGGTACCTGCACCACCCCCTGGTCCGCGTCGTCAACCTGACCGAGAGCCGGCTCCTCGTGAAGGTCGACGGTCGCGTCGTCGGCAGCGTCGAGCCCACCAGCTTCGAGAGCCCG
Organism: Polyangiaceae bacterium; assembly: GCA_046351435.1. GTDB lineage: Bacteria > Myxococcota_A > Polyangia > Polyangiales > Polyangiaceae > JADJKB01. The sequence continues at coordinate 160,557 of JAXLYN010000018.1, forward strand.
ACGGCGGGCGCGGAGGTCCGAATGCCCAGCGGTGAGCACGAGCTCACCGCCGAGGGCACGGCCGGCACCCTGGACGCGTCGAGGGCGCACATCCTGATGGGGCAGCGTCACCTCTATGCCCCCGGTAGCCCGGGGTATTGCTTTTGGCTCGAGGCCACGCACTATGGGCGGGCGGCCAGCGCCGAGCCCGAGGTCACGCCCCTGGCGGGCCAGGGCAGGTTTTGGGCTCTGCCCGAGACGGTGGACACCTGGTTCTCGCCGAACCCCGCGCCGGCGCTGGCCGACCGACGATCGTCGGGTGGGGTGCTCGTGGCGCTGCGCCAAGCGCCTTGCGCGCAAGCGCCCGCCGCTGTCGCGCGTTGATTTGCACGGGGCTCGACCCTGGTTATAAACGCCTCGTGACGGACGAGAGCGCGGATCCCCGAGAGGCCACAACCGACGAATCCAAAGAGGCCGCTTTGCCTGGCGAAGAGGCGGCTCCGGCGCCGCCCCCCGACCCGGTCGCCGAGGCCAGGGCCGAGGCCCAGAAGTTCCGGGACCAGCTGCTGCGAACCGCTGCGGACTTCGACAACTTCCGCAAGCGCACGCGCAAGGAGCTCACCGATTCGGAGCACCGAGGCCGCGAAGAGATCCTGAAAGAGCTGCTGCCGGTCTTCGACAACCTCGAACGGGCGATGCAACACGCGGATTCCGCAACCGATGTTCAGGCCTTGGTGGACGGGCTGCGCATGGTCGCCAAGCAGTTCACGGACACCCTCGGGAAGGTAGGCATCCAGCGCGTGACGGCCGTCGGTCTCCCGTTCGATCCCGCCCTCCACGAAGCGATTCAACACCTCGAGTCAGCCGAGCACCCCGCCGGAGTGGTGCTCGCCGAGGTCCAGTCGGGCTACCGGCACGGCGATCGCCTGCTGCGGCCTGCGCTCGTGGTGGTTTCGAAGGGTGCTCCGGCGGCGGAAGAACCTGCCAAAGAACAATCGGATTGAGGTCCGCTTTGGCGCCGGCAACGGCCGGAGTAAGCTCGCACGCCCATGGGGAAAATCATCGGAATCGACCTCGGGACCACGAACTCCTGCGTGGCCGTCGTAGAAGGCACGAGCGCCTCGGGCTCCCCCGAGGTCAAGGTGATCCCCAACACCGAGGGCGCGCGCACCACTCCGTCCGTCGTGGGCTACACGGCTGCCGGTGAGCGCCTCGTGGGACAGGTCGCGAAGCGACAGGCCACCACGAACCCCGAGAACACCGTCTACGCCATCAAGCGCCTGATGGGCCGTAAGTTCGAGGACAAGGAGGTGCAGCGGCACGCCTCGGGTGTGCCCTATCGCGTCGTTTCCAGTCCGAACGGAGACGCATGGGCCGAGCTCCAGGGCAAGGCAATGTCACCGCCCGAGGTTTCGTCGGTGGTGCTCTCCGCTCTCAAAGCCATCGCAGAAGCTCACTTGGGAGAGCCGGTCAGCGAGGCGGTGATCACGGTCCCGGCGTACTTCGACGACGCGCAACGACAAGCCACCAAGGACGCAGGGCGCATCGCCGGCCTGGAAGTGAAGCGGATCATCAACGAGCCGACGGCGGCCTCTCTGGCCTATGGGCTCGACAAGAAGCAGTCGCAGCGCATCGTCGTCTACGACTTGGGCGGCGGCACGTTCGACGTTTCGATCCTGGAAATCGCCGGTGGAGTCTTCAACGTGAAGGCGACGGGCGGCGATACCCACCTCGGCGGCGAAGACTTCGATGCGCTGATCATCGACCTTCTCGTGCGCGAATTCGCCGCGGCCCACAAGGTAGACCTGAAGAAGGACCGCATGGCCCTCCAGCGCCTGAAGGAGGCTGCGGAACGCGCGAAGCACGAGCTTTCGTCGTCCCTCGAAACCGACATCAACATCCCCTTCGTCGCCACGGGTTCGGCGGGGCCGCTCCACCTCGAGCGCAAGTTCAAGCGCAACGAGCTCGAGTCGCTTACGCGCGAGTTGATCGACCGCACCATCGCTTCGTGCCGAGCCGTGCTCGCCGACGCCAAGCTCGGGGCCGACAAGATCGACGAGGTCGTGCTGGTCGGCGGCATGACCCGCATGCCCGCGGTCCAAAAGGCGGTGAAGGACCTGTTTGGGAAAGACCCCAACAAGGGCGTGAATCCCGACGAGGTCGTGGCGGTCGGCGCGGCGCTTCAGGGCGCGGCGTTGGGCGGCACCATCGACGAGGTGCTGTTGCTCGACGTGACTCCGCTCTCCATCGGCGTCGAGACCGGCGGCGGCGTCTTCACCCGGCTGATTGCGCGCAACACCACGGTGCCCACCGAGAAGAGTGAGATCTTCACGACCAGCGTCGACAACCAGCCGTTCGTGCCGATTCACGTGCTCCAAGGTGAGCGCGAGATGGCTGCCAACAACCGCAGCTTGGCGCGCTTCGAGCTCGCGGGCATTCCGCCGGCGCCGCGCGGAGTTCCCAAGATCCAGGTCACGTTCCGCATCGACGCCAACGGCATCTTGTCGGTGGAAGCGAAGGATCTGGGCACCGGACGCGCCCAAACCATCAGCGTCACCCCCACGAGCGGCCTGAACCAGGCCGAGATCGACGACCTCGTGGCCGAGGGCGACAAGTTCCGCGAAACCGACCAGCTCCGGCGCGACATGGCGGAGATGCGGAACCAGTGCGACACCTTGATCTACACCACCGACGCGGCACTCGAGGGGTATGCCGACCTGCTCGGTCCGGAGAAGATCGCGAGCGTGCGCGAGAAGCTCGACGTGCTCAAGGCGGCGCTGGGAGGCGGCGCCGATCTCGCCTTCCTCCGTGAAGCTTACTCCGCGCTCGAAAACGCCACCTTCGAGATCGCCGAAGCCATGTACGGCGACAGCGAAGCGTCGGGCTGAGCTCGAGGCCGAGGCGCCATGAGCTCGCCCGACCCGGCGCGGACCATCGGTCGCTATCGCCTGGAGGAGCGCATCGGAGAAGGCTCCTTCGCCGAAACCTGGCGCGCCAAGAGCTTCGGTGTCGAAGGCTTCGAGAAGACGCTGGTCATCAAGCGGCTCTTGCCGGCCCTGGCTCGAGACCCGGTGTTCGTGGAGCGCTTCATCAGGGAAGCGCAGCTCGCCGTGCGACTGAGCCACGCCAACGTCGTGCAAGTGTTCGACCTCGGCAAGGTGGAAGAGGGCGAATCCACCAGCGTGTACCTGGCGATGGAACACGTCGCAGGGAGCGACCTCGAGGCGGTGACCGAACACTACCGGCGCACGGCCTCCAGCGCGCCGCTCAGATCCTCGCTGTTCGTGGCGTCGAGATCGCCAAAGCGCTCGATCATGCCCATCGTCGCCGAGACGAGCGCATGGAGCTCTTGGGAGTGGTCCACGCGGACGTCGGGCCGAGCAACGTGCTCCTGTCGTGGGAAGGCGAGGTGAAGATCTCGGACTTCTGCGTGGCGCGAGCGCTGTGGGCGGCGCGCGGTGAGCCCGCAGCGGATCTGCGCCTCGGCAAGAAGCTCCTCACCGCGAGCCCCGAGGTCGCCCGCGGCGGAGTGCCCTCGCCTGCCAGCGACGTGTTTGCTCTGGGGACGCTGCTCTTCGAGCTGCTCGCGGGTCATCACCCGTTCCTCGGCCGCACGCCCACGGACACCTTGGAGCGTCTGAAGCGCGGTGAGCTGCCTCGTCTGCGCGAGGTACGCCCCGACCTGCCCGCTGGCGTCGCCGAGCTGGTGGATCGCGCGCTTTCCACCGACCCGCGCCAGCGTCACGGCTCGAGTGGCGAGCTCTACGAACAGCTGGTCGCCGAGCGCTACGTCGCCGGTGCGCGCTACACGGCCGAGGACTTGGCGGAGCTGCTCGAGACGCGTCGCGCCGATCCCGTGCCGAGCGCCGAGTCGGTGGAAGACTTGCTCGAGGTCACGCGCGCCGAATCGCTGCGCCCGAAGCTCCCTCCGCTGTCGGCGCCCGAAGCGGCTCCCGAGAAGGAATCGAGCATCTTGGGTTCGCTCGCGGAGTTGAAGAACGAGCGGGACCTGAGCCTCCTGTTCGTGCGGATCGGCGGCAAGTCACCGTCGGTCGAGGCGCGCGATCACTTGCGGTCGGTCTTCGCACGCTACGGCGGCCGGCCGCTCGGCAGCCCCGAGAACGAAGTCATCGCGGTGTTCGGCCTCGGCGGCACCGACATCTTGGACACCGAAAACGCCGTGCGCGCCGGCCTGATCGCGCTGCGCGCGTATTCGGGCGCCCACGAGATCGTCGCCGCAGTCGACGTACAGCGACTCGGCCTGAGCGAGACGGGCGAGCTCACGGAAGACACTCGATTCACCCACGCTCTCGCCAACGTGCGGCGCCTCGGAGCCATGGCGAATCGCCGACTCGTGATTTCCCACGAAGCGGCCAAGAACCTGCGCGGTCAATTCGAGCTCGCACCGACCATCGCGGGGTCCAAGAACGCGCGGCTGCCATTGCTCGTCGGCGAGCTCAAGGCCATCGACGCCTCGCTCGGCCGATTCGTGGGTCGCAAGGCCGAGCTCCGGCGCCTGGGCGAGGCACTCAAGGTGGCTTCGAAGCGTCAGCTCCGCGTGCTGTCCATCGTGGGCCCTCACGGCATCGGCAAGACGCGTTTGGTACACGAAGCCATCGAGCGCATCGCGCGAGGCAGCTTCAGCATCGGCTGCCACGTGGCCCGCTGCTTGCCGCGAGGAAGGGAGGAGCCCCACGGTGCGATCGTCGCCATGCTGCGATCTCTGTGCGGTGTGCGCGAAGGTGACCCGAAGAGCGTACTCCTGGCGGTCGAGCCGCGCTTGCGTGCGCTCGGCCTGGTGGACGAAGAGGTCGACGCGGTGCTCGGGGCCCTGGGCGTCGCGCGCGGCGAAGGCGCGGGCAGCGGAGTGCTCGGCGCAGCGGTCGCGCGCATGTTCATGAGCCTGGCCGAAGACCGCTTGCACATCTTCGCCTGGGACAACGCCGAGGAGCTCGACGAAGAGTCGGGCGCGCTGCTCGAGAGCATCGCTGCGCGGCTCTCGTCGAGCCGAGTGCTGTTGCTCTTCGCGAGCCGACCACGCGACGAGGCCCCGTATCGTCGCCTGCCGGGCCACGAAGCGCTCGACCTCGATGACCTCGACGAACAAGACGTGCGCCGTCTGATCTTGGCGCGGCTCGGCACCGACCACGTGCCCGACGAGCTCGCTGCGTTCGTGCTCGAGCGCGCCGGCGGACACCCGATGTTCGTGGAGGAGCTCTTGCGCGAGGCGGTGGAGTCGGGCGCCATCGTGGTCAAAGGCGCGAAGATCGAGCGCCTGGCGCTCGACGGCGTGCTGGCCGTGCCGCGCCCGCTCCGCACGCTGATCGTCGATCGCGTGCGCCGCCTGCCCGAACGCGAGCGCGACGTGTTGATCGCGTCGGCGGTGCTCGGTGCTCCGGTGGACGTCTCGGTCCTGGCCGCGATGATCGATCTGCCCCTCGGCAAGGTGAACGGCATCGCCGACGCGTTGGTCGAAAAGCAGCTCTTGGTTCGTGACGACCCGGTGTCTCTGGGCTTCGCCACCAACTTGTTGCCCGAGGTCGTCCTCGGCGAGCTCGGCCCGGACGCGCGCATCGAGCTTCATCGCAGCGCGGCCAATGCCTATCCGATGGTGCTCGGAGAGCGCACCGAGCAAGAGGCCGCCCGCATCGCGCACCATTTCGCGGAGGCCGGAGAGCGCGTACGCGCCAGCGGCTTCTTCGCGACCAGCGCCTACTATCACCTCTCGGCGCAACGCCTCGAGCGCGCCGCCGCGGACTTCACCCGTGCGCTCGAGCTGTCCGACTGGCGTTCGCAACCGCCTGACGAGCTCGCCGAGTGGGTCGACGCGCTCGGCCGCGCTGTGCGACACGTGCGAGCAGGCGCCAAGCTGCCGGATCTCGCCCAGCGCTTGTGGATGTTCATCCAGTCAGACGCTTCATTCGATGCCGTCTTGGGACTCCGGATCACCATCAACCTCGCGCTCATTTTGGGAGCGCTCAGCCGTTACAAAGACGCACTTCGGCTCCTGACGAGTGCGGTCGCCCAGGCCGAGCCGTGGCCGGCGGAGAGCCAGGCGGCGCTCATGGCCGAAGGGGAGCTCGCCGCGCGGCAGGGCGAGTTCAAAGTGGCCCTCGCCGCCCTCGAGCGAGCGAAAGGCGTGGCGCTCTCGGGTCCCCACGAAGAGCATCGTCGCCTGCTCTCGACCGCCCAAGCCGCCGGAGCGGCCGGTGAGCACCAGGTCGCACTCGACGCGCTCACCCAGGCCGAAGCGCTGTTCGCTGCGGGAGACGAACCGGTGCTCGCGCTCGAACGCGCCAAGGTGCGCGGCTTGATTCACGGGTTCCGCGGCGACTGGGCGCGCTGCGCCGACGAGAGCGCCACCGCCGCCGATCAAGCGCGCGAGCTCGGGATACCCCACGAGGTGGCCATCCATCTTCACAACCAGGGCGACGCCCTGATGCGGGTGGACGACCTGCCGCGCGCCTACGCCGTGCTCATGCGCTCGGCTTCCGTCGCAGAGCGCATCGGCGCCGAACGGCTGGTCAACCTGAACATGATGATGCTCGCCTATCTCGACGCGCTGAATGGCTCCGAGCCCGCCAAGAAGGTGCTGGGCATGAAGTTGGCACATGCCGAGTCCCAGAAGTGGACTTGGGACGCACTGAGCGGGCGCACCCTGCTCGGCAGGCTGCTGGCGAAGCAGGGCGACGTCATCGGTGCGCGCCGTGAGCTTTCGCTCGCACGGCGCTTGGCCGAAGCCACTTCGAACCAGCTCGTCATCGACGACTGCGACCGTGCGCTGTCGGAGCTGTCACGGGTCTGAGTCGCCAGGCGCTCAGAAGTGCAGCGACACCGAGCCGGGCGGGAGCGTACCGGCGGCACGGGTCTCGCGCGTCTCACCTTCTGGTTTCAGCAAGAGGTAGGCCGTCACGCCGAGGCCGACTGCGAGCGCTGCGCCTCCGGCGATGAACATCCAAGTGCCACCCGAAGAGCTCGTGTCCCTCTCGGGTGGTCCCGCCTTGGGCTCGACCTCGAGCACCACGCGCTCGGTTCGGGTTTTCTCGTCTTCGACCACGACGTCGGTGCGCTGGGTCCGCTTGCCCTTGCCCGAGACGGTGAGGGTGTGGGTGCCGCTCGACAGCGTCCCCTCCCAGTGGCCACGCGCGACGAGCTTGCCGTCCACGTAGATCGAGTCCCGCAGGCCGGCCACCACGCGCAGCTTGCCTTGACGGATCACCTGCTTCAGGGCCACGTCCAGCGTCACCTTGGTGCCGCCTTGGAGATTCTTCGTCTCGGAGAACGTGACGAAGCCCGGTTTTTCCACGCGGAACGCGCGCTCGCCCTGGGTGAGCACGAGCGGGGCGGCGAGCGGTGATTCGCCGACCTTCTCGCCGTCGACCGTCACTTCGGCTCCGGGCTCGGTGACCGTCACGGTCACTTCGCTGACCAGCGCACGTACCATCTCGATGAGCGACTTGGCTTCTTGACGGTCGGTGTCGGTGAGCTTGTCTCCGCCTTCTTTGAGGTAGCGTTCCACCAGGGACAGCACGCGATCGTAGCGTCGCTGCTGCTTCTCGGCTGCCGCCATGTTCCACAGGAGACGCGGGTCGCTCGAGAGTTCGTGAGCGCGTTCGAACTTCAGCCGTGCTCCCGAGAAATCTCCATCGGCGTAGAGCAGCTTGCCCGCGTCGTAGGCCTCTTTGGCTTCACCGGTCAGCGACTCGCTCAGAGGAAGCACCGCAGGAGTCTCCGGCGCAGCGTCGCCCTCGGGTTTGTCCTTGGCCTTCTTGTCGGCCTTCTTGTCGGCCTTCTTGTCGGCTTTCGCCTTCTTGTCGGTCTTCTCGTTCTTGGCCTTCTTGTCGCCCGCGGCCTTCTTTTCTGCCTTGTCGGCTTTGGCTTCGTCATCCGCCTTGGCCTTGCCGGCCGCCTTGGGCGGGTCGGCGTCGGGAGCTTTCGGCTGGGCCGCGACGCCGGGCGAAAGGAGCGCAAGCGACAGGACGGCGGAGAGGAGCGTGCTCGCGGCGGAGCGTCGGCGGAAGAAGTGCATCGTCACTTGAGTCCGATATCGAGAGGGTTCTTCGGTTTGCCGGTGGGCTCGGGTTTGGTCTCGGGCTTCGGCTCGGGCTTGGTTTCCGGCTTGGCCTCGGGTTTCGCACCCGGGCGCTCGACGTTCGGCTTCTTGGGCTCGGCGCTCGGCGCGCCGCTCGGGCCCGGCGGCGGAAGCGCCAGTGCGGAGGGCTCGACGCGCGGCGCCGCTTCGACCGTGGTGGGTGCCGGGGATGGAGTGGGCGCAGGCGATGGTGCGGGCGCCACGCTCGGGTCGCGCGCGGGAGGCGCGTCGCTCGCCGCCCGACTCGAACCGCCGCCGAACATGAGCGCTCCCCCGCCGAAGAGCAGCAACGCGCCCGCGGCGGCCCCGACCCACGGCCACGGGCTCTTCTTCTTCGGATCCGTCGCTGCGCTCTCCGTCCAGGCCGCGTTGGTCCGCGCCCCTTCCACGAACGGGATGGTCTGGCTCTCGGGCACCGGAGGAACGTCGACCAAGCTCACGTTCACCGGGATCTCGGCCTCCGAAGCCATGCCCGCGCGCGCCAGCACCTTTTGGATGCGCTCGATGAGCGGTCGCGAGCGATTCGGTGCGTAAGGGGCCAGCGCCGTCGCGAGCTCGGAAACGTTCTGGTGCCGCCGCGTTGGGTCGCGCTCGAGGCACTTCGAGATCACCTGCACCAGCCCTTCCGGTACGCCTTTCCGGAATTCGTTCAGGTCGCGCGGAGCCTCGGCCAAGATCGCGGCGCAGAGCTCGGGCAGCGAGTTGCCCGTGAAGGGCGTGTGCTTGGTCAAGAGCTCGTACAAGATCACGCCGAGGGACCACACGTCGGTGCGGTGGTCCACGGTCTTGGCCGAACGCATCTGCTCGGGAGACATGTAGAGCGGCGAGCCCATGGCCGTCGCCGTCTTGGTGAGCGAGAAGCTCGACGTATCGGGCTGGATCACCTTGGAGATGCCGAAGTCGAGCACCTTCACCAGGCCCGACCCGTCGGCGCGCTCGATCAAGAACAGGTTCGCCGGCTTCAAGTCTCGGTGCACGATGCCGCCGGCGTGGGCCTCGGCCATGGCGTCGCAGGCCTGGATTACGTAGTCGACGGCGTCTTCGATGGGGAGCTCCCCCGACTGCTTTTCGGCGGAGAGATCGTGGCCCTCGAGGTATTCCATCACCATGTAGGGCGAGCCGTTGTCCATACGCCCCACGTCGATGACGCGCGCGACGTGCTCGTTCTTGATCTTCACGGCGGCGCGCGCCTCGCGCACGAAGCGCTGCGCCACCTCTTCGTTCTCGACCGCGTCGGGGTGAAGGAACTTCACGGCGACGCGTTCTCCGAGCTCGATGTGCATGGCGGCCACCACGACGCCCATGCCGCCCTCGCCGAGCACGCGTTCCACGCTGTACTTGCCTGCGAGGATTTCGCCGGGAGTGAGCGTCAGTCGGTCGAGTGTGTCCGCCATCGCTTCCCCTTCAGCAGCCGAGCCCGAGCGCCGGCCCGCCATCCGGCAAGATCTTGTAGGTGCAGTAGCCGTCTTTGCCCCAGAGCGTCTGGAGCGCGAAGTCGTTGATGGGCTCGCAGGCCATGTTGGGGTCGAGGCACGGGTTCTGGCAGTCGCAGAGCTGGGTGCAGAGCCCGAGATCGCCGATGTCCTTGGCGCTGGGCGGACTGTTGTGCTTCACGCAAGCCGCCTGGGCCGGACCGACCCCGAGCCAACCACAGCCTTGAGTCGGGTTGATCACGCAGCCACCGCCGCACACGAACGTTCCCGGTTGCGTGGTCAGCGGATCCGGAATGGGCGTACACACGCCCGCGCAGAGGGTTCCAACGCTGGCGTCCGCGGCCGCGTCGATACCGGAGTCCGGGGGCGGAACGCCGGCGTCCGTCGGACCGCAGCTCGAGCCATACGGCGCTCCTTGGGACGCGACCTTGCCGCACAATCCGGTAGCCAGGTCGCACTGGGGGTTCGTGCTGTTCTGGATGTCGCAGTGCTGTGTGCCTCCGCAAGTCGGGAGGCACACCGAGGCGCCGACCGAGCCGAGGAACGTGCAGCCCATGTCGGGCCTGCCGAAGCACTTGTTGGGGTCGAAGCCTCCGTCCGTGGGGAAGCCGGCAGCACAGCCCTTCATGCAGTACTCGGCGCCGGCGCCCGGAGGTCCGAACGAGACGCACGCGGCGCCGACTTCCACCAAGCTGCAGTAGTTGCTCGGGAAGCCTCCGCACGGCAGGGTGCAGACGCCGCCGGGAGGTCCCTCGCCGTTAAGTGCGGTCGAGCTCACCGTCAGGCATTTGATGGAGCCGCAGTCCGCGTCGGACGCGCACGCTTGTCCGAGCTTCGGTTCGAGCGGTGGGTTTTCGAACGTCGCATCCTGGACGTCGCTCCCTCCGTCCTTGATGACGTCGTTGTCTTTGGGGGCGTCCTTGTCGACGTCGTTCGTGCCGTCGGTCGGAGAATCCTGGCTGACGTCGGGGTTGCCGTCCGTGCCACCGTCCGTGGCGCCGTCGTTCAGCGTGGCGCCGTCGAGTTCCGGGCCGCCGGAGTCGAAGTCGCCTGGAGCACTGGTGACGCTCGACCACGGGCCACAGGTCGGGATGGCCGACGTCTTGGTCGCGCAGCTGGTGGAGGTCGCGACGGCCACGATGCTGGTGCCGAGCTTCTGGCAGACGGCTGGCGGCAGCTTCACGCGGCCGTTCTCGAGCTTCCAGCCGTCGTCGTCATCTCGCTCGAGGGGAATGAGGCACGACTCGCTGCCGCAAATGCCCGCGCCCCCTCCCGGCGGCAAGGCGAGGGCGACGTTGTAGTCGGCCTCTTTGCCGGCAGGCGGAGCGGCCAGGGTGCAGTTCTGGTCCGGAGTTTCCCCGACACCGCCGGTGAAGCATTGAGTCGTGTCGAAGCACTTCCCCTTGGCGCCGGGTGCGATGGCGCCGCCGAAGACCGATTTCGGATCGTAGGGCTTCAGCGTCTTCGAGTCGACGACCTGGGGCTCGCAGCCTCCCGCGATGCAGGTCTCGTCCGACTTGCACGTGCTGTTGTCGAAGTTCGAGTGGGTCTCGTCGACGGGCGTCTCTTTCACGCTGTCCCAACACAGCCACTGGAGCGAGAGCGGTAGAAGAACCAGTCGGTCGGTGGGCACCGTCGTGATCACCTCGCGCATGATGGAGGCCTTGCCGCTCTTCGTGCGCGCGACGACCCGGACCTTGACCGGCAGCTTGGGGTCGTCGGGCGGGAGCAGCGCGAACGTGCCCGGGAGCGGGGTGAGCGACGGCGAAGGTCCAAGGAAGTAGTCGCCTTGGAAACTCGGCACACCGTTCTTCAACACGTAGAGGTGGAGCGACGCCACGTCCTCGGGGATCGACATGTCGGTCCGGAACGCGAGCATGATGCCCTTCGGGGGCTTCACGTCGTCCTCCGCCGAACACGCCGGCAGGCCCAGGGCCGGCACTGCGAGGCCGGCGGTCATGGCAAGGAGCAGCTTCGACCAAGAACGGGGCAGCATGAAATAGACGGGTAGCGTACCACGGCGAGCGATTTGATATGAGACGAGGGAGCCCGCGGACCCGGCGAGAGCACCGTCCCTCGGAGGTGACATGGCGAAATCGAAGCCCATTTCCCGAGTTTTCGCGCTCACGTTCACGCTCGCCGAGAGCGACACCACCCGCGTCACGAACGCTCTTTTCGCGGCTGGCGCGGGCGGGGTGGAAGAGCAGTCCGCGTCGCGCTCGATCGTCTACACCGACGATCCCGCTGCGGCGCGGCGCTTCATTTCGGCGGCTCGCGAAGGCGCTCGGTCCGAGGTCCGGGTGGACGTGAAGGAGCTCGACCCGAGCTGGCAGTCCGATTGGCTCCGCTACCTCCGCCCCGAGCCCATCACGCCGCGCTGGGTGCTCCAGCCGACCAGCATCCGCAGCCCGGCTCCGCGCGGCAAGCGTCGCCTCTGGTACGAACCCGACGCTGCCTTCGGTGTCGGGAGCCACCCGACGACGCGACTCGCAGCGCGGGCCGTCGAGGCCTGCTGTTCGCGGCTCCGCCCGCCGTCGCTCCTCGACGTAGGGACCGGCAACGGCGTCCTCGCCCTGCTCGGCGTGGTGTCTGGGGCGAAACGCGCCCTCGGCATCGACATCGACCCGATCGCCGTGCGCGCGGCCCGGATCAACGCGCGCGCGAACGGCCTCGGCTCGCGCTGTCGTTTCTCCGAGCGGGGCCTCGACGAGCTCACCTCCCGTCACCCGGTCGTCGTGGCCAACATCGAGGTCTGGGTATTGCTCGACCTGGCGCCCGAGCTCGCCCGCGTCACGGCTCCCGCTGGGCGCCTCCTGCTCACGGGGTTCCTGCAAGAACGCGCTCGCGAGGTGCGCGGAGCGTTCGAGCGCCTGGGGTTTACGGCGGGGCGCCCGCGACGACAGGGCGAGTGGGGGCTGCTCGAGCTCGCGCGCGGTGTGGCGCGGCTTTGAAGCAGCTTTCGCAGACCCGGACGCGCCGCTTTGCCGAGGGGTGGGCAACGCCCGCCAGAATTGCTACGACCGCTGCCCCGACATGGCGGACGAAAGCGAAAAACCCGAGCGACCGAGCCAGCCGCCGGAGTCCGACGCGGACCCCGTGGAAGCGAAGGACTCGATGGAATCCGAGGCCGCCGCGGAGGAAACCGCGGGCGCCGGCGACGCGGAGGGACCCGACGCGCTCGCAGGCGAGACGCCGGGTGAGACCGCGATCGAGGCGAAGGCCAGCGATGCGAAGGCGGCCGAGCCGCCCGTGCCCGTCCCGAGCGAAGTGGACGAGTCGGCTCTCCCCGTCGGGAATCCGCCGCACTGGGTGCGCG
>JAXLYN010000019.1:0-158177 GCA_046351435.1 Polyangiaceae bacterium
CGCCAAACAGCTCGTCCACGGCCGAGACAGAAAGCAGCTGGAGCGACTCTGCCGTTACATCACCCGCCCGCCGTTCAGTCAGGATCGCCTCGAGCTTCGTCCCGATGGGCGAGTCGAGCTCACGCTCAAGAGCGTCTGGCGGGACGGCACGCGTGCCGTCGTGTACGAGCCCCTCGATTTTCTTGCACGCTTGATCGCCACGATCCCTCCACCCAAGTTTCACTTGCTCCGCTACTTCGGCGTGCTGTCCAGTCATTCCGCGCTGCGCCCCGAAGTCGTTCCGCTTCCTCCCGACGACCCGACTCTGCGACGCCCTCCGCCCGCCCCGGGCGATCAGCTCGAGCTCGAGCTCTCCGCGCGTGACGAGACTCCGCCTCCCCGAAACTCCCGCCTCCGACGCTCGCATCGATACGCGCGACAACCCGACCTGGCGTGACGTTCGGCGGTCCAGGCTTCCCGCACACATCGCCCAGGTTCAGCCCACGTTTTCCAGCATCGATTGTCCTTTGCGCCTGCGTGCAATTCGCGTGGCTAGTCGATTCGCCCCGTTCAGAACGGATCGGGGCAGAACTCGCCCGTGCGGCGGCGCTCACGGTCGACGCGAACGACGCGACCCCTCGCGAATCGAACGGTCACGGTGACGCGAAATTCGGAGCAGCCATCGGGAAAGCGATACGTCCACGACTCGCCCTTCTTGGCGCTCGGTTCACCCTCGGCGGCGATGACCTCGGCCTTGGTGCAGCCAATCTCGACGTGATCCGGTGCACTCGGGGATACGCCGACCTTTCGCCGACACGGTCGCGTGGCATCCGCCGCGGCCGGAGCAGCCGCTGCATCCATTCCCTCGGTCGTCGTCGCCGAATCGGATGCGCTGGCGTCGGCGCCGTCGTCCAGCCCACTGTCCATCGCGCTCGTGGCGTCCTGCACGATCAGCCCCGAGGGCAGCGGTCCTGGAGACGGCGTCGTCCACCGCTCGCACTCCTCCACGGTGATCGGATACGTCGGCCCGCCGGAGCACATGCGCCGCTCGTCGCGCGGGCTCGCATGCGTATGACAGCGTGCGAGCAGGCATCCGACCGCGAGAGCGATCGTCGGACGAACCAGCTTCTTTGGCCAAAACACATGCCGAGTAGAGGGCATCCAAGCGCCTGCCGGCAAGCGCCAGCCGTTCGGTCCCTCGTCACACTCGGACCGTCAGGGCCCTCCGCAAGCGGACAGGCACTTGTCGAGGCTGCAGCTCAGGCTCGAGCTCGACGCTTCGGTCGGAGCGGGAAACGTCTGGTCACACCCGTTGCTACACGCTGCGTCTGGACAAGCGTGAACGCAGTTCAAGTAGGCGATGTAGCTCGGATCCTGGATCAATGTCGTGAAATTGGAGCAGCACTTCTCGGCGATGCAACGCGAACAGCTCGACGCACCGGGAAGCGGTGAGCAGGCAGCGCAGTTGCGTGCGGCGACGTATTCGTCGGCGCACTTGTCGAGGTTCGCGAACTCCGTACCGGGAAGGCATTGATTGCCGTTCTCGACGACACAATCGACGTACGCCGTGTAAGCGGTGCCGCAGACACCGGAGTAACCGGTGCACGAATCGACGCAGCTCGGGTCGTCCGTCTGTGGTGCGCAGCCGAGCTCGCCGCCCTTGTCACAGAACTCGATGCAAAGCGCGTTGCCGGCGCTGCCCGCCGGCGTGGTCCCATCGTCGGAAGAGCTGCAAGCCGCCGATGTCAGCGCAACGAAGCCGAATGCCACCCCGAATTTCCCGAGCATGCGACTTGGTACCCCGCCGCCCGTGACGAGCTTCCCGTCCGGACGAAATCAGGACGTCCGGACTCAGCTGTCTCGCTGGCGCATACCGGATCCGTGGTCGCCGTGCAGAGGACAGACAGCGCGCTCCGCTTGAACGTCCACTTCCACTCGCTGGTGCTCGACGGCGTCTACGTGCACGAGAACGACGACCCGCGCGCTCCGCTCGAGTTCCACGAGCTGTCCGCGCCCACGCACGCCGACATCGCCGAGGTCGCCGCACGCACCGCGGCTCGCGTCGAGAAGATCCTCCGCGCGCGCGGGCGGAGCCTCGACGCCGAGCTCGGCGACGACACGCCGCCCGAGCTCGCCCTGGACGAGCCCGGCCTGGCCGCCTGCTACGCCGCCGCGGCGCAGGGCGTCTCGGTGAGCGGAGACCGAGCAGGAAAGCCGCCGCTCCGACTCATCGCGTCGCCCGACCCGCCCGCGCGCCCGCGCGCCGCCGACGCGACCGACCAGCCCATCGCCGAGGTGCGCGGCATCAACATCCACGCCGTGCAGGTCGTGGACGGCCGGGACCGCCGCCGGGTAGAGCGGCTCTGCAAGTACATCACGCGCCCCCCGGTGGCGCAGGACCGCCTCGAGCGCCGCGCGGACGGCAAGCTCGAGCTCAGCTTCAAGCGTGCCTGGCGCGACGGCACCCGCGCGCTGGTGTTCGAGCCCGCGGACATCATCCCGCGCCTCGTCGCTGCTGTGCCCCCGCCGCGATTCCATTTGCTCCGCTACTTCGGCGTACTCTCGAGCCACTCCTCGCGCCGGCGTTTCGTCGTGCCTCGGCCGCTGGCCGATTCGACGGCGAGCAAGCCCGCGCCCGCGCGCGGCGATCAGCTCGAGCTGCTCGGCGACACGGACGACGCGTCGGCCCCGCGCCGTCGCTGGGCGTGGCTCCTGGCCCATGTCTTCGCGGCAGACCTCGAAAATTGTCCCCGCTGCTCCGGGCCGATGCGCTGGGCGGAGGTCGCGACGAGCCGCGCCGCGATCACGCGACTGCTCTCGGAGCACGGGCTCGGCGCGCGAGCGCCGCCGCCGCCGCGCGCCTCGGCCCGAGTGCCCGAGCAGATGGTGTTGGGGTTCGGCGAGGAGAACACGTGAGATGAGCGCGCGACCGACATCGCCAAAGGCGGACGTGTGCCCGCGCCTCCTGATTTGACCTCGACAACGCACCGGCCAGCGTGCTCACGACGCTGAGCAAGGGTCTCGCGACCTGCTCCGGCCAGCTCTCGACGCCTGCCGCCTGGGAGCGTACCCTCCGACTCGGTGGATCTTGGCAGTTCAAACGCCCTACGCGCACGCCCTACGCGCCGAGGCGCTCCTCGTCACGTTGCGCCGCGCCGGCTGCGTGCAGATCGACTACGGCATCGAGAGCGGGCACCCGGAGACCCTGAAGCGCATCCACAAACCGCACGACGTGGCCCGCGCCCGGCACATCGTCGAGGCGACGGCCGCGGCCGGGATCCGAGCGTACGTGTTCTTCATCCTCGGCTTCCCCTGGGACACGGTGCGGTCGATTGACGAAACCCAGAGGTTGATGGCCGAGCTCGCGCCGTACGTGGCGCGCTTTCACCCGGCCATCGCCTCGATCTTGATCCCGTTCCCTGGCACCGAGATCTACGAGCTCTACAAGGACCAGTTCGGCCTCGAAGACTGGTGGCTGAGCCACGCACGCAGCTTCGACGCCCCGGATCGGCGGCGCCACGCCCACTACCAGACGCAGCTGTTCAGCCGCGGGGCGGTGCTGGACGCCGACTTCTTCCACTATTCGCCGGAGGTGCGGCGAAAGATCGAGGACGTGTTCGAGTTCATGTGGCTCCACGACCTCAGGCGGAGCTCGCGCCCCGCGCGCCTGGCGAAGCGCGTGCTGTTCCAGGCCTCCCGCGCCCTCCACGGGCTCTCGCCCGCGCTGGAGCAGCGAGCGTTCGGCGTGTTGCGCCCGCACAGCGCGTAGCGCGGCTCAATTCGGGCAGGCTGGCACTGCAGCGCAATCCTGACTGCAGGTGTTGCCGCGGTTCACCTCCACGTGTTTGGCGCAGGTCTGGCCGGGAGCGAGGGTCGTGCACCAGCAACCCGCTTGGATATGGCTGCCCACGAAGCAGCAGTGCTGTGCGTCGGTCTTCAGCGGGCATGCCGCGGAATTCTCGTCACCGGTTAGCACCGTCGGGCAGATGCAGGTCGTCTGGTCCTCGCTGACCCAACAGCGTGGCCCTTGCTGTTCCTCCTCCTCGAACTCCACCATTCGCAGACAGCCGGCCAGCCCGGCGAGCGCGAACGCGAAGAGAGTCCGCCCCGCGCGCATTCAATACCTCGCGCTCAGGGCCGCAGAGCCCGGCCCAAACGCCACCGACCAGGTCGCCGCGCCCCGCGAGGGTGCGCGTGACCGACTCGCCGACGTGGGCGGCGCGTCGCGCGGCAGGAGCTCTGATACGGCCCACATGCCTGCGCCCCCGAAGAGGACGAGCCAGGACACGTCGTTGGCGAGTCGCAGGTTGTCGAACTTGTCTCGGGTCAGGTCGCCCTTCTGCGCCTCGTAGAGCCCGTACGTCGCGCCCACTCCCACGGCGCCGACGCCGGCGGTGACCAAGCCGCTGAGGCCGAGCGTGCGGGCCAGCTTCGTCTTCGGGCCACGCGGCGCCTCCGGCTTCGGTGCCGCGACTGGCCTCGGCGGCGGGTACAAACCAGGGTCCGGATCTGGCGCGTCGTCGACGGCCTCCACGCTCTTGGCTTGCACGGCCATGGGCTGAGTCAGAGCCACCGCCGTGGCGTCGGCAGGCTCGAGCCCCAGCCCCGTCAGCGCAGAGGATGCGGCCACCCCGAACGCGATGCCTTCGACACCACTGCCCGCGACCTTCCATGAGACCACGCCGACCAATCGGCCGCTGGAATCGAGCAGGGGGCCACCGCTGTTCCCCCGATTGATGCTGGCATCGGTCTGAATCAGGGAGACGCCATCGATCTGTCTCGTCCCGCTCACGACGCCCCGAGTCAAGCTGAAAGAAAGCTCCTTTCCGAGCGGCGAACCAATAGCGAACAAGTCTTCGCCGGCTGTGACGGCGACCTCGCGTATCGCAACACAAGGGTAGTCCGACCCCGACGTCGGCTTGAGCAGCGCCACGTCTCTATGCGGATCGACGCGGATCGGGACGGCCTGAACCCTGGGACCGCCACGTTGCTGAAAGGTCGGCGAGCTCTCGGACTCCACCACGTGCGCAGCCGTCAGCACGAACCCATCGGGCGAGACGACCGTTCCGCTGCCGACCCGGTCGCCGGCCTCCACCACGACCGTCGCTTGCATCAGCGCCTCGGCCGATGCTGGCATGGGTGTAGCCCCGCGCGCGCATCGTTTGAAGCCCACGCGCTGGAACGCGGGGCTCGCGGCGACTGGAGCGGCCCGACCGAGCGCCGCAACGAAGCGTTGCCGAGAAAGCAGCGAGTAGAGATTGCCCCACACCAGCTCGTCGGCGAGCTGCTTGGGGTCCTGGCTGTCGCTGGCATGACGGGTGTGAACTCGGTACCGGACTTCATTGCTGTCCCGGTCGAGCAGCTCCCACGTGACCCCGAGCCAGCACCTGCGCACAGGCTCGCTGGGCGGCCTGCACCAGAGTTGGTTCGCTGTTCCGCCGAGCGCAAACCGCGCCTTTGCAGATTCGTCACGGTCGAAGACCAGACTCTCGGCACCCAACGCGTTGTACCCAGCCTTGCGCATCGTCTCCAGGATCTGGACTCGAAGGTGATCTCCTTCGACTCCGATCTCGTTCGAAGTGAGGCGAATCACGAGGCGCGAGAAAGTGATCGAGGACAGGTCCTTGCCCTTCACGGAGACGGAGGGGCGATAGGGCTCTCCTCGGGCCCGCGGAGCGGCCACCGACAGGCCGAGCGCCAGCCACGCACCGATCACCCCACCCAATCGAGCCCGCACCGCCCCACTCTACCGGAAGAGAACGGGCGTCCCCAAGAGCCCAAATCACCGGCAAGCTGCGTGCGTCGTAGTCCGGCCCACGCCCCCGCTCGGCGGCGCGCGTGACCGACCCCAGTCGGCTCACTCGGTGGCCGATTCACCGAGGAGTCGCTCCAACGTCGGCAGCAAGTCCGCTCGATCCTCGGCCGAGGGTCGACAGGTCCGACCGACAGGTCCGACAAGATTGATTCAGGGAGATCCGAAGGGTAGGGAGATCCGACCAGGGAGATCCGACCGAGGGTGGGTCGACAGGTCCAACCGAGGGTGGGTTCGACCGACAACCGAGGGTGGGTTCGACCGACAGGTCCGGGAGGCCGGGACATCGCTCGCCGCGAAGCGAGCATCGTGCCATCCGTGATTGGCGCGAAATCTCAGGCACTCTCGTGTCGCCACCGGTGGCGAAAGTCTGGCGATCGGCGGCGGTCGCCACTTGCTCTCGATGGCTCGCCGTCACCCTCGGTCGGATCTGCTTCGCGGTCGGATCTGCTTCGCGGTCGGATCTGCTCCCTCCGTCACCCTCGGTCGGATCTGCTCGGGATCTGCTCGGTCGATCTGCTCGATCGGCGGCGGTCGACCGCCCTATGGCTCGCCGTCACCCTCGGTCGGATCTGCTCCACGTCACCCTCGGTCGGATCTGCTCGCGTTCCCTCGGTCGGATCTGCTGCCTGATCTGCTCGCCTCCTGGCTGCCCTATCCTCCTCACGGCTCGTCGCCTACGCCTTCTTCAGCAACCTCGCCGCCTCGATGGCGCCGTAGGTGAAGATGATGTCCGCCCCCGCGCGGCGGAGGCAGAGGAGGCTCTCGATGAGACACTTGTCGAAGTCCATCCAGCCGTTCTGCGCGGCAGCCTTGAGCATCGCGTACTCGCCGCTCACGTGATAGACGGCGACCGGCAGCTCGCTGATCTCGCTCACCGCGCGCACGACGTCGGCGTAGGGCAAGCCAGGTTTCACCATGAGCCAGTCTGCGCCTTCCTCTTCGTCGAGGCGGACCTCGCGCAGGCACTCGCGCACGTTGGCGGGGTCCATCTGGTAGGTCTTCTTGTCACCGGCGCGTGGCGCGGAGTCGAGGGCGTCGCGGAAGGGGCCGTAGAAGGCCGAGGCGTACTTCACCGAGTAGCTGCAGATCAGAACGTCGGGCTTGCCAGCTTCGTCCAGGGCGCGGCGGATGGCGCCCACGCGGCCGTCCATCATGTCGCTCGGCGCGACGACATCGGCGCCGGCGAGAGCCTGGGCGACGGCCATCTTGGCGAGGAGCGGCACCGTCTCGTCGTTGTCGATGCGATCGTCGACGAGCACTCCGTCGTGACCGTCGGAAGAGTAGGGATCGAGCGCCACGTCGGTGATCACGACGAGCTCGGGCAGAGCGGACTTGAGCGCGCGCACGGCGCGTTGGAGCAGGCCCGAGGCGTTGAGGCTCTCGGTGCCGCGCGGGTTCTTGAGACCATCGGCGATGGCCGGGAAGAGCGCAACCGCGGGGACTCCGAGCTCGAACGCTTCGCGGGATTTCTGGACGAGAAGCTCGACGTCCAGGCGCGCGTGCCCGGGCATGCTCGCGATCGGGTGCGCCCCGGGACCCTCGTGGACGAAGAGCGGGAGCACCAGGTGGCTCGCGGCGAGGCTGGTCTCGCGGACGAGGCCACGGACACCGGCGCTCACGCGGTTTCTGCGGGGGCGGTTCGAAATCATGGGGCGACGCTATATCAGCGGTCGCGGCGCGCGCACGTCGATTCGAGACCCGAGTCCGGGGGGCCGGTTCAACCCGCGCGGCGAGAGCCTCGAGTGTCACGAATCCGGTCACTTGACGCGGCCGCGTGGTCCGACCCCGCGCCGCGCGAGACGTGGTAACCTTGCGCTCATGCGGGGCACCTCTCTCCTTCGGTTGGGCTCTCGGTTTTCGCTCGCGGCGCTGCTCGCGCTCTTCGTCGTGCACTGCTCGTCATCGAGCGACAGCGGTGGCACCGCAGGCGGCGGTGGCGGCGGCGCAGGCGGCAGCGGGTCCAAGGGCGGCGGTGGCACCGGTGCGAAGGGCAGCGGTGGGGACGCGGGCATCATCATCCCCACGGACAGCGACGTGCCGGACTACTCGGTCGACGCTTTCTTCGCGACGGATCCGCCACCGCCCGATTGCAGCGACGCCGGCGCGCAACCCATCAAGCCCGGCGGGACGCCCGAGTGTCCCGACGACAAGAACCTGCAAGGTTGTCCGTGCACGCAGGCCGGGCAGACCGCCGCGTGTTGGCCGGGCAAGCGCAAGCACCGCAACCGCGGGGTCTGCAAGGACGGCGTGACCACGTGCAAGCAAAACCAGGAGTTCAAGCTCGCTTGGGGTGAGTGCGTGGGCTACCAAGGCATCACGCCGCCGACGTTCGAGCCGGCGGCCGGAGCCACGGGCAAGGCCGCGTGCACCTGCTTCAGCGGCGGCTATTGGGACGTGAAGAACACGAGCCCCTGCTTCTATTCGGACGGTAGCGGCAACGTCATCGGCGCCGTCTCCACCATCGTCGATGCGGCGGGCGCGCGCTGCCCGACGGAGCAGGAGATGAGCTTCCAGACCGGCACTCCGCCTGCGCAGCCGTTCGCCAAGAACGCGCTCAAGGTGGACTGCAACGGCTACTTCAAGCTCTGCTTCACGCTCCACGCGCTCTCGGCCAAGGGCGCGGCCAAGAACGAAGCCAGCGACTGCAAAGTGATGACCGTGTGCAGCGAGGGCTACTATGGCCTCGCGGGCAAGGGTCCGAACGGCACGGACGGCGAGCTCCAGCTGCCGGATCTGGCGTCGTGGATCACCAAGGGCTCGGCCGAGACCGCGTGTGCGGGACAGTTCTTCAACAACGGCGGCTACGGCACGTTCGCCGTGCAAGGCACGAGCGACGAGTGTGACCAGGTCGACAAGACGTTCCTCACGTTCGACTACTGCCCCATCTACTGCAACGACCCGGCCAACAAGTCGAAGCCCGAGTGCGTGAACTGCAAGAACGGCAGCGGCGGTCCTTTCTGAGGCACGGCGCTTGTCGTTGGGAGTCCTTTACCTCGCTGCGCTGATCATCGGATTCGGCACCATCGCGCTCCAGCTCGTCATGGGGAGCGACCACGGCGACGCCGACGCCGACACGACGGGCGGCGCGGGGCACGCCGACGTGGGCGCGGGCGGCGAAGGCGATGCCGACGCCGATCATTCGGGCGACGCCGCCCACTCGCTCGATTCGGGAGGTCACGAGGCTCACCACGGGGACGCCGGGTTCCTGCCGATCTTCCTCTCGCTTCGGTTTTGGACCTTCACGCTCTTGGCGTTCGGACTGAGCGGCTCGCTCATGCACTACTTGGACCTCGCGAACGCGGTGATCGTCGCGAGCGTGGCGCTCGGCTTGGGCCTCGCAGCCGGGTTCGGAGCCTCGCTCACCTTCCGCGCGCTCGCCCGGAGTGAACCGAATTCGGGCGCGACGGATCGGGACGCCATCGGGCAGGTCGGGCGTGTGCTCGTTCCCCTCGGCAAGAGCTCGCGCGGCAAGATCCGCATCGAGCTCAAGGGGCAGACCGTCGACTTCGTGGCGACCACCGACGAAGAATCGCTCGAGGCGGGGCAAATGGTGATGATCGAAGAGCTCCGGGAGACCACCGCGCACGTTTCTCGCGCGCCCCTCGAAGCATTGCCGCCGAAACGCGACGCATAGCGCCCCCGCGCGGCCTCGCCTATGCTCGGCGCCATGCAACCTCAATTGCCGCCGGAGCTCGGGGTGGATCCGGAAGCGATGCTGGTGTTGGCCTCCGCATTGGGCATCGTCTTCGGGCTCGGATTTCTGATCTTCGTCCTGTCGCGCTTTCTCGTGATCTGCCGTCCCAACGAGATCGTGGTGCTGAGCGGCCGCCGCCACCAGCTCGCAGACGGATCCAAGGTCGGGTACAAAGTGCTCCACGGGGGGCGCGGATTCCGGATCCCGCTCCTGGAGCAGGTGAGTCGCATGGATATGCGCCTCATCCCCGTGCAGGTCGAGGTGCACAACGCCTATTCGAGAGGTGGCATCCCGCTCACGGTCCACGCCATCGCCAACGTCAAGATCGGAAGTCAGCCGGGCATCGCGCGGAACGCCATCGAGCGCTCGCTGAACATGTCGCCGCGCCAGCTCGGCGCGGTGGCACAGCAGACCCTGGAGGGCGTGTTGCGCGAGGTCGTGGCCGAGCTCACGCCAGAAGAGGTCAACGAAGACCGTCTGAAGTTCGCGGGGACTTTGATCCGGAACGCCAAGGACGACTTCGACAAGCTCGGTCTCGAGCTCGACGTGCTCAAGGTCCAGAGCGTCAGCGACGACCAGGGGTATCTCGCGAACCTCGGGCGCGCGCGCATCGCACGCATGATCCGCGACGCGCAGAACGCCGAGAACAGCGCGAACCAGGCCATCGCCGAGGCCCAAGCCACAGCGCGCCAGCGGGCGGAGACCGCGCAGAAGCAGGCCGAGGCCACCGTGCTCACCAAGCGGAACGAGCTCCGCGCCGAGCTCGCTCAGCTCGAGGCGCAGGCCAAGTCCGTGGAGAACGAGGCCGAGGTCGCCGCCCAGACCGCGCGTTCCGAAGCCGAGCAAGATCTCCAGAAGCTCCGCGGGGAGCTCGAGCGGTTGCGTCTCGAGTGCGACGTCTTCTTGCCTGCCGAGGCCGAGCGCCTGGCCGCGGAGGCCGACGCGCGGGGTCGCGCCGCCCCGGTCGTCGAGAGTGGAAAAGCCAGCGCCGAAGCGCTGCGTCTCGTGGCCGCCGAGTGGCAGGGCACGGGCGCCGAGGGCCGAGACCTGTACGTGCTCCAACATCTCCGGCAATTCGTCGAAGCGGCCGTCGCGCGAGGTCACCCGCGCCAAGGTCGAAGAGCTCGCGGTCGTGGACGGTGGGGACGGGGCAGCCTTCACCGGAACGGTAGCGAGCTTCCCGGCCGCCGTGACCGCGGTTCTGAACCAGACCGGCAAGGTCATCGGCGTAGACATGGAGGAGCTCCTCCGGGGGAACCGCAAGGGAGGTGCGCGATGACTGGCGTTGTGTTGGTGACCGCCGTCACGGTCGTCGTGGTCGTGCTCGCCCTCTACCTCATGGTCAAGCGGCTGCTCTGGGTGAGCACGCCGAACGAAGCGCTCATCTTCAGCGGTTCGACGCGCCAGCTCGGTGATGGCCGCCGGGTTGCCTATCGCTTCGTTCGCGGCGGGCGCGCGCTCCGGCGGCCGCTGGTCGAGAAGGTGGACGTCCTCGACCTAAGCATGTTCACCGTGGCCGTGAACGTCTCCGGCGCCTTCTCCAAGGGCGGCATCCCCCTGACGGTGCAAGGCGTTGCCAACGTGAAGCTGCCCGGTGAAGACCCACTGCTCTCCAACGCCGTCGAGCGCTTCCTCGGGCGGACACGCGAAGAGATCTACTACATCGCCAAGGAGACCCTCGAAGGCAACCTGCGTGGCGTGCTGGCGAGCCTCACGCCCGAAGAACTGAACGAAGACAAGCAGGCGTTTTCCGCCAAGCTCCTCGACGAGGCCGAGCACGACATGAGCCGCATGGGTCTCGTGCTCGACACGCTGAAGATCCAGAACGTGACCGACGAGGTGAACTATCTCGCGAGCATCGGCCGCATCCGCGGCGCCGGCCTGAATCAAGTGCAGGCGGTGGCCGAGGCCGAAGCACGCGCGGACGCATCGGTGCAGCAAGCGGCCAACTGGGCCGCCTCGGAGACCGCCAAGGTCGACGCCGACGTGCAAATCGCCCGACAAGAGACGGCGAAGCGCATCGCCGAAGCGACCAGCCGGCGCGAGGCGTTGATTCAGGAAGCGCGCGGGCAGGTGATCGCTCTCATCGCCCAGGTCAAGGCTGAGATCGATCGTCAAAAGGCGCGCGCTTTGCAGGAGAAGCGCCGGCTCGACGCGGACGTGGTGCAGCCGGCCATCGCTCGCCAGCGCGCAGCGGAGGAGGCCGCGAAAGGTGAAGCCGCGTCGACCATCGAGCGCGGGCGCGCCGAGTCGTTGGCGCTTCGCCAGCTGGTCGAGGCCTACCGCCAGGGCGGCGCCGCTTCACGCGACGTGATGGCGCTTCAGAACCTGATGCCGCTCTTGCCTCACGTTTCGGGCGCGCACCATTCGCTCACCATCTCCAAGGTGAGCGTGTTGCCTGCGCGCGAAGCCGAAGGGGCCGACCTCGCCCGCAAAGCCATCGGTGCGTCCGAGCAGATCCGCGCGGCGACCGGCGTCGACTTGGCACAGGTCGCGAAGAAGCTCGGCGGCTGATCGAAAAACCTGCGCGCGCGCGGCTTTCGAGATTTCTGGACCGCTGAGAAGCTGGCGCAAGGCGCCCGAGCGGCGCATACTTCGATGCGCTGTGACGCGGGTGCGGGCGACCTATCGGACTCATCTGGCGCTGGCATCGGCCATCGCGCTCTTGCTCGGATTCGCCTGCGATCTGAACCCGCAACCCGAAGTGCCGAGCGGCGCGAGTGGTACGGGCGGCGCGAGCTCCGGCGGCGGCGGCGCGGGAGGCGGTGCCGGTGGTGGCGCGGGAGGCGGCGGCGCGGGCGGCAGCGCGGGCTTTGGTGGGAGCGCCACGGGCGGAAGCGGCGGCAACGATGGCAGCGCAGGCAAGTGCGGTGGCGGGTGCCTGGCCGGCGAGCTGTGCAACGGCAATAGCTGCGTGGACGATCCGTGCGAGCCGAATCCGTGCGCGACCGACCAGGTCTGCAAGCCCAACACCACGTTCACGACCGGAGACTGCACGGAGTCCTGCGCCGACGTGACCTGCGGCGCCACCGAGCTATGCGTCGACGGCCAATGCGTGCCCACGGGATGCGCCACGGCCTGCGCCGCCGCGGAGGTCTGCGCCGCCATCGACGGCGGCCACGCCTGCAAGCCCGACCTTTGCTTGGGCGATGGTGCCGCCGTCTGCACGGACGGTGACGTGTGCGATGGCGCCACGGGCGCCTGCATGCAGGACCCCTGTCTCGGAGTGAAGTGCCCGAGCGGCCAGACCTGCAGTGACGGCGAGTGTCACCACGCGGGCGACGGGGGTCCGCCCGACGCGACCACAGGCGACTGACGGCGCATGGCTCGCGCGTTGGCCCTCGCTCGCGTGATCGGCCTTGCGGTCGCGCTCTCTGCCTGTTCGTCCGAAGAAGCAGGAAAGGGCGCGGGAACGGGGGGCCTCGGCGGCGCGAGCGGCGGCACAGCGGGCGCGAGCGGCGGCGCGTCGGGCGCGGGCGGCGGCACGTCGGGCGCGGGCGGATCCACGGTCGGCGGCGGCGGCGGCGGCGCGAGTGGCGGCGCGAGCGGAGGCAGTGGGGGGAGCTCCGGCGGCGGGACCATCGGTCCGACGAACACGAGCTTCATGCCGTCCGGCCCCATCGAGCTCACCTCGGGACAAGTCGTGACGGGTCTCCACATCACCTCCACGAGCGGCCCCTGCATCAAAGGGAGCAACGTGGTGAACGTGCGGATAACGGACAGCCGCATCGGCCCCTGCGGCCCCGGTGTCGAGGGCGTTGGGGTACAGCTCTACGCTTCCCACGACCTCCGCATCGACCACGTCGCGTTCGACGACGTGGCGAGCGCGCTCTACGCCCAGACCGACGCCGGCGGAAAGGTGAGCTTCGATCACAACCTCGTGACCCGCATCCGAGGCCCGTTCCCCCGTGGCCAGATGGTGCAGTTCGATGACATGCACGGCGCGGAGCTCGTCGTCTCCTGCAACATCAGCGATCAGACCGTGCCTGGCTACCAAGCCGGACCGGAAGACCACGTGAGCATGTACAAGTCGGGCGGCACCGCGGCGAGCCCCATCGACATCGCCTTCAATCGATTGCGAGGCGGCGGCCCGAGCACGTCGGGCTCGGGCATCATGACGGGCGACAGCGGCTCGGACTTCATTCACGTACACGACAACACCTTGGTCGAAACCGCCAACGTCGGCTTCGCCATTGCCGGCGGTCACGACATCGTGATGGAGCAGAACCGCGCGTTCAGCCCCAAGAACGCCTATTCCAACGTAGGCGCCTACGTTTGGGCCCAGGCGGGGCAGACCTGCCAGAACAACACGCTGAAAGGCAACCGCACCAACTGGACCAACAAAGACGGCGTATCGAACCCGTTCTGGGATGGCGGCAACTGCCAGAACACGACCTTCGACGGAAACGTGTGGGGCGACCCAGTGCTCGACGCGAAGATCTTCGACGAGCCCTACGCGGCGTGCAATTGAGCGTCACGTGACCGATGGCGAAGCCGCATCGGCGCGCGAGGGTCTCGCGACGCGCGCCCGCAGGAGCGACATCATGCGATACATGACCGGCAGAAGCACCAGGGTCACGAGCGCAGCCGACACGGTGCCCATCACCACGACCACCGCGATGGGCCGCTGCGTTTCGCTGCCGATGGCGTGAGACAGCGCCGCGGGCAAGAGCCCCAGTGAGGCGAGGAGCGCCGTCATCAGTACCGCCCGCAGGCGCTCGCGCGTGCCTTCGCTGACCGCTTCGTCGAGGCGCTGGCCGCGCTCGATCCGCGCTCGGATGGCCGAGACGATGAGCACGCCGTTCAGCACGGCTTGCCCGAGCAGAGCGATGAAGCCCACGGCCGCCGAAACCGACAGCGGCATGCCGAACACGGCCAAGCCGAACACTCCGCCGAGTAGCGCCAGCGGGACCACCAGCAGGATCAGGAGCGAGTCGAACAGCGTGCCGAAGGCGGAGAAGAGCAGCAAGAACGTGATGGCCACGCCCACGGGGATCACCAGGCGGAGGCGCGCCATGGCGCGCTCTTGGTTTTCGAACTCGCCGCCCCAGGTCATCTGGTAGCCGCCAGGCAACGGGACTTCTGCTCCGACCTTGGCTTGGGCGGCCGCCACGAACGAGCCCAGATCGCGCCCTCGCACGTTCATACGCACGCCCACGTAGCGGCGGCCGTTCTCCCGCGTGATCGCCGCGCGGCCCGTGCCCAAGCTGACGTCGGCCACGGCGCCGAGCGGCACCACCGAGCCGTCCTTGAGCGGCAGATGGATGGCGCGGATGGCTCCGAGATCGGAGCGGCTCGCGGGCGGCAAGCGCACGGTGACGTCGAAACGCCGCTGCCCCTCCCAGAGCTCGGTGGCCACGTGGCCGCCGAGGCTGGTCTCCACGTAGTCCTGCACCTGACCCATGTCGAGGTCGTATCGCGCGAGAGCCTGGCGATCGAGCTTCACGACGATCTGCGGCGACTCGCTCGACTTCACCACGCCGACGTCGGCGGCGCCGGGCACGTTTGCGATCACGTCACGCACGCGACCGGCCGTGTCCGCCAGCTTCTGGAGGTCGTCGCCGTAGATCTTGACGGCGATCTGGCCGAATTGGCCCGAGATGTTCTCCGCCACGTTGTCGCGGATCGGCTGCGAGAAATTGTAATCGATGCCCGGCACGTCCGAGAGGTTCTTGGCCATCTCGAAGGTCACGTCGTCGATGGTCTTCATCTCCGGTCGCCACTCGCTCAGCGGCCGGAGCTTCACGAACACCTCGAGGTTGTTGGGCAGCGTCGGGTCCGTGCCGTCTTCTGGGCGACCGAGCTGGGTCAGGAGCTCCGCGACCTCGGGCGTCTTGGCGATCTTCTGTTTGAGCAGCGGCGTGAGCGCGCGGCCCGAGTCGAGCGAAGCGTTGTCGGGCAGCGTGAACGTGACGTAGAGCGCGCCCTCGTTCAGCGCCGGCAGAAACTCGGAGCCCATGCGTGGCACGAGCACGAGGGCGGACGTGAGGAGTCCGGCCGCGGCAACCAGGATCGCCGGCGAGTTCCGCAGCGCCCAGCGGAGCGTCGGGTCGAAGGCGCGCTGCGCCCCTACGAGGAGCGGTGAGTCCCGCTGGACCTTGGGCTTCCGGAGCGCGAAGTAGGTGAGGGTCGGCACCAGCGTGAAGCTCACGAGCAGCGCGCCGAGGAGCGCGCTCACCACGGTGTGTGCCAGCGGGCCGAAGATCCTGCCTTCCACCCGCTCCAGGGAGAAGATGGGCAAGTAGGCCGCGATGATGATGAGCAGGCTGAACAGAGTGGGGCGCGCCACCTCTTTGGTGGCCGCGATCACACGGTCGGCGAGGGCGGCGCCGTCGATGGGCTCTTGGGCCTCGCGGGCATCGTGGGGTGAAAGCGTGTGGAAGAGGTGCTCCACCAAGATCACCGCGCCGTCCACGATGATGCCGAAGTCCACGGCGCCCATCGACAGCAGGTTCGCGCTCATCCCGCGCGACCGCAGATAGATGAAGCTCACTGCCAGAGACAGCGGGATCGCCGTGGCCACGATGAGCGAGGCGCGCGCGGAGAGCATGAACGCGAAGAGCACCAAGGTCACGAGAAGCGCACCCTCGGCGAGGTTCCGGTAGACCGTGTGGAGCGTCGTGTCGACGAGCTCCGTCCGATCGTAGAACGGGACCACCTTCACGCCGGGCGGCAGGAGGCGAGAGTTCAGCTCTTCGACCTTGGTCTTCAGCGCAGCGAGCACCACCGACGGGTTCTCGCCGCGCCGCATGAGCACGATGCCTTCGACCGCGTCGTCGTTCGCGCCGCGGGTCACGACACCCTGGCGAGGCGCCCAGCCTTCGGTGACTTCGGCCACGTCTTTGATGGTGACGGGCACGCCGTCGTGGGTTCCCACCCGCACCTTCCCGATGTCGTCGGCCGAGCCCAAGATGCCGAGCGAGCGGATGACGAACGCTTCGGAACCTCGCTGGACGTAGCCGCCAGTGGCGTTGGCGCTGGCCTTGGAGAGCGCGGAGAAGACGTCGTCGAGCGCCACGCCCAGCGCGGCGAGCCGCGTGGGTTCGGGCTGCACGTGGATCTCGCGTACCAACCCGCCGTACGAGACCACGTCGGCGACACCCTGCACTTGCAGGATCTGCGGGCGCACGGTCCAGTCTTGGAGCGTGCGGCGCGCCATCGGATCCGCGGTCGGCCCGTCGATGGTGTAGCGATAGACCTCGCCGATGGGGGTCGCCAACGGACCGAGCTCCGGATGGACGCCTTCGGGGAGTTCCGCCTGTGCCAGGCGCTCGCTCACTTGCTGGCGCGCGACCAGCGGCTCGACGCCGTCGCCGAACGTGAGCGTCACGAGCGAGAGTCCGAACAGCGAGATGCTGCGCAAGCGGACCAGGCCCGGTGTGCCGTTCAGCTCGCGTTCGATCGGCATCGAGACGCGACGCTCCACCTCCTCGGTGGGTTGCCCCGAGAACAACGTGATGACCTGGACCTGCGTGTCGGTGGGATCGGGGAACGCTTCGATGGTCAGGTTGCGATAGGCGTACCCACCCCAGACCGCGAGGACCGCGGCCAAGACGAAGGAGAACAGTCGTGTCTTGAGGGAGAGCTCGAGCAGCTTCTGCACGACGAACTCCGTTCAGTGCGAGAGCTCGATCTGGTTGTCGAGCAAGACACCGCCCTCCACGACCACGGTCTCTCCGGCGGCGAGCCCTTGGGTCACGGCGACGCTGCCGTCTCGGACGGGTCCCGCGACCACCGAACGTCGCACGAGCTTCCCGGGGCTCGCTTCGACGTAGACGTATTGCTGCGCTCCATCCGAGACCAGCGCCGTTGCCGGGACCTCCACGGCCTTCTCGGGCAGGTCCACTCGGAATCGCATCTCGGCGTACTCGTTCGGCTTGAGCTTGCCATTCTGGTTCTCGAGCACCACGCGCACGGGCAGGCTGTGGCGAGTCGGATCCACCACCGCCGACACGGTTTCGACCGACGTCTCGGCCGAGAAACCCGGCAGTGAGGGCAGCGTGATGCGGGCGGGCGTGCCGGCCGCGAGGCCCGCGGCGTCGCTCTCGAACACATCGGCGACGATCCAGACTCGATCCACCTCGGCGATTTGCAGCACGCTGCCGTCAGAGCCGACTTCCTGGGCGGGCAGCAGGTTCTTCTCGACGATGACGCCGTCCCGCGGCGCGGTCACCGTGAACTCGTTGTCTCGCTTCGACGCCACCTTCAGCGATTGGATCTTCGAGTGCGCACCCCGAAGCTGGACCTCGGCTTGACGCTTCTGCGCCATGGCGGAGAGCTCTTCTTTGCCGGCGAGGAGGCCCTTCGCCACCATGTCGTGCACGCGTTGGTACTCCGTGCGCGCGACGTCCACGTCGACCCGCGCGCGGCTCGCCGCGCTTTCGAGATCGGCGAGCTCGGGGCTCGTCACGGTGAACAGCGGCTGTCCGCGCTTCACGCGCTGGCCGAGCTCGACGAAGACGGAAGTGACTCTGCCGGCCAAGGGCGAACCGACGCGCGCGGCGCGGGTTTCGTCGATCCGCACGCGTGCGGTCACTGGATCCGTCCAATGGGGACGTGCTGGTTCGGCTTTGCCCAGGTGGACGGAGCTCCACTGGGGAGCGCCCGGCGCGAGTTCGACGTGATCGGTGCCGACGTGCATCCCAGCGGCCTCTGGCGCGCGCCGGAGGCTTCTTGGAGAACTTGGCCGCGGCCAAGACCGACACTGCGGAGAGCGCGAGAGCGACCGAGACGCCGACGAGCGTGCGTCGATCCACGCGGGAGGCTTGGGGAGTGAGAAACGTGCCATTTTCGCTACCTCGTGGGGGGTTCGTCGAGTCCGAGCAGGAAACGCATTTGGTTCTTCAGCTGGAATGCGTCGTGACCGAGGTCCAGGGCCTGAAGTCGGAGCGAGATCGTTTGCCGTCGCGCCAGAATGAGGTCCGTCATGTCGAGCTGGCCGCGCGCGAGCCCTTCTTCCTGGGCGCGCAACACGGCTTCGGCGCGGGGCAACGTGTCCTTCTCGAGGCTCGAGAGCGTCGCCTCGACGGCACGCCGGCGAGCAGCGAGCGACGCGAGTTCCGCGCGTGACGCGACGGCTAGGCTCTTTCGGTTTTCGTCCCTGGCTTCGGCTCGAGCCAGCGCTGCCGTGCGGTCGTGTTGGCCGTGGTCGAAAAAGGGCAGCGGGATGCTGGCGGAGAGCGATAGCGTGTTCTCGTTGTCGCCCGAGACCGTGAAGGTGTCCCGGGTGTAACCGAGGCGCGCGGTGACGTCGGGGATTGCACGGCGACCCGCGAGAACTGCGTCCTTGCGGAAGGCTGCGGCCTCCGCTTCCAGAGCCCGGAGCTCGGCGCGCTCGTTGGCCGTGGCGGCCGGTAGGGCACTTGGCGTTGCCAGAACGACGTCGGACCAGCTCGCGCGCTTCGCGTCGCAATCTGCCGAGAGTGCGCCCGCGCAGTCGGCTCGCGCCGATTGAGCCTCGCCCCGCGCGCGCACGACTTCTGCCTCGAGACTCGCGACGTCGAGGCGGAGCCTGTCGAGATCCACCTCGGCGAGCGCCTGGTGCGCCACGCGGCCTTCTGCGATGACGGTCGAGCGCTTGGCGTCGCTCAGCATCTCGCCGAGCACCCGCTGTCGCTCTTCGGCGTAGACGACGCGGCCGAGCGCAGCCCGCGCGTCACGAACGAGCCGCGCGACCGCTGCACGCGTGCGAAAACGGCCCGCTGCGCTCCGCAGGTCCGCTGCCTCCTGTCGCGGTCCGCGCTTGCCGATCTCGAACGTTTCGCTCAGGCCGGCCCCGTAGATCAGAGTGCGGTCGAGTCCGAGGCCGCGCGGGTTGGTGGGCCCGACCGGGAAGTTGCTCACCGACAGGTCGAGCGCAGGGTTCGGCAGAAGCCGGGCCGCCCGACTCTCTTCCCCGAGAGCACGCGCGTCGGCGCGAGCTTGTGCCGCGTCCGGTGAGCGCTGCTCGACCCAGCTCCTGAGCCGGCTCGGCTCTGCCAAGAGCTGATGGACGTCGGCGCGGGACGCGCTTTGGGCCGTGCTCTCTCGGGTTGCAAAGAGAGCGCCCAGCAGCGAAACGAGCAGTAGGCCTTTCGAAGACAGTCGCATCGAGAACGGCCGCCCCTTCGCACACCGCGTGCCAAGCGGGATCCCGCGGTCTTTCGCTGCGCCGGTCGGGGACGGCCGTTCCCATTTGTCCCCACGCGTGGCGAAACGCCACGGGAATGCTTCGACGAGGTCGCTGCTTCATGGGAGAAGCGCTCGCATGAGACTCGCCCTGCGACTCACGCTGTTCCTCGTGGCAGCGATGATGGTGGTGCTCGCAGTTTATGCGTCAGTGAGCATTCGAGACTTGGTCGGGCTGTTCGAGTCCGACACGTGGCGGGACCACGAGGTGCTCGGGCGGGCGTTGGCTGCGTCCGCGGCTTCGGTTTGGAAGTCGGAGGGCGTGGAGCGGGCCGCGGCCGTGGTGCAAGGTGCCCAGGCGGGTGAAACCTCGCTCTCCGCCAGCTGGCAGCCGCTCGACGCACCCACGTTCGAACCTCAGCCACCCGCGGCCGCCTGGGCTGGTGTCCGGGCGGGTCGCGAAGCGCACTGGGCAGCGGGGAGTGAGCTCTTCAGCGCCTTCCCCGTCGAACACGCTGGAGTGCGCGCGGCCATCGTGATTCGCGAGTCGCTGAGCTCGCGGGATGCCTACCTGCGCGGCGCGGTGCGAGACGCCGTGCTCACCGTGCTCGGATTGGTCGCGGTCTCGAGCCTCCTCGCTTCCGTGCTCGGTGTTTCGCTGGTGGGCCGCCCGGTGCATGCATTGGTGGAGCAGGCGCGGCGCGTGGGACAGGGCGACCTCAGTCGTCGCCTCGCCGTCGAACGCCGCGACGAGCTCGGCGAGCTGGCAGCCGAGATGAACTCCATGGTCGACGCCATCGATGCAGCCCACCAACGCGTCGAGAACGAGAGCCAGGCGCGGCTGCGAGCGCTCGAGCAGCTGCGCCACGCGGACCGCTTGAGCACCGTCGGTAAGCTGGCTTCCGGCGTGGCCCACGAGCTCGGTACGCCCCTGAACGTGGTCTCGGGCCGCGCCAAGATGATCGAGCGCGGGCAGGTCGCCGGGGAAGGCGCGCAGGACAACGCTCGAATCATCGTGCAGCAAACCGAGCGCATGACCCACATCATCCGCCAGCTGCTGGACTTCGCGCGCGTCAGGGCTCCGAAAGATGCGCCACTCGAGCTGGCCGAGCTCGCCACGCGCGTAGTGGAGCTCTTGCGTCCACTCGCCAAGAAGAACTCGGTGGATCTCGAGCTCGAGCTCGAGCGCGCGGGCGGGAGCTATCGCACCCGCGGCGACCGCGCGGAGCTCGAGCAGGTTCTCAGCAACCTCATCGTGAACGCCGTGCAGGCGAGCACGTCGCCGAATCGTGTGACGGTGACGGTGCGGAAGCTGCGGCGGCTTCCCCCTGCCGAACTCGGAGGGAGCGAAGCAGAATACGTCGAACTCGGCGTGACCGACCGCGGCTCCGGCGTGCCGAAGGAAGTCGCGCCCCACGTGTTCGAACCGTTCTTCACCACCAAAGAAGTGGGCGAGGGGACCGGACTCGGTTTGAGCGTGGCCTACGGCATCGCGCGGGAGCACGGTGGCTTCATCGAGCTCGAATCCGATCCCGGCCAACAAACCACATTTTCGGTCTATCTGCCCTGCGAGGAGTCATGAAAGGAAACGTGCTGATCGTCGACGACGACGAGAGCCTCTGCACCCTACTCGCCGAAGGGCTCTCGCTCCAAGGCTTCACACCCAGCTGGGTGACTTCGGCGGCCGCTGCCCTGGCCCGGGCCGAGGCTGAGGACTTCGACGTCCTGGTGACGGACCTCAACATGCGGGGAATGAGCGGCATCGAGCTGTGCGAGCGCTTGGCAGTACTGCGGCCCGATCTGCCTACCGTGGTCATTACTGCGTTCGGGAGCCTCGATACTGCGGTGGCCGCCATCCGCGCCGGCGCCTACGACTTCGTCACCAAGCCCTTCGACGTCGAGGCCGTGGCCATCGCCCTCGATCGCGCGGTCCGGCACCACGCGCTGAAGGTCGAAGTGCGACGCTTGCGCCGCGCCGTCGACCCATCGCAGTCCTTCCACGACTTGCTCGGCCAGAGCGCCAGCATGCGGGAGCTCTACGTGCGGCTCGGGCGCCTGGCGGACAGCGACGTGACGGTCCTCGTGACCGGCGAGAGCGGTACGGGCAAGGAGCTCGTCGCCCGCGCACTCCACCAGAAGGGCCGGCGCTCCAACGGACCGTTCGTAGCCATCAACTGCGCTGCGATGCCGGAAAACCTGCTCGAAAGCGAGCTCTTCGGCCACCAGAAGGGAGCGTTCACCGACGCCCGGGCGAGCCGCGTCGGGCTCTTCGTTCAGTCGAGCGGTGGTACGTTGTTCTTGGACGAAGTGGGTGACATGCCCGCTGCTCTCCAGACCAAGCTGCTGCGCGCGCTCGAAGAACGCGTCGTGCGTCCAGTGGGTGGAGATCGCGAAATCCCGTTCGATTGTCGCCTCGTGGCCGCGACCCATCGGGACCTCGAGGGCATGGTCGAAGACGGCAAGTTCCGCCAGGATCTCTTCTATCGGATCGCGGTGGTGCAGCTCGCCATGCCGCCGCTCCGTGCGCGGGGCAACGACGTGCTGGTGCTCGCTCAGCATTTCCTCGAGCGCTTCGCGGCGACCTCCGGACGCCCGGTCCGCGGCTTGACCACGGCAGCCGCCGAGAAGCTCCTCGAATACCCTTGGCCGGGCAACGTGCGCGAGCTCCGAAACGCCATGGAGCACGCGGTCGCGCTCTCCGAGCTCGATCTGGTCGGGATCGAGGCGTTGCCCGAGCGCGTGCGCAACCACCGGCGTTCCGACGTGCTCGTGGCGAGTCAGGATCCGTCGGAGCTGGTCCCCCTCGACGAGGTCGAACGGCGCTACATCCTGCGCGTGCTGGAGGCCGTGGGCGGGAACAAGACCACCGCCGCCGAAGTGCTCGGGGTGGATCGCAAGACCCTGTACCGCAAACTCGAGCGCTGGAACGCCGGCGAGCCCAAGGGCTGACGGGACCGTTGCCACGGGGCAGCTTGCCCAGGAACGTGGAATTTCGCCCCAGCCACTGGCGTCGAGCTCGCGCAAGTCAGCGAAACCAAGCGTGGCCGATGCTCTCACGCTTGGCACGCTGGCTGCTTGTCGCTCCTCCATGGCCACCCCGTCTTCCTCCGAGCTTCGCTACGAGCCGGCCAAGGTCCTCTTGGCCGAAGACGACGACGCATTCCGCACGCTGGTTGCCGGCGCCCTACGCCGCGACGGCTACGAGGTGATCGAGCTCCAAGATGGGGCCGCGCTTCTGGAATACTGCGCCAACAACCTGAGCTCGGATGGGACGATCCGCGACGTCGACCTGATCGTATCCGACGTCCGCATGCCGGGCTTCTCGGGCCTCGACGTCTTGATCGCGTTGCGTCGCGTCGCGAGCTCGGCACCGGTGGTGCTGGTCACCGCCTTCGGCGATCCCGCCCTCCACGAGTTCGCCAAGAAACTCGACGCGGTCGCCGTCCTCGACAAGCCTTTCGACCTGGACGACCTCTGCGAGGTCATCGTCGCGCGGCTCGCACGCAGACGCAGCGAGCTGCGCAGGGAGCGCGAGCACTGACCGTCAGCGCGGCGTCGGATCGCTGAGCCGGCCCAGCGCCAAGAGTGCGCTCCTGCGCCGATCGCGGATCAGATACAGGAACGCACGGTCCGCGCGCACCGCCCAACCCTTGCCCTCGGCCTCTTTCGGCGCAGCCTTCGCCGCATCGGCCTTCAAGTCGGTCGTTTCGGTCTCGGTGATGCGGAACGAAACTTGATGCGGCACACGCGAGAGCGCGCCGCCCCGCTTGCCGTTCATCTTGGAGAAGTCCGCCCGAGTCCGCTCGAACGCGGCGTGGATCCCGAGCTTCTTCAGGAGATCGCCGAGCTCGATGGCCGGGCTGCCAGCGAAGCGCGGCAACGTGAGACGCACCTTCTCGGGCGCGAGCGCCGCCAAGAGGTGTGAGAGCTCCTTCTCGTCGAGCTTCGCTTCGAGGTCGGCCAGGTCTTTCCGAGGCACCAGCACGTCGAGCACCATGGAATCGCCCGCAAACGGGATCTCGACCAGCTGCACGTCGGGCGTCTCGGTGAATTCCAGCGTAGCCGAGCGAGTCATGAACTTCGCGTCGACCGCCTTGCCGTCTTTGCGTGTGAACTTCCCCGTGAAGCTGAGCTTGGGGTCGAACGGCTCTTGCCACGGCGTTTCGAAATCGAACGCGCTCACCAAAACGAGGCCCATGCCGGTCTCGAGCCCACCAGACGCTATCAGCTCGGCGACGTGGGAGTCCGTGCGGTCTTCCACCCAGCGGTTGATCTGATCGCGGGCGGTGTCGGCGGCGCCCTGGAAGTCCTTGGGTGAGAATGGCGCCCCGTAGTGTTTCGCCAGGAGCTCGGTGAAGGCCTGCCCCGCCTGGAGCTCGGTCTGAGCAAAGAAGCCGTGAGCAATGCGCACGCGGAAGACCTCGGTGGCGAGGCCTTTCGGGGGCTCGAGCCAGGCCCTTCGGAGGTCGGAGTTCGCGAGGTGGATGGCCGCTGGGTCGCCGCCCAGGCCCAAGGCTTCGGCCAACTCTCCCTCCGTTTCGCCCTGAGCGCCTGCCCACAGCATGCAGAGCGACATGCGCAGTCCAGCGGGAGACACCGTGAAGTTGCCGCCACGTTCCCGGAGCTCACGCAGGAGCTTCATGGCGAAGGCGCGATCGCCACTCACGACCGGGGCCACGTCGGTTCGCTCGACGGGCTTGGGCGGTGGCGGCGGCGGCCGCAGGGACTGGCACGCAGTGCCGAGCACGGACGCGAGGAGGGTGATGGAGAGCCGCTTTCGAAGAGTCATCGTGGAGGCTCCGAGTCCGTGCAACGGTCCCAAGGCGGCGTCCAGCGCTCCGTGGCGAGGACACGCCGACCGCACCCAATCGTCGAGGGCTCTTGGCGGGGTCGGGTGTCGGCCGCCAGGTCGGTCGCGCAGCGCGAGTTCGAGTTGGGCCGTCTGCTGACGGCGCGCAGCGCCCCATGCGAGGCTCGCAGAATGAAACCCTGGTCCCGCGAGCCTCGCGGCCGCTTCGACGAGCTCGAAATCGACAGCGCGCTCCTCCGCGGAAACCCGCTGGCCGATCCGTCGGTGCGCCCGCTCTGGGTCTACACGCCTCCCGGCTACGACCGAGCTCCGAAGAAGCGCTACCCGAGCCTCTATCTCATCCTCGGGCTCACCGGGCAGATCGACATGTGGAAGAACCGTTTGCCCTTCCGCCCCAACGTGCTCGAACTCTGCGACGAGTTGTTCGCCGAGGGCGGTGCCCCGCCTGCCATCGTGGTGTTCGTCGACTGCTGGACTCGTCTCGGGGGTAGCCAGTACATCGATTCGCCCGGCACCGGGCGCTACCTGAGCTACCTCGCGGACGAAATCGTCCCGTTCGTCGACGCGCGCGACCGCTCGCTGCCCAAGCCCGAGCACCGGGGGATCACGGGCAAGTCGAGCGGCGGCTACGGCGCCATGGTCGCGCCCATGTTGCGGCCCGACGTGTTCGGGGGCTTCGCCAGCCACGCCGGCGACGCGCTGTTCGAGACCTGCTACTTGCCAGCGTTCCGCGAATCGGTGCGCCTGCTCCGCGAACGCTACCGCGGGTCCTTCGACCTCTTCTGGCAGAAGCTCCGCGAGGGGCCGGCGCTGCAGCGACCCGAAGAGGGCGTGCTCATGAACGACTACTGCATGGCGGCCTGCTACTCGGCCGACCCGGACGGCACGGTGCGTCTGCCGTACGATCTCGAGACCGGTGAGCTCGTGCCCGAGATCTGGGAGCGGTGGCTCGCATGGGACCCCGTGCGCATGGCGCGCAAGCACGGCGACGCCCTGCGCTCGCTCCGCGCCATCTACGTGGACTCGGGCAAGAACGACGAGTATTTCCTCGATCTCGGAGCGCTGGCATTCCGTCGCGAGCTCGATCGCCTCGGCATCGAGGGTTACTTCTTCGAGCTCTTCGACGGAACCCATCGCGCCATCGAGTACCGCTATCCGCTGGCGTGGCGCTTCCTCGCGGAGCGGCTCTCGGAGCGCTGAGCGTCTCACCGCATCGAGCTTGCGCCGGACTCCGTCCCGAGCTTCTCTGACCGCGCATGGCCGAGCCGTACGACCTGCAGCATCGCGGTGGGCAAAGCGCCTACGACCGCTACCTCCGCGAGATGGACGCCTCGATGCGCCAGAAGGTGGCGCTCACCGCGGCGCATCTCTTGTGCGAAGGAGAAGCCGCCGACATGGGCATGGGTTCGGGGAGCGGCAGCTTCGCGCTCGCGTCGCTCTATCCCGAGCTTCGCGTCATCGGCGTCGACGTGGATCCGGAGATGGTGCATCGCGCTGGCGAACGCTACCAGCTGCCGAACCTGAGCTTCGTCCAGGGAGACATCGCCGAGCGCTGCTTCGAAACGGGCACGTTGGAAGCGATCCTCGACTCGTCCGTGCTCCATCACGTCACGAGCTACGGCGGATACGACAAGGCTCGAGCGGTGGCTGCGCTCCGCGCGCAGGTCGACGAGCTCGCCGAAGACGGTGTTCTCGTCCTTCGCGACTTCGTCGACCCGGGACCGGGCACGGTTTGGCTCGAGCTCCCCCTCACCGACGGCAGCGGCGACGCCGTCGAAACGTGCTCGACCGCGGCTCTGTTCGAGCGCTTCGCCCGAGAGTTCCGTGTGCTCTTGCCGAATCCGAGCGAGCGCGGGTTCGCCTTCGAACGCGTGATGGGCGCCCCGGCCGGCTTCCAGCGCTATGCGGTCTCTCACACCATCGCGGCCGAGTTCGTCTTGCGCAAGGACTACCGCGAGAGCTGGGCCGTCGAGGTACGAGAGGAATACACGTACGCGACACAGAGCGAGCTCGAAGAGACCTTCACGCGGCTCGGCCTGCGCGTGCTCGCGTCGACGCCGATCCACAACCCGTGGATCGTGGCGAACCGCTTCCAAGGCAAGATCCGACTCTTTCGGCCGGGGCCCGACGGCACGGCCGCTCCGGTGGATTTCCCCGCCACGAACTTCGTCATCGTCGGCCAGCGCGTTCCTGCGGGGCAAGGGGTGAGCATCGAAGAGGACGCGCCTCACCCGCCGCTCGGTTTTTTGGAGCTCACTCATCACCGGCGCGTCGACGATGGGCGTGTCTACGATCTCGCTCGCCGGCCCGGAGTGACCTTCGACGTGCTCCCCTGGTTCCGGCGCGACGGGCAACTCCACGTGCTGGCTCGGCGCGGCTACCCGCGGCCCATCCTGCGCGCCGAGCCGGCCTGTCCGACGCCGGACGGCGCTCGCGCGCCGAGCTACGTCACCGAGCCCCTCAACGTGCTCTCCACCGACGAGCCCTTGGGCACCAGCGTCGAGCGCTTGCTCGCGGAGCACGAGGCGCTCGGACCCGACCAGGTGTTTGGCATGGAGGAGGGAGATCGCTACTACCCGTCGCCCGGCGGCTTGCAGGAGGAGGTACGGAGCGTGCTGGTGGAAGTGGCGCCGGTGAACGTGGGGCAGCGGCTCCGTGGAACCTCCGGGTTTTCCACGTCGGGCGTCGTGCGCGCCATCGAAGCTCGGCAGCTCCTGCGCGCAGCCCAGGTGGGAGGGCTCCCCGACGCGCGGCTCGAGCTCTTGACCTACGAGCTCCTGCTCGGACGGGGTGTAGATCCGGGAGAGTGGATCGGCGAGAGCATCGCGCTCGACGAGACGCCCACCAAGCCAGCAGCCGAATCGCTCGTCCGCCTGCTGGCCCGCCCGCACCGTCGCCGGTTCCAGCGCGCTTCGAGCGGCTCCGGCTTCCTCGACGTCCGCGCGGCGTGGTTCGTCGAACGCGACGCCAGCGGTGAGATCGTGGCGCGTCAGGCGCGCGAGCTCGTGACGCCGGCTCGGCTCGGGCCCATCACGGTGGCCGTGGCTCCGCTGGCTCGTAGCGGTGGACGCGTCCTCATCGGCCTCGACGACGACGACTTGCCGGCGGCGCAGTGCTTCACCGGGAACAGCGAGCTCCTGGTCGCTCCAGCCTGGCGCGTTCCACGGGAGGTCTCCGGCATGGCCCGTACGCGCGCGTTCGTCGGAGGTCGCATGCGAGAGGAGCTCGGTCTGGTCTGCGATGGCTTCTTCGAGCTCGGGGGACGCTACCACCCGTCGGCGGGTCTCACGCCCGAGGTGGTCTATCCGCTCGCTGCGCGAGTGCGCATCGAGGGCGAAGTCGGCCTGCGCCTCCACTGGGTGCCGCTCGATGAGGTCGTGTTACACCGTGCTGGGCTCCGCGATGGGCACCTCCGGATCCTGGGACTTCGCGCGGCGCACGCGCTCGGGCTCTTCGCCGAGCGCGCGACCGGGTGAGCCGCGCGCATCGGCGTGAGTCTCGATTCAACGGCTGGCCGGCTCGCTGGCGAGGGTCTGGCTGGGCGACCCTGCGAGAGTGCTGGCGATGAGAACTCCACTGGCCCAATAGGTGCCCGTGTGTCGGACGCCGGCAAGATGTCGTACGTGTGCGAGTGCGCGTAGGCCACGGGCTCCGCTGCGACCACGAAGACGCCATCCAGGCGATCGCCGGCGCGCAGGTCGCCGAACTTGCGACCGTCCGCGGTCGGATGTTTGGGGCTGATCTCGAGCACGCTCCCGCTGGAGAGCGTCACGCGCATCACCTGATGATTCGGCGCTTCGACTCGATTCGTGCGCGTGATCGGCACGGCGATCATGCGTCCACCGGAGAGCGAATACACGAGGTCGCCCTCGCGGAGATCCCGGATGCGTCGTTCGCCG
This sequence comes from Polyangiaceae bacterium, assembly GCA_046351435.1. GTDB lineage: Bacteria > Myxococcota_A > Polyangia > Polyangiales > Polyangiaceae > JADJKB01. The sequence goes on from JAXLYN010000019.1 coordinate 28,305, forward strand.
CTGGGAGTCGCGATGGGAGTCTCTGGCGAGTTGCACACGCAGCTCGTGCAGCCTTTGGGGCAGGTGCCGTCGACGGGCTGGTTGCAGGTGGGAAGCGGAGTCCCGAGCGGGCCCGGGACGTCGCAGCAGATCTCGCCGACCGCGCAGCACTTGTTCCCGCAGCAAGTCGCCGTGCCGATGCAGTTCGTGCCGGTCTCGCACGGTGGCTTGTCTTTGCACACGCCGTGATCGCAGTACGGCGTGTTGCCGGGGCATACGGTGCCGCAGCCCCCGCAGTTCTTGATGTCGTTGCCGGTGTTGATGCAGGCCGTTCCACAGCACTGGAAGTCGCAGTTGCCGCAGGCTCCGCTGCTGCCACCGCTACCCCCCGCGCCGCCAGAGGCGCCGCCGCTGCCCGAGCTGCCGCCGGTCGCTCCGCCGCTGCCCGAGCTGCCGCCGGTCGCTCCGCCGCTGCCGCCGGTCGCTCCGCCGCTGCCGCCGGTGTTGGACCCGCCATCGTCCGACTCTCCACCACAACCCAGAAGCAAGAGTGCAACGACCCACCAAGCGCTTCGCATCGTGAACCTCCCAGCCCCAAGTCTTCCCGAACTCGTGACCACGATCCAGTCTCGCGAGCCTCCGAGAGCGTGCGCCGAACCGGCGGCCGCACGAATCACCGTGGAAATCCCGTTCTGGTCCCGCGGGCGAGTTGACCTGCAACATCCGCTCCCGATGTGCCAGAATGGCTCTCCAGCATGTCGCTGAAGATCGACCAGGATCATTCGCGCTTCCGCAACATCGTGCGCGGCAAGATCCGGCAGAACCTGCGCAACTACATCTCCCAAGGCGAGATGATCGGGCGCAAGGGCAAAGACCTCGTCAGCATCCCCATCCCGCAGATCGACATCCCTCGCTTCACCTTCGGCGACAAGCAGAAGGGCGGTGTCGGCCAGGGAGACGGCGAGCCCGGCGATCCGCTGAGCCAGGGTGAGCCCGAAGACGGCGAGGGGGGCAAGGGTCAGGCCGGCAAGGACGCCGGCGAACACACGCTCGAGGTCGACGTCACGTTGGACGAGCTGGCGGAGATCCTGGGTGAGGAGCTCGAGCTTCCCGCCATCGAGAACAAGGGCAAAAGTCGGATCATCAGCGCCAAGGATCGCTACACCGGCATTCGGCGCGTCGGGCCCGAGAGCCTGCGTCATTTCCGCCGCACCTACCGCGAAGCGCTCAAGCGTTCCATCGCGAGCGGCATCTACAACCCGGCCATCCCCATCGTGGTGCCGCAGCGGGAAGACAAGCGCTTCCGCTCGTGGAACGAAGAGACCGAGCCCGTCGCCAACGCCGTCATCATCTACATGATGGACGTGTCGGGCTCGATGGGGGACGAACAGAAAGAGATCGTTCGCATCGAGAGCTTCTGGATCGATACCTGGCTCCAGAAGCAATACAAAGGCATCGAGAGCCGCTACATCATCCACGACGCTGTCGCGCGCGAGGTCGACAAAGAGACGTTCTTCCGCACCCGAGAGTCCGGCGGCACGATGATCTCGAGTGCCTACAAGCTCTGCTCGAGTCTCATCGAGCAGCACTACCCGCCGACGGAATGGAACGTGTACCCGTTCCACTTCTCCGACGGCGACAACTGGAGCATGGACGACACCCTGACCTGCATCGAGATCCTGAAGCAGGAGATCTTGCCGAAGGTGAACGTGTTTTCGTACGGCCAGGTCGAGAGCCCCTATGGCTCGGGGCAGTTCATCAAGGACCTGCGCGAGCACTTCGCCAGCGACGATCGAGTGATCGTGAGCGAGATCCGCGACCGAGACGCGATCGTGGGAAGCATCAAGGACTTCCTCGGAAAGGGGAAGTGATGAACCAGTTCGCGACCAAGACCACGTTGCCGCGTTACTTGAAGGCGGAGCAAGAGAAGATCGAAAAGGTCGCTCGCGAGTACGGTCTCGACTTCTTCCCGACCGTCTTCGAGATGCTGACCTACGACCAGATGAACGAGACGGCGTACGGCGGTTTCCCCAACCTGCTACCCACCTGGCGCTTCGGCATGGAGTACGAGCGCCTGAGCAAGAGCTACGAGTACGGCCTCTCGAAGATCTACGAGATGGTCATCAACAACAACCCCTCGTACGCCTATCTGCTCGAGGGCAACAGCTTCACCGATCAGAAGCTCGTGATGTGCCACGTGTTCGGTCACGTGGACTTCTTCAAGAACAACTTCGCCTTCCGCCCCACCGACCTCGACGCCAGCGGTGACGTCGTCGACCCCACACGCCACTTGTCCGGGAGCTACGACCCGAACCGCAAGTGGGTCGACAAGATGGCGAACCACGCCACGGCCGTGCGGCGCGTCGTCGACCGCTACGGCATCGCGCGCGCAGAAGAGTTCATCGACGTCTGCCTCTCCCTCGAGAACCTGATCGACGCCTATTCGCGCTTCGTGGTGCGCGAGCGCGCCGAAAAGCCCGAAGACGAGCCCCGCGAAGTCGAAGTCCCGCGCCTCCGCGCCAAGGACTACATGGAGGACTTCATCAACCCCGAGGAGTTCATCGAGGAGCAGAAAAAGAAGATCGAGGCCGACAAAGAGAAGCTCCGAAAGTACCCGCCGGAGCCGGTACAGGACGTCTTGGCCTTCCTGCTCGAAAACGCGCCGCTCGAGAAGTGGGAGCGCCTGATCCTGAGCATCGTGCGCGAAGAGGCCTACTACTTCGTGCCGCAGATGCAGACGAAGGTGATGAACGAAGGCTGGGCTTCGTTCTGGCACTCGCGTCTCATGACCGAACGCGTCGCCGATCCGAGCGACATCATCGACTACGCCGAGAACAACGCCGGGGTCATGGGCACGAGCGGCGGACGCTTGAACCCCTACAAACTCGGCGTCGAACTGTTCCGCCACATCGAAGAACGCTGGAACAAGGGCCAGTTCGGTCGGGAGTGGGACGAGTGCGACGACCTCGACCAGAAGCGCAACTGGGATCTGCGACTCGGGCTCGGGAAGAAGAAGATCTTCGAAGTGCGGGCGCTCTACACCGACGTGACCTTCATCGACGAGTTCTTGACCCCCGAGTTCTGTCTCGAGCACAAGTTCTTCACGTTCGGTTGGTCGAACCGCAACGAGCGCTACGAGATCGACACGCGCGAGTTCAAGGCGGTGAAGGAGAAGCTGCTGTTCTCGCTCACCCTTTGAGAACCCTACATCTACGTGGTGAAGGACGCCAACTTCGAGAACAAGGGCGAGCTCCTCTTGAAGGCACGATCATCGCGGCGTCGACTTGCGCGGCGACTACGCCAAAGAGACCTTGCAAGCCCTCGTGCGCATCTGGAAACGCCCCGTGGTGCTGGCGACCGTCCTCGACAACAAGCCGGCGCTCCTCCGTTACGACGGCAAAGAGCACAGCGTCCGCCAAGACGCCGTGCCGTGAGCGCCCCATGAAGCGTGTGCTGGTTCGGTTGGGCTCGTGCGCGCTGGTCGCAGCCCTGACCGCTTGCGCGAGCGACGGAGCTCGACCCGCGGCGCCGCACGCCGGAGCCACGACCGGAGCGCCGGGGGCGAACCCGGTGCCGATGCAGGTGCCGAGCGCAACGGCCTGCGCACCGGGTGCCGTCTGCGCGACGCCGGGCCCAGACCCCAGCACTAGCGCGCCGTCGGCGACGTCCGCCACACCGCCGAACCCCGAACCGCCGAAGCCCGAGCCACCCAAGGCGGGCAAGATGCCGGGCGGGCTCTCGCGGGGCACGGGGGACGCGCTCGACCAGGAGCTCTTCGAGGCCGACAAGGCCTACGCAGCCGACGATCTGAAGAGCGCGAAGCAGCATTTCCAGAAGGCGAAGAAGCTCGCGCCGAACGATCCGGCTCCAGAAGTCGGCCTGCTTCGCGTGGCGCTGGCGGAGTCTGGCGTGGCGACCGACTACGCCGCCGCGCCCAAAGACAAGAAGATCATCGCGCTCGAAAAGCGCGCACGCGCGCTCGCGCAAGCCCACTCGAACTACGGCCCGCTCCGCGTGGAGCGCGGGCGGCTGCTCCTGATCTTGGGCGAGGCCGACAAGGCCATGGCCGAGCTCGAAAAGGGGGTCGAGCTCGAGCCGAACGACCCCGAGTCGCATTCGGCCCTCGGCGTGGCTCTCCTCGCGACCGGCAAGGCCGAACAGTCGCTCACGCGCTTTCGGAAAGCCGTGGAGCTCGATCGCGACAACCCCGCGCGGCTCGCGAATCTGGGCACCGCCCACATGATGCGCGGCCAGGTCGAAGAGGCCATCAAGGCCTACGAGCGCGCGGTGGCGCTCGCCCCTACCGACGCCCGCGCGCGCGGCGACCTCGGGACCGCGTACCTGGCGGCGAACAAGCCCGACCAAGCCCTGCCGCACTTGGAGCAGGCGGTGAAGCTCGCGCCCGAGCGCGCCACGTTCCTCTCGAATCTCGGCTACGCGCAGCAGCAGCGTGGCGAGCTCGACAAGGCCATCGCGACCTACAAGCTCGCGCTGAAGAAGGACGACAAACTCGGCTCGGCATGGATCAACCTCGGGACGGCGCTGGCCCAGAAAGGGCAGCTCGACGAAGCCGAGACGGCCTTCAAAAAGGCCCAGGCCATCGATCCGAGCGACCCGCGCGTGAAGGCGAACCTCGAAGAGCTGGCGGAGCTCCGCAAGAAGAAGAAGCCATGAAGTCCGCCGGGTGGGATCTCGGGGTGCGGTCGGCGTTCGCCGTTGCCGCGGGGGTGTTGCTCTCGGTCTACTGCATGCCCTCGGAGCCGCCCCGTGCCGAACCGGCTCCGGCGCCGACTCGACCGGACGCGAGCCTCACGGCTTCTCCCGTCGGGCGCTGGATCGGCTACGTCGAGGCAGCGCCGCGCGAGGGCGCCTGGGACGAGCTCGAGCTGATGGTCGAGGCCGTCGGTCCGTCTGGGGTGACCGGAACGCTGCGCGTTGGATTCGGCGATGCCGCGCTCGGAGATCCGGACCTGGGCGAGCGCGATGCTGGTTGGCGCCGTTTTTTCAAGCCTGCCGGCATGAGCCGCGTGGCGCTGTCGAACGCTCGCGTAGACGGTGCGCGCCTACGCTTCGAAGTCGAGCACCGGGCGTTCAGTCGAGAGTGCGAGGCCACACCAGCCGGCGCGCCGGCGCCAGGTCTGGACGTGTTCGGTTGTCCGGAATTCGGTTCTAGTACGGGCGCTAGCTGCGAATACTACGTGGAGCGCCCTCCGCGGAGACTTCGCTGGTTGGACGGTGGCGCGGCGGATGCTGGCGTCGCGCCGCGACGGTCCCCTATCGACTGCGCGGTGCTGGCCCGCTGCGACGCCATGCAGAGGTTCTGCGAGTGTCACGACGGGGGTGTGTGCCGGGGGCGCGTGACCTTCCGCGCGCGCTTCGATCTACGCGTCGAGGGGGACGAGCTCGATGGCAGCGCCGAGCTCGGGCAGCGGGTCAGCCGAGTGCGCTTCACCCGCAGCCCCTGACCGCGGCCGCACCCGCCGAAAACCCTGGGCTCACGCCCGTCTTGACCCCGGCCGAGCTCCGGGCAAATACTTCGCACGCGAAACAATTCTGCGATGCGCTCTCCTGCCGCCAAAAGCGAGGCTCTCGAGCAGCCCGACCTCGACGTCATCGTCGAGGCCATCGTCTACCTCTACACCGAGAGCCGGCGCATCACGAAGGACCACGCCGCGCGCCACGGGGTCACGGGTCCCCAGCTCGCGGTCGTGAAGATGCTCGAGCCGGTGGGCAAGCTCTCGCTCTCGGAGCTCTCGTGGAAGATCCGGGCGCGCAACAGCACCGTCACCGGCATCATCGATCGCATGGAGCGCGAGGGGCTCGTGGAGCGCCGGCGCAGCGACGACGACCGGCGCGTGGTCCACATCTCGCTCACCAGGAAGGGCGCCCGCCTGGCGGCCGCCATCCCCATCGAGCCCGTGCAGATTTTCCGACAGATCCTGGCTGAGCTCAGCGCGAAAGACGCAGCCGACCTCAGCCGCATCTTGACCCGACTGGCGCGCCGCGTGCGCGAACTGGTCGATGAGAAAGGCGAACCCGAATGAGCACCCAGGAAAAGCCCTCCCGCGACCCCGACGTCTGCGTGGTCACCTGCGCGCTGACCGGCGTCTTGGCGAATCGCAAGCAGTGCGAAGGCATCCCCTACACCCCCGCCGAGATCGGGGAAGAGGCGCGCCGTGCCCACGAAGCGGGGGCGTCCGTGGTGCACATCCACGCGCGCAACGACGACGGCACGCCCACGTTCAGCCCGGCGGTCTTCGCCAAGATCCGCGAAGAGGTCCGGGCGCGCTCACCGGTGATCTTGAACTACTCGACCGGCACGTTGAGCGACGACGTGAGCGAGCAAACGACCTACATCAAAGAGACCCGCCCAGAGATCGCCGCCCTCAACATGGGCACCATGAACTACTCGAAGTACTCCGAGAAACGGAAGTCGTTCGTGTTCGACATGGTGTTTCCCAACACCTACGAGAAGATCATCAAGCTGCTCACTGCCATGAACGAGGCGGGCGTGAAGCCCGAGCTCGAGTGCTTCGACAGCGGACACACCCACGGCGTCTGGCCACTGGTGGACATGGGCGTACTCCGGCCGCCGCTCCAATACTCGTTCATCGTCAACGTCCTCGGTGGCATCCCGCCTCTGGTCGAATCGCTTCAACTCCAGAGCAAGCTCACGCTGCCCGGCAGCGAGTGGGAGGTCATTGGCATCAGCCACGGTCACTGGAAGATGCTCGCCGCGGCGTTGGTGCTCGGCGGAAACATCCGCACGGGCCTCGAGGACCATCTCTACCTGCCGAACGGCGACATGGCGAAGTCCAACGGCGCCATGGTGGAGGCGGCCGTGGGGCTCTGTCGCACGATCGGGCGGCGGCCCGCCACGGTGGAAGAAGCGCGGCAGATCTTGAACCTGCCGCGGGTGGCGTGATGACCGCCCGCGACTACAAGACGCTCCTCGTCGCCGAGGCGGGGGGCGTCGTCACACTCACGCTGAATCGCCCCGAGCGGAAGAACGCCATCGGGAGCCAGATGGTGAACGAGCTGCTGTGGGCGCTGACGGATGCCAGGGAGAGCGAGAACGTACACAGCATCGTGCTCACCGGGGCCGGAACTGCCTTCTGCGCCGGCGGTGACTTCTCGCAGATGACCGCGGGCGCGGAGGCTGGCGAGCTCCCGTTCAAAGGCGACTACAAGGATCTCCTGAAGCTGCTCTGGCGGAGCGAGAAGCCGGTCATCGCCCGCGTGAACGGCGCGGCACTCGGTGGAGGGCTCGGGCTCGTGGCAGCCTGCACCTTCGCCGTCGCGTCGCTCGACGCCAAGCTCGGCACGCCCGAGGTCAAGGTCGGGCTCTTCCCGTTCATGATCCTCGCCGTGCTCGAGCGCCTGATGGGGCGTCGCAATCTCGTCGAGATGATGCTCACGGGTCGCCACCTCACGGCCGAAGAGGCCGTGCGCTTCGGGCTCTTGAACCAAGCAGTGCCGGCCGACACGCTCGATGCCGTCGTGAAGAGCTACACCGACCTCGTTGGATCCAAGAGCCCGAGCACGCTCCGCCTCGGGCTCGCCGCCCTGGCGGACACCGAGGACCTCGGTCTCGACGAGAAGCTGCCGATCTTGGAGCAGCGCCTCCACGCCTGCCTGGCCACGGACGACGCGCGCGAGGGGCTCATGGCGTTCCTGGAGAAGCGCGAACCGCGCTGGACGGGTCGCTGACCGCGCCGTTCCGGAGCACCTCGCAGAGGAGCTCGGTCACTGCACGCAGGAAGGCATAGTCCAGCGTCGCTGGCGTGTCCGAAGGCCGGTGGTAGTTCGAGTTGCGGAAGTTCCCGGTGTCGGTCCAGCACACGGCGCCCATGCCTGCCTGCCAGAACGGGAAGTGGTCGCTCCGCGCGAGATCGGGCAAGAACCGGTGCAACGGGCCCCAGGTCTTGGCGCCCACCACGCGCAGGTCGGGCACCGAGCTCGAACGGGCAACCTGATCCACCACCTGGTTGCCCGCGCCCTTGGCCAAGAGCCCGAGGTAGTCGCCGGACGCGAAGCGCTCGGGGACGAACGGAAGCGGCAACGACTGACGCTGCGCGCGGAAGCCCACCATCTCGAGCACGTGGACGTTCTCGATGACCAGGCCGAGCTCGGGCACGGTGCTCTCCACGAAGTCGCGGCTACCGAGCAGGCCATCTTCTTCGGCGTTGAACGCCACGAACCCGACGTGCTCGGCGGACGGCTGGCGCGCGAGGTCCTTCGCGCATTCGAGCAGCGCCGCCAGCCCGCTGGCGTTGTCGTCCGCGCCGGGACAGCCCGGAACGCTGTCGTAGTGGGCGGCGACCAGCGTCAAAGGGCCCGAGCCACGGGGCAGTGCGACGACGTTGCGAAAACGCCCGCGGAGCTCGACGGAGAAACCCAGCTCGTCGAGCTCCCGAGCCAGGCCGTCGGCCACGCGTTGGTTGGCGCGCCGCTCAGCGAACACGTGCCGCGGCACCGCGTAGCGTTCGACCGTCGCGCGCAAGCGCGCCTCCCTCGACGTGGTCCGCTCCCCAGTTTCCAGCGCTCCTCGCTCCCGAATCCACATGACTTACAGTGTAAGGTTATGGTGTAAGGTTGTCCAGGATGGAAGGCTCGAAGCGCCGACCTCCGCTGTCGCGGCGGCGGATCCTGGAAGAAGCGCTCGGGGTCGTGGATCGCGAGGGGCTTTCGGCGCTCAGCATGCGCCGGCTCGGCGACCGCCTGGGGGTCGAGGCGATGAGCCTCTACCACCACCTGCCGAACAAGGCCGCGCTCCTCGACGGCATCTTCGAAGCCGTGCTCGAAGAGCTGCCGACGGAGCCGTCGCCCGGACCTTGGCAGGAGCGCTTGGTCGAGAGCGCCCTCGCGCTCCGACAGGTGCTGGTGAACCATCCGAACGCGCTCGCGCTGTTCGCGACTCGACCTGCGGTGACGCCCGCGTCCCTCGGGCACGTGGAACGCGTGCTCGCTCTGCTCGACGCGGCCGGGTTCTCGCGCAACGAAGCCCTCACCTATCTGAACGCGTTGGTCGCGCTCGTCGTCGGACACACCATCGCCACGGCAACGCCACGCGCACCGAGCGAAGCCCCAGCAGCAGACTATGCCGCGCTCGACCCCGCTCGGTTCCGCCACGTGCGTGAGGCAGCGTCACTCCTGCCCACGCAGGACCCCCGACGCGAGCTCGAGCTCGCAATCGAGACCCTCGTTCGTGGGATGGAGCTCCGGCGGCGCCAGGCTTCGCGCGCGAATCAGCGTGCGCCGGCAGCGAGCCCGAAGAGACCCAAGAGCGCCACGACGTCGACCTCGACCAGAAACGAACGCGAGCTCATGCCGCGCCCGTCGAAGGTCGCATCGAAGCGCAAGCCGACGCGAAAATCGTAGAGGTATGCGGGCAAGGCCAGCTCCGCCGTGAGCCCCGTGCCGAGCCGGCGCGCGTCGTCGCCGCCTTCACCGCTCCGGCGAAGTCCGCCGTAGGCTCCCGCTCGGACGTCGAACCAGTCGAAGCTCGCGAAAGGGACCGTCGCCAACAGGCCATAGGTGCCGAAGGAGTGCGTGTTCGCATCGATCAAATCGTCGGCGAACACACCCCCACCAGCGCCGCGTCCGTCGTCGAACGGATAGGCGGCGAGAGTCCCGCGGAAGCCCCAGGTGAAGCCGTGTACCCGCTCGCGCCCCCAGCTGGCGCCGAGCGGGAGCGACACGTTGGCGCGCACGGGCCAGGCGGGTGGCTTGGAGTCAGCGAGCGCTTCGGTCGGAAGGAACAGCAGCGCGAGCAGAGCGAGCCGAACGGGACGCCTCATTCCTCGTCGTCGGGGAGCACCTGTCGCGCCCAGAAAGCACGTGCGCCGAGCTCGCGCTCCCGCTGATCCAAGATGGAGACCACTCGCCACACGACCATCGTGGTGAGTACCACCGGAAGCACGGCCGCGCCCCACAATACGCCGCGAGTCGCCGGCCCGAAGTCCACCAGGGTGGGCGCGACGTTCATCACGTGGCCGAGGAACGTGTACGAGTTCGGCATGGCCCCCACGAGTTGCAGGAAGTCCGGCAACACCACCGAGAGGGGCGCGAGGACGAGGCTGGCCAGCGTGATGGCGCGGTCGAAGCGGAAGGTGACGAGGAACACCACGGCGGTGCCCATGGCGAGGCTCGGCACCAAGAGATAGCTTCCGGCGAAGCTCGCGACGCTGGAGACCGCGAGGAACGCAGGGCCGAGGCTGAACAGCGCCCAGCTCCGCGGGAAGCGGCCGATGCGGAGGACCATGGTGCTCCGCGATGAGCGAGGCTACGGGAGCTGGCGATGAATGCCAGCGCCAGCGCGCTCCGCAGGCCGAGCGCCGGCGCAGCGGCCGAGGAACGCGAGCCAGATGCCGTAGGTCACCACGCGTTCGACGTCGCTGCTGGGTGGACATGGTCACGGCGTTGCGGTTCTCGGCGAGCTCGGTGTTGAGCGAGCTCGAGGGAACCTTGGTGTCCAAGGCTTCGCGCAGCGCGGCGAGCGCATCCTTGCGTGACGGATCGAGGGCGAGCGCGCGCGCGAAGCTCGCGGAGCGCGGCGGCGCGCGAGCGGTCGCGGCTTCGGGCATCGAGGAAGGCATCAGGCTGGTGCATCGCGTCCGTGACGCCGCTGCCCTCCGCCTCGGTGCGCCGGCGCGTCCGGTCGCGCTCTCCTCGAGGTAGCTCTCGATGGCGGTCATGCAGTTCGCGGGCGGATTGCCAGCGGCACACCTGATCCTGTTCCACGGCGCGCGCGCAAGCCTCGGCGAGCTCGGGCGGCACGTTTGGCCCTTCGAGGCGACGGCGCACGTCGTGCGGCCGGACGATCGCGGTCTGAACCTCGAGCTCGCTCCCATGCCGCAGAGGTTCGCCGGTCAAGAATAGGATCGCCCCGAGCGAGAACACGTCCGAGCGCTTCCGTCGGCCGCCGCCGAGTTGGAGTATTGCTCGGCGAGGAGTACTCCGGTGTGCCCATGGAGGTGCCGCCGCTGGCGGTGACGATGCCGCTGGTGCGCGCGGCGCGGCGCACCTCGTTCCGCAGCTTGGCGATGCCCCAGTCGAGCACGTAGACCTCGCCGAACGAGCCGAGCATCACGTTCCTGGGCTTCAAGTCACGATGAATGACCCCGTGCTCGTGGGCGTACTGCACCGTGAGGCACACCGACTGAAAGGCGGTGAGGAGCTTGTAAGCGGAGCGCGAGGGCCATTCTGCCAGCACTGCGCCGAGGGGTTTGCCCTCGACCTGCGCAACGGCAGTTGTAGCTTCCCGTTGTCGGGTTGCACGACCAAGTCGTGGGACGGGCACCACCCCGGGATGATCGAGCGCGGCCTGTACCGAGCTTCCCGCAAGAAGCGCTGGCGGCGGCGATTGCTCTCGGGGCGGAGCTGCTTGGCCGCCACGCTTCGGTCCAGGCGGTGATCCCGGAATTGCCAGATTTCGCCCATCCCGCCGCGGCCGACGAGCCCTTCGAGCACGTAGCGAGCATCCGGCGGGGGCACGTCCACCGCCGCGGGGGCGGCTTCTCCCGACGGCGGCTGCGTTTCCGCGTCCCAAGCGTGTCGGATCTTCTCGGGGGAGTGACATGCAACTGGCTGAGCTGCCCACGCGCGAATTCGAGCGCAGGTCGATCTCAAACCTTACGCCCCATTCACCTCCAGCTCAAGCGTTCCCGGCTCAAGGCATGTTGCACACACCTCGAAACACTTCATCCGACACCCTGCTCGACTCGATGCGGACCGCTTCGGCGGAGGAGGACGGAGAGCCGTCTTTGTCCCATTCGGCGGAGCGCTGGTAGCCGATGCCGCCTTCGTCAAAGACGATCCGAAGCCCGGGTCGGGGCCCATCTGGTGCAGTGAGTGGTACGAGCTTTTGGTCACCTTCGAAGAACTCGTCGGGTGAGTAGCAGGTGAGACGGAGCCTTCGTCCGATCGGTCTTCGAGCTTCCGGCAAGTCCGGCCGAGCACTGCGAACGTGCGTCCCGTCCAGCGATACTGCGACTGGGTCTCGTGGACGGCTTTCTGTCGGATGTCGTCGGGCAGAAGGCTGAAGAGAAAGCCGACGGTGGCGAGGCTCATGGGGATCCAGGCGGGGCTCTTTCCGGGACGGATGCAGAGCGTGTTGCCCGGGCCTCGGAAGCCGATTTCGGCGGGGAGCTTGGCGTCGCTCGAGCTCACGTTGCACCGAAGGTCTTCGTGTCGCATGGCGCATTTCATCTCGAAGGGCTTTCCGGGCGCCTTCCCGTGGAAGCCGCGGTAGTCGATGTAGCCTTCGAAGAAATGCCTGCCGCCGGGGGTGGGCGGGGCGCCGTTCGGGGAGTAGCCGGGGCCGGGTTGGTACCCGGGACCCGCCGCGTATTTCGGGCCGTCTGCCCGCGTGCCGGCGGGCCCGACGCTGCAAGCCGAAAGGGAAAGTCCTAGCCAGATGCAGAAGAAGGAAGCTCGGCGGAGGTTCATGGGACCCTCGACCCATATTACGGACCCACCACGCAGCTTTTCCTCGGGCCCGCGCCGAAAAATCCCATGGGGAGAGCGGCCGCGAAGCTCGGGTATAAGGCCACGCATGAAGACGCTCCGCGTGCTCCCGGCTTTCGGCTTCGGATTGCTCTTCGCCTGCGCCCCCGCGCCCAAGCCCATCGCCACGGCGCCCGCGTTCGAGCCCGCCCAGCAGAGCAAGTGCAGGGTCAAGAAGAGCTCGGATCGGCCCCTCGTCATCGAGTGGCCCTCGGCGGATCGAGCCGCGCTCGAGTCGACCGCGAAACACGGGCTCGTCGTGGTGCGCTACTCCGGTTGCGAAATGGAGGTTCTGCCGCGCTGCCAGCTCGGCGGGTCCTATCGCTACACGCCGACGACCAAGAAGCTCGAAAAGGTGTCGATCCGCGACGCCGACGAGCTCTACGCGCAGGTTCCGGTCGGAGCCGCCAAGCTCGAGGCAAAGCTCGAAAAGGCCGGCGAGCTCAACGTGGCCATGCACGTGGTCGGTCGCTTCGATGCGGTGGAGCCGGAGAAGCCCAAGCTCGAGGGCGCCTGCGAGGGAGCCACCCACGTCGTCACTGCCATGACTTCGGGCGCGTTCGAGTTCTTCGCGGGCGCGGAGGCCGAAGCCGGGGGCGGGGCGTCCGTGCTCGGCGCCGGCGCTGGCGCCAAGGCTTCCACCAGGAACGAGCTCCTCAGCAAGGACGGTGATCCCGCGGCCTGCGCATCCAGCGCCGACGCGGTCGCGCCACCTCAAGGTTGCGGCGCGATCCTGCGGCTCGAGGTCTCGGAGCTCGGCAGCCTCGCGACACTCTCCAAATCGGTGCCGCTCGCGGCAGGCGAATCCAGCGGAGGCGGTGGCCTCGGCCAAGCTCTGCCTGCTGGTGCGACGCTCATCCGCTCGGGGCCCGGCGTGGTCAAGCTCCACATCGAAAGCCCCGACCCCAACGTCGAGCTCCAAGGCCTCGGCGCGCAGCGGCTCGACCGGGTCGCGGGTGGCTACGTCGGCCAAGGCGCCAGCACGTTGCTCTGCCGCGCACCGTGCGACACGTTCATCGACGCGCGCCTGGGACAGCCGCTCCAGATCACCGGGGCCGACATTCCGAGCTCGTCCGGGTTCCAGGTCTACGACCGCGAGGGCGACGTGACGGCGAAGGTTCGTCCCGGCTCGAGCTCGAAGCTCACCTGGTCCGCCATCACCGGCACCACCGGGTTCTTGGCGGTGATCACCGGGGGCAGCCTGCTCCTCACCGGGGTCCTGATCAATTCCTCCGACACCTCCACGAGCGGGGACGGCTTGGTGAAGTGGGGCGGCATCACCCTCGGAGCCGGAGCCGTGCTCACGACGACGGGGATCCTGCTCTACAACTCGGGCACCACGGACGTGACGCTCGAAGGCGGCAATGGAGGGCGGAAATGAGGATCGAAAAGCGCAATCTGGCTGGCAAGCGCGTGCTGGTTACCGGTGCTTCGCGCGGGCTCGGCGCGCTGATCGCTCGCGCCTTCGCCGAGCAACGAGCGGAGCTCGTGCTCGCCGCGCGTGATCGCGAAAAACTCGAGGGTGTCGCTCGAGATTGTGAGCGCCTCGGTGCACGCGTCACGCCGGAGGCCGTCGACCTCGCGGATTCGCGGGCACGCGAAGCGCTCGTTTCGCGAGCGGGTCGCATCGACGTGTTGGTGAACAACGCCGGCGTGGAAGCAACACGGCGCCTCCTCGACCAGTCGGACGACGAAGTGCGTGCGCAGCTCGAGCTCAATCTGACGGCGCCCATCGCGCTCATCCGAGCGCTCTTGCCCGACATGATCGCGCGCCGCTCGGGGGCCATCGTCAACGTCTCTTCGATGAGCGGTAAGGCCGCGACCCCGTTCAACAGCATCTATGCGGCGACCAAACACGGGCTCAATGGCCTCACCACGTCCCTCGCTGCCGAGCTCCACGGCACGGGTGTCCACGTCGGAGTGGTCTGCCCGAGCTACGTCGCCGAAGCCGGGATGTGGTCCGACAGCGGCCTCCGCGCACCGCGCATGCTGCGGGAGGTCGCGCCCGAGAAGGTCGTGCGCGCGGTGTTCCGCGTGCTCGCGGGCGAGGTCGAAGTGCTGGTCACGCCCGGTCCCATGCGTCCGCTGCTCGCCCTGCGCGAGCTCATTCCCTCCATCGAGGCGCCGATGCTCCGGGCGATGGGCATCGCCCGCGTCATGCAGGCGCGCGCGGACCGCGATCGCTGAAACCCTCACGCCCGGCTTCGGAAGCGCCGGATCCCGATGATGGCGGACAAGCTCGCCCATGCCAAAAGGAACGCGATGGGCAACGCCGCCGAGCTCAGGCCGAGTCCTCGCCAGGTCATGGCCGCGAGCCCGTCGGTGGCCCAGTACGTCGGCAACACGAGACTCAGCGTGCGGAGCCAGCTCGGCATCATGAACGAAGGGAACATCGCGCCCCCGGCGAAGCACATCACGAGCACCACAAAGGGGCCGATGGCGCCGACCTGCTCTTCGGTTCGACCGAGCCCGGCCAGGAGGAGCGCGAAGCCCCCGACGAAGAGCGCCTGGGCCAGCACGACGCCGACGAAGCCGGCGAGCGGGCCCTGGATTCGGATCCCGAACACCAGCATGCCCACGGCGTAGACCAGCGTCGATGCGAGGAGCGCGATGAGGGCAGTGCTGGCACCGACGCCGAGGAGAATGCGCGTGCGGCTCGCGCCCGTGAGGCGCAAGCGGACGAGTGTCCCCGCTTCGCGTTCGCCGATCAGCGCCTTGGCCCGGCTCTGCGCTGCGAAGAGCAGGAACATCAGGAGCATGCCGGCGAAGTTGTGGGCGTAGGAGTTGTATCCCCGCGCGCCGCCCGACGCGGCGACGGCCACTTTCTCGAACTCGAGAGGCGGTGAGAGTCCGCCCCCCGCGCTGGCCTTTCCCGCCGAGGGCTCGGGCTTCGCTCGCTCCTTCAGCCCGCGACCTGCGCGGACGAATTCGCGAAGCGCCGGGTCCGTATCCGGTGCCAGGCGCCTCTCCCAGCTCTCGAAGCTCGTGGCCATGGCCTGCGGATCGGCGAGAGACGCCATGGTCTCCTGCATCGACACTTGGATCAGAAGCCCGCGCGCCATGTTGGCTTCGATCTCGTTCGACGGGTCGTAGAGCAGCTCGACGCGTCGGCGTTCTCCCTGGAAGAGGTTCTCGGGTCGAAGCGACTCTGCCGTTCCCGGGGGCAAGATGAGCGCCAGGGACGCCCTGCCCTTTGCCACGCGCTCGCGCGCGACGGCCTCGCTCACGCGCTCGACCTCGAAGTTTTCGGAGGCGTCGATGGCGGTCACGAGCTTGGTGACGAGGGGCTCCGCGTCGCTGGACACGACCAAGAGATGCAGAACGCTGGCGGACGCCCGCGGGGCGAACAACATGCCCAGAAGGGAAGCCAAGACCACCGGCACGAGCACGGTCATCAGCGCGCCCTGGCGGTCGGCGAAGAAGACCTTCAAGTCTTTCCGAACGAGCCACACCAGCGAGCTCAAGCGTCCTCCGCGGCCGAAGGTGCCTCGCTGTCTCGGAGGGCCCGACCGGTGAGGTCCAGGAAGACGCGCTCCAGGTTGGCTCGCTCCGCTTGCACTCGCGCCGGCAGACCCGCGTCGCGGAGGCGCTCCATGAGCTCGCCCGCGCTTCGCTCTGCGTCGAGCTCCACGCGGAACGCCGTTCCGGCCGCCCCTCCGGCCTTCGCGAGCAGGGCTTCGAGCTCGTCTTCGACCAGCACCTTACCGTGGTCCATGATCGCCACGCGCTGGCAGAGCGCCTCGACCTCTTCCATGTAGTGCGTCGTGTAGACGACCGTACGCCCTTCGGCGTGAAGCGAGCGAATCGTGTCGAAGATGTGGTTCCTGGATTGAGGGTCGACGCCGGTCGTGGGTTCGTCGCAGATGATCACGCTCGGATCGTGGAGGAGCGCACAGGAGAGGTTCAGCCGGCGCTTCATGCCGCCGCTCAGCGTGCCCACCAGCGCGCGCCCCTTGTTTTCGAGCTGGGCCAGCCGGAGGCCCCACTCCACCCTTTCGTGCATCGCAGCGCCGCGAACTCCGAAGAGCCCCGCGAACAGCTGCAGGTTGTCCAAGACCGTGAGCGTCGGATAGAGCGCCAGGGATTGCGGGACCACCCCCAACATGCGCTGCACCCGCTCGGGCTCCTGCGTCACGTCGACGTCGCCCACGAGGATCTGCCCCGCGCTCGGCTCGAGCAGGCCCGCCGTCGCGCTCAGCGTCGTGGTCTTGCCCGCACCGTTGGGCCCCAAGAGCCCGAACAGGCAGCCCGGCGGGACTTCGAGCGAGAGCTCGCGTACGGCCCAGAGCTCGGCGAAGCGCACCGAGAGCCCCCGGATGCTGACGCCCCCTCCGTTCGAACGCGTCGGACCGTCCATCTCGCCGTTCCTGTAGCCGAGTTCTGGCGCGCGAGCGATGGTCGAGGGCGGTCGGGGTTTTCCCGCCTTGCGGGCGGCCGCTCGTGGGCGAATGCTGGGCCCACGCCCATGACTCCCGACGAGCGCGACTCGGTCGAAGACGCAGAGGACATCCCGGAGGCCGGCGTGCACGATCGCCGAAGGGCGGCGACGCTCCTGCGCCGACTCACGTCCCGCGCGCGACACCACCAACTCGAAACCCTGCGCAAGCAGCGACAGGCGATGTTCGAGAAGCTCCACGAGATCCCGTCGCGGATGCAGAAGCTCACGAACCAAGTGCGCCTCTTGCTCGAGCTGGTCGACGACTACTGGGAAGGGCGCTACCGCAAAGTACGCTGGTTCTCGCTCGGCGTCGCGGTGGCCGCGGCGCTCTACTTCTTGAGCCCGACGGATCTGATCCCCGACACGCTGCCGGGGATCGGCCACCTCGACGACGTAATCGTGATGGCGCTCGCGCTCCGCGTCTTGAGGAAGGAGCTGCGTTCGTATTGCGAGTTCAAAGGCAAAGACCCGGACGCCTATTTTTGAACCGACTGGCTCCGGTCACGAACCGCGGTACGCTTTCGACGTGTCCGGGTGGCGCGTGATCCTGGGCCTTGGGGTGATGCCAGGGCTCGCATTCGCCTGCGGAGGGTCTTCGGACGGAGCGGGCGCTGCCCCCGGGCTGCACGAGTGGCTCGCTGTGTGGGCGTCTCCCCAAGTGCGGCGCGTTCGAGTGCGCGGCGGACGCTCTGGGGAACGCCAC
This sequence comes from Polyangiaceae bacterium, assembly GCA_046351435.1. Lineage (GTDB taxonomy): Bacteria > Myxococcota_A > Polyangia > Polyangiales > Polyangiaceae > JADJKB01. The sequence goes on from JAXLYN010000019.1 coordinate 45,932, forward strand.
CGTGCGTTGCCACGATTTCGTTCTGAGGCGGCGCCAACGCCATCCGCCAAGCGGCGGTTGGCGGTTTCGCCACTGGGTCAGCGGGGCGCGCCCCGTCGATACCCAAAATCCCCTGAAAACACCCGGGTACGCCCAAAACCTACATCGGCACACAGATTGCTACATGCCGTGCGGAGGCTTTCTCATGTCCCGCGCCCCTGTCGTGTCCGCCCTCGCCTTGTCTTTTGCCGCGGCCAGCGCCGCCGCTGCTCCCCAGAACCCGCCGAAGCTCCGACACCAAGCGGATCTGCAGGGTGACGCGCTCGTCCTCGGTTCGACGCTCGCTTTCGACTGCGCGAAGGGCATGCCGGCCGCGCCCGCCTCGGCCAAGGTCACCTGCTCGGGCGCGACCAACGTCGACGACACGGCACCCGACATCTACTTCCGCGACAACGTCGCGAGCGCCGCCATCGCGCCCACCAAGGCCCGGTCGAGTGCCACCCTCACGTTGCCGCCCGGCGCACAGGTCGCTTATGCGCGTCTTTATTGGGGTGCTCTCCACCAGGGGACCACGCCCGACAAGAACGTGACCATCGATCACGTGGGTGGAACGCCGATCGTGATCCAGGCCGATGATTCCTGGACCACGTTCAATGGCTTCACGGAGCATCCCGATTGGTACTATTACCAAGCCACCGCGGACGTGACCGCGCTCGTCTCCGCGTGGAGTGCGCCCGACTTCCGGGTCACCGACGTCGACGCGCTCGAGATGGTGAACGTCGAAGCGCACCTCGCGTTTTCGGCTTGGACGCTGGTCGTGTTCTATCAGCGCACGGGAGACGAGCTCAGAAACCTCGCGCTGTTCGATGGCTTCACGCACGTGGCGCCCGAGTTCGGCCAGGGCGTGGCGTCGGTGAAGCTCTCCGGATTCCTGGTTCCGTCGGGGTTTTCTGCACGCTTTACCGCATTTACCTACGAGGGCGACAGCGTCTACACCGGCGACCAGCTGCTCTTCAACGGGCAGGCTCTCGCGAGCAGTGGCAACCCCAAGGACAACTTCTTCAACGGTTCGCGAACCTACCTCGGCGCGCCCGTGAGCGGGGCCAGCGACGTCCCGAAACTCGGCGGTCAAGCCGGAACCATGGGGGGCTACGACCTCGACACCGTCGACGTGAGCACCCTGGTCCACGCTGGAGACAAGAGCGCTGCGCTGTCCGCCGAGAGCGCCAAGGACAAGTTCCTGCTCGGCGGCTTCGTCACGTCCATCACCAACAAGGCGCCCGACTTCCCGGACTTCGTCAAGCTCGCCGAAGATCTCGACGCCGGCGTGCTCCTCGAAGACGACGAGGTCGAATACACCTTGCGCGCGACGAACAGCGGCAACGACGCTTCTGTCGAGAGCGTGCTCGAGGACGTGTTGGACCCGCGCTTGGAGCTCGTGAGCACGAGCCTCAGGATCGTGGAGGGCGGCACCTCGACTCCGCTCACCTTGTCAGCGGGCGACGATCGCGGGGATTGGGATCCGGCGAGTCGCACGCTCCGCGTACGCATCGGCGCCGGCGCCGACGCCACCCAGGGCGGGCAAATCGCCGTGGGCGAGGGCTTCGAAGTGCGCTTCCGCGTGCGGGTGAAGGCGGCGAGCGGCAGCATCCCGAACCAAGGCAGCGTGCACGCCTCGGGCCTGGCCGGCGGCGCGGCCAAGACCTGGCTGTCCGACGCCGATCCGCTAACACCCGGTGCGCAGCCCACCGAGGTGACGGTGGACGAGTGCGGCGCCGACGCGGATTGTCCGACGAACGCTCCTCACTGCGAGCTCGCTACGCATACGTGCAAGCCCTGCGCGACGGACAGCGACTGTTCGAACCCGAACCTTCCGGCGTGCCAGCCCGATGGCAGCTGCGGACAGTGCTCACCCACGAACACCACGAAGTGTCCGTCGAGTGCTCCGGCCTGCGTCGCTGGGAACTGCGCTGCGTGCACGCCGGGTCCCAACGCTCCCGAATGCAAGAACGACCCCAAGGGGCCGGTGTGCCTCGTGAACCCCGAGCCCGTTTGCGGTTGCGACACCGACGACGACTGCGGAGGTCCGAACAGCGGGCGCATCTGCGAGAGCGACCAGTGTGTCGACGGCTGTCGCGGTCAAGGCGGGAATTCCTGCCCGACCGGCGAGGTCTGCTCCAGCGACAGCGTTGCAGCGGGCACCTGCGGCCCTGCCGAGCTTCCACACGTCCGCGCCGAGGACTCGGGTGACGACGGCAACTGCGGCTGCGCGCTGCCCGGCGCGACACGTTCGAGCCCGCTCTTCGGCGCGCTCGGCATGTTGGGTCTCGGGCTTGCGCTCCGCCGGCGGCGTCGCGCGACCTGACTCCCGGTCCGACCGGGCTCGGGAGCGTTGATCCCCGGCCTGCGACGTGCGGAAACTTCGCCATGAGCATGCGAGACCGCATCCAGGAGCTCGAAGTCCGGCGCGCGAAGATCCGGGAAATGGGCGGTGCCGAGCGCGTGGCTCGCCAGCACGAGCGCGGAAAGCTCACCGCCCGCGAGCGGTTGCTGCTGCTCTTCGACGGCGGCGAGTACTTCGAGGTCGGTATGCACGGCCGCCAGATGGGCCCCGCGGGCGAGCGCGGCGACACGCCCGCCGATGGCGTGGTCACCGCGTTCGGGAAAGTCGAAGGCCGTACGGTGTGCGCCGCGGCCTACGACTTCACCGTGAAGGGAGGCAGCATCGGCCAGACCGGCGAAGAGAAGGTCACTCGCATGCGCAAGATGGCGCTCTCGGGGCGCTGGCCCATGGTGTGGCTCATCGATTCGGCCGGCGCGCGGATCGATCCAGGCAGCGGTCACCACCCGGACGACCTCTCGCTGTTCGCCGGCTCGGGTCACTTGTTCCGCGAGCAAGTCTTGATGAGCGGCGTGGTGCCGCAGGTCGCTGCGATGATGGGTCCCGGCGCCGCGGGAACGGCCTACATCCCGGGGCTCGCCGACTTCGTGCCCATGGTGAAAGGCATCGGCTCGATGGCGCTCGGCGGGCCGCCGCTGGTGAAGGCCGTCACTGGCCAAGATGTCGACGAGCAGACGCTCGGCGGGAGCAAGGTCCACACCGAGACGAGCGGCGTCGGCGACGTGGAGGTGGCGAGCGACGCGGACTGCATCGCTCTCGTCAAGCGCTACCTCTCGTACCTACCGTCGAACGCAGCCGAAGCGCCGCCGGTGGTGGAGTCCAGCGACCCGGTGGAGCGGCGCGAAGAGAGCCTGCTCGATCTCCTTCCGGACAACCCCCGCCAGACCTGGGACATGTACGAGCTGATCCGCGCCGTGGTCGATCATGGAGAGTTCCTCGACATCAAGCCGAAGTTCGGGCGCAGCATCATCACCTGTCTCGCCCGGGTCGGCGGCAAGAGCGTCGGGATCGTGGCCAACCAACCGAAGCACCTGGGCGGCATCCTCGAGAACGACAGCGCCGACAAGGCGGCTCGCTTCATCCAGATCTGCGATGCCTTCAACGTGCCTCTGGTGTTCCTCGAGGACGTGCCCGGGTTCATGGTCGGCTCCAAGGTGGAGCACCTCGGCATCATTCGCCACGGAGCCAAGATGCTGCACGCCATGAGTGCAGCCACCGTGCCGAAGATCACCGTGATCGTGCGCAAGGCCTACGGCGCCGGCTACTACGTGATGTGCGGCCGCGCCTACGAGCCCGATCTCATCGTGAGTTGGCCGACGGGTGAGGTGAGCGTCATGGGCGCCGAGGGCATGGTCGGCATCGCCGGAAAGAAGCTGTTCGGGGCCGGCGAGCCCGACCCCGACGTGAAGCGCCAGCTCGTGGAGCTGATCCAAAAGAACATCGACATCTACAAGGTCGCAGGCTGGGGCTTCGTGGATGACGTGATCGACCCCAGGGACACTCGCCGCGTCATCGCTTGGGGGCTCGAGCTCGCACGTCACAAGGAGCTCGAGCGTCCCAAGAAGAAGCGGGGGATCTTGCCAGTGTGAGAATTCACTTGGCTTCGCAGCGGCCGCCGATGCACGAGGCACCATCGCTGCATTCGCCATCGCTCTGGCACGAGGTCAGGCAGGCGCTTTCGCCGCAGGCGTAGAAGCCACAAGCTTCGATGCTCACCTGGCAGGTGCCGCTGGCGTCGCAGAAGAACGATTCGCTCGCGCCTTCGTAGCAGCCAGAGACGCCGCAGTCGGCATCACTTGCGCACTTGCCCGACTGGGCGGCCTGCGACACGTCGAACATCGGACCCACGTTCGACGGCGCGAGTCCGATGGCTGACGGCACCGGGTTCTGCTGCTTCGGATAGGTGAGCTCGAGGTCGCTGAGCTCGGCGCCGGGGGCCCGGGGCGCCACGCTGAAGTCCGGCGCCGGGGTCGCGCCGGGGGCCGCCGGCAGGCGGGCTGCGCGGCTCGGAGTCGTGTCCCCGACCTCGACGCCTTGCCCGGAGTGGGTCTCCGACGACGCTTCCGTCGAGACGGCGCAGCCTCCGAGAGCGAGGGCAGTCAGGGTGAAAAGGCCGAAGAAGGACGATGAAACGCTGGTGTGCATTGGGAACCTCCGAGTGCACGTCCTCTCGGCCGAGGCCTCGGCCCAGTTGCGGAAGAAAATCAGCCCCACGCCATTCGCCGGCGTCCACCCAGGGGGAACACCAGTTGGTGTAGCCTGGTCCCGATGCTCGGCCCGACGGAGGACGATCTGTTCTTCCTGGATCGGGAGGAACAGGGGCTGGTCCTCGAGTCGCTCGCCGCGATCCAGCCGGTCCTGCCCGGGGAAGCGGAGATCCTCGCCAGCACGCTGCACAGGCTCCGGCGCGCGGCAGAGCTCGTGGCGAAGAGCCCATCCATCTTCGCCTCCTGGGAATCCCGCCGGCAGACGTCCCACACCGGCGAGCCGCTCTTGGATCTCTTGTGCGAGGTTCCCGAATGGGACCTCGACCTCCACGTGCCGATGCGGGTGATCTTCGGGCGCGCCTATCTGGTCGCGAAGATCAACTTCCTGAAAGGACTGAGCTACGGCCTCGAAGAGGTCCACGCTCCGGACACGCTGCGAACGCGCGGCGAGCAGGAGCTCGGTCAATCCATCTACTCGAAACTGGCGGAGGAGCTCTTCACGTCCATCGTCACCGATCCCGGGGCCGACCGACGCGTGAAGCTCGCGGCAGCTCGCTCGCTCCTGATCGTCTGGGAGGATCGGCTCACCACCGAGATCGACGACTTCGCTCCGGTCCTCGAATCGGTCTGGGAAGCCCGCAACAAGGTGCGCCCGGTCATCGGCACGACCCTCGGAACCCACGAGTTTTTTCGGCTGCTCCGCGAGTGTCGCGACACGCGGTTCCTCGAGTACTTCGAGGGCGACGTTCCCGACGAGCAGCTGCAGGCGTTCGAGGAGTTTCTGTTGGGCCTCAGCTACGAGCAGCTGAGCGAGCTCCGGGACCACATGCGCACGGAAGGCATCGGGAGCGTGAGCGCGGACCAGGCCCAAGCGAAGGCGCCACCGTCCTGGGCGCCGCACGCGACGGGTCCCCAGGCCCTCTACACCAGCTACAAGAAGCGCAAGGTGAAGGCGCAGTATCGGGTGATGACGTCCGCCCCTGGGCCGCACAAGACCGCCGAGGAGTTCGTGATGACCGCGTTCCTGCTGCGCGACGGCGGGTAGACGCGAGCGGGACTATTCCCGTTCGCCCGTGGGTGCGAGCAGCCGCGCCACGAGGTCCGGCGAAAAGCGCGGCGTCGCGCCGCGCACGCTGGCGACCTCGGCTGCCCAACGGCTCGCGACGCGGGCGGCGCCCTCCAGCTCACAGCCGGTGCGGAGGCCGTGGAGCAGAAGCGCCAGGAACGCATCGCCGCAGCCGACGTTGTCCCCGCCGGCGCGCGCCGGAAAGCCCGCGACCGCCAGCGGCTTGCCGTCGCCGAACAACGTCGAGCCGCGGGCGCCGTGGGTCAGCAGCACGAGCTTCTTCGGCCGACCTCGCGTTCGCAGGCTCTCGATTCCATCGGACCAGTCTGCCCAACTGGAGAGCACCGCGAGCTCCGTATCGTTCACTTTGACGATGTCGGCGGCTTCGATGGCGAGCCAGATGGCTTCGAGCTCCGCAGCGTGGGGCGCGATTGCCCCGTCGGGCTTCCAGGTCTTGCGCAGGTTCACGTCGCAGACCTTCGTTGCTCCGCTGGCACTCGCGACTGCAGCGCTCCACCCGTCGAGCCCCTCGAGAGTGCGCTGGGCGAGCGTGCCATAGACGAACCAGGCGGCCTCGGCGAGCGCGCGCGAAGCGTCGGCGGTACATGCGATCCGCTCCCATGCGCGGCCGGCGTGCAGGACGTAGCGTGGCTCCCCTTCGACGAGGCTCACGGTGACCTCGCCGGTCGCGCGCTCCGAATCCACCTGCACGAGGGACGTGTCGACGAGGTCGCCAACGCCTGCCAGCGCACGGTGTCCGAGCTCGTCGTTTCCGACACGGGTCACGAGGCGGGCCGGCTCGCCCGCCTGGCCCAAGTGCCACGCGACGTTGGCGGGCGCGCCGCCGAGCCGATCCTCGTCGAGGAAGCGATCCCAGAGAAGCTCGCCCCAGATCACGACGCTGCCCGGCATGCTCCGACTCTTGCCACACGCGCCGGAGCGGCGGGCGGCCATCCCACCCGGGACAGCCCGAGCGACCCCACCCCCTCGGAATGCCGGTTACGGGTGGTCTCGGCGCCGAATTGCGCCGAAGACCCGGCATTTCGCGGCAGGTGGGGCCACCCGCGACTGATATTGAAAGTCATTATCAAAACCGGCCGTGGCTTGTCAAGCGTCGGAGCCGGAGATGTCAGAGCGGGAGATGAAGAACACCGCCTCAGCGCAGCCCCAACGTGAAGGCCCGGCCTTTTCCACCGACCGTCGCGAGGTGGATCCACAAGATGGCGAGGTTTTCGAGCACCGGCGCGTTGCGGAGCGGACCTGCGTCGATCGACTGGAAGCCGGCCCGCTCGCCCAGGCTCGCCAAGAGCTGCTTCGCGTCGGCGTGGTCCGACGCCAGAAACACCTGAGTGCGCTCGCCAGCGCGAAGCGGCTCCGCGTGGAACTCGGCGCCGAACGTGTTCCACCCCTTCACCCAGTTGGCCTTCGGTGCGGCTTCCGACATGGCTTGGGTGAGGGAACCAGCGGCTGGAGGATTCCAGACCGGTCCTTCTTTCCAAACCACGGCGTTGTTGCAGTCGACCGCGACTTTGCCCGCGAGAGCCTCGGCGAGCTCGGCGGCAGTGGCCACGGCGGCCCCGCCGGGCACCGCGAAGAACACCACGTCCGCTTGCTGCGTGGCTTCGAGTGGCGTGTGCACGGTGACCTTGGGACCGCACTCGCCGAGGAGCGCTCCTAGGTCCTTGCCGGCGCGCACGCCAAGCAAGACCTCGAAGCCCGCCCGACTGAACGAACGCGCGAGTCCGCCTCCCACGTTACCCGCTCCGATGATTGCGATCTTCGTGTTCATGCGTTCCTCCGCTCCGTTCAGGGCATGGGACCATAGCTTCCGAGGCCAGGCGCTGGCGAGGCGCCCGCCATCGACACGGAGAAGAACGCGGAGCTCGTGACGAGGAGGGTGCGCTGCCCGTTCCAGTCCGCGGCGAAAGCGACGCTGGCCGGGCCGTCGGCGGCTTGCCCGGCGTAGAGCACGCTCACTTCCCCGCTCGGCTGGATGCGCAGCACTCGGCCGGGCGCACCGTTTTGAGCCACCACGAACGAGCCGTCCGAGTCCTGCGCGAGCCCATCGAGGCCGCCCCACCGGCAGTCCCCGACGAGTGTCGAGACGCTGCCCGCGCTGCCGTCGCTCTGCCGCTCGATGCGGATGAGCGCGCCGCGCGACGTGTTGGTGACCACGACGCTCTGGGGCGTGACCACGATGCCGTTCGCTCCGATGGGGAAGGGGAGCGGCAGTTGGCATTCGGTGGAGCCTTGGAGCTCCGGCGCGTCGCTCCAGGTGTCGACCTCGCCGTCCGAACCGACGTGGAAGATCTTGCCGGTCGCCGAGTCGGTGACCAACAGCGAGCCATCGCCGTCGAACGCAATCCCGTTGGGGAACTTCATGTCGGGATCCGTTGCGAACGGGGTCGTCGCCGAGCCGCCCCCCGGCGCGATCTTGTAAATGCCGGGAGTGGGCGCGGCAGGGTCATCGACGTTCCGGGTCGCGAGCACGTAGAGGTTGCCCTCGGTGTCGAAGTCGATGCCGAGCGCGTAGCCTTTGTCGTAGCCGGCTGGCACGCTGGCGTAGGGTGTCCGCTGGCCGTCGGCCCCGACGCGCACGATGCTGCCGAGCGGTGCGAGCGAAACGTAGGCCGCGCCGTCGTGGACGGTGAGGCCTTCCGCGAGCTCGTAGGCTTTCGGGTCGAAGGACGTGACGGCTTGGAACCGAGCCTCGGGTGCTGGGCCTCGGTCGCTCTCCGAGCTGCAAGCGAGGAGGCAGGTGGCGGCGGTCACGATGGCAAAAAGACGCATGGGTTTCTCCTTGGCGGGTGCGAACTCTCGACCCGTGACCGTCACGTTGCGTCGTCCCGAATGCCCTGTGAACTGCGCGAATTCTGGAAGCAGTGTCCAAAAAATGGGACGATACGCCGTGCTCGATTCCGACCCCGAAGGCATGTTGGCGTTCGCCGCGCTCGCTCGCGCCCGCGGCGTGCGCGGGGCAGCGCAGGCGCTCGGAGTGCCACGCTCCACGCTGAGCCGGCGCCTCGCAGAGCTCGAGCGGCGCTTCGGCGTCGCGCTCGTCGCGAGGAGCAGCCGCCGTTTCGAGCTCACCGAGATGGGCAAGCGCTTCGCCGAGCACTGCGAGCGTCTCGAGGGGCTTCTGGCCGAGGCGGAAGACGTGCTCCGGCGCGGCGCTCACGAGCCGACCGGGAAGCTCCGAATCGACGCCGCTCCCGTGCTCGGGGAGGAAGTGCTTCCGGAGATCTTGGACGAGCTCCTGCGACGCCACCCCAAGCTCGAGCTGTCGGCGCGGCTCTCCGCCGACTACTCCGATCTCCGGCGCGGACAGGTCGACGTCGCCCTCCGAGCCTGGCCGCTCGACGACGCCTCCGACCTGTACGCGCTGCGGTTGGGTACTTCCGTCACCGGCTGCTACGCGAGTCCAGGCTACTTGCGGGCACGAGGTGCGCCTGCCCGGCCCCGGGATCTGGCCGGTCACGAGTGCATACTGGTCGGAAGCGCGACGCCGGTGGTGTGGTCGTTCACGGGTACGCGTCACGAGCAGCGAGTTCCGGTCCACGGGCGCGTGCGGGTCGACAGCTTCCGGGTGGCTCGCGGCCTCGCTGTGCGCGGCGCCGGGATCCTACGCGTCGCGCGCCTGTTCGCCGAGGCCCAGGTCGCCTCGGGGGAGCTCGTGCCCGTGCTCGAGCGGTATTGGCACGAAACGCCGCTCTACGCGGTGCACGGCGGCGGCCAGCCGCCCGCGCCCAAGGTGCGCGCCTTGCTCGATGTGGCTCGGGACGTCGTGGGGCGCGTGGTCGGTCGCTGAACCTGGCGCTTCAATCGAGCCAGATCGCGCGTGCCCGGTCGCGCACGGCGCGCGAGAGCTCGGCGAATCCAGGGTCGGTCGCGAGGGAACGGAGGCTGGGGCAGCGCTCGAGCCACTCGACGTCGATGAGCGCGTGCTCGGCCGCTGCGCAGATGTGCGCGAGCGCGGCATCGCTGCGCTCCAATGCGAGCCAGGCCTCCGCAGTCATCTGATGCAAGAGGGCCGCGAAGCGCGGGACCCGCGTTTCGGCCAGCAGCTGTTCCACGGCGGCGTCGATGTCGGGCTTCGGTCTGCCGCCGACGACGTACGACGCGATGGTCACGAGCTTCGAGGCCGTGCTCGCGTCGCGCGGTTCCACGAATCGTGGCACCTCGGCGAGACGCCGGGACCAGAGGGCTTCGCGGGTCTGCCACAGGCGAAGACTCGGTCCCGAGGAGCCCGTTCGGCGGACCAGATCCGCCCAGGCTGGGCCCGGGTCCGTCTTGCCTTCGAACACGACGTGCCGCCAGCGCACGGCGGCCGCCAGCGGCGAGCGCGGGTCGAGGGCGAGGGCGAGCTCGATGCGCTCGCGGCCTTCGTCGAAGAGCCCTGCTTCCAGCTCGAGTTGGCCGAGGTACTCCTGGGCATCGGCGAATGTCGGAGCTGATCGGACCGCGTTTCGAAGCAGGCGCGCCGACGCGGAATAGTGGGCGTCGTAGGCCGCGAGAATGCCCGCCGCGAGCTGCGTTTCGGCGAGCTCGGGCGCCTGCTCGAGCGCGCGCGCGACGGCGCGCTCGGCTGCCGCGCGCTCCCCGGGCGCGAAGCTGAAGATGCGGCGCACGAGCACCAGAGCGTGGAGCGCGAGCGCCGGCGGGAAGTCGGGCAGCGCGTCCACGGCGGCAGCGGTGATGGCAGCGGCATCTGGATCCAGCCGGCGATGTGCGCGACGGCCTTCGAGGTAGAGCTCGAGGGCGCGCGCGCTCCCTGGTTCGTTGCCTCGTCTCAGGCTGAGCTCGAGGCGGAGCGCTTCGGTGACTCGCTGCGCGGTACGCTCGGTGAGCGCCAGTGCGTCTTCGAACCGCGCGTCGAATCGTTCGGTCCAAACTTGCACGCCGCTCGCCACCTCGACGAGCCGCGCGGTGATGCGAAGCTCGTTGCCGTTGCGCCGCAGGGTGCCTTCGACCACGAGATCCGCACCCAGCGCGCGCCCGGCGGACTCGGCGCCGTCACTCGCGGGCAGCGCTTCTCCCGATCGGCTCGCGAGCACACGCAGCCCGCGTGTTCGCGCGAGCGTGTCGGTGAGCTCGTGGGCGAGATCCGCCCCGAGTCGAGCGTCGTCGCCTTGCGCGGCGAAGGGCAGCACGGCGAGGGTCTTGTCCTGGGCGGGGAGCGGAGCGAATCGTTCGGTCTCGGCCAGCGCGAACACCGGACCCGTTCGCGTTCGTTCCTCGTCCAGCGAGTCCAGTACTGCGAGGACTTCGGCGGCGCTCGCCGGGCGAGCTTCAGGGGTGGAGAGGAGCAAGCGGCGCACGAGGTCGATCAGCGCGTCCGGCTGACCGTGGAGTTCGAGCTGCGGGACCACGCCACCCAAGCGGGCGACCGGGTCGCGTTCCGAACCATTCCAGTTCGGCAAGTGTCCCGAAAGCATTTCGTGGAGCACGAGACCGATTGCGTAGAGATCGGTCCCGAAGCTCGGCGGCGCTCCGGACAGCACCGCCGGGTCCATGTAGGCGGGCGAGCCCGCGACTTCGTCCTCCGTCCTCGTGTCGCGCACCGAGCTCGCGATGCCGAAGTCCAAGATCACCACTCGAGAGTCGTTCTCGACCACGATGTTCTGCGGCTTGAGATCGCAGTGCACCACACCCACTGCGTGGGCTGCACGCAGCCCTTCACAGAGCTGTCGCGTGATGGAAAGCGCCCGCGTTCGGGCGAGCGGTGCTTGCTTGGCGAGGAGCGCTCGCAAGGACTGGCCCGCGAGGAGCTCCATGGTCAAGTAGTCGATGTCGGAGTGCGAGCCGAAGTCGAAGGTGCGGGCGATGTTGGGGTGCGTGATGCGGCGCGCGAGCCGCACTTCGTCGCGGAAGCGCTCTCGAGCGCGGTCGTCTTCGCGTGGCCCGAGCAAGGTCTTCAGGGCGACGTGCTCGCCGAGAGCTCGGTCGAAGACTCGATGCACCGCGCCCATGCCTCCTGCGCCGAGCTTCGCCTCGATGACGTAGCGGCCAGCGAACACGCTGCCAGGCGCGAGCGTCGGTTCGGGGGCTGACGAGCCTGCCATCCGGTCTTCGCACGATAGCGCTTCGCGACGCGAGCGCGCGAGGGAGTGCTACGGGCCGACGCGCCGAGCGGGGAGCTCGCCCGGCACGTCGCGCCTCGCGCTTCAGCCCGCGGTGGTGTCCGCCGGCGCGTCCGCGGCCGTGTCGGCCGGAGCGTCCGAGGTCGAATCCGGCGCGGCGTCGCCGCCGCCGTCGCCTGCGTCGCTGCCGCCGTCGCCCGGCTGGCCCGGAACGCAAGCTCCGCCCGAGCTGGCGTCGGCCGGCACGTTGTCGGGATCGATGCAGCCGAGGTTCGGTCCGCCGAGACCCGACACGTCGACCTTGTAACTGCACTTGCTCTTGCCGGCGTTGCAGCAACCCGGGAGCGAGCCCACGACCGGGATGCCATTGAGCGGCGGACAGATCGGATCGGCGTTGCCCGCTTGATCGAGCTCGAAACAACCGGGCTGGACGCCGATGGTGCCCGCGATGGACTGATCGATGTCGACGCCGCACTTGTCTTTGGCAGTTCCGGCGCAGCAGGGTTGGATCTCGGCAATCACCACGCTGTACGACTTGCACGTAGCGGTGCCACACGTGATGGTGGTGCCGCCGTCGCCACCACCCGTGCCGCCGCTCGCGCTGCTGCCCCCCGTGCCGCCCGTCGCGCCAGTACCGCCGGTCGCGCCGGTGCCGCCGGTGCCGCCGGTGCTCGTGTCGGAGCCGGCGTCTTTGCCGCCCGAGCCGGACTTGCCGCCGCCGCCATCCTCGCTGTCACCGCCGCAGGCCGGCACGGCATACGCCGCACCCGCTACGAGGCCCAATAGAGCGAGCAACCGAAACGAACTTTGGTGCATTGCATGGACTCCCATTCGATGCGGCGCGCGGCCGACGTCACTACCCTCGAGCCGCCCGAGGGTATCGCGACTCTTCCCTCACATCCATCGAGATGTCAGCCTGGCGTGCCGCGGGGCCTCAGAGCGCGTTTTCGAATGCGAAGATCCAGGCCGCGCCGACGCCGAAGCTGTAGATGGGGTCCTGGTTTCCACCGACGCCGCGAAAGAGCACGTCGTCCCGGCTTCGACCCGCCCACAGGGCGACCGGGAGCTCGCGGCGCGCCGAGAGCGTCAGCTCCAGGTGGCCGCCAATCGAGCGTGAGACCGAGCCCGTGCGGAAGCGCGCGCCGGCATCGAGACCGAACCCGACGAGATCGAGCTGCGTGGCTCCGGCGGGTGACGAAGCCGCGAGACGCTTCGTGTCGATGGCCGGGCCAGCGAACAGCCGAAGGCTCGGAAGGACCGCTTCGGAGTAGCGGAGGCTGCCGCCGGCGCCCACGGTGAGCGACGAGCCGATGGGTTCCGGGTCGACACCGAAGTAGCGCTCCTCGATGTGGGCGAGCGCGAGCCCGCCGACCCCGAGCCAGGCGCTCGCGCGGAGCTCGAGCGGGACGTCGAAGACGAGCCCACCGCCGACCTCGAAGGAGAGGGAGCCGGGGCTCGCATCATTGCCGGTGCCGTAGTCTTCGCTGCCGCCGATGGCCGCGAGGTCGATGGCGGTGGTCTTCCTGTAACTGACCCCCATGGACAGGAGCACGTCCGTGCCCCGAGCGTCGGGCTCGGCCTTCGCCAGCGACGGCGCGAGCAGCGTCAGGGCGAGCGTCGCTGCGACGAGTCCGAAGGAAGGCCTGCCGGAATTCATGCGAGAGCGCATCGTGCCGCACCGAGCACGCGGCGTGCCAGCGGGTTCGGCGTCTCCCCAGTGGAAAAGCCGCGCTCTGGCGCCGCCGGTTCACGCGGCTGCGACAGCCCGATCACACCCCCTGAAAGCGCGCCCGCCCGAGGGTCGCCCGGAGCATGTCCTCCATCAGGAGCTCGCGGATGCCCGAGTCCGTCAACACGTTCATCTTCGAACCACCGAGGGCGCGGGAGTAGCGATCGAGGTACACGAGTTGCTTCGAGATCAAGACTAGGTCGCGCGGTAGCGCGAGTTCGTGGCGGTTGGCGAGTCGCATCAGATTCGGCACGAGGCTCGCCATGCGAAAGCCGGCTTCGGCGTCGAACAATGGAGCGTAGAGCTCCTCCAAATCCCGTGCGAAACGCGTCCGGTCGACTTCGGCGCGTGCTGCCCCGAGGGCGATCATGGCGCCGCCCAGCCGCTGGAAGTCCCGCGTCTGGAACGCGAGCACGTACTCGAGCACCGCCGCCTGGCGCTCGACCGGCAGCACGCCGACGATGCCGAAGTCGAGGAAGCCGACCCGTCCGTCTTCGAGCAGCATGAAGTTCCCACCGTGGACGTCGCCGTGGAAGAAGTCGGCGACGAGCAGGCACTGAAACCATGCCCGAATGCCCGTGCGGAGCCGCTCGGGGCCGTCGAACCCGCTCGAGAGCACGGCTTCGGTGTCGGCGACGCTCACTCCGCGGAAGCGCTCCATGACGAGCACGCGGCTACTCGAAAGCTCGCTCACGACCTCCGGCGCGGCGACGCTGGTCGTCTCCATCACCTGCATCACGCGGTTGAAGTCGCGCATGCGGCGCGCTTCGTGGGTGAAGTCGAGCTCCTCCGTGAGATTCGTGGCAAAGTCGTCGACGATCCCCACCGGGTGACTTTGACGGGCGCGCTTCGAGACCCACGCGCTCAGTTTCGCGATGAAGCGCATCAGCACAACGTCGGCGGACACGAGCTCGGTGAGACCGGGGCGTTGAACCTTCACCACCACGCTCCGCCCGTCGTCGAGGCTCGCCGCGTGGACCTGCGCGATGCTGGCCGCAGCGATGGGCGACGGCTCGATGCGAGCGAAGCGGCCGAGTTGGTCCGGGCCGAGCTCAGCCTCGAGCATGCGCTTCACGTCGTCGAAAGGGAAGGCAGGGACGCGGTCCAGACAGCGCTGGAACTCCGTGGAGAAGGCCGGCGGAAACAGCGCTTCGCCCGAGGCCACGAGCTGGCCGAGCTTCACGTAGGTCGGCCCCAAGCGCTCGAACGCGAGGCGCACGGCCCGGGGCAAAGTGACGCGCTCGTAGGCGTCGCGCCGGCCGCGCGCGAGGAAGTAGAGCCAGCGGACGCCGACGCGATCGACGAACCAGAGCGCGAAGAAGAACCACGCGACGAAGGTGACCGTGACCAAGCGCCGAACGACGGCCCTGACGTTCGGCTGTTGGAGCGACCGAGCGGGAGCGAGCGCGGCCTCAGAAGTACCGATGACCAAGGGTAGGCTCTGCGCCATCGCGGCCGACAGAGTGTGGCGCCGATCCGCTCTGTCAAGGGCTCGGCCCGCTCAGCAGCGCGTGCCGAGCGAGCGTTCCAGCTCGCCCAACGGATCGAGCACGCTCACCCAGATGCTGCGCCACGTGCGGTTCTCGATGCGTCGCGCCGCCCGATAACCTTGAAAGCGGGCCTCGCCGAGCACGAGCCCGGACAGCGGTGTGTACCAGAGGTCGAGCCCACTCGGGCGCACGCCGTTTGCTTCGTACCCGTACTCCCAGACTGCGCTCGAGATGGCGGTGAACGCCAGGGCCGGGAGCCAAGCGTTGTGGCAGGTGCGCGCGCGCAGGTAGAGCTCGCTGCCGAAGAGCGCGTGCCCGACCCCGTTGATCCACCAAGGGTCTCCGTCCCATTCGAAGGCGCGGCGCGACGAGTCCCACTTGGGAGGCAGGGTGAAGGCGGCGCGATAGCGCTCGGCGATGAGCTCCGGATCCGTGTCCGCGAAGGGCTCGGGCCAGAGCACGGCTTCGCTCGCGCGCATGGCCGTCATCAGACCGAGCGCGTGGAGCGACGGTATCGTCCACGAAGGCTCGGATGAAGGAGTCTCCTCGGCGAGCGCCGGTCGAGCCGCAAGGAGCACGGCGACGAACGCAGCGTGTCTCAAGCGCCCACCGTCACCAGCTCGGCGCGTGCGCCGTCACGATGGACTTCGAGGAGCACGTGGTGGCGCCGCTCTCCGGACTGCGAACGCTGGATGCGCGGCACCCGGGCCGCGTTGACGTAGAGCACGCCTTCTCGTTCGACGAGCCACTTGCGCTTTCCGCCACCCTTGAGCCGGTGGTGCATGTGGCCCGCTGCGACCGCGAGCACGCGCTTGCGGCGCGACTGCGCGTATTCGATGGCCGCCCGGAGGTCCGCGTCGCCGAAATCTCCTGCCTCGAGCTTGAAGTCGCAGCCCCAGATGTCGTCGCGGCTGGCGCCGAGGCCGCTCGGCCCGTTGTGCGCGACGAACACCAGATGTTCGTGAGGCGCTTCGTCGACGAGCTCGCGGAGCCGCTCGGCGGACTCGTCGAACGAGCGGACACCGTAGGTCTCGGCGAGGTAGCGGGCGAAGGCGAAGAAGCTCCCGCCTTGAGAATGAGGCCGCCCGGCGATCACGCTGAGCGAGAACCCACGCGCGGTGACTTCGTGGCGGCTGTAGCCCGCGAGGGGCACTGGCTCGAGCGCGCGCCGGAGCTTCTCGCAGCGCCGGCGTTGGCCACGGCCGAGCAGCCGCGCGAGCCGAGGGTGCTCGAAGGTCTCGGCCGCCAGGTGAGGGAGGCTGACGCCGTCGTGGTTGCCGGGACCACGAACGCGGGTGTCCGCAGGCGCGAGATGCTCTGCGCCACGCCGAGCGCGTCTTGGCGGTAGCCCGCGAGATCCCCCACGAACGCCACCAAGTCGTAGCCGGCGCCGTCCAAGTCTTCCCGATCTCGTTCGTCCCAGGCGAGGTGCACGTCGCCGACGACCGCGATGCGCACGCTCGAGGCGCCGCTCCGTTCGCCCGCGCCTTCGCCCATCCTACGCCCGGCCCGAGGGAGCCATCAGAACGCCTTGGGCAGTCCGAGCACGCGCTCGGCGACGTAGGTCAGCAGCATGTTGTTGAAGACGAAGACGGTCGCGTCACGGAGTTTCCGCTCGAGGTGGTATTCGCCGGCGAGCCCCCAACCACCGAACGTGGTGAGCGCGGTGCGAGCCGCTTCCCACGCGGCCTCCGACGCGAGCACCTTGGCAAGAGCGGAGCGCGCGCCGGCGTCCTGGTTTGCGTCGACGGTGCGCACCGCGTCCCAACGCATCAGATCCGCGGCTTCGGTGCGCGCGTAGGCCTGGGCAATCGGGTACTGGACGCCCTGGTTCTGACCGATGAATCGATCGAAGGTGCGGCGCGTCTTGGCGTGCTCGAGGCTGCGATCCAAGAAGAAGCGCGCGTTGCCGATGGACTCGGCTGCGGCGAGGATGCGGCGCACCGAAAACCCACCCATGAGCCCGCGCAGGCCGCCGCCCGCTTTTCCGAGGCGCGTCGAGTCGGGCACGCGCAGCCCGTCGATGAATAGCGTGGTGGTGTGACGATTGGCGACGAGCTCGATGGGGTGGAGCTCGATGCGCGAGCGGTGCTCCGCCATGTCGAGCAGGAACGTGGTCGGTCCTTCTTCGGTCTGGACCAAGAGGATCATCACGTCGGTCTGCTCGGCCAGCGAGATCAGCACCTTCTTCGCGTCGAGGATCCAGTCGCCACCGTCGCGCCGCGCCGTGCTCGTCAGGTGGCTCATGTCGGCGCCGCTGTCGGGTTCGGTGGCGGCGACCGTGAGGAACCTGACCGCACCCGACGCGACTCCCGGGAGGTAGCGCTGTTTCTGCTCCTCCGTGCCGACGCGCTCGAGGGTGCCGCAGATGGCCATTTGCGCGTTGATGGTGGCGGCGTCGCCGCCCGCCCGGTTGATCTCTTCGACCACGATGCTGGCGGTCGCTGCGCCGAGCCCGAGGCCGCCGTATTTCTCCGCGATGAGCGTGCCGAAGAAGCCGGCCTCGCCCACGACCTGCATGAACTCGGCGGGGTAGGCGCGCTCGTCGTCGGTCTTGCGCCAATATTCGGGGCCGAAGCGCTGGCAAATGTCCCGAATCGACTTGCGCACGGCGTCGTGCTCGCTGTCACTTCCCGCTGACGAAGCTCGGCTCGGCTCGTCGCGTCGGTCGGCCGTGTCGTCGGTCGGGTCGATCATGGGCGGCAGGATGCCTCGAAACGGGGCGCCAGAGTCAAGTGGGGTCCACGGCTGAGCCCACCGGGCGCCTCACTCGCTCGACAGCTCATGGCTTGGACACGACCTCGCACCTTCGCGTCGCGGCATCGCAGCGAGCCATCTTCCCCGCGCAGCCATCTCCACGGCACGTCTCCTCGCACGCGCTCGGGCCTTGGCGCACGCTGGCGAGGAGCGGCTCGCAGGCGCAACCGCAAACGTCGACGGCCCGGCAATCGGCAGCGGCGTGGCATGGGCCGAGCGAGGCGGGACCGGTGTAGTCCGGCGCGGACGAAGGCGCGCTCGCTGTCTGCGGCGCGGTGGCCGAGGCCTGCGGCCCGGGGGACGTCGCGTCGGGCTGCTTGGAACATGCCACCAGCGCAAACACCAAGCAGCTCGAGCATCGCCAGGAGCTCATGTGGACGAGTATCTCACTCTGCGGCCCCCCACGCCGACGAACGTGCCCGAGCGAGCCGGGAATTCGCCCCGGATCTCGAGCGGCCCGTGGCGCGGCGTCGCGCTCACTTGGCGAGCGCGGGGCCCACCGTGGCGAGAGCGAGGTCGACCATGGGGTTGTAGCCGTAGGCCGAAGCGCTCGGATCGCCCGTGTAGATCTTCGGGCAGATCGAAGCCACGATGGCTTGCTTGCCGACGCCTTTCAGCACTTCGAGGGGACGCGTGCCCGGGAATGCCTTGGCGTAGTACTGAGTCGTCGAGTAGGTCCCCGTCGACGGCGCCTGGCACAGCGGGTTCTTGCTGCCGTAGCCCGGGCCGGCGTCGTCGCAGTCGCAGCCGCCACCCGACAAGACGGAGCAGTCTTTGGGCGTATCCAAGCGATAGATGCACGCGAACTGCAGTTGGCCATTCGCGTTCCACTCGTGGCCGTTGGTGGAATTGGCACCAGCGCCAGCGTTCGCGGACGCGAGGGTCTGCTTCGTGGCCGGCTGCGTGCCGCTGCGGGGCGCCACGGACTCGATCATGAGCGGATCGTCCGGCTCGTCTCCGCCGTCGCTCGGCAAGAGCCAAGACCAGCGACCCTGGGTGGCGAGCTCGCTCGCTAGCTCGTAGCGGAGGCTCGTGGGCGAGCCGAGGGTGTCGGCTGTCGCGAGATCTTCCCACGGAACCCCGACGATGCCGGCCAGGAACACGAGACCTGGGTTGCGCGTGGCGAGGAGCGGATTGGGTATGAGCGCGCAGCCCTCGGCCTTGCCTTTGCCATCCCAAGTCGGACAGATCATCGGCGAGGTGAGGGCTTCGACGTAGCGGGCCGTGGGGTAGAGGAAGCTCAGCCCGAAGCGCTGCTTCTGGCGGTAGCAGCGGAGGTTCGGGTGGTCGCCGGCGTCGTCCCAGCTGCCCTTCTGGCACTCGGGGTCCTGAGCGATCTCCCCGCAGCCGGAAGGAGGCGGCTCGGCGCTCGCGCAGGAGCGGCAGCAGGCGCTGTCGGGATTCGTCGCGCAGGCACTGGTGCCCCGCGGCAGGTGGAACGCCGTGTTGTTCGGAGTCGCGGTTTGAGCGGCGATCCAGTTGAAGCCGCCGTCGACGATGGAGCAATCGTTCTCGTCGGTCAGCATGACGATGATCACCGCCGAGTCCGGCCGCAGGAAATCCGCGCGCTGCTTCAAGAGCACGTCGTCGACGCCTTGGAGCTCGGCCACGTTGTTGTTCATGACCACGTCGAGCGGCGGCGCCGGATCGATCAGGAACCGGTACCAGCTCTCGAGCTGGGCCTCGTAGCCGCAACCCTGCTCGCCCGCGGCCAGCACGTGGCTCGTGAACGCGGTCGCGAGGGCGTCGATGTTGCCTTCTCCGCCCGCCGTGCCCTTGGGGTCCCACCAGAGGAAGCCCAGGCCCTGGTAGGAATCGAGCTTCGTCCGGACCGTCCCCATCAAGTGAGCCCGATCGTTCTGCGTCGGGTTCGAAGAAGGCAGCGTGAGGTCGCACTGGTCGGCGCCGTGGCCGCCCAGGCTCGAGCTGATGACGCCGATGTGGATGTCCTGGATGGCCTTGAACGGCGGAGCGCCGGTACTGGGATCGGGGGTGGGCGTCGCAAACCGCTGAAGCAGCGCCGGAAGCGCTTCGCCCAGGACCTGCTGCTTGTCGGCCATGGAGATCGAGTTGTCGACCATCAGGAGGAGGTCGATCTTCGTGGCCGGTATCAACGGAACGACCGTGCCGCCCGTGCCGCCGGTGGCGCCGCCCGTGCCGCCCCCCGCGTTGTTTGCGCCGGTGCCGCCGCTCCCGGCGTTGCCCGTGCCGCCGGTGGCGTCCCCGCCAGAGGTCGAGCCGCCGCAGCCCCACGCGAGCCAGATGGCGAAGACTGCAACGGATTTCCAGAAATGCCCGAGGTTCATGCGCACGCCTCCGCTCCGGGTATGAGTCGCGTGAGGGGGGCCTCGGGATCGGTGCAAGGTCTGCGGAGGGGAGGGTCGAACCCAGCGAATCCATGAGCGTTCGGGGGGCTCTGTATCCACGGAAGCCCAGGTCTTCTGCCCGACACGAGGAGCCCCCCGCCATGGCGCCAGCAATGAACCGTCGAACCTTCCTGAAAATCTCCGGAACGACGGTGATCGGCGGCTTGGCCGCTTCGGCCGGACTCGTGTCCCTCATGCCCAAGGCCCAAGCCAACGACGTGCGGGTCACCCCGGACCGCGTGGTGCCGACCTTCTGTGAGCTCTGCTTCTGGAAGTGCGGTGTGCTCGCCTACGTCAAGAACGACAAGGTCTACAAGCTCGAGGGCAACCCCAAGCACCCGCTGTCCAACGGCAAGCTCTGTCCGCGCGGAACCGGCGGGCTCGGCGCGCTCTACGACCCCGACCGGCTCCGCCGCCCGCTCATTCGCACCCGCGTCGGTGAAGAAGAGAAGTGGAAGGAAGTGAGCTGGGAAGAGGCGCTCGATTTCACGGCCAAGCGTTTGAACGAGGTCAAGGCCAAGTTCGGACCCGAGAGCATCGCGCTCTTCTCCCACGGTCACGGCGGCGCATTCTTCAAGACGTTGCTCAAGGCCATGGGCGGCACCACCATCGTCGCGCCTTCCAACGATCAGTGCCGCGGCCCCCGTGAGTCGGGCTTCGAGCTCACCTACGGCGTCGGCGTCGGCTCGGTCGAGAACATCGACACGCCCCACGCGCGCTGCATCGCCTTCATCGGCTCGCACCTCGGCGAGAACATGCACAACACGGCCGTGCAAGAGGTGTCGGCCGCCGCAGCCCACGGCGCCACTTTCATCACGGTCGATCCGCGCTTCTCCATCATCGCCAGCAAGAGCAAGTATTGGCTCCCCATCAAGCCGGGCACGGACACGGCGCTGCTGCTCGCTTGGGCCAACGTGCTGATCGAAGAAGGCCGCTATCAGAAGGAATTCGTGCAGAACAACGTGGAGGGCTTCGCCGAGTTCGCGGCCCACGTGAAGGACAAGACGCCGGAGTGGGCGTACATCGAGACCGGGCTCGAACCGAGCCTCATCCGCGAGACGGCTCGGGAGCTCGCCAAGAACGCGCCGGCCGCGTTCGTGCACCCGGGCCGTCACGTGGTTTGGTATGGCAACGACACCCAGCGCTCGCGCGCCATCGCCATCGTGAACGCGCTCCTGGGCAATTGGGGCAAGAAGGGTGGCTTCTACTTGCCGCAGAGCCTGAACGTGGCGGCGTACCCCAGCCCGGCCCTGCCCCACGGCGCCGGCTTCAAGCCGCGCCAAACCTTCCCCCTCGCCACCTCACCGTGCGCCTACGACGTGTGCGATGCGTCCATGAAACAGGGCGATGATGCCGCGCGCGTCCACGCCTGGATCGTCTACGGCTGCAACGTGCCCCTCACGCTGCCGAACACCGCGCGCACCATCGAGGCCATGAAGGCTCTCGACTTCGTGGTCGCCATCGACACCATGCCGTCCGAGGTCACGGGCTACGCAGACGTGGTGCTCCCCGAGAACACCTACCTCGAGCGCTACGACGACCTCGATACCACGCCGTTCCGTGTGCCCTACGTCGCCATCCGGCAGCCGGCGGTGCCGAGCTACGGCGAGACGAAGCCCGGCTGGTGGATCGCCAAGAGCCTCGCCGAAAAGCTGGGGCTAGGCGGGTTTTTCCCTTGGAAAGACGCCAGAGACTACCTCGCGACCCGGCTCGAGAAGTCGAAGCTCTCGTTCGCCGACTTGGAGCGCGACGGCGTGATCGTGGGCAACGCGGCTCCGATTTACGACGACTCGCCGACCCAGACTTTCAAGACGCCCAGCAAGAAGATCGAGTTTTACAGCAAGGCCATGGCGGACGCGGGCCTGCCGCCGCTGCCCAACTACGAGGCGCCGGAGGAGCCGCCCCCCGGCTACTTCCGACTGCTCTTCGGACGCTCGCCGGTGCACACCTTCTCGCGCACCACCAACAACCCTCGCCTCCTCGAAATCGTTCCGGAGAACGAGCTCTGGATCAACAGCGAAATGGCCCGCGTGCTCGGACTGAAGGCCGGGACTCGGGTGATGCTCGAAAACCAGGACTCGGTGAAGACCGGTCCCATCAAGCTCAAGGTGACGGATCGCATCCGGCAAGACTGCGTCTACATGGTGCACGGTTTCGGTCGCGAAGACTCGCGGCTCTCCCGCGGGTACCGGCGAGGCGCATCCGACGCTCGGCTCGTGACGCGAGTGAAGCGCGACCCGGTCATGGGAGGCACCGGCATGAACGTGAACTTCGTGACCCTCTACCGCTGGAAGGAGGCGTGAGGTGACCCGCTACGCCATGACGGTGGATCAGAAGCTCTGCGTCACCTGCAACGCCTGCGTGATCGCGTGCAAGAACGAGAACCAGGTGCCCGAGGGCGCGGCGCGCTGCTGGACGGTGCAGGTGGAGAAGGGGAGCTTCCCGCTGCTCTCCCTCGAAACCCGCAGCGAACGCTGCAATCACTGCGAAAACGCGCCGTGCGTCACGGCCTGCCCCACCGGCGCGAGCCACTACGAAGACGGCGGCATCGTCGTCGTCAACCCCGACAAGTGTGTCGGGTGCAAGGCGTGCATCGTCGCTTGTCCCTACGAGGTCCGCTACATGCACCCCGAAGGCTACGTCGACAAATGCACGTTCTGCATCCATCGCGTGAGGGAAGGGCTCGCTCCCGCCTGCGTCACCGTGTGCCCGACCAAAGCCTTGAAGTTCGGTGATCTCGACGACCCGCGCTCCGAAGTGCATCAGGAGCTCCAAACCCGCCAGCACAAAGTGCTGAAGCCCGAAGAAGACACGCGGCCGAGGCTGTTCTTCCTGACTTGAGGAGAGACCAGATGAGCATGAGTCTATCTGCCATCGTCGACCGCGAAGAGCTCGGGCGTCTCGGTGGCTTGTTACGGGTCGCAAAGAGCGACGAGCGCCACGTCGCGCGGGGCAAGCGCCTGCTCCTCGGGCTGTTCGTGCTGGCTCTCGCAGGCGCCGTTGCGGCGCTGGTGGCGCTCCTCCGCGGGCATCACGTGATGGGCACCACCTCCGAGATCTCGTGGGGCGTCCTCATCGCCACCTACGTGTTCTTCGTCGTGTCGAGCACCGGGCTCTGCCTCGTGAGCTCGCTCGGGCACGTGTTCGGCTTCAAGGTCTTCGAGCCCATCGCGAAGAAGGCCATCTTCCTCGCGCTGGTCACGCTGCTGGTCGGCTTCACCGTCATCGCCACGGAGCTCGAACGGCCGTTCCGGTTGATGAAATACGCCATTTTCTCGCCGAACCCCGCCGCGCCCATCTGGTGGATGGGGACGCTCTACGGCGTCTACATGGTGCTGATCGGCGCCGAGCTCTACTACCTGTTCGCCGAGGACCATCGGCGGGCCAAGCAGTTCGGTCTGGCGAGTGTCATTGCCGCCGTCGCGGCACATTCGAACCTGGGAGCGGTTTTCGGTCTCTCCCACAGTCGCCCGTACTGGTACGGCCCGCTGTTGCCGGTGTACTTCATCGCGTCGGCTCTGGTCTGCGGCGCTGCGCTCTTGATCCTGATCGTGACGGTGGGCGACTACTTCGGAAACGACAAGAAGCTCCGCCCGGAGCACGCTCCGCTGCTCGATGCGCTGCGCAAGCTGCTCGCCTTGTTCATCACCATCATCGCGTTCTTCACGATTTGGAAGACCATCACCGGCGTCGCGGGGCAGCACTACCACAAGCTCGAGGTGACACTGGCGTCTCTCAGCGGCCCGCTCTTCGTCAGCTTCTGGCTGTTCGAGGTGGTGCTCGGCATGTTGGTTCCGCTCGTGCTCCTGCTCGGCCCCTGGCGCCGCTCGTGGCACGCCGTCGGCCTCGCCGCGTTCCTGCCGATGCTGAGCGTGTTCGTCATGCGCTACAACTTCGTGGTCTCGGGCCAGATGTTCTCGCTGAAGCCCGTGACCGGACACGGCGGCGAGCAGCTCAGCTATTTCCCGCCCTTCAAGGGCAACGTCGAGGGCTTCTTGCCGTACACGCCCTCGTGGGTCGAGGTCTTGATCGTCGCGGGCGCCATCGCCGCTGCGACGCTGGGGTTCGTGGTGGGTTCGCGGGTGCTCGCACTCGAGAGCAAGGAGGCATGAGGTGGCACGCGAAGAAGAGAGCTCCGACAAGTCGGCAGCGGTCGTTCCCGAGCCGTACTGGAACTCCTACAAGGCGGGCGCCCTGCTCGGCCTGGTGCTGCTCCTCGCGCTGGTCGTGACGGGGCGCGGTCTCGGCGCGTCGGGTGCGGTGACGCGCATGGCCGCCTATTCGACCCAGAAGGTCGAGGCCTCGGTCCACGGCGGCACGAGCGCCGAAGAGACCACGTTCGCCAAGCGCAACGCGTACACCAGTCAATACCTGAAAGGTCCGGAGGATCCCCTCGACGACTTCTTGGTCTACATGTTCGTCGGCGTGATCGTGGGCGGATTCGCCAGCGGAGTATTGGCCAAGCGCGCGAGTCTCAGCGTGACGTTCGGTCCGCACACCACCGTCGCGCGGCGGCTGGCGCTGGCGTCGCTCGGCGGATTCGTGTCCGCATTCGGGACGCGCCTCGCACGCGGCTGCACCAGTGGGCAAGCCCTCACCGGGGGCGCGACGCTCGCCCTCGGTAGCTGGGTGTTCATGTTCGCGGTGTTCGGCGGCGGCTACGCCCTCGCCTATTTCCTCCGGAAGGAGTGGCTGTGATGGACCCCATGATGCCCGTTTCGAAGCTCGCGGAGTGGAGCCAAGGCTCGGTGATCGCGTCGGCGGCTTTGCTCGGGGTGGGCTTCGGCTCGTGCTCGAGCGCGCCGGCTTTGGCAACGCCAAGACCCTCGCGGGCCAGTGGTACGGTTACAACTTCGCGGTCTTGCGCGTGATGTTCACCGCCATCGTCGTGGCCATGGTCGCCTCGGTCTCTACTGCTACCTCGGCCTGGTCGATCTCGGGCAGATCTACATCAACGAGACCTTCCTCTGGCCGCAGCTCGTGGGCGGGTTGATCTTCGGCGCCGGCTTCGTGATTGGGCAATATTGTCCGGCACGGCCGTGGAAATTGCGCCACCGGCAAGATCGACGCCATGATCTACATGCTCGGGTTCGCGCTGGGGCTCGTGGCGTTCTTCTTCGCGTTCCCGAAGCTCGAGAGCTTCTACATGTCGTCGAGCAAGGGCCGCGTGCTCTGCCTGACGCCCTCCACGTCTCGACCGGGCTCATCGTGCTCGGCGTGGTGGTGATGGCCCTCGGCGCTTTCGCCTACCTATTCCTCGACAAGAAGCTCGGCAAGAGCGCCGGCGGTGAGGTGTGACCATGTGGAAGAAACGAGCCATGGCGTTCGCCGGAGTGCTCCTGCTCCTCGGGCGTGGCCGCTGCAGGTCTCGCGTCTGCGGCGAACCGGAAGCGCCGACTCCAATACGACGTCACGCGCACGAGCCAAGTCATCCGTGCGCCGGAGCTCGCCCGCTGGATCATCGAGGTCGACGACTTCGCCGTCGTGGATCTGCGCGACGGGGCCGTGCGTTCCTGCTGGGCACGTGAAGGGCGCCGTTCACTGCGGCAAGTGCCACTCTTCGGCCGCCGAAGGGCGAAAGGCGCTCCAAGAGAGTCTGTTCGTCGATCTCTCGAAGCTCGTGCTCTACACCGAGACGGGCAAAGAGCCGGTGGAGCTTCCGAAGCTCCTCGCCAAAAATCCGCGGCTCTACTTGCTCGAAGGTACATCAGGCTTGAAGAACGAGGTGCTCGCGCCCGTACCGCTCGGGGGGCGAAACCGATCGCGAGGCCCTCGACCAAAAGCGGCGTCGCGAGGCCGTGCGCGCCTACTTCGCTGGCGAACGAGTCGATACCGGCAAGGCGGCGGAGCTCCCGGTGGCGCCCATTCGGCGCGCCAACGCGCACCAGCCGGCCGGCGCGCACGAAGGTTGCTGAGCAATCGGAGACCTAACCCCGCAAGCACTGCTGCTCGGCAGCGTGCACTTGCCGTTCACGCATTTGGACGGGAACGAGCAGAGCGGACCATCGCTGTCGCTGCAGGTCGCGCCGTCCGCTGCGGGCACGACGCAGGTGTCGGGCCCCGAAGTGTGGTTCGCAGCGCACCACCCGAGCAGTAGGGCGCGACGGTGGTGCCGCCGTCCGTTCGAGTACCCGGTGCAGGGTTCGCCGGGGTGGGTGTGGGGCCCGTGACGCAATGCGTCAGTTTCGTCGCAGCCGAGCCCGAGGAGCTGGTTGCAGCTCTGGGATTCCGTTGGGTCACAGGCGGCATTGGGGCCGCCGAGTGCCGGCTTCTTGCACTGCTTGCTCGCGCCGCAAATCAGGCCGGTCTGGCAATCGCTCGAGCTGCTGCAGCTGCCGCCGGACGCCAAGTCAGCGACGCACTTCTGCGTCGCGGAGTCGCAGTGTGCGCCTTTCTTCACGCAGTCCTCGCTGTTCGGGCAGTCGCCGCCGAGCGCGACCTGCGCACCGCACTTCTCACTGACGAAGTCGCAGTAGTTGGCCGCCAGGCAGTCGCCATCGGAGCTGCAAGCCGAGCCCACCTTGGCCGGACGAGCACACGCCGCAGAGCGCACCGTCGGGTAGCACGCAACCCGCTGCGCACTGCACGTCGGCGTAGCAACCGTCGCCTTCCGCGACGCTGCCCACCGCGCCGCACTCGGCAGGCATGGACTCGTCGTTCAACGAGCTCAAGGAGCCGTCGCTCATGCGCTGCACGCGGCCGTCTTCAGGTAAGCTGCGTAGGCGGCGAAGAGCGCGGGCTTGACGTGTGCGCCGGGAGCTGTGGCGGTGAAGTCGCAGAGGAGCTCACGCGGGCGGGGCAGCTCGAGGGCGCGCCGATCTGGAGCGCCGAGGTAGACCGGTGCGCACTTCTCCAGGAACGCGCAGTACTCCGTGGCGAAGCTCGTGCACGCCGCATCCTGGGTCGCGTTCGCGTGATTCTGCAATCGAGCACGACGCCGCCGCTGCCTCCGGTTCCGGAGTTGCCCCCGCTGCCCGAGCTACCGCCCGCGCCGCCTGTGCCTGCGTCCTGTCCTGCGCTGCCGCCGCTCGCGGTTCCGCCGGCGCCGCCGCTGCCGGAGCGCCTCCGCCGCCGTCGCTACCGCAGGCGAACGCAGCGTATCCGGCCAGGATCGACGAAGCGAAAGCGACGAGTCGACGCATGGTGCAGCCTCGAAGCAACATGCCGGAAGCGCCGGCGGGCGTCCTGGGCGGCAAGCGCGAGCTTCCCCGAGACTCGGCCCCGGGGGCGCTCGCCGGAGCCGGTCAGGGGGTTCCAGCCCGCGATGCGCGCCATGGCGACCCAGAAGGCCTTCCCAGCGAGGATCTTGCCGGCCGAGACCGAGCCCCAGTGTCCGCCCACGGTTTCGGTGGTGTAGTCCCGACAGATGGCGGGGTAGTTGGCGCCGTCGGTCGTCACGTTGTCGTAGCAGGGCACGCCCGTGTCGGTGTGCGACTCGATGTCGGCGAAGTCGATCAGGATCTTGCCGTGCTGGCTCGCGTATTGGCGCATCTGAGCATTGAAGTCGCGGTAGCGGGTCTTGGTGCCGATGTTGCGCGCCAGGCTGGTGGTCCAGAAGACGAACGTCTTGCTCGGGTTCTGCGCGATGTAGGCCTCGAGGTCGTGGATGTCGTAGTTGCTCGCGGTGTTGGCGAAGAAGCCCGTGTGGGGCTCGCGATGGTTTCGCTGTCCATGACGTTGAGGTAGCTGAACTGGTAAGTCAAGACGCTCTTGGTGCCGATGCGGAGGGCGCGAGCGCCGTGACGAAGTCCTTGGTGAGCTCGCTCCAGGTCCCTTGGCGATATTCGAACACCCAGTTTTGCCGGTTGTATTCACCGAGCTCGCCGGAAACTGATGCGTGGAGGCACCGTGCCGGCCGCAGGATCCGGTGGCAGTGTACAGCTTGTTTTGCGGGCGAAGTTCGTTCAGCACGTAGTCGCCGGCACGCGGCGGGCGGATTCGCCCATCTCGGCGCTGCCAGACAGTCGAGGGCCTGCTGATGTTCTGACTCCACGGAGCGATCGGAACACCATGCGTGTTGCGTGCGGCCGTGACGAACGCATCGGGGATCTGCGCGAAGAGCGCGATGGACGTGTGGTCCACGACGAACCCGTTTCCTGCGAAGCCTCCTGCTCCACCGCCGCCGCTGGTGCCGCCGGTGTTCGAGCCGCCGCCGGACCCACCACTCGCCGAGCCGCCGGTGTTCGAGCCCCTGGTCCCGCCGTTGCCGCTGGTGCCGCCGGTGTTCGAGCCGCCGGACCCACCACTCGCCGAGCCAAGGCCGGTGTTCGAGCCGCCACCGCTCGAGCCGCCACCGGTGTTCGAACCACCGGCGCCGCTCGTCCCAGCGGCTCCTCCGCTCGCGCCCTGTACCCGTGCCGGCAGCTCCTCCGCTGGTCGAGCCCGCTGCCCCCGCCCGCACCGCCCGCGCTCGAGCCACCGGTCGCGTTTCTCGAGGCGCTCAAGGTTCCCGCGCTGCCGCCGGTGGACCCTTTGTCCGACCCCCCGTCGTCGCCACCGCAGCCCACGAGCACCAACCAACAACAACCCATCACAAGACCGGTTCGCATGTCCTCCCCGTCACTCGTTTGCCGTCACGCGCAGGCCGGGCCAGAGCACGACGCGCCGCCGGAGATTCTCCTAGTTTTCCAGGGTGCTGCACGCCGCCGTCGTCCCAAGCGGAGCAGGTTGGGACAGAATGGGACAGCTCAGGGAGTGAGGCCACCCAGGGCCCGGACGAGGCGCCCGGCCGGTGGGGCTCGTGAAGCGGATGCGCACGAAGTCGTCCGTGAGCTCCGGCGTGAGCCCCTTGAAGCCGACGCGCAGCGTCGCCTGAGCGCCTGGCGCGATGGCGAGCGGCGGCTGCGCGGGCCCGGGGGAGACCGGAACGAACTCGCTGCCGTCGCGAAGGTCGAACGCCACGATGTCGACGTTCGCCGTGCACGCGCTCTCGATCAGCAAGTCCTTCTGCACGATGGGAGCGCCGACCGCCACCGAGCCGAAGTCGAACGGCAGCGGGCTCGTCGCCAGACAGTCATCGAACGCTGGAACGACGGAAATTGCCGGGCCTCCGTCGCTCGTGCCGGAGAGATCTGCTTCGGCGCTGCCGGCCCCGGCGTCACGTCGAGCCGATACACGTCCGCGAGCTGTCCGTTCATGACGACGGAGAACGAACCGTCGGAAGCGCTCTCTACGCTGCCGTCCGCGTCCGCGAGCTCGGCGTTCCAGACCCAGAGGGGGCTCGTCGCAGTCACGGCTCCGGGGTGGCCGCGGAGCTCGACGGAGCTCGGGCCGAGCACATGGAGCGTGATGGCCTCGCTGTGGATCTCGTCCGCCCGGGGCGCCGGCTGCGGGCTGATGTCGCAGGCGGGCGCGAACGCGACGAGCGCGCCGAGGGCGAGCCAGCGAGCCAGAACGAGGGGCCTCACACCCCGAAGATGAGCACAGCCCGTGCCAGTCCGGGACGCGATCGTGGCCGATTTTCGCAAGCTGTGAGCCGCATTGTGTCCATTCTGTCTCAAAGTGTCCTAGAGCAGCCCCGCCCCGGCTCGTCGGCGAGCTCCTTGCCCACCGCTGGTATCGCGAGCCGTGCGCTCGATCGGGCCTGCTCGTCACGGCGTTCGCCGCGTTCAGCTGACCTGGTTCACCAGCGCGACGTAGCGTTGAAGGTTCTCACCCATCCGACTGCCGAGCGGCTCGAGATCCTCCGCCGGGAGTTCTCCACGTTGGCGGAGGGCGCACCCGAACCTCGCCCGAGTTCACGACTTCGCTTTCGGCCCGCGCGCCCGACGGGCGCGTCATCCATTTCTTCAGCAGCGAATGGGTCGACGGCGTGCCCATCGACGAGTTCGCACGTGAGCAGGCCTGGGCAGAGGTCGCTCCGGTGCTCGAGAAGCTCTTGTCGGCCCTGACTTCCTCCACCGCGCGGGGCTCCGGCACGGCGACGTCAAGCCTGCCAACGTCTTGGTCGCGGCCGACGCCGAGCCGAAGCTCATCGACTTCTCGTGCGCCGCGCCGTTCTCTGAGCACGGGCTGGTTTCTGGAACCCTCGCTATCTCGCGCCGGAGGTGCTCCGTGGAGGCTCGCTCGATGCGCGAACCGATCTCTTCGCGCTCGGGGTTCTGCTCGCTGAACTCTTCCCGCTGCTGTCCGCGCCACCGCCGCGCGCCGTCGCGGAGCTCGCGGAGAGGCTGCGCCGTCCCGACGCCAGCGAACGCCCGCTCGATGTCGCCAGCGTGCTCGACGAGCTCGGAGTCACGCGCCCGGAGGGGCTCACGCGCTCTCCCGAGCCCCCCAGGCTTCTGGAACGCGAAGAGGAGATGCAGGCGTTCGACGCGCTCTTGCGCCGGCTGCATGAGCGGCGGCCGGGGCCGCGATGTCTCTTTTCCAGGGCGAAAGCGGGGCGGGCAAGACGCGGCTCTCGAACGAAATGAAGTGGCGCGCCGAGCTGCAAGTGGAAGTGTTGACGCCGATGCCCTCGGCGAAGCGCCGGTCCGAGGGCTCCTCGAGCGCGCGTTGGCGGAGCTGCTGGGAGACGAGCTCGGTGCGCTCCTGGCGGCCACGACCGCCTCGCCCAAGCCGATGGGCCGACCTTGTTCGTGGTCGACGACGCGCACTTCCTCGCTGGAATCGCGGAGTGGGGCGAGCTGGTGGCGTTGATCCGGAGTTTGGAGCCGGAGGGCTCGCCGCTGGCGCTTCTCGTCACCAGTGACGCGCCCCGCGAGGCGCCCGCCGGAGGTCTCGCCTGCACGCTCTCGCCCCTCTCGAAGGCGGCGCTCCGGGAGTGGTCTGGAGCGCTCGTCCCGGAGACACGCCTCGAGTCGTTCCTCGGCGCCACCGCGGGGTGGCCTGGAGTCGTGGCGCAAACCCTCGCCGAGCTCGCGTCCGGGCGCTCGAGCGAGGCAGAGCTCGACCGCGTGCGTCCGAACACCGTGCTCGGTGGGTCCGCGCGAGTCGAGGCCATGGGGCGAGCCGAGCCCGCCGCGCGCCGAGCGCTCGCGCTGCTTCTGGCCCACGAGCGGCCGCTCTCGGCGGGAGCTGCGGCCCTCGGCGTCTCGGCACGCCTGGTCGGAGTAGCCAGGGAGCTCGGTTGGGTGCGGGCGCAGGGCGGCGCCTACCTGCTCGCTCACGGAGTCGGCGCCGGGGCGCTGTCCCAGCTCCTCGGCGAGCAGGTTTTGGCCGACGCGCACGCCACCCTCGCCGCCGGGCTCGCGGCGCGACTCGAGCGCGAGCTGTCGGATGCTCGCGCAGCGAGCTCTCGGCCGCGCGCATCCGGCATCTCTGGCAGCTGGCGCGGCCGAACCGGCAGAACGCGAGCTTCCACCCGCGCGCGCCCTCGCTCCGCTTGCCCTCGCGCTTGGCTCTCGGTCGCCGAACACTTGCTCCATAGGGCCATGAGCCCCGAGGCGCGGCCTGACGTCGCAGAGATCTTCGAAAGCTCGGGGCGATCCGGCAGAAGGTCATCGAGCTGCTCGAAGCGGCCGGGCCGGCGGGGCGTGCTCGAGACGCGCCGGCAGCATCGCCTGGGGGTCGGCGTGGTCACCGCGCCGGGGACGCGGGGCGCGCCCTTGCGCACTCGAGGCGCGCGCGCGCCGGACTCCGAGCCGGTTCTCGCCGCCGAGATCGCCGAGGTGCGCGGGGTGCGCGCGGCTCTGCAGCTCGGGAACTACGCGCAGGCCGAGAGCATCGCGCTCGAAGCCCGGCACGAGACGCTTCCCGAAGCGCTCCAGGTCGCGCTGCTCTGCGAATGCCGGCGCAGCGCCAGCTACCTCGGCGACATGGCGCGGGCGCGCGACTCCTTCCAGCGCGCAGAGGCCGCCGCAAAAGGTCCCCTGGAGCCGCGCGCAGCCTTCCGTCTGCACAGTCACCGAGCGTTTCCACGAGTTTCGCGCCGGCCACGTCGGGCTCGCCGTCGAGCATTACCGACGCGCTCTCCATCGCGGAAGCGAGCGGTCTCGACGATCGGATCGCGGACTTCGCCGTCAGCTTGGCCGCGGCGCATCACCAAGCGGAGCTTGGGCGGAAGCACTCGCGACCTACGAGCGAGGGCTCCTCGTGGCGGTGGCGCTGGGGCAGACGGCTGGGCGAAGTGCGCCTGCGCTTCAACCTGGCGAAGCTGCATGCCGACATCGGACTCTTCGACGCCGCGCCGCGGCCGAAGCCGAGCGGGCCCGCATCGGCGCGAAACGCGCCAGCCTGCCGCTCCTCGAGGCTGCGTCCGTCGCCGTGCTCGGCGCGGTGGAGCTCTCGCGGGGCCGTCCCGAGCCCGCACGCGAACACTTCGCGCTCGCCGAGCGCGCCTTCGCGCTCGAAGGCGCCACGCGCGAAGCGGTGGAGGTCGCTCTCGAACGCGCGGAGGCAGAGCTGGTCGCCGGCGACCTCGGCGCAGCCGATCAGACGCTTTCGGCGCAGGCAGAGAAGCCTTCGGTTCGCTCGGAGGCTCCGATGTCGAGATCCGCTTCGAGCTCGTGCGGGGCCGCCTGGCACTGGCTCGCAAGGACTTGCCGCGAGCGCAGCTCTCGCTGGAGCGCGCCGTCCGCGAAGCGGAAGGACCGAGCAGGCCATGGCCATGCTGGCTGCCGACGCCGAGCTCACGTGCTGGCTCGCCTGTGGGCGGAAACCGGCGCGGTCGAGCTCGCGGAACGCCTACGAACGAATGCCGTTTGCCACTATGAACGCGAGCGCGGCGCTTCGCCTCCGAAACCGCGCTAGAGGCGTTCGCCGTCATCCCGCGGCAAGAGCTCACGACGCGCAAGAGCGGCGCCGCCCAGGCGAGACCGAACGACAGCTCCTCGGGCATCGATCGCCGTCGGCGTCTGCTCGAGATCAATAAGCGCCTGAGCTCGTCTCTGGAGCCGAACGAGGTGCCCAGCACCATGGATGCGGCCATCGAGCTCACCTTCGCCGAGCGCGGATTCCTGATCCAGCGTTCGCCCAAGAAGGAGCTCACGGTCTCCGTGGCGCGCACCTGGATCGGGAGCAGATCGGCAAGAAGTACCTGAAGTTCAGCCGCTCGATCGCCGAGCGTACCGTCGCGACGGGGAGCCTGTCGTCACGGTGGACGCAGGAACCGACGAGCGCTTCAGCGACAACGCGCCGGTTCACGCCATGCGCCTCAGTCGGTGGTGTGCGTCCCCATTCGTTCGCCGAACGGCGTGGTCGGAGCGCTCTATCTCGACAACCGGTTCCGGCAGACTCGTTCCAGGCCGGCGCATATCGAGCTCTTGATGGCCTTCGCGGATCAGGCCGCCATTGCCCTCGAAATGCCCGTCTTCACGCCGAGCTCCGCGCGCAGAGCGCCGAGCTGAGCGGGAGCGGAAGCGTCGAGAGCTGAGCCGCGCTCAGGCCTGGAGATCGGGCGCTTGGACGACGCGCGTCCGCGCGCAGCAGGAGGTGCTCGAACACCGCTACGACTACGCCGAGATACCTGGCCGCGGCCCAAGATGCAGGCCGTGTTCGCCACGCTGACCGGAGTCACCGACACCAATGTGAATGTCTTGATCGAGGGCGAGAGCGGGACGGGCAAAGAGCTCGTAGCGCGGGCCATCCACTTCAACGGCTCACGGCGAGACCGGCCGCATGCGGCCATCAACTGCGGGCGGTGCCAGCGAACCTGCTCGAGTCGGAGCTGTTCGGGCACGTCCGCGGCGCGTTCACCGGCGCGACCGCGAGCGCGAGGGGTTGTTCGTGCGTCGGTGGCGGGCGCGGCACGATCTTCTTGACGAAATCGGTGAAATGCCTGGAGATGCAGGTCAAGCTGCTTCGCGTGCTGCAGGAGCGAGAGGTGCGCCCCATCGGTTCGCAGAAGACCCTGCGCGTCGACTTCCGGCTGGTCTCGGCCACGAATCGTCGGCTGCGCGACGAAGTGGGATAGGGTTTTCGCGGAGATCTCACTACCGCGTCGGGAGTCGCTCGAAGTCCGGCGCCGCCGGCGCTGCGCGAGCGCATCGAAGACTTGCCGGTGCTGGTCCAGCATCTTCTCCTCGCGCCTCTCCCAGGAGCATCGGCTGAAAGCGCCTCGCCCGTTTCCGCGGGTGCGCTTTCGAGGCTCGCGTCCTACTCCCCGGAGCCGGGCAACGTGCGCGAGCTCGAGAACGTGCTCACGCGCACGCTGGTCCTCTCGAGAGGCGAGCGCATCGAAGCCGAAGATGCGGCCTTGCCCGAAGCGCCGGCGCCGCGCCCCGGCAAAGCGCCAGCCGCGACGGATTCACGAGCGCCGAGGTTGACCAGATCCGCGCGGCCCTGGCGGCGAACCGTTGAACGTCAGCGCGACCTGCCGCGCCCTCGGTCTGCCGCGGAGCTCGTTCTACCGCAAGCTCGCGCTACGGCATCGAGGTCGGTTGAGCGCGAACGGTGCCTTCACAGGTCTTCCGAGTCGACGAGGTGGATGGGGACCTTCAAGAGCACGCCCACCTCTCGAAGTCGTCGGCATGGGCGAAGAAGCCCCAGCGCCCGTAGAACGTGAGGTGAGGTTTCGCGGTCAGCATCGGGCGGATCACGCCGCCCCAGTGAGTCTCGCCGTTGCCGAACTGTGCGACGACCCCGCCGTCGATATCGATGAACGTGGAAACCGAACCGAGCCCCAACGAAGTGCGGGTGAGCTCGTTGCTGGTTTCGTAGACGACGTCGCCGTAGCCGCCGGCCCAGTAACCTCGCCCACGGGGAAGAGCACGAGGCTGTCCGCTGGCGCCGAGGGCGGTGAAGCGAGCTGTCGGTGCGCGGATGCTGCCCTGGGCAGTTTCCAAGGTGCCGACAGGCAGGAACAACCCCGGGGAAGTGACCACGGTGCCGCGGCGGCATCGTAGTTCGGCGGGGGCGAGCCGTTCGCCGCCGGCCATGGCCGGCGCCTCTCCACCTCGCCGGTCGCGATCTGAGCCTCGGGCTTCGCCTCGCTCGCCCACGCTCGGCTTTGGAACACCAAGAGGAGAGGGAGCGCACGCCAAGCACGATGAGCCATGCGAGACTGGAGATAGCACGCGCGGCGAGGGCGTCCCAAAGGAGCCAGCGGCAGCGGGTTCGAGAGCTGGGCCATCGCGCAGCAGCCGGCGCGGCGGCTGCGGCTCCGGCTGCGGGTCTCGAGCCTCGCCGCACGCCCCACGACCAGCCCGCGGCGTCGCAGCAAGCGATAGAGAGTCACGCTGTTGATCCCGGCACGCGCCGCGGCCGCACGCACGTTGCCTCGGTGCTCCGTGAGCAAGTCGAGCGCGGGGCGACGCTCTCGAGTGGGGCGAGCCATTCCTCACGCAGCTCGAGCAGAGATTTCACCGGAACCGCTGCGCTCGGCTCCCTCGTTCGACGCAGCGGACCGGGCAGGTCGCGCGCACCGATCTCGCTCGCTTGGGCCATGGCAGCGGCGGTGTCCATGCAGTTCCGAAGTTCACGCAGGTTACCGGAAAGCTCGGCGGCGAGCGCGCCGAGCGCGTCCGCCGAGAGGCGCAAATCGCCTCGCCCCATGTCCTGCGCCGCCCGCAGGAACGTTTCCCTGCGATGACCTCCAGGTTGTTCTTGTACGACCGAAGCGGTGGCAGTTCGAGGTCACGACGCCCACGCGGTAGTACAGATCTTCGCGGAAGGTCTCGCTCGCACCATGGCGGGCAGATCACGGTGTGGCGCAGATCAGACGGACGTCGATGGGTTTCGGGTGCGGCGTTGCTACCGACGGGCAGAATCTCGCGTGCTTCGAGCACGCGCAGGAGCTTGGCCTCCTGGAAGCACCGGCGCCAGGTCGCCGACCTCGTCGAGGAACAGGGTTCCCCGGTTGGCCTTCTCGAGCTCCCCTGTCTTGTGGAACGTCGCGCCGGTGAACGCGCTCTTCACGTGACCGAACAGCATGCTCTCGAGCAGCGGTTCGGGATCGCCGCGCAGTTGACCGACACGAAGGGTGCGCCGACCCGCCGACTGTTGAAGTGAATCGGAATGGGCCACGAGCTCCTCTCCCGTTCCGCTCGCCTGCAGATCAGCACGGGAATGTCGGTGGCCGCCACCTGCTCGATCTGGTGTTCTACGAAGAGCCATTCGGGCGAGAGCCTCGAGCAAGAACGGGCGCTGCTTGGCCGACGTACCGGGTCGATACATGTGCGCGCGCCGCAAGAACTTGGCCGCACTTTCGGCCACCTCGGTGAGCACGCGGCCCGTCGCCGCCCTCGAAGGCGTCGGGCGAAGTACTCGATACGCTCAAGACGCCGATCGGCCTCCGCTGGTAGAGGATGGGCACTGCGACGATGGAGCGGATGTCGACCAGATATCAAGGTAGTGCGGATCACGCGAGGTGTCGCTCGAACGGTGCGGCTTCCTGCTTTGGAAGACCCAGAGCGCGATTCCATCTGGGCGCCCGTCGGAGCGGTGGCGAAGGAGCAAGCCCGGCACGGTCATGACGACGCCGTCCACCACGTGGAAGTCGAGGCGCAGCGCGCGTTCCGTCGAATCCCAGACGAAGAGAGCACCGTAGCGCTCCCCGTCCGTTCCAGGGCGGTTTCGAGCACGACGCGGTTGAGCTTCGGGCGCCGCGTGGAAGCGCTCTGCCCACGAAGTGCTAGAAAGCTGCATCTGATGAACTATTGCAGTGCAAGCTGCGATAAAGCAATGTCGAGCCGACCACTTGGCCATTCTTCCGGTTCGGTCAGGGGAAGCTCGCATGCGGGCTGCGTAAGGGGGCGCTCGAGGTCCCATGATTCGCAACCGACTCGCGCCCGGTGCATGTTCCCGCTCCTCGTGCTCGGCTGCTCGGCGCCGGGCGAGCCAGCGGGAAGGTGGCGCAGGAGCGCTCCCCTCCGCGCTCGGTGGGGCGGGCCTCGTGGTGAACGAGTGCGCGAGCGGAACGTCCGGTTTCATCGAGCTCTACAACCCGACCGCATCCAGCATCGACCTCGCAAACGATCCGGCGAGCTGCTGGTGCCGTCGACGACGTTTCGGGCGGCGCGCCGAAACGTGTGACGGATGGCAACCTGAATCACTCGGCGGGGAGCACGGTCTGCGCAGCCGCCGGGCGGCCCGCGAGCATGTGGCCTCGTCGGACCTGGCGAGATCGTGTGGGTGTCGTACTCCTACGTGAACTCCACGACGCCAGACGCTTGCCGTTTGCTCGGCTCGGCCCTCACTGCGGGTGTCTGCAGCACGACCTACGAAGATCTCTTTGGCGGGCGGGAACACGGCGTCGAGCTCCTCCGGGCAATGTTTCGTCGCGCAACGGACGGCGGCGCATTGGCAGGCAGCGCCTTCCACTTGCACGAAGGGTTCGAGCAACGGCGGCTGCGCGCTCACGGGCCAACCCTGCGATGACGGCAATGCCTGCACGACCGGCGAGACCTGGACCTCTGCCCGTGTGCGGTTGCCGGCGGCGCCGCGCTCGCGACGACGGCGATGCTCGCAATTCGCAATAGCTGTGACAGCGCCGCGGGCTGCGGCCACACGGCGCTCGGCTGCGACGACGGCGATGCCTGCACCGTGGACAGCTGCGACAGCGCCGCGGGCTGCGGCCACACGGCGCTCGGCTGCGACGACGGCGATGCCTGCACCGTGGACAGTTGCATAGCGCTGCGGCTGCGGCCACACGCGCTCGGCTGCGACGACGGCAACGGTGCGCACCGCCGACGCCTGCGATTCGGGCACGGGCTGCGGGCACACGACCCTGCCGGATGGCACCGTGCGGGGCCGGAGCCGTGTGCTCGGCGGGGAGCTGCGCCGCGGCACTGCTCTCGCCGCCCTCGGGCGCCGAGGTGATCGAAGTCGGGGCTCCGAACCGGATCTGGTTGCGCGGCACGGTGGTCACCGAGACCGGATCTTCTCAGGCGAGGTGCTGGTGGACGGAGAGAACCCGAGCTGCGTCGCCGAGAGCTGTGCCGGCGCGGTCGCGCAGACGAGCCTCTGGGCCCACCATCGTCGAGACCCACGGCATCATCCTGCCGGGGCTGATCGACACACACAACCACATCCTGTTCGACATCTTCGACGAGTCCGATTGACCCCGCCCAAGGTGTACACGAACCACGATCAGTGGCCGAACGACGCGCGCTACGGCGCCATGGTGGATGCCAAGCAGTGGTTGAACGGCGAGCATTGCCTGCCCGTGAACGTCAACTGCGAGCTCGACAAGTACGGTGAGCTCAAGGGGCTGATCGCGGGCACCACCAGCATTGCTGGCGCGGCGAACCCCGCCAACAAAGCCTGCTACGGCTCGCTCGCGCGCACCATCGACCAGAGCTCGAACGATCTGCCCGACGACAAGGTGCAGCTCGCGACGCTCTTCCCGAACGCGCCGACCGCGGACGCTGTGTGCAAGAACATCGATACGGACAAGACCGATGCCTACGTCATCCACGTCGGCGAAGGAGTCGACGCCACCGCACCTGGTGAGTTCAACAAGTCCGACCGTACCACGGTGGATGGCTGCCTGCACCGCCCGGAGACTTCCGATCGTTCACGGTACGGCGTTCGGTGACGCGGAGGTCAGGTGATGGCGCAGCACGGGATGGGACTCGTGTGGTCTCCGCGCTCGAACGTGTTCTTGTACGGCGCCGGTACCGACTACACGAAGACCAGCACATCCCCCCGGCACTCTCCAAGGGGGTTCGGTGAGCCTGGCGCCGTGATTGGTCCATCGGCGGGAGTCAGAACTTGCTCGACGAGCTTCCGCTTCGCGAACCAGGTGGACGATTCGGCTTGGGGCAACGTGCTCACGGCGAAGCAGCTCTTCGAAATGGTGACCGTGAACGCCGCGCGCGCGCTGGGTCTCTCGAGCACCATCGGCCTGCTCGCGGCGGGAAAGAAGGCCGACCTCTTCGTAATCGGAGGCGACCCGAGTCAGCCGTATCACGCCCTGATCGGAGCCGAGCCGCGCGGTGTGCGCCTGGTGATGGTCGGCGGCCGGACGCTGTACGGCGACACTCAAGTTCAGGCGCTGGCACCCACGGGCCCCGTCTGCGAGCCGCTGCCGGTGTGTGGTGTGAGCAAGTTCTTGTGTGTCGCCGAGAGCGGGGGAACCGCTACGAACAAGCTCGGGCAAACGCTGGCCGACGTGGTCCAGGCGCTGTCGAACGAGCTCTCGGCCTATGACGCGCGCACCGCCGCGGCGAGAGCGTCCCGCCCTCGCTCGCGCCGCTGGTGAAGTGTCCGTCGGGGAGCTGAAATCGGACCCGCGTCTGGCGCTTCAGCGGCCCTTCTTGCACAGTTCGGAAAAGCCGTTCCCGCAGGCGATGGCGTAGAGCTCTGCCGCGCGCTGTACGTCTTTGGCGACGCCCAGCCCCGCTTCGACTCGCTGGGCGAGGATGGGGACGGCGATGTAGTCGCGCCCCTCTTCCCAGGCCTTGGTGTAGAGGGCGGTCGCGCGCGTTTCGTCCCGTTTCACTCCACGTCCGAGCGCGTAGTACTCCGCCAGGTTCGTGCACGCGTTGCCTCCGGCCGAGTCGAAGCTCGCGGCTTCGGCGAGATGGTCACACACCTTTTCGTAGTACTCGGCTGCGCGCGTGTCGTTGCGTTTCACTCCGCGTTTGCCTTGATGCATGCGTGCCGCCCCGAGGCAGCCGCGGAGATCGCCTTCTCTGCAGGTCTCTTCGTAGAGCGCCAGGGCGCGCGGCGGGTCCTTCGGCGGATCGTGCTCGAGCTTCGACGCGAGATCGACGCGTTCGGCGGTGGCGTTCTTGCCCCGGTCGACGCCGCCGTCGCCGGCATCGGGGCCTACATCGGAGGTGCCCGCTTCCCGAGGCGCATCGGTCGACGCGAAGGCGTCGGACACTTCGGCGGCGTCTGGCCGGGGCGCCGTGCGAGCTTCTGTCGCGGGGGCGCCCGCGGGCGCTGCCGTTCCCGTGCACGCGAAGGGTGAGAGCGCGAACGGAAGCAGGGCGAGGGAGCGCGCTCCGAGAGGCATGCTGGCCGAGCGTCGCACCATTTCGACGAGCGGAGAACGGGTCACCGGAAGCCCGGAGTTGACGCCCCGGATCGCCGGTACGACCCTGTGCCGATGTGCATCTTCACCGGAGAGGTGCGCTACGTCGGGGGCACCAAGATCTTCGCCCGACTCGCCGGCCCCGAGCAGTACCTCGTCTATCAGATGGCGTTCGCCGCGGACCGCGAGCTCGCCATGGTGTTGCCCCTGCCGGTAGCGCCCGGGATGGGGGAGAGCGCGGTACGCTTCATCGACCTCGCGGGCTACCCGAGCTTCTTCGACGATCTCGCCCACACGTTTCCGGTCGCGTTGGCGTTCGGGGGTGGCGGTGACGTGCCGGCGGCGCTGCCCGTCCACCGTGTGGGCGAGTTCGACGCATCGTTCGTCCCCAGCGGGCTGGACTTCGGCCGTCTCGATGCCCGCTTTCGCCTGCGTCCGGAGCTCTGGCAAGCGCTGCCCGGATACTCCGACTTCGGCTTTGCGGTGTTCAAGCTGCGACACGAAAAGCCGAGTTGGCTTTCGTCTCTCGGCTTCGGCGCATCGCGGCAGCCGGAGGTCTCGCGCGTGCATCCCATGGCGCTCGCGTTCCGCACGCGGAGTCCGCACGAGCTCTTCTTTCCCACCGTTCACGTTCATGCCGGGCGCTTCGAAGCCAGAGCAGGCTTCGATCACGAGCTCTTCTGCCAGTCCGAATTTTCCCCCACCGGGTGGTTCGCTTCGTCGCGCAGCATCGGTGCCTACGAAGTCGCGAAGAGCAGCGGCGTGCTCGACTCGGTAGGGGGCGTCTTTCGGCTAT
This sequence comes from Polyangiaceae bacterium, assembly GCA_046351435.1. Taxonomy (GTDB): domain Bacteria; phylum Myxococcota_A; class Polyangia; order Polyangiales; family Polyangiaceae; genus JADJKB01. Next base: position 86,661 of record JAXLYN010000019.1, read on the forward strand.
CTCTGGTCGGGGAGTTCGAAAACCACGACGTGCGCGTGTCCCGACCGCGCGTACCGCCCGCGGAGCGCGTGCCCGACACGCAGCACCTCGATCTCGTGTTCTCCCAGCCCGTGGTGAGCGGCGCGCTCGCGCCGTTCGACAACGTGTTCCGGAACCTGCTCGCGCGTGAAGTCGCCGAGCTGGAGAAGATCCACCGATCCATGGTGTCCGGTTGGTCTGGCCGTTCGCTGCTGCGGCTCGAGCTCGACGCGGCGACCGGGGTGCTGCTCGGACTCGAAGTCGAGAGCGGTTACCCCCACGCGGAGCTCCGTTCGGCGCTCGAGGAGTGGGCTCGAGCGTTCCGCGTTCCGCCGCTCCCGTCCGAGGGGCGCGGGCGAGTCGAGCTCTCGTTCGGCCTGGGAATCGTGCCGCGCTCTCCCGTGCCCGCCTGAGCTCGGCGTTCACGGATTTCCTCCGCTCCGAGACTGGACGATAGTAGCTGCGATTGAACCAGCCGACCTCGCATGGGGAACGCCATCGTGGACTCCCGCCTGCTCGGGCGGCGTTCCGGACGTTGCTGGTGTCGATTCTCGCGGCTTCGACGCCGGCCTGTGCAAGAAAGGCCCCGGAGGTCCAGGCGCCTGCCGCCGACGTGGACGTGGCGCCGCCGGTCGATGCCGGCTCGCCATCGTGGCCGAGCTGGTCGAGCGTTGCCGCGGCGTCTCTGCAGAAGGCGTGCCGTGGCGCTGGTCAAGCTGGAGAACGAGGGAGGACTGCGGCGGCGCGTAGGGATTTGAACTGTCAAAAACCACACGAAACCAAGGGTACTCGCCGGCGGAGCGCGGGCCGAGCGCTTGCCTTCGAACCCTGCAGGGCGCGACGCCAGGCGCGGCAGCTCGAGCGGCGTCGTCCTGAACGACGAGTTCGACGACTTCACCAGAAGGACGTCGCGCCCTTAGGCATGAAGGAGAGCCCCAACCGGCCCCGGACCCGGCGCGCGGCCCGTGTCCAGCATGACGCCCACGCGGTCAAAGACGGTCAGGTGGTGCTGGCTTTGGGCGGCTCTGGTGGCACCACCATCGGCACCAACGTGACCCAGCTGCTGCTGGGCCGCATGGCATTCGGCAAGTCACCCGCGGAGCCGGGTCAAAGCCCCGCGCTTCTACATCCTGACTCAAGGCTCCAGCATAAGCCGTTGAGAAGCGGCGCTGCACCGGCGCTGATCCAAGATCTGGAAGTGGCGCGGCGAGGCCGTGGGCAACATGCGTTTCACCTCGAGCGGCGCGCAGATGATCGCCATCGAGAACGGCCGCAAGCTCCCCGCCTCGATCCCCGCAAGCACGGCAGCGCCAAGGCGGAGTGAGTGGGATGAGAGTCTCTTCGCGATCGCCCCCTGGCCGCGTGCTCGTGCTCGGGCAAGACCGAGAACCAAGACGAATCGGCTTGCCAAGACATCGTGCAGCAGATCTGCGCGAAGTGGATTCAGGAAATGGGCCCTGACTCCGGCAAGGAGCCCTGCAATCCACCCGCGAAGTCGCCGTGGACGGACTTCACCTTGGCCTGCCAGAAGGCCGACGAGAGATGCTCGGCCGGAGCGGCGTCGATCGAGTGTGCGGCGCAGTAGTCGAGGTGGCGCTCGCGCCGCAGCGCCGTCAATTGGCCGCTGCCACCGGCGAAATGCCCAGAACGATCGACGACGGGAAGTGGTCGGAGTTGGGGCAGCATGGTCCGACCAGCCGCCAGTGCTCACCGTGGACGAAGCGGTACGCTCCGATCACCTGCGAAGCGCCCGGTTGGAGCGTGCCCTGGCGCTGCCGTTGGTGGTGAAATCGAGCTCGTATGCGCTCCACTGCACGCACTCGACTGAGGTGCACACGGCGGCGCCGCGCTCGGGCGTAAATACCGTCGGGGGAGCTGAAGGTCGTCCAGGTCACCGCCGACGACCAGGTAGGCGAGCAGTTGGTCTTCCTTCGAAAGCAAGGTCAACTCTCTGAGAGGTATGGTCGTGAAGCTCCCCTCCGTTCGGCGGTACCGAACGCGCACGGACTGACCGACCACGACGGGATTCACCGCCCCAGGGAGCGCGACGCCGAATCGCCAGACGGTGGACTGCGCATCCGCAAGCTCGAACCAGTAAGCGTCCGCGTCAACGCCGCCCTCACTTGGGGGACAGTTCTCCGCCCCGACACCCGAACCGGTCTGCAGCACTGGGCCTTCGAGCATCGAGGTAGCGTCCTTCGGTGCGAAAGCCGGCGCGCAGAGCCGAATCTTGGGCAATGGAGGCAGTGACGCGCACGAAGGTGCGCCGCCGCCGGAGCCTCCAAGCGCGCCGCCCGCCCCGGTTGCCCCGCCCGTCGTCTGGGATGCGCCGTCGCCGCGCGGCGAGCTCGAGCAGCCGGTGAACAGCACGACCGCGACCACGGCCACGGTCGGGAAGCGCCTCGCCAATGCGAGTCCCGTTCTCATCGACGACACCTCGTTGGCACGAACAACAGCATGAACCATGCCACGGGGAGTGGCTCACCGTGTGCCAATGACACCGTGATTGGAGGGACTCCAGTGCTCCACGCCAGCGGCGTCGGTCGAGTGTTCGGCGCAGAAGAGTCACGCGCACCTCACGGCGCGGAAGCCCGAGCCGAGGCGAAGTCGAGAGCGGTTACCCCCACGCGGAGCTCCGTTCGGCGCTCGAGGCGTGGGCTCGAGCGTTCCGCGTTCCGCCGCTCCCGTCCGAGGGGCGCGGGCGAGTCGAGCTCTCGTTCGGCCTGGGAATCGTGCCGCGCTCTCCCGTGCCCGCCTGAGCTCGGCGTTCACGGATTTCCTCCGCTCCGAGACTGGACGATAGTAGCTGCGATTGGAACGAAGCCGACCTCGCATGGGGGAACGCCATCGTGGACTCTCGCTCGCTCCGGCGGCGTTCCGGACGTTGCTGGTGTCGATTCTCGCGGCTTCGACGCCGGCCTGTGCAAGAAAGGCCCCGGAGGTCCAGGCGCCCGCCGCCGACGTGGACGTGGCGCCGCCGGTCGATGCCGGCTCGCCATCGTGGCCGAGCTGGTCGAGCGTTGCCGCGGCGTCGCTGCAGAAGGCGCGTGCCGTGGCGCTGGTCAAGCTGGAGAACGAGGAGGGACTGCGGCGGCGCGTAGGGGATTTGAACTGTCAAAAACCACCGAGTCCAAGGGTACTCGCCGTCGGAGCGCGGGCCGAGCGCTTGCCTTCGAACCCTGCAGGGCGCGACGCCAGGCGCGGCAGCTCGAGCGGCGTCGTCCTGAACGACGAGCTCGACGACTTCACCAAGCAGAAGGACGTCGCGCCCATAGGCATGAAGGAGAGCCCCAACCGGCCCCGACCCGGCGCGCGGCCCGTGTCCAGCATGACGCCCACGCTCGTGGTCAAAGACGGTCAGGTGGTGCTGGCTTTGGGCGGCTCTGGTGGCACCGCCATCGGCACCAACGTGACCCAGCTGCTGCTGGGCCGCATGGCATTCGGCAAGTCACCCGCGGAGCTGGTCAAAGCCCCGCGCTTCTACATCCCGACTCAAGGCTCCAGCATACTGTTGGAGAAGGGCGCCGCACCGGCGCTGATCCAAGATCTGAAGTGGCGCGGCGAGGCCGTGGGCAACATGCGTTTCACCTCGAGCGGCGCGCAGATGATCGCCATCGAGAACGGCCGCAAGCTCCCCGCCTCGGATCCCCGCAAGCACGGCAGCGCCAAGGCGGAGTGAGTGGGATGAGAGTCTCTTTCGCGATCGCCCTTCTGGCCGCGTGCTCGTGCTCGGGCAAGACCGAGAACAAAGACGAATCGGCTTGCCAAGACATCGTGCAGCAGATCTGCGCGAAGTGGATTCAGGAAATGGGCCCTGACTCCGGCAAGGAGCCCTGCAATCCACCCGCGAAGTCGCCGACGGACTTCACCTTGGCCTGCCAGAAGGCCGACGAGAGATGCTCGGCCGGAGCGGCGTCGATCGAGTGTGCGGCGCAGTAGTCGAGGTGCGCTCGCGCCGCAGCGCCGTCAATTGGCCGCTGCCACCGGCGAAATGCCCAGAACGATCGACGACGGGAAGTGGTCGGAGTTGGGGCAGAGCGGTCCGACCAGTCGCCAGTGCTCACCGTGGACGAAGCGGTACGCTCCGATCACCTGCGAAGCGCCCGGTTGGAGCGTGCCCTTGGCGCTGCCGTTGGTGGTGAAATCGAGCTCGTATGCGCTCCACTGCACGCACTCCTCCACTGAGGTGCACACGGCGGCGCCGCGCTCGGCGTAAATACCGTCGGGGAGCTGAAGGTCGTCCAGGTCACTGCCGACGACCAGGTAGGCGAGCAGTTGGTCTTCCTTCGAAAGCAAGGTCAACTCTCTGAGAGGTATGGTCGTGAAGCTCCCCTCCGTTCGGCGGTACCGAACGCGCACGGACTGACCGACACGACGGGATTCACGCCCCAGAGGAGCGAGACGCCGAATCGCCAGACGGTAGACTGCGCATCCGCAAGCTCCGGGCCAGTAAGCGTCCGCGTCAACGCCGCCCTCGCGGGGGACAGTTCTCGCCCCGACACCCGAACCGGTCTGCAGCACTGGGCCTTCGAGCATCGAGGTAGCGTCACCTTCGGTGCAACCAGCGCGCGACCGAATCTTGGGCAATGGGAGGCAGTGACGCACGAAGGTGCGCGCCGCCGGAGGCCTCAAGCGCCGCCCGCCCCGGTGCCCCGCCCATCGCCCTCGGGATGCGCCGTCGCCGCGCAGCGGCTCGAGCAGCCGGTGAACATCACGACCGCGACCACGGCCACGGTCGGGGAAGCGCCTCGCCAATGCCGAGTCCGTTCTCATCGGCGACACCTCGTTGGCACGAACAACAGCATGAACCATGCCACGGGGAGTGGCTCACCGTGTGCCAGCTGGCCACCGTGATTGGAGGGGACTCTCTCCAGTGCTCCACGCCAGCGGCGTCGGTCGAGTGTTCGGCGCAGAAGGAGTCGCGCACCTCACGGCGCGGAAGCCCGAGCCGAGGCGAAGTCGAGCGGTTGCCCCGGAGCTCCGTTCCGGCGCTCGAGGCGTGGGTCGTTCCGCGTTCCGCCGCTCCATCCGAGGGCGCGGGCGAGTCCAGCTCTCGTTCGGCCTGCCGGGAATCGATGCCGCGCTCTCCCGTGCCCGCCTGAGCTCGGCGTTCACGGATTTCCTCGCTCGAGACTGGACGATAGTAGCTGCGATTGGAACGAAGCCGACCTCGCATGGGGGAACGCCATCGTGGACTCTCGCTCAGCCCGGCGGCGTTCCGGACGTTGCTGGTGTCGATTCTCGCGGCTTCGACGCCGGCCTGTGCAAGAAAGGCCCCGGAGGTCCAGGCGCCCGCCGCCGACGTGGACGTGGCGCCGCCGGTCGCGTCGAGCACTGGAACGGCGAACACGTCGGCATCTACTAGCCCGGGCCGCACATCGCGGACGACCGGCCGTTGAGGGCGGGGCGAGTCGGATTCGAGAGCCCCCCCCCCCCCCCCCCCCCCCCCCCCCCCCCCCCCCCCCCGGGGGCATGGCCCGTTCCCACCAAGGGTGGCCTGGACGTGCGGGGTCACGCTGTCGCTGCGGGGCGCGATCCCGGGACATCTCTGACGAAGCAGGGCGTCCTGCACGGCGCGCAGATGGACGACCTGCTCGGATGCCGGCTCGCCATCGTGGCCGAGCTGGTCGACGAGTCGGAAAGGCCCGCCGACGCCGGCCTGCGCGTTCAGTCCCGCGCCGGGACGTGGCTTCGTGCGCGTGAGTTGATTTCGGCCCGCGTCGTGGCGAAGCCGCGCGAGATCAGTGGCGAAGTGGTCCGCTCGAAGGGATATTTCGCGGTGGGCAGCTTTTTGGTGGCTCCGAGCGACCTGAACTGGGCGCTGGCCGGTCAGGACGTCGTCGGCAAGCGAGTGCGGCTCTGGGGGCAGCCCCGCACCGTGCGCTGCGAGCCCGACGCCCAATGTCTCACGAGCGGCTCGCTACCGCTCTTCGACGTCGGGCGCGCCGAGCTCGTTCCATGATGGACGCCGGCCAAGCACCAGCGTGACAATGGGACGCATGCGCGTTTCGACGTCGGGTCGGATGTTCTTCTTCGCTTGCGCCGTGACGGGTTCGGCGGTCGCCGCGCCGGTGAGCTCCATCACTCAATACGGGATCACCTGGACGTTCGACAAAGCGTACGAGTCTGGCACCTACGCCAGCGGAGATTACTGGGTGGTGGGGCCGGTGAACGTCGTCTCGGTGACTCCGACGCCCACGGGCACGCGCAACGGCTCCGCCGTGAACCCCAAAGGGGGTCACCAAGGCTACGACGATCGCGGCGGCGAATTCGCCACTGACGAGAACGTGAGCTTCCCCTACACGCTGAAGGTCGACGAGTCGCTGGTGTCGAGCGTCAGCAAGCCCGAGGGCGGCAGTTTCCAGAACGTCGGTTGCCTGTCGTCGCAGGCCGTGCTCACCGCGGTCGCGGCACCGCCGGCGGCGACGGCGCTGCGGCCGGCCTACGCGGGCACCTTCAAGCAGAAGCTCGACAGCGCTCTCGTGCACTGGGAGCGCTTGCCGAAGCTGTCTGCGCCGAGCTCGAAGCCGAACGGCGCAGACCTCTTGCACATGGCCGAGCGCCCGCGCATCGACCACATGAGCTCGTGGACCATCCAGCACAGTTGCGCCGAGGAGAACTGGTACAACGGCGCCGGCGAGCACGCCTGCTACGGTCGCGAATACGGCGCGTTCATCAGCGATGCGGCGCTCTACGTGACGCTCGACACGCCGGAGCGTGAAGCGCTGGCGATCTCGCTCATCCAGCTCGGGATCGACAACTACGGAGTGCTCCGCGCCGGCGGCAGCTGGGCGCCCAACGGCGGACACCACAACGGCAGGAAGTGGCCCATCGTGCTCGCGGCGCTCTTGCTCGACGACTGCGACCTGCTGAAGGTCGGACAGGACTACGACGACAGCCACTTCGGCGAAGACGGTCAGACCTACGCGGGCGCCGGGGGCAAAGCGCTCTTCGGCTGGGATTGTGGCGGCGGGCAGGGGTCGTATTTCGAGAACGGCTGTTCCGGTGGCGGTGCCAAGGACTGTCGAGACCCAGCCGGCCAAGTCGACGGCTGCGAGGACTACCGGAACTGTTGCACGAGCGCGTACTGGGTGGGTGAAGCGCTCTCGACTCTGATGCTGCACGCCGAGCCCATCTGGAACCATGCGCCGTTCTTCGCGTACGTCGACCGCTGGATGAGCGGGGACGTGCAAGGTGGAGGCTCGGCCCAGAACGCCTTCGTCGACGACCTCTGGAAGCAGTACCGAAACGCGCTTCCCGCCGGCGCACCGGCTAGCACGGTCTGCGGCGCGGGGGGCAGCGACGGTGGCGGCGGCATCGGGGGCACGGATGGCAGCGTTTCGGGCGGTACGTCCGGTTCGTCCGGTACATCGGGCTCTGCCGGCGCAGGTGCCGCACCCGCAGGTGGCGGGGGGAGCCCGGGCGCCAAGCCCGCCGGCGACGATGGGGGCTGCGGCTGCCGGAGCGCTGGCACGGGCTCGTCGGTGACGAGCGGGCTCCTCCTGCTCGTGTGGGCCCTCGCCTTCGGGCTCCGGCGGCGCGCGCGTTGAGCGTTCGCGCTACTGAGCGTCGGGTTTCTGGAGCTCCGCGGGGACGCGACACGCTGCGGAGAGGCGGGTCCGACTCTTCTGGAAGTCGGCGTAGAGCGCGCTCGACGAGTTCGGATCGTGGCAGCCCAAGCAGACGCCGACCGTGAGTATCGCGACTTGTTCCGCGCGGCGCAGCGAACGCTGAGCCGTACGGGTCGTCACGCCGGGCGCATCCGAAAGGAATGGGATCCAGGCGTCGACCGGCAGGCCGTCGATGGGCGACTTGGGCCACTTGGGTTCGAACGCAATGTGCTCGCCGTCGAGCTTCAGTGTGCCTTCGCCGTAGCCGAGCGCTGCTGGGTCGGCGTGGCACTCGCGGCAGCTCCGAACCTCGCGCCGGATGCTGTGGGGGACGGCGCGCGCGTAGGCCCGGACGAGGCGCGTGCTAGGCGAAATCAGGTCGCTTGCCCGCTCCGGCAGCGTGGCGCGCGGCGTTTGCTCTGGCGGATTGAGCGTGAGCACCATGCCAGGCACGAACGGTTCGATGCGTTCTTCTCCACGGCGCGAAACGACGCCGAGGCTCGGGCCGGTGAAGAGCGGTTCGCCGCTGTATTCCACCCAGGTTCCGCTCGCGTCGCGCTCGGTGTGGCAGCCGACGCAACGGTGCGCCCGCGTCGCGTGACAGCTCTGGCAGGAGAGCCGCGAGTGGTTCTCGTCGGCCGTGCAGCGCGGGGCAGGTGGACGCGCGACGTGCTCTTTGCCGCTCCACTTGCCGCGGAGCGCGACGCTGCGATCGGGCAGGGGGAAGACGTGGGGAAGCGGCTCGTCGCTCCCGTCCACGAGAAGGTGCTCTCGGAGCTCGAGGCCGCGGAGCCTGACGATGCGTGACGTGGCCGCATCGAGCTCGCTCGCCGCGATGGTCTTGGGCGGGCTCGTGCGGTGGCAGGTCTCGCAGCGAACGCTGGTGGCCTGCCCTTGATGGCGGTGCAGGGCGCCGTCCCCCATGGTCTCGCGCGACGTGTGGCAATCGATGCACGCGAGCCCTCGCTCGTGGTGCACGTCGGGCTCGACCCGGAGCAGCGTGCGGCCGTCGGCCAGCGTTCTGCGGTCTTCGAGGCGCGCCGAGCCCGGCGCGAACGTCTCGCGGAACCCGGAATAGGTGAGGGAGATCCGCCCTGAGCGGCTGTGGCAACCGAAGCACGCGAGATCGGGGATCTGGAGCGAAATGCCGGGATGCCCGAAGGCGCGCGGGTCGCTCCTCACCGGCGAGCGCGGCGAACGCTCGTCGAGGTGGCAGGCGACACAGCCGCCGCCACGAGACAGCTCACCGAGCTGCGCGGGCTCGGTTTTCGCGCGTCCGAGGTGACAGCTGGAGCAGAGTTGGCCGAGGTGCGTGTCAGCGGGTGACTGGCCGAGCGCGGTGATGGGTGCGTCGCCGTCCGGGTTCGGCTGCTCGGCGAACACGAAGCGGTCCACGGCGACGATGCCCGTCGCACGCGTCATCAGCGAAGTCGTCACGCGCGCGGCGGCTTCGGCATGACAGCGGCTGCACGTTCGGGCCAAGGCGTCCAGGTTGCCGGGGACTCGCAACATGCCCGCATGTGCGCCTGCCGCGTCCACGCGAAACGGCGCTCCGAGGTGGCAGCTCACACAACCGATGCGGTTGGGATCGTGGCCGGCTCCGAGTCCAGTCACGGCCGCGTGACACGCGACGCACGACTCGCGCCGCCCCTCGATGCGTGGGGTTCTGGTCAGCGAGTCGAGCCGGAAAGGCAGGAAGGTCGCGGAGGGCGTGCGGCTCGCGAGCACGCTTTCGAGTCCGAGGGCGCGTTCGAGCCGCACGCTGCTCGGCGCGCGGGGATCTTCCAGCGGCGGCGGCAAGCCGAAACCGAGGAGCGCAGCGAGGCCGAGCGCGAAAGTGACTCCCGCGGCGCTCAGCTTGCGGACGCGAGTGGCTGCCATCGCGAGTCCGAGGGCGGCGCCGAGGTGCAGCCCGAAAAGCAGGCCGGGGCGCGCGCGGATACCGCGACGTGACGCGAGCTCGGCCCAGCCGTCGGAGCGCAAGAGCAGGCCCGAAAGCGACAGCAGCACGAGCAGTCCGAGGAGAGCGAGCCCGAATCCGACGGCACGACTCGAGGCCCGAGCACGCAGCGTCCGGAACCACGCCAGCCAGACGAAAACGGCGACGACCGGCGCGCTCGCCGCGTGCAGCGCTCGGGCTGCCCGGCCCGCGACGCTCTCGAGCTCGAGGCGCGAGAGCGTGTCGAGGGCCTGCGCGGGGTCGAAGTAGAAGGCGAGCCCCGCTCCGCTCGCGATCGCCACGACCAGTGCGCCGGTCGCGAGCTCGTGAGAGGAAGGGCGCCGGCGCATCAGTCCGCGGGTGGGCTCGTCGAGACCGGGGCTTTCAGCTTGCCCGAGCACAGCCACTCACAACCGCAGACCATGAACTTGTGGCCGCTCTCGCTGCACGCGTCTTGGAACGCGGCCGAGGTCTCCGGGGGCGTGCAGTCCTTCCGCTCCTCGGCGCAGGCCTTCGCCTGGTTCTGGGCGTCGTAGCCTTGCTTTTCGCTTGCCGAGGCGTTGCCCGTGCACACCATGGCGCAGCCGCACTGCATGATGCGAAAGCCGGCGAGCTTGCACTTGTCCTTGAAGTCCGTGCTGGCCTCGGGCGCGACGCAGCTGCGATCGGGCTGCGTGCAGGTGAGTTCCTTGCCGCCAGCGTCGTAGACCTTTCGGCCGCTCATCCGGTCTTTCGGCATTTCGACTGGTGCAGGATTTGCGGAGGGCGTGTTCGCTTCACGGGGGCCTCCGCATGCGGTCGCGCAAGCGAGTGCGACGAAGGCAAGACGAGTGTGGCCGTGGGACATGGCCCCCCGCTACTATCGCGGCGCCGGTGCGACGTCATCAGAAGCTCGTCGGGTTGCTCGCTTTCGCCACGCTCTTGGCGAGCGCCCCCCCGAGCTTCGCCGACGAAACGCCGTCTCTCGCCATCCTGCCCGCGCCGGCAGGAGAGCCCGCGCTCCTCACCGAGCCGGCGGCCGTCCGCGGCGATGGCCACCTCAGGTTTCGCGTGATCGGCCTCCACTCGAGCGAACCGCTGGTACTCCAGAACGAAGACCAAGAATTCGACCGCGTCGTGTCCGAGCAGACGTTCCTGCACGCGCTCGCTTCGGTGTCGTTCGCCCACCGCTTCCAAGCGTCGTTGGGCGTGCCGTTGGTGCTGCGCCAGGCCACGGGTAGTGCCGCGCCGCACGGTGCGACGGCAGCACGACCCAGCGAAGACACGCTGCTCGGCGACGTCGTCGCCGGCGGACGCGTCAAGCTCGTCGGACCGGCTGGAAACGGCGAGCACCTCGCGATCGCGGCGGCGCTCGCCTTGCCCACCGGCACCGACTACGCCGGAGATGGCTTCGGCGCTGGAGTGCGGACCGCCTCGACGGCATGTACGCGCGTTGGTTCTGGATCACGAACGCTGGGGTGCTCCGCCGCGCGCGAAGCTCCCGGGCATCGTGCCGACCCGCGTCGGCTCGGAGCTCGCGCTCGGGGTGGCCCAAGGCACGTACATCGGCCCCGGCCACGACTGGCTGCTCACGGGCGAGCTCGGCCTCGACCTGACTTTCGGCGACGGCGCGAAGCTCTTCGACCCGCGGGGCACGCGCGCGCTCTTCTTGATCGAAGGGCGCTATCGACCCGTGGAGGCCCTGGAGCTCGGCGCGGGCTTCGGCCCTGGCGTCGGTCAGGCGCCCGGGGCCGCGGACTATCGCGCCCTCGTCTTCCTGGGCTTCACGCCTGAGGTGGTGCCGCCGCCGCCCGATCGAGATGACGACAAGATCGAAGATCGCGCCGACGCCTGCATCGACCTGCCTGGAGTGCCTTCACCCGATCCGTTGATGAACGGCTGTCCGGAGCTGCCACCCGACTTCGATTCCGACGAAATCCCGGATGCCTTCGATGCCTGCCCGAAGCAACCCGGGATCCCCACGGGTCGCCGCGAGACCCACGGCTGCCCCAAACCCGTCGACACCGACGGCGACGGCATCGTCGATCGCAAGGACGCGTGCCCGCGCGAGAAAGGCGTGAAGAGCGCGGATCCGGCCAAGAACGGTTGCCCACCGCCGCCGCCGCCGCCGCCGCCCGTCGCGCGCTTGGAGCAGGAAGAGATCGTGATCTCCCAGCAGGTGCAGTTCGAGCACGGCACGGCGGTGCTGCGGCCCGAAAGCGATCCGATTCTGGCCGAAGTCGCGCGCGTGCTCACCGAGCACCCCGAGCTCGAACAGGTCGAAGTGCAAGGCCACACCGACGACACGGGCACGCCGGAGATCAACCAGAAGCTGAGTCAGGAGCGCGCCGAGGCCGTGCGCACCTGGCTCGTTGCGCACGGAACCGAGTCAGGTCGCCTGCTGGCCAAAGGCTACGGCCAGAGCGCGCCCATCGCGGACAACGGCAGCGAAGAAGGTCGCGCCAAGAACCGACGCGTACAGTTCAAGATCGTCAAGGGTCCGCCCAAGGAGCCGAAGCCGTGAAGCGCGTGGGGAGCCTGCTTCTGGCCGCTCTGGTCTCGTTTTCGAGCGGACCTCTCGCGGCCGACGAACCCAAGGAGCTCGGCCCCAAGGTCCTCCACATGCCCGTGCTCGAGAAGAAGGCCGAACAGGGCATCTTGACCCCCGTGCCCATCGCGGTCGAGCTACCGCCCGAGCTGGCGTCGAGCGCCGCGCGCGTGCTCGTGCACTACCGCGTTTGGGGCGATCCGGACTGGACCACGCTTTCACTCGGCCGCCGCGGCAAGAAGTGGACGGGTGCCATTCCTTGCCTCGAGGTGAGCACGGTCACGGGGGACGTGCGCTACTACGTACGCGTCCACGACGCCGACGGGCGCGTGCTCGCCAGCGCCGGGTCGCGCCTCTCGCCGTTCCGCGTCACGGTACTGCACGACACCGTGCTCGGAGCGCGCTCCAAGACACGCGCGCGCTGTCCCGACCCGTCCGATTGCCCGCGCGGCCTCCCGGGCTGTCCCAGCGAGGCCGTGCGCCAAGTCCCATGTCGCAGCGATGGCGACTGCGAAGGCGGGTCGACCTGTTCTTGGCAGGGCTATTGCGAGCGGTCCCAACGCAGGTTGAATTGGGCCTCGGTGGCCCTCGAGCAGGATCTCGGCTTGGTCCCCACCAGCGGCGCTTGCTCGGTAGCGGCGCAGGAAAGCGAAGGCACTGCGTGCCTCAGGTCCGACGGAGAGGTCTACAAGTCGAACCCCGTGTACACCAACGAGGCTCTCGGCCCCGCTCTCGGACCGACGCGGGTGCTCGCCGGATACGACCGCGTGCTCTTCTACGACACGAGCGTCGGCCTCCGCGCGGGGTTCGCGTTCCGCGGCGAAGGGCCGACCCTGCGCGGAGCCGCGCCGTTCGTGCCCTGGTCGCTCGCCGCGCGGCTCACGCACTGGTTCGGCGACGACCCCTTCGCCCACAGCGGCTTCCGCCCGTTCGCGTTCTTCACCGCGGGCTACGCGCAGTACGATCTGGTCACGGGGGTAGAGGTGCGCGAGGATCCGACGCGCTACTCGTACCAAGGAGGCAACGACCTCACCCAGGAGCTCGAACTCTGGAAGCGGGCAGGCGACGGTTTTGCCGGGGTCGGTGCGGGACTCGCGTTCGCGCTCAATCAGTGGGTGATGGTCGGCGGCGAGATCGCGCTCGTCCAGGTGTTTCCGTTCGGAGCGACCGTGGTGACACCGACGCTCCATTCCGGTGTGGGGTTCTGAGCGTGGCCCGCCGATGGTATTCTCCCAGGGTGCGCGTGCGTTGGCCGATGGTCGTTGCCTTCATGGCTCTGTTCGCGAGCACGGGCTGTAGCTCGGACGCCGTGCCCGCGCCCGAGCCCACGCTCCGCACGCCGGGCAGCTTCGTGGCGCAAGAGACCGAGCCGGGCGACGTTCGCCTGTTCCGCGTGCTCGGCGCGCTCAAGCTCGAGACCGGACAGACCTACCTCATCATGCGCCTGTTTTCGCCCCACGCCTCGGACTTCGACGGCGCGCGTGAGCTCGCCAAGCAGGACGAGCTGCCCATCGAGATGGCGCTCACCTCCAGCGTCGAGGCCGAGTTCGTGACGCTTCCCTACCGCGTGGTGTGGTTCCGCACTCTCACCGAGCAGGAGCGCGATGCGATCCACTGACCGCGGCCGGTGGCAGAAGCGTGGTCGGGTGCCGAAGCTCTGCCTGGCGGTGGTTCTGCTGGTGGCGCCCGCCGTGCTGGCCGAAGGTTGCCGGCGCGAAGCGGACCTGCTGGACGAGCCCGACGGCTCCGTCGTCCCGAATCCGACTCCCGAGTACGACGGCGACATCCCCTTGCTCGACGCCGGCGTGGTCGGCGATGCCTACGGCTCCTGCGAAGAGCGCCCCGTGCTCTCGTGCAAGGGCGCGAACGACTTCGTCTGCGGCTTCCCGGAATGGATCCGCTCCATCGCACGCGAGTGTCAGAAGCAGACTCAGTGCATGACGAACGGCTGGCTCAGCGTGGAGCTCGGGAACGACGGCTGCGTCTCCATCCTCGGCATGGACCATCCCAACGACATGATCGTGGACTGCCTCGTGGCGAGGTTCAGCGTCGAACGTTGCCCGTGCCCGGCCATGACCGCGACCTACTACTTCGGTGCCGGCAACAGCGGGAAGTGCCCGGACGGCGGACCGAAGGGCTGAGTCGCCCTCTCTTCGGCGGAGCGCAGTTGCGCCCCGGCGTTGCCGAGTCGCCGGTTTCTTGCGGCGGAGCCTGGTCGAACGCCGAGCCCGTGCCGCCCCTATTCCATCGCCTCGAAAGACGCTCTAAGCCCCTGCGGTCGCGGACTGGGAGGACTTCCTCATGTCGAAGTGGAGCTTCGGAAAGATCTTGGCAACCCTGGCGCTCGCGAGCACGGCGCTCGTGGGAGGGTGCGCAGAAGAGCGCGCGCCCATCAACCGTGTGCAGGCGAACGCGCTCGAGAAGCGCTTCTTCGTGGGCGCGCTGGCGACGCCCGACGACGATCCGGAGTTCTACATGCGGGTCACCGTCACCGACGTGGACTCGGGCGCCGGCTCCGACGGCCTCTTCACCAACAGCGACGCGCAGCCCACCATGCGCATTCGCTGGGAGATTACCCAGGACCTCTTGATCGCTCGCCTCACCTACGAGCGCATCGAGAACACCGACGGCAAGGGCGCGCGACGTACACCCGACGGGCAGGCCGTGGCGGCCTACGCCATCGAGAGCCACTTCGACATCAAGCGCTCGTACAACGAGCAGACCGGTGAAGAGCTGAACGTCGTCGTCGAAAATGACACGGACCGGCCCTGGTACACGCGTGAGTACTTCCGCGTCGACTGGTCGCGGAACCTGATCACGACGGCTTACGAGCTCGACACGCTGTCGCAGCTCGGCATCTACTACGGCGTCGAGCTCGAGCCTATCGCGTACTACGTGAACGACCCCGCGCACCCCGACACGCCGGTGTTCGACCCGAAGCGCGGCTACTTCGACGTGACCCACAAGGTGTGGGCGAAGCCGCAGATCATTCGGGACGACGTTTGGGGCGACTTCCCAGCGTGCTGGCTGTATGGCTCGTTCCCGAGCGTGAACTGCAACCCGAGCGAGGTGACGCTCCGGCAGTCGTACCTCAAGGTGACGGACACCGACTACGAGCCTTTGGAATACGACGGCACGAAAATGGACATGTTCGGCCTCTTCACCGTCGATCGCTTCGGCTACGACCGGAGCTACGGCGTGGTGGACGATCGCTGGCACCGCTTCGGTACCCGCTGGAACCTGTGGCAGCGCTCGCACGCCGAGCCGGTCGTCGCCTGCAACACGCCCGACACGACGCCCGTTGGCGCCGACCCTCACCGCGACGACGACGCCAACGGAACGGAAGACGAGTGCGAGAGCGTCGGACGCGGGAGCCGCTGCGACGCCGTCGTCGGCGAGTGCACGCTGCCGCTTCGCGATCGCCAGCTTCGCACCATCGCTTGGCACGTGAACCCGGGCTTCCCGGACGACCTCTTCGCGTCGACTCGCGACATGCTCGCGGCGTGGAACGACGCCGTGCGCATGGGCGTGCTCGCCGGTCGCGTCGCCGAGTGCCGGCGCACGGGCGAGAACGACTGCGAGTCGACCCACGGCTTCCCGACGGCCTGGGCCGACGACTTCGTCCCGCCCGTCGGCAACGCGTCGCCGGCCGAGGTCGGCAACGCCTTCGTGCTGTGTCACAACCCGGTGTCTTCCAAGGAAGGCGACGACCCGGCTTGCGGCAAAGACGGCACGGTGGCTCGCATCGGCGACCTCCGCTTCAACGTCCTCGCCGTGGTGCAAGACCCGCAGATCATGGCGCCTTGGGGCATCATGATGGACGCCGAGGACCCGCTCACGGGCGAGAAGATCGCCGGTGCGGTCACCGAGTGGGGCGCCGTGCTGGACCGTGCGGCCTCGACACTGGCGGACCTGGCCGGGCTCTTGAATGGGCAGATCGATCCCGGCGAATTCATCCACGGGCAAAACGTCAGCGACTGGGTGGCGGCGAACCAGCCGAAAGGTCCGGCCGAGAAGCTCCCGGCGCTCGGCGCAGAGGAGATCTCGTCGAAGAAGGCGGCGTTCGACCCCAAGGTGCTCACTCCGCTGCTCGCCGGAGCACCGGCGGCGAAGACCCACGCTCACCCGCTCGCGAAGCGTGCGGCTCGCGCGAAGTTCCTCTTGGATCAAGCTCGGCTCGGTCCGGGCAACGCTGCGCTTTCGGAGCGGCTCGGTGCGCTCACGGGCAGCGAGATCGAGGCCAACCTCATCGCGCCGGAGCTCATCCAAGCCGCAGGCGCCGACCCCACGGCGCCGCCGAGCGCGGACACGCTGCGCCGTGCATCGCCGTTCGGCCGTCGCATGAACCCATCGCTCCGGGCGGCGGATCGGCGCGCGCGGCTCCAAGGCAACGCCAAGCGCCACGCTTGCCGCTACGAAGCCGGCGAACCCGACAACCTGATCGGTCTCGCGCGGCGCGTGAAGCAGCTCTTCCCGGCGCCCGATCCCAAGGACGCCGCCGCGGTGAACGAGCACCGCAAGAAGGTCGTCGACTGGGCGCGGAGCGAGTTCAACAAGGGCGTCTTGGCCCACGAGCTCGGCCACTCCATGGGCCTTCGCCACAACTTCGGCGCTTCGTTCGATTCGTTGAACTACGAGCCCGAATACTGGCAGCTTCGAACCCAAGACGGCGCCGTCACCCAGGACTGCGCCAACGGCGCCACGGACGGTGCGAGTTGCGTCGGACCGCGCTGGCGAGATCCCATCAGCGATGCGGAGATCGACGGGGACATCCAGCGCTACGCGACGTCGAGCGTGATGGATTACCCGGGTGAACAGAGCCAAGACATGCTCTTGCCCGGAAAGTACGACCGGGCCGGCGTGCGCTTCACCTACGGCGGCGTCGTCGATGTGTGGGCCAAGGACGGCGTCACGGTCGACGGCAAGGGTGCGGGTCAAGCCGAGGCCTACAAGCTCACCGCGTTCACCGCGAGTCCTGGCCTCTTCGGCGTCTACTACTTCCCGCCGGTCGCGGCCACCGACCCCTACGAGTTCATCCACTACAGCCAGTACCAGAAGCAGTTCGGCCTGATCTCCGGCTGCGCGGCGGCGAGCGATGCCGAGCTTTCCACGCGCTGCAAGGAGCGCACGATGGACGTGGTCGACTACCGCGACATGGCGGACTTCGCCGCCGATCCGGACTACGTCGACTACTCTTGGGCCGTCCAGCCACGCGCCGTGGACCCCACCGGTCGCGTGCGCCGAGGCTACCTCTTCTCCAGCGACGAGTACGCGGACACGGGCAACGTGCCGTCGTTCAGCATGGACTATGGCGCGGACGCCTTCGAGCAGGTGCGGTTTTTGGCGAGCAACTTCGACAACCGCTACATCCTGGACGCGTTCCGCCGAAACCGCGTCGAGTTCAACTCCTACGACGTCACGGCGCGCCTACAGTACCGCTACCTCGACAAGATCCAGCAGATCAGCAAGGCCTTCGCGTTCGGCGCCGTGCTCGACGGCGATCCCACGGCGCCTTCGACGGCCTTGCTCGCCGACGGGAACTTCGGCCCCCTCGAGCTCGCGGCCACCGAGGGCCTCGACCTCTTCGCGAAGATCCTGACGCGACCCGAGCCCGGCTACTATTGCCCCGCCGACGTCTGTGGTTCCGGGCAGCCCATGGGGGTGAAAGGACCGCTCTTCACTGCGGATCCGGTGTCGCTGCCCCAGGTCTACGTTTACGACTTCCGAGTCGCGCTGGGCGACGGGCGCTATCTCCACAACGACTACGACTACGCCCAGGGCTACTTCTGGAGCGACTACCAGACGCAGGTGGGCAGCTACTACGAGAAGATCTGGGCCACGTATTACCTCGCCGAGGCATTCGATTCCTTCGTCTCGAACTCGAAGGAGGACTTCTACGACTCGCGCTACAAGAACGTGAGCTTCGCGACGGTGTATCCCGAACAAGTGAGACGCCTCTATTCGGCGCTCCTCACCGGAGATCTCGACAGCTTCGCGCCGTGGGTCAGCGTCAAACCGAACCCCAACGACACACCGCTCGGAACGCTTTCGTATCCGAACTGGCATGACGCCTCCGACCTCGGGACGCGACCCGCCGACGCCATGCTCGCCGACCCGAACTACGGCTGGAACCCGCAGCTCTACGCCATGGTGTGGGGCAGCATCTATTTCCCCACCAACTGGTCGAACAGCTGGGTCCACGACGCGCGGATCGCCGTCCTGCCGAACGAGCTGCCGGATTGGCCGAGCGACGAAGTGATCGCGTTCCGTTACCCGGTGACCGGGCTCACCTACCGCGCGCGGACCCGCGGAACCGAGAACCTCATGGGCGTGACGCGCCAAAAGGCCATCGGCGCCCGCATGCTCGAGTGGGCGAACCACCTGGCGACGCTGGCCTACAAGGTTCAGCTCGACGCCGGCGGCGCGCCGCTCCTGAACCCCGACGGCACTCCGGTCTTCGTCCTCGATGCGGGCGGCAAGCCCGAGAAGAACGACCAGAACCCGGGAGCCGCGGCTGCGCTCCAGAAGTACGTCGACACCATCGACCTCTTCCGGCAGCTCACCGCGAAGTTCGCCATGCCTCTCGACGACGGCAGCTTGCCGGCGCCTTGAGCCGGGCGCTCAACAGGTCGGGCAGCCGCAGCTCACGCCCTTCACACCCGAGAGCTCGCTGCAACTCGTGTAGGGGCTCACGCAGACGCTCGCGCCGAAGCAGGCGCAGCTCAAAGAGCCCCCGCACGCTGCAGGCACGTCGACGCAATGGGCACTCGAGGGCTTCGCCACGTTCTCCACGCAAGCGTACTTCGTGGTGTCGCAGTCCTTGCAGCCCGCCACGCTGGCGCACTCGCTCGCCGGCACGCACTTGCCCGTCCAACAGGCGCCTTTCACTTGGGGGACTTCGCCCGCACTGCATGCGGGTGAAGCTGCCGCGCAGGCCACCTTCGTCGAGTCGCACTCGTAGCCCTTGACGCAGCGGCCGGCGACGCAGCTCACCTCGGTGCTCGAGACTCCGAGAACGGAGCACTTCTTCTCGGTGCAAGCCAGCTTGCACATGGGCGGATTCGTTCCCTTGGGAACGCCGTCGCAGCTGCAGCAGTCTTCGAACACCTGGCAGTCCGCGGCCTCCTTGCACTCGGGAGACGCCGTGCCGCCGCCGGTGCCGCCGGTCGCACCACCGGTGCCGCCGGTTGTTCCGCCCGAACCCGACGCCCCGCCGGTCGCTCCCGCACCGGAGCTCCCGCCGGTTGCGCCGCCCGACCCCGATGCGCCGCCAGTCGCGCCGCCCGTGCCCGAGCTTCCGCCCGTGGCGCCGCCGCTGCCGGAGCTTCCGCCCGTGCTCGAGCCTCCGTCATCGGACTCGCCTCCGCAGGCACAAGCGACCAGAACCAGTAGAACCCAACCCGTTCGTCGCATCGGCTTCCTCCGTTCCGCCCCAAGACTTGACCGAGCGGGCCCCCGTGTCGAGTCGGGGCGAGAGCGCGCTGCAGATCACTCGAACTTGCCGACCCGCAGGGCCTGTCCTGCGTCCGTGATCACCCACAGATAGAGTCCGCTCAGCGCAGGAAACGCCCCCTGATTCAACTCGACCTCGATCTCGCCCGCGGACCAAGCGCTGAGGCGTCCTTGGACCTCGGAGCTGCGGGCCGCCGCCGGCGAGAAGGTCCATTCGCTCGCGGTCGACAGCTCGACGCGGGCTCGCGTGACGTCGACGTAGACCTCGGAGATCTCCACGTTGCGTCCTTCGGCGAACTTCTGCGTCGTTCCGCCGTCGTCGAAGCCGAGCCAGTGGACGGTGACGTTCTTCCACGTCGCGGTGTCGAGCGCCGTGCCGCTCACGCCGGGCTTCACGTACAGGTACTGATCGGCAGGCCGGAACTCGAAGGGTCCGCCGCTCGTCGGGTTCACCGTCCAGCTGGTACCGATGCCGAGGTTGCCATCCGTGAAGAGGTCGGCGATGCCTTGCACCCGGTCCACGAAAAACTCGATTCGGTGCCAGGCGTCCTTCGGATCCGGCAAGCTCCCCCAGGACTTCACGTTGCCGAAGCCGGTGGTGTTCGCAGTGAGGCCGGCGACGGTGATGTCGAAGGTCCCGAGCCCTGCTTCGGACGTGTCGCCGAAGCGAAGCGGCTTGTCCTCGCCGCCGTTGCCGCCCGAATCTTGGGGATAGCCCGGGTGCGTGCCGCTCACCCGTTGCCACCACGACAGGTACATCTGCGCGTTGGCTTGGGGCCCCCATGTGTCGGGCCACTTGGGTCGCGAGAGCTTCGAATATGGGTTCGGGTCCGTGGGGCTCGCGGCGTAGTTGCCGTATTGGGCCGTTGCGCGGGCATGCCGCAACGGTTTTCCCGTCACGAACTTGAAGTGGTGCTCCGGCGCATCCCAACCCTGATAGAGCGTCTGGTTGGTCCAGACCTTTTCCGTGATGGCCTGCCCATCGCTCAGGCCCGCGTACGCGGCCTGGGCCACGCCTCCGACCCATTGTTCGGCGACGACGTCCCAACGCCAGGGGCTCGCGTGCGCACGCGAGCCGAAGCGCTGTTGAGTGTCGACGAGCTTCACCTTCTCGCCGTGCGCGCCTTTGCCGCTCAACGCGACGCCGGGATCGGCTGCGAAGCCTGGCGTCCCGGCGTCGCTGCCTCCCGCCCCGCCCGTGCTCGTGCCCGCAGCACCGCCGCTCGGAGCGCCGCCAGTCGCGCTGCCGCCGCTGGAGCTGCCACCGGTCGCCGTGCCCGCGACTCCTCCCGTTCCGGGTGCGCCTTCGTCCGAGCCGCTTTCGCAAGCCAGAGCGAGGAGGACGACGAGCGAGAGACCGACGCGGGCGTTCATGCGCACGGATGCTATCAGGAGTCGACGTACGCCGGCGACCTGGGAGCCGCCCGTGCGAGCACACCGTTCGCGCTCAGCGGCGCAGGTATGCGCAGGCCTCTTCGTCCTTCCGCGCGCAGGCCGCGCGGGCCAGCGACACCGCGCGCTCGTGAAGCACTTTGGCCTGGGCGGGATCCTCCGGCACGCCGTCACCGCTTCCCACCTGCCCTGCGGCCGAACGGCAGGCGCGCCACTCCCCGCGTGCGCAGGCTGAGCGACGGAGCTCGTCGGCGCGCCGATAGAGTCGCTGCTGCTCGTCCCAGGAACGTTCGACGCCGGCAGCGAGGATGTATTGAGTGCCGAGCGAGTGACAGGCGTCGCCGTCGCCGTTCGTGCAGAGGTCGCGCATCTTGCGATGGGCGAGGCGTCGCGTCGACTGGGCCCGGGCCAGGTCCTTCTTGACGCCTTCGCCGGACTCGAGGGCGTCCGCCAGCGACGCACACGCGTCGTACGCTCCGCGCCGGCAGCTCTTCGCCCAGAGCTGTGCCGCTCTCACTTGGTAGGCGCGCGCGCGCGCGGCATTCGGCTTGGTCCCGCGGCCGTCGGCGTACGCGCTAGCCAGGAGGCTGCACGAAAAGCCGTCCCCGCGCTGGCACGCGCGCAAGCTCTCACCGAGTTCCTTTCGCGCCGCTGCGTCGGCTCTCGCCTTCTCCTTTGCCCACTGATCGGGAGGGATGTAGCGACACTCACCGTTTTCGAGCATCACCCACGCTCCGCCCGAGTCCGCGGCGCTCGGGTTCGTGAGAGCGAGCCCCGCGACCACCCAGGCGACGCTCCACGCTTTCACCACGAAACGAAGCGTAGCCGGACCCGGGAGCCCTGCCGCAAAGGCCTCCAACCACGCGGTACCATGATGCTTTTTCCAGCTCCCGGCGCTCCGCTGCCACGCCCTTGCCACGGCGTTCGGCGTACGCTGACGCATGAGAAGACAGCTGCTCGGGCTCTTCGCGTCCGTTGGATTGGTGGCTGCCTGCTCGAGCTCCGAGCCGGACTCGGGCGGCGCGAGCGGGAGCTTTCAGGTCAAGGACGGCACCTTCATCCGGAACACCATCGTCGGCGACCAATACACGGTGATCTTGGCGGACGTCGCTCCCCTCTGCCAGGCGTTCGCCGACAAGACCTGCCCGGCAGCCCTGAACGAGTTTCGCATCACGCTCGACAATCCCACGACCGTCACGGCGGGCACGTTCGACGTCGTGATCCCGGGCGAGGGGAACAACCCCCTGATCGCACCGGCAGCAGGGACAGCGTGGGTTTTCTACAATGGGCTCTCGAAGGGAGGCCTCGAGGGTGGCGGCTTCGCGACCGGTACGCTGATCCTGACCCGCGTCGACGACCACGTGGCCGGCAGCTACGACCTGAAGTTCGCCAGCGGATTCATCCAGGCGAACGGTGGCTACGGTCCCGGTCAGGCGTCGGGCACGTTCGACTCGGTGGACTGCGGCCTCGACATTCTCGACACGACCTACTGCAAGTGACGTGAATGCTCTCGCGCGGGAACTTCGCGCGGGCGCCGTTGTCTCCATGCCTTCGGGTACGAGATTCGTGCGCGGGAGAGCACGCACATGTCGCCGAGTGTCGACAGCGGGACGAGTGTCTTCAGAGCTCCGGGAGCGATCACGTTGGCCATGCGCGCCGCCCGGCTCGAGGCGCCCGTGCGGCTGCGCGTGGCTTGGGTACGGGAAGGAAAGGTCCTGGAAGAGCGCCTGCTCCCTCGCGGGCGCGGCCTGAGCGTCGGGTCGGCCGACCGCGCCGATTTCCGGCTCGAACTGCCCGACGGGCCCCAGCTCGCACGCCTGTTTTTCTGGTCGGGTGGGGCTCTCGTCCTGGAGCTGCCCGCGGGCGCCGTCTTTCGCGGTGAGCTCGGCGCCGGGCACATCGAGCTCGGCGTCGCGGCGGGTGAACGCGCCGCGCGAGCGCGACGTTTCGACGTCGGACCGAACGCCCGCGGAGTCGTGAGCTTCGGCTCCGAACGCGTGCTGTTCCAGTGGGTACACGCACCGCTGGCGCAGCGCGCTCAGCTGCCCCTCGCGGTCTTTCGTCGCACGGCATACAGCGACTTCGCTGGCGTTCTGATCCTGGCACTGTCGTTCCTCGCGCACTTCACGTTGGTGGGCGCGCTCTACTCGGACTGGGCGGATCCGGTGCTCGACGAAATGGTCACGGTGTCCGGAGTCCTCTCGGAGCTCCCGCTGCCGGCGGCGCCTGCGGAGTCCGCTGCGCCGTCCGACGACCGAAGCGAAGTGGCGACCACCCCGAAGGCCGACACGCCGAGAACTCCCGAGAGGTCCCACGACGGTCCGGGTCAGCCCGCCCGAGCTCAGAGGTCCGACGCCGCGCTGAGCCAGCGCCTCGACGTACTCGAGCTGGCGACGTTGGGCGCCCTCGGCGCGCGCGGCGCCGCGACCGAAGGTGTCTTGAAGCGGGGTGAGGTTCCGACTTCTGCGCTGGATGCAGCGGCTGCGCGAGAGTCCGGTGTTTCTTCGGGTGGTCTCGGCTTCGCGCCGGCGCGCGGAGCGCCGATCCTCCCGGGTCAGTCTTCGGATCTCGCCGCGCTCGCGTCGCGAGGCTCCGCCGTGGACCTGCACGATGCGGGCAAGGCTCGGCCCACCGCTGGCCCGCGCGCGGACGCGGCCGTTGCACCCCCGAACGTGAGCGGGAGTGCGGTGGACGGTGCGGCCGGCGTGGTGGCCCGGCTCCGCCCCGGATTCCGTGCCTGTTACAAGCGCGCACTCTCCGACGTGCCCGATGCCGCGGGCAGCCTGAGGCTCACGCTGCAAGTCGGACCGGGCGGCGAAGTGGATGGCGTGGGAGTGAGCCCGAGCGGCAAGCTGCCCCCCGCGCTCGTGAGCTGCGTCGTGGCTCGCGCGCGAAGCGCCAGCTTCGAACCGCCGTCGCTCGGTCGCGCAGTCGTGGTGGTTCCCGTGACGTTCGTGCTCCAGCGCTAGAGGCCCGACCACTTTGGGACGCGCGTTGCACCCGATCGACAACGCTCAGATTGGTGATCGCTGCGTGGCGGCGAAGCCAAGTGATCGACTTCGCTTTGTCTTGCTCCCCTGGTCCGAATCTGATCGGGCCTCCAGACGACTTCAGGGACACGCGCCGGCCGTCACCCAAGGTTCACGCACCGCCTGGGCGCAGGTATCGGTGAGCGACTTGCCCCGACACGAGCAGAGCGTGGTCTTGCCCGGGCAGCGCAGGCGTTCGGGTGCTTCGCACATGCCTTCGCTCTCGCAGCCTCGCTCGCGGAAGTTGCAGACCTGTCCGCCCTTGCAGTCGCTGTCGGCTTTGCAGGCGCAGCCACCGAGCTTCGCCCAGCGCCGGCGCTGGATGTCGGCGCACGCATTGCCCCACATGGTCTGCCCGTCGCAACCGCACACGGGTCGATTCACTGCACACTCGTGGCCCCAGCTCGGCTCCTCGCAATGTCCATTGGGGGTGTTGGGATCGCAGCCGGGGTCGCTGAAGAAACAGACCTTGCCGGCGGTGCAGTTCGCGTCGCTCGCGCACTTCGGGCCCGGCGTGGGGCCGGGGAGTGAAGGCGGGGCTGCCAGCGGCGGCGCGCTGGACCGAGCGACTTCGGGCGGCGCGCCTCCGTCGGCGCTCGGCTCCCGTCCGTGGCAGCTCGATGCAGCCAGGCAGAGAACACCGAGCGTCGACTCGAGACGCGAGAGCATGCTCGAGAGGATAATGGAGTCGTCGTCGTTCGCTCAAGGGCCGCAGATCGCGCTCGCGAGGCTCAGGGCCTGGCCCAAGACGCAAACTTCGAGGCTGCCGTTCTTGCAGCTCGAAGCGTTGTTGACCTGAGTCGAGCATTCGGGGCTCTTGGGGTACACGCAACCTTCGCCGCCCTCGGGCAGCGTCCCGCAGGTGCCGCCGAGTCGCGTGCAGTCGTGGTAGCTGACCTGGCCGGCACCATCGCAACCGAGGCGAACGCCGCCGTCGCAACGATCGGCTTTGGAGACACCATCGGGGCACTGCGTGAACGGCCGGTCCGTGCAGCCCGTGGGGCTCTCGAGGTCGCAGCTCGCGAAGGCGCGCGAACAATCGCGGGTGCCCCCGCCATTCAGCGTGACGACGTCGCCGGAGCAGCTCTTGCCGACGTCCGAGTACGAGTAGCAGCCGTCTTCCTGACACTCGATCCGGTCGTCGCGCTCGGTCTTGCACGCGGTCACCGCGCCGCAGTCTTGGGCGTCGAGCACGCACTTCGTCCAGAATTCGACGCGCTCGTTGAAGGCGCTCGAGAAGCCGCTGAGCGGGATGGCGCGCTCGGCGGAGAACACGGCGTCGGTCAGGCAGAGGTCGACCAGTGCGAGGCGCTGGCTCTGATCGAGTTGCATCACCTCGGGCGCGCACTCGCCGGCGCGGCCGCCGGCCGCGAGCAGATCGTGAGTCGAGATCACCGGTACGCCGTTCGGCACGTCGGGCCACGCTTCAGCGGCGTCGTGGGCCACCGCGCCGTGGGCGCCGACGTCGTGCGAATCGTCCGGCGTGCTGCCGTCGCAGGCCGAGACCAGGGTGGAAAGACAAGCGACCCATGCGAAGCGATAGTTCATGGGCTCCTCCACATGCACTGGTCATACCAGCTCGGTCCCGGCTCCAAGTGGCCGAAATCTAGTCGGCCGTAGCGACTTCACCACACCGGACTGGGCCGCCCGGTCACGTCAGCGTCGCTTCTCGGAGACTTTGGCGTGCGAGAGCGTCTTCTTCTGCAAAAAGGGCTGCTCGCCGGTGCGAATGCGCACCGTGGCCGGCGTGCGGGACACCACTCGCCCCACGAATGCGTCGAGCCCGTAGTCGTCGCCGGAGTCGGTCGCGTCGTAGCGCGCGTGCACCAGGTAGAGTCCCGGGCTGCCGAACGTCCCGGTC
Organism: Polyangiaceae bacterium; assembly: GCA_046351435.1. Lineage (GTDB taxonomy): Bacteria > Myxococcota_A > Polyangia > Polyangiales > Polyangiaceae > JADJKB01. The sequence continues at coordinate 112,489 of JAXLYN010000019.1, forward strand.
GGGCAGAGCTCGATCAGGCGGCTCACCACCGTGATGGAACCTCCCGGACCGAGCTTGGCGAAAGCTTGGCGATCGGGGGCGCGCTGATCCGGCTCGGGGTCGCACGTCACGAGGCCGTCCGGTCGCATCACCTCGAAGCTCACGAGCTCGCGTCGGAAGTAGACCGTCTCGCTGCGCTTGCTACGGTTTCGGAGCGTGAGCTGGACGGTCGCGGAGCGCTCCGCCTGGGCGTCCGAACCCTGAACCATGCGGATCACGAGCGGGCTCTCGTCGGCCGCCTTGCGATCCGCTTCGATGCGCGTGCGCGACCACTCGGCGTATTCGCTCTTCAACGCGAACGGAGTCGCGGTCAGCTCCTTCACGCCGCCGTCTTCGTCGAGGGACTTGCTCTTGCCTTTGTCCGGAGCGGGCAGGACGGCGAACGGGGGCTCCTGCTTGGGAGTCTCCTCCACGCGCTTGCCGTTGCGCCACCCGGTCTTCTTCTTCTCGGGGAAGCCGAAGCGCGGAGTGACGAGGCTGCCGGGAACGAGAAGCCACTGGCCGCCCGCCGAGAAGCAGAAGAGGCGAGGATCGAACTCCTGCTCGACACCTTCACCCGGCTCGAGCATGACGAGCGTCCGCTTGTCGACACGAGACGGGAAGAGCTCGCTCGGCAGGCGGCACGTCTCCTTCTGCTTCTTGCTGGGCACGCGTACGTCGAGCGAGAGCAGACGCGGGTCAGCGGCGAGCAGCGCGGGAGCCGACCCGCGGTTCTCGATGGACAGGGACCACGGTCGCCCGGGGCCGCGTTCGCTGACGCGCAGCGTGAGGTTCGGGGGCGAGGGTTTGTCTTCGGGCTTCTGATCTTCCGCCCGCGCGCCGGTCGTCCAGGCGAGGGCGAGCGCGGCGAAGGGGACGGCGTGGCGGAGCATGCCCATGGCGTAGCAAAGCACGGGCCGCCCGGAAAGGTGGCCTGGTATGGTTCGGCGCGATGCGTGGACTCTACGCCATCGTCGACGTGGACACGCTCGGGCGATTCGGCCACGAGCCCCTGGCGTTTGCCCGCGCAGTCTTGGCTGCGCGGCCCGCCGTACTCCAGCTCCGTGCCAAGTCGCTCGGCGCGCGTGACACCTTGACACTCTTGCGGGCGCTCCTGCCGGAGTGCCGCCGCGCGGGCACGCTGCTCTTCGCCAACGACCGCGCCGACCTCGCGAAGCTGGCTGCGGTCGACGGCGTCCACGTGGGGCAGGCCGATCTCGGCGTGCCCGACGTACGCCGCTTCGCGCCCGAGCTCAGGGTCGGTGTCTCCTCGCACGACGAGCGAGAGCTCGTTGCCGCGCTCGGCGAACGGCCCGACTACGTCGCGTACGGGCCGGTGTACGCCACCGCTTCCAAGCTGAACCCCGATCCCGTCGTGGGTATCGCGGGCCTTTCGGCGGCCCACGCGCGGGCACGCGAGGTCGGCGTGCCGCTCGTCGCCATCGGGGGCATCGACGAGACGCGCGCGGCCGAGGTCGGGGAGCACGCCGAGCTCGCCGCGGTCATCGCGGCCCTCGTGCCGGACGTCGGCGAAGGATACGCCGGCGCCACGCGACGAGCCGAACGCCTCTCGCGCCTGCTCGGTGACCCAGCGTGACCGCTCGGGCTAGACTCTCGCTTCCCGCCATGTGGGAACACTCCTGGGCCACGGTTCGCGTTCGCGCCCGGCGAGGCGCGGCGTGAGCCTCGTCGTCGCAGCACTCGTGCTCGGCGGGGGCTCGCTGGTCCTGGGGCTCGCGCAGCGCTACGTGCGGGCCAAGCGAGGGGCCAAGCCGGAAACGGCTGGCCCATTGCCCGCTCCGCCCAAGAGCGAGCGCGAGCCGTCCGTGCTCGCTCGTTGGGGATTCGAGCTCGAGGTCGGCGACGTGGTCGAGATCGGCGGGCAGGAGCTCTGGTTCGAGGAGGGCTGGCTGTTGCGTGAAGGGGATGAGCCCGTCGTCGCGTTGTTTCGCGCCCACGAAGCCGCCGTCGTCGCCCTGCCTCCGCCCAACGGCACGCTCTACGTGCTGGACGAGGTCGAGCTCGTGCTGCCGAGCGATCCACCGAGCAGCGTCGAGTCCAAAGGTGTGCGCTTCGAACGCGTGCGGCGCCTCCCCGTGCGCGTCACGGCGCTGGGTAAGAGCGCGCCTTTGCCTTGGGAAGAGGCGCTGCTGGTCGAATACCGCGGGCTCGGTCGCGACGCGCTCTGGGTGCTCGGGCGAGGCGGCCGCGCGCGGGCCTGGCAAGGCCGCAGCGTTCATCCTTCCGAGATCGTGCGCTGGGGCGGGGGCGAGCGCACGCTCTGAGCGTCACGCCCTTCTGAGGCGAGCGGCCATGGCCTCGAGCGCCAGCGTGGGCTGTACGTTGCGATCGATCTCCGCGAGCGTCGAGAGGACCACGGCGTGGCGCCGTGCAGCGCGTTCTGCCATCGCAGGATCGCGCGCAAGGTTCTGACGGCACTCGTCGGCGAGGGCTTGCGCGAAATAGCCGAGCTGCTCGCGCAAGGCGTCGCGACCGTCGCCGCGGCTCTGGCCGAGCGCGATGGCTTCGGCCAGGTCAGGCGCGTCCATGGCCTTCTGGGCCGCGGTCAGGAACGCTTCGCGTTCGGTCATTGCTTCGGGATCGGCCAGCTGGAACGCCAGCTCCGCGCTGCCTTGGGCCAGGGCCGCTACGCTCGGCGAGAGCCCGCGCGCCTGCAAGAGCTCGACCAGGACCTCTTCCGAGAGCGGCGCGAACCGCACGGCGAGGGTACGCGAGCGCACGGTGTCGAGGAGCCGTCGCGGCCGACTGGTGAGCAGCACGAAGTGCGTGCGGTCCGACGGCTCTTCGAGGGTCTTCAAGAGCGCGTTGGCGGCTTGCAGCGTGAGCTCTTCGGCGTCCCGCACCAAGAACACCAGGGCGCGGCCTTCGTGGGGACGGTAGCCGCTCCGCGCCAGCACTACTTTGCGGATCTGTTCGACGCTGATACCGGTCGCTTCGCTCACCCCACTGCCGAGCAGCGACCCATAGAGGCCGCGGCCCACGAGCACCACGTCCGGGTGGAGCGGCACCTTGGGATCTTCTTCCGCCAGGGTCACCGCGCGATGGCACGCGCTGCACTTCTCGCACGCAAACGGCGTCGGCGCTTCGCACACCAGGGCCTGCGCCAAAGCGAACGCTGCGAGCTCTTTGCCGACGCCCGGCGGTCCTTCGAAGCGGTAGGCGTGATGCACGCGTCCCGAGCCGAGCGCGGCGCCGAGCGTCTCGACCGCGGGCCCTTGCCCGAGGATGGCTCCGAAGCCCATGGACTATTCCGAGCCGCCCCAGGACAGCGCGCCGCTCTCGACGACTCCGGGCCAGCCGTCGACGTAGTGCGAGGGTTGGCCGGGCAGCGAGACGTCGATCCAGATGGCGTGTCCGGTCTCGGGAGGCCGGACGTCGACGTGCAGGAATTTGTTGTTGGGGTAGTAGCCGCAGCCCACGTCCTTCAGCGTGCGGCAGATCTTCAGGACCTGGTCGTTCGCGACGCCCAACACGAAAACGTCGAGGGCCCGGCCATTCTGATGCAGGCTGCCGTGGGCGTCGCGACGGTAGCCGCTGATGATGTAGATGGGCCGGTAGGGGAAAGCTTCGGAGATTCGGGCGAGCACCCAGAGCAGCCGGGGATCCAAGAGCCGCACGTTGGGCACCCACTCCCCCAAGACTTCGCTCTCGGGTGCGGGTTCGAGCGGCAGCGGGAGCTCGGGTCGCTCGACGCCGGTCGGCCGCGCGAGCACGCTCAGCCGGTCGAGCGCATCCAACGCGACCGAGCCATCGCACTCGAGCAAGCTGAAGCTGTCACGCTCCGCTCCGTAGCGGGCCAGCGTCACCGAGTAAGGGTGTTGCCACGGCTGGCAGCGCGGCTTCTGCGTTGCGTGTACGAACGCCGCGTCGACGCTCGGAGCGGCTTCGAGCTGCCACAGCGGCAAGAGCTCGGCGTTCCGCAAGTTCGGCGGCGAGAGTCGCGCCACCGGAGCGAGCTCGAAGCTCGACGGCGCGAGCTCGAAGCTCGATGGAGCGAAGCTCGACGCGAAGCTCGACGTTTCGATGCGCGCGGACGCCGCAGGTGCTCCGTCCCAACCGCCGAGACGCCAGTCGAGTCGCGGCTCTTCGATCCAGGACTTCGGACCGAAGCGCCCCGAGTAGAAGTTCCGCCACTCTCCCGGGCGTTCCACCCAGGGCTCCACGAAGCGCCGGAGCAGACGGAGGTCACCTTGCGCGGTCAGCCTCACGTCGACGACCTGCGCGAACGGGCTGTCGCCGAGCCCGCTCGTGGTTTTCACCGACGGCCGGGCGCCGCCCGGCAGAGCGCTTGCGCCCAAGGCGACGCTGAGCCCGAGGGCGAGGGTCGCGGCCGAGAGCTCTGCCTTCACGAGGGCGAAGATGCCTCGAATCCTCGGGTTTTTCAAATTCAGCCGGGCGCGCTGGCCACGGGCTGCCCTTCCATCGCCCTCATGCCGAGGGAGAGCAAGTACAGGAACGCCTGGAAGGCCTCGTTCGCCTTGGCCTGCTCGACACCCTCGAGCTCTTCGGCCACGAGAAGCCCGTTCAACACCGCAAGGATCAATACGGACAGGCCCTCCATCGGCGGGAAGTCCTTGGCGTCGATCTTGAGAACGTCGGCGACGCCCTCCCGGATCAGCTGGCGAGCGTCGTGCTGGAGGGCGGAGGCCCGCTTCTTGAGCTCGGGATCCCGCCGAGCGGCCGCCCACACCTCGATGTTCAGGCCCACCATCGTGCGGTTCTGCTGGATCGCCTCCCAGAGCGAGCCGAGCGCGCTCATCATGCGCTTCTTGGAGCCGTCATCGCTCGACCGGAGGGATTCCTTCACTTTGTCCAGGTAGCGGTTCTGCGTGAAGCTCTGAACCTCGTAGATGAGCGCGTTCTTGCTCGCGAAGTAGTAGTGGACGATGCTCTTGCGCAGCCCGAGCTCCTTGCCGATCTCGGCCAGGGTCGTGGCGCTGAAGCCCTTGCGGGCGAAGCACTTGGCTGCGGCGCTCAAGATGGCGGCGACGCGCGGGTTCTCCCAGTCGACGGCTCGGGCGGCGGCGCCGTCCCCGTTGGTGGGCGCTTCGGTTGCGGTAAGGGTTTCTGCGGAAGACATGCTCACGGGTCCTTCTTCCCCATGCCCCGCCCCGGCGTCAAGGCCGGCGGGCCGAATCGCCAGTTCTCAGGGAAATCATCGGGGGGAATCGCCGTTGGACGGGCCACGGCCCGAGAACATGCGCCGGAGCACCGCCCGGAATTCCGGGGCAGGCGCGACCAGGAGCTCCGGTGGGTAATTCAGGTGCCTGAACGATTTCGCTTTGAGCTCGGCGACGCGCGTGAGCGCAAGATCCGCGTCGATACGCAAATCTTCGCACAAGAGAGCCGCGACGACGGTGACGCTCCGACTCATGCCGGCCGCGCAGTGGACGAGCACGTTGCCGTGCGGCAGGCGCCGCCGGATGAACGGCAACGTCAGGGCCAGCGCAGAGGTCAGCTCGTCCTCGCCGTTCCCACCGTCGGCGATGGGGAGCAGCAGCCACTCGGTGTCGGCCCGTGCGGGCCCCTTCGGCCGTGGCCCCGGAAAGAGCGGCATGGGGCAGAGCGACACCACACCTGCGAAAGGCGCCGGGCTGCCGTTCGGCGGGGTTGGGTGCTCTTCGCCGGCCAGAGCCAGCGCGCCCGAGTCGTAGTCGCCGAGGAACAGCCGGTGAGCGATGGGCCACATGTCTATCGATCCGGCAAGAGCACGATGCGGCCGACGACGCCTCGCGCCTCGAGGCGCTCATGGGCCAGGCGTGCGTCACCGAGGGGCAGCTGGAGCGCCACCTGAGGATGCAGCTTTCCGGTGGCGACCAAGCGGAAGCAGTCCTCGAGGTCGCTCCGCGTGTAGCTCCTCGCCCCAGCGATCCGATATCGGCCGAGGATCAGGTGACCGAGCGACAAGCTCACCTTTCCCACGTCCAGGTTGCCGACGACGATCAAGGAACCTCCGGTACGGAGGCTGCGCAGGGACTGGCCGAACGTGGCGCTGCCGGTGAGCTCGAGTGCGACGTCCACGCCGCCGCGGGCCCGCGCGCGCGCATCGGCAGCGAATGCTCCCGCTGAGACCAACACGTGATCGGCCCCGAGCGCCTCGATGGCCCCGCGTTTGGCTTCGCTCGAAGTGATCGCGATCACTTCGGCGCCCCACGCCTTGGCGACCTCGATGGCGGCCAAGCCGACCCCACCGCTCGCCCCGGTCACGAGCACCTTGGCGCCAGGCCAGAGGCCTCCGTGCTCGCGGAGCGCTTTCCATACGACGCCCGCGGTGCAGCCGAGGAAAGCTGCGCGTTCGTATTCGATTCCGTCCGGGATCTTCACGAGGGCGCGCTCGTGCGCGGCGCAAAGCTCGGCGTAGCCGCCGTCGACCGTGTGACCGAAGCTCTGATAGGCGCGCTCACAGTCGCTCGTGCGGCCGCCGACGCAGGGCTCGCAGTAGCCGCACCAAGGTCGGTGCAGGCTCGCGACGCGGTCGCCGGGCGCGAGCTCACGCACCGCGCCGCCGACGCGCACCACCTCTCCGGCAAACTCGTGCCCCAGGATCGTCGGCAGCTTCATCGCCGGAAACCCGCCCCGGCGATCGATCAGGTCGCGACCGCACACGCCGCACGCACGAACCCGCACGAGGACGTCGCTCTCGCCGATCTCGGGATCGGGTACCTCGCGGAGAACGAGCTCGGAAGCGGAACCGGGGCGATCGAGGACGACCGCGCGCATGTCACGGCTTGGGCGGCGGAGGCGGGGTCGGCGGCTTGGCCGGAGGCTTCGGCGGCTTGCCGCCGGGTGGTGGCGGGGGAGGCGCTACGCCCGGCTTTCCACCCGGAGGTGGCGGAGGAGGCGGCGCCGCGCCCGGCTTTCCACCCGGAGGCGGTGGCGGAGGCGCGCCCGGCTTTCCACCCGGAGGCGGTGGCGGAGGCGCGCCCGGCTTGCCAGCGGGCGGCGGTGGGGGTGGCGCAGCGGGCTTCGCGCCCGGAGGCGGCGGCGCACCTGGCTTTCCACCGGGAGGCGGCGCCTTGCCGGTGGGAGGCGGCGGAGGCGCGCCGGGTTTTCCTGCGGGCGGCTTGGCAGATCCTGTGGCGGGTTCGGGCTCGCCCTTCTCGCCGTCGTCCGCGTCGTCCTTGTCGTCGTCGTCGTGCTTGGCGTCGGTCGTCGCCCCCTGCTTCTTCGACTGGGTGTCTTCGGCTTCCTCTTTTCCGAGTCCCTCTTCCGGGATCGGTTTGAAGACCGGTGCGACGGGCGGAATGCTGGCTTCCTTCCCGCCGCCGCACGCGACGAGCAGGCAGAACGAGAGCAGCGGCAGGGCGGAGCGACAGACGACGCGCATGGCCTGGACCTTATCCCGAATCGTGGGCCTCGCTCAACGGACCTCGGGGCTCGCCGACTTCTTCTTTTTCTTCTTCTTCTTTCCCTTGTCGCCCTTGTCGCCCTTGTCGCCCTTGCCTGGCTCGGCGGGTGCGCTCGGCTCGCTCGCCTTCTTGGCGGCTTTGTCCGGCTCTCCCCCTTCTTGGGCGTGCGAGTCGCCCGCTTGGTCGAAGTAGGGCATCCCCGCCTTCTCGGTCCAGCGCGGTTCGCCGAACTTGCCGGGATCTCGACTCTCGCTCATGTCGGCTTGGGCCGCCTCGCCGTCGTTCGCGCCCACGTCGACGCCCTGGGTCATCACCAGCAGCTCGTCGGCGAGGTACTCCGGGTGCTCGTCGTGCTTGGTGGCGATGCTGTCCTTCGGCATGTTGCCCCGCCCGACCTTCACGATCTGGGTGGTCGGCGGGTAGACGTCGCTCCAGCGCTCACGGACCGCGTGCTCCCCTTCGCGCACGATGCGGTAGCGGTGCAGCTTGAAGCCCGCGACGCCGCGTTGCGACAAGACGCGGACGCCCTCGGGCAAGTTGGGGTCGTCGCGCTCCACCTCTTCGTAGGGGATCGCGCTGTCGATGCGCCGGATCAACGTCACCGTGCGCGCGCGGCGCGGGCCGAGCACTTCGGCACGCACCGCGCCGTTCTTCACCGTTTCGTGGAGCACGACCGGGAAGTCGAAGCCGTTCTTGACTCGGAAGTTGATGGTCGGGAAGACGACCGTCGCGTCGAGCCCCATCTTGATGTACGAGCTCGGGCGCGTGTGCGGGTAGCGCTCGACGATGTCGAGGCCCGAGAAGAACGCCGCCCCGTGCAAGGTCCCGGAGATCTGGCAGGTTCCTCCGCCGATGCCGTCGACCAGCTCGCCCTCGGCGATGACGGGCGCCACCTTGTAACCGTTGGCTTCGTCCCGCGCGCCGACGACCTCGTTGAAGTCGAACACCTCACCCGGCAAGAGCACGGTGCCGTCGAGCTTGCTGGCTGCGAGTCGCAGGTTGAACGTGCGCGCTTGGTACTTCTCGCCGCGGTTGTATTTCGTCTCGAACCAGCCGAGCACGGCGTCGAACTTGACGTCACCGAGCTCGGCTGCGCTGCGCTTGGGTTTGCGCGCTTCGAACACGGCCGTCACGCTCGACTCGCCGCGTTCGATGGCCGAGCGGATGGCTTGGATGGTCGAGTCCACGTCCAGCAATCGCCCGGGCGTCTCGGGCAAGAGCGCGCGCTTTTCCAGGTCCAGGCGCGCGTCGACGGGGAGGCGGTCGAGCTCGTCTTTCACGCGCAGGAGCTCCCGCGTCACGGGCTCGGTGTCGAGCACGATGGGGACCGGCAAGGCCACCGGCGTGGTGATGCCCTGACTCCTCCGCGCCATGCGCAACGGGCTCGTCGCGTCGCGACAGTCGCGCACGAGCTGCGAGACGCGCACTTTGTCGATCTCTGCGCCCAGGCGCCCGAACGAGAGCTCGCGCTTCTTCCCGTCGCCCGCATCCAGGACGAACTTGCCCGCAGCGAAGCGCCGCACCCGCTCGAGCGCCCGCTTCGGAGCGTCGTCGTCGAGCTCGAGCTTCTCGCCGAGCAGGCGCACTTCGGGCGCGGGCTCCTTGGGATCGGCGGGGCCGGGCGCGCGTGGCACCAACAAAAATCCAATGCCGAGGCCGGCGCACACCGCCACCAGGACGAGCGAGGCTCCGCGAGCGCGATTCAGCCTGAGCGACGGCGGCACCGGGCGCTAATATCACGGCCGCCGAGGCCGAGCACCCCGTGACCCTCCCCGAAGTCGTCGAGCAGAAGCTGTCGAGCTTGCCCCCGAGGCCGGGCTGCTACGTGTTCCGCGACTCGCGAGGCGAGGTGCTCTACATCGGCAAGGCCAAGAGCCTGCGCGCGCGCGTGCGCAGCTACTTTCAAGACGGTGGGAGCGACAGCCGAGGTTTCATTCCGCTGCTCCGCCGCCACGTGGCCGATCTCGAGACCGTCGTCACCTCCACCGAGAAGGAAGCGGCGATCCTCGAGAACAGCCTGATCAAGCAGAACCGCCCGCGCTACAACGTGAAGCTCCGCGACGACAAGGAGTTCCTCACGCTCCGGCTCTCGCTCGAGCACCGATTCCCGCGGCTCGATCTCGTGCGCCGGCCCGACGTCGACGGCGCCCGCTACTTCGGGCCCTACCACTCGGCGACGGCCGCACGTCGGACGTTGAACCTGGTGGAGAAGCACTTCCAGCTTCGCACCTGCACCGATCGCGAGCTCGTGTCGCGATCGCGACCCTGCCTCCAATATCAAATCAAGCGCTGCCTCGCGCCGTGCGTGTACGAAGTCGACGAAGAGCGCTATCGGGCGCAAGTGCGCGCGGTGAGCCTGTTTCTCGACGGTCGCCACGACGAACTGACCAGCGAGCTCGAAGAGCGCATGCAGAGCGCCTCGAACCACATGGAATACGAGCTCGCCGCGCTCTACCGGGACCAGGTGCGCGCGGTGACGCTGGTGCGAGAGGCGCAGCGCGTGGTGACCGCGAGCGACCGCGACCAAGACGTCATCGGCCTCTACCGCGAGGGGGATCTGGTCGAGCTCTCGCTGATGAGCGTGCGTGGCGGTCGCGTGGTCGACGCGGCGACCTTCAGCCACAAGAAGGTCGAGCTGCCCGACGACGAGCTCGTCGCCGGGTTCCTGCGCGAGCACTACGGCATCGAAGGCATGGGGCCGGGCCTCATCCCCGACGAAGTGCTGGTGCCGACCTTGCCCGAAGGCGCCGATGGCGTCGCCGACTGGCTCAGTGAACGCCGGCAGGCCCTGGCCGAGGCCGTGGGCGAACGCGCGCGCAAGGTCGAGCTTCACGCTCCGGAGCGCGGTCCGAAGCGGAAGCTCCTCGAGCTCGCTCTCGACAACGCGCGACACGGCTTCGAAGAGAAGCGTCGCGCCACCGAGGACATGGGGGGCCGCCTCGCTCAGCTCCAGGAGCGCTTGCGCCTGCCCGCCGTGCCCCGGCGCATCGAGTGCGTCGACATCTCGCACCTCGGCGGGCAAGACACCGTGGGCGCCGTGGTCGCGCTCGCCGACGGCCTCCCGGACAAGAAGCGCTATCGCACGTACAAGGTGAAGACCACCGGCGACGGCGACGACTACGGGGCGATGTACGAGGTCCTCGCGCGTCGCTTCCGCCGCGGGCGCGCTGCCGAAGACGGCGACGAGAAGGCCGATTGGGAGCTTCCCGATCTGGTGGTGGTCGACGGCGGGCGTGGGCAGCTCGCGGTGGCCCTGGCCGCTGCCGGCGATCTCGGGCTCCACGAGCTTCCCATCGTCGGGTTGGCGAAGGAGCGCGAGAACCCGCTCGGCGACAAGATCGTCGACCGCGTCTATCTGCCCGGTCAGAAGAACCCCATCGCGCTCCGCGCCCAAAGCCCCGAGCTGTTCCTCCTGGCGCGCGCCCGGGACGAAGCGCATCGGTTCTCGAACCGGGGTCGGAAGAAGCTCGGCAAGAAGCGGCGCTTCGAGAGCGAGCTCGATCGCGTGAAGGGCATCGGAGAAAAGAGCCGGAAAGCGCTGCTCGCGGCCTTCGGCGGCGTCGCGGAGATCCGAAGCGCGAGCGACGAGGCGATCCTGGCGGTACCCGGCGTGACGCGGCGCCAGCTCGCGGCGCTCCGCGCGTACTTCGCCGAGGCGAGCGAAGCGTCGGAGTAGCTCCCGCGGTTGGCGCAAGAGCCAACGCCGTTGTCGCGCGTGCGCGGCGTCGTCGCGCGATCTTCGTCGCATGCCGCGCGGTACGGATCTTGAACTTCGAGCGCCGAGCGACGAGCGCTGCTCGATCGCCGAAGGAGCCATTCCGATGAATGGATGGATACCGCTTCATTCGCGGCTCGGGAGTCGTCTGCGCGCGGGCGTCGTTCGAGTCGCGCTCATTTCCCTGGTCGCAGCGCTGGTCACCGGTTGCCTCGATCGCCCGGTTTCGCCGGCGTCGCCCAACACGACCAACGTGTTCGTGCAGGACATCCGCCAGACCAACATCGACAAGATCGATCTGCTCTTCATGATCGACAACTCGATGTCGATGGCCGACAAGCAACTCATCCTCGCCGATGCCGTACCTCAGCTCTTGAACCGGCTCATCACGCCCAAGGTGGTCGACGGCGAGAAGGAGTTCGAACCGGTGCTCGACATCCACATCGGCATCGTCTCGTCGAGCTTGGGCGGCCACGGGGGGGATCAGTGCTCCGACGGCGCGAACCCGACCCAAAACGACAACGCCCATCTCATCGGCTCGGTGCGCTCGGGCCTCGAGAGCTACTCGAACTTGGGCTTTCTCTGGTGGGATGCCTCGGATCCGCAGAAGGGAAACCCGCCGGGTGAAAGCGACGCTGCGAAGCTCGGGGCGAACTTCACGGCGCACGTCACCACGACCGGCGAGCAGGGCTGCGGCTACGAAGCCTCGCTCGAGTCTTGGTACCGGTTCCTGGTCGACCCGGCGCCGCCGGCGAAGGTGGTCCTGAACGGGACGACCGCCGAACTCCAAGGCGTCGACGACGTGGTGCTCCAGCAGCGCAAGGACTTTCTCCGCCCGAACTCTCTGGTCGCCATCATCTTGCTGAGCGACGAGAACGACTGCTCGGTCATCGACGGCGGCTACAACTGGATCGCGACCCAGACCAGCCAGCCGAACGGCACCGGCTTCCACCTCGGCCGCGCCACGGCGGCGTGCGCCAAGGATCCGGACGACCCGTGCTGCCGCTCGTGCCTCGCCGACGAAAAGAACGGCCCCCCCGCCGGCTGCGGCGAGCTCGCGAGCGACGCCGAGTGCAAGCAGGGCGATTGGGACGACGTGGGCGATCACCCGAACCTTCGCTGCTTCGAGCAGAAGCGGCGCTTCGGTCTCGAGTTCCTGTATCCGACCCGGCGCTACGTCGAGGCACTCAGTCAACCGCGCATCTGCCCGGCTTGGGACGCGAACGGTCCGGTCGGTTGTCAGTTTGCCGATCCCGCCGCCGGCGGCTACCGCGTGTGCAACCCGCTCTTCCTCGAGGATCTGGACGATCCGACGAGCTGCGAGGCGGGCACGCGCGACCCGGCGTTGGTCTACATCGCGGGCATCGTCGGCGTGCCCTGGCAGGACATCGCCACCCAAGAGACGTTGAACGATCCGACCCAGCTCCGCTACCTGACGGCGAGCCAGATTGGCACCGAGGGCCGCTGGGACTGGCTCGTCCCTCGGTGCAAGACGACCGCCGATCAGAACCCGGCGAACCCGGGCAACCAGCTGCCGCGGCCCATGGCGGTCTGTGACCGGTGGGATCTGAACGACGCCCCGGATGACGCGCTGATGATCGAGTCGAGCTCGCCGCGCACCGGCAAGAACCCGGCCCTCGACGTGCCGCTCTCGGATCCGAGCGGTCCCGAGCTCGGGATGCCGGGGTCGAACCCGATCAACGGTCACGAGTGGCTGACCGACTCGGCAGATCTCGAGTACGCCTGCATTTTCAAGCGCTCTTCGCCGAAGGACTGCTCCACCGCTGGCAACACCGGTTGCGACTGCGACGACCCGGCGCTCGGAACGGCTTCGTACACGCAGAACAACCCGCTCTGTCAGGGCGGGGGCACGTATTCGAAACAGCAGGCGTATGCCAAGGCCTTTCCTGGCACGCGCCAGCTCCAGGTGCTGAAGGACTTTGGCAAGAACAGCATCGTGGCGAGCATCTGTCCCAAGGTCACGACCGGCGCCAACGACGACGCGAGCTACGGCTACAACCCGGCGGTCGAAGCCATCATCGAGCGTCTGAAGGACGTGCTGCAAGGTCAGTGCGTGAATCGGCCCATCGCCTTCCCGCCCGGACCGGACGGCAAGCCCGACCCGAGCGCCATTCCGCAGTGCGCCGTGGTCGAGGTGTTGCCGAACGACGGCAGCTGCGTGTGCGACTCGAGTCGGAACCGCTCGGACGTCTCCCCGGCGTTGGTCGGTCCGGTCTTCGAACGCTTGAAGGAGACCGGTCAGTGCACGGGCGCTGGCTGCAAGGCAGGGAACTTCTGCATGTGTGAGATCGGTTTCGTGAAAGACCGAGGGACCTGCGAGAACCAAGGCAAGACCGGCGACAACTTCGGCTGGTGCTACGTCGACCCGTCGCAGGGCATCGGCAACCCCGAGCTCGTGAAGAAGTGCAACCCACAGCGGCAGCTGATCTTCAGCGGCGACGACACGCCCGCCGCGGGCTCGACGGCGGTCATCGCCTGCCTCGGCGCGCCCATCGCGTCGGCGGCGCCCTGAGCCGGCGCGCGCTGCCGAGCTCGACCAGTTGGCGGGAGCGCCAACCCCGTTGGCGGCTCGCGAGAGCCCGACCTGGGAATTTTCAGCGTTCCCCGCGCGGTATGGACCTTGCTCCGTAGGGAGGGGCGGCAGTGGGTTCGGGCTCGCTTCCCCGGGCCCATTTCCGCCTCCGGAAACCGCAATTGACAGTAGTCCTCCCGCACACTTACGCTCGGGCCGCTGACTTTCTCGCGTCGGCTGGCGGTCGGGCATCGTTCCCCACTGGCACCACCCAGGGCGGTGCCCGGTCGTCGAAGGAGCAATCTGATGAGTCCCAACGGATCCAACAAAGCTGACTCGCTGCTCACGCGCTGGGTGCGCGCGGGCCTCGCTGGCCTCGGCCTGGTCTCTGCCGTCGCGGCGTCCAGCGTGGGCTGCCTCGACCGTCCGGTGTCGCCTGCCTCCCCCAACACGACCAACGTGTTCGTGCAGGACATCCGGCAGACCACCATCGACAAGATCGATCTGCTCTTCATGATCGACAACTCGATCTCGATGGCGGACAAGCAGGCCATCCTCGCCGACGCGGTGCCGCAGCTCCTGAACCGGCTGATCACGCCCAACACGGATCCAGTGACCGGGGAAGACGAGTTCAATCCGGTGCTCGACATCCACATCGGCATCGTCTCGTCGAGCCTCGGCGGCCACGGCGGCGACCAGTGCGCGAAGTCGAGCTCGAGCTCGAACCCGACCCAATACGACAACGGCCACCTGGTCGGCTCGGTGCGCTCGGGTCTCCAGAGCTACAACAACCTGGGCTTCCTCTGGTGGGACGCTTCGAATCCCCAGAAGGGCAGCCCACCCGGCGAGAACAACGCCGGAAACCTCGAGACCAACTTCACCGCCCACGTGAAGGCGACCGGCGAGCAGGGCTGCGGTTACGAAGCCCAGCTCGAGTCCTGGTACCGCTTCTTGGTCGATCCGTCGCCGCCGTCCGACGTGGTGGTGAACAACAACGTCGCCGAGGTCCAAGGCGTCGACGACGTGGTGCTCCAGCAGCGCAAAGACTTCCTCCGCCCCGACTCGCTGGTCGCCATCATCATGCTGACCGACGAGAACGACTGCTCGGTCATCGACGGTGGCTTCAACTGGATTTCGACCCAGACCACGCAGCCCAACAACACCGCCTTCCACTTGCCCCGCGGCACGTCCGCCTGCGCCACGGATCCGGACAGCCCCTGCTGCCGGTCGTGCAGCTCCGCCGAAGGCGCGCCGCCCTCGGGCTGCGGCGACATTCCTTCGGACCCCGAGTGTGCCAAGGGCACTTGGGACGACGTGGGTGACCACCCGAACCTCCGCTGCTGGCAGCAGAAGGCCCGCTTCGGTCTCGAGTTCCTCTACCCGACCCGGCGCTACGTCGAGGCCCTCAGCCAGCCGCGCATCTGCCCGGCCTGGGACGCCAACGGCCCGGTCGGTTGCCAGTTCTCCGATCCCAACGCCGGCGGCTACCGCGTCTGCAACCCGCTCTACGTGAAGGATCTGAACGATCCGAACAGCTGCGAGGTCGGCACGCGCGACCCGGCCCTGGTCTACATCGCGGGCATCGTCGGCGTGCCCTGGCAGGACATCGCCACCGACGACACGCTGAACGATCCGAACCAGCTCAAGTACCTCAAGGCCAGCGAGCTCGCCTCCAAGGGCCGCTGGGATTGGCTCGTGCCGCAGTGCAAAGCGACGGCCGACCAGAACACCGGAAACCCGGGCAACAAGCTGCCGCGGCCCATCGCGGTCTGCGACAAGTGGGACCTGAAGGACCAACCCGACGACGCGCTCATGATCGAGTCGAGCGCGCCCCGCACCGGCAATAACCCCGCCGTGAACGCTGCCCTGGTGGACCCCAACGGGCCCGAGGTCGGGCAAGCGGGCTCCAACGCCATCAACGGCCACGAATGGCTCACGGCCGACGCGGACCTCCAATACGCCTGCATCTTCAAGCTCGCCACGCCGAAAGACTGCTCTGCCTCGTCCGGCGGCGGCTGCGACTGCGACGACGTGGGAGCCGGCTACACCGCCAACAACCCGCTCTGTCAGGGCGGCGGCACCTACTCGAAGCAGCAGCAATACGCCAAGGCCTTCCCCGGCATTCGCGAGCTTCAGGTGTTGAAGGACTACGGCACGAACAGCATCGTGGCGAGCATCTGCCCGAAGGTCACGAGCGGCTCCAAGACGGACGCGAGCTACGGCTACAACCCGGCGGTCGCTGCCATCATCGAGCGGTTGAAGGAAGTGCTCGCCGGCCAGTGCGTGAACCGGCCCATCGCCTTCCCGCCCGGGCCCGACGGCAAGCCCGATCCCAACGCCATCCCGCAGTGCGCCATCGTCGAGGTGCTCGCCAATTCGGGCGGCGGATGCGGAGGCTGCGACGCCAACCTGAACCGCACCGACGTCGATCCGGCTCTGGTCTCGCCCGTGATCAACCGCCTGAAGCAAACCGGTCAGTGCACGGGTGCCGGTTGCAGCGCGGCGAGCTTCTGCATGTGCGAGATCGGCTTCGTGAAGGACAAGCAGAGCTGCGAGAACCAGGGCAAGACGCCGACCAACTTCGGCTGGTGCTACGTCGATCCCTCGCAGGGCATCGGCAACGCCGACCTGGTGAAGAACTGCGATCCTCCGCGGCAGCTGATCTTCAGCGGCGACAACACCCCGACCTCTGGCTCGACGGTGTTCATCGCCTGCCTCGGAGCACCCATCGCGTCCGCGACGCCCTGAGCCATCGCTCTCGGCTGAGCTCTGCGGGGCGGCGACCTTTCGGGTCCCCGCCCCGCGGCGCATTTGGAGCCAAGCCGCTGCCGAGGTTGAGTCCGCTCGGGCCCCGAGTAGGATGCGCGGGCGAGCGGATGGAGGCCAGAAAGACCATCCTCGTCATCGAAGACGAGCCCCACATCATGCTGGGGTTGAAGGACGCGCTGACCTTCGAGGGGTATCGCGTGGTCACGGCGCCCTCCGGCAAGGAAGGCCTGAGTCAGGCCCGTGCCGAGCGCCCCAACGTGGTCCTCTTGGACCTCATGCTGCCGGACATGAACGGCTACCAGGTGTGCGAGGAGCTCCGCCGCTTCGACGCCTTCATGCCCATCATCATGCTCACGGCGCGGAGCCAGGAGGCCGACAAGATTCGAGGCCTCGATGCCGGCGCCGACGACTACGTGACGAAGCCGTTCAGCGTGGGGGAGCTCGTGGCCCGGATCCGCGCGCTGTTCCGGCGCACCGGTCGCCCCGTCGAGACGACGAGTTTCGCCATCGGTGAGGTGACGGTGAACGTCGCTGCCCACACCGTGCAGCTGGGCGGGAAGAAGAGCGCCGAGCAGCTGAGCTTCTACGAGGTGGAGCTCCTTCGCTTGCTTCACGAGCGAGCCGGGCAACCCGTGAGCCGCGAGGAGATCTTGAACAAGATCTGGGGCGTCGAGGCCAATCCGAGCAATCGCACCATCGACAACTTCATCGTGAAGCTCCGCAAGAAGATCGAGAAACGTCCCGACAAGCCGGAGCACATCCTCACGGTCTACGGCTTCGGCTACAAGCTCGTGCCGTGACGCGCGGGCACGGTCACTCGACCGCGAACGGCAGCACGTTTCGCGGGTCGCAGGCCACCGTGCGGGCGTTCTTCGTGAGCTCGCCGGGGGCGAGGGAGCCCACGTTGACGCCTTCGCGCACGCGCCGCACCTCGAAGTGCAGGTGGACGTCGCCCGGGCTCCCGCTGTCGCCGACGAAGCCGACGAGCGCGCCTTCGCGGAGGTTCATTCCGCGTGTGAGGCCGGGCGCGGGGCCTTCGAGGTGGCCGTGGAGGACGACGTATTCGCGGAGGCTCGCGCCCTCTTTCACGCCATGGCGAGTGACGACCGAATTGCCGAAGACCTCACCAACGAACAGCACCTCGGCATCGCCTGCTTGGTGCTCGAGGTTCACCAAGCGGACTTCGGCGCCGCGCCGGCCCGCGAGGTCGATGCCGCCGTGGCCCACGGCCTTGATGTGACTCCCCCTGCGCTGCAGGGCGTCGGGTCGATCGAGATCGTAGCCGCTCACCACCAGGTTCTGACCGGCTGGGGGCGGGACGGGAAAGCGGTAGCGCCGGTAGTCGCTCGGCCGTTCCGGACGGCGCGGGATCTGGTCGTAGCTCCGGAGAGCCCCGCTCCGATCCCGGTGCGCGTTCTGCTCTTCGCTGAGCACGCTTCCGCCTTCGCCCTCGGCGGGGACCGGGATGCAGACGCCCTCGTCGGGCAGCGTTTCGACCGGGCACAAGCTCGCGAGCGATGGCGGCTCCGACGCGCTCGGCGCGGCCCGCGACCTGGGCCGAGCGAGCGGCAAGGGGCGCCCCGTCTCCGCCAGGCTCGAGAGCGCCGTCAGCGCCGCCAAGAGGGCGGTGGCTTGGGTCAAAGGCTGCACGCGGAAAGGAGCGTAGCCCAAGCTCCGCGGGGTCCCCACGAAGCCGCGACTTCGAGCGCAAAACCCGCGCGCTACCCGGTCCCCGCGCGAGGAACGTTGCAGAGGTGGCCCGGGGTTTGATAGCGAAAGACGTGACTTTTCCTTCGGGTGAGCTCAGCGCGGCCGACGCGGCGGTCATGGAGACTTTCGTGGTCCCTCGCTACCTGTCGTTCTTCGGAGAGCTCGCGCTCGAGCTCCTGCTGGCGGGTGAGGGCGCGCGCATCATCCACGTCGGCTGTCGCACGGGCTACCCCGACAAGCAAATCTGCGAGCTCGCCAGCGGCGCCGAGCTCGTGGGTCTCGATCCCTCGGCCGCGGCCCTCGAGCTCGCGAAGTCGAAGCTCGGCGATCCGCCGCCGCCCATCGAGTATCTGCTCTCGAACGAGCTACCGACGGGTCTCGAAGCGGGTGCCTTCAGCCACGCGCTCAGCCTGCACCCCATGGGCACTCCGTTCGAGCGAGGGCTCCTCTATCGCGAGATCCATCGACTGCTCTGCGAGAACGGACAGGCGCTCGTCGCGATGCCGCTCCGCGGTTCGTTCCAGGAGATCGGTGACCTGTTTCGCGAGTACGCGCTGAAGCACGACGACGGCGACTTCGGCAAGATCGTCGAAGAAGCCATGGCGGCTCGGCACAGCATCGAGTCTTGGTCGGAGGAGATCGAAGAGAGTGGTCTCGAAGACGTCGACGTCGAGATCCGAACCACGAGCCTCACCTTCGACAGCGGTCGCGCGTTCGTGGAGGACCCGGTGACGCGTCTCTTGATCCTGCCCGAGCTCGAGCTGACGCTGGCGGGCGCCGAGCTCGACAAGCCCATGGCCTACGCCCGCGACGCCATCGACAAGTACTGGTCCGAGGGCAAATTCGAGCTCACGCTGAACGTCGGCTGCGCGAGCGCCCGGCGCTGAGCCCAGCCGAAGCCGTCAGCCCTCGCCGTCGGGCGCCGGGAGGGGCACCCCCAACTCCGAGGCGAGCGCGTACAGGCGCGCGTGCTCCGGCAGGTTCTCGCGGAAGCAGCGCGCGAGCGCGGGGTCGAGGCGACTCGCGCGCGCTTCGAGGCGCGAGACCGCGAGGGCCACGGCCTTCGCGGCGGCCTCGCGCTCGCCCTGGTCGAGCAGCGCTTCGACCCAAGCCGCTCGCACGCGACCTTCGGTCTCGTCGGTGCCGCCGTGCTCGTCGAGGAGCGCCATGGCGTCTCGCGCACGCTCGAGCGCTTCGCTTCGCCGGCCGAGGGCGAGGAGCGCGGCGGACTCGGCGGCGTGGCTCTGCGCGCGCAAGATGGGGATGCTGGCACCGGACTCGCGAACGGCTCGGGCTTCCGCCACGGCTTCCTCATGGCGCCCCGCCATGGAGAGGATCAGCGCGAGGTAGAGGTGCGTGGCGCTGAGGAGCAACGTCTCCTTGCGCGTGTCGGCCTCATGAAGGGCCCGCCGCTCGAGCTCGAGCCCTTCGTCGACCGCGCCGCGCAGCGCGAGCGCGAGTCCGAGGTTGTGCATCACGTAGTGGCCGATGCCATGGGTTCCCACCCGTTCGCACTGCACCATGGCTTCGCGAAGGAGGCGTTCGGCGCGCGGGAGGTCGCCAGCCATCAGCACGGCGTAGCCCAGGTTCGCCCGCGCATTCGAGCCCGTGCGCGAGTCTCCCGCTGCGTCGAAAGCGGGGATCGAGAGCTCGACCTCCTGGATGAACCGCGCGACGTCGCCGTCGTAGTACGCCCGTGCACTCTTCGCGTGGTGCACCCAGGCGCTGCCGAGCGCGGTCAACTTGGTGAGCTCGCCGGCCGCCTGCTCGGCGTGCCGGATGAGGGAATCGGCAGCCTCGTTCAGACCGAGCTTCAGGTGTCCGTGCGATGCGCGCACGAGCGCGACGATGCGCGTGGCCCTGGCCTCCTCGCTGGTCGGCGCCTCGGCCTCGGCCCGAGCCGCCCAAGCAATGAGTTCCTGGTCTTTGCCCAGGGTTCCGGTGGCGCTCGTGAGCGCGCCGATGGACATGAACCAACGCGCGGAGCCGGGGGCGAGGAGCTCGACGGCAGCGCGCGCGTGTCTCTCGGCTTCCTGGTAGTTCCCGCTCCAGAACTGGGCGTCGGATGCCAGGTAGTGGAGCTCTCCGCGCGTCGCGTCGTCCGGATTCATGCCGAGCGCACGCTCGACGTGGCCGAGCACCTGCACCAGGTCGGCGCCCTCGAGGGCCTGCTCGGCCGCGACCAAGAGGTAACGTGTCGCTTTCTCGGGAACGTCACCCTTGCGGAAGTGCTCGGCGAGCGAGAGGGCGTCGCGTGCGCCCGTCTGCTCGAGGAACGACCCGGCGAGCGCGTGGCCCAGGCGAGGCGTCGTCGGGGTCAAGGTCGCGTACACGGCCCACCGTGCAGCGTCTCGCGTGTCGAAACGCCCACTCGTCCTCACCGGCGAGGCTCCGACTCCGTCGCCGGCTGATGAGCTCCTTCCGCTCCAGCTCTTCGAGCTCCGTCGAGAGGAACAGGACGTCGACGTCGCGACCCAGCACGGCCTTCACGCCGCCGAACCAGAATTGGCTGCCGAAAACCGAGGCCGCGCGCAGGACGCGCCGAGCTTCGACGCCCAACTGGGCGAGCCGGGACTGCAGGATCGAGGACCGTTTCGAGGAGCTCACTCTCCCCCTCGGACAGGGCACGGAGCAGCTCTTCCAAGAAGAACGCGTTGCCGTCGGCGAGCTCGGCGGCGCGCTCGAGCCGCGCCGCGTCGAAGTCGTCGCCGAGGACCTCGCGAGCCAGGGCCAGGGCCGCCGACTTCTTCAACGGGCCGAGCCGCACCTCGTGGGGTTCACGCCGGGCGAAGAGGCTCGGGAGCACGTCGAAGACGTCGGGGCGCGCGAGACCCAGCACGAAGAGCGGCGCGTCGCCGAGCTCCGAGAGCGCGGTATCGAGGAAGGTGATGCTGGGAAGGTCGCCCCATTGCAGGTCTTCCAGCACGCGCAAGATGGGGCGCTGGCGACAGCTCGTACCCAAGAAGTCGAGCCAAGCCGAACGCATCGAGTCGCCGAGGAGGGGTTCGGGTTTGGCGGGCCGCGAGCAGCGTCGGGCAGGCATCATCCGGGGAACGTCACCTCGGCGAGCTCGCCCAGGAACGCCGCCGTCGTTTCGTCGTCGAACGTTTCGCCCGCGAGCCTGCGCACGAGCTCGCGGATCTTCTGTTGGCTGACCCAGCGTCTCGCCGTCGCGCACGTCGGCGCTCGGCGCAACGCTCCTCCGAGCAGGGCGAAGGGGACCCGCGGCTCGTGCTCTCCGCGGCCGAACAGCACTTCGGCTTCGGGGTGGTGCTCTCTCGCCCAGCGCAGCAACTCGTAGCGAATCCGAGACTTGCCCACGCCCGACGCTCCGATCGAGCGCCACCCGCGCTACGGGAACGTCGAGCACCTCGTCGACCGTGCCTCCAACGTCGCGAGCTCGCGTTCTCGCCCGACCAGGCGCGTGGGACGCCGCACAGCGTGCGCACGGCGTCGATCTCTCAACGCAGCCCCAAGCAGTGCTCGCCGCTCCGGCCGTCGAGGATCTCGGCAACGCGTCCGCAGCAAGCGCGCCGTCACGTCATCGAGGGGCGATCTCTCCGGGCCGAGCCCGAGCGAGGAAGCGCCCGCTGCGCCGCGTTCGATGGCCTCCCCCATGGGTGCGCGTCCGCCCATCACGCCGAGCCCGGACGCCATCGCGACGGGCGGCCCGCCAGTTCGTCGCGCAGACTTCGGCGACGCGCGCAGCTTGGAGCGCTTCGTCCTGCGGGACGCCGCCGGCAAGCTCGCCACCTGGGTACCATTGGCGAGCAGGTCGTAACGGCCGCCGGCCGCACCCACCAATCGCAGCCAATGCCCCCGCTCGGATCCTCGGTGGACGCGAGCTCGGGCGGTCTCTCCTGGGTTTCCCCGTCGTCGGGCACGTTGCCTCCCGTGAGCACGACCCACACCACGCGCTGCTCACGGATCGTGATGCCGGCCGCCCCGCTCGACTGCTCGTCGGTCGCGAGCGCGTCGGCCAGCGCGAGCACGGCGGCTGCGTCGCGCGGTCGGCCTTCGGGCGCTTTGGCCAGCATGCGCGAAACCATGGCGTCGAACCCGGGCGGCACACCTGGAACCCTCTCGCCGACGGGCGTCGGGTCTTCGAGCAAGACCTTGGCCAAGATGGCCGTGGAGTCCCCGCTGCCGAACGGAGCTTCGCCGGTCATGCACTTGTAGACCACGCTGCCGAGCGAGAACACGTCGCTCGTCGGCTCGATTTGGGACGCGCCCCGCGCTTGCTCCGGGGACATGTAGGCGAGCGTGCCGATCAAGAGACCGCGTTCGGTCAATCGCGGATCGAAGCGCCTGCGAGCGATTCCGAAATCGATGAGCTTGGCCGCGGCCAGACTGCCGTCGGGGATCAGAATGTTGGCCGGCTTCAAGTCTCGATGAACCACGCCCATCTGGTGCGCCACGGCCAAGCCCGAACACACGCGGCGGAGCAGCGTGAGGCAGTCCGGAAGCGCGAGGCGCCGGCTGCCGAGTAAGGCTCTCTCCCTCGAGGCCACTCCATCGCCAAGAAGAAGACCTGACCGTCGCTGGTGACCCGTGGGCAAACGTAGCGCACCACCACCAGGATGAGACAGCCCAGGGCACCGCTGCCTCGCGCAAAAATCGGGCCGCTGGTCCTTGTGGAGCACCCAGCGCCACGGTCTCGCCCGTGCGCTCGTCGCGCGCGCGGTACACGACCCATGCCCCCGGCGCCGGCGCGGTCGAGGTCCACGAATCGCTGGGCGACGAAGTTCGCAGTCCGCAACCGCTCGAAGATGTAGTTCATGGTGCTTGGTTCGACTACGGACAAGGCGCGTGGAGCAGAGACGGCGTCGAGCGAAGGCGCGGGCTTGCGCGCGCGTGGGCTTAGGCAGGCGTGGTAACCCAGGCGAAGCGTGGGCTTGGGCGTGGGCGTGGGCGGCGTGGCGTGGGGCGCGGAGGATGGAGCATCAAGGACGGTGTTGTCGCGGGTTCGGAAAAGCCGGTGGCTCGAGCTGACTGGAAACGCGCCATCTGGAACCCATGGCTAGAATAGCCTTCGGGTGTCGCGAAAACGGTCAGCTGAACGGTGTGAGATTCCGCTCGAGCGAGCCCGCGTCGTCCGCGAGCGCGCGTCGGAGGTCGCGGGCCGTGCCCTCGGCGGAGGGGATCCGCTGGGAGTGGTTGGGCGGAATGAAAACGGCTGGGCGGGAAGTCGTCGCACCAGCGAGCCGTGGGGGGTAAGGCCGGTAAGGCCCCCCATTCTCAGTACCGGTACTGCCAGAGCAGATCGAGCCCGGTGCCCACGGTGCCGACTTCGGTGCGGAGGGACCAGTTTCGCTGGAAGCGCCAGTCGATGGTCCCGCTCACGTCGGTGGGCTCGGTGCTGGTGTTGTCCTGCTGTTGTTCGAGGCGGTTGCGGTAGGTGCCCTCGAACCAGATGTTCTCGCTGATGCGCACGGCGGCCGTGTAGCTCGCCTTGTTCTCGTCGGTGCCCGTGCGAAGCTCGACGCTGCCGACCAGCGCATCGGCGAACAGCGTGTTGAACGCCGTGGCGATGCCGCCGGCGGCCGCCGTTTCGCGGGTGCGTGCGCCCGAAGCCTCGTCGCTCGCGCCGCTCGAGGCACCACCGAAAAGGAGGGCCATGATCTCGGGCTCCGAGCGCGCGGGGTCGCTCGTGAGCGAAAGCTTGGACTGCTTGAGCGTTCCGCGCACGTCGACGTAGACCAAGGTGCCGTCGGGGGCGCGCCAGCTCGCCGTCGCGAACACGTGCGGGTCTCCGGGGTCGGGCGTGTCGAAGATCACTCGGCCCCCGTCCACGACCCAGGTCTTGCCCCAGGACTGGAAGCGCCCGCCCGGCTCGAGCTCGACGTAGCCGCTGACGACGCCCTTCTTCCCGAGGTCGATGACCGGTTGCCCCACGAGGGGCAGGCTGAGATCCGCCCGCGTGATGCGCACACCCTTGCCCAGGTTCACGACGATGTGCCAGGGCAGGAGGGCGCCGGTAGACGCGGCTTTGGGCTCGCGCAGGGCTTGCTTGACCTCGATGGCCGGGTTGTCTGCCAGCTCCACCACCGCCCGCGACGTCGCTTGGGGCAGGCGCGCCGTCAGGTTCGGCACGTCGACCGTGACCACCATGCGCTCCTCTTCGCGGTCCAGTTTGGCAATGGCAGAGCCGCTCGCCGTCGCCTGGGGTACCCCTTGGAAGAGGACCGGGACTTCGGTCATGGACGCCGAGGCGATGCCGCGACTCAGGCGCAGCCCTTCGAAGTAGAGGGTGCCCTGGGCGCGCACCGTGGAGCGCTCGCCGCTGCCTTTGCCTGCCACGTCCCGGATTTCGACGATGGTGACGGCACCGGACTTCTTGGCGTTGGCGTTCAGGCTGACGTCGTGGAACTCGATGCCGAGCGGCGCGAGTTGCAGGACGCCTTCGCGAACCTGGGCGTCGCCGTTGACCACCACGGCCTCGAAGTCCCCGATGGGAACGCCTTCGGAGTTCTGCTTCGTCTCCAGCGTGACGGCGAGTTTGCCGTCCACCTTGCCCGTGAGGCGCGAGAAGACGTCGCGCAGGAACGGCGTGAGCACGACCGCGTCGTAGCTCTTCGATTCGGCCGAGATCCGCACGGGGCGCGTGCGATCGACCGCGGGCAGCGGGCCCTTCCAGTCGAGCCCGAGGCGGGTCTCGGCGCTCAGGGATCCCCCCGCCGAGTCGTCGAGCCCGAGCTCGGCCCGAAGCTGCTTCCCGTCCGAACGCACGAGCATGTTGCCGCGGCCGACCGCGACGCCGTCGACGTTGGCCCGCGAGAGCTCGATGTTGGCCGAGAGCTGCGGGGCTCGTCGGCTTTGGGTCGTGCAGCGCAACGTTGCCCTGGAGCTCCCCCTTCACCCGCGCCTCCGCCAAAGTCGGCGACGCCGAGCGGCACGCCCTCGAGCGCGGCTGCGCTCCCCCGGTCCACGGCCGTCGAACAGGTTGGCGTTGCCGCGCGCGACCAGCTGGGCCACGCGATGCGCGCCGGCGCCGAGGTCGACGTTCATTCCGAAACGGCCGCTTTCGACTTCGTATTCGCCGTTCGCGCGCGTCGACGGGCGTCGCCCGATAGCTCGCCTCCGACGCGGCCCGTACCCTCGAGGTTCACCGCCCCGAGCTTGGGGGCGATCACTGCGCCCAGGAAACCAACACGCGCGCCCCGGCCAGGCCGAGCACTCGCTCGGCCGAATCGCCGCCGGGAACTGTGCGAAGGGTCGCTCGTGGACGGTGATCATGGGACATCACGGGTGATTCGGCGATGAGGTTCAGCCACTCTTCGGGTTTCGGCGACGAGCTTCTTCCAGTCCACTCGCGCGCTGCCGCTGGCCGTGACGAGGGCGCCGGCATCGTCGTAGAGCTGGGTGGTTCCGCTGGCGTCCCCTTCTCGCCGTGTACGCCCCCGACCATCTGCACCTCGATGCCAGCGGCAGGTGGGGAATCGCCCTTCTTTTTCCGGCGCGAACCACCTCGAGGCCGCGGGTGCCCGCGAGCTCGACGCGGACGTTGGGAAGCTCTTTGGGAGCGAGGCGCTCGATGCGCAGTCGCGCGAAGGCGATGCCACCCACCTTGTCGATGCGCGCCGACTTGGGCAGGACGTGCTTCAAGAGCAGGAAGCTGAATGTCGCTCGGCTGGAGCTCGCGTCGCGGTCATGCCCAGCCACGAGGCGGGCTCGGCCGGGTTTCCATCGAGCTCCGATTGAACGTGGCGCCGAAGCCGCCGATGTCTTCCACACCATGCCCGAGGCGCTGCCCTCGGTGTTCCCCGTCGAGCGTGGCGTCGACCGAGAGCGAGATCGCGCACCGACGCGATGGAGCCCTGCCCAGCGCGAGCCGCATGGCCGTTCGAGTCCTTCTTCCCGGCGACCACGTCGGCGTCGACGTTGAGCTTGCCGCCGAGGACGCCCCAGGGAGCCGGAGAGTGCCCGCGAGATCCACGTCCAGGTCGAGACCCTCGCCCTTGGCCTTCACCTCGACCTTGCCCTTGCTGATGCGGACCTTGCCGGCGAGCTCGCCACCGGCGCCGCTCAGCTTCAGGTCGTCCACCACCACCTCGCGCGACGCGAGGTTCAGCTCGGCGATCCGGCCGCCGAGTACGGCGCTGTCGCGTTTCACGCTGACCTCGAGGTTCTTCACGCTCGGTTCGCCCTGCGCGATCAGGACGGCCTTGGCGTTGACCTCCGGGCCGTACTCGTCGGTGAGCCGGGCGCTGAGCGACGGCCGGCGAACGGGTCCCTTCGCCGAGGCGCTCAGCTTGCTGAAGCTCTGCCCCTTGGCCGAAAACGCCGAGCCGACCACCTTCGCGTCGATCTGGATCTTGTCGAGGTCGGTGAGCGGTCCCTTCGCGCGCCCCGTCACGTGGCCGCGCGCGAGCTTCACGTCGCCCAGCTGAAACGCCGAGACGTCAGCCGCCAGTGTGGCGTCGAGTTGGCTCTTTTCGATGCGCGCCGTGACATGCGCATCGGCGCGGCCCTTGGCGGGCGTGAGCTTCTCGACTCGTGGGGCCTTTTCGATTTGGAACGAGCGAGCGCGCGCGTCGAGGTCGACGGCGCCGCTCGGGTGGACCGTGAACGACACCTTCACCGGCATGCCGGTTTCGTGGAGCGTGGCCTTGCCCGAGAAGCCCTTGTCGTTCCAGGTGCCGTTCACGTCGATGGGCGGCACGTTCTGCCCCGCGAGCCGCGTCGAACCGGTGGTTCCGTTGACGTCGACGGTCACTTTGCCCTGCTTGTTCCAGATGGCCACCGACGTGTCGACGTTCACGCGGGTGCGTGGCGCGTTGGGCCAGATGGAACGGATGTCGACGTGACGGCCCTCGACGTCGAGCTCGATGCCGAGCTCCTTGCCGAAGCGGATCGGACCGCTGGCCGTGAGCTTCGCGTCGCCGACCTCGAAGCGTGCGTTGCTGGCGAGCTCGGGGAAGTTCCCCGTCGCTTCCACGTGGGCGGAGACCGTGTCTTTCACCGGCCAATTCGCCAGGAGCGCGCCCACGTCTTCCGGCAGCGCCCGCGGCACGTCGACCGTGGCAGAGACCTTCTGACCCTTCACGTAGACCGAGGTCGACAGCGGCAGGTTGCCGAAATACCCGTTGAACGAGCTCCAGACCGCTCCGGGTGCGCGGATGTGGACTTCACCCGTGCCCGTTGCGTCGGTGCCTCCGAGCCCGCGCACGGTCATGCCGTAGCGACTCACGTCGATGGCCGCGCCTTTCGGCGTCACGAGGACCGACCCGCGCACGCCGCCCAGCGCCACTTCGAGGGTGGGCAACCCGGCGACGGTGCCGCGCCCGTACACCTTGCCGATCTCGATGGCGGGCAGCCACACTCGCAGCGGGCGTGACGGCGCCGACGGCGCGCTGGGCGCCTTGGGCGCGCTCGGCACGGGGGTCAGCGCGCGCCCGATGGTGGGGACCCCCTGCGCGTCCGGGACGATGAACGCATCGGCGCGCTCGGCGCGGATGTGGCGGATGGCGATGGTGACGCGGTCTTCGGCCGTGATCACTTCCTTGATCAAGCCCGCGACGTCCGTGCGCACGCGCACGTCGTTCAGCGTCAGCACCGTGGTGCCGCTCTCGTCTTTGACGATGATCTCGTTCAGTGTGGTGCCGTGGAGGCTGAGCTCGCCGATCTCGCCCGTGCGCACCTCACCGTAGAACGTGCCCGCCAGCGCTCGCGACAGGAGGCTCGACGCGACGCGCCGTGACGCTGGCAGGTTGATGTGGAGCACCGCCGCCGCTGCCAGGCTCAGCGCGAAGACCAAGAGCAGCCCGAGGGCCGTGAGCGTGCGACCGGCCCAGCGGAGAACGCGGCGCCGCCGCGTGGGGCGTGGGAGATCGGGCTCCGTCGGGGGCGGGGCTCGGTGCGCGCCACTAGAACTGACTCCCCCAACGCGATGTGGATGGCGATGGGGGCGCCGAAGACCGTCCCGGGTCGCCTTCCTGCTTCGCGAGGTCCTGCTCGCCGATCTCCCTGCAACCACGGCGTGCGGTAGCCCGCGTCGATGCGGAGCGGGCCCTGCCGGGGTCACAGGTAGCGGAGGCCCAGGCCCGGCGAGATGTGCGGCACGTCGAAGCGGATCTCGCCCACTCCGTGTGACGTCCGAGGCGTCGATGAAAGTCGCGCCGAACGGCAGGCCCGATGATGGGGTAGCGGATTTCCAAGGAGGCCTCCCAAAGCGTGAGGCCGCCCAAGGGGCGAATGCAAGCTGCCGGGAGCTGGTCCAGCGGCCTACCGCAGTCTTCTCCGGTGGGTACGAGGAAACCCACCGGGCCGTGGGGACCCACGCCTCGGTAGGGTAGCCGCGGTTCCGAGGTTGGGGCCGCCGAATAGAACGTAGCGAAACAGGAGCTTGTGCTGATCGCGCACCACAGCTGGATTCGTGGGGTCCGTTCTGCGCCAGAGCACTGGTCAACGTCGCCGTAGTCGCTCAGGAACAGGAAGCCGTGGTGATCTCGTCGCCAGCGTCACCTTGCGCGGCAGGGAGAAAGCCCGGAGCTCGGCCAGGTCGGAGATCGCTCTGGTGCCGCCGAAGACGTAGCCGGCGACCTGGAACGAGTTCGAGAAGTAGATGCCTTGAGGGCTCGATGCGATCGTCGCAAGTCGAGGATCGGCGTAGAGCTCGAGGAACGCGACACGCGCACGGCGTCGAGGCCGTCCGGCGTCGCCCTGGTAGGTGAACAGGAAGTTCGCTTGCCAGTTGTACGAAGGCGGCGAGCGTAGAGCCGATGGCCAGCGCGCTCGACCCCGGTGGAGGCGCCCAGGCTCGTGGTAGCCGATGATGCGCTCGCGGTTCGGGTCGGCTCCGTCGGGTAGGGGATAGAGCGGCAGGTGCTGTAGTCCCCGGCGACGAAAGCCGAGGTCGGCACCTTCGATGAACGACGGTTGCCGGAGCTCGGTGTGGACACAGTTCTCCGGCAGAACTTGGTGAAGTCTCGAAGCGTCCGATGCGCGTCGGGAAGTAGGTGACGCCCGGCCTAGCTTCCACCGTGAAGCGCCGCATGCCGCCGATGAAGTTTCGGTGCTCCCAGCCGATGCGGAAGTGGTTCGACAGACGCAGCACGTCGAAGCGCGCGCCGCCGCCCATGCGGAGCGTGCGCAGTGACGAAGGGCGCACCAGGACGGTGATGGGCACTTCGCCCGTATCGGGGTGAGACTTGTCTTGGGCGACCTCGACGCTGGCGAAGATCCCGAGCGACTGCAGCTCCTCCTGGGCGTCCACCAGCTCGCGGCGTGAGTAGCGCTGGCCTTCCTCGATCCCGAGCACCGCGCGCACCGGGGCCTCGGGGATGGTCTCGAGGCCCACGATGCGCACCCTGCCGTAGCGCGCGACCGGGCCCGGCTCGACCTCGAAGCTCACGTCGGCCGTGTGCGTGACGAGGTCGACCTTGGCGTGGTGCTTCACCTTGGCGAAGGCGTAGCCCGCGTCGCCCAAAACCTCGGCGATGCGCTGGGCGTTCTTCTCGAATTCGTCTTCGTCGAAACGATCGCCCGGGTCCAGGGTCAGCGTGCGCAGCGCATCGGCGGCGACTTCGTGGGGGAGGGTCGCGAGGCCGCCGATGTCCGACCGCCCGACGCGCACCTCCGGGCCTTCGTGCACCAGGATGTCGACCTTGACGTGGAGCGCGTCGACTCGGTGGATGCGCGCGGCGCGGACCTTGGCTTCGTAGAAGCCCTTGGCGCGGTAGTAGCGTTCGACGCGTTCGAGGTCTCGCGCGAGCACCGTCTCGTCGAACACCGCGTAGTCGTAGAGGAGCCCTTCGAAAGCCCGCGGGAACGGCGGTGGACGCGTGGCGAGCCGCTCCTCGATGCTGCTGCCGTCGATGGCGCTACTGCCCACCACCTGGACGTCGGCCACCAGGTCCTTGCCGGGTGGCAGGGATTTCTTGATGCAGCCGGTGAGCGCCGGTGCAAGCAAGGCCACGAAGAGCAGCGCCCTCGCGCCTCGCGACGCCATGTTTCACGCTCGGAGCCGGGGCCCCATCACTTCTTCTTCGCCGGGTCCTTCGGCGGATCCATGCCTGGAAGCACGGCGAGCTCGGCGGCCTTCTCGTGCACCGTCATTTCCTCAAAGGTCATGAGGCCCATGATCGGATCCGCTTCGGTGCCGGTCGTCGCGCGGACGAAGGTGGTCGAATAGTCGCCTTTCACGGTGACCTTCGCGCCCTTCATCGGGAGCGGGTTCGGGATCTTCACACCCCAGAAGTTGTCGCTCTTCTCGGCGTCTTCCTTCTTCTCGAACTCTTTGATGGCGTCGTACACCTGCGCGAAGTTCGAGGCCCACCCCATCACTTTGATGCACTCGTTTTCCGGCGCGTCCTTGGTGTCGCAGAGCCAGAAAGCCGGCACGGGCGCGTTGCAGCCTTCGGGATCCGCCTTGCCGCCCTTGTGCACCGCGCAGGCCGGAGCGTCGGGGAGATTGGTCTTGCCGATGTACCCGGTCAGGGCGAGCTTCTTGCCAGCGACCTCTTTGTGGTGCGTGCGGCTCCGGAGGTAGTAGCTCGCGCCCCACACCGTGTAGGCGTCGCCTGCCTTGATGGGCTTCTGCGGGACGTTGGGCACCGCGGGCATCGCCGCTTTCGGTCCGCTCGACGCGCCCCGAGGCTGATACTTCTCGTCGTCTTTGCCTCCTCCACAGCTCACCAGGGATGCGGAGAGCACGACGGTGGCGAGCGAGGCAGAGATTCGGCGGACAGTCTGCATGGGGCCTCCCTGAACGGAATGATTTCGCATGGCTACCATGCGGGCCCCCGCGTCCACAAGGCTACTCCGACGCCCGGGCCGAGGCCCGAGCCGGTCCCGTCGAAAATCCGCTCGGAGTGGCAGAAAGCGCGAGGGGCGGGGGGCTCTGCGGCGGTGGGCCAGGGTGTCTGGGCAGCGGGGCCGAGCTCGGGTGGGGAAGTGCCAGCGAGCACGAGACGGATGCCGGTTTCACCTGGACGTGTTTAATGAGGCGTGGCGCGCACGGTCGTCGTCGGAGATGTCCACGGCTGCCGGCGGGAGCTCGAGGAGCTCCTGTCGAAGGTCGGCCGGACCCGCGACGACCGCCTCTGCTTCGTCGGAGATCTCCTGGCGCGCGGTCCGGACGGTCTCGCCGTGCTCGAGCTCGTGGAGGGTCTCGGCGCCGACGTCGTGCTCGGCAACCACGAGCGACGCCTGCTCGAGGTGAGGCAAGCGCGGATGCGCGGGGAGCGCCCGCGCCGACTCGGTCCCTCCCACGCTCGGCTGTTCGAAAGCATGGGCGAGGAGCACTTCCGGATGCTCGAGGCGTTCCCCTACTGGCTGGATCTCCCCGAGCACGAGCTCCGCATCGTGCACGCTGGCGTGGTGCCGGGTGTTCCCATCGAAGAGCAGGATCCCTGGGCGCTCACCCACATGCGCACGCTCACGCCGGACGGTCGAGCGAGCGACACGCGCGACGGTGTGCTGTGGGGCGAGCGCTACACCGAGAGGCCCCACGTGGTGTTCGGCCACAATGCCGTCGACGGATTGCAGATCCACGCACACGCGACCGGCATCGACACCGGCTGCGTCTACGGCAACACGTTGACCGCGCTGGTCCTGCCCAAAGGCTGCCGCGTGCCCGAACCGGACGATCGACGCGATGCGCTGGTCGATGTGCAGGCGCACCGAGCGTGGGCGGAGCTCCGCCCCGGCGCCTGACGGGGCTCCCGGGGCGAGTCGAACGAGGGTATGCTGGGGATCGATGCGGATCCTCTCCGGCACCGCGCTCGTCCTCTTCGCGTTGTCCTGCGGTTTGAATCAGACCGGCGAAGCGGAGCTCGGAAGCGGCGGAGCGGATGCGGCGGCGGGTGGCAGCCCAACCACGGGCGGCAGCTGGTCGTCGGGAGGCACCACGCCGAGCGGTGGGGGCGGGCTTTCGGGGGGGGGCTCGGGGGCGAGCGGCGGCGTAGTCGGCGGCGGGGGCGCGGGAACCGGCGGCGGCAGTGGTGGTAGCGGCGCCCAGCCGAGCGGCGGCGGCACGGGCGGTGTGCTGAGTGGAGGCACAGGCGGTCTCGAGACTGGCGGCAGCGGTGGGCTCGTGACCGGCGGCGCCGGTGGCACCGGCGGCAAGTGCGGCGCCCCCCACTCGTCGTGCGACAGCGACGGCGCGTGTTGTTCTGGGATCTGTGGTCCGGGCGTGTTGGCCGATTCCGACGACTGTGCCACGCCCAGCAAATGCGCCGAGTGCGACGACGACAGCCAGTGCCCGACCACGCGTTGCGAGTCTTGTTCCTGTCAACCGCGCGTCGGCTTCGGCGCCGGGTGCAACGAAGACTCGGACTGTCAGTCCACGTTGTGCGGCCCCTCCTTGCTCGCGGACTCGAAAGACTGCGCGGTCGACGCCAAGTGCGCCAACTGCGACAGCGACTCGGCGTGCCCCAGCGGTCGTTGTGATGGCTGCGTGTGTCAACCTCGGTTGGGGTTTGCGGGCGCGTGCGACGAAGACAGTGATTGCCAAAGCGGGCTGTGCGGACCCACCTTGCTGGCAGACGCCGCCGACTGCGCAGTCACCAACAAATGCGCGGAGTGCGACTCCGACGGCTCGTGTCCGAGCGGTCGTTGCGATGCCTGCCTGTGCCAGCCCAAGCTCGGAACGGGGGCGCTGTGTGACGAACCTTCCGACTGCGCGAATCAGAGCTGCGTCAACGGCAAGTGCATTTGAGGCTCACAGGAGCTCGCGCGCTCGGGTGAGGCCCCGGAGCGCGTGGCAGGCATCCCCGACGAGGTCGAGGTAGGTCTGCTCGCGATCTTTTCGGATGGCGTCCAACCGTTCGTAGACGCCGCCGTCGAGCAGCCCTTTGGCAACGTCGACCGTGTCCGCTGCGGCGAAGAAGATCACGCGGTCGACGTTCTTGCCGCCTTCGGTTTCGGGCTCGGTCAGGCCGAGCTTCTTGGCGAGAGTCAGCGTCTCGACCAGGTGGCCGAAGAACTTCTGCTGTTGGAGTCGGATCAAGAGACCTTGCTCGGGGTGGCGGAGGAGCAAGCTCGCGTAGGCGGGGCGCTCGAGCTCGTAGCGGTAGAGGAGCACGCCGAGTTGGCGACGGAAGCGTCGCTTCTGGTCGTCCGTGCCCGCCACTTTCACCGCGCTCGCGATGGCCTGGACCAGGTGGAGGCCACCGCAGCTGTGCCCGTAGATCCCGCTCTTGTCGCGCTTGGCACGATGGAGCGGGCTGCCCTCGTCGAAGGCGTGCTCCGGCGGTCCGCTGTATTCCTCGACCACCTTGTGATCCGCTTCGAGCCGGGCGAGGCCGAGCGCCAGGAGCGGACCGAGCGGCGGGGGCGTGTCGAGCGCTTTCGGTTCGCGTCGCACGTGCTCGGCGAGCGCCGAAATCTGCCACGCCACGTGTTGGTAGTCCGAGTCGCTTTCCGGAGCTTTGGCCGCCTTGCGCAGATCCGCCACGAGGCGCGCGAGTGTGAGTTTGTCCCCGCTCGAAGCGACGAAGCGCTGCTCCATGGGTACGTCGGTT
Source organism: Polyangiaceae bacterium (assembly GCA_046351435.1). Taxonomy (GTDB): domain Bacteria; phylum Myxococcota_A; class Polyangia; order Polyangiales; family Polyangiaceae; genus JADJKB01. The sequence goes on from JAXLYN010000019.1 coordinate 146,068, forward strand.
TCGAGCAGGGTCTTGACCAAGAGAAAACGGTGGGGCTCCACCGGGTTCGCGGCTTTCGTCACGGGAAACAGGAACAGCTGGTCCGTGCCGATGGTCGTCGGTTCGGCAAACCCGACGATGACGTCCCGCGCGCTCCGCCCGTCCCGTGCGCTGAAGTCCGAGCCGAATGCCACCATGCCGTGTGCCAGCGCCCAAGGGCTCGCCGGATCTCCGGCTGGCGCACGCACGGCTCCGCCCAGCGCCTTCAGCGTCGCGTCGATCTCCGCCACCGTCACCCGGCGCGGCGGGCTCACGCTGGGCGCGCTCGGAGCACTCGCGCTCGGCAAGACGGGAAGTTCGGTCGTCTTGGGTTTTTGCCTGAGCCCGAGGTAGGCGCCGACGATGGCCGCCGCCGAGAGCAGGATCAGAAGGCCGCGGGTGCGCTCCGTCACTGGGCGCGGAGTATGGAGGGCGCCCGCCGTCGCGTCAGGCCAATTCGCGCCGGGGCGACGTCGGCGCCGGTTCCTGGGTTCCGCGCCGGCGGCCGTCGGGGCGCGGCCGGCGGAACGCGGAGCGTTTTTGTCGCCGATGGCGGGTCGTTGACTTAGAAGAGCCGCGTGCCGCTTCGCGTCCCGCTTGCCGGTCTCGAGCCGGGAGAACGCGTGCTCGATCTCGCGAGCTCGCGCTACCTCGTGCGAGTGCATCGGACGAAGGCCGGGGCGGCGTTCATCGCCTTCGATCCGGCGGCTGGGCTCGAAGCCGACGCCACGCTGGTCGACGCCGATCCACGTCGCGCTCGAGTGCGCCTCGGCGAGGTGCGCGCGGCCGCCGTCGTGGCTCCCCTCGCCGTGACGCTGCTCCAGGCACTGGGAAAGGGTGACAAGGCAGAGCTCGTCGTGCGCGACGCCACCGCGCTCGGCGTCGCGCGCATCGTGTTCGTGGAGACCGAGCGCAGCGTGCCCCGCGTAGGCGACCGGCGGGACGCCAAGCGCGAGCGGTGGCTCGAAGTGGCGCGACAAGCCGCACGCCAATCGGGGCGTGGGGACGTGCCCGAGATCGTCGGGCCCCTCGGGCTCGACGCCGCGCTCGCGCTGGCGGCGGGCCTCGCCGGCGTGGTGCTCGACCCCAAGGCAGGAGCGTCGTTCGCGACGGGCGTGAGCGAGGGCTCACGCGTGCTGCTCATCGGCCCGGAAGGCGGGCTCACGGAGCGGGAGCTCGCGCTGGCGGAGTCGAGCGGCTTTCGGCGGGTGCGCTTCGGTCGCTTGGTCTTGCGCACCGAGACCATGGCGGTGGCGGCGCTCGGCGCCATGCTCGCGCTCTGCGACGCCGGTTCGGACACGGTCGGGTAGAAACGCCCTTCGATCGTGGGTACGCTCGCGCTCTGCCATGAGAAGGCTGAAGAGCTTGTTCCTCACCGCGTGCCTGCTGTGCGCTCCGCTCTCGGCGCGCGCCGCCTTGACCGATTCCGAGAAGGCCCAGGTCCGGGGCTTCGTGCAAAAGGGCAAGGTGGGAACGCCGCCCGCATTCGGGCGCTGGTGGCTCGGCCGATCTCAGCGCCGACGAGGCCGCCGAGCCTCTCTCGGCCGGGTACGCCGCCGTGCCGTTCGACGACGCGCGCGAGAAGCTCACGCGCGAGCTCCTGCTCGGCCCGGGCTCGCTCGCCGCACGCAGCGAGCTGGCGGTGCCGGTGGTCCGCGCGCTGCTCGCTCGCGCGTCGCGCGCGCTCGGCAGCATGCCCGCGCTGGAGGTCGGTTCCGAGGCGGTGAAGACCGACGTGCTCGCGCGCGAGGTCGTGCGCATCCATCGCTTCGTCGCCGACGTCCTGGCCAACGCCGGGCATCCACCCGCCGACGGGCACGACGCAGCGCAGGGGATCCGCGACGACACGCTCGGGAAGCTGGTCGACCTCTACCGGGCTCACGTGGAGAGCCACGCCACGCTGTTCGGCCCTGGCCAGAAGCTGAGCCCGTCCCTCGTGCCGGTTCGGGTGCAGGCTGCCCTGACGCTGATCGATTTGGCACGGGGGATCCGCCAACGTCGCGAGGTATCGAAGATGCTCGGACTCGGCGGCGTGAAGCAGGAGCTGTTCGAGCGGCACGGGGTTTGGATCGAGGATGGCGGCGCCGCCAGCGACGCACGCCTCACCCGAGCCGTGCGTTTCGTCTCGAGCTCTCCGCGCGCCACCGAGGGTCTCGGCGCATGGTTGATCCACAAGGCACCCGCCAGCGGGCTCGGCGCCCGCGGCGCCATCGTGCGGGCCAGCGTCACGCTGGGCAGCGCGGCGGGCAAGCCGACCGAGACCCAGCTTTTCACCGACGACGTGGAACCCGCGGCGGCCGACCGCGAGCTCGCCGAAGTGGCTTTTTCGGCCGCGTTGATCGTCGCGCGATCGGCCATGCGTCGCGAGCCGGCGTACGCGACCACGGCCCAGCGCATCGCCGAGCGCGCTCTCCGCGCGTCGGCATCCGGCGAGCTCGCGCGCGAGCTCGGCGCGTCGGTGCTCGTGCCCGAGGGTGCCACGGCCTCCACCTACCAGGGCGTGAGCGCCCCGCTCTACGCGGCCCACTCGCTCCAGCTCCTGATGCTGGACGCGCCTCGCGCGCTCGATTCGGCCGCCGCCCGCGCGCTCTCGGGGCGCGACGAGCCGCTCGCGCAGTTCGCGCTGGCGCTCAGCCTGCTGGCGGCCACGAGCGGCAGCGCGGACGAAGTGGAAGTCGGCGTCACCGAGGCCGACGGCAGCGTGACTCCGAAGCGCGTCACCGGGATTCGGCTGAGCGGGGGACTCGTGTCGGCGTTCGAGCTCGACGGCCGCAAGGTCGAGCTCGCGCTCTCCACCGACGGCAAGGTGGACCGCCTCCGCATCGATGGTCAGGAGCCCCGGCTGTCGAAGCTCCCGCGTGCGCGTCTCGTGCCCAAAGCGGCCGATAGCTGGCTGCTCGGCGACACCCGTTGGGAAAAGCTCGGGGGCGCGCCCCTCGGTCTGGCCGTCGACGACGGTCGTTTCGTCCTGGCCGCCGCCGAGGGCAGCGACGGGTTCGACGCGGTGGTGACCGGCGCGCCCGGCAAGGACCAGACGGTGCACGCCACGGTGCGGGTGAAGGGCCGGGGCGGCGGCCTGCTTCTGCGCGGCCAGCCCGGAGACAAGAGCTATGACGGGGTCGCGCTGCTGCTCTCGGCGTCGCCTCCCAAGGCCACGCTGGTACTGGTCGACGGCAAGGGCAAAGCCATCGAGCTCAGCCCGGCCGTGGAGCTCGGGGCCCCGGGGCCGGAGGGCTTCGTCGTGAGCCTCGGTGTTCGGGGACCCAAGGTGTCGGGTCTCGTGGACGGGAAGAAGCTCGAAGCGAAGCTGAATCGCGGGGCCGGCTCCGGGCGGCCCGGTCTCATGGTCGTCGCCGGTGGGCACATCGAGGTGTCCGGTTTCGGGCCGGGGCCGGCAGCGGCTCCGAAGGCCCGTGACAAGCGGCCGGCCTCGGGCGAAAAGAAGCGGCCATGACCGAGCAGCAGAAAGTCCGCATCCTCGTCGCGAAACCCGGTCTCGACGGCCACGACCGCGGCGCCAAGGTGGTGGCGCGCGCGCTTCGGGACGCCGGTTTCGAGGTGGTCTACACCGGCCTGCACCAGACCCCCGAGATGATCGCCAGCGCGGCGGTCCAAGAAGACGTCGACGCCGTCGGGCTCTCGATCATGAGCGGCGCGCACAACACGCTCTTCCCCGCCGTCATCGAAGCGTTGCGTCAACGCGGTGCGACGGACGTCGCGGTCTTCGGCGGCGGCATCGTCCCAGATGAAGACCTGCCCCGGCTCGAGGCAGCGGGCGTACAGAAGGTGTTCAAGCCCGGGACGCCCCTCGCCGAGATCGTCGACTGGGTGAACCAGAACGTGAAACCCCGCGCCCTGGGCTGAAACGGCGCGCCCAAGCCTCAGGCTTGAAGCTGCTCGGCGGCCCCTCGACGCACTGCGCCGACGGGCAGTGGCGTTCGGATCGCGCTGTTCACCCGACTGCTCCTGACCACCCGCGGCGCTCTCGGCGGCTCCGGCCGCTTACTGAAGCTCGGGGGCGAGAGGCGGAACGTGCCGACGAAGATGGCGACGGCCACCAAGCTCGGGATCAGGGCGAACAGCAGCGTCATTTCGTGTGCCTTCTAGCTCCGGTCTTCGCAACGCCCGTGCCGCGGCGTCGCAGTCGGGCAACCCTAGGAAACGGCAGGGCATTTGGGCAACCACAAAGTTGTCTTTCGCCCGCAGGGGCGTGGGTGAAAATCCACAGTTGGTCCCCCGCGCCGGCCCTCTGGCCGCGCCCAGAAGCCTGAACACCGGACCATGTAGGGAACCTGGCGCCACATAGGTGCTCGGAATCCTTGAGGTTATCCGTAGCCGACTTGTTGACAGGCTGAGGCCGGACCTCTAGTTTCGCGCCCAGCCAGTGGGAAAAAGTGGGGCGAAGTGTTGGACTCGCCCGTCAGGTGGAGCGAAGTGATGTTCCGAGGCCAGTTCACCCACACGATCGACGCGAAGGGGCGAGTGAGCCTCCCTTCGCGTTTTCGTGACGGACTGGTGGCAGCCGGCGACCCGCGTTTCATCCTCACGCCGTCCCTCTTCGAGCCCTGCCTCCACCTCTATCCGCTGCGCGGATGGGAAGAGCTCGAGGAGAAGATCGCGGGGCTCCCGAGCTTCGATCCCAACATCGTGCGCTTTCGGCGCCTGTATGTCTCCGCGGCCATCGAGTGCGAGCTCGACAAGGCGGGCCGCGTGCTCGTTCCGCCGCCGCTCCGCGAACGTGCCGTGTTGCAGAAGGACGTTCTCTGGGCAGGCATGGGTCGCACCGTCGAGCTCTGGTCCAAAGAGAAGTGGGACTCGGAGCTCACGCTGTCGGACGACGAGCAGCGAGCGTTCAAGCAGGCGGTCATGGAGCAAATCCGAGTATGAGCAGCGTGGCAACGACGACCGACGAAATGCCGAGCTTCGAGCACGTCACGGTGATGGCGCTCGAAGTCGTGCAGGCGCTCGGCGCCGAGCGCGGCGGCGTCGTGCTCGATGTCACGGCCGGCGGCGGCGGGCATTCGGCCGCGATTTTGGCCAGCGCGCCCCACGCTCGCGTGATCGCCTTCGACCGGGATCCAGCCGCAGTCAGCGCCGCGCGTGAGCGACTCGCGCCGTTTGGGGAGCGCGCACTGGTGGTGCACGCGGAGTTCAGCGGCGTTCCGGACTGGGTTCGCGACGCGAAGCTCGACCGCGTGGCAGGGCTGGTCGCTGACCTCGGCGTGAGCTCGCACCAGCTCTCCGAGCGCGCGCGCGGCATGAGCTTCCGAGTGGAAGGTCCGCTCGACATGCGCATGAATCCGAACGAAGGCGAGACCGCGCGGGAGCTCATCGAGCGCGTGTCGCAAGACGAGCTCGCGGACATCCTCTACCAGTTCGGCGAAGAGCGCCGTTCGCGGCGCGTCGCTGCGTGCATCAAGCAAGCGCTCGGCGCCGGCGCCCTCGAAACCACGCTCGACCTCCGGCGCGCCGTCGTGCGCGCAGTGGGCCCGCATCGCATCGGTGGCATCGATCCGGCGACGCGCACGTTCCAGGCGCTCCGCATCGCCGTGAACCGCGAGCTCGAGGAGCTCGACTCGCTCCTCACGGCGCTCCCGGACCTGCTCGGGGAAGGTGGAGTCGCTGCCATCATCAGCTTCCACTCGCTGGAAGACCGGCGCGTGAAGCGCACGTTCGCCGAACGCGCCCTGTGGGAGCGGCTGAGCAAGAAGCCCATCTTGGCCAGCGAAGGTGAGCGCGCGGAGAACCCCCGCGCACGCAGCGCGAAGCTCCGCACGGCGCGACGCTTGGGAGGGGCGACGGCATGATCCGGCGCGGCAGCCCGTTCCTGACGCTCTGGACCTTGGCGGTCTTGGCCGCCACGGCCGCCTTCGTGCTCTATCTCGGGCTTCGCGTCCGCAGCGTCGAGCTCGGCTACGAGCTCGGGCGCGCCCACGCCCGGGTCGCGCGCTTGCGCGAGGTCAAGCGCGTGCTCGAGCTCGAGCTCGCCAGCCACAAGACCCCCGAGCGGGTCGACCTGGTGGCGCGCTCGCTGCTCGGCATGAGCGAGCCGACGGCGGACCGCATCCTGCCCGCCGGCGCCCAACCCATGGACGAGGAGACGAATCGCGAGAAGGCCGCGGCCACCGACGAAGCGTCGCCCGAAGACACGCGGCCCGCGGCGAGCAGCGAGGCCCCGAAACCGAGCCCTACCGGCACGGCGACGCCGGCCGGCCCCGCAGCAGATCCCAACGACTGGGAGGAACCGGAAGAGTGAGCGCATTCGACTCGGCTCGTGGCCGCTACATCCGCCTGCGCATGGCGGGGCTCTGCGGCGTACTCGCGGTCGGCCTCGGCTTGGTCGTGTCGTCGGGTTACGACCTCATGATCGGCGACGGCGCAGGTTGGCGCGAGCTCGCCGAAAAGCAACGCCAGCGACGCCTCCACGTGACGCCGAAGCGCGGCACCATCTACGACCGCAACAAGAGCGCGCTCGCCGTCAGCGTGGAGGTTCCGAGCGTGAGCCTCGATTCGGTCGAGCTTCTGCGCGGTGTGCCGGCGCAACAGATCCCGGTGGTGGCGCGCGACGCCGCGAACCGCATCGGCCAAGCGCTCAACCTGGATCCAGCGTGGATCGAGAAGAAGATCCTGCAGAAGCGTCGTTTCACCTGGCTGAAGCGCCAGATTGCCGCCGACGAAGCGGAGCGCGTGCGCGCGCTCGGAGGCAAGGACAGCCCGGGGGGCAAGCCGATTCGCGGGCTTCAGGTCGAAGGCGAGGGTCGACGCTACTACCCGCGCCGCGAGCTCGCCGGCCCGCTGCTCGGATTCGTGGCGCCCGACGGCGAGGGCAAAGACGGCTTCGAGTTCAGCATGAACCCCGAGCTCAAGGGCCACGTCGAGCAGCTCCGCGGATTGCGCGATCGCTCCGGGCGTTTGCTCTTCTCCGACGGCGTGCAGGACGAGCAGGCGCTCGCCGGGCACAACGTGGAGCTCGCGCTCGATCAAGGCATCCAATTCACTGCCGAACGCGAGCTCGCCCAGACGGCGCGCACCTACGAAGCGGCGGGTGGCAGCGTGGTGGTGGTCGACCCGTGGACCGGGGAGATCCTCGCGATGGCGAGCTGGCCCGGCTACAACCCCAACGACTACGGGGACAGCGAGCCGACCCAGCGTCGTGACCGTGGCATCACCGACGCCTTCGAGCCGGGCTCGACCATCAAGATGTTCACCATCGCAGCCGGGCTCTCGGCTGGAGTGATCACGCCGGATCAGAAGCTCTTCTGTGAAAAGGGCATGATGCCCGTCGACAACGTCGTCATCCGCGACACGCATCCGGCAGGCTGGCTCACCGTCGCCCAGGTGCTCGCAGTGTCTTCCAACATCTGCGCCGCGAAGGTGGGTCTCGGCCTCGGTGGCGACAAACTCTACGAGGCGCTCCTGCGCTTCGGCTTCGGCCAGGATTCGGGGATGCCGCTGCCGGGCGAGGCCAGCGGCACGCTCCGGCCACGCGGGCGCCCCTGGGTTCAAGTCGAGACGGCGGCAGCCGCGTTCGGCCAGGGCATCAGCGTGACCAACGTGCAGCTCGCCATGGCAGCGGCGGCCATCGCCAACGGCGGCGAGCTCATGGAGCCCATCATCGTGAAACGCGTCACCACGGCGACAGGCGAGGTGGTGCGCGAAGAGAGCCCCCGCGTGCGCCGCCGGGTGATTCCGAAGCGGATCGCCCAGACCGTGACCGAGCTGATGATCGCGGTGACCGAAGGCGAGGGCACCGGCACCGAAGCGGCGGTCGATGGCTATCAGGTGGCGGGCAAGACCGCGACCGCGCAGAAGACGGATCCGGCCACCGGGCGCTACTCCCTCGACAAGTTCATCGCCAGCTTCGTGGGCTTCGTACCCGCCAAGAAGCCGGTGGTCGCCCTCAGCGTGATCGTGGACGAGCCCATGGTCGAGCACGCGGGTGGCGCGGTGGCTGCGCCGATCTTCCGGCGCGTGGCCCAAGCCGCACTCAAATACAAAGGCCTCACGCCGGACAGCCAAGAGCGCGTGGACGTCAAAGAGCTAGGCACCAAGCCCGATCGCGCCAACGTCGCCTACGAAGTGCTGCGCGAAGTGCGAGGCATCGCGCCCAGCGTGCAAGAGAGCAAGGTGGCGACGGGTCCGGTTCCAGCAGGCAAGGTGCGGGTCCCGGATCTCACGGGCTGGCCGGCGCGGGCCGCCGTGCGGCAACTGCTCGAGCTCGGAGCGAGCCCTCGGGTCTCTGGAACCGGTCTCGTGAAGAAGCAGGAGCCACCGCCCGGGGGCGTCGTCGACAAAGGCGCGAGCGTCACCCTCGTGTTCGAGCCCGCCTCATGATGAGCATGCCTACCGAGTCCACCGTCGAAGTCGGAATCACGCTCCGCGAGCTCGTCAGCGAGCTCGGGCGCGTCGACGCGCGCGTCGTCGGCGACGGGAACGTGCGCGTCACCGACGTGCGACAGGACTCGCGTCGCGTCGAGAAGGGCGATCTGTTCGCGGCGCGGGCCGGCAGCCGTTCCGACGGAGCGGCGTTCGCCGAAGCCGCGGTGCGCGCCGGCGCCCGAGCTCTCCTGGTCGAGGAGGGGACCGAGCTGCCATCGCTCGGCGTGCCGGCGGTGCGGGTGGACGACGTGCGCCTCGCCATCGCCTTGGCCGCCGAGGCCGTGCATCGTCATCCGTCCCACGACCTCCGAGTGATCGGCATCACGGGTACGAACGGAAAGACCACTTCGTCGTTCCTCACCCAGGCCGCGATCGCGGCGGCCGGTGGACGCGTCGGTCGGCTCGGCACGCTCGGCTTCGCTTTCGAGTCGACGCTGGTGGACTCGCCGCTCACCACCCCCGAAGCGGACCAGGTCACGCGCTACCTCGCGAAGGTGCGCGATCTCGGCGGCAGTCACTTCGTGATGGAGGCTTCGAGCCACGCTCTGAGCCTGTGTCGAGTCGAAGCCCTACGCTTCGCCGTGGCGGTCTTCACGAACCTCACGCAAGACCATCTCGACTTCCACGGCACGATGCAGGCCTACGCGGACGCCAAGCTCCGCCTCTTCACCGAGCTCCTGCCAGGCGTGTCGGTGCTGAACGTCGACGACCCCTTCGGCGACGTGATCCGGGGCAAGCTCAGTCGGCCTTGCCTCAGCGTGAGCAAGCGACGCCCGGACGCCGACGTGGTGGCGCGGGACGTTCGGCTCGATGCGCGGGGCATTCGAGCCACGGTCCAGCTCCCCTCGGGCACGGTCGCGCTGGAGAGTCGGCTGGTCGGCGAGCACAACCTGGACAACCTGCTCTCGGCGCTGGCGGTGGTGGAGGCGCTCGGGCTCGACGCGGCGCGGGCGGCCCAGGGGCTGGTCGACGGTCCCGCCGTGCCGGGGCGCCTCGAGCGCTGCGACGCGCCCGAAGACGACGTCCTGGTGCTGGTGGACTACGCCCACACACCCGACGCACTCGCTCGCGCGCTCGCGACCTGTCGCACGCTTTCTACGGGCGAGCTCGTGTGCGTGTTCGGCTGCGGTGGTGATCGCGACCCCGACAAGCGGCCCAAGATGGGGGACGCGGTGGGCCGTCTCGCGTCGCGCGCCATCGTCACCAACGACAACCCGCGCTCCGAATCCCCTGAAGCCATCGCTGACGCGATCCTGCCCGGCCTCCGTCCCCACGGAATTCCGTTCGAGGTCGAGCTGGACCGGGCAGCCGCCATCGAGCGCGCCGTCCTCGGCGCCCGGCCGGGCGACGTGGTGCTCGTCGCCGGCAAGGGCCACGAGCCGTATCAGCTGGTCGGCGCCCTACGTCGGGACTTCGACGATCGGGTCGAGGCCAAGAAGGCGCTGGCGCTGCGCCGCCAACGAGGGCGGGCCTGATGGCGACGGCGATCCCCCAAAACCGCGTGCCCTTCACCTTGGAAGAGATCGCGCGCGCGACCGGCGGTGAAGTCCGCGTGGGCCGCGCCCGCGAAGTCGCCGGCATCACCACCGACTCGCGCGCCGACGTCGAAGGCAAGCTGTTCGTGGCGCTCTCGGGCGAGCACTTCGACGGGCACGCGTTCGCGGGCGACGTTGGCACCCGCGGCGCTCGGATCGTCCTCTTGGAGCGAGACGTGGAGGTTCCCCCGGAGCTCAGCGTCGTGCGTGTGCCGAGCACGCTCGCGGCCCTGGGCGCCCTCGCGCTCTTCCACCGCAAGCGCTGGGCGGGCACGCTGGTGGCCATCGCGGGCTCGGCGGGCAAGACCACCACGCGGAGCGCGGTGAGCGCGCTGCTGGCTGGGATCTTGGGCGAGAAGGTCCACTTCGAGCGCGGCAACCTGAACAACCTGATCGGTGTGCCGATGGTTCTCTTCGGCCTCGGACCCGAGCACGACGTGGCGGTGGTCGAGGTCGGCACCAACCAGCGAGGCGAAGTCGCGCGGCTCGGAGCCATGGTGGCGCCCGACGTGGCGGTCGTGACGCTGATCGGCATCGAGCACTCGGAGGGCCTGGGTGACCTCGACGAGATCCAGGCGGAAGAGGGCGACCTCTATCGCGCGCTCGGTCGGGCCGGAACGGCGGTCGGCAACGCCGACGACGCCCGCGTGATGCAGGAGCTCGATCGCTCCTCGGCCAGCGAGAAGCTCACCTACGGCAGCTCGCCCCGCGCGGGCTACCGCTTGCTCGCTCGACGCTCGCTGCCTGGGTTTCGGAGCGCGCTGTCCGTCGCTCGCCCCACGGGTGAAGACCTGCACTTCGAGACGGGGCTCCACGGCGTGCCCGGCGCCCTCGCGCTGTGCGCCGCCCTGGCCGTCGCCGAGCGCGTCACCGGGCGAGCCCTCGATGCGAGCGAGCTCGACGCCGGCCTCGAGCTGCTGGGTTCGGGCGAGCCGGGCCGCTTGACGCCCATCGAGCTTCTCGACGGCAGCGTCGTGCTCGACGACAGCTACAACGCGAACCCGCCGAGCATGCTCGCGTCCGCCGAGACTGCGAAGGAGCTCGCTCGTGCCCGCGGCGCGCGGCTCCTGTTCGTGGTGGGGGAGATGCGCGAGCTCGGTCCGCTCAGTGAGCGCGAGCACGCGGCGGTCGGGCGCGCCCTTGCGGACATGCAGCCCGACGCACTGGTCGCGGTGGGTGGCGACGCCGCGCATCTGGCGGCCGCGGCGGGCCCCCGGGCCCGGTTCGCTCGCGACGCCGAGGCGGCGCTCTCGCTGGTGCTCGAGTGGGTCGAACCGGGTGACGTCGTGCTGGTGAAGGCCTCACGCGGCGTGCGCGTCGAGCGCGTGGTCTCGGGGCTCGTCTCCGCGAAAGGCAAGGCCGCGTGATCTACGAGCTGCTCTATCCGCTCTCGAGCAAGTACGGCTGGGCCGGTGCGCTCAACGTGCTCCGGTACACGCCGTTCCGCGCCATCATGAGCACGATCACTGCGATGGTGATGTGCTTCGTGCTGGCGCCTTGGTTCATCCGGACGCTCCAGACCAAGCAGATCGGTCAGGTGATCCGCGACGAAGGTCCCGAATCCCACAAAATCAAGGCGGGAACGCCCACCATGGGTGGCGCGCTGATCCTCTTGGCGGTGCTGGTACCGACGGCGCTCTGGGCCGACGTGAAGAACGTGTTCGTGCTGGCCACGACGGCGGTCACCGCTGGCTACGGGGCCATCGGCTACTTGGACGATCGCCTCAAGATCGAAGGCAAGAGCTCGCGGGGACTTCCCGGGCGCTACAAGCTGCTCGGGCAGTTCGCCATCGGTGGCGGCGCAGTCGGTTACCTGTTCCTGGGCAGCTCCAAGCTTCCGCCGGATTGGATCCACATGCGGGCGCGCCTGGCGCTGCCCTTCCTCGCGTTCGACAAGCATCCCATCGAGCTTCCGCTCTGGGCGTACTTCCTGTTCGCCGTGTTGGTGGTGGTGGGCACGAGCAACGCCGTGAACCTGACCGACGGCCTCGACGGGCTCGCCATCGGTCCGGTGATGATCAACGCAGGCACCTACGTGGTGTGGGCCTACATCGCCGGCTCGGTGCTCTTCGGCCGACCGTTGGCGGGCTACCTCCACATCGCCGGCATCCCAGAGATGGCGGAGCTCGCCGTGTTCGGCGCCGCGGTGATCGGCGCCGGCATCGGCTTCCTTTGGTA
>JAXLYN010000020.1:0-155758 GCA_046351435.1 Polyangiaceae bacterium
CGAGCACGAAGCGAACCGTGAAGCGCCCCTGGAGCGCGGGGTTGCGCTCGAGGCCGACGGCGTAGCAGCGCGCGAGCGATTCTACGCTCGTGCGCAGGACGGCCTGGACGGGCTCGGGCGCGAGGCCCGCACTCGTCGAGATGACTCCGAGGCGGATCTTCGGTGTTCGCACCCTCATGCGCGCGGGCGGGCGCTGGGCGGACGCGGCCGATGACGCGGGCGCGGCCGATGGCGCGGGCGCCGCCGATGGCGCGGGCGCAGCCGATGGCGCGGGCGCAGCCGATGGCGCGGAATCGGAGTCGCTCGGGGCCGAGCAGCGCCGGAACGCGATCGCGGGAGGCTTCGAGCTCCCGCGCAGCACGACGGCGAGCATGGCCGAAGCGCTGGCCCAGGCCGGTGCGTTTCCACTCGCGCCCACCACCACACGACTGCAGCCTGAGCCGCAGAGCTGGCCGAGGCTCGCGCCGAGGTCCGTCGCGTTGGCGTCGCGCCACGGAAGCGATGGACGGACCGGAGCGGGGGCGGACCCGGCGGCTTCGTCGCGACCCCAAGGCGCAGCGCTCGTGCCGTTGATCGCCGGCACGTCGTACCTGTAGCGAACGCGCCATCCGTTTTCGTGACACAGCTCGAGCTCGCGCTGGGGCGGCAGGTTCTCGGGTTCGGGGACGGGTGGGCCGGGCACGAAGAGCTCGAGCGATAGCTTGTCGTTGCCGGCGGCGAGCTCGTGACTCGGGTAGCCGGCGAACGCCAGCGTCTGGAGCAAGCTCGCCGCTTCGTAGTAGCCGATGTCGGCGGGCAGACCGACGGTCGCGACGCCGGTGAAGGGATCGCCGGGGTGGATCTGTTTCCAGTGCTCGCGCAGGCCCTTGACGAACTGAAACACGGAATCGACGCGGCGAAGCTCCGAGCCGGGGAGATCGGAACGCGCGCCGACGCGTTGCCCGTTCACTTGGATCGACTGGACGTCCACCACGATCTTGGGAGCGCGCAGGGCTTCGCCCACCTTCTCGCCGCGAGCCACCCGCGCTTGCTCGTCTTCGAGGGCCTCGCGATCGGGATCGGGGCGGTCGTCGGTCTTGGGCTTCGACCTACAAGCCGAGCAGAGCAGAACCACCGCGACGACGACGAACCCGGAGCGCATGGGCGAGGAGCCTAGCTCGACGCGTGCGTCTCGAGCGAACCGTGACGCCGGACGCTGGCCAAGAGCGCGCGCATGCAAGGCTCGATGACCTCGTGACGTGCGCGCTCGGCGACGGCGACCAGCTCTTCGGGGAGCAGCCGACCGGCGGCGCGGAAGGCTTCGGCGCTCACGTCGAGCGCCCGGGCGGGCTCGTCGAGGGGCGGCAGCTCGAGCTCCGCGAGCTCGCGTTCGAGGGCCGTGCGCACGCTCTCGTGGCCTTGGGCCAGCGCGAAGGCGAGGCAGCGGAAGGCGAAGGTCGCGTGACGTTCTTCGTCGTCCGCGATGGTGCGGAGCGCAGCGTGGACCTCGGCGTCTCGCGCACCGCCAAGGGCCTCGCGGGCGGCAAGAGCAGCGATGGTCTCGGCCACCGCGCCTTCGCGGAACGTGGCCACCGCGAACGCCTCGAGGGAGCGTTCGAGCACGAGGCCCTGGAGCGGGAACGGCCCAGGACCGAGCTTGTCGGCGCCGAAGCGCTCGGCCAGACCGAAGCACAGGCGCGTGTGCTCGATCTCGTCGCCGATGGCAGCCTCGGCGTCGCGCAAGAGCTCGGGGGGAGCGCCGAACGACAGGAGCTCGAGCACGGTGCGAGCGAAGCTCGCGACGCTCGCGTGTTCCATCTTCGCGTCGCGCAGCCAAGCGTCGGCGATGCACGCGCTGGGGGTCGCCGCGACGCCGAGCTCGGTAGAGAAGTCACTCCGCTCGACGAGCTCCGCCAGCACGAGCTCGCCGTCGAGGGTGAACGGGCGACCGCAACACGCGCCTTCGCAGAACACGTAGCAGCACTGGCCAGCCTGTTCCCACATGGCTTGGGCGGTGTTGCAGCAGCTGTTCTGCACCATGTCGGCCGGTGGGCAGTTGCCGACCATGTCGCCACCTTGGGGCGGATGATCGGCGATGTACCAAGCTTCGTCGGGCGACATGCAGCTCTCCACCTTGCTGCCGAAGCTGCAGTTCACGACGGGCTTGCCGCCGGTGCCACCGCTGCCCCCGACGCTGCCCCCGGTGCCGCCGCTGCCCCCGCTGCTCGTGCCTCCGCTGCCACCCGCGCTGCCGCCGGTACCCGTGTCGCCCGCGACGCCGCCGGCGCCGCCGAGATCGATGCCGGTGCGGCTGCCGCAGCCGACGAGCAGAGGTGTGAAAGCCTGGCTCGTGGCGAGAGCTCCCAAGATGGCGTGACGCAAGCGCTGGCTCTGGGTCATGAGTGCCGTGGCGGAAGAGTAGAGCGAATCGTGGAGCAGGGCACGCCGTGATTGTCGGCTCCGGGAGTGACCGCTAGTTTGGGCGGGTGGGTCGCATGAACTCGCCGCGTTGGGCTGCGTGCTCGTTCCTCGTGCTCTCGGTGCTCTCCGCGCTCGACGCCCGCGCCGCGCCCGTCGTCGGCGCGCCGACCCAGGATGCGAACGGCGTGCTCCACTACCCCGTCACGTCGAGCTACCAAGCGAGCGCGCCCAACGACCTCCGCGTGCTCCTGCCCAAGACGCCCGGCGTCGGCCAACGGCGCTTCCTCTACGTGTTGCCGGTGGAGGCGGGAACCCAGTCAGCGTTCGGAGATCCGATGGAGAGCGTGCGCGTGCTCGGCGTGGCCGATGCGCTGCACCTCACCGTGGTGGTGCCAGCGTTCAGCATCGTGCCTTGGTACGGCGATCACGCCACCGACCCGACGGTGCAGCAGGAGAGCTACTTCGTGAACGACATCGTTCCGACGTTGGAGACGCTCTACCCGGAGACGCCGGGCCAGGCAGGCCCCGCCGTGCGACTTCTGCTCGGGTTCAGCAAGTCCGGCAACGGAGCCATGAGCTTGATCCTGAGGCATTCGCAAGCGTTCCACGCCGCGGCCGCTTGGGACGCGCCGCTGAATCAGCCGCTCTTGGTGAGCGGCCTGCTCATGAACTCCGTGTTCGGGACGCAAGCGAACTACGACTCCTACGCGATCCCGAAGCTCCTCCCGCTCCACGCCTCGGAGTTCCCGTCACCGCCGCGGCTCTGGCTCGGCGGCTACAGCTCCCAGGGCGCGTGGCGCAACGACATGATCGCGGCCCACCAGAGCATGCTCGCGCTCGGCATGAGCCACGCATGGGTCGACGGACCCCAGCGCCCCCATCGTTGGGACAGCGGTTGGCTCGCTGAAGCCATCGCCTTCCTCGATCAAGCAGCACCGGCCCAGCTCTTCGATGCGGGTACGGACGGAGGAAACGACGCAGGCGACGCGGGCGACGCAGGCGACGCGAGCGGTGGCGCGGGCGGCACGGGCAGCGCGGGCGGCACGAGCAACACGGGCAGCACGAGCGGTGCGGGTGGCACGAGCGGTGCGGGTGGCACGAGCAGCGCAGGCGGCGCAGGTGGCGCGGGAAGCGCAGGCGGCGCGGGAGGAACCGCCGAGGGAAAGACCGCGGGCTCTGGCGACGATGGCTGCGCGTGTCGGAGCGGAGCGCGCGATGCGCGATCGTCCGCGCTCACGCCTTGGCTTCTCGCACTCGCGGCGTGGGGGGTGAACCGCTCGAGCCGTGCTCGGCGCCGCGTGATGGGCCGTGGCGCAGGTCGGGGGCGTCAGGGCAGCGTCAGCGAGAGTCCGTAGATCAACGTCGGGTTCTGCTGGCCGTCGAGCCAGCTTCGCTCCATGCCGTCGAGGGGCGACGTGTAGTTGTAGACGAGATGACTCTTGTCGCGGAGCGGGACCGCGCTGGCGAAGCAGGTGTCGCCGTTCGACGGCAGATCGATCACGTGCGAGACGCTCAGGGCTTCGGGGTCGACCTTCCAGAGCGCGCAGCGCTTGGGCGTCTTCCAGTACACCGCTTCGTATTTCGTCGTCTGCTCCTCGGCGGAGAGCGAGGTGTCGAAGAGGTCGTAGTTGCCGTCATTCCCGATTTGGCGGCGCCCGATGAGCCAGACGTCGCTCCCGTTCCGGAACACGAGCGGCGAGTCGTACTTCTTGGGATCCGGTTTGCAAGTCCAGGCACCGAGATCGTCGGCCGGTGCGCGGCAGATCTTGGAGCCCCAGCGATCTTCGTCGCCGAGCTCGTTGCGGCTCACGGCGACGAGCGAGCCGTCGTCGAGGAAGGTGAAGTCGGTCTCCGAAGCGCCGCTCTCGAGAACGATGGGCTTTCCGCGAACGACCGGCGAGAAGTCCCGACCGTTCTCGGTCCGCAAGAAGTAGAGCGAAACGGTCGGGTCCTGACCCTGGTAGATGTTTTCGCCGCCGGTGTAGCCCATCAGATAGCCCGTGCCACCGAGGTTGCGCGCGCGCCAGGGGATGAAGCCCGGGTCGAAGATGTCTTCGGGCGCCGACCAGTCAGCCACGCCGAGCCGCTCCATGACCTTCGTGCCTTCGGGCTCGAAGGCCAGCGGGTTGGTTCCGAGCACGGCGAAGTAGAGAAAGAGCCGACCGCCGACCGGCAAGAAGCGAGGCTCACGCACGTCTCGGCCGAGGGAGACCTTGGCCTCGTAGCGCCAACTCCTCTGGTCTTCGGTGCTGACGACGTAGAGCACGCTCTTCGTTCCGGCGAAGTGGTGTGGCGCGGTTCGGAAGGCGAAATAGAGCCGACCGCCGAACCAAACGATGTCGAGGTTGTTGTGGGACGTCTGCGACACGACCTGCTTCGGCATGGCCGCCGAGGGCACCACGGTGACGGGCGGCGAATGCGCGGGCCCGGCAACGGGCGCGGACGCGCAGGCGTCGATCAGCCGGTCGCAGATCGGGACCTCGGGCACGGCGCGCTCGTCTTCTCCGCAACCCCCGGAAGCCAGCGCGACGAGCAGAAGCGAAGTCGCCCGGGAGCCATGGCGCGGCATGGGCCCATCTCACACCCAATTGGGCGCGGGAGAAAGCGGGGGCTGACCGGACGCGCGGCGGGTTGACCCGAGCGGCGCGCTGCGACATGGGAGAAGTGAATGCGTTCACGCCCGTGGTTCGCGTACCTCCTCGGGGCCACGTGCCTCTTGGCCGCGCTATCGCCGAGCTCGGTTGCGGCTCGGGCGAAACCCCGGCTCACGCTGGTGCGCCGGCTCTGGGGCACGGGAGAGGTGCTCTATTTCGACGGCAAGCGTGGGCGCGTGCTCGAGCGGTTCCCCGAGCCCCAATCGGTCCACGAGAGTGCGATCTCTCCCAGCGGGCGTCTCGCGCTGGTCTGGCATCGAGCCAAGGGACCGCTCGTGCTCTCCATCTACGACCTACGCACGCGACAGCGCATCGCGCGCTTCCGTCCGGGCTACGGCGGTGAGCTCCGCTTCACGCCGGGCGATCTGCTCGTTCACCACTGGGGCTGCGGCACGAACTGCGCTTCCTTCGCCGTGTACGATGCACGAGGGCGGACGAAGCTCGGCGGCGTGGTTTCGGGGCTCGAGGTTTCGGCCGACGCCAGCCTTCTCGCCACCTTCCCCAGCCTTCCCGCGTCGGACGAGGCCGTCGTGGTCTACGACCTCCGGCGCGGTCGCAAGGTCGCCGAGCAGAAGGTCGCGGCCGAGAGGGTCGAGGCGCTCGAGTTTCGGGGGAACAGCGTGAAGCTCGAGCTCACGAACGTGGAAGACCGGAAGCGCACGCTCACGCTGAAGCTCGCGCCGTGACCGCGGAGGCCACGAGCGCGCGGAGCTTCTCGCAATCGAAGTCGGGCCAGAGCTCCGGGAGGAAGCGCACGTCGGCGCGCGCGCACTCGAAGAGCAAGAAGTCCGACAGCCTCTCGCCCGAGCCGGTGGTGATCAAGAGATCCACCGGCGGCAGGTCTTTGGTGGACATGGCGCGGTGCAGCGCCTGCTCGTCGATCTCCTCCAACATCAGCACTCCCGCGCGCGCCAGAGTCGCGAGCTCGCGGGCAGCCTGGGCCAGATCGCGGCGGCTTGCGTAGGCGATGCCGAGCGTGAGCTTCAGGCCCGCGCGCTTCGCGCTCGCTTCCACCAACGTCTCGATGGCGTGGCGCGTCGGCGTGAAGAGCTCGTCGAGCTCACCGATGGCGCCGAAGCGAACGTCGTGCTCGACGCAGACGGGCGTGAGCGAGCGGACGAAGTCGGCGCAGAGCTCCATGAGCCAGCGCACCTCGTCGCGTGGGCGATCTTCGCTGGCGAGGCTCGACACGTGGAGCGTCAGGTGCGAGACCCCGAGCGAAGCTGCTTCTGCCGCGATCTCGCGAGCGATCTGGAAACCGCGTTCGTGTCCGTCGCGACGCGAGAGACCACGTGCCTCGGCCCAGCGCCCGGCGCCATCCATCACGATCGCCACGTGCTCGAGTCGGTGCGGCATCCCTCTCGCATGAAGCTTCGCACGACCCGGAGCACCGGTCCCTCACCCTTCTGGGTGAAGTGAATTCGTCGGGGCCCCACCCTACGCGGGCCGGCTTCGCCGGCGTGCGCCCTCAATTTTCGACAGACCTTCAATCCGCGGTCTTGGCCAAGACGAACGTCCCCGAGTACGCCCCGGAGCAGTCGATGGCGTCATAGAAACCCGGCACGTCACCCGATGCCGAGGGCGAGCCCTGCAACACCGCGGAGCAGGGGCAGGGCCCCGTGCAGCCGAGCTTGGCGACGAACTTCGCTTCGTCGAGCTGCCATTCGTCCACTGAGCCGCCGCACGAGAGGAAGCCACCGCAGCTCATGTCCGCCGAGTAGTAGCAGCCGGAGAACGGAGGAGCGCTCGGATCTCCGACGATGCGTACGATGCTGGTGCCGTTGCCGGGATTGCCAGTGCCTTTGCCAGTGAGCTCGAAACGCGCGCGTGGCGCGGACTCCGAGAAGTAGGTGTCGGTGCCGTCGGGCGCGACCAAGACGAGGCGCCCGGCCAGCTTGACGGCCTCGACGGTCACCTTCGGCGAGAGCGTCGCGCAGGTGCTCGTCTGGTAGTCGAAGGTGACTTGGTCGCCGCTCACCGAGTAGAGCCCCTCTTGTTTGCAGGCGCCGAGCAAGCGCTCGAGCACGAACGAGCCGTCGGATCCGAGGGCGAGCCGGCTTCCGCAGTCGTGCCAAGTGCCGGCTACGTCGAGATCGGGACCCGAGGCCATCGGCCCCGTCTGGCTCTCGGTGTTGCCGCTACAACCGAGCACGAGCACGCAAGCCATGAGGCCGAGCGCCGGCGACGGGCGCGCACGCGAACCCGCGAGCATTGCGGCCTTCGGCGCAGGCAGCACAGCCAAAACCTAGCTCGAAAATTCGGTCCCACCAACCGAGTTTTCCTGCTGCTTGGCTCCCGAGCTCGGAGGAATGCCCACCCACCCGCCGACGTAGAAACGCGCATGCGCGCAGGCACGCGGTCCGTCGCTCGGGTAATGGCGGTCTTGCCGTGGGCGCTCGCGTCGGTCGCGGCGAGCCCGAGCGCGAGCGCCGACGTCTTCGGCGGTCAGATCCACTACCTGAGCGGTGAGACGCGGGTGCACGAGCTAGGGCTCACGCGCGCGCCTTGGGCGGACACGCCACGCGAGCTCGCGCGGAGCTCGTCCGAGCTCTGGGGCTGGGGCAGGTTGCGCGGCGTGGATGCTCGCTTCGACGTGCTGCTCGACGACACGCGCTTCGGCGGCGGCCTCGCCCACTTCGGCCTCGACGACGTGTCGGTGCGCACGACGGGTCTCGCGGAGGGCGTGAAGGCAGCGCCCACCAAGATCTGGGGCGACGAGATCGAAGCTTTCGTCGGAAAAGAGATCGGACAGGGCCCAGTCTACCCGTACGTCGATCTCATCGGGAGCTACGCGCTGCTCCAGGTCGATCTCGAGTCGAAGGCGAACGACCAGCTGACGACCACGCGCTATCTCGGCCACCGGGCTGGTTTGGGCCTGCGCTTCGGCTTGCTCATCCCCATCGGCCATTCGAGCATGGTCGACGTGACGGCGACCGAATACGTGATCGGCGGGGTCACGACCACTCGCTTCGCGCTCGGCCTCGGCTTTTGGGAGAACGACCGGCACGACGACTTCTCGCAGTACCTCCGCGGGCACCCCTGGCGCGGCCAAATCTGAAGGCGCCCCGCCGGTCACGCTGGAAACCGCGTCGCCTGTCGTGGTACGCGAAAGAGCAGAGGAGGAAATGTCATGAAGCTCTCGCTCGCTCGTTCTCACACCTCGGCCGCGCGGCCTCCGAAGGGCCGTTGGGCCAGGCTGGGAACGACCTCGGTGCTCGGAGTGATGGTGCTCGCGGCGGCTCTCCTCGCGTGCAAGAAGAGCGGCCCGAAAGAGGTCAAGGCCAGCTGCGACATGCGTTCGTCGGCCGGCAGCGGCAGCTCCATCTGCATGGACTTCCACACCGAGCCCAACGACAAGGTGCGTGCCATCTGTTCGCCGGCGGCCGGCTACACCATGGCGGCGCGGGCCTGCGATACCTCTGCCGCGCTCGGCGGCTGCCAGCGCGGCAACACGACGACTTGGTACTACCCCTCGAGCAAGCACGCTTCGTCCGCCGCCGCCAAGGCCGAGTGCCCGAGCGACTTCGTCACGCCGGGCGGCAAGTAGCACGAGTCTCTAGCCGCACGAGTAGCGCCGCGCGAACCAGTAGCGCATCTGGTCCATGCGGCGCTTCTGGCTGTCAGGGGCTCGGCGCCGGCACGAGGTGAGCTCGGCGCCGCCCTCTTCCGCGCCCCAGCGGAGCTCGGGGCAGTCGTTGGGGTTATAGGCCAGCTCGAAGCGCGCCCGACGCCGGATGATCTCTTGCAGGGTCAGGCGCTGCTTCGTCGCGTCGGAGCGCGTGTACTCGATGGCTCGCACCTTTGCTTGCTCGCTCAGGTAGGTCTCGAGCTCGCGGCGTACCGATTCACCTTCGCTCGAGCTCGCTGCCCGTGCCGCGGCCTCCGCCGGATATCCGAGCACGCTGTCCAGGCCGACCAGCAGGCGCAGATCACGGCACGGTGTGCTCACGGCTTCCCAAGCGCCGGTGCTCTGGAACATGGCGCGGCCCTCCGGCATGTCGACGGGCGTGCGCCGCGCCGCGACGATCTCCTCGGCGGCAGAGACTTCGTCCACGCGTCGTTCGAGCTGCGCCATCAACGCGCCGATCAGCTCTTCGAGCTCGACTCGCGGCTCCACCGAGTCCGGGCTCACTAGCTCGGACATGCGCGCGTAGAACTCGGCCGGGCCGAGCTTCGACTGCGCGAGCGAAAAGCGAGGGAAGCCGGCGGCGACGGAGAGCTCGCCGTTGTCCAGCAGGCGCGGGCCCTGGTCGCCTTTCACGATGGGACGAAACGCTTTGAAGCCGAAGCCGCCGGTGGCGTGCTCTTGGGAGAACAAGAAGTTGCCGCGCCAGAAGCGTCGCATGCCGAGCGTACCGTCGGGCTGCGCGTCCACCGCCAAGAGGCGACCCGGTCGCCCCGCCGCGGCCTCGACCCACTTCACGATGGTGAGCGTGTGTCCGTAGGGGTCTGCGAACACCACGCCGGGGCGAAGCTCGCTCCGCCGGAGCTCGACCGGATAGAGATCGCCGCCGTCGTCGTCGTAGGCCGTGCGCAACGTGCGCGCCGTGATGTCCTCTTTCAGCGCGCGCGCGAGCTCGCGGAACTCGTTCGACGGGAGGCCCGGCGCGCGCACGCCGGGGGTGACCAGCGAATCATTGGTGACCCACTCGGAATATCTGGGCGGACCGCTCGGGGTCGAGATGCTCTTCTTGTGGAACCCGAAGGGCAAACCCAACTTCCACGCGAAGTAGGCGCGCATCAGGAAGGGCGCGTCGGCGCAGTCGGGGTCGAGTGCGAGCCGCTCGGGATCGGAGTCCTCTTTTTCGCGAAAGTGGTCGAACAGCAAGTTCCGCTCGCGGTCGCCGAGCACGCGCGCGATGCCCTTCCAGCGCGTGCCTTCGGGCGCATCGAAGGCCAAGGTGATCCACGCCGAGTAGAGCGCCTCTTCCCCCGGCCCCCAGCTCCGCACGCTGCGCCAAGCGCCGGCCGGCGCCGACCGCGGCCGGCGTTCACGCGTGACGGCGAGCCTGCGACACGCGAGCACGCGGCCGCCGCTCCGGAGCTCGACGCGATGCTCGCCCAGCTCGACGCCGTCGAGCTCCGCTACCCGGAACCACGGCGCATCCGTGGCGCCCGAGCCACGCGCTTCTAGCCGTCGCTCCGAACCGTCGCTCGTCACGAACACGAGCTCGGCGTCGAGCGCCCGGTCGGTCGCGAACACCACCTTCGGGCGGTCCCCGGCCATCACCGAGTCGGGGCTCACCAAGCTCCCGATCTCGGCCGACGAAGCGCAGCCCTTCGGATCTCTGCGTTTGCGACTCCGCTCGTCGCGTTCGACGACGGCGCGCATGCTGCGGAGCGTGGCTTCGACGGCTGCCTTCTGCTTGCACTCGCGACAGCCTTCGAGATAGCGCTCCGCGCGTCGTGCGATGCCCCGCGCCACGCTGGGGTGGGCCTCGTCGCACGAGGCACGCCCCGACGGACACGGGAGCGCCTCGGGATCCGGTGGCGCTTCGGGTCTCGCCGCACGCTTGGCTACCGGCTGAGCGGGTGGCGCGCTCGCCGAGCTCGAGCCGACCGCGACCGGCTCGACGGGCAGAGCGCGCTCGACCGCCTCCGCGCGACACGCCGTGACGGCGAGGGGCAGGAGCAGCCAATGGGAGCGCACCACGCGCCGATTCTATCCCGATGACGCGCGGCGGAAGCTGGACTAGCGTTCCCGCTCGGAGGCGACGATGACGCTGGTGAGACTCGGTGGCGCGGTGGTTTTGGGCGGGCTCGTGCTCGCCGCTCTGAGCTCCGAGTCCGCGGCCCGAGCTCCTTCTCGCCTCGAATCTCCGGACGAGGCCGAGTGCTTCGAGTGGAAGTACCCGAAAGACAAAGCTTGCGGCAGCCTGAGCGGCAAGACCGAGTGCAAGGCCAAGCCGACCATCGAAGGCTCGGACGACGACGACGCGAAGAGCAAGTGCAAGCCCAAGAAGGGCGATACCTGCACTTGCGAGTAGTCCCGTGGCGTCGCGCCGGACGGCTCACGCCCTCGGGTACGAGCCGAACGACTTGAGCCAGCTCACTTTCGAGCGGACGCGCTCGATCACCTCGGCCACGACGGGGTCTTGGCGGTGGCCTTCGAAATCCACCAAGAAGACGTAGATGCCGAGGGCGTCGCGAGCCGGGCGGGACTCGATTTTGGTGAGGTTCACGCCCCGGGACGCGAGCTCCGACAGCACCTCGACCAAGGTGCCCGGACGATCGTGCGCCGTCTTGAAAGCGAGAGAAGTCTTGTCGTGGCCCGTCGGCGCGGCGGCAGTTTTCGAGAGGACCAAGAAGCGCGTCACGTTGCCGGCGCGGTCCTGGATCCCGCGCTCCACGATCTCGGCGCCGGCGAGCTCGGCGGCGCGAGCGGAGCCGATGGCAGCGGCGGCTTCTTCGGCCAGCGCACGCTCCACGCCGGCCACCGTGGAGAGCGTGGCCAGGGTGGCGGCGTCAGCATGATGCGCGGCCAAGTACTTTCGGCACTGGGCCAGCGCCTGCGGGTGGGAATACACGACGCGGAACGGCCGCTCGGCTCCCGCGCGGGCGATCAAGCAGTGCTCGACCGGCACGATGATCTCGGCGGTAATGAAGAGTTCGGTCTCGAAGCACAGAAGGTCGAGGGTCTCGTTCACCGCACCCTCGATGCTGTTCTCGGCGGCCAGCACTCCGGCGTCGGCGAGACCTTGCTCGACGACCTCGACCACCCTGGCGTGGCTCGCGAACGCCACGCGCTGCGCGTCTGGCGCGAACGCGAGCGCGGCGGCTTCGCCGAAAGTTCCGTTGGGCCCCAGGTGGGCGATGGTCTTCACTGGCAGTAGTTGTACTGCTTCGCCCATGGGTGAGGCACGCAAACCTCGCCCGGCTGGCACACGCTCGGGTCGGCGCCACACAGAATGCGCTGGTTGGCATCGGAACAGGCCGACTTGGTCCGACACTCGGCGAGCAAGCTGTTGTTCGTGCCGACCGGCGTGCTGCAACAGACCTCACCCGTCGCGCAATCCTCGGGTCCGTCGCAGTAGACGTCGGGCCCCTGACAGGTCGTTCCGGCGGTCTGGCAGTGTGGATTCTGGGCTCCTCCGCTCACGAACTGCACACAGCAGAAGTTGCTCGGAACGCTGCACGTCGTGTCGGCACACTCGACCTTGCCCGGGCCCGAGGTGGTCGGGTTGCACGCCGGGCCGTAGTCGGGACAGCAGTCGTTCGTGTTGATGCACTGCTCGTCGCAGTAGCAGTTCAGCGGCGGCACTGCCGACGTGGAGCCGCACTTGCCCTTGCAGTAGCTCACGCCGGTCGCGCCACCACCGCCGGCCGTCGTGCCGCCGCCGCCGGAAGGCGCGCCGCCGCCCGAAGTGGTGCCACCACCACTCGTCGTGGTGCCACCGGTTCCGCCCGTGAGCGCGCCGCCCGTGCCGCCCGTCGGCGATCCACCGCCGCCCGGCGCGCCTCCACCACCCGGCACACCACCGGTCGCGCCGCCCGCGCCACCTGCGCTCGTGCCACCCGCGCTCGTACCGCCTGCGCTCGTGCCACCTGCGCTCGTGCCGCCCGAGCTCGTGCCGCCGCCGCCGCTGGCCGACGTGCCACCGCTCGAGGTACCGCCCTTTCCGAAGAGCTTGCTGTCGTCACTGCTGCCGCAGCTCGAGAGCGAGACCAAAATGCAGCAATACAGAACGCTTCGCATCCGCATGGGTCACCCGCCGTGTGGCCTTCGACGCCCTGCAAGGGTGAACCAAGTCCGCTCGACGGTCCACGCCCAGCGCACGCGCCCGCTTTTTCCCTCGCCATCTAGCGGTCGCTCTGGAAGGGTGATTGCCCTTCGAACCCGGAGAATCCGTGAAGAGCCCGGCCTTCTTGCACGACTCCACTTTCGAGGACCGGCAAGACGACCTCGAACGCTTGCGTGCCGCGGTGACCGAGGGCGCGCGGCTCGTCGAGCTCAGCGGGCCGGTCGGGGTGGGCAAGTCGATGCTGGCGCGGGTGGCGCTCCAGCGCGCGCGCGACGAAGGCTGGTTCGACGCGACGTTCGTGGTGCCGGCGCGCAGCGTGCGAACCGCCGCGGAGCTCTGCGATGCCATCGCCGAAGCGACCACGAGCAGCACCACGCCGGGCGCTGCGTGGCTCGATGCGCTCGCGGCTCGCGGTTCGGTGTGCGTGCTCGTCG
Organism: Polyangiaceae bacterium; assembly: GCA_046351435.1. GTDB lineage: Bacteria > Myxococcota_A > Polyangia > Polyangiales > Polyangiaceae > JADJKB01. The sequence continues at coordinate 13,231 of JAXLYN010000020.1, forward strand.
ACGATCTCGACGCGCCGGATGTGGAGCTGGCCCGCGCGCTCGAAGAGTGGCTCGCCGAAGCGCCCGGGCTATCGTTCTGGGTCACGCGTCGAGCGCGCCTCGGAAGCGAGCAGGGGCGCCCCATCTCCGTCGCGCCGTGGCCCGCGGGAGCAGGCGCGGAGGGGCCGGCCTTCCGGCTCTTCGTCACCGAGGTGCGAAAGACGCGTCCCGACTACTCGCCGAGCGAAGCCGAGCTGCCCTTCTTGCTCGAGCTCCTCGACACACTCGAAGGCTTGCCTCTGGCGCTCGTGCTGACCGCCCCTCGCTTGGGCGTGATGGGAGCACGCGCGTTGCTCCACCGCGTCCGCTCGAGCCGAGGCAACGCGAGCGCCACGCGCGATGCGAGCCAGCTCGCGTTCGACGCCGCGCTCACGGGGTCGTGGCAAGCCCTCGAGAGCTGGGAGCAGCAGGCGCTCACCGGGCTCACCGCCTTCGCAGCGGACTTCACCGTCGACGCAGCGGAGGCCGTGCTCGAGCTCAGCCCGGGCGCGCCCGCGGTCGCCGACGTGCTCGCGAGCCTCCGCAGCAAGGCGTTGCTCGAAACCCGCGCGGACGTCGACGGCGAGGTCCGGCTCGCCCTGCTCGGGGTCGTGCGCGATTTCGCCCTGCGCCACGGAGAAACCGGTGCTCGGCACAAGGCCGCGGAGCGCCATCGCGCGCATTTCGGCGAGCTCGCGCGCGAGGCGCTGCGCGAGGCAGGGAGCCGCCCGACTCGCGTGGCGTTCGAGCGACGCGAGCTCCACGCCGTCGTCGAGTCGGTGCTCGAAGCTCGCGAGCTCACGCGAGCCCAAGCCGAGCCGGCGCTCTGGGCACTGCTCGCTCTCGGCCCCGCAGAGGGCGAAGCACCCGCGCTCCGCTACCTCGCGTTGGTCGAACCGGTGATCCACGCGACGCGCAAGAGCGGAGCGGATCCGGAGCTCGTCGCCCGCGCGCTCCTGGTGTCGGCGCGAGCGCTCGCGCTTTCGGGAGACACGCTGGGCGCCGTGCGCGATCACGGCCATGCGCTCCACGTGGCGCTGACCCTCGGCTCGGCGGAGCTCGAATACCAGGCGAACCTCGGGCTCTGCCGCACGCTCTCGGAGACCCGGGAGCTCGAAGCTGCGAAGCGGCACGCGCTCACCGCCGTCGAGCTCGCTGCCAAGAGCCGCGACCGTCGCGGCGAAGCCGAGGCACTGGTGGCGCTCGCTCGCGTCGAGGCGCGACTCGGAAGCGCGAAGCCCGTGTTGCTCCTCGAGCGCGCCGCAGCCGTGTTCGACGCTGCGGGTCTCGTGACGGAGCGGCATGCGGCGTTGCTCGAGCTCGCAGGCGCGCACTTGGATCGAGGCGCCCCGGAGGACGCGCGCCGCGCGCTGACGGCCGCGAAGAGCCTCGCGCTGCCGCGACCGTCGCGGCTCGCCGACGTCGTCGAAGCTCGGATCGCCGTCGACGAGAGCACCCTCACGGCGCCGGGCCCCGAGCTCCGGAGGCTCGTCGGCGAAGCCCAGCGAGCTTCGGACGCGTTGGCCGAGGCCACGGCGCGCGCGCTCTTCGGCTTCGCTTCCGTGGAAGCCGGCGAGCTCGGTGAGGCCCACGCGCAGCTCTCGCTCGCGAAGGACGAACGCCGGCTCGACGCGGGCGCTCACGAAGCCATCGCCGCGACGCTCGCCTGGCTCGACGTGTGTTTCCTCTCCGATGCCGGTGCGCGACCTGCGTTCCAGGCGCCGCCCATCGCTTCGGCCTGGACGCGCCTCGCGCTCCGCGCATGTGCTCGAGAGCCGGGCGGCACCAGCGGTTCGCCGCGCGCGCTCGCGGTCGCGGACGACGGGCGCTGGTTCCGCACACCCGACGGCAAGAGCGTCTCGCTCGAACGACGGCGGCCGCTGGCGAAGCTCCTCTCCGAGCTCGCGCGGGCTCGGGAAGGCGGACCGGGCGTGCTCGACTGGCAAGCTCTGCAAGCCGCGGGTTGGCCCGGCGAGAAGGTGCTGCCGGCCGCGGGCGCGCACCGCGTGCGCGTGGCAATCTCGACCCTGAGGAAGCTCGGGCTCGGAGAGCTGCTCGTCACGCGAGGTTCGGGCTACTGTCTGAGCCCGGAGGTCGCGCTCGCTCGAGACCCGAGCCATGACTTCGAGACAAGCTGAGTCCCTGGCGTTTCGCTTGGTCCCGAACGAGCTCGAGGCCTTGGCGAAGAAGCGCGGCCGAAGGGGTGCGTGGCTCTTCGGCCTGGGCGCGTTCGGGCTCTTGTTCGGGACGTTCTGGATGTTCTGGGGCGCCATCGTGCTGCTGACGGGCGTCGGCGTCGTCAACGCCTTGATCGTGTTCTTCTTCGGCGGCGTCGGCCCCACCGTCGGCGCCGTAATCGTCACGTGGGCCGGCATCTCTCGGCGGCGCGATGCCGAGGAGCTCCGCCAGCTCGGCGCGCTCCAAGAAGGGCGGCCCGAGCTCACGCTGGACGAAGTGCAGGCGTTTCTCGGGCGCGACGAACGCGCCAGCGCGACGCTCCTGCGCCTGGCGACCGAAGCCGGCGCCGCGTTTCCCGTGCGCGCGTCGGGCGTGCGCCCCGCGCTCGAGCTTCCGCTCGATCTGGCCAAGCTCCGGGCGTTTCGGCGCTCGCGTTTCCGGCGCTCGCTCCTGCTCGCGGCGTCGGCGGTCTTGGTGCTCGGCTTCGCCACGCTCTGGGTGGTGGTGGGCATCGCGGGCATCGCCACGGGCGAGTGGCTCGTGGGTCTCTTGCTCCTGATCCCGGGCGGCGCGTTCCCGACGCTCGGAGCCATCGCGCTCGCGTGGCGCGCCCTCACGAATTCGCGACGCTCGGCCCGTGCGGCGCGCGTGTCGGCGGCGCTCTTGTCTCCCGCGGTGACCTCCCTCGCCGAGCTCGCTCGGCGCACCGGCCTCGGGATCGACAGCACGCGAAAGACCCTGCTCGAAGCGGTGGAGCTCGGCATCGTGCCGCGCGACGCACTCGGGCGCTTGCTCGAGCCCTTGGCCGCGCCCGCGCCCAGCGCGCCTTTGCCGCTCGAGGCCTGGCCGGGCCGCACCATCGAGGGCCGCTGGCAGGTCGAGTCCCCCTTGGCTCAGGGCGGCATGGGCGCCGTGTTCCGCGCGCGCGACCTCGCCCTCGGCCGAAGCGTCGCGCTCAAGGTGCTGCTCCCCGGCGCGCTCGGCTCCCCCGAAGCGCTGGCGCGCTTCGAGCTCGAGGCCCAACGCGCGGGCAGCATCGGTCACCCCGGACTCGTGCACGTACACGCGTTCGGTCGCACTCCGGACGGCAACGCCTTCTTGGTGATGGATCTGCTCGAAGGTGAGACGCTCGAGTCGCTGCTCGCGCGTCGCGGCACGCTCCCCTGGCAGCGTGCGCGGAGGATCGCGGCGGAGATCGGCGCGGCGCTCTCGGCTGCCCACGCGCTCGGCCTGCTCCATCGCGACATCAAACCGAGCAACGTGTTCCTAGCCCGGAGCGACACCGGAGAAAACGCGGTGCTCCTCGACTTCGGCCTGGTGAAGCCCATGGACGAAACGGCGGTGTCACGCATGACCCAGAGCGGTCTCGTCGCGGGGACTCCCCTCTACATGTCGCCCGAGCAGGCGCGCGGCGAAAGCCTCGACGTTCGCTCCGACGTCTATGCGCTCGCGGTCGTCACCTACGAGATGATCGCTGGCGTGCCGCCGTTCTTCGACAAGACCGTGGCCGAGGTCTACGCGCGGCTCTTGCGGGAAGCTGCGCCGCGGCTCTCCGGCGTGGCGCCGGGCGCTTGCCCCGAAGCGTTGAGTCGCGTGCTCGAACGCGCGCTGTCTCTCGCTCGCGAGGAGCGCCCGGAGAACGTGACCGCGTTCGTCCAGGAGCTCGAAGCCGTGAGCGACGAGCCGGGCGCCCTCGCGGGCTGAAGCTCCGTCGACGTCGTCGAACGCCGAGAGGGCCCGCCCATGCGGGTGGGGTGGGCTCGGCGGGCTTCCTCGCTCTCCCCCGCTTTGACCGGCTTTTGACCGGTTTTTGACCAGTTTTTGAGAGGAGATGGGCGGGAGCCGGGGCGTAAGTCGGGGTCGAAACGGGCAGCGAATCGACGCGCCCGAAATGGAGGAAGAAGACATGCGTCACATCGTTTGGTTTCCGGTTCTGGTCCTTTCCGTCGGTTGCAGCATCGGCTCCAAGAAGAGCGAAAAGAGCGAAGGGCAGGCTTCGGCGAACGGAGCTCCTGCGGCGGCCGCGGCCCAGGGAGGGGGCGACCTCGCCGAAGTCGCGCTCGACCCCCTGCCGCTCAAGATCAAGGTGAAGGCGGGCGGCATGGGCGCAATGGACATGTCACTCGACGAGAAGAAGAGCGTGACGGTCGACATCGGCGACGGCGCCTCGCTCAACGTGACGGCCGAAGACAAGAAGCTCGCCCAGGTGAAGAAGAGCTACGAGGGCGACACCGTGCTCTTTCCCTTCAAGAAGTGGGAGAAGCAAGATGGCAATACCGCCGTGCTCCAGTTCGCGAGCGACGGCAAGAAGGGCTACATCGGCTTTTCGTTGGTCGAGGTGGGGGGCAAGAGCTACCTCTGCAAGACCACGGGACTCGACGGCGTGGCGTCGGTGGAGATCGCGGAGAAGCACCTCGCATCATGCAAGACGCTGACTGCGAAGTGAGCGACGTTCGGGTCGGCGGGGGCTCGGCACACGAGCCCTCACGACCGCGCGTCAGCTCCCGAAAGTGAAGGTGCCGACGGCCACGAGCCGCCAAGGAAGCGCGAGCCCCTCGCGGTTTCCGTTCTCGTCCTTGCCTGGGTCGCGGCACTTTTCACTGCCGTTCGTGTCCTCGCAGAGCTCGTTCGACACGTGGAGGTAGGCGCCGAACTGCGGGCCCAGGCGAAACAGCTGGGAGAGCTGCCATTCGACGCCGATGGCGACGGGGAAGACCACACCGCGGGCGGTGTAGTGATAGGTGCCGGTGGAGTTGGAGGCTTCGGCGGTCACGCTGCCGAAGCCGATGCCTGCTTGGAGATACGCGTTCGTCGTCCCGGGCTCGAACCAATACCAACGGGCAAAAGGAGCAACGTAGGTCGAACCGAACTTCACGTCGGTGGCCTCGCTCTCCAGTTGTCCGCGCCACGAGTCGCGCACCTGGAAGCTCCACGCGGCGATCTCGAGCCCGACCGACCAGTGGTCGTGGAAGCGCCAGCCGCCCCCGAGGGCGAACGCGGCGCCTCCATCCACGGGGCAATCGCTATCGGGCTTGTCGTTGTCGCAGACGGCGCTGCCATAGCCGAGCAAGAGGTGAAGCTCGACGGGCTCGCGGGGCGGCTTCGACTCCGGAGGCTGTGGAGTCGTTGGGGCCGGGGCGGAACCGACCGCACCGGGCGCAGGCGCTGTTCCGGGCGGAGGCGCCGCTCCGGGCGGAGGCGCTGTTCCGGGCGGAGGCGCGACCGCAGGCGGCGCAGCGACTGGCGCAGCGCCAGCGGGCGGCGTGGCGGGGGCAACGGCAGGCGGGGCCGCAGTGGGCGGAGCCCCGGTTCCCTGGGCCATGGTGGGGAGCGCGACCATGAGCGTGCCGAAGAACAGGAGGTGCGAGCGCATGGATCCGCTCGGTCTAGCAGCTACCGTACCAGCGCGGACCAGGGGAATTCCTCGTGCTTCGCGCCGGCCCGTGAACACGCCGCCACGGACTCGATGTGAACATGATGTGAACATGTGGGGTCGTGTCGGGTCGAGCGTTTCTGCCGGCGAATCCTCAAAGACTGCTACGCTAGCCCTCTCGGGCGACAGGGCAGAACATGAGAGCGCTGGTCAGAGGGCTCGCACTGGTTGGACTCCTCGTGGGAGCGTGCACGTTGGGGGCGCGCGACGACGACGAGCTGAGCGGGGAATGGGGCAAGGGCGGCGCCGACGGCGGGTCCGGCACGGGAGGCACCGGCGGAACCGGCGGACGGTGAGCTGCAGCAAGGGCACCGCCGACTGCGACGGAGTGGCCTCGAACGCCTGCGAGGTGACGACGGACAAGGACCTCAAGAACTGCGGGAAGTGCGGCAACGAGTGCCCCAGCTCGGGCGGCAAGACACCCACGTGCATCGCCGGAGTCTGCGGGCTTTCGAACTGCGAGGCTCCCACTGCCGACTGCGACGGCAACGGGAGCTGCGAGACGGACCTGTCGGGTGGCGACATCTCGAACTGCGGCTTCTGCGGCAACAAGTGCCAAGCGGACCACGCCAAGATGGTGTGCCCGGGCACGTGCCAGATGGAGGACTGCGAGTCGGGGTTCGGCAACTGCGACGGCCAGGCGGGAAATGGCTGCGAGGTCGCGCTGAATACGCTCACCGATTGCGGCACCTGCGGCGCGGCCTGCGCCATCGCCAACGCCACACCCAGCTGCGCCACGGGCACCTGCGAAATCGCGACTTGCACCAACGGCTATCAGAACTGCAACAACGACGTGACCGATGGCTGCGAGTCGTTCACGAACACCGACCCGGCGAACTGCGGCAGCTGCGGCAAGGTGTGCAGCGCGAACCAGACCTGCCAGGGCGGGACCTGCGTCACGTCCACATGCCCAGCACCCACCGCGGACTGCGATGCGAACCCGGATTGCGAGACGAACACCAGCACGTCGGTTGCCCACTGCGGCTTCTGCAACAACGCATGCAACCTGAACAACGCGACGCCTGCCTGCGCCAACGGCACCTGCGCCGTCGCGAGCTGCAAGGCCGGGTTCGCCGATTGCGACGGGCTTCCCGCCAACGGTTGTGAGGTCACGCTGGGGACCACCACGAACTGCAAGGCTTGCGGTGATTCCTGCAGCGGGGGCGCACACGTGACGAGCTCCAGCTGCACGGGCTCGGGGTGCAACATCGTCTGTTCCCCCGCCTACGCGGACTGCAACAACGCCGCATCCGACGGCTGCGAGGTCCTGCTCGCGACCGACGTCCATCACTGTGGGACCTGCGCGACCGACTGCACGCTGAGCGCGCCCACCGGAACCCAGCCCGCTTGCCAGTCAGGAAGCTGCTCCTTCAATTGCGCCACCGGAACCGCCGATTGCGACGGCAACACGTCGTGCGAAACCAACGTGCTGAACGATGGGCTGAACTGCGGCATCTGCGGCCGGTCGTGTGGAACCACGAGTTGCGTGAACGGCTTCTGCCAACCGGAGCAGGTCGTGACCGCGACCAACGTGACGTCCATCGACCAGAACTACTCGGATCCGAACTCGGTGGTGTATGGGCGAAACCCGGGAGGCGTGTTTCGCGTCGACAAGAACACGCTCAACAGCTTCACCATCACCACGCTACGCGATGCGGCGTGGGTGGATTCCGCGGCGACCTACACCTACTTCGTGGACCCCATCGATGGCGTCTTCCGCGTGAACACCACCACCGGCGGCAATCCTGGATCGCTGAACGGAGCCGCGACGGGCGGAGTGGCGCTGGACTTTTCCTCGGGAGCGGTGTGGCTCACGAGCACCCCGGGCCAAGCGGCACTTCGCCGGATCCCCCCAAGTGGCGGAATCGTGACGACCGCCGACCCCGCAACCCAAGGCGCTCTCGGCGTCGACGCGGACGCCTCGAACGTCTACTACGCGCTTCCGAGCTTGGGCGAGGTCCGTTACGTCCCCGTCGCTGGCGGCGCAGCAGCTGCCCTCGCGTTTGCACAGGGCGAGCCGAGCTTCGTCTACGAAGACACGACCCACGTCTACTGGACCTGTACCAGCGCCGGAGTGATCCGCCGCGCGACGAAGCCTCCAGCCGTCACGGTCAGCGACTTCGTCACCCTCCAGCCGGGAGCCTACGCCCTAGCCGGCACGGCTTCAGACATCTACTGGGCGCCGAAGACGACCGGGAGCCTTTGGCGCGCCTCCAAGTCCAGCGGGGTGTGGATCAAGCTCGTGGAATCCGTGAACGGCGTGAAAGCCATCTCGGTCGACGACACCCACGCCTACTGGGTGGATGCGAGCGGCATCCGCCGGGTCCCGAAGTGAAACCGGGGGATCTGCCCAGATTCGGAACGTAAGAAGGGCCCGTGGTAGGCTCGATCATTGGTCGGGGCCACGTGACGGACGAACCCATGCGTTTCATCGGACGCTACGCCCTCCACCAGGAGATCGCGGCAGGGGGGATGGCGACCGTGCACCTCGGGCGCCTGCTCGGGCCGGCCGGGTTCTCGCGAACCGTCGCCGTCAAGAAGCTGCACCCCCACTTCGCCAAGGACCCCGAGTTCGTCAGCATGTTCCTGGACGAGGCCCGGGTCGCGGCGCGCATCCGTCACGCCAACGTGGTCTCCACCTTGGACGTCGTCGCGCTGGACGGTGAACTCTTCATCGTCATGGACTACGTGGAGGGGGAGTCACTGGCGCGCCTCTTGCGGACCGCGCGCTCTCGGGGCGGGTGGATCCCTCGGAAGTACGCCCTCACGACGATGATGCAGGTGCTCTACGGCCTCCACGCCGCTCACGAAGCCAAGGGCGAGCGTGGAGAGGTGCTCGGGATCGTCCATCGCGACGTCTCGCCGCAGAACATCTTGGTCGATACCGGGGGCAACGCTCGCGTCGTCGACTTCGGCGTGGCCAAGGCCGCCGGGCGCATGCAGAACACGCGTGACGGTCAGCTCAAGGGAAAGCTGTCGTACATGGCCCCCGAGCAGCTCAAGGGTGAGGCCGTCGATGCACGCACCGACGTATTTGCCGCCAGCATCGTGCTCTGGGAGCTTCTCACCGGAAAGCGTCTGTTCCAGTCCGAGAATGAAGCAACCACCTTCGGGAAGGTGATCGAGTGCCAGGTTCCGGCGCCGAGCAGCATCGACGACTCGGTCCCGCCGGAGCTCGACGCCATCTTGCTCCGGGGGCTCGCCAAGCGGATGGAGGATCGGTTCGAGAGCGCGCTCGACATGGCCGAAGCCCTCGAGCACCTCGCACGAGAGCGTCCCACGCCGCGCGAGATCGGTGGCTGGGTGCGCGAGCTCGCCGCCGAATCCCTGGCGAAACGCGCCGATCAGGTGCGCGACCTCGAGAGCCATTCGGCGGTGAACGAGCTCATCGGCAAGCCCGACCTGCGGGCGATTTCATCCCCTGCCATCCCGATCCCGACGCCGGCACCGGCGCCGGTAGCGCCCACGTTGGCGATGAATGCGGCCCCGAGCCAAGCCGAAGAAGGTTCGGCGCGCTCGAACCTCTCGAGCATCTCGCTCACGCGCGGCCGCTCGCTTCCCCCACCGGGAAAGAGCCGCCAGCGACTGATGATCGCCCTCGGTGGCACGGCCGGCATCTTGGCCTTCTTGCTGATGGTCGTCGGGTTCTTGGCGCTCCGAAAGCGGAGTCCCGCCGAAGCCGACGCACCCAGCATCGAGGTCGTGCAGCAACCGCCAGCCGTTTCACTCAGCGTCACTCCGCGAGAGACGCCGGCGATGCCGGCCCCCGCGCCCGAGCCCGAGCCGGTCGCGAGTGCTGCGCCGAGCGCCAGCGCCCAGTCCGACAAAGCCAAACCCGCGACGAAGACCTCGGGCAAACCCGCCCCCAAGGGCAACTGCAATCCGCCCTACATCCTCGACAAGGACGGCACGCGCATCCCCAAACCGGAGTGCCTCTGATCGGACGCGGGCTCGGAACGAGCCGCGCACGAACGCGCTCGCGCCGGTGAGGGAGATGCGGCGAAGCAGGCGAGACGGGAGCGGGCCAAAACCAGGACACGGCTTCCCACGGCACCGACGTGCTACGTTCGGGCCATGGAACGCGATCCGCTGACCGGGGAGCCGTTCATCCGCGTAGTCGGGAAGCGCGCGCGGGCGCCCATCGGGCAGATGCCGCCCGCGAGGACGCGTGAAGCGCTCACCTCGATGGCGGCGTATCGCACGCGGGCGCCGAAGGGCGTCTTCCGCTATCGCAGCCACGAGGAGGCGAACGCGGAACGCGATCGCTGGACGGTCGAGGCGGTAGTGGCCGCGGAGCGCTGAGCTGGTGTCCGACGACACGCGCTTCACGCGGCCTGCGACCTGGGAGGACGTCGCGCAAGCGCGATCGAGATCGCGCCGACGCCGCCGTTCTGCGAGCGGCACTGGAACGCCTCGGGCGCGGGTCGCGCTAGCCACACCGCCACCGTGAGCAGCCGCGCCTCATGTGCATGGCCGCCACCGGCGCGAGGCGCGCGCACTACATCCTCGAAGCACGCGCATTCGCAAGCCGGAGTGTCCCTGACCCGAACTCAGAACGAACCGCGCACGAACGCGCCTGCTCCGTCTCGCATCGGGCCGACGCCGACCCAAGCGCTGTTCTCTTTGGCCTTCGGACGCGTGAAGTAGAGATACGCCGCCGCGCCGAAAGCCACCGCGGAGACGCCGAGGGAGATGTCGGCGATCAGCATCTTCCGATGTGCGGAGTCGACCTTGCTGGGGTCGCAGCGCGGAGCGCAGCTGTCCGCGAGATCGTTCTCTTCGCTCTTGCCGGTGGAGCCGAAATACGCGAACGAGCCGAGACCCAAGACTCCGACGCCGCCGAGCACGTAGACGAGCGCGGGAGTGGGTCGCACGCTTCCGGTGTCCGCTTGCACCGCAGCGCTCGAAGGAGCCGGTGTCGGGTCGGCCTTCTTCTGTTTCGAGAAGTCGGCCAAGACTTCACGGCCCTGCTCGCCCTTCTGGAGCGTGACCTCGATCTGGACCGGCTCGAGCCCCTTCGCTTCGAAACGAACCTTGTGCGTGCCGGGATCCAGCTTGAAGGGCGTGTTCGGGATTTGATCGCCGACCTTGACGTCGTCGACGAACACCTGCACGTCCACCGTCTTTTCGCCCGCGAGGTCTTTGGCCACCAGCGCGATCGAGGGTTGGTCGCGTAGGTTCTCCTCGAGCCATGGCCCACAGTCCTTCTTGATGCTGGCGGGGCAGGCCTGATCTGCGCAGAGTTCGAGCTTCTGCCGAGCCTCGGTGAGCTTGTCCGCCTTTCGCAGGCGCTGCGCGTCCACGTAGGCCTGGACGCAGGCCTGCTTGGTGGAATCAGCGTGCGCGGGTCGGGGCATGAGAAGGCACGAGCCGAAGCCGAGAACCAGGAAAACGTCACGCACGCTGGCAGCGTACCGGACCCGCCTTCCCGCGTCGAATCGCGCTGCCGACTCGGAAAGAACGCCCGATTCGGGCTGAAGCTCCTGCAAAGAGGCGTACGACGGCGTGCTCCGCGTGACCTCCACCCGCTCCCTCCCCGACTGGCCGAAGAAGTGAGCGACGCTGCGGCTCACTCGCTGTAGATCCGGTCCACCCAAGCCGTGGCGTGGGTCGTCCAGTGGCACATGCTGTTCGGGACCAGGGTGAAGCCGACCTCGCTCTCGCCGCTGATGGGCACCTCGACCGTGTGCCATTCTTCATCGTAGCCAGCCCCGCCGGGGTAGTGCGTTCCGCTCACGCCGATGACTTCGACGAGCAGAGTCGTGCCGACGTCGGTGCGAACCCGGAACACGACCTTGCTCGCGCCCGAGGTCGACAGACGCCCAGCAATGCCGCCGAGACCGGAGTTGCAGTTGGCCTCCACGCGCAGGAATTCGCCGTCCATCGCGACCGTACCGAACGTGGCCAACCCGTCCGCCGAGTCGAGCTCGTGGGCGGACACGGCGGGGCCCACGTCCAACACCGGAACTTCGTACGTGGTGGGCGTGAGCGCGAGGCCGGCGGCGTCGACGAGGCCTTCACTCCGAACCTCGATGCTCTTTCCCCGGACCGACTCCCAGTCGCTCACCGTGGCCCAGGCCCAAACATCCGTGGCCTTCGTGTTTTCGTCGAGGACCGCGTCGGAGAACCCCAGCGTGTGTGCCGCCGTGCTCGCCGACGCGAGCCCCGCGAGCGGTTCCGAGGCTTCCAGCGCCACCGGATCCCAAGGCAGAGCCTGCTCGGGCATGCCGGGTCGGACCTTGCCGCCGCTCGCCGAGAAGCAGCTGCCCGGATCGGGACGCTTGGGCGCGTACACGAGCGGCGGTCCGACATAGAGCGTCGGCGGCGTGCCGTCCGGGCCCACGCTGCCCGACCACTCGAGCTCGCCCACGCTACAGATGTCATCTTCGGCCCAAGCGACATCGACGGTTGCGTGGGCGGTGCCGTCGAACGCGCCGCTGCTGGTTCGGGGGAGTGTCACGTGACGGAAGTGGTATTCGCGAAAGAAGTGCAGCCCCCAATACCAGCCGGTCGTGAGCGTCGGAAGCTCTGGACCCGTCGTGTCATCGAGCTCGATGGCGTTCGCACCGACCGCGGCCTCGAGCTCGACCGCCGGGTATCCCGCGGGCGTCACACGCGCGACGCAAGCGCCGGACTTGGACGAGAGGCGAAGGGTCAGCTTCGTCGCGTCGGCCGAGCCAGTCGCCGGTTCGAGCGAGATGTCGTAGTTCCCTGCGAGCCCGTCGCAGGCGTTGGACTTGGATGATTCATCGGTCTTGCCCGCGCAGGCGAGCGAGGCGGCGCCGAGGAGCCATGCACCGCACACTGACCGGAGCAGAGAGGCGTGCATGCCCTACGGAGAGCAAGCATGGTGCCAGTGGCGAACACCGCGGAAACGCAGGCGGCTCGACGACGCGCGCGCGCAGTCCGTGCGCCGCGAAGCGTGTTACTGCGCCGCCACCGGGAGGAACTTCGCGCGCAAGGTGCCAGTGAACCGGAAGCTCTCGGCGCCTTCGGCCAGCTCGACGTCCAAGAAAGTGAGCACGGCGCAGCTCGGAGCGTTCGCCGAAACCACCTTCAGCTCGAGCGCCCCCTGCCCCGTCGGCAGGTAGGTGTGAGCGGACTTGGAACAGCCGTCGAGCTCGGTGTCGAGCACCACGGCCATTGAGCCTTTCGGAATGCTGACCGCCCCGGTGTCACCATTCATTGCGAGGGTCTTCGCGTTCTCCCCTTCGTTCATTCGGAGCTGGAGATTCCACGCCGAGTCGCAACCGAGAGGGTAGTCGACCACGTTCGAGTAGATGTTCGTGGTCTTGCTGGGCGACGAAGAGCAGCTCGTCCCGCCGGTGAATTGCGGTGGCACCGTCCCGCTCGTGCTCTCGACGGCGAAGTGGACTCGATCCGAGTACACGCTCCCGCAGTCATCCGACTTCACGAACGAACCCAGACATGCGTCCAGCGTCGTGGGCCCGCCCGAAGCCCCATCCGAGTCGGAACCACACCCGATCACGAGAACGCCGAACGCGACGAGAAAGAGCCCTCGGATCACGTTCTAGAAGCTAGCGGTCGAGCTCCGGCGCGGCAAGCTCCGGCATTGCTAGAGCAGGCGGAGGAGCGTCTCGGCGTAGACCGCGAGCGCTTTGCGGAGTCGATAGCGATACGTACCGAACGGGATACCGAGTCGCGCAGCGGCAGCCTCTTGCTTCAAAGGGCCTTCGAAGTAGCTGACGCGGAGGAGCTCTGCGTGCCCCCGGTAGCCCGCCGCGGGTTGCAGCGCGGCCAGGGCGCTACGGAGCGCCGCCGAGAGCTCCGTGGCGGCGTCTGCGCGGCCCGTCACGAGCGACGTCTTCGTCAACGGGTTGGACGCGAGCTCGTGAGGCCGATCGAGCTGCGACAACGCGAGTCTCACCGCATCTTCGAACGCCTCGCGGTCGAGCTTCGGTCCGGCAGGCTGGCTTTGAACCGGAGCGCTGCCGAGGCCCGCGAGACCTCTGACGTGTGCGTTGGTGATGCGGTACATCGCTTCATCGAACGGCAGCCCGGGGAACAAGGCGTCGAGATCCACTCCGCTGAGCCCGTAGCGACGCTGGCCCACCTGCACGTCGCCCGAGCGGTAGCGCGTGAGCAAGAACGGTTGGACCAAGGGATCGAAAGCTTCGGGCTCGGATACCATGAACGCGAGCCGGCGGGCGTGTTCGGGCGTGGTGAAGGGTCCCGCGGCCATCACGACCGCCATCCGTGGGCCATGTTCTTGGTAGCCCTCGCGGCAGAAGAACCAGCGATAGAACGCCAGCGGAGCTCCGGGTCGAGGTGCCAGATCGGACGAGAGCACGGAGCGCACGAGAGGATCACCGGCCAGCTCGGGCGGGATGGGTCCTTCGGCGTCGAGCAAGACCACTCCGATGCAGCCATCGGGCAGAGGTCGAGCCGAACAGACCGCGAAGAGCAGATCGGGGTTGCGCTCGAAGTGACCGCGAAACGCTCGCGCTGCGTCGGCGCCTTCGTGTTGTTCGACCGCGCGCGCCAGCGTCTCGCGCTCGTCGGGCGTCGCAGTTCGGAGATGCGACTCCGCCATGAAGTCGGTCGGGAAGTACTGCTTCACCAACGTGGTGCTGCGGCGCGTGTACAGGGCATCCAGAAAGAGCTGGTGGCGGCGCCCAGGCTCCACCAAGCCCATTCGTCGCACGAGCTCGCGGAGCGCGCGTTCGGCGAGCTCGGTGTGAAGCTCGAGGTGCCGAGACGCGAGGTCGTCGTAGACCGCATCGCGCACCAGAGCGTGCGGCACGAGACCGGAACGCGTGCTGTCGACGAAGGAGAGCCGGCTGAGCCACTCCCATGCGGCGTCCCGCGATGTTTCGTCCCCGGGGAGCACGGCCGAGAGCAAGCCAGGGTCGAGGAGACGCAACATGGAAAGCGCCTGGAGCGCACACGCGTGGGAACTGGACGGCGCGTCTTTGATCAGCTCTTGAGCCAGAATCGAGGCGCGTTCGAGGAGTGGCTCGGCGGGGTCAGGTCGCGGATGACCAACGCGGGCGGCTTCCAAGGCGAGGGAAAGCGGATGTCCTCCGCAGCCCCGCAACAGGGTCTCATCCACCTCACCTGCCACCCCGAGTTTCGAGAGTTGCTCGCGGGATTCGGCGTCGGTGAACGGCTCGACGTCGATGCTGGTGAACGAACCCGTGAAGATCAGCTCGGCTTGGCGTTTCGGCTCGAAGCGGGTGCGTGACGTGAGCACCACGAGGAGCCTGGGCCCGGTGCTCCAGAGCACGCCATCGAACAGCCATTGCTCGAGCGGCTCGAGCTTGTCGAACGCGTCGAGCACCAAGATGTCGGCGCGATCGGAGCGCCCGAGCTCCTCCAGCGACTGGGCCGGCAGGCGCTCGCCGAAAGCCGCCGGGTTCGGGGGCGTGTCTTCTCCCGACACCCACACCACCCCGTGTCCCCGCTCGGCCGCGTCTTGCACGAAGTGGCGCGCGAGGGTCGTCTTGCCGATCCCGGGCGGTCCGTTCAGGAGGCAGTAGCGAGGCGCTCGACTCGACTCGACGAGCTCCCGCTGCAGCATGGCGAGCTCGGGCCGCCGTCCCACGAAACGGCGCGCTGCAGCATGGGCCCGCGGGGCATCGAAGAGACCAGCTCTCAGCATGATTTCGACATCGATTGGACAGCGTTTCCCAGGGACGCTGGTGCGCCGAGGCGTATGTCTGCGGACATGGGGAACCTGGCTCGATACTTGGGGAATTGGCGCGTGATCTCGCTGACACTCGCGCTCCTCTCAGCCATCGCTTGTTCGAGTAGTAGCGTCAATGGCGGAGGCGGAACGGGTGGCGCCGCAGGCGGCGACGGTGGGGGCGTCGGCGGCTCGGGTGGCTCGGGCGGGGCCAGTGGGGGCCAAGGCGGCGGCTCGGGCTCGGGCGGGCTCGCGGGCAGCGCGGGCAGTTGCGTGAACACCTCCGAGTGTTCGTCCAAGCCCGGCGCCATCATCGGCTGCGAGAACGGCAAGTGCGTGATCACGGCCTGCGCCGCAGGGCTCGGTGACTGCGACGGCGTCCTCGAAAATGGCTGCGAGCAGGCCCTCGCCGCGGACCCGAATCACTGCGGAGCGTGTGGTAAGAAGTGCAGCCAGACCCACGCCCAGGTCACCTGCGTGGCGGGCAGCTGCAGCATCAGCCAATGCGATGCCGGTCGCGCCGACTGCAACAAGAACCCGGACGACGATTGCGAGTCCGACATCACCGCCGTCACGGACTGCGGAGCGTGCGGCAACGCGTGCGCCGTCGGGTACGTGTGCAACGCGACGACCAATCCGGCAGCGTGCGCGCTCGACTGCGGCGGCTCCACGGCGTGCGGCAGCACCTGCGTCGACACCCAGACCAATCCGGCAAACTGCGGCGCGTGTGGGAATGCCTGCACGGGTGGAAACGCAACCTGGAAATGCGGCTCGGGCAATTGTCAGGTCACCGCTTGCGACGCAGGCTTCGGCGATTGTACCGCGCAGAGCGGATGCGAGACGGATCTGAACACCTCCAGCGCGCACTGCGGTGCGTGCGGCAAGACTTGTGCGGGGCCGTGCGTGGCTGGCGTGTGCGACCCCATCGTCGACGTGGCACCTGGCGTCTCGCACACCTGCGTGGTGCGCACGGGCGGCAGCGTGGAGTGTTGGGGAGCGAACTGGCAAGGACAGCTCGGCGACGGCACCACGCTCGAGCACGCGTTGCCAGCGCCCGTCGCGAATCTCGTGGCGAAGGCGGCGACATCGGGCCAGCGACACAGCTGCGCCATCACCAGTACGAACAAGCTCGTCTGCTGGGGCTACGGCCTCCAGGGTGAGCTGGGAGATGGGACGAAGACGAGCTCGCTCGTACCCGTGGCGGTCACTTCGAGCGACCCGGATTTCGCGAGCCGGTCGTTCGTGGAGGTTCGAGCAGCGTACGAAGAGACCTGCGCGCGCGACAGCGCCGGCGACATCTGGTGCTGGGGCAAGAACCAGTACGGCGGAGCGGGCCCTGGCCCCGCCGGCTTCGTCGACTCCGCTCGGCGTGTCACCGGACTGCCTGCCGCGAAGAGCATGGGGCTCGCAGCCGGGGCCTTCCACGCATGCGCCTACTTCGCCGACGGCAGCGCGTGGTGCTGGGGCTACGGCGCGCGAGGCTCGCTGGGGAACAACTCCACCACGGGCGGCCCGAACCCGGTGCAAGTCTCGAACGTGACCCAAGCGACGGGCATCTTCGCGGGGCAGCACAGCTCGTGCGCGCTCTCGAGCGGAGTACTCCAGTGTTGGGGCGCCAACGACGACGGCGCGATCGGCAAGGGTGGGGGCGGAGACGCGCTCGTTCCATTCACCGTGCCGATCCCGGCGGTGAGTGAGGTGGCCATGGGGAACAACTTCACCCTCGCGCTGACGCAGGCCGGCAACTACGCCTGGGGCTCCCAGAAGTTCGGGACCCTCGGTGCCGGCAAGCTCGCGCCGAACGAGGTCTCCCCCGTCAAGGTCGCCACCTGGCCTGTGGGCGTTTCCCGTCTCTTCGCGCACGCATCCCATGCCTGCGCGCTGGCCACGAACCAGCTCTACTGCTGGGGAAGCGACATCGAAGGCCAGCTCGGGATCCGCAACCTCCTCGTGCAGAAGGCACCGGTAGCCATCGCGACCGGCGCCGGGCCGCTGTCGGGCGTCGCGACGCTCGGCGCGGGTGGACTCTCGACCTGCGCCACGCTCGCCTCCGAGCTCCGCTGCGCGGGCAGCAACCTCGAGCTCGGGCTGGCGACGAGCCCCGCGGACCTGCCCGCATCGGCGCGGTCCGTGGTGATCCCCGGCTTGGCGGTGCCGCGCGCGGTGGCGACCTCACGCGCCGGGGCTTGCGCCATCAACGGACCAGATGGTCAGCGCAAGCTCTGGTGTTGGGGCACATCGACGACGCCGAGCGCTGCGACGGCGACGCCCACCGAGGTGACGTTGCCGGGAGAGCCCACGTCGCTGGCTGCCGGCGCAGGGCACGTCTGCGCGACCGTGGGCGGCGTTCCGTACTGCTTCGGTGACAACTCGCAAGGGCAGCTCGGACGTGGAACGATCACGCCGAGCGAGAGCGCTCCGGCTCCGGTGAGCGGACTCACCAACGTCGTGGAGCTGAGCCTGGGGCAGGCCCACTCTTGTGCCCGGCTCACCAACGGCACCATCCAGTGTTGGGGTCGCGCCTCCTTCGGGGCCGTGGGCGACGGAGCTTTCGGCTCGCCGCGCACGACACCCGTGGCTGTGCTGGGCATCACGGCGGCCACCACGTTGGACGCCGGCGGCCATCACACGTGCGCGGTCCAGGCGGGGACGCTGCATTGTTGGGGCAAGAACGATCGCCGCCAGCTCGGCGACGGCACGACGACGAACGCGAACCAGCCCGTGAGCGCCAACTTGAGCAACGTGACCTCGGTCGCGGCCGGCGCCGTCCACACCTGCGCCCGCTTGGGCGATGGCACGGTGCGCTGCTTCGGCGACAACTCTCTCGGCCAGCTCGGCGACGGAAGCTCGACGGCAACTACGGGCAAGGTCAGCGTGCAGGGCCTGACCGACGCGGTCTCGATCACGTCCGGCGCCGGGGACGCCCTCGACGCGGGTGTTCACACCTGCGCCGTCCGCTCGGGCGGCGGCGGCGTGTGTTGGGGCTCCAACGCGTTCGGTCGAGTCTGGGGGGGCGAGAGCCTGTTCGTGTCTTTGCCGGGACCCGTGCTCGGGCTCTGAATCACTTCGCCGAGGCGAGCGTGCTGCCGATCTGCGCGCCCCGCGCGAAGTAGCTCCCCGTGCTCGAAGCCGGGAGAATGTCGTACGTCGCGTCGTAGGCGTAGGGCACCTCCTCGAGCGATTGCACCGAGTGGCTCGCGTCGAGATTCGCACCCGGGCGAAGATCGGAGAACTTGCGACCGTCCGCCGTCGGGTGGCCCGGACTGATTTCGAGGACGGCTCCCCCTTCGAGCACCACTCGCACCACGCGATGCCGAACCACGGGCGTCCGGCCGGTGCGCAGCACCGGAACTACGACGATGGCTTCGTGATCGACGCTGTAGACCAGATCGCCCGGACGCAAGCTGGCGATGGGCCGCTCACCCGACGGGGTAGCGATGGGCGTGTTGGGCGCGGCGCAGATGGGGCAATCGCCAGTGAGCCATTGCCAGACGCCGTCTTTGCAGACGATCTGGAGCTCACAGCTCGGCCCGCAGGATGCGTCCGGGGTGGTGCACGGCGCGCCAGCTTGAGGCAGGTTCGGCGGGCAGCCCGCGGCCGGTGCCTTGCAGTACCACTCCGGCGGGTCGATGGTCTGACAGATCGGATACGGCGACCCGCCCTTGCAGGAGCTGCACGCGCAGGCCACCCCGGAAGGGTAGTAGCAGGCGAGCTTGTCGTCGGAGCATTGAGTCGTGTCGGTGGGCGGCGAGCCCGGACAAGCAGGGGGCAGCGTGGGTGTCCCACACAACAGCGAATCGGGTACGTTGACGTCCCAGCTGCCGTTCACGCAGCGGGCGGTGATCCGACATTCCGCTCGCGGGTCGTCACCCCAGGTGCAGTGCGCAGTGAGTGTCGGGTTCGCATAGGGCGGAGTGCAGGCCGTGCCTTGGGCGGGCGACGCGGCCGGGCAACTCCACCCGCCCCCACCCACGCCCCCACTGCCCGATGTGCCACCGGTCGAAGTCCCGCCGGAACCGGATGTCCCACCCGAGCCGGATGTCCCGCCCGTCCCCTCGTCGCTGGAGCTGTCCCCTCCGCAGCCCGACAGCGTGACGACGAGAAGCAGAGGGAAGCATGCCTGCCTGATCACGGACGCCATTTTCACCTTGCGACGAGCTTGGCGGAACTGGAGACTCTGCGCAACCCAGGGCGGTGCCGAGTCCGCTAGCTCGTGGCCAGCGCTTCCACGCGCGCTCCGAGCTCGGCGACGAGCCGCACGACCTCGTCCCCCTCACCAAAACGCGCCAACGCGAGCTCGGTCGCAAGCAGCTCGCTCCGCTCCGCCAGTTCTTCGAGCGCGCGTCCATCGGCGAGAGCCAGGCCCCGGAGCCGTGCGAGCTGCCGGTCGCGAACCGCCGATGGTTCGGCGACGGCACCGCTCAGCGCGGCGAGCTCGGATTCGACCAGATCGAGGCGGCGCGCGATGCGAGCGACTTCGGAGACGATCCGCTCGCTGTCCTTCTCGCTGAGCAACGCTTCGCGTGGCGTTCCGCGTGCGGCTTCGCGGGCTCGTGCGAGAGCACGCGCCACGCGGCGCTCCGCTGCACGTGGCGACGACGACGGTAGCGGGCCTGCCGAAAGAGCGAACGGCATCCACAAGGGCCAGACCAAAGTCACGGCCAGTGCGCCGACCCACGCCGCCGGTGTGCGTTCGCCGCGAAGCAGGAGCCAGCCGGCGCAGGCCACACCGATCGCTCCGTAGCTCGACGCCAGCACTAGTGCGGTCACCGTCAGCTCCTCGGCGTCAGGAGCGCGCCGAGGAGCCCTCCTTCGCGCCGGCCGTGAGCAAACATCGGCACGTCTCGGTCTCTCGGGTCGCCCAGGTAGGGGCGACCGAGCCACGCCGCCTGCGCGCCGATGACGAGGAAGACCGCGCCGAAAGCCATCAGCACGGAAACTCGCCCCCGGCTCGGGCCGAGCGCCGTGATCATGAGCGAGAGCGCCGAGAGCCCGCCGAGGCCGTAGGCGACCAGCGCCGCCCAGCGCACGCCCTCGTAACCGGCACCCAGGTCCACGACCAAGGCGAGCACGGGAGAGAGCGCGAGGAGAACCAGGGACGAGCGCGCCCCGGCCGCGAGCACCAGCGCGAGCGCCTGTCGAAAGCTCCAGCGTCTACCGAACGCAGTCGCGAGGGCGAAGAACGCCGGGCCGCTGAGGGCCAACGTGAACAAGGTCACGAGTGGGAGTTTGAGGGCGCTCGTACCGAGCTGCAGACTGCCCCGATACGAACCCACGGCCGCTCCGAATGCGGCCCCGCCGAGCGCGATCAGGATCAGGGAGACGCGCGCGACGCCGCTCTGCCGCTCGCGCGAGGCGCAGGCTTCGGTCGTTCGTTCTTTGGATCGCAAGAGGTCGGCGACGGTGGTCACGACGCGCCTCCTGCCCGGCCGAGCATCGGCAAGAGGAGCCACCAGGCTCGCAGCGCGACCAAGGCCGCCATGACCACGAACCCCGAGAGCAGGAGCACGAGCGTCAGACGCCGACCCTCGGAGCTCGCTTGCATGGTGAGCGCGAGCTCACGCACTCCGCATAGACTGCCGAGGCCCAAACCGAGGACGGCGAAGCAGGCGGCTGCTTCCGGGGATTCCGGCGTGATGCACAGGAGAGCGGCGCCCGGCGCGAGCCCCGCCAATACCAGCCCGGAAACCGCGATGGCACGCGTGGCCGCGTGCACGACTCGCCGCGTGTCGAGCGGCAGGTCGAAGTGTGCGACGAAGATGCAGAGCGCAGGGAGCGAGAGCGCGAGACTCGCCAGGAAGCCCGCCGGCACACCCACGGCGTGGACGGCCATGGAAAACGCGCCGTAGCGCGCCCCGATGGCGAGACCGAACAGCGCCGAAAGCGAAAGCCCGGCGAGGGCGCGCCGCACCTCCACCGTGCCATCGCCCTCTGCGATCGCGAAGAAACCAGCGAGACCGAAGGGTCCGCCCGTGGCGTGGAAGCTCATGCCTCTGGTTCTAGCGGCGCCGAGTGCAGACCGCTGGGCGCGCGGCGGGTGCTTCCATGGAGGAATCGTGGAGACGCTTCACGCACGCTCACGCAGCGCGCAGATGCGCGCGGCTCCGGCGGCGAGCGGCCGCACCGGCTGCCGCTAGGACGCCGAAGCACACGAAGCCGAGCGGGCTCGCTCCACCGACACGCCGCGAGCTCACGCTGCAAGCGGCGTCGGTTTCGCTGGCGTCGGAGTGGACTCCGTCCGTCGCGCTCCAGCCGGCGCCGCCACCCGCGCCACCGTTGCCCGTCCCGCCGCTGCCCTTCGGGTCCGGGGTCTTCGCCGGAGGGGCAGGGCTCGGGAGCGGCGTGTCGATCATGTCGATCCGCCCGCTCTCCGAGCGCACGAGGACGGGTCGTTCGCGCAGCTCGGGACCCAGCAAGAGCTTCTTCACGTCTGCAGCAGGCAACTTCTCCACGGTGTCGAACGCGAGCTGCCAAACCGCCATGGTGGCGGCATCGGGCACGTGGCGGCGCCACTCGGCGTCCACGAGCCACACCTCGGGCGAGCCGTCGTCGGCTTGCACCAGCTTGGGCGTGGCTGGCCAGTCGTCGGCTTCCGCCAAGCTCTCGATCTGCGCCTCCGAGAGCGGAAGCGCGTCCCAAAACGGATCGAGCTTCCAGGCGGCCAGGCTCACAGCGTCGACGACGTGTCTGCGAACGCCACTCGGCACGCCGGCCGTGCATTGCAGGGTCTTGGGCGAACCCGTGAGCTCGGCGTGCTTTCCGCCCGCCGAATCGATGCCGTAGGCGTGAACTGCGTGAGGCTTGCCGTCGAACAGCGACAGCGGCGGCTCGATGTCGAAGCCGTGTTTGCAGGAGCCGAGCTTCGTACACAGATCGTCGCGCTTCGCGTCGGCGTGCACCGGGTGACCTTGAACTCCGCCGCCGGCCGGACCGCCGAAGTACAGGTGAACGTCGATGGAGGTCTTGGGCGCATCGGGGTCCTGAGCGTAGCCCTTCAACGACTCGCAGCTCACCGATTCGAGTGCGCCCTTGGGAGGATCGTTGCAGACGTCACCTTCGTCGACCTTGCCGTCGCAGTCGTCGTCTTTGCCGTTGCACACCTCGGTTTTGGGAGAGCACTCGCCGTTCACCACGAGATCCATGTAGTGCGCCCAATCCCAGCCCTTCCCGGGGTCGGTGTGGTCCGAGCAGTCCGGCGCCTCGCCGTGTCCGAGGATGTGCTTCTTGTCCTTCGGGATCTTGTATTGGTCGGCGAGCCATCGCGTCAGCTTGGCCGACGCTTTGTACATCGCCTCGGTGTACCACTTGCTCGGATTCTCGACGTAACCCTCGTGCTCGATGCCGATGGACTCGCTATTGAAACACTTGTCGTGCCAAGCGATGTCACTGTCGTCCACCATCTGCGTGATCTGGCCATCACTCGAACGCACCACGTAGTGGGCGGAGACGTTGGCCGACGAGTTCTTGAACCACGAGATGGCGCCCGCGTAGCTGCCCTGGGTGGTGTGGATGACGACGTAGTCGATCTGTGACGCTCCGCGCGAAGCCGCCGTGTAGTTCCCCGAGTAGGCGGCGCTCCACTTGGCCCCCGGGTAACCGAGCTCCGAGACGGCGACCCCGAGCTCTTCGCCTTCGAGCCCTACGCCCGAGACGTGCACGCGGAGTCCTTCGTCGTCCCGCCCGTCGAAGCCAGTGCGCAAGAGGCTGCGCACGTCGGCGACCAGCGCATTGCCGCCGTACCCTTCGACGACCTCGACCCACGCGGATAGGTCGTCCCCTTTGGTCACGCCCCGCGCGCGGCCCATCTCTGCGAGGAGCGCGGCGGCGCCATGGATGTTCGCGCCCGGCTCGCTCTCGACGCTCGAAACGGGGCGGCGCGCGAGCAGGGCCGCCACCTCGACGCTGGTGAGCCCGCCCGT
The DNA here is from genome assembly GCA_046351435.1 of Polyangiaceae bacterium. Classification (GTDB taxonomy): domain Bacteria; phylum Myxococcota_A; class Polyangia; order Polyangiales; family Polyangiaceae; genus JADJKB01. The sequence continues at coordinate 36,425 of JAXLYN010000020.1, forward strand.
GCCGATGGCCATCAACCCGACCTCACGCGGCATGTGCTCGTCAGCGACCTGTGCGGCGCCAGCCGGGTGCATGCTGAAGCGCGTCTGTGCGAACGCGATGGCCGCGAGCAGCTCGGCCGGAACCCCGCTCGCGCGCTCGGCGCGCTGGAACTCGGCCACGAGGAGCGACTCGCCGGAGAGCTCGGCTCGGGCCGAGCTCGGTGCGGGTGAGGAGCCGCACGCGGTGAGACCGATCAGGCAGCTCGTCCAGAACCAGGCGAAGAGCAGGCAGCGTAGAGAGGTCACGGACGCTGCTACGCAAGACCCGCACCAAGCACGGACTCGGCGATCTGCCGACGTTTTGCCCGGGTGCCCGCAAACCGCCGGTTTACAGCGGCGCGTGGCGGTTGGCATGCGAAGATGGGCGCTCGGGTGCAGGCGCGAGAGGATCTCAAAGCGACGTTCAGAGCCCGCGTGGCCGAGCTCGGGCTCGCAGAAACCCAAGTCGCCGGCGGACTCGACGCGACGGTGCGTCCCACCGAGGGCGACGCGCTTCCCGCCGCGCGAGCGTGGACGCGACCGGAGCCAGCCGAGCTCCCGCGCATCTCGCTCACCTACGCCGCCGAGTCGAGCGACACCGCTCGTCCCGATGCGAGCACGCGCGCGGACCTCGAGGTACGCGGCCCCATCGGCGAAGGCGGGATGGGTGTGGTACACGCCGCGCGCCAGCGTTCCCTCGATCGCGAAGTGGCGCTGAAGACCCTGAAGCGCACGGAGAAGAGCGCAGCCGCGACTCAACAGCTGCTCCGCGAGGCCGTGATCACCGGTCGCCTGGAACACCCGGGCATCGTTCCCGTCCACGCGTTGGGGATCGACGACCAAGGCGCGCCCGTCCTCGTGATGAAACGCATCGAAGGCGTCGAGTGGCGAGCCCTCCTCGCGGACCCGAATCACCCTGCGTGGCGGCACCGGCCCGGCGATCGGCTCGAAGCCGAGCTCGGAATCTTGATGCAGGTGTGTCAGGCCCTGGAGTTCGCCCACGACCGCGGGGTCATCCACTGCGACATCAAGCCCGAGAACGTGATGCTCGGCAGCTACGGCGAGGTGTATCTCGTCGACTGGGGCATCGCGGTGCGCCGCGACGATCCGGCGTTTTCGAGCCGACAGGGGCTCGTGGGCACGCCGGTCTTCATGCCACCGGAGCTGGTCTCGGGCGGACCCATCGGCCCGCAGACGGACGTCTACCTGCTCGGCGCCAGCTTGCACTTCGTGCTGACGCGTCGCTTTCGTCACGAGGGCAAGAATCTGAACGAGGTGTTGAGCTCCGCGTTCTTCTCCGAGCCCGTTGCCTACGAAGCGCACGTTCCTCCCGAGCTTGCCGCCTTGTGCAACGCGGCGACGAGTCGTCGACCCGAAGATCGACCGGCGAGCGCGGCCGAGTTCCGACAGAAGCTCGCGGACTTCCTCCAGCACAAGAGCTCCATCGCGCTGTCACGGGAGGCTCAGAATCGGCTCGAGCGCCTGCGAACGATGCTGCCCGCCGATGACGAAGCTCCCGAGGACCTGTCGGCGGCGTACCAGCTCGTGACCGAGTGTCGGTTCGGTTTCGCGCAAGCCTCGAAGGAATGGCCGGACAACCCCCAAGCGAAACGCGGCGCGTTCGAGACGGTCGTGCTCGCCGCCGAGCTCGAGCTGCGACAGGGCCACGTGGCCGCAGCCGAGGCCTTGTTGTCGGAGCTGGGAGACGCGCCGGCGGAGCTTCGAGAACGTTTGCGCGCACTCCACAAAGCCCAGGCCCACGCGCGAGCCGAGGAAGCACGCCTTCGCGCCATCGCACACGATCAGGACAGCAGCGTCGCCGTCCGCGAGCGCACCAAGGGACTTGCGGCCATGTCTGGCGCCGCGGTGGCCATCGCGAGCTTCTCCCTCTCGCAGCCGAACCCCACCAAGATCAAACCCGAGGGACTCCTCACCTTCGCTGGTGTGGTCTTCGTGGTGATCGTGGGGGTCACGCTGATATGGCGACGAAAGCTGTTCGCGAATCAGTTTTCTCGGCGGCTCTCGGGGTTGCTCTTGCTCTCCGGCGGCACGCTGCTCGTGAGCCGCAGCTTCGGGCTCTGGCTCGGCATGCCCGCGCCGCTGATTCTCGTTCAAGATCTCCTGCTGCTCGCCGCCATCGCCGGATCCACCAGCATCTTCGTGCTGCGCTGGCTCTTCCCCTTGCCGATCTTGTTGGTCGCGGCCGCCGCGTATTGTCGCGCGAACCCGAGTGTCTCACCCATCGTCTTTTCGCTGGTGGCCATCCTCGCGCCGCCCTCCATCGCCCTCGCGCTCTGGCGCCACAACCGGGACGTCGAACGCGAGCGCGAGGAGGCCCTGCCGGAGAGCCAGCGAAGCGAATGGTGAGGTCTTCTCACTTGCACGGATCGACACTCGTGTAGTGCTTCTTCCGCCGCGCCGCCTGCCGATAGTGAGCCAGCACTTTTGCCACTAGCTCGTCGCGCTGGTCGCTCGACGTCGACGTCCCGCCCCACTTCCAGGTTCCGGGTCCGCCGTTGCCCGGAGACAGATGGCTCCGGAGCTTCTTCGGGAGCTTGTTGTAGTAGGTCCAGAGCAGGTGATCGAAGAAGGCCACTGCCTTCTCGTCGTCCAGCCCCGCGTACGCGTCGGTGATGGCGAACACCGGCACGACTCGGCTCGCCTTGCTCGGGTTCTTGGCGGTCACCGACGCCTGGCGGCGTTCGTCCAGCCACTTCAACCGACGCGTCGTCGAGTTGCCGAGCAGTACGCGATCGAGGAGCCACTGATCTCGGTTGGGCTTCGCACAATAGGTCGCTCGCGACACGTAGAGCTTCGGCAAGATGGCGCCCCGCGCTGCGAGGACGGCGTCGATGGCCGGGGCGGACGCCGGGTTCGCGTCGGCGTAGTCCACGTCGGGGCCCGTGGGCAGGAACATCCCCCAGCGGAGATTCACCTGTCGGGCCCGGTCCATTTTGGCGTCCACCCGTGCCTTCATGTCGGCCGCGAACACCTGAGCCTTCTGGAGATCTTTGGGACGAGCCGGATCGAGTTCGTCGAACACCATGAAGTAGCGATCTTGAGAGACGGTCGGGTGCAAGAACCAGTAGGTCGCCGAGGCCAGGTCCTTGCCGTGCTCTTCGGGCGACGCCGTCGGCGGGCTCTTCACGCCGTATTCGAGGCCGAAGGTGTAACCCCAGACGGGCGTATTCGGGTGGCTCTCGTCGCTGGCCACGACGAGTCCGCTCTGCACGTCCGGAACGATCTCGCTCGCGGCCATGGCGCCGCTGTACTGGGTGAGCGCGTGGATCGCGTTCCACGCGGCGCTCGGTGGGTCCCAGGCTTGACCACTGGCCGGGTGCGCGACCACGTGGGGAGAGAAGCGCGCGAGCGCGTTCTTGCGCGCGCCCCGCTTGGCACCCGACGTGTTCTTGCAGCTGCAGGGGACGGACCCGAGGCGCGGTTCGTTGCGCGTACTGGGATTCGAATATTGCTGAACCGAGAGCGCGAACACCCGATCGCGACCGTCGTCCCAGCCGAGGTTCCAGTCACCGGCCGAACCCAGGGGGTCGCTCGCATCACTCCATTTGTAGCCGCCGGGTCCGCCGTTCTTCACGAGCTCGGGGTAGGTCTGACCGAGGACGTACAGCATGCGATCCAGCATCACGCGCGCGGGTTTGGCCGCCAGCGTCGCATCCGAGAGCGTGCGATCCCCCACCGCCAAGATGACGCTCAGCGGGCTCGTGCTGCCGAGCAGAGACCGCCTCTTCAAGAGCCAGTCGAGCCGTTTCGAGCTCGCGTCGCCTTGGAGCGATTTCCGGAGCCACGCGTCCCGCTCGGCGTCGTTCTTGCCGCCCATGCAGTAGTCCGACTCCTCGGGGTACCACTCGTAGGCGATGATGGCGCCCTTCCCGAGGAGCGCCGAGACGACCGGCGCGAGCTTGTCGTGGGCGAGATTGGCGTTCGGGGCCACGAACGCCCCCCACCGCCCGGCGTAGCCCGTGAGCAGCGTGTCGAGCTCCGGATCCGCGAGCAGTTTTCCGAGGACGTCGGCGCTCTCGCCCGCGAGCTCGTCCATCATGACGTACGCCGGCTTCGCGGCGACGAGGGCCGCCAGCCCGGCTTTCACCTGCTCGAGGCTCTTTCCGCGTACGCCGAGCTGGCCCGTCCAGCTCGTGAGCGGCAGCGTGGTCAGGGGCTTGTTCGAAGCGAACTGCACGCGCGGATGGGCCGCTGCCAGCTTCTGAATCTCGTCCCACTTCTTGGGCGCCGCTTCGTCGAAGTAGTGGAACGCCGGCCCCGCAGCCGACGCCGGCAGCGTCGCCGGGCTCGCGACACCGGCCACAGCCTGCTTGGCGAATCCGCAGCTCGCCGCGAGGAACGACGTGGACTCGCCGAGCGACGCTTCACTCTGGGGCTCCGAACCAGGCGTCGCGCTGCTCGACCCGTCGAGCTCCGGACGATGGCAGCAGACCAGGCAATCGGCGGACGGGATGAGGGGGCGCCCTTCGCAGAGGTCGCTCGTCGGATCCGTGCAGACGTTGCCGCCGGCTTCTTCGCAGTCCGCGGGCGGGAGCGGGGGCGCCGGCGCGTCGTCCCTCGCGCAGCACACTTCGCAGTCCCAGGAAGGCAAGAGCTCGAGTCCATCGCAGGCGGTGCTGCCTTCGCTCACGCACACGTTGCCGCCGGAAGCCGCGCACGAGGGCATGCAGCTGTCGCCCACCGGAATGGCTTCGGGTGGCGCGCAGTAGCCGGAGGCGAGCGCTTCGTTCAGCTCGTCTTCGTCGAAGAACGGGTAGTCCGGATCGACGTGGAAGACCGTCGGCCCATCGGGGCGAGGCGGGCCGTCGCCCCCGGGACCTCCGCCGCACGCGCCGAGCAGGAGTGAAACGAGAACCGAGAGCCGCGATGCACCGGGGCGAAGCATGCCCTCGGGTGAGCAACACGCATGCCGGCACGCCGTGGCCGAAAAGCCGCGGGATTCGCGCGCCCGCCGACAGGGATGTCCACCTCTGGTTTACAGGGGAAAGCTCGGGTTTCCGGCAGTGTCACTCGAGGACGAGGGTCCCGAACTTCTCCGGCACGTGGAAGTTCGGCTTCTTGGTCTCGGTGGGGCTGAAGGCGAGATAGCGCCGAGGGGACCGGCCCTCCATGCGATAGATGCCGAGGGGCAGCTTCTCCCCGGAACGAAGCCGCGCGACGATCTCTTTTGCGTTGAGGCGCACTTCGATCACGGCGCGCTTCGCCTTGGCGTCTTGGGTCGTGGCGATGGTCGCGGCGCTCGACCAGGCCGTGTCGCTGACGCCACCTTTGTGGACGTCGAGATCGAACCAGTGCCCGAAGGGCCCGATTTCTACCTCGGCGTAGTGCTTCGGATCCTCGACATCGTGACCCAGGAAGAGCTCGACACAGTCTTCTTCGTAGAGCTTCTCGCGCTCCTCGCCCGTCGAGCGCGAACGGTCCACGTTGAACCCGGCATCTTGGAGCTCGAACAGGGCGAAGAGCCCGCGATCCGACCAGGCGAAGCGCACGTCGGTGCGAATGCCGGTGGCCGCGCCCGACCAATCCGTGTCGAAGCTCGTCGGCGCGGCACGCGCCCAAGCCGGATCGTCCGCCTTGCCGTCGATGACGATGCGATCGGAGCCGAGGGCGAGCGCTCGTGCCTCGGCCTTCTTCGGCGTCGCCGCGGGTGCGCGCGCTTCGGGCGCCCAGGGGGTCGCCGGGCTCGAGTGGAGCTCGAAGCCCGCCATGGAGCGGTAGTGAAACGGCCTCGGCTTACCGAAGAGGCCCGCTGCGTTGCCCTGGATCTTGGTCGCCGCGAGATCGAGTCCGTAGCGCTTGGCGCCCAGCGTGATGAGCGGCGAAGTCTTGTGACCGAGGAGCTCGTTGGCGAGGCGCGCGTTGTCCCATAGACCCAAGAGCTCCGCCCCCACGCGGTCGACGCTCACCGGGTTCGTGCCGCCGACGGCCACCTTCTCTTCGGTCGGGTAGAGCTGCCAGAAGCCGTCGCCCCCCATGCCCGGCGCGCCTTCGGCCAGCACCACATCGTGCGTCGAGATCTAGAGCACGTAGATCATGCGCTCGGCGAACGCGGTCAGGGCCGCGACGTAGGCTTTGCGTTCTTCGCGTGGATCGGCCGCCGGCAGCGCCGAGCCCGCGGCCTTGGCCTCGGCCCGCGCTGCCTTCTTGGCCTTGAGCTGTTCGTTCAGCTCGCGGTGCGAACGGAACTTCTGCTGAAACGCCGGGAGCGAGTCGCCGTACATCACCGTGCCCTGCATGCCCTTGATGGCCATGGAGGTGACCGAAAACCGGTGCGCTTTGATCTTCGGCAGCGAGACGAAGAGACCGTGGTCCAAATGCTCGGCCAACACCTTCGGCAAGAGCAAGCTCGGCACGCGGCTCTTGCCGATACCGGCGACCGGAAGCGGAAGCCCCGGCTTCTCTCCGGTGCGGTCGTACACTCCGTCGTCATCCAAGGCTACCAGCGCCACGCCCTCTTCTTTGGCCATGGCGGCGTACCCCGTCTTCTCCGCGACCTCGACGAAGAACGAGTGGGCGTGCCCACAGCCTTCGCCGATGGTGATTTTGTCGTGCCCTCGCTGCTTGAGGCACTGCACGACTCCGCGCGTGAACTCGACATCGGTGGTGCGGCCCACCATGCCGTCGTCGCCCTTGCGCTTCGCCGGATCCACGATGCCGTCGAAGCCACAGAGGTTGGGTTTCAGCAGGATCGGCGTCGAGCGCGGGCGTCGCGGCATGACGGCCTCGCAGATCCCTCGACCGAGCTCCAGTGCGTTCGTGCCCGAGAGCGCCGTCACGGCGCTACGGTCGCTCTTCAGGCGCTCGACGTGCCGCTTGCGCAACGCCGCCCCGTCCACCTTGTCGGCACCGAGCACGCTCGGTCCGGCGTCGTAGCTCGGCTCCGACGCGGCGGTCTCGATGTCGACGGACGCGCTCGGCGGCAGTGCGTCGGCGTCGAGGGCGGCGGGCGGCGGCGGCGAGGACCTCTGGCGGCACGCGACGATGGACAACGCGATGGCGAACAGGGAGAGGGTCCGGAGCCGGCGCACGGCGCGAGCCTAGCGGAAAGCTCCAGGACCACGCCGGGGATTTCCCGATCATCGACCGAGGCGCTCACGCGACGGGCTCGGGACCGAGCGCCAGCGCGAAGCGCGACGCCAAGTTCACCGCGCGGTAGCCGAGCTCGTAGATGCTCGGATAGACCACGCGCGCTCGCCCGTCTCGGACTGCATCGAGAACTCGACGCGCGAGCGCCCGTGCCTGCCCCGTCGGCACGGCGCGCGCGAGCACGCTCCGCTCGAACTGAGCGCGTGCTGCCGCTTCGAGCCGCGAAGCGACGGGCCCCGGATACACGGTGACGACCCGAACCCCGCGTTCGGCGAGCTCTGCGTGGGCGTTCTCCGACGCCATGGAGAGCCCCGCTTTCGCAGCGCCATAGACGCTGCAGCCCCGGAGAGGCACGCGCCCGGCCATGCTGGTCACGTTCACGACGAAGCCGTTTCCACGCTCGGACATCGATGGCACCACGGCGTGCAAGAGGCGGAGCGGCGCCAAGAGATCCACGTCCAAGAGCCGCGCGGCATCGCTCCACGCGAAGCGCTCGAGGCGCCGTACGTCCATGAAGCCGGCAGCGTTGATCAACCCGTCGATGGCGCCCTGGCGCGCCTCCGCCCGCTCGACCAGGTTCGGCACGACATCGGCTCGAGACAGGTCGACGATCTCGGAGCTGGCGTTGCCGAGCTCGGCGCCGAGTGCGTGGGTTTCTTCCGAACGCACGTCCACCAGCGTGAGGTGGGCACTCGGATAGCGGACACGAACCTCGCGCGCCAGCGCGCCGCCGATGGCGCCGCTCGTGCCCGTGACGACGACATGCGAAACGCTCGGACGAGAGCTCATCGCTTCCCCGTGTCGAGCGCGAACCAGAGCACCGTGGCCGGCCCTTTGTCCGTCTTCCACATGGCCGGGCCCAGGTACACTCCGGGAGCGACTTCACGGACCTCGTCGTGGATGGCGCGGATGTAGGGCGGGTTTTCTGGGTGGTCGTAGTCGAGCACGATGGTCTCGCGACCGTCGACGGCCGAGCTCCCGAAGTGGGTGGTGAACGGGAACAAGTCCTGACGACCGAGCACGCCCGGCGCCCGAACTCGATTGATGCCAGTCCCGCTCCCATCGCTCTTCGCCGCGAAGGATTTCCCGCCCCATACGAAGGATTTCGAGCCCGCGAAGCGCCGGAGCGCGCGGGCCAGTGGGCCGCGATTCAGGCCGCGCACGGCGAGCATGCGCCCCTCGAGCGGGCCGTCGAGGGCCCGGAGCGACGCCGGAACCACGCCGCGGTCGTAGAGCGCTCCGAGCTCTCGGTACGACTTCCTCGCGAGGTCATCGAGGCTGAGCTGCGCGCGTCGCGGTTTCTCGTTCGGGGTTTCGAAAGTGGTTTGCATCGGACTCACTCCTTCGGTTCGTGCCGCGCTCGTTCACGCGACTTGGTTTTCGGGTTCGAGACGCCGCGGTCCACCATGGCCCACGCGGCTTCTCCGGACTCTTTCAACAGCGCCGGCGTGAGCGTGAGGTAGCCGAGTCGCTCGGCCTTGATCACGCCGACCAACGCACCCCACACGAGTGCCATCATCGTCTCGGGTGGCAACCCCTTCCGCCCTGGCCGGCGCGCGAGCTCTTGCCCTGCCAGCCAGAGCGGCGCGAGCACTTCGCGTTCGAGAGCGCGGCTCGGCTCGTCCAGGTAGGGCACGTGATCTTGCATCTCGAGGAACTGGAAGCTCACCGGCTCTGCGCGCGCGAAGCCGACGAGCCGATCCCAGATCTCGAGGAACAGCTCGCGCGGTGCGCGTTCGAAGACCAGCCCGTCGATGAGCGCTCCGCGAAGCCGCGCCTTGGCGTCACGGAACACGGCATTCACCAAGACCTCCTTGTTCTCGAAGTAGTGGTAGATGGTCCCGGTGCCGACGCCCGCGGCCTCGGCCACCAAAGGCACCGCCGTGCCGTGGAACCCGCGCTCGGCGAAGAGCTCGAGCGCAGCGTCCAAAATCTGCCTGCGCTTGTCGCCCTCGGGAGGGCGCCCGCGAGGGCGCTTTGCGCTTTCCCGAACGTTCATTCGGTAATTAAAGCCACGGGAATTCGGCCGGGTCAAGCGTCACCCGGGCTCGCGACGGAAAGGCCGAGCAGAACGCGCCGAATCGGTGGGACTCTCGGACACGCATGCGTTCGCACCCGAGAGGCGCCCTGCGTGGGTTGACTTGCCTGCTCCTCGCGACCCGCGCGGGCGGCGAAGAGGTGAAGACGCGTCCACTCGGCGAGGCCATCCAAGCCGAAGGCGTGCGTTGCATGACGCGACAGGAGCTCGTGCAGAACGTGGAGCTCTGGCTGGGCCGCGGGACTCTCGACGAGAGGATCTCGATCCGGGTGGAAGAGCTCGATCCGACGAGCTTGCGCTTCGTGGTGAGTCGCGGCGGAGCACCGGCCGCCGAGCGGCGCTTCAAAACCACCGACGTCGCGTGCCCCGACCTGCGGGCCGCCGTGGCGCTGGCCATCGCGCTCGCCATCGACGCCACGGTGCTCAAAGCCGTGCTCGAACCCGTTGCGCCCGCGCCCACCGAACCGCCGCCTGCGCCGCGCGAGACGGAGCCGCCAGCGAAGCCGAAAGCGGCGAAGCCCAAAGCCCGCGCCGTACCGAAACCGAGGTCGCCCGACGAGGCCGGGCTCGAAGCGGAGGTGCACGCGATGGTGTTGGTCGGGGTCTTGCCGCGTGCCACAGTGGCGGGTCAGGTCGGAGCCGCGTTTCGGATCGCGCCGGACCTCGCGCTTCGCATCTCGGGATTCGGCACGCCCCCGCGCGACGTACCGGTGGGCTCGAGCAGTGCCGAGGTCGGGATGGCCGCCGGCGTGCTCGGGGCGTGTCTCACGCGACCGCTGTCGTTCGCGCGCGTCCGCGGCTGCGCTGGAGGCGCGGCGGGGCGCTGGTCGGCCGAGGGTCGTGGCTTCGCCCGGGACCGCGTCACGGCGTTGCCGTGGGCAGCGGCCACCGCCGACCTCGAGCTCCTGGTCCCCGTCGCCGACGCACTCGCCTTCAGCGCGCGCGCCGAGGCCGTGTTTCCGTTCGTGCGCCCGGTGCTCGAGGAGCGGGACCCGCGGGGCGGGGTTCTGGCCCAAGAACAGGCGCCTCCCGCGGGTTTCGGCGCGGGGGTCGGGGTGGTCGTCGGATTTCCGTGAAGGATCTTCGGGCCGGGGACATTCTGGGAGGTGACATGGGCGGCAGCAGCGAAGAGCCAGCGTCCCTCGACGCCGAGGCGCTCTTTCGGCGGCATGCGGCCTGGACCGCTCGTTACGTGAACCGGCTCGGATTCAGAGGACAAGACGTGGAGGACATCGTCCAAGAGACCTTCCTGGTCGCCCACAAGCGGGGCGGCTTCCGCGAAGGCACGGCGCAGCCGACGACTTGGCTCGCCGAGATCGCCTTGCGGGTCGGCATGGCCCACCGGCGATCCCAACGCAAGGTGCCGATCTTGGACGACCGCGCGCTCGACCTGGCAACGTCGAAAGGGCAAGACCCGCAGGCTGGGACCCTGACGCAAGAAGCCCTGGCCCTGACCCAACGCGCCCTCGACGCCATGCCCATGGAGCGCCGGGCTCTGTTCGTGCTGTTCGAGATCGAAGGCGAAGGCTGCGACGCACTGGCCGCTGCGTTCGGCGTCCCCATCGGCACCATCTATTCGCGGCTTCACACGGCCCGAGCGGAGTTCTTGGCCGAGTACCAACGCCTCACGCGAGATCCGAAGAACCAGCCGAAGGTGTCGTCATGAACGGCCCGCCCAAACGCCTCGTGGACGACGCGGGAGTGAGCCCGGAGCTCAAGGGCGCCCTGGACCAGCTCGGCCGCGAGGAGGTGCCTTTCGACGTCGACGCGGGCCTCGCGAAGCTGAAAAGCGCCGTGGCCCAGACCCCGCCCAGCCCCGATCCGACGGGGATCTTGCGGCACAAGCTCGTGCTCGGCGGGGTCGCGGCCCTGGCCGGTGCGGCGCTCGTGGCCGGAATCGCGCTGCGTTCGGCGGAGCCTCCGCCTCCCCCGCCCGCACCTCCTGCCGTCTTTTCAGTCAGCGAGCCCGTCGAGACCTCGAGCGTCCCGAGCACCACGCCTTCGGTCGAAGTCGAGCGGACGCCACCTGCACCCAGCGCGGCCCCACCTGCGTCGATCAAAGCGCCTGCTTCGAAGCCCACGCTCGCCGAGGAGGTGAAACAGCTCGCCGAGGTGCGCGCTCTCGCCGCGTCCAACCCGGCCGCGGCAGCGCAGAAAGCCGACGAGGGGCACCAGCGCTTCCGCGGCGGGATGCTCTACCAAGAGCGCGAAGCCGTCGCCATCTCGGCGCTCGCGCGGGCGGGTCGCGGAGGAGAAGCGCAAGCACGGGCCCGGCGTTTCACCGCCCAATTCCCCAAGAGTCCGTTCCGCGAACAGGTCGAGGCCGTCCTGCCCAAGACTCCGTGACGATTTTTCCGAAGGGCCGACGACGAGCCGACATGTAGGGCTCGGCTCCAGCTCTCGCGAGGGAAAGCGCATGTCGAACAGGCACTCTCAATTCGGATTCGAACGCTTCGGGTTGAAGCTCCCCCTCGCCGTGGGCTTTGCGCTCCTCGCGAGCGCCCTCCTCGCGGGGGCCTGCTCCGCGAGCGGCGCCGTAGGCACGTCGAACACCGGCGGCTCGAGCGGCTCGGGCGGCTCGGGCGGCTTCGACATCGATGCCGGGGGCTCCGGGAACGTGTGCGGCGTGTGCGTCGGCACGAGCTACACCTCGTGCGCCAGCGGGCAGCCCAAGGTCGAGCAGTGCCCGCACTCTTGCACGCCGGGGCAGGGTTGCACGGGCTGCTCGGCCACCGGAACCGTGTGCGTGGGCAACGAGATCCACAAGTGCAGCGGCGACGGCGTGGCGGGCGAGCTCGTGAAGGCGTGCGACGCCAGCGCGGGCGAAATCTGCCAGAACGGAGCTTGCAAGAACGGCTGCGCGGTCGCCGAAGAAGAGTCGAGCAACATCGGCTGCGAGTTCTACGCCGTCGATCTCGATCTCTCCGATGGCGTCAGCGACCCCGCCAACGGCCCCTGGGGCATCGCACTGGCAAACCCCGGTCAGGCCGTCGCCAGCGTCGTCATCGAACAGAACGACGCGCCCGTCGGCGCTCCGCCGATCCCGAGCGTCGTGCAGAGCGTCACGATCCAACCGGGCGCTCTGGCCGAGGTACCCCTCCCGACGCGCGAGGTGGATTGCGCGCAGAAACCGGGCGCCTGGGATTCACCCGGCACGTGCTTGCGCTCGCACGCCTATCGCATCACGAGCAGCATCCCCATCGTCGTCTACCAGTTCAACAACTTGGTGCACGGCTTCTCGACCGACGCGTCGCTGCTCCTGCCCACGACCTCGGTCGGCACCAAGTACCGCGTCACGGGCTGGCCCGTCGCGCACTCCTTCCCGTCACCGGGGGCGTTCGTGCAGCGCGGCTACGTCACGGTCGTCGGGACGCGCTCGAACACCTTGGTGAAGGTGAAGCCGAGCTGGCGCATCAAGGGCAACGAGTCCATCCCGGCCACGCCGGCGGGCGGCAGCATCGAGGTGAACATCGGCCCCTTCGACGTCCTGAACCTCGAGACCGACGACGCCAAGCTCGAAGAGTGTCTGGCGATGCAGAAGGGCCCCTTCTGCGCGGACCTCACCGGGACCATCGTCGACGCGAACCAGCCCGTAGTCGTGTTCAGCGGCACCGAGGAGTCGGGGGTCGGGCTCCCCGAGGGCGCGCCGCTGCCGCCGAGCTGGAACGAGAACTCCAACGGCTGCTGCAATCAGCATCTGGAAGAGCAGCTTTCGCCGGTCGAGTCCTTCGGCAAGCGGTTCTTGGTCACGCGGAGCCCGATCCGCTCGAACCCCGAGTTCACCAACTGGGAAGAACCGGACATCTTGCGCTTCGTCGGCGCCGCGGCGCCGGCCGAAGTCACGACGAACCTGCCGCCTCCCCTGGACAAGTTCACGCTCCAGCCCGGAGAGGTGAAGGACACCTGGACGCAGAAGGACGTCGTGGTCAGCGCCAGCGAGCCCATCGTGGTGGCTCAGCTCCTGATCGGCGAAGGCTACGTGGAGCCCCAGCCCAAGGGCGATCCATCGTTCACGATCTTCCCGGCCATCGAACAGGCACGCACCGAATACGTCTTCCTCTCCATCTCCGGTTGGAAAGAGCAGTGGGTGGTGGTGGGCGTCGAGAAGGGCACCGAGGTGATCCTCGACGGTGCGAGCACGGCGTCCTGCAAGGCCTACTCAGCCGGAACGCTCGACGGCAAGGACTACGAGGCCCGGCGCTGCAAGCTCGAGGCGGGCGTGCACAAGATGACGGGCAGCGCGCCCTTCCAAATCATGGCCTACGGTTACGCCGCAGCCGACACGTATTCGTTCCCGGGCGGAGCGGGCACGAAGAAGATCTACGTGCCACCGGTCCTGAAGTGACTGCCCGGCCGAGCGGAGCCGAGGAGCCGCTCTACTTGCCCTCCCGCGCGAGGTGCGCCAGAAAGTCCGGGCAGCTCCACCACGGCCCCTTGGCGGAATGGCAGACGCGGGGGATTTAAAATCCTCGGCCCGCGAGGGCGTCCCGGTTCGAATCCGGGAGGGGCCACCGGCAGGAACCAGACGTGATCGCCAAGAACGCCAGAAGCTCTCACGTCCGCCGCTCGCTGCACCTCCGAGGACGCAAGCACCGGCTCGTGGTCGTCGCCGATACTCACGGGCGACCCCACCCCAACACCGAAGCGTTGATCCAGAAGCAGCGACCGGACGCCATCCTGCACGCGGGGGACATCGGGGATCTCTCCGTGCTCGATTCACTCGAAGCGCTAGCCCCGGTCTTCGCCGTGCGCGGCAACATCGATGCGCCCGCGCGGGAGCTCAGCGAGAGCATGACCCTCGAGGTCAACGAGGATCGGCGCCTCCTCGTCCGGATCCTGCTCTTGCACATCGGACAGAGCGGCACGGCGCTGCGCGCCGACGCGAGGCGGCTCGCCGCGCGTGAAGGTGCGGGTCTCGTGATCTGCGGGCACTCCCACCTGCCCTTCATCGGCCGTGACGGCGAGTTCGCCATCCTGAACCCCGGGTCGGTCGGCCCGCGGCGCTTCCTCCTCCCCATCGTGCTCGGCGTGATGGAATTCGACGAATCCGGTGTGCGGATGCATCACGTCGACTGCGAGACCGGAGAGGTCTGGCAGCCCGTCGCCCTCGGCGCGAGGCCAGCGCAAAGCTGAAGCCTCAAGGCACGGGAGGGTCAGCGCAGTGGAACTCGTGCTCTTTGCCGCCGATGCCCATGCACATCTGACCGTTCTTGCACACGTTGCCGAGGCAGTTGCAGTCGGGTGTGCCCGTGCACGCCGAGGCGCTCTCGCAGCGGTATTCGCTCGGGGGCGGAGGCTCGCAGCAGCAGGGGTAGCCGATGCCGCCGCACTGGCTCTTGGTCTGACCCGCAGGGCAGGTGCCCGCGTCGTCCACAAGAGCCGTGCACTTCGCGGACTTCTCGTCGACGATGCACACGGACGAAGCGTCGCAGACCAGACTCGCGCCGCAGGCCGTGGTGCCACCGCCACCGCCGCTGCCGGATGCGCCGCCCGCGCCACCTGCGCTCGTGCCACCCGCGCTCGTACCGCCTGCGCTCGTGCCACCGCTCGACGTGCCACCGCTCGACGTGCCACCGCTCGACGTGCCGCCGCTCGAGGTACCGCCTGCCCCATCGCTTTCGCTGTCGCCTCCGCAAGCCCAGGCGAGCGCCGATAGCCCAACACATGCCGAAAGCGCCAAGAACCTCATGCAGAGACTCTACGGAATCAGCGCAGCAGGAGCCAGAGCAGATACGCGAAGCCAGCCAGAGCCCAGAACACGGCGGCCACCAGGCCGAGGTGACCGCGGAGCCAGTCGCCGACTGCGAACGCGGCCTGGCGATCCGCGGCCGCACGCTCCGGCGGCTGCGCGACGTGGTCCGTCGACGGGAGCCCGCGCAGCAGATCGCCCGTATCGAGCAGGCTCTTGGCGAAATGCCCGAGCGGCGCCGTGAACGGCGAGCAACCGCCAGGCGCCACGCACACGAGCTCACTGCGGGAGGTCAGCGATTGAAGGGCGCTTCGCTTGGCGTCGGCACCGAAGGCCTCTGAGAGCAGCGCTGCGTATAGCGCCGCCGCGGGCGACCGGCTCCCTTGGAGCTTTCGCACCGCTTCGGGGTGAGAGGAGGCCTCGAGCTTGGCCTGGCGGAACGCCGCGAGCTCGGGCGGCTCGACGGCTGCGTAGCCGAACGGCCCGAGGTAGACGGCGCTCGCGTTCTCGAGCACGGCGAGCCAGTCGGGGTCCGCCGTCATGGCCTTCCTCCGTTGCGCACGCTCCCGGGGGTTTGGCCGGTCCAACGCTTGAATGCGCGGGTGAAGTTGGCGGCGTCCGAATAGCCCAGCCGTTCGGCGATCTCGTCGAGACCGAGGCGCGGGTCTTCGAGCAGCACGAACGCGCGGGCGCGGCGCGCGTCCTCCTGCACGCGGGAGAAGCTGGTGTTCTGCTCGAAAAGCCGGCGCTTCAAGCTGCGCTCCGAGACACCGAGGCTCCGAGCGGCGGCGGGCAGCGCGACGAAGCCCTCGCGGGCGAAGGCGGCCCGCAAGCGCGCGACGATGCGCGCACCTTCGCCCAGGGCCGCGAGCTCCCGTTCGCACTGCTCGCGCGCGAGCAGGGTGGCCGAGGCGTCCGCGCTCAGCACCGGAATCGAGAGCACGCTCTCGGGGATCACGATGCGATTTTCGGGTTGCTCGAAGCTCACCGCCGCCAGCGGGGGAAACGTCTTCAGGAAACGCTGGAAGTAGCTCGGTTCGGCGTGAGTGAACGCTACGCGCCCCGTCAGCGGGTGCCCCGCCAAGGACTCTCCGATGACCGCCAAGCCGAGGAACAGCGCCGTGACGAAGAACTCCCGGAGCTCCCCCAACGGCTCGCGCTCGACCAACACCACGTGGACGCCGTCGGCCTCGCGACGAGTCGAGATCGCCACCGCGTCGGCCCGCGTCTGGGCGAAGCGCTCGGTGAGCTCGAGGGCTTCACCGATGGTGCTGGCGGTCATGGCCGCGAACCCCAGGAAGCCGTGCCAGCTCACGCGCGTATGGAGCGCCGCGTGGTAGGCGAGCCCGGGCTCGCCCGTGAGACGCTCGGCGCGGCGCACCAGCCGCTGGAAGTCGTCGAGCACGACCCGGGCGTCGGGCCGCGCGAGGGCCTCTTCTTCGAGGCCAAGCCCGGAGAGGAGCTCCCGCGGAGGGACCTCGAAACGCGCGGCGATGCTCACGAGCTCGCGGGCGTAGCTGGCGGGCAGGGTGGAGCGGGGACGGCTCATGGCCTGAAATGACAATAACCAGGCCCGAGGGGACCTGCACTCGGAGAGACAGAAAACCCAAGCTCTTGTGCGTGCAGCGTTCCCAGCGAACCGATATCCCGCGCCGCCGCCTGGCCTTCGACTTCAGCGTCGACGGCGTGCCCCCCGACTTCTTCGCCGAAGACGAGCCCCAGTCTCTGGTGGTAGCCGCCCTTTCGCTGGTCTTCCCGGAGGGGGAGCGCTTCTTCGTGGAGAGCGTCCTGGCGTTCCGAGACGAGCTCTCCGAGCCCGAGCTGCTCGAGCAGATCTCCGCCTTCGCTGCCCAGGAAGGGATGCACTCCAAGGCTCATCTCGCGTTCAACGCGGTCCTCGCCGAACGGAATCCGAAAGCGTTCGCGTTGCTGGAAGCGCGCGTGAAGCGCTTGCTCCGGCGCGGCGGACGCCTGCACGGCCGCGCGGGCCGTCTGGCGGTCACCTGCGCCCTCGAGCACTTCACGGCGATTCTGGCCGAGAGCCTCTTGAGCGATGAATGCCTCCAGGCGCTGTTCCACCCCTCGGTACGCGACCTCTGGCTCTGGCACGCCCTGGAAGAGAGCGAGCACAAGTCCGTGGCGTTCGACGTCTACGAAACGGTCGACGGCTCGTATCTCCGGCGGGTAGCCGTGATGGCGACGACCACGCTCTTCTTCATCGGATTCATCGCTCACGGGCACGTGCACCTCATGAGAGAACGCGGGCGCGGGCGCGACCTCCGCGGCTTCGCGCGCACTTTCTTCCGCGCCTTCGTCGCCCCGGGGTATTTCGGGCGGCTCCTGCCTGCCTACCTTCACTACTACCTGCCGAGCTTTCACCCCGAGAAGCGCCCGTCCGCGACGCTGGTCCGGACCATCCGCGAGCGACTCTTCGGCGCCGAGGGTACGCTCGTGGGCCAGCTCGTCTCCGAGCGAAGGGAAGCCGCTTGAACCTGCCGCGCCCCCACGACTGCTTCGCCGTGATCGTCGGCTCCGGTTTTGCCGGGCTCGGCATGGCCATCGCGCTCCGGCGCGCCAAGATCCGAGACTTCGTGGTGCTCGAGAAGGCGGCGAGCCTCGGCGGAACCTGGCGCGACAACCACTACCCCGGCTGCGCGTGTGACGTTCCTTCTCACGTGTACTCGTTTTCTTTCGCGCCGAACCCGCGCTGGAGCGAGACCTACGCGACGCACTCGGAAATCCTGCGTTACATGCAGGAGGTGGCCGACCGCTTCGACGTGCGGAGGCACCTTCACTTCGACAGCGAGGTAGCGAGCGCCGAGTTCGACGAGACGCGCGGCCGCTGGATCGTCACCACCACCGGAGGGCAGGTGTATCGAGCCCGGGTCCTGGTGGCCGGGCTCGGCCCCCTGTCGCGCTTCTCGCTGCCGCAGATCCCGGGGCTCGAGCGCTTCGCCGGGAAGCTCATGCACTCGGCCGCCTGGGATCACTCGTTCGATCCCCGAGGAAAGCGCATCGCCAGCGTCGGCACGGGTGCGAGCGCCATCCAGTTCGTGCCCGAGCTCGCCAAGGTCGCCGAGAAGCTCCACGTGTTCCAGCGCACGCCCGCCTGGGTCTTGCCCCGGAAGGAGCGCGCGTATTCCGCAGCCGAGAAGTGGCTCTTCGCGCGGGTGCCTGGCGCCCGCTTCGCCCACCGGCAAGCCATTTTTTGGTCCCTCGAGCTGCGCTCGTTCGCCTTCGTGCGCGAGCCGAAGCTGCTCCGCTGGGCCGAACGCTGGGCGCTCCGTCACCTCGAAGAGCATGTGGCGGATCCCGAGCTTCGGCAGAAGCTCACGCCGAACTACCGCATGGGGTGCAAGCGCATCCTGATGTCGAACACCTACTACCCGGCCCTCGCGCGGCCGAACGTCGAGGTCGTGACGACCGGCATTCGCGAGCTCCGGGCGAACTCCATCGTGGACGACGAGGGTGTGGAGCGACCGGTCGACGCGGTGGTGTTCGGGACCGGCTTCGACGTCCACGACTACCTCGGGAAGCTGAAGGTGAAAGGCCGCGGTGGGCGCGATCTCGGCGACCATTGGGCCGAGCATGGCGCGCAGGCCTTTCTCGGCACCAGCGTCTCCGGCTTTCCGAATCTATTCCTGCTGGTCGGCCCCAACACCGGGCTCGGACACAACTCCATCGTGTTCATGATCGAATCGCAGATTGCGCTCGTGATGCGCTGCATCCGCGAGCTCGCCAAGAAGCCGGGGCAGTTCATCGACGTCAAGCCCGAGGTGCAGGCGAGCTACAACCGGCAGCTCCAGAAACGCTTGGAGGGGAGCGTGTGGCACAGCGGCTGCCGCAGCTGGTACGTCGACGCTCACGGGCGCAACACCACGCTCTGGCCCGGCTTCTCGGTCGGGTTCCGGCGCGCGACCGCGCGCTTCCATCGACGGGACTATCGCTTCACTCGGGCCAGCTGATCAGCCGCGCGGAAAGCGCCCGCGAAACGCGAAGCTCGAGCTCGGGTTCCGCTCGCTCGGTTGCTCCCGCGCCCGGAACGACTCGGGCAGATCTTCGAGACGGCCCGGCTTGCCGACGGCGACCATGCACTGAATGGCGTGGTCCGCCGGGACGCCGAGACCTGCACGCGCGGCTTCGGCGTCGAACCCCCCGAGGCCGTGCACGACGAGCCCCATCCGGGAGCCTTGGAGCGCGAGGCTCATCCAGGCCGCGCCCGTGTCGAAGGCGTGGGTGGGCGAGGGGCGGTCGGCCCCGAAGGTCGTCTTGGAGATCACGACCAAGAGCGCACCCGCGCGCACGCACCACTCCTGATTTCGCGGGTTCAAGAACGAGAAGAACTGCTCGAACTCGGCGCTCTTCGCCAAAGCATACAGGAAGCGCCACGGTTGGCTGTTGCCGGCGGACGGGGCAAAACGCGCTGCCTCGAACAGGCGAGCGAGCTCCTCGTCGGAGAGCGGCTCCCCCGACATCGCCCTACCTGACCAGCGCTCGACGAACCACGACTCGATGGGGTGATCGGCTTTTCGGGACACGGGAAGGACCCTTGCTCGCGCGCCGCGCGAACGTCAAGCCGCTGGCGGTCCGAACGACCTGCCCGACACGCCCAGGTGGCAGGCTTTTGACGCTCGAGCGGACGTGCGGGCCGCGGGAGACGTGACAGACTAGAGGTGGAGAATTCTTGCCCCGCGACGTCCACAACTTGCTCGTGCTCTCCGACGTCCACCTCGGGAGCGATCTCGTGCAGCGCTCGAGGCCGAGCCTGCCTCCGCTCAGCACCACGAGCTCCGCGCGGGACCGCGAGCTGGTGCGGCTCCTCGACTTCTACGCCGATCGCCCGCGAGGTGGCCTCCCGTGGCGACTGGTGATCGCTGGTGACTTCGTCGACTTCGTGGGCATGAGCCTGCCTTTCGACCCCCAGGAGCTCGACACGCTCCCGACCGACGAAGAGCTCGAGCACGGACTCGGTAGCTCCATGGATCACACGTTGGCGAAGCTCCGACGCGTCGCAGAGCACCACTCCGAGGTTTTCCGCGCGCTGGCGCGCTTCGTTTGCGCGGGCCACGACCTCGTGATCGTGCGCGGCAACCACGATGTCGACTTCCATTGGTTGCCGGTCCAAAACGCGTTCCGCGCGCTCCTGACCCGCGAAGGCGCGCCCGCCGAGCGCATCGAGTTCGCCGACTGGTTCTACTATGAAGAAGGCGTCGTCTACGTGGAGCACGGTCACCAATACGACGACTTTTGCTCCTACGAACACGTCCTCTACCCGGTGACGCCCACGGATCCCAAACGCTCGGCGCGTTCGCTTTCGGACGTCCTGCTCCGCTTCGTGGTGCGACCGACACGAGGCATGCGCGAGTCTGGCCACGACCGCGCGAGCGCGTTGGACTACCTGCGCTTCGGTGCCCGGCTCGGGTCTCGGGGTCTCGTGGCGCTGGGGCGACGCTTTGTTCTGGCAGTAGCCACCTTGCTCGGCATTTGGCGCGAGCACATGAGCGACGCCGGGCGCTGGGTGCGCGACGAGCACGAACGAAAGATGGCGCTCTTGGCCGAAGCCCGGAAACTCAGCTTGCTCAAGCTCAGGGCCTTGGCCTCGCTCCAGCGGCCACCCATCACCAAAAGCGTGCTCCGGATTTTGGCGGGAGTGATGCTGGACCGCGTGGCCGTCTTCGGCTTGGCCGTCGTCGGACTCGCTTGGTTCGCTTTCGCCAACTGGACGCCGACGCTCGGCATCGCCCTCGCTTGCGGCGCGGTCGGCCTCGTCGGGCTCTCCGTCGCGTGGAAACGGGCGCGCGGCAACATCGATGCGAGCAGCGCTCTACGCGAAACGGCCGCGCGAGTGAGCAGCGTGTTCCCGGCAGCCTTCGTGGTGATGGGGCACACGCACCTTCCCGAGGTGATCCCCGCAGGCAAGCACTCGACCTACGTGAACCTCGGCGCTTGGTCCGAAGAGCGTGGCGACGACGGCGAGGGAACCGCCTTGCCGGCCACGCGAACCCATCTCGTGGTCGAGCACCAGGGCGGGGAGCTGCGTGCGGAGCTCTACACTTGGACGAGCGAGCGGGGACCGGAACGCTTCGTCGGACTCGAAGCGGCGCCCAGCGCGAAAGCCCTCGATGTCGGGTCGGAAGATCCAGATTGACGTGGCGCGGCAATCCGAAGGCGATGGCGCCGAACGGCGTTCGACGGCAAACTCCGGCTCATGCGTAAGTCGTGGGTGCCGCTCGGGGCGGTAGTGTGCCTGTCGCTGGGCTGCTCGGCGGCCAGCAACGACACCGGCGCGGATGGTGGCGGCGGCGGAGTCGGCGGCTCGGGCAGCGCATCGGGCGCGGGAGGGCTCACGGGCTCGGGTGCCGGCATCGGCTTCGGGGGGAGCGGCGGCGGCGGCGGTGGCGGAGGCTTCGCGGGCAACGAATGCGCCGGCGTGTCTCAGCAGGCTGCCGGCACGCTGCCCGTCGACATCATCTGGGCCATCGATACCTCGTGCAGCATGAGCGAGGAGACCTTGGCCGTGAAGAACAACATGAACAAGTTCTCACAGCTGATCTCGTCGGCGGGCGTGGACGTGCACATCGTGGTCATCGCGGAGCAGTTCCAGCCGTCTCCTTTCCCGGGGATCATTCCCGACGAAGGTGTGTGCATCGGCGCGCCGCTCGGCTCCGGGCAGTGCCCGAACGACACCAACTTCCCGCTCTATGCCCACGTCTACGAGACCGTCAACAGCACGGACGCGCTCGTCAAGTACCTCGAGCAGTATCCGAACTACAAGAACATGCTCCGTCAAGAGTCGATCAAGATCTTCACCGTCGTGACGGACGACAACTCTCAGATGCCCGCTGCCGAGTTCACGACCAAGCTGAACGCGCTCGACCCGGCCATGATCAAGCCGAGCCAGTGGAAGATGTACGGCATCTACTGCTACACGAACTGTCCGAGCGCCGCGACGCCGGGCGCCGTCTACGGCGAGCTCGTGGCGCAGACCAGCGGAGTCAGCAGCGACATGTGCGCGCAGAACTTCGACCCCGTTTTCAACCAGCTGGCCCAAGGGGTCGTCGGCGCCGCCAAGCTCGATTGCGCATGGGGCATTCCGCCGCCGCCGGCAGGCCAGAACTTCAACCCCGCCAAGGTGAACGTGATCTTCACCGCCGGTGGCGCGGGGCAGGGTTCGCCCATCGGCAAGGTCGCGTCGGCGGCCGATTGCGGGCCGAACGGCGGTTGGTACTACGACAACGATCAGGCCCCGACGCAGGTCAAGGTCTGCGACAGCACTTGCCAGAGCATCCAGTCGGATCCCAGCGGCAAGATCGACATCCAGTTCGGCTGCGACACCATCTTCGTGCCGAAGTGAGCCGACTCACTTGCTGCGCCGGCACGCCGCGAGCGACCTGTGCAGGCTGGCGCGCACGCTGGGCCCAATGGCTGCGACGCGGAACACCTCGAGGTCCTCGAACAGGCGCTTTGCGCGCGCGAGGTCGGGGTTCTCCACCGCCGCTGGACAGGGCTCCTTGCAGCTCGAGAGCCGAACGACCGGCGTCTTCTTCCCCAACTGCGGTGACCCCTCGGTGACCGCCAGAACGATGTCTTTGCACGTGGCGCAGGTCCGAGAACCGCCGCTCGGACAGGGCAGCTCTTCCGTCGAGCAGCTCGGCTCGACTTCGAGCCATTGGCCAGCGAAGAGGACGGACTCGGCGCTCACGCTGCTCAACGCCGCGTAGTGGGTGGTGCCCGAGCTGGCGAAGCCCCCAATCGACTCCCACTCTCCGCTGCCGGTCCGCCGGAGCTCGTTGCCCGATCGCGAAAGCTGGAAGCGCGCACCGACGCGACCCGAGCTCACCTTGCGCGTCACGCTGGCGCCCTGCTTGTGTTCTTCCAGCACGACGGCGAGCTCGAGCTCCTCCGTGCCGGCGCGGGCCAGCGTGCCCGGACGACACTCGACGCCTTCGGCCCGAACCCAAACGTCGAGGGTGCCTTGCGCGGGCGCCCACGCCACGAGCTCGGACACCGGCGAAACGCGCTCCACGCCAGCGAGAGCCTGGGGCCAGCGCGATTTCGCCCACGCGAGCTCGGACGCGACGTCGAGCGGAGGAGCGGCGTCGGCGGGGGCGGGCGCGGCATCGGCGAGCGCGACGGGGTCGCCCGCGTCTTCGACGATCACCGGATCTCCAACGGGAGGCGCCGGGCTCGGCTCGGGCACTCGCTGCACCGGAGCCTCGCCGGCGCACGCCATGAGGAGCCACCCGAACGCCCAAGACGATCGCATCCCGATGGCCGATATCAAGCTTCGAAGCCTCTGACCAGCCCCGCGCGTCTTCCTTCCTGCCCGGAGCCGCTCCAAAGTAGCGAGGTGAATTGCTGGCTTTTCCTCGCGTCGCTGGCGTTTCTGCCCGCGTGCTCGGGCAATCGCTCGGCCGCGCCCGAGCCGCAGCGAGCCGCGGCCGCGGTCGACATCCCAGAAGCCACCGAGGCGCACCCAGAGCCGACGCCGGCCGAAGTGCCCGGCGACGTGCTGCCCGACGAGCTCCAAGAACCGGCACTCGTCGCGTGTCGCCTCGGCGACGCGTCGTTCTCGAGCACGCTGGTTCGACTGGAGACCCGCGGCAAGCCCTTCGCGATTCTGAACCGCGCGCCCAGCACGCTGCTCTTCCCCGAAGGCGCCGCCAAGAGCGGAGTGATCGTGGTGGACGACGGAAGCGTGGTGTTGCGAGGAGTTCTCGATGCGGGCGACGTCGAGCTCTACGCGGCCTCACCCACCATCCTCGCACGCTTCCTGGTGCCACGGCCAGGCACACGGCTCGCTTGGGTCAGTGGCGACAACGGTGGGCTACGAGTGTCCATCAGCACGCGCGAGTCCCTCGAGTGGCCGGACCTCGTCGAGGACCGCGTTCCGTGCGACAAGCTCTCACTTCGCGTTCAATCGTTCACGGCTCGGCAGGCAGTGACTCAGGCGCAGAAGTTCGTCGAACGCGAAACCGCCGCGGCGGGCGCAGGGCTCGCCGTCGAGCCCGGGGTGGCCCCCGCAGGCAAGCTGCGGCCCAAAGAACGCGTGAGCGTGATCGAGACCAGCGGCAGCTTTTCGCGGATTTTGTTCGAAGACTCGAAGCTCGTGGCCTTCGGCTGGGTGCCGAACCAAAACCTCGTCGCTGCTCCGCCGCGCGTCGGTCACGGACGTCTGAGCGGTAGCCACCGCACGCTGCCGCGCATCGTGAGAGAAGGCCGCACGTGCTCGCGAGACCTCTCGCTCTGGGCCGAGCTCGGGGAGCGGCGGCTTCGTATCGGGCTCGTGCGCGGCGGCACGCGCTTCGCCGAACAGGCGCCGGCACCCACGGCCGAGCCGGGCTTGCCGCCGCCTCGGGGCTCGCGGAGCGAGCCACGCTACATCGGCATTCGATTGCCGCTCACGCGCTGGCTCGAGCTGACCGAAGACGCGAAGCTCCTCGTGCCCGAAGCCGAGCACTCCGAGTGCGCCGCGGCGAACGCGCCTCACTGAGCCGCGATCAGCTCGGGCCGGGCGTCGCACATGGCCCAAACGGCTCTGCGCAGATCCGCCGGAGAAAATGGTTTTTGAAGGAAACTCGCAGGCCGTGGCTCGGCGAAGCGCGCCAGCGTCTCGGCGCCGGAGAACCCGCTCATGGCCAGCACCGCGAGATTCGGATCGACGTTCAGGAGCTCAGCGTGCGTGCGGGCTCCGTCCCAGCCCACCATCGTGAAGTCGAGCAGCACGAGCCGGAAGCGACCAGGAGCGGCGCGCACGAGCTCCACCGCCGCTTCGCCGCCGGGAGCTCCGGTGCAGGGGATTCCGGCCTTTTCGAAGACCTGAAGCGTCACCCGCCGTACGACGTCTTCGTCGTCGACCACCAGCACTTCACCAGCGACGCGCGGAAACCCGTGGGACTCCTTGGGCTCCTCCACGCTGCGGTTCGAAGGGCGAGCTGACGGGAGCAGAATGGTGAACCGCGTCCCCTTGCCCTTCTCGGACCAGAGCTCGATGGCGCCCGAGTGCTTGCCCACGATCCCATAGGTGGCCGCGAGCCCGAGTCCGCGTCCCGTGAACTTGGTGGAAGAACGGGTCGAACACCCGTGCCACGTCACTCGGGTCGATGCCCGAACCGTCGTCTTCCACCTCGATGGCCACGTATTCGCCCGGTGTGATGTCGTGGGAAAGCCGGTGCAGCCGCGTGTAGTCGCTGTCCACCAGCACGCGGGCGCCGCGGACGCGAACGGAACCCCCGCGGTCTCCGATGGCTTCGGCGGCATTGATCAAGAGGTTCATGATCACCTGCCGTATCTGGGCAACGTCCACCTGGACGGCGGGGAGGTCGGGTTCGAGCTCGAACCTGAGCTCCGTGCCCTTGCCCATGGATGCTCGCACGAGGTGCGCCGTTTCTGGCAGGAACGTGGCGAGATCGACTCGCTTCACGGCGAACGGCGCGCGTCCGGCGTACGCCAGCATCTGACGACAGAGCTCACTTGCGCGGAGGGCAGACGTCTCGATTTCTCGGAGACGCGTCAATACCTCCGCGGGGGCACCCGGATCCGCACCGTCGAGACTGGCGTTGCCCAAGATCCCAGTGAGGATGTTGTTGAAGTCGTGCGCGATTCCCCCGGCGAGCACGCCGAGGCTCTCGAGCTTCGCAGTCTCGATGAGCTTGTACTCCATGCGCAGGCGTTCGGCCTCCGCCAGCTTGAGCGCCTGGATGTCCTCGGCGTGGACAACGAAGTGAAGCGGCCTGCCGTCGTCGGAGCGCACCAAAGTCCAGGTGATCCGAGCCCACTGTTCGCGACCATCCGCGCGCGCGAGCTTCGCCTCCGTGCGGACGACGGGGAGTTCTCTCCGAAACAACTGCTCCGGAACGAGCCGCAGCTCTCCTTGATGACTCGGAGCCACGAATTCCGTGAAGTCGCGTTCCAGGAGTTCTGCCTCGGGACGAGCGAGCATCTCGCAAAAAGCCTGATTGGCCCGGAGACACCTGCCGTCCTCGGTCAACAGGGCTTTGCCGAGCCCCGAATACTCGAAACTCATGCGGAAGCGCGCCTCGCTCTGGCTGAGCTCGGCGTTCAGCACGCGCAGCGCCTCCGCCGACTCGATTCGTTCGTGCACGTCGGTGTGCGCACCGAACCAGCGCAGGATGTCGCCGCTCTCGGAACGAAGGGGCACTGCGCGCCCGTCGAAGGAACGGTATTGGCCGTCATGGCGGCGAAGACGCAGCTCGCACGTGAACGGCGAGCCGGTGGACAGCGCGTGCTTCCAGCGCTGCTCCACGGCGGACCGGTCCTCCGGGTGCACGCGGGCGAGCCAGTCCCAACCGAGCTGCTCCTCCATCGGAATTCCGGTGAAGGCCAGCCACTGCGGGCTCAGGTAGTCGCAATGCCCGTCCGCCCTGCTGGTCCACACCAGCTGCGGCAGCGAATCGGTGATCTGCCGGAAGCGCGCCGCGGATTCGCGCACCTCTTGCTCCGCGGCCTTCCGCGCCGAAACGTCCGACACGTGCGCGAGCACCAGGCGGCTTCCGCCGAGCTCGAGCGGGCTCAAGCCGACCTCGAGCGAGATGCTTTCACCGTCGAGCCGGCGTGCGAGAAGGTCGCGGCCGGCTTTCATGCGTCGTGGGGTACCCGCGCTCGCGAACTCGCCGCGCCACTGGCCATGCTTTTCTCGCATCGCCGGGTCCATCAGATCCTCCACGCTGCAGCCGATCAGGCCCTCTGGACCACTGGCTGCGAAGACTCGCGCTGCCTCCGGGTTCGCATGCACGATGACCCCCGCCCCGTCGACGAGCAGGATCCCCTCCGGGGCCACCTCGATCATGTGGCGGAACTGCTCCTCGGAGGCGCGCAGCGCATCTTCGGCACGGGTGAGCTCGGTGATGTCGACGAACGTGAGCACCGCTCCCGCCACCGCACCATGCAAGTCGAGATAGGGCTTGATGCGGCGCAAGAACCGGCGACCTTCCGGGGTCTCGACCCGCGTCTCGACGCTGCCCCCGCTCGACTTGATTCGCTCGAGCACCTCCAGCACGTCGTCGCCTTTCACCCGGGAAGTGATGTGCCCGAGGTCACGCTGGATGTCCTGCGGCAACAGATTGAAAACGGCGGTCGCCGACGGCGTATAGAGCTTGACTCGATTCTCCAGGTCCACGAAGACCGTGCCGATGTCGGTGGTACGGATCAGGTTCTGGAGGTCACTGGTCATCGCGTCGAGCTCGAGGATCTTTCGCTCGTGCTCCGCGTTGACCATGTAGAGCTCTTCGTTCACCGAGTGGAGCTCTTCGTTGGTACTCTGGAGCTCCTCGTTGGCCACGATGAGCTCTTGGTTGGAAGCTTGAAGCTCCTCGTTGCTGGTCTCGAGCTCCTCGACGGTGGTCTGGAGCGACTCGCGCGCGCGCCCCAGATCGTGCTCGAGCTCCGAGATCCGGGCGCGCGCCTCGGTGCCCGCCGCGAAGATCTCGGGCGAGACCTCGGCGCGCACCGCGGCCTCGGCAGCGTCCGACGTGCTGCTGTCGTGGAGGGTCACCAGGAACGACGGGGTCTCCGATCCCAGGCTCGACAGCGGCTCCACCGTCACGTCCACCTTCTGTCCGGTCTCGCTGGCCGCGCCGCGCACCTCGGCGCGTTGACCACTGCGCTGGCAGGTTTGGATGGCAGAAGCCAGGGCCAATCGCAGATCGCCAGCGGTCATGCTCAGCAGATCGACCGACGCCGGGCCCGTCGACGGCCTGAAATAGCGCTCCACGGCGCCGAAGTAGTGGAGCACTTTCCGCTCCTCGTCGATGAGCACCGACGGCGGCACGAAGCGGGACATCAGCGCTTCGTGGGCCGTGGCCAGTCGCCGGTCGCGCACGCCGGGCGTGCGCTCGATGACCGACGGCGGCACGACGCCGCGGGGGGGAACGTGAAGGCCGACGATGCGTCGCTCTCCGGACTTTTCGTAGACCCGCCAGTGCCGATCGAGCACCTTGAAGTGCTCGGAGAGAGTGCCGGTATTCTCGCTCGGTCCCAAGAACAGCAAGCCGCGGGGCTCGAGCGCGAAATGGAAGGCGGCGAGCGCCTTGTCTTGGGCGGCGGGCTGGAAGTAGATGAGCAGGTTCCGGCAGCTCACCAGGTCCATGCGCGTGAACGGTGGGTCGCGCAGCACGTTGTGGCGAGAGAACACCAGCGCTTGCCGCAGCCGATTCGATACACGAAGACGCTGAGAACCCTCGGGCGAGAAGTACTTCTCGCGCAGTTCGGGCGGGACGTCGGCGAGGCGCTCCGCGTCGTAGACACCCTCGGCGGCAAACCTGAGAGAGTCCTGGTGTAGGTCGGTGGCGAATACCTTGAACGAGGCCTGGCTGCCGCGCTCGGCCAAGGCCTCGAACAGCAGAAGGGCGATGGAATAGGCCTCCTCTCCGGTGGCGCAGCCGGGCACCCAGACTCGCACTCCGTCGCGGCCAGTGCCTTCGAGGCGCCGGGACAAGAGTCGAGCGAGCGTGTCGAAGGCCTCGGGATCTCGGAAGAAGCGCGTGACCCCGATGAGCAGATCTTCGGCCAAAGCCTGGAGCTCGCGGTCGTCGCGCAACGCGAGCGCGCAGTACTCGGCGAGTCCCTCGGAGCGCGTCATGGCGATCCGCCGCTCGACGCGCCGGCCGATGGTGGAGGTCTTGTAGGCGTGGAAATCGACGGCGTACCGCGCCTGGATCCTATCGAACACCGAGCTCAGGTCGGGCGGCAGCTCACCGGAGCCGCCATCCGCCAAGATCGCGCGCGAGGGATCCTGCACGTGCCGGAGCAGCGCCTTGGGCATTTGTTCGGGGCTGAGCAACGCGTCCACCACGCCAGTGGCGATGGCGCTCCGAGGCATGCCGTCGAACTTCGCCGATTCCTGGGTCTGCACCAGCACGAGCCCCCCCGCTGCGTGGACGTCCAGAAGCCCGACACTGCCGTCGCTGCCCGTCCCCGAGAGCACGATGGCGACTGCCCGTTCTGCCTTCGCCTGGGCGAGCGATCGGAAGAAGGTATTGATCGGGAGGTTCAGAACGTGATCGGCGGCGCGCTCCTGGACGACCAGCGTGTCTCCGTGGATCAAGAGCTCCTTCCTCGGCGGGAGGAGGTAGATCGTGTCGGCGCGAAGCTGCGTCGGCTCGAGCACCTGCACGATGGGCATGGTCGTGAAGCGAGCCAAGAGCTCGTCCATCAAGCTCTTGAAGTCGGGCGAGAGGTGCTGCACGACCACGAAGGCGAGCCCGCTCGTGCTCGGCATCTCACGGAAGAAGGCCTCGAGCGCCTCGAGGCCACCCGCGGAGGCGCCGATGCCTACTACGTAGTCCGGCGCTCGGCTGTCTGCGCTCCGCGCATCCATCCAGGCTCGACCCAGACTAGCGTGCCTCCGTAGTTTCACCGAGCCCAGATTTGCGCAGCACTTGTGCGGCATCCGGACGGGGCTCGGACCGCTGGATCCCTCGTTCCACGGCCTCGATGAGGTACGGGCGCAACCCGGCCGAAGGGATGATGCGGTGCACGGCGCCCACCCGCGACGCGCGCTCGATGCTGTGGACGCCATCGAACTCCTCGGCGACCTCGCGGAGCTTCTCGCTGCGGATCACACGGCGCTCCTGCTCCAGGCGTTCGCGGAGCACGATGCGGCTCGAAGGGGGCGCAGCGCGGACCTTCTCCAGAAGCTCGACCATTCGCGGGTCGCTTTCGGTGCGCTTGTCGAGCTCGGAGGCGAAGACCACTGCCGCGGCCGGGGCGCCGCCGATGACGGACGCGAAGCTGCCTTCGAGCGCGGCGACTTCCATCTGGTCATTCAGCCGGTTCGAAAACACGACGAACGCGCCGCCGTGATAGCGAGAAACCACGGTGAACACGCAGGGGCCCACGAAGTTCACGATGGCTCGGCCGATTTCGGCTCCGTACTCGAGCTGACAGTTCCGGAGCGACTCCGGAGAGCCGTCGAAGCCAGAGAGATTCGCCAGAACCACGAGCGGTCGGTTGCCGCTCGCACCGTTGATGGCGCGTGCGATCTTCTTCGACGACATCGGGAACAGCGTGCCGCTCGTCCAATGCGTCGGCCCATCGGCAGGGATGGCGCCGAAGCGGGGCAGGGACCGCGACTCGATTCCCAGCAGGCACACCGGGATGCCGCCCAAGTGAGCATCCCATACGACGCCCGTCTCGGCGTCGCGCATGCTCCCCCAGCGCTCGAGCACGGGTAGATCTTGATCGACCGTGGCGTGCATGAGCGCCCGAATGTCGAACGGCTTCTTGCGCCCGGGGTTGTTCTCTTCGCTGAAGACGTCGCCGATGATCTCGAAGTTGCTTCCCTCGATGCGAGGATGACGGTGACCTCGCACGTCGCGATCGGGCGGATCGGCGCTCTTCGCCCGTCGAGGGAAGCGTTCCCCCGGCGCCACGTAGGTGTGGTCGTAGTGGCGGAGCAAGAGCTGACACGCGCTCGGCACGTCGTCGGCGCCGTATTGGGCCTGCCCATTCGGCCCCATCACACGCTCGAACCCACCGATGCCTTCGTTGTCCTCGGCCGACACTCCGCCCGAGTAGTCGAGCGCCTGCTTCCCGGTGAGGACCATGGCGCTGCCCTTCACCATGATGAGCACTCCCCGCGTGTGCATCAGCATGGTGGCCTCGGCGTTCCAATACGGTTGCGCTCCGACGTTGATGCCGCAAACGACGACGTTGACCTCGCCGCCGCGCTGCGTGAACTCGACCAGCCGCCGCAGGACGGCGGCGATCCAGTCCATGTTCTCGACGCCGCTCTCCATGGAGATCTTCGCGCCAGCGGAGACGGCGTACCACTCCACGGGGACCCGCTTCTTCTCAGCCAGGTCGAGCGCAGCGATGATGCGCCGGCACTCGGGCTCGGCCAAGGCTCCGACCCCGCGCGTGGGGTCGCCCAAGATCGCCACACGCTCCATCCCCTCTGGGTACTTCGGAGTGACGTTCGAGAGCAGTCCGACCACGACGTTGGCGGTGTTCTGCCCGTGCTCGCGGCTGACTTCCACGAGGGTTCCGGACGCGTCCAGGTCGAGCTCGCCGAACTGTCCGGGGGGAAAGGCCGACGCCATGTCGTCGGCCTTGGGCGTGAGCATGCGCACGATTTCGTACGGGTAGGTGAAGCCGCGGCTGCGCGCTTGGACGACCTTCTGGGTGTAACGGCTGAGCGGTCGCATCGGATAGTCGGGGACGCCCCGCAGATGGATGCGCAGGCCTCGTTCGCCCGGATTGGAGATGTCGAGCAGGCGTTCGACCCCGTCGAAGCGGCCCTGCACCAGCACGCGCTCGAGCCCGAGTCCACGGATCGTTCGCGCGAGCTTGTGGACCTCGGAGTTCAGCTCGTCGTGTGTGAGTCGCAGCTCGGGCCAGACGAACAGGTGGATTCGGTTCCAGTGCAGGCGTTTCGCCGAGCTGCGCTGAGACTGGACTGCTCGGATGCCGGCGGCCGCTTCCGACAGCGCACGCTCGAGACTCGGGAGCGCGATCAGCTTCCCGCGCTCGTTGCGAACGGCGGTGAGGTCGCGCACCTCTGCGAGCGCGATGATGCGTTCGTCCTTCTCGTTCTCCTTGGCGACGATGCGCAGAAGGTGGACCCCCAGCTCCGAGGTGAGCCGCTCGATGTTGAAGTTCTGGAGTCGCCACAGCGCCAGACGCTTGGCCAGCATCGGGTGCATCCCGCGCAGGGTGCGGTCCTCTACGAAGCCCTCACTCCGCTGGCGAAACGTGAACAGCATCGGTCGCGCCGAGGCACCCTCGCCGTCCTGGGCGCTCACGGCCAAGACGACCCGATGGACCGGACGCGAAAGCTCGACGGCGTTCAACTGCTCGACGACGCGCGCCGCCACGGCGTTGGGCTCGAGCGAAGCTCCGGTCGTGGAAGCGTGGAAGTCGACGAGCAGCGCTTCGGATCCGGAGAAGCCGGCCGCCACGCTCTTGAGCTTCTCCCCCACTCGCCCGAGGTCCTGCGGCGAGAGCTGGGTGCTGAACAGCCGGTGGCGGCGACCGTCGTGCTCGTAGTCCATCGCGCAGTAGCGCGTACCGCCCAGGTCGATGAAGCGCGCCGGCGAGACCTGGCGCTGCCGATAGTAGCGCAGCGTCAGCGCTTCCAGCATGAGCTCACGCTCCTCGAGGGAGGAATCCAGCCAGCGCGCAGCAAAGAACGCGTTGAGCGGCACCGGGCAGGCCACGAGCGACTCGATGCGCTCGACGCGCGGACGGGATTCGTCCGACAGGACGGCGCTGGCCTCGGCGTGCGCTTGTCGCACCATCTCGTCCTGGAGCGGCTTCTCGTAGATTCGATATTTGGCGTCGCGCGCGAGGTCGCAGAAGCTCGGGAAGACGTCGCTGGTCTGCTCGATCAGTCGGTCGAGCAAGTTGCGGAAGCGCTCCGTCGGAGCGACGTCCGATCGATGCATCCTCGCCTCGAGCAGGCGCATGACCGGCCCCACTTGCGCGTCGGTGCGCTGGTGGGACTGAAACATGCGGCAGAGCGCGCTCTCGAGCTCCGGCGTTCGTTCGAGGCTCGTGACGCCGTAGTGCGCCAGGGCACGCCGAAGCTTCTCGACGAAGCTCGACGGCAGTTGCTCCTTGCGGAAGTTCAGGTCGCGAAGATAGGTGAAGAAGAACTCTTCGGCGCTGTGACCACGCACGAGCATGTCTTCGCCCGATGGCGCACGGCGCCGTAGCACCGCCGCGACGTCCACGAAGATCTCCAGGATTTCGAGCTCGAGTGGCGAACAATCCCTGCCGCTGCCGGCGCTCGGCGCTCCGTAGAGCTCGTGCGGGTCGGCGTCGAAGCCGAGCATCAGCGCCATCAGCTCTCCCAGGCGCAGGCCCTCCGGGGTCGAGCACGCATCGCCCACCGGCTCGACGTCGCGAAATGAGAGCCGCGCAGCGGAAACTTCGCCGCCTCGTTCGACCGGCTCGATGGTGCAGATCACCGCGCCAGCCGGCACCTGGACGTTGCGCAGCACGCAGACGTCGCGCACCACCCCGGTGAAGGGCGCGGTCAACGTCATTTCCATCTTCATCGCTTCGACGATGGCGACCGGGTCACCCACGGCGAGCTCGTCACCCGGGGCGACGAGGACGTCGATCACGACGGCAGGAGAAGGCGCTCGAACGCTGCCCCCTGCGTCTCGCTCCACGCGGTGAGGCACGCCCTCGACCTCGACCCAGATGGACAGCCCTTGGTTGACGGTCCGAAGCCGGTGGCAGCGCCGCCCGGCGTAGAGCCGTTCGTCGCCGTTCACGAAGCGTTCGAGTCGAAGCTCCGCCTGGTGGCCGTCGACGCGCACGCGGTAGGTGTCACGTCCGAGACGCGCGACCTGGAGCTCGTAGCTCTGGCCCGCGTACCCGAGCTCGATGCGCTGGGCGCCGGTCTCACCGAGCTCGGGTCGCCCGCGAGCTGCGCTCCCGAGGAACTGCTCTTCCATGGCGCGCTCGGCCGAACGATGTACGTCGATGGCGGCGCGCAAGAGCGCGATTTCGGCGTGCTCCCGCGAAACGTGCCCGGCGCTCGCCACCAACTGGTCGACGAACCGCACGTCGTAACGACTCTCCGCGACATCGGATCGACCGAGCAGGCCCAGGAGGAAGCCCTTGTTGGTCGTGCCGCCGTCGATCACGATGGACGACGCGTGGAGCGCGCGCGAGAGGCGGGCGACGGCTTCGACGCGATCTTTGCCGAGCGCGATGATCTTGGCGATCATCGAATCGAAGTCCGGTGGCACGCTGTCGCCTTCCTGCACGCCGGTGTCGATTCGGATGCCGGGGCCGGTGGCGAAGCGCAAGCGCGCCACGGTACCGGGCGCAGGCGCGAAGCCGTGCTCCGGGTCTTCGGCGTTGAGCCGCACTTCGATGGCGTGACCCAGACGTTCGGGGGGATCGGGGGGGAGCTTCGCTCCTCGCGCCACGTCGAGGCCGAGCTTCACGAGGTCGACCCGGTGGGTGAGCTCGGTGACGGGGTGTTCGACCTGGAGTCGAGCGTTCACTTCCATGAAATAGGCGCGCCGCTCGGATGTTTGAAACAGGAACTCGACGGTTCCTGCCCCGCGATATCCGACGGAATCGGCGAGCCGGACCGCAGCGCTACCGAGCTCTCGCTCCTCGTCGGCAGTCAGGATCGGAGACGGCGTCTCTTCCAGGATCTTTTGGTTCTTCCGCTGCAGCGTGCAATCGCGGACGCCGAGCGCCCAGGTCGTGCCCTGACCGTCGGCGATGATCTGCACTTCGACGTGCCGCGCTCCGACCACGGCTCGTTCGAGGAAAACGGTCCCGTCGCCGAACGCCTTCAACGCTTCCGCGCGCGCCGATGGATACGCTTCGGCGAGCTCCTCGGCGCTGCCCACGCGTCGGATCCCGCGGCCACCACCGCCGGCGGTGGCCTTCAGCAGCAGCGGGAAGCCGATGTCTCCGGCCTTGCGCAGCGCTTCGTCCAGGGTCTCGACCGGGCCTTGGCTCCACGCGGCCACGGGAACGCCGAGAGCCTCCGCGGCGCGCTTGGCGGCGATCTTGTCTCCGAGCCTGCGCATCGTGGAGCTGCTCGGTCCGATCCAGACGATGTGGTGCTGCTCGCAGAGTTCGGCGAAGTCGGCATCTTCGGCCACGAAGCCCCAGCCCGGCCACACGGCGTCGGCCCGCGTCGCCGTGAGCGCGCGCAGGAGACGCGCGTGGTCGACGTAGGTACTCTTCGTGTGACCGTCGACGTCCACGAACGTCGCGGGGCCGAGACAATGAGCCTCGTCGGCTTCGCGCACGAACATGGCGCGGGCGTCCGGCTCGGTGAAGAACGCGATGGTCTCCAGCGGCTCACGTGTCTCCGCCACGTGCTCTCGGACCGCCGTGATGAAGCGCATGGCGGCTTCACCGCGATTGAGGATCGCCACTCGGCGAAAGGACCGCTCTGACATGCCCCTCGTCCCGAGAACGAATACGCGTGCGGCCGGCTCGAATCAAACCGAGATCGCGGCGACGAAAACGTTGCGACGAAAGAAAATTCTGCATCGCCCTCAGTCCAACGTGGCCCAGGTGAGCACCCAGGTGGCGCCCGGCCGTTCGAGCAAGCGGGCGAGCACGCGTCCGCTCGCGGGACGAACGCGACGCGTCACGCGGAGGTTCGTCCATGCACCGCCCACGGGCAGCGCGACGAAGTCGACTTCGAGCTCCCGGGTGTCTGCTCGGAGGCCCGTTCGCTCTGCTTTGAGGACGCTCTCCTTCGCGCTCCATACGAGGCAGGCAGCGAGCGCTCTCGTGGCCAATGGCTCGTCCGCCAGCCGCTCGCGCTCTCGCCGCGTGAAGAACTGCTCGATCATCGCATCCGACCGCGGCTCTACGAGCTCGAGGTCGACACCGATGCGCACGCCGGCCGGGGCAGCGGTGGCCGCCGCAAGGCCTGCGCGGTGGGAGAGTGAGATCGCGAAGGGAGCCGGACGGTCTCCGCCTGCGAACGCTTCGGGCGCCCCGTCTTCCGCGGCTCGAATGCACCACTCCGGTGGGTCATCGGCCGTGGTCTCGCGGTAGGCGAGATCGAGCGCGCGCTTCGCGGTCCAGCGCCCGAGCCGGAAATCCGCGCGCCGCGGGGGCACGTGGAGCGTGTCGAGGACCGCCCGTTCCTCCGGGCTCAGCCAGTGATCACTCGTCGGAACCTCGTCTGCGCCGCAAACGACGAAGAGCGGTTCAGCGTTTTGCATGCCGGACCTAGCGCATGGCGCTGGAGAGCGGACTCAAGAGGTCGCCGGCGATGGGAGCCGGAAGCTCGGCTGTCCGATACCCGGACAGTGAAACCAAAACGTGACCCTCCGCGTCGACGACCACGGCGTCGAATCCGCCGTCGCGCGGTGCGGCGGTCGCGAAGAGCGCTCCACCCAGGTCCGTCGCTCGCGAGCTGACCTCCACCCGGTCGATGTGCTGCGGCAACCCCATGCGGCCGGTAGTGCCGATCTCCCACACACCTGCCGTCTGGAAGCAGGCTTCGATCAAGCGCGGAGCCGCTGCCAGCGGGAGCTCGGGGGGATCGTGGTTGGGCGGTAGCCCCGTCGCCAGCTCCGCCGTGACGCCCTCTTCCGCGCGCCACGCCTTGTCGATGACGCGATACGCCGGGCCGTGGAAGTAGATGCGATAGATGGCGTCACGACCCACGCCACCGTTTGCGCTCGGCGTTGGCGCGCTCGACTGCTTCACTTCGGGTCCCCGCGTCGATAGCCGAACATCGGCCGAGAAGTGCAGCTTGGTCTCGGTCTTGCCGTCGGCGAGCGTGCGGGTTCCCAAGAGGCGCGCGCGTCCCACGAGCTCTTCGCGCTCGGGATGGATCGCGACTTCGACCCTGACGCGGCGCGGTTCGTCCCGATAGAACTTGAACGGCGCCAAGAACTCGACGTTCTCGATGGCCCGCACGACGGCGTCCGGCGCCAAGAGCAGCGCAGCCTCTGCGAACGCCTCGAGCCCCATGACGCCCGGCAGTACCGGGACGCCCTCGATGCGGTGGTCGTCGAGGAAACGCTGGCGCGTCGGATCGAGCTCTGCTTCGACGACGAGGCCCGCGTATTGGCCGGCCTCGAGCACTCGCCCGAGCATGGGCAGACGTTTGCCGGCGTAGGCGCCGGGCTCGATGCCACCTTCGGGCGCGCGCTCTTCGAGCATGAGGCCGAGGCTGCCCGCGGCGATGATCTCGCGCTCGGGGGCGCCGGTCTCGAGCTCGCGTCGCACGATGGGAACGCCCACGGCCGGCGGCAACATGTCGATGCCCGCCGCCGCCATGATGGTGGGAATGGACCCACGGCTCGCCATGCCGATTTCGGCCCACGCCGTCCAGTCGATGGCCACCGCGCGAACGCCGCGCTGGGCCAGCTTCGAGCAGAGCTTGCACAAGAAGTCGTTGGCCGAGCTGTAGTCCGTCTGACCTCGGTTGCCGAAACGCCCTGCAATGGAGCTGAACGCGACGAACGCGCCGAGCGGCATTTCCTCGAGTGCACGGAGCAGGTTCGCGGCGCCGTCGCACTTCACGTCCCAAACGAGATCGAACTCGGCTGGGCTCTTGTCCGGAAGCGAACGGCTGATCTCGATCCCGGCAGCGTGAACCAAGACGTCGACCCGGCCGTGAGCCCGCCGAATTTCGTCGACCACCTCGCGAACACGGTCGGCGTCTCGTAGATCCAAGCTGCGCCAGTCCGCGCGTCCGCCCCGCTCCTCCACGGCTCGGATGGCCATCCGGGCCGCTTGCGCTCGTTCGAGTCGTGACACCTCTTGCTCGACCGTCGCCGGAGTCGCGCGCTCGCCGCGCGCCTTCGCGCGCTCGAAGAGCTCGCGCTTGAGCCCCTCGCGATCGCTCGCCAGGCGGTCCAGATCCGGAGATTGTCGCGGCGGTTCTGGTGTCAGATCGAGGAGCCAGAAGGTGCCGCCCGAGCTCGCGAGGTCCCGGGTGATGGCCGAAGTGATGCTGCCAGCAGCCCCAGTGACGACGTACACGCAGTTTGCGTCCAGGGTGAGACCGCCGCCCGCCGCTGCCGTGCGAACTTCGAAGCCCACGCTGAAGCGCCGTCCACCCGCGATGCCCACTTCGACCGCACCCGGGTCGCGCAGCGTTTCGTGGACGAGCTGCTCGGCGATCCCTTCGGGTCCGGCTTCGAGCTCGAAGTCGACGCACTTGACCAGCGCTTGGGCGCGCTCGCGCGCGAGCGCTTTGGTGAAGCCCGAGAGGGCGCCCCCGAGCGCCGAGGCCGCGCCCCCTCTGCCATATCCGTGGAGCCCGCCCATCCGCGTCGCGCTCACGAAGAAGCGACCCGCTCCGAGCCCGGCGTGGAGCTCGCGCATCAGGTGGGACGGGGCCTTCACCCGCCGCTCGGTCAGGCTCTTCCACGCAGCGGGGTCGAGCGCCCAGAGCTCGGGCTCGACCTCGAGCGTGGACAGGAAGTAGACGCCCGTCACGGCGCCCTGCGCGAGGAACGCTCGCGCTTGGGAGAGCAGCTCGGCACCCGAGGGCTCGCCCGCCACCTCGAGCACCTCGACGCCGCGCGCCCGCAAGCGCTCGCCGAGGAGCGCCCCGGTGGGGCCGGCATCGCACACCACGATCACGCGAGCTCCGGGTGCGAGCTCGACGCCGGTGGGCTTGCACACCGAGAGGTCGGGCCGAAGCACCGGCAGGGGCACGCGCCGCGGATAGGCGGCGGCCGCGCTCGGAGATGCCGCTCGGCCGGAGACCTCGGCAAGCGCTGGGGCCGGGCCCTTCTGCCGGCGTTCCTCCACGAAGCGCACGACGTGCTTCAGCGTCGGGTAGTCGCGGAGCTTCAGCTGGTCGTCCCGCGGGATGTCGTACGCGCTGCGGATGCTCGCGAACACTTCCGCTTGCTTCACCGTGTCGATGCCGAGATCCGCCTCGAGGTCCAGATCGAGATCCAGCATGTCGCGCGGGTAGCCGGTCTTCTCGGCGACCAACGCCAAGACCCGCTCGGTCACCTCGTCGAAGGCGGCCGGCGCCGGCGCCGCCACAGGCTTCGCCACCGGCGCACCGAGATCGGGGCGCCGCGAGCGCACGAACTCGATCACGTGGGCGAGCGTCGGGTAGTCCCGGAGCTTCAGCTGGTCGTCCCGCGGGATGTCGTACGCGCTGCGGATGCTCGCGAACACCTCCGCTTGCTTCACCGTGTCGATGCCGAGGTCGGCCTCGAGATCCAGATCCAGCGCCAACATGTCCCGCGGGTAGCCGGTCTTGTCCGCCACGAGCGCGAGCACGCGTTCGGCCACCTCGTCGCGAGCCGGCGCGCTTGGGACCGGTGCCGCTGGAGGAGGCGTGGGCGGAGCAGGCGCCGCCGCGCGGGGCTTGGCCTCGGGGACGGCCGCGGCGCGGACGGCCGACGGAGCCTCGGGAGCCCGGCCGCGCGCCCCCGACGTCATCCGGGAGTCCTTGATGCGCAGCGTACGTTGCACGACCTCGAGCGTGGGCGACGCTTCGCCGCTCACGTTGCCGAGCCAGCTCTGGAAGCGGGCTCGGTCCTGGATGCGGCCCTCGAACCCGAGGGCATGCACCCCGGCGCGCGGTCCGCTCGTGCCGCGACGCATGAGGGTCATGCTGATTTGAGAACCGAAACCCGCGCCGAGGCGCAGCGCGAACTCGACGGGATACGAGCCGCCCTGCGACAGGTTCAACACTCCGAGCTCGGGATCGACCTCCTTGAAGTTCGGAACCGGCGGCACGATGCCCGTCTCGAGGGACTTCACGGCGAGCACGTCCTCGATACCCGCACCCATGGCGTGGCCGGTGAAGCCCTTGGTGTTGGCGATGACGATGCGCTCGGCATGCGCGCCGAACACGCGCCGCAGCGCGAAGATCTCGGCGGCCGCGCTGCCTCCGCGCGCGGGCGTGTACGTCTCGTGGGAGACGAACACCATCCGGCTCGCCATCTCGGCCCTGCCGATGCCGAAGCGTCGCTCCACCGAAGCGACCAAAGACTCCATGATGCCGCTGATGTGCTCGACGTCGAGGCGCGTGCCATGGAACGCGCTGTTGGCGGTGATGGTTCCGAGCAGCTCGGTGATGGGGGCGATGCCGCGTTCGGCGAGCGCGACCTTGCTCTCGAGCACGAGAGCCGCCGCGCCCATGCCCACGAGCATGCCGTGACGTCGCCGGTCGAACGGCGTGGCGACTTCTTCCACCACCTCTTCGGTGGCCGCCGCGCCCGTGGCCAAGAAGCCGGACGCGAACCAACCGAGCATGGTGTCGCTCGTGATGTCGTCGGCGGCGACGACGATCACGCGCCGGCAGCGGCCGAGGCGGATCCAGTCCTCGGCGACGTTGATCGCCTGCGTCGTGCTGGCGCACGCCGAGTTCACCTGAGTGTTGGGTCCGCGAGCGCGGATGTACTCGGCGAACTGGGAGTGCCCCATGGCGAGGACCTGGAACAGGAAGCGGCGATCGAAAGTGAATGCCCGCTCCTGGATTTCCACTTCGAGCTCGTGGATCCGCCGGTCGAGCTCCACCGCATTTCCGTCGGCGGGCCCGGTGCGCGCCCGCAGGCTCTGGAGCTCGACGAGTCGATCGCGCCGGGCGCGGTCCTCGAAGAAGTGCGTGAGCTGGCCGATCAGATGGTCGTAGCCAGGGAATGCCGACGCGAACACGATGCCGGTGTCGTCACGCATCGGCTCGGGCAGAGCCCAGCCGTCGGGCAGGAGCGTGCCCTTGCTGGTGGTCTTGTAGCGAGGCACGAGCGGGATCCCGGCGTCGCGCAGGGCGTCGAGGCCCGCGGCGAACGCGAGCTGTGTGGTGATGTCGAAGGCTTCGACACGCTCTTTCGGCACGCCGTATTCGGCCGTGAGATCGAAGGCCCCGCCGCGACCGGCGAGCTTGATCACGTCGACTTCGTTGTCGATGGCCTCGAAGACCGGATCCTTCCCTTCTTTCTTCACCAGGCGTGTGATGTGCTTGTCGAGCATCGCCTTGCGCAGCTTGGTGGGAATGACGTCGATGAGCTGTTCGCCGTGGAGGAGTCGTGCCACCGCGTCGCTCTCGAACACGTGGGGCGTGCCGGGCAACCCCAGCGCGGCGCCGCTCACGACGATGGGCTCGCTCGGCGCGCTGCTGCCGCCGCCGATGAGCGAGTGAGTGCGTTCGACGAACTCCGCAAACATCCTGCCGAGCTCGGCATACGGCGGCGCACCCCCGCTCGGCGCGAACGCCCGCGGCAGCTCGGGAGCGGAAACCGCAGGCGCGGGCGCAACGGGCGCGACCGGCGCACGGAGAGCCACGGGCGCCGGGGCCCGGGGCGTGGTCTCGCTCGGCCTCGCGTCTGCCCGCGTGGCGCCGAGCCCGCTGGCGTAGAGGCCGGCCAAGGCCTGATTGAAGCTCACGGCGTCGCCGAGCTTCGGGTGGTTCGTGTAGAGCGCGAGCACGCCCTCCCGAGCACCGAGCACGTCTTCGGCGAAGCCTTGCAGCGCTCGCTTGGGCCCGACCTCGACGAAGAGCCGCACGCCCTCCGCGTAGGCGCGCTCGAGGCCCTTGACGAATTGCACGGGTTCGGCCACCTGGCGCGCCAAGATGTCGAGCATCTCGTCGACTGCGCCGCTGCCCGCCGGGTAGAGCTCGCCGTCGACGTTGGCGACGACGGGGGTCTTGGGCGGCGCGAGCCGCAACCTCTCGAGCACGCGCCGGAGCGGTTCGCTGGCAGGCGCCACGATGGACGTGTGGAACGCGTGGCTCACCGGCAGCGGGATCACCTGGAAACCAGCCGTGAGGAGCGCCTGGCTCGCCGCATCCACGCCGGCGCTCGAACCGCCGATCACGACTTGGCTCGAGCTGTTGATGTTGGCGATGACGACGTAGTCGCGCACCGATGCGAGCACACGCTCGATCTCGGCGTAGGGCCCCATGACCGCCGCCATCTTGCCGTTGTCGTCGAGCGACACGGCGGTCATCTCCTTGCCGCGTGCCGCGACGGCTTCGAGAGCATCGGCGAAGGGCAACGCTTCGGCTGCGACCAAGGCGCCGTATTCGCCGAGGCTGTGCCCCATCACCAGATCTGGGACGACGCCGTAGCTCGCGAGCAGCCGCGTGAGCGCCGCGTCGACTGCCAAGACTGCTGGCTGCGTGACCGCCGTCTGGCGGAGCTCCTCGTCCGCCTGCTGCATCCGCGCCGAGTCGGTGGGGTCGGCGAACAGGATCTCGGTGAGCGGGCGACCGAGCTTCGGCGCCATGACCCGGTCGGCCTCTTCGAATACCGCGTGCACTTCGGGCTCGCGGGCGAGGCCCGCCAGCATGTTCACGTATTGAGAGCCCTGGCCCGGGT
Organism: Polyangiaceae bacterium; assembly: GCA_046351435.1. Lineage (GTDB taxonomy): Bacteria > Myxococcota_A > Polyangia > Polyangiales > Polyangiaceae > JADJKB01. The sequence goes on from JAXLYN010000020.1 coordinate 78,042, forward strand.
AGAGGAACGCGACCTTGGGCGAGGGACCCTTGCCGTAGAAGATGCCGCGGGCTCGCAGCGGCTTCCACGCAGGGCCGCCGCTCGCGAGGGCCTTCTTGGCCAGCGTGAGCTTTTCCGCGAGCTCGTTCGGGTCGCCATAGTCGACGGCGATGCGCTCCGGAGCTCGAAGCTCGGACGCGCTCGGCGGCGCCGGCGGCGGCGCCACTCCGTTCTTCGCGCGGGCGAGCCAGGCCTCGAGCCCGCGGGCGAGCTCGTCGGAGCTCGAGCCCGTGACGAGCGCGATGCCGCGGAGCGGAGCCCTCGCGTGCAACGGTTCGCCTTCCGCGCGCGGCACCGATTCGAATCCGCGACCTTGGGCCTTGCGGGTGAGGCGGCCCTCGCGGTGCTCCTCGAGCACCACGTGGAAGTTCGTGCCGCCGAAACCGAACGCGCTCACCGCGGCTTGTCGCACGTCACCGTTCGGAAGCGACCAATCGCAGAGCTCTTGGTTCACGTAGAACGGAGAGCTCGAGAAATCGATGTTGGGGTTCGGGTTCTTGAAGCCGAGCGAAGGCGGCAGGACCTTCTCGTGGAGCGACATCACGGCCTTGAACAAGCCGGCCGCGCCCGCCGCACCCTTCAGGTGTCCGATGTTGGACTTCACCGAACCGAGTGCGACCGAGCGATGCGCGAGCCCGGGCCCGAGCACGTCGGTGAGGCTCCCGACCTCGACGACGTCCCCGACCTTGGTGGACGTCCCGTGGGCTTCGATCAACGCGCCCGCCCGGATCGAAACCCCGGCGTCGGCCCATGCCCGCGCGACGGCGAGCTTCTGCCCGACCGGGTTCGGAGCGGTGATGCCCTTGCCTTTACCGTCGCTCGAGCCCGCCATGCCGCGGAGCACGGCGTAGATGCGATCTCCCGCTCGTTCGGCGTCGGCCAGTCGCTTCAGGATGAAGATCGCCGCACCTTCGCCCATCACGAAGCCGTCGGCGCCGTCGGCGAAAGGTCGCGTGCCGGTGGCCGAGAGCGCGCCGATCTTGCAGAACTTCACGAACGTCGACGCGCTCATGTTGCGATCGACACCGCCGGTGATCACGGCGTCGAAGTCACCTTCGATCAGACCTTCACGCGCGGCGCTGATGGCCGCGAGGGCCGACGCGCACGCAGCGTCGCAGGTGAAGTTCGGCCCGTGCAGGTTGAAGATGTTCGCGATGCGGCCAGCGATGCAGTTGGACAGCTCGCCGGGCATGGAGTCTTCCGTGATGGGAGGTAGCGCGCCGCCCACGGTGTTGGCGAGCTCGTCCAAGATCAGTCGCCGCGTCGCCTCGGGCAGCGCACCGAACGCCAGGCCTCTCGACAGCCAATCGGCATATTCGGGAAACGACGCGCGCAGCGTGGTTCTATAGTGCTTTTCGCCGCCCATGGCGTTGCCCAGAATCACGGCGGTGCGTTCGAGATCGAGCGCTCGGTTGGGGTAGCCGTAGTCGGCCAAAGCCTCCCGCGTGGCCGCCACGGCCCAACGCTGGCCCTCGTCCATGGCGTCGACGACGCGCGGCGGGATGGCGAGCTTCCACGCCATGGGATCCCACGGCGCGCTCCGAACCCAACCCCCGATCTTCGAGTAGGTCTTGTCCGGCGCCTTGGGGTCGACGTCGTAGTAGAGCGCCGGATCCCAGCGGTCGGCTGTGACGTCCGAGATGCTGTAGCGACCTCCCCGAATGTTGCCCCAAAAGGCCTTGGCGTCGGGCGCATCGGGCATGATGGCGCCCACGCCCACGATGGCGATGGCTTGATGTTCACTCATGACCGAGCTCGCTCGTAGAGGGCGTCCGCCACGCGATCCATGTCTTCGATGAGACCCGTTTGCCCCGCGAGCGCGACGCGGGTGCCCACCGCGCGCTCGAGGGATTCGACTTCACCGGGCGCGACACCGCCTGCGCCCACGACCCAACGCGCCCCCTCATGAGCAACGCCGAGGGCGGCTTCTCGCGCGAACACGCGGGAGAGGGCTGCGAGTACGGGTGGCTCGAACCGCCGGTCGGCCTTCTCGTGGAGCGCGCCGTCCAGGGCGCGAGCCGCCCGGCGCGCGAACGAAGCCGCGCACTCCGCACGCGCAATGAGCTCGCCGAGACGCAAGAGCACGTGTTGGTGCCGGGTGAGGCGCCCGACGCGGCAGCGTTCCATCACCTCACCCGCAGCGCGCAGCGCCACCGCCGCGAGCGCTGCCCCGACGTCGGGCCGGCGGGCGTGCAGCGAGTCGAGCTCCTTGGCGCGATCCGCGTAGTACGCGCCGCGCGTCTTCATGTGGAGCTGCCAGCGGTCGCGCGCGATGGTCATCTCCAGGATCTCGCTCGTGCCCTCGTAGATGGTCGTGATGCGCACGTCGCGCTTGAACTTCTCGACCATGTACTCGTGGACGTAGCCGTAGCCGCCGAGCGCCTGAATGGCGGCCTCGGCGGCGGCGTTGCCCGCTTCGCTCGAGACGTACTTCGCGATGGCACCTTCGGTGTTGTATTGCCCTTGGAGCCCTTCGGCGGCGTCGATGAGCTCGGCCGTCTCTTCGATGTAGGAGCGGCCCGCTTCGAGCCACGCGATGCGCGGAATGACGAGCTTGTGGGTGTAACCCTGTTTCTCGGAGAGAGGCCCCCCGCCCTGCACGCGGTCTTTCGAGTACGGGATGGCGCGGTCGAGCGCGCCCCAGCCGGCGCCGAGGCCGAAAGACGCCACCATCACCCGCGTGTACCCGAAGACGGCTTGCGCCTGCACGAGCCCTTGCCCCTCGACACCGCCGATGAGCCGGTCCGCTTCGACGTACACGTCTTCGAGAGTCAGGGGCGCAGTGTTGCTGAGGCGGATGCCGTGCTTCTCTTCCTGCCGGCCGGCGCTGAAGCCCGCGGTGCCCTTTTCGACCACGAACCACGACGGCCCCTTCGGCGTGTTGGCGAGCACGGTAGTGAAGTCCGCGATGCCACCGTTGGAGATCCACTGCTTCGAGCCGTTGAGCTTGTAGCCGACGACCTGCCCGCCTTCCTCGACCGGCGTGGCGGTGGTCTTGAGCGCGCCCAAGTCACTGCCCGCCGAGGGCTCCGTGGCGCCGTAGGCCACCAGCGCGCCTTCGCTGGCGATGCGGCCGAGCCAGCGCTCGCGCTGCTCCGGTGTGCCGCCCACGCTGATGGGGTCGCTGCCGAGGAACGTCGCGAGCACGCTGGTCGCCACGCCGAGGTCGACGCGCGCCATGGCTTCACACGTTCGGTAGACGTCGAAGGTGGAGCCCCCGAGCCCGCCGTACTCGCTCGGCACGAACAGGAGCTGGATGCCGAGCTCGTCGCCGTACATCCGGCGCACGACGTCCACCGGGCACACGTCGGTTCGATCCCACTCGAGGAGCTTCTCGTCGCTGAGCTCGCGCTTGGCGAACTCGTGGAGCGAGCTCAGCACGCCCGTCAGCGATTCGTTGTCGAGCCCGGTTCCCATTCCCACTCCGCTTCCCTCTCTTCTCGAAACGCGCGCTTCGCACGCGAGGTCGAGGGCGGCGATGCTAGTGGTCGAGACCGCAGTTTTCGACGAGCAATTCTTGCGGCTTCCGCAGGCGATGCGCGTGCCGCATCGCGCCATCGCGCGTCACGCGAACGTCACTTCCGGGGTGCTGCACGCATGCGCTGCAGCACGGCGCGTCAGCGTGTCTGGGCGAGCTTCAACGGGAACACCGCTTGGCCGCCATCTTCGCCGCGAAAACCGCGCTGGACCCGCGCAGCGGCTGTCGGGGAAACCACCGCGCCGCGACTCGACGTTCTTCTCAGTGCCATCGGCGGCGACGAAGACGGTGAACATCGTCCCCGAGACATCCGGATGCTCCGCCAAGCTCCGGAGGCGCGAAGGCCGGCGCGCAAGCCGGCGATCACGCGCTGGGCTCGTCGATCTCGCCGTCACCGCCGATCGATCTCCACGGTTCCGGTCGGCAGCCAACCGAGGCCGGCCAGCCCAGGCTCGAGCGCCAGCCGGTCTGGCGAGGTCAGCTTCTTTCCGTCGTCCGGCCACCTCGGGCAAGCGCGAAGGTGAGATCTCACCGGTCACGAGCGCCACACGGCTCGCTCGCGTTCGTCGCGCGGAGCCTGCGCGCCGGCTGGCCCGGCGTCGACGTCGGCGCCGGGGAGGCACTTCGAGCGCGAGGCGTCCAGAACCTCCGCGTCGCTGCGGGCCTCGGTCGAGATGGCTGTTCGCGTCGCTGACACGAAGCAGCGAGCGCGAGCACGAAGCCGACGGCAAGGCGCCGTTCATAGCTGCACACCCATTGCGCCGTCGGCCAACGACGGATCGAGCACCGGCAAGAGCTGCGCGATGCGCTGCCTCGTCGCCGCATCCCAGGTCACCAGCGTCTTCGGCAAGAAGAGCACGTCTCCGAAGCCTTCGTGGAGGACTTCTGATCGACGAAGCCTTGAATGCCCAGCTCGCTGCCCGGCAAGAGCCCCCGGTATTCCGGAGCGCGCGCTCGAGATCCGCGCGAACCCCGTAGGTGTAGCTCCGACCTTCGACGAAGGGGCGTACCCAACGCGCGGCGTCTCCTTGCTTCGAGAGCGCTACGGGCACGGCCGGGCGCTGCGACACGAACCAAATCTCGGCCATGCGCGACTCGCTGGTGTGCGAGGCGTCGAAGGGCGCGGGTTCGGAATAGGGGTAGTACGGAAGCGGCGTGTCGAACGAGAGGCGCCGATCTCCGCGCGGTTCAGCAGCCTGCTTTGGGTCCGCGACGGGCGGATCATGGCGCATGGCGACGTAGAAGAAGTGGAGCTGCACGAAGTGGGCGAGCCAGGCGTCCGTCTGTCGTGAGCTCGTGAGACCGTGCTTCGTCAGCCAACTCGCGAGTGCGCGCTCGGGTCCGACGCGGACAAGACGAAGGCAAAACTGCCGACCTTCTGCTCGAGAACCTCTACGCCTCCGCCACGCGGCGCGCCACGCCCCCTCCCGGAACCGGTTCGCAGTCCTTCGCCTTTGCGGTCGTCATCCAGCGAACTAAGCATCGCTCGCATGCGCGCTCGATGGGGTCGCGCGTCCACCTAAGTACCTCCCGAGTCCGTGGGCACTACGGCCGAAGCTCTCGGTGCCGCACGCGCCCTGACGGATGAAGTGCTCGCGCCTCGGTCCGCGTCATGAATCAAGAGTGTCTGCTCGTACGCCAGCGACGGCCGTCGCACGTCTTGCCACATGCTGCGAAGGAACACCCCGCCACAAGCCGCAGCGGTCGGCGGCGCGACGAGCCACGCATAGCCCGCGCAGCCCGCCAATGCGATCGCCGCCATGCCGACAAAGGGTTTGCGCATGCAGCATCCTATACGCGTTCCGGCGCGCGTCGGGCAGCCGCCGTAGGCAGGGGCACGGCGATCGGTCGCAAGCCTTCCGCATGGACGGCACACGAAAGGAGAGGTATCCGAAAAGGATGCGCGCGCCGCTCACCATTCTATTGGCCAGCCTATCGACCGTCCCGCTCGCCGGATCCAAGGAGCCACCGAAGGACGTGAACCAGCCGGCGGCACCCTCCAAGCCCTCGCCGCCGCCCGTGCCGACCGCCGTGCGCTGCCTGACCTCGAAAGACAAGACGCTCCCGAGCGGCGCTCACGGGCTCGGCTGCCGTGAGACTCCGCCGGCGAGTTGGAAGGCAGCAGCGTGCCCAGCCAACATCGGATGCTGTGCGAACGAGGGCGGCTGCCTGGTTTCCGGGGTGAAGGGCGACGGCGTGTACTGATGTCGTCCCGCCCCGCGCCTCATTGAGGGCTCAGGCTACATCCCGCCGTGTATTCGCAGAGGCTGGCGAAGATGCCTTCGCAGCTCGTTTCCGTGGGCGTGCCGTAGCAATAGGTGCCCCACTGGCAGCCGGACACGCCGCATTCAGAGGCACCGAGGAGCGCGCAAGGCGTGGGGCTTCCGGTGCACTTCGGCACACCGGAACCGGGTCCGGTGAACTCGCACCAGCCGAAGTCTCCGCAGCGGGTCTTGGGCGGACAATCGCTGTCGTCGAGGCAATCGGACACGCAAAGATTGGCGCCGATGCAGCTGGTGTGGGGCCCGAACTTCGCCTGGCATTCGTCGGACGAGTCGCAGTAGCTCGTGCACTGGTGGTGCATGATCCAATCCGATTCGTCGATGTTGCACTGCGTATCCCCCGGGCACGCCGAGTCGGTATTGCACGTTTGCCCGATGCCGCCGTTCAGCGTACCCAACGAGCTACCGCCGCCGCCTCCGCCGGAGCTGCACGCGACCACTGCCACGACGACCACCGCACCACACGTTCGAATCCACGCTTTCATGTTCAACCTCCCCGAGCCGCACCTGGGTGGTGCCGAGCTCATGCCCCGCCCCGTCGGCTGCGAACGAGTCCAAGTTGCCGGGAAAGTGGGCGTGAGCATTCATGCCTGGCGCGTCGTGGTAGGCTCCGCGCATGCGCACGTTGGCGCTCCTCGCGGCCGTCGCCATCACGCAGGCGTGTGGCTCTTCGGACTCGGACGCCGGAGCCTCGAGCGGTGGCAGTGCAGGCAACACACCCGACGCGAGCTTGGGCGGCGCTGGAGGCGGCGGCTCGGGCAGCGGTGGACTCGCCGGCGGAGCGCCCGACGCGAGCAGCGGCGGCAGTTCGGGCGGCGGTGGCAGTTCGGCGACCGGAGGCAGCGCTGGCACGGCGGGCAGTGGCGGCACGTCGAGCGGCGGGGCCGGCGGTGCAGCGAGCGGTGGCGCTTCGAGCGGGGGTTCCGGCAGCGGTGGCTCCGGCAGCTACGTGAAGGGCTCGCTCTCCGGGTGCTGGACGGATCCGAGCTGCCCGCGCGTGTTCGCCGTGGCCCACGGCGGTGCGTGGGCGCTCACGGGACCTCCCTACGACTCCAACGCGGCGCTCGCCGCCGCTTACTCCCTCGACGCCGACGGCGTGAAGATCGACGTGCGCGTCACCAAGGACAACGTCCCGGTGATCTCCCACTCGAGCCCCATCGAGTTCTACGAATCGCTCGACTGCGGCGGGAAGACGATCGAAGACATGACCGCCGCGGACGTGATCAAGTGTCATCGCTTTCCCTCCACGACCGAGACCTTTCAGCGGCTCGACGACGTGCTCGGCTATCTCAAGGGCAAGATGGTGGTCGAGCTGACGGTGAAGCTCGCCAAGGACTTCGCGCGGACCATCAGCGAAATCCACGCCCAAGGCGCCGAGGATTTCGCGTTCATCGAGCTCTCCACGTCGGAGCTCCAGAACCAGATCCCGACTCTCCCGGGTTCGAGCACGGTCTACTACGTGGTCAACGTCGCCTCGAACCTGAGCGAGGTCGACACGCTGCTCGGCACCATCAAGAACCCTCGAGCGATTCTCTACGAGTTCGACCCTCCCGTGGACGTGTCGACCTTGACCCCACAGAAGCTCCACCCCGCGGGCGTGCGGTCGTTCACGTACACCAACGCAGCAGCCCCCTCCCAAGCCGAGCTCCAGGCGCTGTTCCAAAAGGGCTACGACGTCGTCTCGTCCCAGAACACGCCGGCATGCGTCGCCGCCCGCAAAGCGGTCAACCAGAGTCGCGGCGTCTCTCCGCCGTGAGGTCGCCACGCCGCGCAGAGAACCGCCGAACCGCCCTCGACGAATCGGCAGGGAACAGACTCAAGGCGTCGAACCGGCGGGTGCGGATGCTCGAAGCAGCGCGGTGAGCGAGCTCTTCGGGTGCTCGCGCCGCCACCACCACTCGAGGTAGTCGGTCGCGGGCATGGGCCGAGCGTAGAGGAAGCCCTGGAGCTCGTCGCAGCCGGCCTCGCGCAGGAACTGCTCGTGGGCTTCGGTCTCCACGCCCTCGCCCACCACCTCGAGCTGCATGCTGTGTCCGAGCGCGATGATGGCGTGCACGATGGAGGCCGCGTCGCGCGCCACCGGCGCGTCGCGCACGAAGGAGCGGTCGATCTTGAGGATGCCGATATCGAGCTTCCGGAGATGCGCGAGGGAAGAGTAGCCGGTGCCGAAGTCGTCCAGCGCGACCCGCACGCCCATGCCGGTGATGGAAGACAGGACGCTCGCGACGTCGATGGACTCGTCGAGGAGGGCGCCTTCGGTGATCTCGATGGTGAGGTTCTTCGGACTGTTGCCCGTTTCGTCGAGAGACTCACGGATCACCCGCACGAGATCTGGGTCGCGGAACTGGGCCGGAGATACGTTCACGGCGACGCGGGCGTGGGTTCGGCCGGCAGTGCGGAAGAGCTTCATCTTCTCGCACGCCTCGCGGATCACCCATTGACCGATGGGGACGATGAGGCCGGATTCTTCGGCGATCGGGATGAAGTCCGCCGGGCTGATCATGCCTCGGTCGTGGTGGCGCCAGCGAAGGAGCGCTTCTGCCCCCCTCGCCTTGCCCGTCGCCGCGTCGATGAGCGGCTGGAAGTGGAGCTCGAGCTGGGCGCGGCGCACGGCGTGGCGGAGGTCGGTCTCGAGCGCGAGTCGTTGGAGAGCGCCGACGGCGAAGTCGCTCGAGTAGAAGGCGTGTGAGTTGCGCGCGGCGCGCTTGGCCCGGCACATGGCGAGATCCGCTGCCCTCAGCAGCTCATCAGCCGCGGCCCCCGACGCCGGCTCCACCGCGATGCCGACGCTCGCGCCGACGAAGACCTCGGCCGAGGCGATGCGGTAGGGACGAGACACACCGTCGATGAGCTTCTGGGCGAACTCCTCCAGCTTCTCCCGACCCGGACTCTCGGGCAGCACCACCACGAATTCGTCACCGCCGAAACGACCGATGCTGGGTGAGACCTGGCACCGCGGCTCGAGTGTCCTGCACTCCGTGAGCGCGCAGAGTCGCGCCGCAACCTCGGTCAGGAGCTCGTCGCCAGCCGCGTGGCCCAACGAGTCGTTGATGCGCTTGAAGGCATCTAGGTCGAGCGAGAACACGGCGACGCGCCCACGCCCATCCGCCGGCCTCGCCAGAGCGTCTCGCAATCGCTCGACCGTGAGGCGGCGATTGGGCAAGCCCGTCAGGTCGTCGTAGTGCGCCAAGCGATGAGCCTCGACCTGCGCTGCACGCTGCAGAGCCATGGCCGCCTGGAGATCCTCGAGGGCGCGCCCCGCGCGCAGCATGTATCGGACCCGTTGGACCAGGATCGTGTGATTCAGCGGCTTGGTCGCGAAGTCGGTGGCCCCCACGCTGTAGGCACGGTCGATGGACTCGATGTCGTCGAGCCCGGTCAACATCAGGATCGGCACGTGGGCGGCGTCGGGCGAGGCGCGCAGCCGCTCGCAGGTCTCGAAGCCATCCATCTCGGGCATCAGCACGTCGAGCAGCACGATGTCGGGGCGCTCCCGCAAGAAGATGCGCAGGGCTTCGGACCCACGGTCCGCCTCCAGCACGCGAAAGCCGGCTCCCTCGAGGGCTTCGCAGGTCAGAAAGCGCACCGTCGGATCGTCGTCCACGACCAGGATGCAGGCGGTCTCGGCGGGTTCGGACATCACCTTGCCTCCTGGTCCGGAACCACGCGCGGGCAGGCAGCGAGGCGCTCGCGCACCTTGCAGGAGACCAGCTCGTGCTCAGTCTGGGCCGCGCGCGCCAGGCTGCCGTAGTCCGCGGCTGCGCCCTCGCGCGCCAGCGTCTCGAGCTCCGCACACGCACGCGCGAGTCGATCTGCTCCCACGTTGGCGGCGCTGGCTTTGAGCGCGTGAGCGACGTTCCTCACCTGTTCCAGGTCGCCGGCTCCGGCCACTGCCACGAGTCGCTCGATCTGGGGCGGTGCGTGCTCCAGGAACAGCTCGAGCACGCGCGAAAGGACGCTCGGACGGCCGGGCCGCTGCAAGGCCTCGATGCGAGCGAGCGCTTCCGGATCGAGCACGACTTCGCTGGGCGGCGGCGCGGGTTCGGGTTTCGGCGCTTCGCGCGCGGGGTCGGCTTCCAACCTCACGTAGCGCGCGAGCGCCGCTCGCAGCTCCTTGGCTTTGAACGGTTTGCTGACGAAGTCATCCATGCCAGCAGCGAGACAACGCTCGCGATCGCCGCGCATGGCATTGGCGGTGAGCGCGATGATGGGAACCCTCTTTCGGTGCTCGCTGAGCTCCAACGCGCGCATGGCCCGGGTCGCGGCAAACCCGTCCATCTCCGGCATCTGGCAATCCATGAGCACGGCGTCGAAGCCTCCGTGGCGGTACGCCTCCACGGCAGCGCGACCGTCGGGCACGATGTGGGCTCGGAGGCCGAGGAGCTCCAACATGCCGGCGGCCACTTCTTGGTTCACGGCGCTGTCTTCGGCCACCAACACCCGGGGCGACGTATCGGTCGGCGCTTCGCGCGGCGCGAGTGTGGGGGTCGCGCGAGGCTCGCGTGTGCTTTGCCCACCAAGACCGGCGACCAGCACGCGAAACAGCGGCTCGTAGGCGATGGGCTTCTCCACGTCGTGGCGAACGCCGAGGGCGGCGTGCTCCGAGACGCCGCCGATGGCACTGAGGGCGATGGGGATGGGCGGCCTCGGGAGCTCCGAGAGCGCGTCGACGACGCGGATCGCGTTGCTCGCGTCGTTGTCGAAGTCGACGAGAACGACGTCGACCTCGGGGTCGCCGGCGAGGTGCGCGAGGACGTGGGCGGCCGAAGGCAGCGCGACGACCTGACATCCGAAGCTCTCGAGGTACTCGGCGAGGATGCGCCGCCCGACCTCGCTCGACTGCCCGAGGAGCACGCGGGGACGCCCGCCGAGCCGGAGCGCGCCGAGCTCCGAGCGCTCGGGCTCGATGGGCAGCCGCGCCGTGAACCAGAAGGTCGATCCGTGACCGACCGTGCTCTCCACGCCGACCTCGCCGCCCAAGAGCGTCGTGAGTTGCCGCGCGATGGCGAGCCCGAGTCCGGTGCCACCATAGCGGCGCGTCATGGTGCCATCGGCCTGGGAGAACGAGTCGAAGACTCGCTGGCGCGCCTCGACCGAAATGCCGATGCCGGTGTCGCGGACGCGGAACTCCACCTGTTCGGGATCATCCGCGGGAACGGAGACCTCGACGCGCACCGCACCGGTCGCCGTGAACTTGATGGCGTTGCCGAGCAGATTCGTGAGCACTTGGCGCAGGCGCGCCGGGTCTCCGCGCCGCCAGGTCGGAAGGCCCACCGGGAAGTGGCAGGTGAGCTCGAGGCCTTTCCTTCGGGCACGCTCGGCGAAGAGCTCGACGCTCTCTTCGATGGCGTGTCTGAGGTCGAAACTGATGCTCTCGAGCTCGAGACGCCCCGCCTCGATCTTGGAATAATCGAGGATCGAGTTGATGATCCCGAGCAGAGAATCCGCGGAGCGTTGGATGTTGTCGACCAGCTTTCGTTGGTGCGGCGCGAGCCGCGACGCCAAGAGCAGCTCGGTCATCCCCAAGACCCCGTTCATGGGCGTGCGGATCTCGTGGCTCATGTTGGCCAGGAACTCGCTCTTGGCCTGGTTGGCATGATCCGCGGTCTCTTTGGCTTGCTTCAGCGCCTCGTTGGAGCGTTGGAGCGCGTCCGTCCGCGCTTGCACCTGGCGTTCGAGCAAGGTGGCTGCCTGGAAGAGCGAGAACGCCTCACCTTGGGCGTCCATGCCCCTCTCCACACGCCGCATGAGCGCGCGGTTGACCTTGCGCAGGCGGGTGAGCTCGCCTTCGAGCTCTTCGCGCGTCAGGGCGCCCGGGGCGTCAGACGGGCACACCACCGCCACGCGCTCCGATGGCCACGCCCGTGAACGTCTGGTTCACGTGCATGGCGTTGTACTGCTCGCCGTAGGTGCTGAAACCGATCACGTTGTTCCGCGCGAGGATCTCTGCGACCTGCGGCTTGATGTTGCGCTGATCGAGCTCGAGGTGACGCAGGATGCAATCGCAGCCGAGCACGAGCTCGGGCGCACCGACCGATGCGCGCACGCTTTCGAAGGTCTCTTCCAGGTTCTGGACCAGGTCCACGCCGCGGGCCACCGTCAGCACGATGCCCTCGTCGATGGCGCAGAAGAACGAGAGGCTCTCGTCTTCGTTGACCTTCTGGATCGAGCGCACGAAGTCGGTGCCGCCGACCTTCACGACCACGGGGTAGGTGGAGAAGATCAGAGGCGTCAGCTTGTCCACCTCGAGGCCCACCATGCGGGCGTATTCGCGACCGGCGGGCACGCCGTTGATTTCGGTGACGATGCGTCGCTCGGGGTCGGCTTCGGTGACGACCATCCTGTCGTCGGAGGCCACGAAGTGTTGAGTCTTGAACACGGTGAACGGGAGGCTGGTCTGGATCAGAGTGAACAGCGCCGCGTCCGTTCGGAACGCACCTTCGTGGTAGACGTGGGTCTGGCGAAAGCGGGTGCCGTCGCCCGCCGAGCCCCCGAACAGCTGGATGTCGCCCAGATTGCGATAGAGCGAGCTCACCACGAGCTCCTCACGCATGCTGAGCCCGTCGATCAAGAGGAAGCCGAACGTGTTCTCGCCCTTGGGCGGGACGCCCGACTTCCCGAGCTCCGCCAGCAGGCGCGCGGCGATGGCCTCGCCCCGTGACAGCTCGAAGCTCTTGACGTCGTCGATGCGCGCAGTGACGGCGCGGAGCTCACTCGACGCGATGCTGACCCCCGTCAGGGAACCATTCAGATAGCCCGAGGGCCCGATCTCGCCAGCGGCTGTGCAGCCGATGAGCGGCACCGAGCCGAAGCGCGTCGCAAGTTCGCGTCCGAGCACGTCGAGGTCGTACTCGGACGAGCAGTAGAAGAGCGCGAAGCTAGCGTCAGGCTGAGCCAACGCGGCGTGGAGCTCTGCGGCTGCCACGGCTGGGTCCTGTGCGACCGAAGCCCCCTTCTTGATCTCGATTGCACGTCGTTCCACCATGGCTGGCCTCGCGGATCGGGAACGGCGCGCGCAAAAAAAGCTTGAATTCGAGGCAGATCAAGCGCCCCCCTTGCTGGTCCCCCTGCCGACGGCCCCCGCTATCAAGTGGGCGAGCCGAAGCGGCTCGGGAAACGAGCCATGCAGGCGGCTGGCACGGAGGACCTGCCGGGCACGAGAGAGGTCGAGGCCGACGCGCTGGACCCAGACCCCATCGAGCGGCTCAGGAGGACCGAGGCGCTCGATGAGCCGCCACTTGCGCGCGCCCCCCGGCACTTTTTCCAGGAGCACGCGCCGGATGCGCGCGAGGTCCGGCGGTCGCCGCACCACGACCAGCACCGGTCGCTCGAGCGCCTCATGGAGAGCTTGGACGTCCACGACGTTGAACCCGCCCACGGCGATGCCCTGGAGCAAAATGGCGTGGGCTTGGACGTGGAAGGGCGAGCGGGAGACGAGCTCGGCGATGCGGCGCGTGGCGTCGCGGCCGTCGCGCCTCACTTTGCCGATGAGAACTCCATCGATCCGGGTACGCGCGCACACGACGCCGACGAGCGGGACGTCGCCACGGAACGATTGGTCGAACGGGCCGTCGTCGAACCCAATGGTGTTCATCCGGCAGAGCGCATCGTAACGTTTCGCTGCGAAAGCTCGGAGGGAATTCGCCGGTGTAAGCAAATGGCCTCCAGCGAGTTCCTCCGACATGCGACCGATGCTCTTGCTCGTCGCGGGCCTGGGGGCGGCCTGCGGGCATCGAGCCATCATCGACTTCTCGGAAGTGCGCGCTTCGCGCCGGGCGGATGACCGGGTGAGCGTCGCCGTGGAAGCCCGCTGTCGGGCCATGCTGGGCCACGCCGAGTGCGGCGCTTTGTGCGTCAGCGCGTCCTTCGTCTCGAGCACCGGGACTCTCGACACGGTGACGAGCTGCGATCCTCGGAGCCTGGGGGACGGGGCCACGAAACGCTTCCTGCTCGTCTCGAGCTCCCCGATCCCGCGCACGCCGGGCATCCGACTGCGCGTCGACGCAACGAGCTCGTACATCGGCCAATGGCAGACCCTGCCCTACGAGACCCACAGCCCCTGAAGCTCGGGCCTGGAGAAAACCCCGATGAAAGAACGCAAGGTCCTGGTCCTCCGAAGCCAGAGCGCATCCGTCCTCATCGCGTGCGTCGCGCTCTCTGCCTGCGCGTCGAGTACCGGGCCCGCGTCGACACCGGCCGGCGCCACACCGGTTGGCGCGACACCGGCCGGAGCGAGCACGACGAAGCAGCGAAAGTCCAGCATCGACGCCCTCGACTACGCGGTGAGTTGCAGCAAAGACAGCGAGTGCGGCACGATCTACGAAGGCGACGCCTGTCAGGCATGCCGCTGTCCCAACGCGGCCATCCAGGCGCAGGCGCTGGAGCAGTATCGGCGCGATCTCATGCGCTTCGACTCGTGCCACCAGCCGGAACGCTGCGGCGCAGATTGTGCCGCGAGCATCGGCGAGCCAGCCCAATGCCGGCAGGGCCGCTGCACCTGGGTCCCACCCGGTTGAGCGCGAACCGGCTGGGCTGACCGGCACGACGACGTCGAAGACCTGGAGGTTTTCCCGAAGGACGATCGCCAAGCGTTGACGCCGCGCGCGTCCTCCCCCAAGTGAAGGGCCCGAAACGGAGGCATCATGTTGCGCTATCGGTTGCTCGGAAAGTCTGGACTCCGCGTGTCCGAGCTGTGTCTCGGCACCATGAGCTTCGGCGACGCCTGGGGCTTCGGTGCCAACGAGGCCGAGAGCCACCGCGTACTCGATGCCTACGCCGAGCTCGGCGGGAACTTCCTGGACACCGCGAACAAGTATCACGGCGGGCAGACCGAGGAGATCGTCGGACGCTGGCTCTCCGGACGGCGCTCGAAGATGGTCGTGGCCACCAAGTACACGCTGTCGATGGACGCCGCCGATCCCAACGCCTCGGGGAACCACCGGAAGAACTTGGTGCACTCGGTGGAGGCGAGCCTGAAACGACTCGGGACCGACTTCATCGACTTGCTCTTCGTCCACGCCTGGGACGACTACACGCCGTATCAAGAGACGATGCGTGCGCTCGACGACCTGGTCCGCTCGGGGAAGGTGCTCTATCTCGGCGTGAGCGATGCCCCGGCTTGGGTGGTCTCGGCCTCCAACGTGTGGGCGGAGCTCCAGAGCCTCACGCCCTACGTGGCGCTCCAGATCGAATACAGCCTGCTCCAGCGAGCCCCGGAACGCGATCTCCTGCCCATGGCGGAGCACTTCGGCCAGTCGGTGCTCGCCTGGGGACCGCTCGCGGCGGGTGTTCTCACCGGCAAGTACACGCGGAGCGGTGTCGACGGGGACAGCCTGCGACGCGCCAACAACGAGCAGCGAGGGCGCACCAGCGAGCGGGCGTTGGCCATCGCGCGCACCGTAGACGCGGTTGCCGACGAGCTCGGAGCCACCTCGACGCAGGTCGCGCTCGCGTGGGTGCAGTCGAGAAGCTACGGCATGGTGCCCATCGTGGGCGCACGCAAGCTGGAGCAGATCACGGACTCGGCAAAGTTCGGAACGGTGAAGCTCGAAGCCGACCAGCTCGCGCGTCTGGACGAGGCGAGCCGGATCGAGCTGGGCTTTCCCCACGACTTCTTGGCGACGAGCTACGTTCGGGATCTGGTCCGCGGCGAAATTCGGGGTCGTATCGACGGTCGGCCGGCGCGAGGTTGAACCCAGGTCGGTCTCGTCACCCATTCGTCACATTCGCGGGGTAGGTCCCGAGACGGAGACGCGAAATGAGCAAAGTGCTCGTGATCGAAGACGAGCGGGACCTCGGTCAGGTCCTCTCGTACAACTTGCGCCAAGCGGGTCACGAGCCCCTGTGCGCCGAGCGCGGGCTCGAAGGGTTGCGCTTGGCGCGCGACGAGCAGCCGGATCTCGTGCTCTTGGACCTGATGCTGCCCGACATCGCCGGCACCGAAGTCTGCCGCGCGCTGAAAGAGGACAAGCTCACGCGCTCCATCCCGGTGGTGATGCTCACCGCTCGCGGGGAGGAGATCGACCGCGTGGTCGGCTTCGAGCTCGGCGCCGACGACTACATCGTGAAGCCGTTCAGCGTTCGCGAGCTCCTGCTCCGCGTCCAAGCGATCCTGAGGCGCGCGAAGGCGGAGCCGAGCGCAGCCGAGCACCACGTCGAGTTCGGCTGCTTGCGCATCGACCGCGAGGCCCACCGGGTTTGGGTGGACGAAAAGGAGATCGAGCTCACCGCCCTCGAGTTTCGTCTGCTCGTGACGCTCTACGATCGCAAGAACCGCGTGCAGACCCGCGCGGCGTTGCTGGACGACGTGTGGGGGATCCAGGCCGACATCACCACGCGCACGGTGGACACCCACGTGAAGCGACTTCGAGAGAAGCTCGAAGGCGCGCGCGACTACGTCGAGACCGTACGCGGCGTGGGCTACCGATTCAAAGCATCGCCGGACGAGGCGAGCGCTTGAAACTCGGTGTTCGAGCCAAGCTGTTCCTGGTCTCGGTGGGCCTGATCGTCGTTTCGCTGGTGGCCGGCTACCTCTACTTGCGCAGCGCGCTCGAACGCTCCCTGATTCAGAGCGTGCGTTCCGACTTGCACGTGCGAGCGCGACTCGTGGCACGCGAGGCTGTGGATGCACCCCTCGACTCCCCGGAAAGCTGGCAGAACCTCGCCCGGGATTTGGGCAACCGCGCAGAGGCCCGCATCACGCTGATCGGAGCGGATGGACGCGTGTTGGGGGACTCCGGCGTGCGCTTCGACGAGCTCCGCTCGCTCGAGAATCACAAGGATCGCCCGGAGATCGCCGCCGCCCTCGAGGGTAGGCTCGGCGAGAGCGTCCGGCACAGCGCCACGGTGGATCGGCGCATGCTCTACGTCGCGGAACGTTTCGAGCGCCCGGGACACAGCCTCGGCGTCGCGCGCGTCGCCCTGCCTCTGACGCACGTGGATACCGCGGTCGCCGAACTCCGGAGCCTCGCGCTCGTGGCGTTTCTCGTGGCCGTCGTAGTGGCCGTGGTGCTCTCCAGCGTGGCCGCGCAGCTCGCATCCCAAGATGCACGCGCGCTCACCGACGCCGCTCGCAGAATGGCGGCGGGGGACCTTGCCATGCGCACGCGGGCTCATGGCAAGGACGAGCTCGGAGAGCTGGGTCGCGCACTGGACTCGCTGGCCACGAACTTGTCCTCGAGCCTCGCCGAGCTCCGCGCGGAGCGCGACCGAGTGAGCGGCATCCTGAGTGGCATGCAAGAGGGCGTGTTGCTCTTGGATCGAGACGCCAGAGTGGCCCTCGTGAACCCGGCGCTGCGTGAGATGCTGCTGCTGCCGTCCGACGCGCAGGGGAAAAGCCCACTCGAAGTGATTCGCCATGCCGAGCTCAAAGAGCTCCTCGACGAGGTGCTCGACGATTCGGAACCGCACGATCGCGAGATCGAGGTGGGCGGACTCAAGCCGCGCCGTCTCTTGGTGCGAGCGCAACCGTTGGCGGGCGAGCAAGGCGGAACGCTCGCGGTGTTCGTGGACGTCACCGAGACGCGGCGCCTCGAAACCGTGCGGCGCGATTTCGTCGCCAACGTCTCCCACGAGCTCAGGACGCCCGTCGCCGCCATTCGCTCCGCCGCGGAAACGCTGGAAATGTCGCTGGAACGCGATCCTCAAGCTTCGGGGCGGTTCGTGGACATCATCGATCGCAACGCCGGGCGGCTGCACCAGCTGGTGGAGGATCTCCTGGACCTCTCGCGCATCGAGTCCCAGAAGTATCGCATGAGCTACGAGCTGCTCGACGTCTCGAGGGCGTTCTCCCACGCGCTCGACCTCTTCCGCGAGGCGGCCGATCGCAAAGGGATGAGGCTCGTCGCAGACGTCGCCCGAGACGCTTCGCGCGCGGCCGGCGACGCCAAGGCACTCGAGCACGTGCTCTCCAACTTGGTCGACAACGCGGTGAAGTACTGTCCGAAGGGCAGCACGGTGAAGCTCTCGGCGCTGGCCGAGCACGAGGGTGTGCGCATCACCGTGTCCGACGACGGCCCGGGAATCGAAGCGCGCCACTTGCCGCGCTTGTTCGAACGCTTCTATCGGGTCGACGCGGGTCGCTCACGGGAGCTCGGCGGGACCGGCCTCGGGCTCTCCATCGTGAAGCACTTGGTCGAAGCCATGGGCAGCAGCGTGGAGGTGGAGAGCGAGTTGGGCTCCGGGACGACGTTCTCGTTCTGGCTGCCGAGCACACTGCCGCCGCTCGCCGAACGCTCGCGCCCCGAACACGCCGCTCCGGCCGATTGAACCCGACAGGCTCCGCTCAGGGCCGTCGCTTGATCTTCGGCAACCGCGGCGGCCGCGGAACCGGTGCGCCGTCCGCGTCTGGATCCCGATCGAACACCAAGGGGTTCGGGTGCTGGAAAGTCGGCATGGAGTCGCGGGTGACCACGTCGGCTTCGAATTCGATCTCGTCGTCGGGCGGCGGCGTGGGCGGCTCGGGCGCCGGGCCCAAAGGCCGCTGAACTGGGCGCGGAACGGGCCGTGGCGCGGCCTTTTCCCCACGCCTCGCCAGCGGCCGGGACTGCGGCGCCACGGGCGAGTGCGTGCGCGGCTCCACCTTGGCCGCCGGCGGCGCAGGCGCTGGCTCCGTCGGCGAGGCCTTCGGCTTCGGTTCGGGGTCGACACCCCAACCGTCGTCGATGGCCTCGAGCTCGGGGCCTCCGGGCGCTTTGGGTTCGGTCACCTGGGGGCCACCATAGCAAGCTCCTCGTGACGAGGCGAACCCGCGGTCCATTCCACCGAAATCTGCGCTTCAAGGCGTCGGGGAGAAGGTCAACGAGCCGACGAGCTTCGCCCAGGCCGCGTCCAGATTCGCCACGTTCTTGCCGTCACCCAACATGAGGAAGCTGATCCCCATGTTCGAGTCGGGGCGCGCGACGAGAAGTCGGATCTCCACGTCGCCCTCCCCTTTGCCAGAGAACTCGATGCACTTCGTACCGGACAGCGTGCGCTCCGAGCGAGTCAGGGCGTCGCTAGCGCCGCCCTCGACCAGTGCACGCCGGCGCTCTTCGGCATGGGTCGCGAGCGCGGCGTCTTCCGCCATGGCTTGCCGACCGATCATCAGCGCGAGGTCACCGTCGGTGAGCTCGTAGCCTTGGCTGTCGTTCTCGCCACCGGTCCAGCCGGGTGGGAGTGCGAACCGCGCGCCATACGCGGTGTGGGTGCCCGCGGTCTCGACAGCGGGCCCGTCCGGCCGTCGATCGCCCGACGCAGCACAGCCGCAACCGGCGCCGAAGAGCCCGAGCGCCAACCCCCAAGCATTCACGCGAAGCTTCCACATCGTTTTCGCCAGATTCTCCTTATTTTCGCGATCCTCACCCGAATGTCACTAGACCGTCACCGGCGCAGTGGATAAGGCCTCGCGTCGAGGTACAGCATGCGTCGTTCGCTTCTTGCCACCACCGCCCTGGTTCTGCTCTCCGCGCGCCACGTCTTCGCCCAAGGTGCCGACGTTCCACCGCCTCCGCCGCCTCCGCCTACGGAGCCTGTGCCCGCGCCCGAGCCCGCACCCCCACCCCCTCCGCCGCCGACGCCGGAGCCCCCGCCCGTGGTCGACCCGATGCCCCCGCCCGGGCCACCCGTCATGATGGCACCGGTCGAGGCCGAGCCCGTGGGCGCGAAGAAGCAGGAGCCCGAGGCACCGAAGCAACTCGCCGTCGGCAAGGCGGGCTTCTTCCAGCCTGCCGCGCTGCTCCAGGGCTGGCTGTTCATTCCGCGACAGAAAGGCGTGAAGGCGCCCTCGACCTTCCGCCTGCGTCGCGCGGAGATCCGCGTGAAGGGCGAGATCGTTCCGAAGCTCGTGGGCTACCAGCTGATGATCGATCCCGCCAAGGTGCTCGATCCGGAGAAGACGACGGTCCAGACCGCCGACAAGTCCACCAGCGTGAGCGTGAATCAGCAGCCCGCGAGCGCCAGCGCCGTGTCGATCATGCAGGACTTCTTCATCACGTTCATGAGCGACTACGCCGACGTGTCCATGGGGCAGTTCAAGATGCCGGTGAGCTGGGAGGGCTACAACGGCTCCTCCAAACTGCTCTTCCCCGAACGCGCTGCAGTGGCGCGAAAGTGGGGCGACAAGCGCGACATCGGCCTGCGCGTCGACAAGAAGCTGTTCGACGAGAAGCTCTACTACTCGCTCAGCATCCTGAATGGTGAGGGGCAAAACAAGGCGGACAGCAACAACCAGAAGGACGTGGGCCTCCGCGTCGAAGGCTACCCCATCAAAGAGATCATGGTGGGAGCGGTCGGCTACATGGGTGTCACCGAACGCAACCGGGGCGGCACCAAGGATCGGGTCGAAGGCGACTTCCGCATCGAGATGGCGAACGCCCTGTTCCAAGCGGAGTACATCCGCGCCTGGGACGTGCCGGCGACGGGAGCCGACCGCGTGAAGGGTCACGGCTTCTACGCGGCCGCCGGCTACACGTTCTTCGATCACCTCCAGCCCATCGCTCGAGTGGGCTACATCGACTCGGACGTCGACGGCAACGCAACCGGTGCGAGTGACGAGGTCTGGGTCTACGAAGGTGGACTCAACTACTACCTCCAGAAACACGAGGCGAAGCTCCAAGCGAGCTACAGCGTGTTCGACTACGACCAGCTGAAGACCCGACACGAGCTGATTTTCGCTGCTCAAGTCTCGTTCTGAAGAGCGCCGTCACGCAAACGTCACAGCGTTGTTGCGGGGGCGCCGCGCACGGAAACGGCGCCCTTGTTAGGAGAGGTGCATCATGATTTCACGAAGAACTGCCAGTGCATTTCTGGCCTGTTTGCCCGTCCTCGGACTCTTCGGCTGTTCGAAGAGCGACGCCCCGGCACCTGGCGGCGCCTCGAGCGGAGCGCCTGCAGCCGGCTCCGAAGCCGTGGCGCTGAACGGCGCGGGAGCGACGTTTCCGTATCCGCTCTACAGCAAGTGGATCAGCGAATATGGCAAGCAAAACCCGCTGGTTCGACTGAACTACCAATCCATCGGCTCGGGCGGCGGCATTCGTCAAATCACCGCCGGCACCGTCGACTTCGGCGCCACCGATTCCCCCATGACGGCCGAGGAAGCCCAGAAGGCGCCGGGCAAGCTGCACCACATCCCGACCACGCTCGGCGCGGTGATCATCACCTACAACCTCCCCGAGATCAGCGCTCCGCTCAAGCTCACGGCAGAGTCGCTGTCGGGAGTGTTCCTCGGCAGCATCAAAAAGTGGAACGACCCGAAGCTCGCCGAGGCGAACCCGGGAGTGAAGCTCCCTGACAAGGACATCGCGGTCGTCTACCGCTCCGACGGGAGCGGCACGACGGGAGTCTTCACCGACTACCTCGCCAAGGTTTCGGCAGAATTCAAGGACAAGGTCGGCGCGGGCAAGAGCGTGAAGTGGCCCGTCGGTCTCGGCGCCAAAGGCAACGAAGGCGTCACGGGGCAGGTAAAGACCACGCCCTACACCATCGGCTACGTGGAGCTCGCCTACGCGAAGCAGAACAAGCTCCCCATTGCGGCCATGAAGAACAAGGCCGGCAACTTCATCGAACCTAGCGCCGAGAGCATGACGGCTGCGGCGTCCGGCGCCGAGATCGGCGAAGATCTCACGGCCTCCCTGGCCGATGCCGCCGGCGACAAGGCCTACCCAATTTCGGCCTTCACCTATCTGCTCGTCTACGAGGACGCGAAGAACCCCGCCAAGGGCAGAGCGCTCGCCAAGTTCCTGTGGTGGGCGCTGCATGACGGACAGAAGCACGCCGCAGAGCTCGACTACGCGCCGCTGCCCGACGCGTTGATCAAGAAGACGGAGGAGCGCCTGCGGTCGCTTCGCGCCGGCAACGACAAGTTGCTCTCGGGGGTGTAGCGTGACGGCGCCAGCGGACTCCTCGCTGGTTCGGCGGCGGCCTCGCTGGCTCTCGAGCCTCGGCCCCGAGGTGAACCTCGGCGACTTCCTCTTCCGCGGGCTCGCCGGCGCGTTCGCCATCGGAGTCGTGCTGCTGCTCGCAGCGATGGCCATCGAGATGTGGGTGGCTGCGCGGCCGTCGGTCCTGGAGTTCGGTCCGCGCTTCGTCATCGGTCGGGATTGGGATCCGGTTCGGGAGTCCTTCGGCGCGCTGCCCTTCGTGTACGGCACCTTGGTGTCCTCGCTTCTGGCGCTCGCCATCGCCGTCCCCATTTCGCTCGGCGTCGCGATCTTCTTGAGTGAGCTGGCCCCGCCGTGGCTGCGCGCGCCGACCGGGTTCTTGGTGGAGCTTCTGGCTGCGGTGCCCAGCGTCATCTACGGGCTCTGGGGCATCTTCGCGCTGGCGCCGTTCCTGCGTAATCACCTGGAGCCGCTGCTCGGCAAGCTGTTCGGCTTCCTGCCGCTGTTCCGTGGGCCACATCAGGGCTTCGGCATGCTCGCGGGTGGGATCATCCTGGCCATCATGATCACGCCGACCATCTCCAGCGTCGCGCGTGAGGTGCTGCGCGCAGTGCCGGCGACCCTGAAAGAAGGCGCGCTGGCCCTCGGGGCGACGCGTTGGGAGGCCCTCCGTCACACGGTCCTGCCCTTCGCGCGCTCGGGTCTGGTCGGCGCCGTGATCCTGGGGCTCGGGCGGGCGCTGGGCGAGACCATGGCGATCACCATGGTGATCGGCAATCGCGCCGACATCAGTGTTTCGCTGTTCGCGCCGGGCTACACCATGGCGAGCGTCATCGCCAACGAGTTCACGGAGGCGACGGGCGATCTCTACCTGGGCGCGCTGGCGGAAATTGGCCTCTTGCTCTTCGTGCTGACGCTGCTCTTGAACGTGGTGGCGCGCCTGCTGGTCTGGCGCGTCGGCCGGCCCCCGGAAGGTGCGCGGTCATGAGTGCATTTGCCGACAACTACCGGCGACGGAAGCTGGTCAACGGAATGGTGCTCGGCGCCTCGGTGCTGGCCACGCTCTCGGCGCTCGTGCCCCTCGTCCTCGTCCTCTCCTACGTGGCGACCCGCGGCGTCGCCGGGATCGACCTCGACTTCTTCACCGAGCTGCCCAAGCCCGTGGGCGAGAAGGGCGGAGGCATGGCCAACGCGCTCGTCGGGAGCCTCTCTCTGGTGGGGCTCGCGTGCGTGTTCGGGATCCCGCCGGGCGTGCTGGCCGGCGTGTACTTGGCGGAGTTCGGCAACCATCGCTTCGCGAAGCTCGTGCGCTTTGCTGCCGACGTGATGAGCGGCGTGCCCAGCATCACGGTCGGCATCTTCGTGTACGGCCTCATCGTACTTCGCGTGAAGAGCTTCTCGGCCTACGCCGGCGGGGTCGCGCTGGCAGTCTTGATGCTGCCCACCATCACACGCATCACCGAAGAGCTCCTGAGACTGGTGCCCGAGGCTCTGCGCGAGGCGGCACTGGGCCTCGGAGTCCCGAAGTGGCGAGCCACCGTGAGCGTGGTGCTACGCACCGCCTTGCCCGGAATCGCCACGGGCGTGATGCTCGCTATCGCGCGCGTGGCCGGCGAAACCGCGCCGCTCCTGTTCACCGCGTTCAACAATGGGTTCTGGCCCCAAGGCCTGGCCGAGCCCACCGCGTCGCTGCCCGTGCAGATCTACACGTACGCGGTCTCGCCCTATGACGACTGGCACAGGAAAGCTTGGGCGGCTGCCCTCGTCCTGGTGGTCCTGGTTCTGCTCCTGAACGTCTCAGCCCGGCTGCTCACGCGGCAGCGCACGAGGACCCGATGAATCCGCCGCTCGAAGCCTCTCTGCCTCTCGGGCCCGTGGCCGGTGTCGGGCTCGGTCCTTCGGTGGCCGCCCGCACGTCGAGCGCTCCGGCTGCCGACGCCGCCAACCTGAAGATGCGTGCGGAAAGCCTGCGCGCATACTTCGGCAAGACCGAAGTCCTGAAGGGCGTCAGCTTGCCCATTTGCGACAAGTCGGTCACGGCCATCATCGGGCCTTCGGGCTGCGGCAAGTCCACGTTCGTGCGCTGCTTGAATCGCATGCACGAAGTGGTGCCCGGAGCGCGGGTCACGGGACGAGTCTTGCTCGACCACCAGGACATCTACGCTTCCGACGTGGACCCGGTTCGCGTGCGCCGGCGCGTCGGCATGGTGTTCCAGAAGCCGAACCCTTTCCCCACCATGACCATCCAAGAGAACGTTCTGGCCGGTCTGCGGCTGAATGGTCTACGCAGCAAGGATCCCGGCGAACTGGTGGAACGGGCGCTGCGCCAGGTGGCCCTCTGGGACGAGGTGAAGGACGGCCTCGGACGCTCGGGAACCAGCCTGAGCGGCGGCCAACAGCAGCGGCTGTGCATTGCACGCTCGCTCGCGCTCGAGCCGGAGGTGTTGCTCATGGACGAGCCTTGCTCAGCCCTCGACCCCATCGCCACCGCGCGCGTCGAGGAGTTGATCCACGAGCTCCGCGAGCGTTACACCATCGTCATCGTCACCCACAACATGCAGCAGGCGGCCCGCGTGGCGGATTTCACCGCATTTTTCTACATGGGCGAGCTCGTGGAGTACGATCGAACCGACGTCGTCTTCACACGTCCGAGCGAGAAGCGGACCGAAGACTACATCACGGGGCGGTTCGGATGACCTCACCTCTGAAGCACACGGATCGGGAATACGAAGCGGAGCTCGCCAAGCTGCGCGAGCAGCTCTTGCTCATGGGCGCGCGCACGGAGGAGCTCTTGGCGCAGTCTCTCCGCGCATTCGTGGAGCGCGACGCCGAGCTCGCGCGCTCGACCATCCGCGCCGACCGACTCATCGACCAACTGGAGCTCGACATCGACCAGCTGTGCTTGAGGATCCTCGCGCGCCGGCAGCCCGTGGCGAGCGATCTGCGCTTCATCACGACCACCATGAAGCTCGTGACCGATCTCGAGCGCATGGGCGACCTCGGGGTCAACGTCTGCGAACGGGTCATCGAGCTCGTGGCCGAACCTCCGCTCCCGGCGACGACCAGCGTTCATCGCATCGCGGAAGCTGCGCTCGCCATGCTGCACGACGCCCTCGACGCCTTCGTTGCCGGCAACGCCGAGCTCGCCGAAGAGGTCATCGAACGCGACGGCGCCGTCGACGCCTACTACGCTCAGCTCTTCCCGGAGCTCTTGCAGCTCATGATGAAAGACCCGGAGAGCGTCTACCGCGCGACGCGCCTCCAGTCGGTCGCGAAGTACCTCGAGCGGATCGCGGATCACGCCACGAATTTGGCCGAAATGGTCGTTTTCA
This sequence comes from Polyangiaceae bacterium, assembly GCA_046351435.1. Classification (GTDB taxonomy): domain Bacteria; phylum Myxococcota_A; class Polyangia; order Polyangiales; family Polyangiaceae; genus JADJKB01. The sequence continues at coordinate 103,030 of JAXLYN010000020.1, forward strand.
TGGTGCGTGGGAAAGACGTGCGGCACGCCTTCGCCCTGGCGCGCGGCGACGACTGAAAGGCCCGAGGCGCCGAGCTCGCGGAGCGCGAGCCGCGCGAACGCGGTGAACGCGCGAACGGGCGAACCGGCAAACGGGCGAACGGCCAAACGCGCAAACGGCCAAACGCGCAAACGCGCAAACGCGCAAACGGCCAAACGCGCAAACGGCCAAACGCGCAAACGGCCAAACGGCCAAACGCGCAAACGCGCAAACGCGCAAACGGCCAAACGTACAAACGGCCAAACGTGCAAACGGCCAAACGCGCAAACGGCCAAACGGCCAAACGCGCAAACGCGGTCTGGACGGCGCGCGAAAGATCGGCTTTGATGAAAGGCTTCCGATGAAGCGCCTCGGCACCTGCTTGGCTTTGTCCATACTGATCGCGGTCTCCCCCGCTTGGGGTGCGCTGGAGACCGACCCGCCCGAACCGCCCACCGGCGAGCCTCCGCCGGTTCCGGAGCCAGCGCCGACGCCACCTCAGCCACCACCCACGTCTCCGGAACCGCCACCCGCGGAGCCGCCTGCCACCCCATCTCTGGCGCCAGCGCTTCCCAGCGAGCCCAGCTCGACCCCGCCCTCGGCGGCAGGACCGAGTCCGCCCGCGCTCGGCGTGCCACTCGAAAACGCCCGGGCCGGCGAGCTCGGAAACGAGGAGAATCGGCCGAAAGGGAAGTTCCTGTCCCTCTACGGCGGGCTCGAGCTCACGTGGTGGAGCATCGAGTGGGGAGATCAGAGCGACAGCTTTCGAGGGATCCTCGGCGGCTATGATCGCGAGACCGCGCCCTTCGTACGCTACTCGCTCGAGGCGCGCCTCGAGCTCTTGAAGGGCCTCGGCCTCGGCCTCGGCTACCTCACCAATCGCTTCGAGAAGATCGGCGACTTCGGCAACGACGATGACTTCACGGCCGAGAGCGATCCGGTGAGCCGCACGCTGATCGGGGTCCTCTCGTATGCTCCTCCGGTCGACGGGCTGTCCTTCGACGTGCAAGCCACGCTGCGGCGCTTCGAGTCGAGCGCCACGGCCACCGGGCGAACCAGCGCAACGGGGCCCGCGCTCGCCCAGAACTACTTGCCGTACCAAGGCGATCCGGTCGTCGTTCAGCCGGGCCAGAAGGTGAAGTGGTTCTCGAGCACCAAGGAGATCCGCCTGCGCGGCTTGTACGAGGTGATGGAGATGCTCGAGATCTACTTGGGCTATCGGCGCATGTGGCTCGTCACGCCCACCGACGTCGAGCTCACGACGTCGGGTGGAACGAATTCGTTCCAGACCCTCATGGGAGGCAGGACCACGTGCAGCGGCGTCGAGCTCGGCGCACAGTGGCAGCCGCGCCGCCGCGAAGAGGGGCTCTCCTTCGTGTACGACGCGCCGGTGTTCTTCGGCTCGCAGACCCTCGAGACCCAGTACTTCACGGCAGAGGGCGGCGATTGCGTGGGCTGGGGAGCGAGCGTCGGCGTGCGCTATCAGACCGAGACGTTCGGCTTCGACTTCGGCGGCTTCTTCTTCCAGATGAGCAGCGCGACCACTCCCGGCGGTGTGAGCGCGACGACTTCGAAGGCGTTCGACGTGCTCGATGTCCTCGGTGACCCCGTGACCCTCCAGAAGGGCACGGAGCTCAACGTGGACACCAGCCGCTTCGAGAGCTTCCCCGGCCTCTACGCCCGCGCCGCCTACGGCTTCTGAGCGCGCCCCGCGCGGCGCTCGCGAAATTCGTTCACTTCAGCGCGACGACCTTGATGGAGCTCACCTGGTCGTTCCAGAGCGTCGGCCCCAGATCGACGAACCGGTCGGGACCGATGTACTTGACGTCGCCGCCGTAGTTCACGTTTTGGTAGAGGTAGACTCCGACCTTGGCAGTAGTGAACACGCGACTGATGCGATCGTTCCAGTTGGCGCCCCAGAACAGGTTGGTGGTGAACTTGCGGAGGTCGGGGTAGTTGCCGGGGCAGAAGAAGAAGTTGCCGCCGCAACAGTCCGAGTGCTCGTAGACGGTGAGCTGGCGTCCGCTGCCGCAGACGAGCTCGACGGCGCAGCTGCAGATCGCCTGGGAGCTCTCGGCCACGCTCTCCTCCGCCGGCGCCGCCTCTTCGGGCGCCGCGCTCGACTCGCCGGTTCCTTCATTGGCGAGCAGCGCCTCGTCTTCCGGCGCCATTTCGGCGGTACAGCCCGCCATGAGGACGGACGAAAGTAGCAGGAGCGAGCCCAGGGACACGGCGGTCTTCATGTGAGAATCCTCGAAAGGGCGGGGTGAAGTGCGCCCTCGTGAGCTCCATTGCCGCTCGCCGGCGATTCCCATCGGCGGCCGAGGAGTTTTTCTTCGGGGGCCGGCGCTGCGCTCAGTCGGCGCAGCAGCGGAAGCCGCGCTTGTTGACCTGCTCCATGCGGGGAGCCATGAGCACGGTGTCACAGCGCAGATTCGTGGCGCCGTCGTTGTAGTGGCCACCGCGGGCCGGGCAGCTGTTGCCGTTGCAGCCGTCTTCCCACTCGGCGGCGTTGCCGCTCATGTCGGTGAGGGTCGAGTACCCACCGTTGCAGGTCGAGAGCAGTCCGACGTTCTGCGTGCCGATGAAGGAGTTCTCGAGGCCCACACAGGCCGTGGTCGAATAGACCGGGCCGTACGGATAGAGTTGCGCGCCGTGTTTGCTACAGGCGTAGTACCACTGGCTCTGATTCGCGTTGATCAGATCGGTAGACGCCACCGCGCCTCCGCCTACCTTTCCGCAAAGCCGTTTGCCGACGCCCTTGCAGTAGGCGTACGCATCGCACCAATCCACGCACACCACCGGCTTCTGTGGGCTGGGGATGGGTGTCCAGTTGCACGACGGCACGTAGGTCGAGTTCGTGCTGCACGCAGCGGGCTGCCCCGAAGTCGTGGGGCTGGTCGCTAGCCACGCGTTGTATTCCTTCTGCGTGACTTCGGTCATGTCGATGCAGAAGTCTTTGCTCGCGCCCCCGGGCACCATGACCATGGTCGCGGTGCCGGGAACCGTGGGACACGTCGGCGGCGCACCACCCGTGCCACCGCCCGTCCCACCTGTCGCGCCGCCGGTGCCACCGCTCGCGCTCGTGCCTCCGGAGCCCCCCGTCGCGCCACCGGCGCCACCGCTCGCGCTGGTTCCCCCCGAACCGCCGGTAGTACCTCCGGCGCCACCCGTGGTGCCGCCGGTGCCGCCACCGGTCCCACCCGTCGCGCCACCGGTGCCACCGCTCGCGCTCGTTCCCCCCGAGCCTCCCGTGGTTCCCCCGCCCCCCCCCGGCGCTCCCCGCGGTCACACCGCCGGCTCCGCCGGCCCCTCCTGCGAGCGTCCCTCCGGTCGCTCCCGTCCCACTGCCGCTCACTCCCCCCGAGCCCGCTCCGGAAGCGCCTCCTCCCGGCGCGCCCCCGTCTCCCCCGCCGATGCCTCCGCTCGAACCTCCGTCCGTCGGACCGAGCTCGTAACCGTCGAATGAAACGACGCACGCGCTCGTTGCGAGGGCGGTCAACACCGCACCCGCGAACGATCGCGCGCGTCTTCGAGCAAGCATCTGGGAAGAAGGGTCAGGGCGCCGGAGAAGGCGCCGGAGTCTTCGGTAGGTGGCTGTCGGCGTACTTCTTCGCCTTGCCGATTTCCTTCCGCGCCTTCTTCAGGTGATCGATCGCCGACTCGCGATGCCCACCAAAGGGCGGCTTCACACCCGGGTTTTCCGCAGCCTGGAGCAAGGCAATGGCCTTTTCACACGCAGCGTCCGCGTCGTCGAGACGCGAATCCGCCGCAAACGCCACCCCCGCATAGAACGCGCCGGCGAGACCAAAGCCCACCAACCCAACGAGCAAACCGCGACGCTTCAAGCCGTGCATTCGTTCCTCCGTAACTAGCGGGGTGGCAGAGCCGCCCCAGGACCTCGCATGTTACCGAGAGACGAGGAATCGACCTTCCTAATTCGCGCGTTTTTGGTGGGAGACGATGGGCTCACGTATGCTGCCGTGGGTTTCTTCGGCACATTCCCATGTGATGGATTGTGTGTACCCTCGGCAGAGGGAACCACCTACTTCAAGGTTGCCACGGAACACCCCAAAACCACTCGGCGTAAGAGCCAAGCGTAAGGACGTTCGAACCAATGCCGTTGGTCGAACGTCGGAATGACGACGATGCCGGTAGCTGACCACGTCACGGATCGAGCGGAAGCCCGCATCGGCACCGTTTTGCGTGGAAAGTGGCGCCTCGAACGCGTGGTGGGTGTAGGTGGGATGGCGACCGTGTACGCGGCCACCCACCGCAACAAGGCCCGGGTGGCAATCAAGATCCTCCACCCCGAGCTGGCCATCGACTCGGAAGTGACCGCGCGCTTCCTCCGCGAGGGCTACGTCGCCAACGCCGTCGACCACCCGGGCACGGTCAAGGTGCTGGACGACGACGTTACCGAAGAGGGCGCTCCGTTCCTCGTCATGGAGCTCCTCGAAGGTGAGACGCTCGACGCGCGCTTGATGCGCAAGGGGCGCCTCGAACACGGCGAGGTGTTGGCCATCGCGAACCAGGTTCTGGCGGTGCTCTCGGCGGCGCACGAACGCGGCGTGGTCCACCGGGACCTGAAGCCCGAGAACTTGTTCCTCACGCGCGGCGGCGAGCTGAAGATCCTCGACTTCGGCATCGCGCGGCTGCGCGAGCTGACGCCCGATGGCAGCTCGACTCGCGCGGGGTCGTTGCTCGGCACTCCCGCGTTCATGGCGCCCGAGCAGGCGCGCGGCCGCTGGGAAGAGGTCGAAGCGTCGACCGACGTGTGGGCAGTCGGTGCGACGATCTTCACGCTGCTCACGGGTCGCTACGTGCACGAAGCCGAAACCGTGCAAGAGCAATTGATCCTGAGCGCGACACGCAAGGCTCCGGCCATCCGCAGCGTAGTGCCCAGCATGCCCGAGAACACGGCGGCCTTGGTCGACCGGGCGCTGGCCTTCGACAAGACCGAACGCTTCCAGGACGCGAAGGCGATGAAGCGGGCGTTGCTGGAAGCCGTCGGGTTGTCGGAAAACGACGCGCCCCTCTCGCTGCCGGCACCCTCGGTCTCGGGCCTGTTCGAGGCGCAAACCCTGGTCGCGCCTCCCGAGCTCGCGAGCGTGATCACGGGCGCCACCCCTGCCCTGTCGAGGCTCGGTCAAGAGAGCTACATCACCGCGCGTCCCGTCATCACCGGAGTCTCCGATTCCAACGTCGGAGCTCCGAGAAATCGCCGCGCACCGCTGGTCGCGATGCTGGCTGCCGCGTTCCTCTTGATCGGCGGGCTGGGCGTGTTCTTCCTCACTCGGGGTCATGCGACGCCCGACCCGAACGTGGTCCAAGCACCGACCTTGGCGGCGCAGCGGGAATCCCCGCCGCCAGCGCAGTGCCGAACCCGCCGTCGAGCCGGCGCCGCGGCCCGCCGACTGCGGCCCGCCCGCGGCCTCGAGCGCGGTCGCCAGAGCATCGCCGAAGAAGCCGCCGCCGGGCGTGACGCCGAGCAGAAGCCCGCGCCGGCCGTGGCCAAGCCCACGCGAAAACACCGCGACGCTCGTCAGGCCCAAACCTCCGACGCAAAACCCGTTCGATCGTCGGCTATAACGGGATCTCGATGCGCGTCGCACTCTCGTCGCCGCCCTGGCGCTGGTCTCCCCCGAGGTCATGGCCCAGGGCCGTGATGCCACCGCCGCCGAAGCGTTGTTCAACGCCGGGCGCGACGCGGTCAAGGCCGGCGACTATCCCACGGCGTGCGCGAAGTTTCGCGAGAGCAATCGACTCGATCCCGCGCCCGGCACCGTGCTCAATCTCGCGGACTGCGAAGAGCACCTCGGCCACGTCGACCGCGTGGACCTTGTTCCGTGAGGTCACTCAGCGCGTGCCACCGAGCGACGAGCGGCACGCGCTCGCGACGAAGCGCGGCGCAGCTCGAGCCGCGCCTGCCGAAGCTCACGGTTTCGCTCGCGCCGGGTGCGCCGGCGGGTACGCGCGTGCTCCGGGACGGCATCGAGCTCGGTGCGGCCGCTCTCGACACCGCGCTGCCGGTGGATCCGGGCAAGCACAGCATCGTGGTGCAAGCGCCGGGCCGAGCGCCCTCGGAGACGAGCGTCGAGTCGAGTGAGGGCCGGCCGAGCGCGTCGTCATGCGTGGGCGCCGCAAAGCGACGGGGAAAGCCGTCAGGCACGCGCTCGAATGGCAAGAAGACCTGGGGCTGGGTGCTGACGGGAGTCGGAGCGGCGGGCGTCGGAGTGGGCGCGGTGACCGGCTTCATGGTGCTCGGCGAGAAGCGACGGGTCGACGACAACTGCGACGCTCAGAAGCGCTGCAACCAAACCGGGATGGACGCCGTCGACCGAGGCCGTACGCTCGGCACGGTGTCGGGCGTGAGCTTCATCGTGGGTGGGTTGAGCCTAGCGGGCGGCGCCCACCTTCTCTTGTCGAGCAGCAGCAAGGAAAGCCCGCCGACAGCGCTACAGATCAGGCCCGGCTGGGTGGGCGCGGTCCGACATTTCTGAAGCTGCCGGGCTCACCGCCCGTCGACTTGTGTTCGTGAGCGGGCTCGGGGAGGCTCCCGGCGCGTCGCTGCGGGCGCGCGCGACGGGAGGAGGACCCATGCCCAAAACGACATCTGCGCAGTGGTTGGAAGACCTTTGGCTGAGCACCATCCCGAGTCTGCCGAAGCTCGGGATCGCGCTCGGGATCTTGGTGGGAGGGTGGCTCGTCGCGTACACGATACACAAGTCCATCTTCGCGGCGCTCCGGCGCACGACAGTGGACGACAAGGTCGCCGAGCTCGTCGGGTTCGAGGCCGGCGGTGACCACGGCTCCGCGTCGAGCAGGCGGTCGCGCGCGTGGTGTACTACTTGCTCCTTGCTTTCGTTTTGGTGGCGTTCTTCAGCTACCTCGGCATCACGGCAGTCACGGCGCCCCTGCTCACGGTGCTCAACGACGTGGCCGGCGCGGTCCCGAACCTGATGAAGGCGGTGGTCATCGGGCTCTTCGGCTTCTTGGTCGCGACCGGCGTGCGCAAGCTCATCGTCACCCTGCTCGAGCGCGTGGGGTTCGAGGCGCGCATGAGGAAGCTATCGGGCGAAGACGCCGTCGAGGCCGCTTCGCCGCCGACGAGACGAAAAAGAAGAAGAAGGCCAAACGAGGAGAGCGTCCCTCCCCGCGGACCCTCGGAGACGTCCGCGTATTGGTTCATCTTGGTCGTGGTCGCCATCCCGGTGCTCGAAGCGTTGAAGATCGGCGCGCTGGCGGCTCCCCTCTCCAGCGCCTTCGCCAGCGTGGCGACCTACCTGCCCAAGGTGGCGGCGGCCGCGGTCTTGCTCTTCATCGGCTACGTCTTGTCCCGAGTCGTGCGCGCCTTGACCACCGGGGTGCTGGAGCGCGTGGGCCTCGACCACGGTATGGCGCGCCTCGGATTCGGCCGCGTGGCTCGCGAGCAGAGCCTGAGCGGGATCCTCGGCTCGATTGCCATGGCCTTCGTATTGCTCCACTTCGCCATCAGCGCGGTCGGCAGGCTCGACATCAAGGAGATCAGCGTGCCGCTCGGCTCGATGCTCGATCGCATCTACGTCTACATGCCGAAGCTCCTGGTCGCGGCAGTGCTCATGTCCATCGGAGTGGTGGTGGCGCGCGTGACCGGCAACGTGGCGGCGCGCCTGCTGGCAGCCATGGGTTTCAACACCTTGATGGTGCACATCGGACTGTTCCGAGACCTGTCCGCCGAAGCACGAAAGCAGGAAGAGGAATCGAAACACCTGGTCGAACGGCGCATGCGCGGCGAAGAAGAAGCGAGCCGCGCCGAAGGTGCAGACGATCTGCTCGGCGCCCACGGCACCCACGGCATCCACACGCCCGCAGACATCGCCGGCGTGGTGGTCGGTGCCATCGTGATTCTGCTCTTCACGCGCCAGGTCTTGGGAACGCTCGAGCTCGCGGGGCTCGCCGAACTCTTGGACCGGCTGCTCGCGTTCTTGCCCAACGTGCTCGTGGCGGCGGCGTTGCTCGGCGCAGGTCTGTGGGCTGGCGGCTGGGCTCGCAAGCGCATCGGTGAGCTCACGCAGTCGTCGACGGATCGCCTGGTGCGCTCCCTGGGAGTGGTGGCCCACGTCGCCATCGTGGCGTTCTCGGCCATGATGGCGCTGCAACAGATCGGCGTGGGTCGTCAGCTCATCGCCATCGCCTTCGCGCTGTTGCTCGGCGCGGTGTGTCTCGCGCTCGCGCTGGCCTTCGGGCTCGGCGGACGCGACGTCGCCGCGAAGATCCTCCAGAAAGAATACGACCGGCACGACAAGCGCTGAGCGTCCTGTCCGCGCGCGTCCACCGTGTCTCCCCACGAGCGCGGCGGCTCACAAGAGACCGCGCTCGTGGAGCGCGAGGCAGATCCGCTCGGCGCTCGCTGCCGCGTCTTCGAACTCGGCCGACACGCTGACGTCGGGTTTTTCGGGAGGCTCGAAGGTCGGCGTGCCGTGGGCTCGATCGTAGGTGCCGTGGGAGTCGCGCATGCGGCACACCACGAGCGGCGTCGCTACGTGCACCTCGAAGAAGCGCCGGGAGCCCACCAGTGCGCGAATCGCCGCCCGATCGCTGGCATTCGGCGACTCGAACGCGAAGATGCCGATGAGCGCCGCGTCCACCAAGCGCCTGGCGAGCTCCGGCGCGTGGGGCGGGCTCGAGCCTCCGGGACCGGGGTCGCCCGTCACGCCGTCGTTGGGGTCCACCACCGCCGCAGCGCGACCGCGGTCGAAGAGCGCGCGCTCGAGCGCGTACGCGATGCTGCTCTTGCCCGAAGCGGGGAGGCCGGTGAGCCAGATGGCCAAGCCCGATTGACCCATGCGCTCCTGCCGCTCCGAGAGGCCCACCAGCGAGCGCGGTCGATCCATGAGGCCATGGGCCATCGCGGCTTCGCGCGGCTCTCCCGCCGTGATCATGCCGGCCGCCACGGTGTTGTTGGTGATGGCGTCGATGAGCACGAACGCGCCCGTTCCGCGGCTCTCGGTGTAAGCGTCGACGTAGAGCGGGCGGTGGCACGACATCACCACCTTGCCGATGTCGTTCAGCTCGAGGTGGGTAGCGCTGACGGGAGTCAGGGTCTCGAGGTCGATGGTGTGCGCTACGCTCTCGACTTCGGCTCGCGTGTATTGGGTGGTGTGCTTGAGGAAATAGCTGCGCTGCGGGTCGAGCGGGCGCTCGCTCATCCACACCAGCATGGCCTCGAAGCGCCGCGTCACGCGCGGCAACGCATCGGCGTGCACCAACATGTCGCCGCGGCTGATGTCGATTTCGTCGGTCAAACGCAGGCACACGCTCATGGGTGCGCTCGCCTCGTCGAGCTCTCCTTCGAAGGTGTCGATGGCCGCCACGCGGCTCGTCTTCGACGACGGCAGCACCAAGACGCTGTCGCCCTTCTTCACCGAACCCGAGGCGATGCGACCCGCGAACCCGCGGTAGTCGAGGTTCGGCCTGAGCACGATCTGGACTGGGAACCGGAACTTCGCGCGCTCGTCCGCCCGCGGGATCGGTACCACCTCCAGGTGCTCGAGCAGGGTCGGCCCCGGGTAGAACGGCGTGCGCTCACTGCGCGTGACGACGTTGTCACCGGCCAGCGCGCTCACGGGCACGAACGTCACGACATCGAAGGACAACTGGGCACAGAACTGAGAGAACTCCTGGCGGATGCGTTCGAAGACCGCGGGGTCGAAGCCCACCAGGTCCATCTTGTTCACGCACACGGTGAGGTTGCGAATTCCGAGGAGCGACGCGATGAAAGCGTGACGCCGAGACTGCGGCAAGACGCCGAGGCGCGCGTCGATCAAGATGATGGCGAGGTCGGCGGTGGAAGCCCCGGTCGCCATGTTGCGCGTGTACTGCACGTGCCCGGGTGTGTCGGCGATGATGAATTTCCGCCGTTCCGTCGAGAAGTAGCGATAGGCGACGTCGATGGTGATGCCCTGCTCGCGTTCCGCCTTGAGACCGTCGGTGAAGAGGGAGAAGTCGATGGCGCCGTCGCCTTGCTTCGAAGCGCGCTTCACCGCCGACAGCTGGTCTTCGTAGATCCCGTGGGTGTCGTGCAAGAGGCGGCCGATCAGAGTCGACTTGCCGTCGTCGACGGAGCCCACGGTGACGAAACGCAGGAGCTCCTTGTCCTGGTGCCGCCGCAGGTACTCTTCGATGTCTGCTTCGATCAGCGCTCGTTCGGCCATGGCACGTCGACAGTCAGAAGTAACCTTCGCGTTTCTTGGTCTCCATCGAACCTTCCTCGTCGAAGTCGATGAGGCGACCCTGGCGTTCGGAGTGCTTGGTCAGGAGCATCTCCCGGATGATCTCCGGCAACGTCGTCGCCGAAGAGCGGATGGCCCCCGAGAGCGGGTAGCAACCGAGCGTCCGGAAGCGAACTCGCTCGAGCCGCGGCGTTTCTCCCGGCCGCAGGCGCATGCGCTCGTCGTCCACCTGGATCAGCGCGCCATCTCGTTCCACCACCGGACGCTCCGCCGCGAGGTAGAGCGGCACGATGGGGATGTTCTCCAAGTGGACGTAGAGCCAGACGTCGAGCTCGGTCCAGTTCGAGAGAGGGAAGACTCGGATGCTCTCACCCTTGGTGATCTTCGCGTTGTAGAGGTGCCAGAGCTCGGGTCGCTGGTTCTTCGGATCCCACTGCCCGTAGCGGTCGCGAAATGAGTAGATGCGTTCCTTGGCCCGCGAGCGCTCCTCGTCGCGACGCGCTCCACCGAACGCGGCGTCGTACCCGCCGAGCGCCAGGGCTTGGAGGAGCGACTGGGTCTTCATCACCGTGGTGTACTTCTGGCTGCCGTGGTCGAACGGGTTGATGCCTTCGGCGAGGCCCTGACGGTTGATGTGGACGCGGAGATCGAGACCCTGCTCGCGGCAGAACCGATCCCGAAACTCGATCATTTCGCGGAACTTCCAGGTCGTATCGACGTGGAGCAGCGGGAAGGGGAGCTTGCCGGGATGGAAGGCCTTCTGCGCCAACCGCACCATCACCGAGGAGTCTTTGCCGATGCTGTAGAGCATGACCGGCCGGTCGAACTCGGCGGCAACTTCGCGCAGAATGTGGATGCTCTCGGCCTCGAGCTCACGCAAATGACTGAGGCGCGAGGCGAGTACCTCGCGGGGCTCGGAAGGTGCGCTCGGCGCGGGCACGGAGGCAATCTAGCACTTTTCCCCTCGGGTATATCAAGATTGGAATTCCGCTAGAATAGCAGGGATTTCCAGCTCAGAGAGGGAGACCGGGAGGCACCGCGCGCGCGACAGGCGCTCGAGATACTGCGGGCGCGGGATGCTGCTCGCGCCGAGCGAGACCAGGTGCGGCGTAAGAAACTGAACTTCGAAGAGCACGATCCCTCGCCGCTCGAGCGCACGGTGGGCAAAGACGAGGGCGAGCTTCGATGCGTTGGGCCTCCGATGAAACATGCTCTCGGCCGCGAACAACCCGCCGCGCCAGACTCCGTACAGCCCGCCGATCAGCTCGCCGTCGAGCCAGACCTCGAAACTCACGGCGTGCCCCTGCCGGTGGAGCTCGGTGTACGCGTCGACCATGTCGTCGGAGATCCACGTCCCCTCCGGCCGGTCCGCGCAGGCGCGCATGACGTGCGTGAACGCGCGGTTCACGCTGACTTCGTAGCGACGATCGCGGAGCACGCGGCGCATGCTGCGCGACACGCGGATCGCGCCGGGCTCGATCACCGCCCGTGGATTCGGTGACCACCAGAGCACGGGGAGCTCCTCTTCGTACCAGGGAAAGATGCCGCTGTCGTAGGCCAAGAGCAGGCGCTCGGGCGCGAGATCGCCCCCGACCGCCACCAAGCCTTCGTCGTCGTAGAGATTCGGATCCGGAAAGACCAGCGGCCCGCCGACCGCGATGACGTGAGGGGGTCTCTTCCGGCGGCGCACGGACCGAGAGTACGGCAGTCCCGCACGGGCCGCCCGCTTGCCCGTCCGTCCGGGTCCGAGGCGCGCACTGCAAAGGCTGCGGGCGTCGGGCGCGGCGCCTCACCGAGCGCCTCGAAAAGCCTGGGGCGCGACGGGCTCGGCGTGCGATAGGCTCGCCTGAGGCATGCTGGAAGCTCCCCGCGCCGCGGTCGAACGCTCGGTGCGTCTCGAAATCGAGACCACTTGCGGCGCTTGCGGGGGGCCAGTGGGCGTCGCCGGAGTGCACCTCCACAGCAATTGCGCGAGCTGCGGTGAGCCGCTCGAGCTCACGGTCCAGACCTGGACCCTCCTCTGCAAAGAGCTCGACGAGAAGAGCTTCGAAGCGTCGCTCTCGGACGCAACGGAACGCCAGGCCGAGCAAGCGACCGAAGAAGGCAAGCTGGTCGCCCGCTATCGCCTGGGCGCTCCAGCGTGCGGAAGCTGCGGCACGGACCTTCCGCACGTGGAGCCTGGCTCCGATCAAAGCGTCGTCTGCACGCAGTGTGCGACCGAGACGGCCACGTTCCCGGCCCCCGGCTGGCTCCGCACGGAGCTGCCCACGGCGATGCAGCTCTACGCCGCGAGTCGGGATGCCCAGCCGAGCGCTCGCGCCTTCTGGCTCACGTTCCAGGGGACGCCACCTGCGTTGAACGAGCGGCGCGAGCACGTGTTGAAGAACGCGCTGGGCTCCGGCCCCGACCGTCCTGCCGTCACGGCGCCCGCCATCGACGCGCCGAAACGCCGGCGTTGGGAGTGGTACGTCATCATCGCCATGATCGTCGTGATCGTGGCGGGCGTTCGCGAATGCGGGCGGCGCGCCGCTCGCTCCAGCGACGCCGAGCGCGAAAACGCAGTAGAACCGGGCCAGTGATCCGTGGCCCAACGCTTCCGCCTCTGGCTCCGCTTCCTCCACATCGCCTGGAGCTCGGCGTGGGCCGTGGTCGGCTACCTCGTGGCGCGAGCCCTGGGCGGACGCCGAACCGCCGCCGAGGTCGAGCGGCTCCGGGGTGAGTCCGTGGCTCACCTGCTCCAGAAGCTCGGCGCGACGTTCATCAAGTTCGGGCAGATCCTGAGCACGCGGCCCGATCTCTTGGGGCCCGGTTTCATCGAGCCCCTGGCCCGTCTGCAAGACTCGGTGAAAGCGGCGAGCTTCGCAGCGGTGGAGCGCGTGCTCAGCGAAGACCTGGGAGAACGACGCGCGTTGCTCGCCGAGATAGAACCGACACCGGTCGCCGCAGCCAGCGTGGCCCAGGTACACCGCGCCAAGCTCGCGGGCGGCGACGTGATCGCGCTCAAGGTGCAGCGCGCCGAGGCCCGCGTCCAGATCGAGCGGGATCTCTCCATCCTCGGATTTTGGGCCAAGCTCCTCGATCGCTTCGAAGCGATTCGGATGTTGTCGCTCCCGGGGGCTGTCACGCACTTCGGCGAGGCTCTCCGCGGACAACTCGATTTCCGCGAAGAGGCGCGGAACAACGAGCGCTTTGCCAAGAACTTCGCCGACGTGCCCAACGTGGACGTCCCGAAGCTGTTCCCCGAGCTCTGCACCGAGCGCGTCCTCGCCATGGAGTTCGTCGAGGGTGTGAAGGCTACCGAGCCCGAAAAGGTGGGCGGCGATCGCAGCAAGCTCGCGCGCCTGGGCGGCGAGGCAGTGTTGAAGATGATCTTCACCGACGGCTTCGTGCACGCGGACCTGCACCCCGGGAACATCATCTTGACGCCCGACGACCGCGTCGTGCTCGTGGATCTGGGGCTGGTCAGCGAGATCCCCCAGGACCTCCTCCGTCCGTGGGTCGAGACCTTCGTGGCGCTCTCCCAACAGAACGGGGCCGAGTGCGCCCGCCTGTTCTACGTATACGCCCCGACCATCTCCGGCACGGACTACGCCGCGTTCGAGGCCGACGTGGTCGGCTATCTGAAGGGTCTCTACGACAAGAAGCTCGGCGAGGTGGAGGTGAGCCACGCCGTGAGCGGCATGATGAACATCCTGCGCCGGCATCGCGTGCAGATCGATCCGTCGTTCACGGTGGTGAACATCGCGCTTCTCGTGTCCGAAGGGCTCGGCAAGCAGCTCGATCCGAGCATCGATCTCGTCCCGCTCGCCATGCCGTACCTGTCGCAGGCGATGCTGAGCGCTCCACCGGGTCGGGCACCGCTCCGAGAGCCGCCGAAGGCGGCCGCGCCGGCGAATTGAGCTCAGCCCGACGTCTTCGGCACGCGGACGTCGTCGTCGGTGTCGGCCTTGCCGTCGCGCCCGGCAGACATCACGACCACGCCCTGCTTCGAGCAGCTCAGGCGATAGCGACTTCCCCAAGGATCGTCCGTCGCGGCTCCAGCCGCCAGGCTGTGCTCGTGCTTGAGCTGCGTCACGGTGGGGCAACCGGTCGGGTTCTTCTCGCGCCATTCGAGCGCCGCGTCGCGGATGCGCTGTGCGTCGCGCAGGGCGAGGTCGGCTTGTTTCACGTCAGCGCCGGGCGAAAGCACGAACGATGCGCCGAGGGCGACGAGGCCCAAGGCCCCGGCGCCGAGCCCGAGCTCGAGCCAAGTGAAGCCGCGACGACGTGAGGGACGACCGAAGCCTGTCATGTTCTCCGAGTGGCCGAGCAAGGGGCGTGCCTCGCCGAAAAAGCAGGCGCTTTCGGCAGGCACCGGTGACGGTTCGGACAATCTGACCCGTCACGGTCGGTCGGGCTTGGCGGGTGTTGCCAGATTGTCAGCGCGACTTCAGCAGGTCCCGCAGCCTTCGCTCGCGACTTCGCTCACGCACAAGCTGTCCCAGTCGTACGTGCAGCAGTAGGAGTCGGAAAGGCAGACGCAGGACGAGACGCTGGGAACCGAGCAGCCGGGGGACAAGTGGACCTGGCAGCAATCGGTGCCGCTGAGGCCGCCCGTAGCGCCGCTGCCCCCGAAGCCGCCGGTCCCGCCCACTCCGCCCGTACCGCCGAAACCGCCGCTTCCACCCGACCCGCAACTGCCGCAAGCGAACGACGTGACCTCACTCACGCAGCCCGAGTCCCAGCCGTACGTACAACAGTAGGCGTCTTGGGCGCAGACGCAGCTTTGCACGCTGGCGTTGTTGCAGCCGGGTCCCGCGTGGGCAGCGCAGCAATCGGCCGAGCTGGTGCCACCGCTGCCACCGAAACCACCGCTCGCGCCGACACCACCGCTCGCGCCAACACCACCGCTCGCGCCAACACCACCGCTCGCGCCAACACCACCGCTCGCGCCGAAACCTCCGCTCGCGCCGACACCTCCGCTCGCGCCGAAACCTCCGCTCGCGCCGACGCCCCCGCTCGCACCGACGCCAGCCCCTCCGGACGGCGCGGCATCGGGGCTGGCATCCGGACCTCCGCTCTGGGGGGCACTTCCGCTGCCCGCCTTGCCGGCTTCTACGCCGGCATCGCCCACCCCGAACAGGTTCTGGTCGGAGACGGCGCAGCCCAACAGCGCGACACCGCCAAGCACGGCAAGCCCGCGTAGCGACCAAAGAGCGTCAAGCATCCAAGTGCACCCATTCTAGCCTAGCGCGTGGACACGCGCGACCGAGCGGCCGATCCCCTCGCAAACCCGAGAGGGCTCAGGAAAAGCCGGGGTAACCGAAGCGCTCGACGAACTTCCGGTGGAGCGCGAGCTCGGCCGCGTCCGTGTCCGGCGCCGGCAGCTCGAGCTCGCGCGCGCGATAGCCCGAGCCCAGAGAGCCGACTTCCACCTTTTGGTCTCGTACCCGGAAACGAGCGCGCCAGCTCTTGTGCGCGAGTACGAAGCCCTCCCCCTCGCGCTTGATCCGGCGATACGGGTGCGGAGCCGGACCGAGCGACAGCAAGTCGCGAATCGACCGAGCGAGATCGACACCGAGCTCGCCTTTCAGGAACTCGAGCTGCTCGTGAGCGCGAGGAAGGAACTCCACCTGCCAGCGCGGGCCGGGGTCGAGGAGCGCCTCGGCGTCGAGCCAGCCCGCGCCGGCGTCGGCCACCGCGTCCGAGTAGGCGACGTAGGGCTTGATGTCGAGCACCGGCGTGCCGTCCAGAATGTCGACGTCGCGCACGTGCAGCACGAGGCCCTCGACGCGGACCAACTCGACCACCGACATTCCGATGGGATTCGGTCGGTGGGGAGCGCGCGTTGCGAAGAGGCCTCGGCGGGTGCGGCTGCGAGGGGGCCTCACCTTGGCGCGAAAGCTCTCGGCGCGGTGGAACCAGAACAGCACCCAGAGATAGCGCCAGGTCTCGATGTCCGAGAGCGCGAACTCGAAACCGCGGCCCGCCTGGAGCTCGATGCGAGCATCGACGCCAGCGCCCCGCTCGGGTTGCCGGGGAGCCTGCGCGGGCTCGGCGAAGGGCGAGCGCACCACACCGATGGGCTCGATCGAGAGGGTGTCGATCACAGGCAATTGTGCGCGCAGTAGGTGGCGACCTCGCTCACGCACAGACTGTCCCACGAATTGCTGCAGCACCACGGGTCCGACGCGCAGATCGTGCTGGCGCAATTGGCCTTGGCGAGGTCACATCCGATGGCGAGCGCGCTACCGCTGGTGCAGAGCGTGTGCGAGCAGCTGCCTTGGGACTCGGAGCACTTCAGGCTCTTGCACGTGGTGCGCACACGGCTGACGCAGAGCGAGTCCCAGCTCGTGCTGCAGCAGAAGCCGTCCACGGCGCACACCTGGGTCACGCAGTTTCCCTGCGACGAGTCGCAACCACCGGTGAGTTTCGTGCCGGTACTGCACACGTCGTGCGCACAGCCGCAGTTCTCGTCAGCCGAGCCGTTGCAGTTGTCGTCGAGGCCGTTCCCACACGTATCGCTGGGCGCGGGCTGGACGTTCTGCACGCAGGTCAGAGTGGAGTTTTGGCACTGGTAGGTGCCGGGCGAACAGACGCCGTAGAGCCCGGTGGTGCAAGCGCCTCCTCCGCCGGGGTTCCCTTCGTCGGTCTGCCCGTCGCAGTCGTCGTCCTTGCCGTTGCAGGTCTCGGTGGTGGGAACGACCTGGCCGTTGCACGCACCCCACTGGCCGCTGCTGCAGGTCTGTGTGCCCGCCTTGCAGGCGCCGACGCCTTGGGTGCCCGGTGCCCCCGTGTAGCAACCCTGGGAGTTGCCATCGATGCAGTTGCAGCCTTCGTCCACCTGACCATCGCAGTCGTTGTCGGTGCCGTCGCACTTCTCGGTGCTCGGCTGGACGTTCTGCACGCAAGCGACGCCCCCCGACTGGCACTGCGTGGTGCCGGCGGAGCAGACTCCGGGCTTGCCGGTGCTGCAGCTCTGGCCGCTTCCGGGGTTGCCCTCGTCGACTTGGCCGTTGCAGTTGTTGTCTGCGCCGTCGCAAATCTCGTTGCTCGGCTGGGCGTTCTGGTTGCAGACCAGGGTGCTGTTGGAACAGGCCGTGGTGCCAGCGGCGCAAGCGCCTTGCTTGCCCGTGGAGCAGGACTGACCGCCCTGGGGATTGCCCTCGTCGGTCTGACTGTCACAGTCGTCGTTCAGCCCGTTGCACTTCTCGGCGGCCGGCAACACTTCGCCGGTGCACGTCCCCCATTTGCCGCCGCTACACGTCTGGGTTCCAGCGCTGCACTCGCCGACGTTCTTCGTGGCCGGGTCACCCGAGTAGCAGGCCTGCGTCTGGCCGTTGGTGCAGGAGCAACCTTCGTCGACCTGGCCGTCGCAGTTGTCGTCGGCGCCGTCGCAGGCTTCGGTGGTGTTCCCCTGCTTCGGCGTGCACGTTTGGGCCACGCCGGCCACGCAGTTCTCGACGGTGACCTGGCACACGCCTTTTCCGCAGGACGTCTGCCCGAGATCTTCGTCTTCGAGGCCATCGCAGTCGTTGTCGCGCTTGTCGCAGGTCTCGGTGGACGGCACGACCTCGTCTTGGCACTCGCTCCACTTGCCGTTCTGACAGACCTGCTTGCCGGCTTTGCACTCGCCTACGCCGTCGGTGCCAGCCGGCCCCGTGTAGCAAGTCTGCTCGGCGGCTCCGCTGCACTCGCCTTGATAGCCGCCGCCCGTCGCGCCGCCTCCCGCAGCGCCCGCCGCACCGCCGGTTTCTGCGCCTCCGGTCGACGAGCCAGCGCCGCTTCCGGAGGTGCCGCCGAACGCGGCTGCGCCGCCCGCGTTGGTGATGCTGGCGTCTTCGCCGCTCGCACAGGCGAACAGCGCGAGCGGGACCCACGCCAAAGCAAGGACCCTTCGAGAGAACCGAACCATCCGAGCCTCCGGCCGCGCCGCCCGGCGCGCATGCTGCAAGCCACTATAGTTTCACAGAGCCCGGGGGTGCGCGCAATCGGCGTACGCAGAATTGCTCACGGCCGCGGTCACGACCACGGGCGAGGTCGCGGGTGCGGGCTCACAGCGCGCATTCCCCGCTCGCCCATCCTAGGTCGCGGGTGCGGGCTCACAGCGCGCATTCCCCGCTCGCCCACGCTCCGCCAGCGTCAGCGCAAATTTCCTCGTTGGTACGCGCGACGCTCCACCACTTGAGCTCGTCGAGATAGCCGTTGAGGGCGCTGTCGTTCGTTCCGTTGGCGCCCATCACGAGGTCGCCGCTCACGTAGCCGAGCTGCCCGCCGGTCTCGCTTCGGTGCAGCTTCCCGTTCAAGTAGAGCTTGAGCGAAGCGCCGTCGTTCACGACCGCCACGTGGACCCAGGTAGAACCGAGCACTGCGGGGTCGCTGGTCACGATGGCGGAGCCGCCGCTGGCCCGCAGGAAGGTCACCTGTAGGTTGCCCTGCGTCGTTCGCACGCGGACACCGTCGCCGGACGCGCTGATGCGCGACACGATGCTGCCCGAGGTGAGACCGCTGAGTTTCACCCAGAACTCGATGCTGCCGGCCTTCACCAGATCGAGCGCAGTGCCACCGGGCACCGATACGCGTCCGCTGGTACCGGCGAAGCTCAGAGCGGAGCCGACTTTGCCGCCGGCGACGACGCTGACGCCGCTGCCCACGAGCGCTCCGTGATGAGCGTGACCCGAGGTGTCTTTGGTGGACGTCGCGCCTGCGTCATCGAAGTTCCACTCGCCTTCGAGACCCGGCGTCGTGGTCGGCACGCCGCCCGTGCCGCCGCTGCCTGTCTGACCTGCCGCGCCCGCAGGGCCTGCTGCGCCTGCGAGGCCGCCAGCGCGCCATATCGCTGCTCGGCGCCGCCGCCAGCGCCCGGCGCGGACCGGTCATCACCTGGTCATTTCGATCCGTTCTGCGCAGGCGGGCCGCGCTGGTCATTCGCCCGCGCTCGGAGTCGGTCTACTCCTTCTTGTCCGATCCCCGTGGTCGGTGCAGCGCAGGCTGCGGAAAGGGAGAAGCAGACGATGGCGGCGAGCGAGTTCTTCCGCGACATGGCGAGGGGTGTAGCTCCAAGCCGCGCCTAGCGCACGCACAAAAACATACATCGGCCCACAAATTCGCACACGCCGGGCTAACTCCCTGAGATCTCGGAACTTGTTGCGTCATCAGCTGTTCAGGCGGGGGCAGGTGCGCCCCGGGGTCGCCGTACGCCCGCGAAACCCGTAGCTTGTGAGACATGACGAAAATCAAGTCGGCGCTGGTGCTCGTGTCCATCCTCGCCGCGGCGTGCAGCGATAGCGGGAGCGACAAGAAGAAGACGGGCGACTCGGGAACGCCCAGCGGCTGGCAAGCCGCGGTGGGCGCGCATGGCGCGTTCGCGCAGACCTTCGACGGTGTGCACTGGACCGTGCGCTCGCTCACGCCACGCGATCTCTACGCCGTCACGTGCGTGGGCAACCTGGACGGTTGGGCCGTCGGCGCCGAGGGGTTCATCGGACGAACGCGCGACGGTGGCGAGAGCTGGCAGTCGCAAGGTTCGGGAACCTCACTCGCGCTGCGTGCAGTGCACTTCGCGCACGACGATCACCACGCCGCGACGACTTCTCTCGTGGGTGTCGCCGCGGGGGACTCGGGCACGCTCTTGCTGTCGACCAACGGCGGTGACCTGTGGAAGTCGGTCGACGCTGGGACCCAGGCCGACTTCAAAGGCGCAGCGAGCGCCCTCAACGCCGACCTCTTGGTCGTCGTCGGCGCAGGCGGCACCGTCGTGCGCTCGCTCGACCTCGGCAAGACTTGGGAGAGCGCCACGCTCTCGGGCGCTGGCGACTTGCGCGGCGTCGCGGTCGCCCCCTCGGGCAATCCAATCCTCGGCGTGGACAGTAAGGGACAGATCTGGTCGAGCAACGACCTCGGCAAGTCGTTCAGCGTCGAGGCCACTGCGCCGAGTGCGTTGAACGGCGTCGCGCTCGCGCCCGATGGCTCCCTGGCTCTCGTCGCGGGCGACGCCGGTGTGGCCATGCAGCGGGACGCCAGCGGCAAATGGACGAACGTCGCGACGGGAACGAGCGCTCGTCTGTTCGCGGCGCTCGTGACGCACGACGGCGAGCGCGAGTACCTGGCGGGTGAAAGCGGGACGTTGCTCGGCCGGGAAAAGACCGCAGAAACCTGGGAAAAGACCCTGACCGGCGGCGGCGACACGTTCTACGGCCTGGAAGACCTGGATCCGCACTGAACGGCACTCGCCAATCGCGCGAGTTCCCCGATAACATCGGGGCATGTCCCGAAGCGTCGAGCAGCTCGCCAATCGTCAATTCCTGCGCTGGATGGAGCAGCAGAAGGTCACGAGCAAGCGCGAGCAGAGCGAGGCTTCCGAACAGAAACCGATGATCTCCGTGTCGCGCGAGTACGGCGCGCGTGGAGCTGAGGTGGGAAAGCTCGTGGCCGCGCGCCTCGGCTTCCAGTTTCACTCTCAAGAACTGGTGCACGAAGTGGCGAAGCAGGCCCGCGTGCGCCAACAGCTCGTGGCGTCGCTGGACGAACGAGCGCGCGACGACATCGAGCAGTGGGTCAGCGAATTGATGGACGAAGGTGCCTTCTCACCCACCGACTATCTGCGCAATCTGACCAAAGTGATCTTGTCTCTCGGGCGACACGGCAAAGGCGTGGTCGTCGGTCGCGGCTCGCAGTACATCCTCGACCCCAAGCGCACATTGCGCATTCGCGCATACGCCCCCCTCGATGCCCGCGTGAGGCGCATCGCCACGCGAGACGCGCTGAGCCGTAGCGACGCGCGGTCCAAGATCCTGCGAATCGACTCCGAACGCATGGCTTTCTATCGGCAACACTTCGATCGGGACCACTCGGCGCCTCACGACTACGACCTGATGCTGAACACCTCGACGCTCTCCATCGACGCCTGCGTCGACATGGTGGTTCGGGCGTATCGCGCTCGTTTCCGCTGAAGCATCAGAACGGCACGGCCACGCTGGCGGCCAGCGGCGAGTGTTGCGGGTCGAGCGCGAAGAAGGTCGCGCTCAGCAAGAAGTCGTACCAAAAGTGGATGGCGACCGGCGCCGCCAGGCTGTAGTCGTGGGCGCGGTACGCGACGCCGAGCCAGCTGCCGAGCGCCGTGATGAACGGGACGCCGAAAGCCAAGTAGGGCAGCTGCTCGTCGTGAGGCAACGCCAGGGCGTTGGGCGCGTGGGCGACGCCGAACACCACGCTGGAACCGACCAGCCCCGCAGTGGGTCCTGCTTCGCGCGCCATCTGCGAAAAGAGCATGCCGCGGAACAGCGACTCTTCACCGATGGCCACGTGGGAGAAGACGCCGGCGCCCACACCCGCGGCCAGCGGGTAGCCCGTCGCGGGCGGGAAGGTGCGCCCGAACAGATTCGCGTCTTCGCCCACGTGCCGAGTGGTGAGGTCTTCGTCGACGGCCGCCGAAAGACCCACTCCGAGACCGAGGGTCACCAGCGTCGCGAGCCACACATCGGTGTGGCGGAGCACGTTGGCGTTGAACGGCGCGATCAGGAGCTCGGTCGGCGTGTCTTCGGGTACGTAGAGGAGCCGCTGGGCGAGCTGCTCTTGGAAGAGCGCATCGGCGTAGGCATAGGCGTAGAGGTTCTGGAATGCGAGGAGCGGAACGGCCGCGCCGGGATGGGAGAACCCATCGAAGCCCTCGCCTCGGCTGAGCCCGACACCGAGTCCCGTGCCGAGCTCGGCTGCGCCGAGCGTGGTCAGACCGACGCCCTCGGCGACTCGGCCCTGACACATCTGGGCGACGCCCGGGAACACGAGGCTCAGCGCCGGTCCGCGGCTGGCGTCGCGGGTCGCCTCACTCGGCCTCGAGCTCGCGCGGACTCGGGGCGCGCTCGGCAACTCGTACGCGCAGGCCGCATCGGCGGCCACATCGAACAGCGAGAGCGGCACGGCGAACCACGCCGCACGGGACATCTGCCTCGGATTGAGCACCCGAAGGGCTCGCGGGCCAGTGGGCATCCGGTCGTGGTAGGCATGGCATGTGAGCAGGTGCTGGACCCCATCCGTTTCGGACCCGAGCGGTCGCTCATCGACTCGCTCTTCGAACATTCGGCCTCGAGGTGTTGATCGAGCATTTCGTCGAATCGGAGCGTTGCGCAGCTCGGTGTACGACGCCGTGCTCGCGTCCGAGCTACGCCTGACCCGGATGATCGCGCCGCGCCTCATGGGGCTCTTGGACGCCGCGCGTGAAAGCTCGAGTTCGACGAGCCTTCGAGCTCTTCCATGGGACCGACCCAACCCAGGTGAACGCCGCGGCGATGCACGCATGAGCGAAGACGAGCCCACGTGCTTCGCTCACGGGCGCTGGTCAGGCGCGCGGCCGACGCCGAGCTGTCGTTCGTACTCCGGACACGAGCTCGGGCACCTGAGCTATCGGCACTATCGTGCGCGGCTGGCGGAGAGGGCGTTCGGGCGCACCCCGAGGGGAGAGCAAGGCGCCGCCGCTGCTCTTGCGCCGGCTCGAGCTGGGACCGCATGGCGAAATCGGCGCGGACCGCGCTGGGTTTTCGGTCATCGACGGCAACTTGGAAGTGGCCGTGAGCGCGTTCTTCAAGTTGCAGAGCGGCCTGGGCCCCGAGCATCTCAAGTTCGACATCGCCGCGATCCTCGAGCAGCTCGAGTCGCTCGGAAGGCCAGTCGGCGCGAGCTCTTCGCCAGTTCAGCCATCCTGCGACGCCGATTCGCGTACGCGCCTTGCAGCTCTTCGGCGAGGCACGCCGAGGAGCGCCCCACTCGAGGCGGTGGACGAAGAAGTGGCCGCGATCGCTCGACTCATGGACTACGCGCCGAGCGAGCCCCTCGACCTGAACGCGCGCGAGTTCATTTTGGCGGGGCTGCTGGCCGCGCCATCGACAGCGACATCGAGATGGACAGCGCGGGCTGGAACACGCTGGTACGGCTGCTGTTGCCGGTCTCCGCGGATCCCGAGGCCGAGGGTGGCACGTATCAAGGAGCCGTTCGGAGGCCAGAGATCCTGGAAGGCGCGACCTGGCTCCGGGAGAACGCGGGCGCGGAACGCTGCGATCTCTTGCGCCGGCATCGCGCACGTCACCGCTGCGGACAGGCGCTTGTCACCGGCGGAACGCGCGTTCTTGAGCGTTATTGCGGACCTCTTGGGCATCCCCGCGCGCACCGCGGACAGGCTCGCGTTCAGGACCCTGGCGGATCGCGGCAGACTCGGGCGGTCCGCGGCATGCGACCCACGTTTCGGGCTCGACTGACCGCAGCGGCACGCGAGACCTCGAGGAGTTGTCGAAGTCGACAGCTCTTTCACTCTGTCGGGGCCTCACCCTACGCGGGCCGGCTTCGCCGGCGTTGCGCCCTCGTTCCGGCAGACCTTGAGCACGTCGGACAAGGAACTTCGCCACGGTCTCGATGCTCTCGGGGCGCGCGTCGAACATGGCCGTTCCGTACCCGCCGGGTCGTACTCTTCGAAGCGCCAGGCGCTCAGGGCGCTGGTCATGTAGCCCGGCTCCCAGCGGCCTCGTCGGCGAACACGAACTCGATGGGGAGCATCTCGAGGGTCGGGCATGAAGTCGGGATCTTGGCTTGGTTTTCCGTGTAGGCGCCGCCGTCAGGAACACCAAGGCGCTCGGGAACGTCAGCTCGGCATGAGCCGCTGCCTCGAGCGTGTAGTCGAGCGCCGTCGTCGTACCGTTGGACGCGCCGACGATGCCGATGCGCAGCGGGTCGACGAGCCGCTCGCCTTGCGTCAGGTGGACGATGGCGGCCTTGGCGTCAGCTTCCCGCTGTCCTTGAGTAGGCGTCGGCCGCGACTCCTGCGGAAGGCGCCCGCCCGCGGCGATCGACATTGGCACGCGGATCTTCTTCTTCGTGAGCGCTCGAGGAACGCGGTCAGGGAAGTTCTTGCGATCGTTGGCAGGCAGGATCATGTGCGGGCAAGACCCACGCTCGGCCCCATGGCCTCTCCGGTGGGGTAGTCATGCCTCGGAAAGCTTCACGCCGTCGTCCGTGATGAGTGCACCACGCTGGCGCTCGACGAGCACACGTAGCTGCCTCCGCTGCCTCCGCTGCCCCCCGAACCCATGGCGCCGAAGCCCGCAGCCCACCGCCGCGTCGAAGACGTCAGCTCTTCGCGGCACGCGCCCCGACCTGCGAGCGTAGAGGGCCATGGCGGCGAGGGCGAGCTCGCATCGGCGGCATCATGGCCCAGCCCATCGCCAGCGGGTAGTGCAGGTACCCCCTTGACGTTCGATTATTCACAGACGATGCATCGGGAGATGCCACGGACATTCAAATCGAGGTCTTCTGCGACAGCGACTGCCCGCTGTGTCTGCGCAGGATCCCTTCCTTCGAATTCTGGACCGCGGCCGCGGCATCAAAAACACCGACATCGCGGCGCCCGACTTCGATCCGGCGGCGCTCAGAATGACACGGGGCTCTGATGCGCCGGATCCACGGGCGCCTACCCGATGGGGAGCTTCGTCGACGGCGTGGAGGTCTTCCGACGCCTCTACGGCTATGATGGGATTCAGTCCACTGGTTTGGCTCTCTCGCGCACCCGGCGTGCGCGACGTTCTCGAGTTCGCGTACGCGCCGCCGAAAACCGACTCAAGTGGACGAGGCATTGCACAGGCCGCGATACGAGCGCGGCGCGCCGAAGCCACGCCGGCTCGCGCGCCGAAGCTATTTGCAGGTGACGGGAATTTCCGAACACCACCACGGTGGCAGCGCACCCTGCGCGTACCGCCATCAGGGCCCACGCTCACGAATTTGGCACTGCTGATACTGATGCTGCTGCCGCAGTACTTGTTCATTACCCGCCACCGTTCGAAACCGGCAAGTAGCCCAAAATCCGACACACTTGAGTAGGGTTGACGGGGTCCACGTTGCACGTGCCGGCTTTCAGGAAGGCCGAGCGCGATCTCTTGAGCGTCGCAGTTGTAGTCGAACGAGACTCCGCCGGCGACAGGATAGCCCGTTGCGCCGGTGATTGCTGTTCGGATGCGCGTTGCCGTTGGTGTCGGGCAGTCCTCGCGGGCGTGGGGCTTCGAGCCGTCGAGGGATCAGCTCCCGGCTGGCTTCTCGCAGGCGACCGCCGATGGCGCTCGGTGAACCATAGCCGTCGCCATCTTCGTCTGCACCACTTGAGCAGCGTGCAGCCGCCACCCGTACCGCCGGTTGCGACGCCGCCGGTGCCGCCCGTGACCGTCCACTCCCGTGCCACCGCTCGGCGCGCCACCACCGCCGCTCGGCATGCCGCGCCGCTCGGTGCGCCACCGCCGCTCGGCGCGCCGCCACCGCTCGGTGCGCCACCGCCACTCGGTGCGCCGCCACCGCTCGGTGCGCCGCCCGAGCCACCTGCGGGAGCACCGCCCGCTCCACTCACACCGCCACTGCCACCCGAAGGCTGTCCCGCTGCGCCCCCCGAAGCGCCGCCACTTCCACCGCTCGCCGCCCCACCGGTGCCGCCGGTGGCGACGCCTCCGGTACCTTGCCCCGCGGACCCGCCGCTCCCGAAGAGCTGGCCGCCGTCGTCTCCGCCGCAGCCAGCGACCACCAACACCACTCCGCCGATCCAAGAAAGCCCACGTGCCCGCATCGTGCTCCTCCGGTCCCCTCCCCTTTCTTGCAGCCTTCGTGCCGCGGGGATGTGTCGAAGATCGTTCAGGTCGTGCGGGACACGAAGCGACGTCCGATGCGCGGCTCTGCATTCGTTGCAGAGCAGACCGAGTGGCCAGCCGAAGGCTACTCTTCGCCCGTGAGCGTCGACGTTGCCTTGCGCGTGGCACGAGAGATCGCGGCGGGGCGACCGCTGAGCCCGTCACGAACACGGGTGCGCGCCACTCGACGCGCCGCGGTGGGCGATCCCCAAGCCAGTCTCGAGAAGTTCTTCGAGGTCCTGCACGAGAACGAGCTCTTGGGCAACGACGGGTTTCTCGGCCCCGAGGTGCAGCTCGTGTCCGCCGGCGATCACTTCGACTTCGGTCCCGGGCGAGAGCGTCGAACGGCGCGCGAATCCGGGTTCGCGCTCTTGTCGTGGCTGCGAGCTCATTCGCCGGCGCAGGTGGTGTTGCTCGCCGGCAATCACGACCTCGGCAGGGTGGGCGAGCTCGCGAGCTACGAAGACGAGTCCTTCGATGCGCTCGCAGAGGCGGCCATCGCCGCGTACCGTGACGGCGACGTCGATCCCGAGCTCGAGCGCGCGCTGCTCGATCGCCACCCGGCGTTGCCCTCTGCCGAGCTCGCGGCGCGGGACTACTCGGCGTATTCGACGGCGCAACGCGAATTGGTGTGGACGCTCCTGACCGAGCGCAGGTTGCGGCTGGCCCACGCCGACTCCGGGCTCTTGTTCTGTCACGCGGGAGTCACGCAGCGGCACCTGACCGCGATCGGCCTGCCGGAGGGGAAGATGCGCGACGCAGTCGCCGTCGCGGGCGCGCTCAACGCCGCCCTCGATGCAGCGGTCGCGCGCGGTCGTGCGGTTCCATTTACGATCCCGGGATTGCACCGCCCCGGTGACCGCGCCCACGGGGAAGGGGGTGGCATCTTGTACCACCGACCCCAGAACCCCGAACTGCCGTCGGGTGCGGAACACGACGTCACGGATCTGCTCGGACGCCGCTTCGATCCGCGCGGGCTGCCGCTCGGACTCACCCAGGTCATTGGGCACGTCGGCGACGCCAAGTGCCGTGAACTGCTCGGGCCGTGGGCCCAGGGTGAGCCAGCGGCGGGCGCGCTGCGGCACCTGCGAACCGACGGCGCCCGGGTCCGCTACGCGCGCGGCGTTCCGGACGCGCACGGCGACGCGGGCGAGGCCACGCTCATCTTCATCGACGGACAGATGCACGGCACGGCCGCCGATCGCTACGAACTGTTCGAGTGGTGAGTGGAGCGCTCAGGTGCGCTTCCTCCTCGCGGCGGTGGGGTCCGTCGCTTCTCGCGCCGCGATGGGCACGAATTCGCGAAGATGCCAGGCGTAGAGGAACACCTGCCTCTCGGTGTTCCGGAGCGCGTCGCGCACGCGCGTCACCGTGAGGGCACCGGTGGCGAGAGCTGCGAGGTTCGCCAGCGTCACGAACACCAAGGTGGGGAGCATGGGAAGGTCCACGCTGCCCGGCGTGATGGTGAGACCGCGGGCGGAAAAGGCGTAGCCGCCGGGCAGCACTCCGTTCGCCCAGAGTGCCAGCGGACCGAGCACGGCGGCCAGCGCCACCATCAGCGCGATGCGCCGCTCGCGCGGGTCCAAGTAGAGCGCGAAACCCGTGGCGTTCACCGCCACCAGCATGGGCATGAAGAGCAGCGGACCGAACATGGGCGCCGTGCACGCGAAAGCGAAGTTGCTGAGACCCATCACCACCAGCGCGAGCTTGCGCGACGGTTCGCGCTGGCGCGCAACGTAGAAGCTCAGCCCGCTGGCCAGCATGCCCGCCAGGTACATCAGGACCACGAAGCCCGAGAGCCGCACGCCCATCCAGAGCAACGCGGGCAAGAACAGCAGCATGCTCAGGTACGCGTAGCCTCCGGCGCGCGCCACCCAACGCAATCGATGGCGCTCGTTGGCGGCGAGCTCTTGACGGACCTCGGGCGGGAGCACCAACGGGGGCTCGCTCAGCAAGCGAATCAGGAGGTCGAGTGCCCCGCCGTCGTCGGGATCGAGGGCCAACGCGCGGCCGATTTCGCGCAGAGCTTCCCGGCGATGTGACGCAGTCCCCACGTCGGTCGTGGTCCGCGCGTGGTGGGCGGCGCGGGCGGCGCGCTCGGTGTGAGCCTTGGCCATTTCCTTGCGCAGCTCGAGATCGCGTTCACCGTCCAAGAAGCGCTCGATGGCCGTCACGAGCTCACGAGCGGACTGGAATCGCTCCTTCGGGTCGAGGGCCGTTGCACGCACCACGATGGCCTCGAGCTCGGGGGCGACGGCTTGCTCGGGCGCACGCACGCTGGGCCGAGCGTCGGCACCGTTCAGCGTGGACTCGACCACGGCCTGCAACTCGGTGTGATCGTGCAGCGGAACGAAGGTCAAGAGCTCGAACAGGAGCGCTCCCAACGCGTAGACGTCCGACGCCGGTGACAGCGTGTCGAGCTCGCCCCGTAGCTGCTCCGGCGACATGTACCCCGGAGTACCCATGACGGCGCCCGTTTGGGTCGCGTAGGAGGCGCCAGCGAGCTGGATGCGCTCTCCTGCGGGGGATTCGGCGACCTGTGCAGCGCGCGCCAGCCCCCAATCGAGCAGATACACTTCGCCGTGGTCGCCGAGCATGACGTTGCCCGGCTTGATGTCGCGGTGCAAGACCCCACGTTCGTGCGCGAAGTCCACGGCCAAGCACACGCTGAGGAACGCGGAGACCAGACGCCGCCGCGAATACTTCGCCGTGAACGAGTCCGACGAGGCGCGGAGTCCGGCGATGACGTCGTAGAGCGTCGTGCCGCGTACACGCTTCATGGTGAAGAACGCGGCACCATCTGCCGTGATTCCGATGTCGTAGACAGGGACGACCGCCGGGTGCTCGAGCTGCCCTTGGATGCGAGCTTCACGCAGGAAGCGCGCGACGGACTCGTCGTCACGCTGGTCGTTGCGCAGGACCTTCAACGCCACCGCACGGCCCACCTGGCGGTCCTCGAACAATTCGACGACGCCCATGCCGCCTTCGCCGAGCCTCGAAACGGGCGCGTAGCGCTCGGCAAAGGAAACCTGCTGCGGCAGCTCCACGATGACGCGCACCGGCGGCGTACCTGCTTGCTTGGCGAGCTCGGTGGTGCGCTCGCCGCTCGCCTGCTCCAGCGTGACCTGTTCGACCGTCGTGTCTCGCCCCATGAGGTCGGAGTCTACCTCGGAGCACAGGAGCCGGGGCGCGGTCCGCTGACAGGCGATGAGGAGCGTGGTAGCTGAGCCCGATGCCCTCCCCCGCCTCCGAGCATCGGCTGAATTGTCGGATCGACCTCGGTGCCATCGTGTTCGACGGCGATCGCGACATGCGTGCCGCCCTGCTCGGCGACGCCACCTTCCGCGAAGTCGTGGCGGAGGCCGAAGCCAACCTGGTGGTGGCCTCGGCTCGGCGCGAGCTGCTCCTCCAGTCGCTGCGCCTCACACCCAAGATTGCCCCCGACTTCTTCGGCGCTCTGGACCGGGTGGTCACTCGGCTGGGGCTCGAGGCCGAGATCGAAGCGTATTGCCTCTCCGAGCCGGTGTTGAACGCCTTCGTCACGCCGCCGGAAAACGGCCGAGTCCTCCTCGGCGTTTCCAGCGCCACGTTGGAGCGGCTCGACCCGAGCGAGCTCGCGTTCGTTCTCGGTCACGAGCTCGGCCACGCGCTCCTCGATCATTTCTCGCTGACGCCCGAAGCGCTCGCCAGCGACGAGCGGCTGGCACCCGCACAGCTCGCCCGCTACTACGCCTGGATGCGCTACGCCGAGCTCAGCGCAGATCGCGTCGGGCTCTTGTGCTGCGAAGATGCCGACGCGGCGGTGCGGGCGTTCTTCAAGCTGACGAGCGGGCTGTCGGAGCCGCGCTTTCTGGGAAACGTGCGGGAGAGCGCCAACCAGTGGGCGGAGATCAGCGGGGAGGCCATGGAAAGCGCCGAAGCCGACTGGTTCAGCACGCACCCGTACAGCCCGCTACGACTCAAGGCGCTCGACGTGTTCGCCCGCTCCGAGACCTATCACGCTCTGCTCGGCAAGGCGGGCGGCGAGCTGACCGAGGCCGACCTCGAGCGAGAGGTGCACGCGATCATGAAGCTCATGGACCCGAGCTTTCTCGACGACCAGAGCGACGGGAGCAGCGAGGTCAGGGACTTCCTCGCGCTCGCCGGCGTAGCGGTCGCCACGGCCGACGGCACCGTCGTGGACGCCGAGCGCGAGCTGGTCGTGGGTCTCGTGGGCGAAGAAGGCCGGCTCTCGGACGGCGTGCTGATCGAAGAGCTCGGCGACGAAGAGTTCGAACGACGACTTTTGGCGATCGCCGAGAAGCTCTGCCTGAAGCTCTCACTCGTCCGAAGACAGAAGATCCTGGAAGACCTGGTAGCCATCGCTCTCGCCGACCGCGATCTGGCGGACGAAGAGCTCGAGGTGCTGGGCACTGCGGCGATCTGGCTCGGCGTGGATCCAGGGTTCGTGCAAGAGGCCATCGCACGCTTCGGCTCGGCGCTCGATTGATCCGTTTCGCGATGTGGAGAGCGCGCCCGCTTCCGTTGGCTTCCCTACTGCTCGCGCTGGGCGCAAGCGCAGCTGGAGCGGGCTGTCGGGAGCAGGCGGACAGAGCGCGCCAGGCCGCGGCCGATGGCGCGCCCGCCGCAGACGCCGCAGGGCAAGGGCCGGCGTCCCCTTCGGCCGGGCCGGGCTCGAGCGGAGCGAGCGCTTCGCCAGCCGCCAGCGCCAGTGGTGCCGAACCCACACCGAGCGCGTCGGCTGGTCTGTCTCCCCGTGGACCGAGCTCGGCCGAGACGGCGGCGCCCGCAGTGCCGAGCTCTTCGCCGGACGGGCTGAACGTGGTCTTGATCCTGATCGACAGCCTGCGCGCGGACATGCCTTGGTCCGGCTATCGACGGAAGATCGCCCCCCGCTTGACCGAGCTCGAGCGACGCAGCGTCAGCTACACGCGTGCCTACTCCCTCTCGAGCGTCACGGCGCGCTCCGTCGCTCCGCTCCTGGTGGGGAAGTATGCGAGCGAGATGCCCCGTAACGGATACTTCTTCACCCAGTGGTATCCGGAGAACCTCTTTCTCGGGGAGCGTCTCTCCGCGGCAGGCCATCGAGCCGTGGCGGGTCATGCGCACGCTTACTTCTTCGGCAATGGAATGAAGCAGGGTTTCTCCGACTACACGGTGCTGCCCGGGACCATCTACAACCCGCCCGAGCCCAAGCCGACGAGTGACCGGCTCACGGCGGCCGCCAAACGCCTCTTGTCACGCAACGTGGACCCGAGCGGAAACCGGAGACTGTTCGCCTACTTCCATTACATGGATCCCCACCACGAGTACATCGAGCACGAGGACGCGCCAGACTTCGGCGACGAGCCCCGAGACATCTACGACCAAGAGGTGTGGTTCACGGACCAGTGGGTGGGTGATCTCGTGTCGTGGATCGAAAAACAGCCGTGGGGCAAGCGCACGGCGATCGTGATCAGCGCCGACCACGGCGAGTGCTTCGGAGAGCACGGACAAATCCGACACGGCTACGAGCTCTGGGAGGCGCTCGTGCACGTTCCACTCCTGTTCTTGGTCCCTGGTGTGGCGCCGCGCCGAGTGGCCACGCCGCGCAGCCACATCGATCTCGCCCCCACGCTGCTGGAGCTCATGGGGGTCTCGGCCGATCCGCCGTTTCGGGGCAAGAGCCTGCTCGCCGAGATCCGCGGCGCGGACGACGCGCCGCGCCCCATCGTGTGTGACTTGCCGCGCGACAATCTCGAAGACCGACGGCGCGCCATCATCGATGGCGACTGGAAGTTGATCTCGCGAGGCGACGACGAGAAGTGGCTGATGTACGACGTGGTGCGTGACCCGCGCGAGAAACAGAACCTGACCGAGACCGAACGAGACACGTTCCGCCGCATGCGCCAGCTCTATTTCGATCTCTCGGAGAAGATCCCCAACGAAGAAGTCCACGGCGACGCCGTGTTGAAGAACGCCCCACCCGGGCGCAGATGGTGAGTATTCCGAAGTCGCACTCGCCGCGTCCGCACGGCAATAGTCGCGCTGTTTCGAGGGCGCGTCGCAAGCGCTGCGCGGCGGCGCGAGAAAAGGTCTTCGATCTTGCGAGGTGCATCCGGCCAGGCTCGGGCACGCGGTTTGCCGCGCAAATCGAGCATAGTCCGATGATCACCCACGGCCGGCAGCCCCGAGAAAGTGAGCGGGCACGCCCGCCCAGGCGCCCGCGCCGCACGAGCACCAGCCGCCTCCGCGTGCCGAGCGCCACGGAGCTCGAGCTCGAGCGGGTGGAGTCGACGGCCCCGACGCGCGATCGCTACCTGCTCACGGTGCTGCGAGGGGACCCGCTCGGGCGAGTAGTGCGGGTGGTGGACGAAGTCGTGATTGGTCGCGGCGACGACGTTTCGCTTGCGCTCGACGACCCCGCGCTCTCTTGGCGTCACGCGCGTGTGTTCCGCACCGGCGGCGAGCTCTTCGTGGAAGACCTGGGGAGCACCAATGGCACGTTCCTGGGCGAGCGCCGAGTGACGCGCCCGGTACGTGTCGGTGATGGCGATCGCATCCGACTCGGCGGCCATACGGTGCTCAAGCTGGCGCTCACCGACGCGCTGGAAGAGGAAGCCGCTCAGCGCTTGTTCGAGTCGACGGTGAAGGACGCGCTGACTTCGGTCCACAACCGGCGCTACCTGCTCGAGCGACTGGCGACGGAGCTCTCGTTCGCCGAACGCCACGACGACACGATCGCGGTCTTGGTGGTGGACATCGATCACTTCAAGCAGATCAACGACGAACACGGTCATCATGTGGGTGATGCCGTGCTGCGCGTCGTCGCGGCGGCCATCCAACGCGTGCTCAGGCCCGAAGACCTTCTGGCGCGCTATGGCGGCGACGAGTTCGTGGTGCTCACCCGGCGCATCACCCAGAAAAACGCGCGCATCTTGGCGGAGCGACTTCGTGCCCACGTGGCCGGGATCGATCTACCGCTGCCCGGCACGCACCAGCTGACGGTGAGTGTGGGGCTCAGGTGCGCAGGCCCAGGACAGTTTCCGAGTGCGCCCGGAAGAGCTTCTGACCGAAGCCGACTCGGCGATGTACGAAGCCAAACAGAACGGTCGAAACTGCGTGGTCGAACGCGAGCGGTAACCCGCACCGAACCCGTTTCGGCTATCGTCGGAGGATGCGCGCCCATGGTTGGCCAGCGCTCGGACTGGCCGTCACCGCGCTCGCGTTGGCGTCCGCCGAGCTGTTCCCCGCGCCGGCGCGAGCGTGCGGCGGCGTCTTTTCCAGGGCGCTGCGCCCGGAAGAGCGGCGCCCCTCGCTCTCGCTGGAACAGACCCTCATCGTCCACGACGCGGAGGCAGGCCGCGAGCACTTCATCCGCGAGGTGGCCTTCCGTGCGTCGCGGCAGCCGTTCGGCTTCGTCGTGCCGACCCCGAGTCAGCCTGAAGTCCGGAAGGTGAGCCAGGAGCCGTTTTCCAAGCTTCGCAGCATGTACCCGTTTCGAAGCCCGCTCGGCGGCGGTGAGGGCACGGGTCAGGGCTTCGGCAAGGGACTCGGCGGGGCACCCCGCGGTGGCGTGCGCGTGCTGGAGGTGTCGAAGGTCGGGAGCTTCACGGCGTTCGTGCTTGCCGCCGAGGATGCGAAGGGCCTCGCGGCGTGGCTCGCCAAGCACGGACTCACGAGCAGCCCTCGGCACGAGGAGTGGCTCGCCCTCTACGTGAAAGCGAAGTTCTTCTTCGTCGCCATGCGCTACGACCCGGTCGCGAACGAAGACGCCGAGGTCGGGCGCACGAAGAGCGAAACCGTGCGCCTCTCGTTCGACACGCCGCTCCCGTTCTACCCCTACCGCGAACCCGACGCCGGATCGGAAGAGCTCGAGCCGCGCATGATCGACCTTTGGTTGCTGTCCACGCGTGCACACGTCCCCGTGAGCACGCGCACGAGCGGTGGCGCCCCCAAGTGGGTGCGACCGTTCGCGGAGGGCTTCCGCTACGAAGCTCCGCGTCGCGCGGATCTCGAGTCGGCGCTCGGCGCAGACGCCAAGCTGCTGCCCACGGCGGCAATCCAACTCCAACGTTTCGTCGACCAGAAGCGATCGCGCCACGCGTTCGGCGACGTGGTGTTCGTGCCTGCGACCCGGCAGACCTGGAACGACAAGGCGCGAGCCGAGCTCGGCCCCTTGATGCGCGTGCTCGACCCCAAGCTCTTGGAGGGCGCTCGATGACGCGCGCGCTCCTGCTCGCCAGCGCCGCTTGGCTCGGCTTCTACGGCTGTGCTCGTGATCCGGGTCCGCAGCCCGAAGGCGCGACCAGCGCCGGCTCCGCGTCCGCGATGCCGCTCCCGCCACCGCCGAGCAGCACGCTTCTGCCTCGCCCCCTCGACGTCGGTCCACCCCCCGAAGTGGCGCCCCCGGCCGAGCACGAACGCGCGGTCCTGGCGCTGCTCTCCGGAGAGCTCGACGCAGGCGCGTTTCCCGAAGTCGCGACCGAGGGAGCCGAGGGCCTGGATCTCGAGCTCGCGGCCGAGCTCGCGTGGCGCAAGAAGACCAAGACGGCCTTCGAGTCACCGTCGATCAAAGGACCATTGGCCCTCGAAGCATTGCGCCTCACCCTGGAAAATGGCCGCCCCCGCTTGCGCGGCTGCTACGAGCGAGGCCTCGCCAGGAACCCGTTCCTCGAGGGCCGTGTGAAGCTCGAGCTGTCCCTGCTCGCCGACGGACACGTGGCGGCAGTGGAGGCGAGCGGAGACATCCCCGATTCGCTCGTGATGCGCTGCATCAGCCAGCGCGCCCGCGCGTTCCGCTTCCCTCCGCAGGACGCCCCGAGCCAAGCCGGGGTGACGTTCTCCATGAAGCCGAGCTGAACGGTCCTTCTTGCCGAAAAGCGGCGCAGCTCCGCGCGGCGTGACAAGATCCTCTACGTGCGCCGATTCTTCGCGCCCCTCCTACGCGCCCGTGCGATTGGCGAGAGGTTCCGATGGGGGCTGGCAAGCGGGACATTCCTGCTCTTGCTCTCCCTTCTCAGCCTGGCCGTGCGCAAGCCGCGGGCCGAAGCCCCAGCCCAAGAGCTCCGCACGGCCGTGACCGCGCAGCCGGAGGCCCCGGCCGCGAGTGTGCCCTCCGCCGACCTCGGAGCGCCGGCGCCGGTCCCGCTCGTACGAAAGGTCCCCGTGTCGGGAGAGGAGCCCGCGCTCGTGGCTCCAGCCGAGGGCTCGAGCCGCCGCGTGGTGGTCTACCTGCACGGCTTCTGCAGCGACGCCCACGGCGTCGTCGAATGGGCGCAAGCGGTGCAGAAACACGCCACGCTCATCGCGCCCCACGGCGAGCTCGCGTGCGACGGTCAACCCGGACGCTATCGCTGGGGCAACGACATCCGCTTCGCGGACTACCGCATCCAGCGCGCTGTTCGCTCGGTCTCGAAGAGCCTCGGACGCGAGCTCGAACGCGACGACGTGACCATCGCGGGCTACTCCGAAGGCGCCGATCGCGCCGAGTCGCTGGCCTGGCTATTCCCGAGTCGCTACCGGCGCGCGGTGCTCATGAGCGGGCCCGACGCGCCGCGCTTCGACAAGCTCCGGCGCGCCGAGCGCGTCGCCGTTCTGCGCGGCGAGCGCGAATACCGCACGACGTATCGCATGGCCGCCGAGCACTTCGACCGCGCGGGACTCAGCGCGCGCTTCTGGGAGCTCCCGGGGGCCGCGCACGGCGAGCTCGGACCACGCGGGCCCGAGGTGCTGCGCGAAGTGTTCGACTTCGTCGAGCGCTGAACGACGCCAGCCGACGCGAACGCAGGACTTCAGCGCGTGCCGAGCGAGACGCAGCGCGGCTTCCCGTCCACCACCGCACAGCGCCTCGAGCTGCGGATGGCGGAAGGTGCCGGCGACGCAGTTCGAGGCGACGACACGAACGCGCTCTTCTGCGTGTAGTTGGTCTCGCAGGCATGCGCGTCGGAGAACGCCTTCACTGCGTCGAGCTCCGCGGCTTTGATGCCGTCGTACATCCAAGGCATGGCACCGGCGTAGCCCTTGTCCCAGAATGCCTGCACGACGCTCGAATAGGGGACTCCGTTCAGCGCGCCAGGCGGGAGCTCGCCCATCACGATGGGCTTGTCGAGCCCGTAGTTCGAGGCGGGCGTATCGTGGGGCCAGTAGGTGTCGACCCAGTCGTAGATGTGGAACTGGTAGAAGTCCACGCCGACCTTCGTCCAGGCTTTCGCCCACTTCACCGCGGCGCCACCCACCGTGACGAGAGCCGAGCTCTCGCTCCGGAGCGTCGTCGCCGTCTCTTTCACGAACGTCTCCATCTCGGCGAACGACACCGGCGAAAGATCCGAGTTGGCCTCGAAAGGGACGTCGCCGTACGGATCGCTGCCGGTCATGGCCCACTCGGGCTCGTTGATGATGTCCCACGCGATGACGCGCTTCGCGTAGGGGCTCTGGGCGACGGTCTGAGCAACCGGCTTCACGACCTTGTCGAGGAGCGCCTTGCGCTTGGTCGCGTCTTTGACCATGGGCGTGATGCCCGGCGTCCAGATCCCGGAGACGTCTTCACTCGGCCGGAAGTTGTCGAACGAGAACACGGTCAACATCAGGTAGACGTCCGCTTGTTCGGCGAGCTCGAGGGCCTTCTGGATGTCCGCTACGGCGGTCCCGCCGAGACCGGTGGGGGTCTCGCCCGAGTCGAACTCGACGCCGTCTCCGCGGAAGTCGGGGAACATCCACCAGCGGATGACGCTCACGCCATGAGCGCGCATGTCCGCCAGCGCGGTCGCGTGTGCGCTCGACTGCCCCGACACGCCTTTGATGTTCCAGGCCCCGATGCCACCGAAGTCCCCGGCGAAGTCCTTCCAGGCGTAGTTGATGCCGTAGAGGAAGCGCTGCTTGCATTCCCAGGTGATTCCGGCGCTCGCCGTCGGGCAGGCGTCGACGCACGCGCCACCGCTGCCACCCGCGCCACCGGCTCCGCCGGCTCCGCCCGCGCTCGTCCCGCCGCTCGACACTGCCCCGCTGCCACCGGCGCCGCTGGTTCCGCCCGCCGAACTTCCGCCCGCGCCCCCGCCTCCGCCGCCTGCACTGCCGCCCGTCCCAGGTGTTCCCGAGGAGTCATCACCTCCGCAAGCGAGGAGCACCGAGGTGGAGAGCACGGCGAGGCTGGCGCGAAGCTTCATCCCCGGGAGCTTAACCGAGCGCGCGGGCCAGCGCGACTCGAGCTGCGCGCGGCGGTTCACAGCATCTTGTTTCGCCAGAGCAGCCCAACCGCCGCCACGCAGAGCACGACGGAGATCAGCATCACCCAGGCAAATGCGAAGGGCCCGTGCAACGGCTGCTCGACGTTCATGCCCATGAAGCTCGAGACCATGGTCGGGATGGCCATGACGATGGTCACCGAAGTCAGGACCTTCATCACGATGTTCAGGTTGTTGGAGATCACCGACGCGAAGGCGTCCATCGTCCCGCTCAGCGTGTTGCTGTAGATGTTGGCCATCTCGAGGGCCTGCCGAGTCTCCACGATGACGTCGTCGAGCAGCTCGCTCTCTTCCGGCCGATTCCGGATCAGCTCGTGGCGCGCCAGTCTGTCGAGCACCATGGTGTTCGAACGTAGCGACGTCGAGAAGTACACCAAGCTCTTTTCGAGCTTGAGGAGCTGGATCAGCTCCTTGTTTTTCAGCGAACCGTGAAGCTCCTGCTCGATGCGATGCGCCGCCCGGTCGATGATGCGCAGATACTGGAGGTAGCGACCCGCGCTCCGGTTGAGGAGCTGGAGCACGAAGCGTATGGGGTTCTGCGTGACGAAGTTCTTGACGCGCCCTTCGACGAAATCGTCGAGCAGCGTGTCTCCGCGCAAGCACACCGTGGCCACGCAGGAGCCGTTCAGAACGATGCCGAGCGGGATGGTGGTGAAGAGATCGAGCCCGCCCTCGCGCGCTTGGGCCGGCAAGTCGACGAGGATCAGCGTCGCGCCGTTCTCCACCGAAACACGCGGCCGTTCTTCTTCGTCGAGGGCGGCTTTGAGCAGGTCGAGCTCGACACCCATCAGCTCGGAGAGGCGTGACAGCTCGTGGACGCTGGGATTGACCAGGTTCACCCAAACGCCCGGCTCGAGCCGCTCGATGTCGCTCAGCTTTCCACCGAGCGTCTTGTAGATGTGGACCTGGGCGGACGTGATGTCCGAAGCCGGCGACTCTTCCTGCTCCTCGGGCGGCGTCGGCTCCGCGGCCTCTTCCTCCGCCAAGAGCTCGTTGACGTCCTCGCGCGCGGGCGGCTCGAGCATGTCGATGAGGAGTCCGGCATCGGGCTCGGCCAAAGCCTGCACCGATTCGACGACGTCATCGGCCGGCATGAGCTTCAGCCATTCAGCGCGCTCCTCGGCCTCCATGTCGATGAGCAAGGTCGCGCGATCGGGCGCCGAGAGCGCCATGAAGAACGTCTCGCCTTCCGGTCGCTCGAGGCAACGGAACCCCTCGAGCCGCTCCGCGACCGACAGCACCGCCCACGCTTCTTCGAGCTCTTCCCGGCTCAGAGACTCGGCTTCCGGCTCCGTCGACATGGCGACTCCGTTGGGCCGCCTACGAGTACTACAACTCGAGGAGCTCTTGACAGATCCGCTGCCGGTCGTAGCCTAGGGGCGTCCATACGAAAGCAGGTCTCGGGCTTCTAGACCCTCGTCTCTCACTGAAAAAGGCTGCGTTTCCGCCGGTGCAAACCCCGGCGCTCGTTCGACGCCGCCCGAGACAGCAGGTGGACCACAGCGGGGTAGTAGGAGTGGTTCCTACGCCGGGATAGCCTCCCGGAGACGCTCGTTCGACTCGAGCCCCCGCAACCGTCCGAGCGACGAAGCAACGCGCAGGCTGGCGCCCATGGTGGGCGGCCGGCCTCGACGCGTTTTCGGCGCGCTCGGAATGCACGGAACCATTCCATGTTGAATCCTGAAACCATCGACATTCCTCGGCTACGCCGCGATCTCCGGGAGGCCGGCGCGCGCGCGCGGGAGCTCAAACGCCTGCTGCGCAGCCCGTGGCAGCGACCCATGGCAGCGGAGCAGCGAGAACAGCGCGAGCTGGCGCGCCACGTCACGAGCCTGTGCGCGCTCCAGGCGAGCCTGCGCGGCAAGCTCCACTTCACCCGCGCGCCGCGCGAGGGCCGGAACCCAGACGAGCCCTGCGACGTCGCGGCCGTTCACGCGCGGCTCGCGGAGCGCGCGGCGCGGGCCTACGTTCGCACGGACCCCGCGGAACCAGCGAGGGCGGCGTCACCATGCTGATCGACATCGGTGCCAATCTCTCTCACAAATCCTTCCGAGGCGATCTCGGCGCCGTGCTGGAACGCGCGCGCAAAGCCGGCGTCAGCCAGATGGTCGTCACTGGAACGAGCCTTCGAGCGAGCGAAGACGCCCTCGAGCTGGCCAAGCGCCACGCGCTGGTCTCGACCGCGGGGATCCACCCCCACGAAGCGCGCACGGCGAGCGAGCACGTGCTGCGCTCGCTCCGCGGGCTCGCGGCCGAGTCACGGGTGGTGGCCGTCGGCGAATGCGGTCTCGACTACGACCGCGACTTCTCGCCGCGGCCGGAGCAGCGACGCGCGTTCGAAGCTCAGCTCGAACTGGGGGCCGCCCTCGACAAACCGGTCTTCTTGCACGAGCGCGCCGCCCACGCCGACTTCATCGAGATCCTCCGGCGTCACCGCCCGCGGCTCACGAAAGCCGTCGTGCATTGCTTCACGGGTAGCGAAGCCGAGCTCGACGCCTACCTCGCGCTCGATCTCCACATCGGGATCACCGGCTGGGTCGCCGACGAGCGGCGGGGGCGTCACCTCCTGGGTTTCCTGGGGAAGATCCCCAAAACTCGCCTGATGATCGAGACCGACGCGCCGTTCCTCTTGCCGCGCACACTGACCCCGCGCCCGGCTTCGCGCCGGAACGAGCCGGCATTCCTCACCGAGGTGCTGAAGGCGGTGGCGCGCGCGCGCGGCGAACCCGAGGCGGAGCTCGCGCGCTCGACCAGCGAAACGGCGCGGGCGTTCTTCGGCCTGGACGCGGTGAAGAGCGCGTGAGCCTCCGATGCAGACATCTGGTCGGCTTCTGCCGAAGCTACTGTCCCCTCCCGAGCGCGTACGGCGCAGTGCCCGGCGAGGTGGCGAGCGCGTGGGTCGCCGCTCCGGCGACCAGGACGATGGATGCCGCGACCGCCAACGCGAGCGGGCGCTCCCACCACGACCAGCGTTTTTCGCCGATGCCGAGCTCCTCGGCCACGGCCCGACGGAGCCGCAGGCGCGCGGCCTCGGAAGGAGCCGGAGTGTCTTCCCCGGCTTCGACGGCGCGCTTGAGCGCGATGTATTCGGCGACGCAGGCCGCGCATTCGACCAGGTGCGCTTCGAGCTTTGCGCGCGCGTCTGGCTCGAGGGTGTTGAAGTGATAGGCGAGGAGCTCTCGCTCGACCTCGACACAAGTCATCGTTCGACCTCTTTTCGCAGCTCGGCGACCATCTCGTGGACGCGCCACTTGACCGTTCCTATGGGGATCGCGAGCACGTTCGCGACTTCTTCGTACGACAAACCTGCGCTTCGCAGGCGGTAGACCTCGGCGAGCTCGGCGGGCAAGCCGCGGAGGGCGTGCTCGAGCTTCGCGACGCGCTGTCGCGCACCGAGCTCCTCTTCCGCGCTGGGCAGAGCTCCGCTGTCGAGCCCGCGGAGCGCCTCGGCGGCGCGGCCGGCACGCTGCCGCGAGCGCGCTCGCTTCGAGCAGAGGTTCCTCGCCACCGTGTAGAGCCAGGCGCGAAGGTTCTCGATCCGGCCGGCAGAGCTCCGCTGGCGGAGCAGGGTCATGAAGGTCTCGTGCAACAGGTCCTCGACCTCGCTCGCCTCGTTGGTGTATGCGCGGATGAAGCCCGAGAGGGGCCGCGCGTGGCGCGCATAGAGCAGATCGAACGCGCGCAGGTCGCCCGCGATCAGCTTCTCGAACAGCGCCTCGTCGGAGCTCATGACTGGCTCGTCGCCGCCTTCCCTTCGCGGAGCGCGCCCACGGCGAAGATCAAGCTCGAGAGCACGACGAAGATGCTGGCGAGTACCAGGTTGTGAAGCGACTCGTCGATGCCCATGGCCAAGATGCCGAGTTGCCGTTCGCCCGGCACCTGGTGGATGTATCGACAGGACAGGCAAACGCCGAGCGTCGAGCCGAGCACGCCCAGCATGAGCGTGCCGGTTCCGAGCGCGAGCACGAGCCGTGAGTACCGCGCGCCAGGCCGAAGCGCCTGCAGCACGCTCGCCGCCACGAGCAAGAACCCCAGGCCCAGAATCGGGTACATCGCGAAGCCACCCGCCACGAAGAAGTCCTTCATCGCCACCGTCCTTCGCCCTAAAGAACCCGCTGCGGTGAAAAGGTTGGCGGATTTTCCGTAGTCGAAGGGAAAGGCACGAGTTTCAGGGCACATTTCGGCGGACCTCGCGCGGCAACCGGGCCGGAGCGACGTCGACACCGGGCGGCGACGTCAGTCGCCCAACTTGCGCAACGGCGTGCTCGATTCGGGCAAGGCGAGGCGGTCGCCCCCTGGAAGAACGCGCTGAATCGGGTCTGGAACGCGCCTTGCTGGAGCCACGACAGGAGGCTCCCGATGCTGCGTATCGATTCTGCCACGCTCTCGTTCGTCCTCGTCCTCGGCACCGTGACGCCTTCGTTCGCTGACCCCCTCCACGCTCCGTGGGAGTGCGGCGACACGTACAAGGTCACGCAAGACGGGCAAGGCTGCGGCTGGCAGGGCTGCAACGCGTGTACCTACAAGGGCGACCACGCGAGCATCCCGGGATCCCTCGACTTCGGGATCCCTTCGGATACGTCGCTGGTGGCCGCTCGCGCCGGCAAGGTCGCGTTCGTCTACCTTCCGACCGGTCCCCTCGACTCTTGCTACCACGGCAGCTTGTCATGCTGCGGAGGAGGGAAGAGCAACTACCTGGTGATCGATCACGGCGACGGAACGTCGACGCTGTACATGCACATCAATCAGGCGAAGGTGAGCGTCGGCCAGAAGGTCGTTCAGGGTCAGCTCATCGCGTTGAGCGGTTCGACGGGTTGCTCGACCGGCCCGCACCTCCACTTCCAGCTCCAGACGAGCTGCGGCGGCTCGTGGTGGTGTCCGACGCTGCCCGTTACTTTCGCCGAGCAGCCGGGAACGCTGGAATACTGCGACTGGTTGACGTCGGGCAATTGCGGTCCCGCTGACAAGGACGGCGACGGCGTGGGCGACGAGACAGACAACTGCCCCGCCACAGCCAACCCCGGGCAACTCGACACCGACGATGACGGCAAGGGGAACCTCTGCGATACCGACGATGACGGCGACGGCGTGATCGACACCCAGGACGACTGCCCGCTCGATGCGAATCCAGGGCAGCTGAACCACGACTCCGATCCGTCCGGGGATGCCTGCGACGCGGACGACGATGGCGACGGAGTACCGGATTCGAAGGACGACTGCCCGCTGGTGGCGAATCCAGGCCAGACCGACTCGGACGGGGACGGGAAAGGCGATGCGTGCGACCAGGACGAAGACGGAGACGGCGTGCCGGACGTCAAAGACAATTGCCCCAGCGCCAAGAACTCGGGTCAGGTCGACGACGACGGCGACGGGATTGGGAACGCCTGCGACCCCGACGACGATGGGGACGGCTTGAGCGACACCAAGGACAACTGCCCACGGGTCCCGAACCCGGCGCAGGCCGACGCGAACGACGACGGCGTGGGCGACAAGTGTGATCTCGACGACGACGGCGACGGGATCGCGGACCTCGAGGACGACTGCCCTCTGATTCCCAACCCGGGCCAGAAGGACAGCGACGGCGACGGGCAAGGCGACGCATGCGACGACACGCCGTTTCCGCCCAAACCAAAGCCAGACGCCGGCATCATGACCCCCGAGGAGGATGCGGCGATCGATCCCGCGGATGCCGCGACGGACGGCAACGGGGTTCCGGGCAAGTTCGATGCTGCTCCGGTGGATCCAGAGGACGCGCGGACGACCGAAGCCGGCTCGGGCTGCTCTGCGTCGCGGCCCCCGGCCCCTGGGCGCGTGCCGTGGGTATCGGTTGGGCTCCTCCTCATTGCCTCGTGCTTCGCTCGCCGCAAGCGAACGGATCCCCATTCGTGAACGCAGGCAGTCGCCGACGCGCGCCTCCGTCCCTGGTAGGCTTGCTCTGGCTTGGCGACGAAACGCGTTCTCCTGGCCTTTCACGGCGCGGACGGCCGAATGTCTTCGTACGACGTGCCGGACTCCGGTGAGCTCGTCGTGGGCAGGGATGAGCGAGCCGACGTTTGCCTGCATGACCCGTTGGTTTCTCGGCAACACGTGCGGATCCTCCTAGGCCCGGCGGTCGAGGTGGAGGACCTCGGAAGCGGCAATGGAACGCGCCTGCGAGGGGCTCGCGTAACGACGTCGCCGGACGATGCGACGGAAACCGAGACCCAGGTCGAGATGCAGCTCAGCGCAGGAGGTCGTGCAACCTGGTCTCTAGGACAGCCCATGCTGATTGGGACCACGACCTTGGTCCTGCAAGCGAGAGACCGATTCCCGACGCCGCCGGCCGTGCGGTCACGCCGCCACTTCGACGCGCAACTGGCGGCACTCCTGGCAGAGGTCCACCCGCGACCGCTCTCGGTGGTCGTCCTCGCCACGGGCTCGGGTGCAGCGAAAGAGCTCGAGGAGCAGATGTTACGAGTCGTTCCGGGCTCGGCAATCGTCGCGAGCCCGGGCGCCGGGCAGTTCGAGGTGCTGCTAGCCGGTGACGCGCAGGAGCTCGACGCTCTGCTGCGAAAGCTCGCGCTACGCCTCGGCGCGCGGTTCGGCTCCGCCGTTCACCCCGAAGACGGCGCGAGTGCCGACTTGCTCGTTCGTGTCGCGCGAGAGCGCGCCGGGCTCGCCGGCACGGCAGAGCCGAGCGATGCCCCCGTAGTGGCCTCTTCTGCCATGCAGAAAACGTTGGATCTCGCGCGCCGCGCCGCCGCCTCGACGCTTTCGGTGTTGCTCCTCGGGGAGACCGGCACCGGGAAAGAGGTCGTTGCGGAGGTCATTCACCGCGCGTCGACTCGC
This sequence comes from Polyangiaceae bacterium, assembly GCA_046351435.1. Taxonomy (GTDB): domain Bacteria; phylum Myxococcota_A; class Polyangia; order Polyangiales; family Polyangiaceae; genus JADJKB01. The sequence goes on from JAXLYN010000020.1 coordinate 146,944, forward strand.
TCGGCATGCCCGCTCCTCAAACTGAACTGCGCTGCGCTTCCCGAGGCCCTGCTCGAGAGCGAGCTCTTCGGGCACGAACGCGGCGCGTTCACTGGGGCCGTGGCCACCAAGGCGGGCCTGCTCGAGAGCGCCCACGGTGGGACGGTCTTCCTCGATGAGATCGGCGAGCTGCCAGCGCCCCTGCAGGCCAAACTTCTCCGCGTTCTGGAAGACCGAAGTGTCCGCCGTTTGGGAAGCAGCCATACCCGCACGCTGGACGTACGCTTCGTGGCCGCGACGCACCGGAACCTGCAGCAGGTCATCGCGAGCGGTGGGTTCCGCGAGGACCTCTTCTACCGGCTCGCTGGCGTGGTGGTCACCATTCCCCCGCTCCGCGAGCGCCCGGAGGACATCGATCGGCTCGCCGCGCAGTTCGCCAGCGCGATGGCGAACGATCTCGGGCGACCGACGCTGACGTTTTCCCGCGCGGCCGAAGACGCGCTCCGTCGACACGCATGGCCGGGCAACGTGCGCGAGCTGAGAAATGTCGTCGAGCGGGCCGTGGTGCTGGCCCGCGGTGACCGCGTCGAAGTCGACGACCTACAGCTCACCTCGAGCGCGCCCGAGAACGCGGCTCCGCGGAACGCCGAGCACGCCGCCATCCTGCGTGCTCTGGCAGAATGCGGCGGAAATCAGACCCGCGCAGCCCAGATACTTGGGATCTCACGCAGAACGCTCACGTCTCGTCTCACCCTCTACGACGTCGTTCGACCGCGAAAATGAGCTACTAGTGAGACGAATGCGTTTCGGGTGGTCCTTCGTCGGGTTGACCATGCTCGCCTGCTCGCTGTTCGCGCCGGATGACTCCGAGCTCGTAGGACCTCGCAGCGCGGGTTCCAGCGGCACCGGCAGCGTCCCCACCGGCGGCGGCACGTCGAGCGGAGGGACAGGAGGGACTGCGGGTGGCGGCACGGGGGGAAGCGCTGGCATCACCCCGGACTCCGGCGTGGACGCCTCGGGCGGTTGTTCGTCGGGTCAGACCATTTGCCCGAGCGGCTGTACGTTCACCCACTACGACCAGAACAACTGTGGAAGCTGTGGCTTCGAGTGTCCGAACAACTTCCCACTCTGCATGTTTGGCAAGTGTGGCCGCTCGCCGTGCCCCACCTCCGGCTTCTATTCTCGCACGGTCGTCGGCGCGGTCTCGGCCGACCTCACCTGCGAAGCATTGCCATCGGGCTCGCTGCTCCAAGAGTGTGTCCAGACCGACAACGGGGATAGCGGCTATCTCCGCGCAACCGCGACGTGCAAAGCGCAGTTTGCGTTGGGCAGCCTCGACGTTTCGCTACCCTCCATCCAAGGTGTCTTTCTCGTGGCCAACGCCAAAGGCCTGAAGGGGAACGAGACCATTCGGCTGGCCGCAGTCTGGAACGACGTCGAGTACTGGAGCAGTCCGCTGACGGTTCCGATCTGCGACGCCGGCCCCTGCTATTCGCTCGTCTCGCACCCACGGCCGACCCGGCCCGACGGAAAGCCGTGGACGGCCAGTGACCTCGCCAACTTGCGCGTCGCGCTCCAAGCCGAGCCAGGCGCGAGCGGCGAGATCCGCGTGACCCGACTCAGCATCGACGTCTGCGTCGGCAGATGATCAGAACCGACCGCGAGCGCCCAGGCTCCACACGTGCGAGCTCCGCGGGCTCGTATCCCGGGCAATCCAGAAGTAGCCGGCCCCTCCCAACGAAACCAGCGCGACGCCAAGGGAGACGTCGGCGAAGAGGAACTGCCGTCGCATTGCGTCAGCCTGGGACTGCGAGCACGTGGGCCGTGGTGCGGCAGGCGGAGCGCAGGTCGCCTGCATGTCGTTCTGACGGCGCTTCCCGTCGATGGCGAAGTAGCTGAAGGAGCCGAGCGCGAGGATCCCGATCGCGCCGAGCACGATCGAAACGGTCGGCACTGCCGTGGACCGGGGCGGCCGGGCGGGTTGGGGTCCGTCCGCCGCGCGTTCGAAGCGAACCTCGACGGCTCGGTTCTTGTCGCCCTCGGTGAGCGTCACGTCCGCCGTCTTGGTTCCAGTCACCGTGACGATCCGCAACGAGTGAGGACCTGGGTCCAGTGGCAGCGCGCGTCCTGTCCAACGCTTCGCGTCCTTGGCACCGTCCACGTAGATCTCGGCCTGCCGCTGGTCCTTCCCGTCGCCATCCAGGATTCGCAACGCAACGCTGGGCAGTGCTGCCTCGACTCGTCGCAAGAAATCAGCGCACTCGAACTGCAGCACGCTCGGGCACGTGGGGGCCGCGCAGGCGAGAAAACGGGCACGTGCGTCGAGGAGCGCGCCGTGCTTCTCGGCACGCTGGCCGTTGGCATGATCGTCGGCACACCGGACGGGATCCGCATCCGCTCGATGCGCCACCGCTGCGACGAAAGCAGCGCAGAAAGCGGCGGCGGCGTACTGCTTCACTGAAGGCACTCGGGTTTGTACCGTCGAACCCCCTCCGAGTCGACGCTGAAGGGTGGATCACACTTGGCTTTGCGCGGCGTGACTTTCGCCGAAGTGGAGGCACGGGGGGGCTGTGTCGTCGGAGCGGCAGATGGCAGCGAAGCGACTGCTCGCGCCGCGCCCGACGCGTTCTCTCGCAAAGCTCCGCTCGGGATGGTTCCGCCGGAAGAGCCTGCCGTCGCCGACGAGACCGGACTGGAAGGCGAGGCCCCGCGGAACTGCCAAACGATCAGCACGCCCACGACGCCGCAAGCGATGGCCAGCGGTGCCAGGTACGAGGCGCGCGAAGCCCGCCGGGGAGCAGGCTCAGATGCGCCGGCTGGTGCGGCTGGCGACGGCCCGACAGCGGCCACCGGCACGATCGCGCGGGTCCACTCGATCGATCCCGCCGTACCAGGGCGCGCCGACGGCGTGAACGGAAGCTCACCAGGGTCGAGCTGCAGGTGAGACGCCCGCTTGCGTCGTCAACGGGATCAGCTCGATGTCGGGCTCCGTCGAGAGCTCGATGTCGGCAATGCGTCGGGCTCGAACGGCCAAGGCCTCTCCACACGCGCTTTCCACCCATTCGCCCACGGTGACCGCCGAAGCCGGCGGCAACGCGACCTCGAGAGCCCGTGCCAGCTCCTTGGCAGTGGCAAATCGATTCTCGGGGGCGCGCGCTAGCGCCCGCATCACGACGTGGTCGACCTCGGGAGCGATTCGATCCGAGTATCGACTGGGCGGGTCCACTGGCTCGGGCCGCGCGCGAGCGAGTAGGCGGTCGAGTTCACCAGCGGGGAACATCCGGCGTCCGGTCAAGAGCTCCCAGAGAATGACACCTGCCGAGTAGAGGTCGGCGCGGCGGTCGACGGCCGAGCCCAATGCCTGTTCCGGCGCCATGTACGCGAGCTTGCCTTTCAGCTCACCTGGCGTCGTCACCTGCAGACGGGCCGATGCCATCGCAATGCCGAAGTCGGCCACGCGGGCGATTCCGTCCGCAGCCACCAGGATGTTCTGGGGCGAAACGTCGCGGTGCACGATCCCGAGCGGGGCTCCATCGGCGCTGGTGGCCTCGTGAGCCGCGTGCAATCCGAGGAGCGCGCTCACGAGGATGGCCGATGCCACAGCGGGTGGCGGCGGCACGCCGGCACCCTCGGCAGCTCGCACCAGCCGCGACAGCGCCTCGCCATGAACGTAGTCCATGACCAGAAGCAGTTCGTGATTCTCGTTGACGAGATCGAGGACGCTCACCACGCAGGGGTGGCAAACCCGGGCTGCGATGCGAGCTTCATCGAGCAGCATGGCGACGAAACGGTCGTCCGTGGCGAGATGCGGCAAGAGGCGTTTCACCGCGACGGTGCGAGAGAAGCCCGCTGGTCCGAGGAGTCGCGCGACGTGGACCGAAGCCATCCCGCCGGATCCGATCCGGTCGAACAGCACGTAGCGCGTGACCTCCGGCCGAGGGAGGGTGGGCCTCGCCATCGGCTCCGAGGTCATGTCCAGTCCGTCGGCCCGGCCCCGCTCGGCACATGAGATTCGGTGAAGTGGCCGCGATAGGTCAACGACTGGATGATCGTCGAGTCGAGCCAGGCACGCAACCGGAAGCTTGGCCTCGCTCAGGTCACGGACCGACGCCTCAACACCACTTCACGCGGACCTTGTACTTCACCTTCGTCTTGCCGTTGGCCGGCACCTCGACGTCGAAGGTGAAGGTGAATGCGTCCTTCTTCTGGTGCTTGTGCGTGCTCTCGACGATGGTCCACTCACCGCCGACCGGCTCGTAGACCTCGACCCGCGTCGCCTTGTCTTTGTGGTTTCTGAGCTCGATCTCCCAGGTGCTCTCGCTCGAGCAAGAACCGAGCGTGCGCCACTCCATCTGCCTTCGGTCGCCCACCACGTCGAAGGCGTCGCCCATCTTCACCCGCACGCGTTCGTCGCGCGGGGTGTGGTCGATGTGGTCCTCGCCGATGAACTGCTTGGCCCCGCTCTTGTCGGCCTTGTAGACCCGCACCGTGCCCTTGGGTAGCGGCATGCCGAGACCGTTCTGCTTGGTGTTCTGGAGGTCGAGGTAGACGCCCACCTTCTGGTTCTTCTGAACCTCGCCGTATTGGCTGCGATACCAGTACTGCTGGCCGTAGTAGATGAGCTTCTTGTCGATCTTGGCGCCCTTGGCCTCGAGCAACGTGACTTGCTTCTGCTCGTTTTCGAGCACGTCTGTCGGTTGCGACAACGTGTAGAGGTGGTACTCGAAGAAGCTCTCTTCGGCGAAGCGCGGCTTGTCGGCGGCAGCGGGCGCTCCGTCCAAGTCCTCGCCCTCGTCTCGGCTGCGGTAGTCGCTCACGCGTTGCACGTCGCCGGCCACGAGCTTCAGCTTGGCCTTCTTGTAGGAAGCCCCGGACTGGTTCACCAGCGTGACCCAGCCCGTCAAGTCGCCACCCGTGTCCGAGTCGTTCACCACCAGCACGTAGTCGCTGCGCCAGTTCAAGTTGCGGGTGAGATAGGTTGCCTCCACGGCCTGCTTGCTCGACTTGCTGTCGAGCTTCCAGACCAGGGTCGGCTGGCTCATCAAGTTGTCGGGCACGCCGGGGAAGGCGATTCGTCCCGGGAAGTCCGAGGTGATTTCGCCGTTCACCTCCATCACGGGCTGCCCACCGGCCACGCTCAGGATCTTGGCGTCGAAGCCCTCGTCCTTGCCGAGAGCCTCGTTCCAGCGCCACACGCGGACCTTCTTGCCCACGTGCTTTTCCAAGAGCTTCGCCGGCGTCAGCAGATCGAAGCGATAGTTCTGCTCGAGCACCGAGAGCGCGCTGCCATTCGTGAGCGACTTGATGGACACCGTCTCGGGTTGAATGAGCGAGGCGACGTCCCGGAACTCGAGCTCGACGGTACCGGTGCCGAGCTCCAGGTCCCGCACTTCGCGCACGAGACCGAAGTTCTGGTTGTAGACCGTGATGCTCACTTCTTTCCGCTGGTCGGCGCCGCTCTTCCTCGTTTCGGCGGAAGCCGCCGACGAGAGCACGAAGAGCGCGAGGAGCGGGAGCTTTCGTTTCAGCACCATTTGACGCGCACCTTGTACTTGATCTTGGTCTTGCCGTTGGCGGGCACTTCGACGTCGAAGGTGAAAGTGAAGGCGTCCTTCTTGTCGTGCTTGTGCGTACTCTCGACGATGGTCCAATCGCCGCCGATGGGCTCGTAGACCTCGACCCGCGTCGCCTTGTCCTTGTGGTTTCGGAGCTCGATCTCCCAGGTGCTCTCGCTGGAGCAACTGCCGAGCGTGCGCCATTCCATCTGCTTGCGATCGCCCACCACGTCGAAGGCCTCGCCCATCTTCACCCGCACCTTCTCGTCGCGCGGCGTGTGGTCGATGTGATCCTCGCCGATGAATTGCTTGGCTCCGCTCTTGTCGGCCTTGTAGACGCGCAGCGTGCCCTTGGGCAGCGGCATACCGAGACCGTTGACCTTGGAGTTCATCAGGTCGAGATAGACGCCGACCTTCTGGTTTCGCTGCACCTCACCGTACTTGCCGCGGTACCAGTACTGTTGGCCGTAGTAGATGAGCTTCTTGTCGATCTTGGCGCCCTTGGCCTCGAGCAGCGTCACTTGCTTCTGCTCGTTCTCGAGCACGTCGGTCGGCTGCGACAGCGTGTAGAGGTGGTACTCGAAGAAGCTCTCTTCGGAGAACTGCTCCTGCTTCGCCAGCTCCGAGCGCACCGCGCCGCCGCTCGGGTAGCGCTGATTCTGGTCTTGCACCCGCTGCACGTCACCGGCGACGAGCTTCAGCTTGGCGTTCTTGTACGAAGCGCCCGATTGGTTCACCAGCGTGACCCAGCCCGTCAGATCTCCGCCCGTGTCGGCATCGTTCACGACCAGCACGTAGTCGCTGCGCCAGTTCAGGTTCCGCGTGAGGTAGGTCGCCTCGACCTTCTGCTTCGCGTCTTTGCTCTCGAGCTTCCAGACCAGGGTCGGCTTGCTCATCAGGTTCTCGGGCACGCTCGGGAAGGCAATGCGACCGGGGAAGTTGTAGGTGACCTCGCCGTTGATCTTCAGCACGGTCTGCCCGTCGGCCACGCTCAAGACCTCGGCGTCGAACGGCTCGTCTTTGCCGAGCTTCTCGTTCCAGCGCCAGACCCGCACCTTCTTGCCCACGTGCTTTTCCAGGAGCTTCTGCGGCGTGAGCAGGTCGTAGCGATAGTTCTGCTCCAGCACCGACAGCGCGTTGCCCTGGGTCAGCGACTTGATCGAGACCGTCTCGGGCTGGATGTTGGCCGCCACGTCCCGGAACTCGAGGTCCAGCGTGCCCGTGCCGAGCTCGAGCTCGCGCACTTCGCGCACCAGACCGAAGTTCTGGTTGTAGACCGTGATGCTCACTTCTTTCCGCTGCTCCGAGCCCGAGCTCTTCTTCGAGCCCGCCGAAGCCAAGGTCGAAGCCAGCGTCAGAGCCAAGAGCGGTAGTCCCAAGCGCAAGGTCTTCATCGAAGGTCTCCTCAGCACCAGCGCACGCGCACGCGGTAGGTCACCGTGGTCTTGCCTCGACTCGGGACGTCCACGTCGAAGGTGAAGGTGTGCGCGTCCTTCTTCGTGTGCGGGTGGCTCTCTTTCACGATCTCCCAGTCGCCGCCGATGGGTTCGTACACCTCCACCCGCTCTGCGCTGTCTTTGTGGTTCCGTAGCTCGATCTCCCACGCGCTCTCCGAGACGCAGGCGCCGAGCGCGTTCCATTCCATCTGCTTGCGATCGCCGACGACGTCGAACGCCTCGCCCATCTTGATGCGGATCTTCTCGTCCCGTGGCGTGTGGTCGATGGAGTCTTCGCCGATGAACTGCTTGGCCCCGCTCTTGTCGGCCTTGTAGACCCGCACCGTGCCCTTGGGCAGCGGCATCCCGAGGCGGTTCTCTTTGCTGTTCTTGATGTCGAGGTAGACGCCGACCTTCTGGTTGCTCACCACCTGGCCGTAGTTGCCCCGGTAGTAGTAATCGGCGCCCCAGAAGATCAGCTTCTTCTGCACGCCGATGTCGTGGGCCTCGAGCAAGGTCACCTGCTTCTGCTCCTTGTCGAGCAGAGAGGTCGGACGCTCCAGCGTATAGAGGTGGTACTCGAAGAAGCCCTCTTCTTTGAACTGCGGACGGCTCACGCCCCGGTCCATGCGTTCGCCGGCGGATTCCTCGGTCGCGGGAGCCTCCCGAGCGAGGCGTTGCACGTCGCCCGCCACGAGCTTGAGCTCGGCGTTGTCGTAGGTGGTGCCGCTCTGGTTCGTCAGCGTCACCCAGCCGTTCAGGTCGCCCACCTTGTCGTCCGCCCCCACCACCATCACGTAGTCCGCGGCCCAGTTCAGGTTCTGCGACAGGTAGCTCACCTCCACCCGCTGCTTCGCCTTCCGGCTCCCGAGCAGCCACACCAGCGACGGCTTCGCGATCAGGTTCGGCGGAACCTCCGGAAACGCGAAGCGCCCGGGAAACCCATAGGTCACCTCGCCGTCGATCTCGAGCACCGTCCCCTGCTCCACCGCCAGGACCTTCGCTTCCTTCATCTCCTCGCGGCCGAGCTTCTCGTTGTAGCGGTAGACCTTGATCTTCTTGTCCACGTACTTCTCGAGCAGCTTCTGCGGGCTCAAGAGGTCGTAGCGGTAGTTCTGCTCCAGCACCGTCAGCGCGTCTTCGCTCTCCAGCGACTTGATGTGCACCGTCTCGGGCTGGATGTTCGCCGACACGTCGCCGTATTCGAGCGCCACCTTCCCTTCTCCCAGATCGAGCTGCCGGATCTCGCGCACCAGCCCGAAGTTCTGGTTGTAGACGGTGATCGCCACCTTCTCGCGCTGCTTCGCCGACGACTTCTGCTCCTTGGCCGGCCCCGTGTCGTGTCTGGCCGTCTCCGGCCCCTTGCCGCCGCAAGCCGCCAAGAGGAAGCAAGCCAGCAGCGAATATCCCTCGAGTGTTCGCATGTTCATCGCCTCAACACCACTTCACGCGCACCTTGTACTTGATCTTGGTCTTGCCGTTGGCGGGCACTTCGACGTCGAAGGTGAAGGTGAAAGCGTCCTTCTTGTCGTGCTTGTGCGTGCTCTCGACGATGGTCCATTCGCCGCCGATGGGCTCGTAGACCTCGACCCGCGTCGCCTTGTCCTTGTGGTTTCGTAGCTCGATCTCCCAGGTGCTCTCGCTGGAGCAACTGCCGAGCGTGCGCCATTCCATCTGCTTGCGATCGCCCACCACGTCGAAGGCTTCGCCCATCTTCACCCGCACCTTCTCGTCGCGCGGCGTGTGGTCGATGTGATCCTCGCCGATGAACTGCTTGGCTCCGCTCTTGTCGGCCTTGTAGACGCGCAGCGTGCCCTTGGGCAGCGGCATGCCGAGGCCGTTCAC
>JAXLYN010000021.1:0-147113 GCA_046351435.1 Polyangiaceae bacterium
CAGGAGCACGTACAGCGGGGCGGAAGACTGGAGGAAAATCGTGTTCGCCGCCGTCGTCAGCTTGTTGGAGCTGACGAACAGCACCATCGTGCTCGCGTAGGCGAGGCCCACCAGGAGCGCGCGCCACGACCAGCGGGCTCGCGCTCGTGGCAGGAGCAACAGCATGGCCAGCGCGGCGACGCCCGAACGAAAGCTCGCGACCTGGAACGCTCCGAGGCTCGTGGCCTTGATGGCCGCGCCCCCCGTGGAAAAGCACAGCGCAGCCAGGACCACTTGCACGCGTCCGCGGCGGGCGACGGGCACCCCTCCGGTCATCTCCGACTAGTCTCCGGGGAGCTGGGCGCCCACGCCGACCCAGCCCGAGATGTAGCTGTCGAGCGCCCCGCCCGCGACGTTTCGGTCCCCGGGCTCGGGGTTCATGCTGAACCAATAGCGGCGGTATTGGACGCCCACGAGCACGTCGAAATGGGCGAGCGGCGAATGCCCGACGAAGAGCCCGGTGTCGAGCCCCGCGACCTCGAGTCGAGGGAACCACTGCCGGGTCTGGATCGCGCCAGAGTCCGAGATGCGTCGATAGCCGAAGCTGCCTCCGAGGGAGAAGGCGCCGAAGCGCGCTCTCGCATCGGTGCCGAGGCGCACGAAGCGATAGTCCACGTCGGGGATGAGCGGCAGATTCGGATCGTCGTCGATGGCGAAGACGTGTTCCCCGGCGGCGACCTCGAGCCCGAGCTCGAGCGGGGCGACGGGCACGCGTCCGCGAAGGCCCAGAGTCCACTCCTTGGAGGTCGACGAGTACTTCTTCCCGTTGGCCTCGCTCTGGATCAAAAAAGCCTGTTCGTAGCTGGCAGTGATGCCGACGTGTGCGAGGGGGCCACCCTGGAAGTGCGCGATGGGATACCAACGCAGCGAGCCGAAGGCAGCGGGCGTCACGCCCATGCGATACGCGCGCAGCACTCCGAACAGGTCGTCGCTGTAGCGGTAGTTGCGTGTGCCGGCGCGGATCGCCAGCACGCCTTCGAGCGCCGACGGGCGAGGGTCGGCTTTCTCTTCGACCACGGGCTCCGCGGAAACCGGATCGTTCTCGATGTCCTCTGGGTGGAGCGCCGGTAGGCTGGCGTCGGCCAGGAGCGGCTCGAGTTTCTTCTCGAAATCGCTGGCGATGGCCCGGCGCAGGCCGGCGAGACCGAACCCCTTGAGCTGGATGCGGCCGAGCTCGCGTCCGTTCTTGCCGTTCAGGACGGTGAGCACGAGCTCGCTCTGCCCACCGAGCTTGGCTTCACCGCGCAGGAGCGCCGAAGCTCCGAGCGAGAGCGCCACGAGCACTTGGTCGTCGGGCTTCTCCGCTTCGGGCGCCCGCGCCGCCAAAGACTCTTGCTCCGGCACGAGCTCGAACTTCTGGTTCTTGGCGAGGGCGCTCTCCAGCGAAGCGCGGAGCTCTGCGGCACGCGGGGGAAGGATGTCGGAGAGCACGATGCGCGGCTTGGCGTCGCTCTTCTTCTTCGGAGGGGCGCCGTCGAGCAACGCCGAGCCGAGGAGCTTCCAGCCCTTGGCGCGCACCTCTTTCAGGAGAAGAGGCAGCGTCTTTGCAGCGAGCTCGTGGGTCTCCACCACCTCGCCGTCGCTGTTCCGCACTCGCAGCGTGACGGTGGCGCCCTCTTCGCCGGCGTCCACTTCGCCCTCGATGACCGCGCCGATCTCGAGAGGCTTGGCCACGGCGCGCACACCCGCGGAGCCGGAGAGCTTCACGCCGAGTCGATCGGCCACCTTCTCGAACTCGGTCACGCTCACCAGCTGGAGCTGCTTGTGCTTCGAGAGCATGCCGAGCACGGCGTTGCGGACGCTCGGCGTCCCGTCGTCGCCGAGCTCGCGCACCACCACGCGGATCCCGCTTTCGGCGTGGGCCCGCTCGACGAAGAGGATCGCGCAGAGGGCCAGGAGCAGCGCGACGACCGCGCGCTTCACTGCGAGCCTCCGTCTGGGACGGCGCCCGCTGCGCCGCCTTCGCCGAGCACGAGCGCGCTCGCCTTGCCACCCGTCGAGGCGTCGGGTTCCGGGAAGCGCTCCGGATCTTCGAGCGAGCCCGGGCAAGCGGTCGAGGAGAGCCCGACGAGGGCGAGGAGCCAGAGCGCCCTCGGGCGGCGACGACGGATGGGCACGGCGAAGGGATTCTATGTCGGCACTCGCGTTTCGCGAACGCAGAATTGGTCCGTGGAGTGCCGGACGGCGAGAAGCTCGGCCCTCTCGGCCGGGTCCGGCCCGCGCGGGCCTTGCCGTTCGCGATCCGATGGTGTCAATTGCCGCCGGGCCTCGGACGTCGGGCCCCGGTGAGAGCCGATGCCGAACCCGCTCGCCACGTTGAATGCGATCCTGAACGCGCTCGCCACGTTGTGCCTCGTCCTCGGCTGGGTCTTCATCCGGCGCGGTCAACGCCAGCGACACCGGCTGAGCATGCTGGCGGCGTTGGGGATCTCCGTGGTCTTCCTGATCTCGTACCTCGTGCACCACGCCCAGGTCGGCTCCGTGCCCTTTCGGGGGACGGGTGCGCTGCGGGGGATCTACTTCGCGATCCTGATCCCCCACGTGCTCCTGGCGGCGGCCGTGGTTCCGCTGGCCCTCGTCACCTTGGTGCGGGCGCTCCGCGAGCGCTTCGATCGCCACCGCGCCATCGCGCGCGTCACGCTTCCGATCTGGCTCTACGTCTCCGTGAGCGGCGTGCTCGTGTACGTCTTGCTCTACCACGTGGGCCGCTGAGCGGTCGGGCCGCGCCCGCCGCTTGGCGGGGTCGGGCCCTCCATGCTCGCGCCGCGCGCTGTTTCTGGCGGTGAATTCCAGCGATCGTCGTTTGGCACTGGGATTGCTGTGGACTCGTTTGCGCTCGTTCGAACCCCCGGGCGCGGAGAGAACACCAATGAGTCGCCATGAACTTCGCTTTGCCCAATCTTTGCTGCTGATCGCCGGTCTCGCCCTCACCAACGCGTGCGTGGTCGAGAACAGCGAGAAGTCCGACGCCACCGGCGGATCCACTTCGTCGGGTGGTCAAAGCAACACCGGTGGTGCGAGCGCGGGAGGCGCCAGCTCGGGAGGCGCCAGCTCGGGTGGTGCGAGCTCGGGTGGTGCCAGCTCGGGAGGCGCCAGCGCGGGTGGCGCGGCAGGCGCTGCAGGCGCGGCCGGTGCTGGCTCCGGCGGCGACTCCGGCTCGGGTGGACTCCCCGGCGTCGGCGGTCTGCCGGGAACCGGCGGAGCCGGTAGTGGCGGCTCCGGGGCCGGCGGCTCCGGCAACCTGCCCTGGCCGGTGAAGAGCTGTGCCGACCTCTGCCAATATCAGCCGACGGTGACGGCCCAAGAAACCCAGTGCGTCACCGTGCAGGCCGAGCTCAAAGGCTACCCGGTCACCAGCACCCCGACGTGCCTCGGGATCTTCAGCGTCGCACAGTGCAGCGCAGCTGCGCCACGGTGAAGATGAGCGACGCGGACTGCGCGTCCATCGGCGGACGTGCCTGAAGTGAGCGCAGCGGCTCAAGCGGGCCGGAGTGTGATCGAGGGCGAGCGAGCGGCATTCGAGCACTCCGCTGTCGACGGTGACCGCGACCAGCATCCCGGTCTCGGCCAGCAAGCTGATGAACGGCGGGCGCCAGGTGGAGTTGTCCCAAGCTCGCTTCCAACCGCGGTGGGCGCGGTTGGCCCAGATGCACCCGGCGCCCGCTGCCCACTCGTTGCCGACTACGTCGATGGCGACGGCAGCGAGGTCCGGGCGCCCCTCGACGTTCACGGCTTCGCTCTTGTCTCGCTCCACGCGGACGATGCCGCCGTCACTGCCGACCGCGAGGGCGAGGCGCCGCTCCGGGCGGCTGGCGGCGGCGAGCAGCGCGCGACCGTCCGGCGCTTCGATGGGCACGATGCTGAAATCGAGCGGCTGGTAGATGGCCGCGAAGGAGCGCCCGGCGCTGCTCCGGCCAGCCAGCAGCCAGCGCACGTCGTCGATGCGAGCGATGGCAGACAGACTCGCGGCGCCCTCCACGCGCATGGGGCGCATGAAGCGGCGCGCGGCGACGCCGACGACCCACGGTTGCCTGTGCACGTCTTCGACCGCCACCACCGCGAGATCCGACAGCTCGCCGTGGGCGTCGACGATACGGAGCGACGGGTCCGGCAAGCGAGCGAGCTCCCGAGTCCCGTCGCGCGAGTACTCGACGAGCTCGCCGTGCTCTCCTCCCACGAGCCAAGTGGTGGGCGTGAGGCGGCGCACGAAGCGCACGGCGCCGAGCGAGTGCAACGTCTCGCCCGGCACGGGAGCCCAGTGGGTGCCGTCCCAATAGACGAGGCCTTGGGTCGACGCTGCGAGGCAATGTCCGCTGCCGTTCCACGCCACGCTGGTGAGCAAGCGATCGGCGCCCGGCGGGTGCCGCACCACCCAGCTCGTGCTCTGCTCCGGCACGTGCTGCAAGAGGTCCATGCTGGTGATCCAGCGACGACTCGGCTTGATTCCCGCCGATTCGGGCGCGAGCCAGGGCAGGAGGCTTTGGGCGAACAAGGTGGCGCTGCGCGGTCGCTCGCTCGGGTTCGGCGCCGTGGCTCGGGCGAGCGCCATGTCGATGGCCTGGCACGCAGCGTCGCGTTCTCGAAGCTCGGGGCTCAACGTGGCCGCCTCGAGCAGGGAGCGACGCGTCGGCGTGCCCACCGCGACCAAGGCTTGGGTCGGGGAGCTCACGTCGAAGTAGCGCTGCCCGGTCAGCAGGAAGTACACGATGGCCGCGAAGCTGAAGATGTCGCTTTGGGTGCTGAGGGGGCTGTTGCCGCCGAGCTGTTCCGGAGCGACGTAACCCGGCGTGCCGACGATGGCGTCGCCGAACGTGGCAGCGAGCCCGGCCGGGCGCGCGATGCCGAAGTCACTGATCTTGTAGAGCTCCGTGTCGCCCGAGCCGCAACACAGCACGTTGCCGGGCGTCAGATCGCGGTGCACCACGCCCACGGCGTGGATCTCGCTCAAGCCCTTGGCCAAGCTGTCGATGACGCGTGCTGCGCGCTCCGTGTCGAAGCCGTAGTTCGTGTGCTTGACCGCGTACTCCACTCGTTGCTCGAGGGTCGTGCCCTCGCCACCGCCGTGGACGTATTCGAGGGCAATCCAGGGCAGATTCAGGCGCCGCCCGAAGTACTCGTATTCGGTCGTGCCCGTGTCCATCAGTCGCACGACGTGCGGCGTGGGAGGTACCTGCTCGTTCAGGCGCCCGAGGGCCACGGCCTCTTTCTTGACGATGGTGAGCGCCGTCTCGCCCGAATCGACGGCGATGCGGGGTTGGATGACCTTGACCACCGCAGGTGACTCGCCTTCGGCGGAGAAGCGCGTGGCGAAGTAGGCGATGGCGGTACCCCCGAGCCCGAGCACGCGCTCCAACCGGTATTGGACACCGGGGTGGAGCTCGGAAGAGAACGTCATCCCGGTGAAGGGCAGACGCGCCCCGCTCGGCACGGGCTGGCGCATGGCGCGAGGATAGCCGAAACGAACGAAGTCCGGCGAACAGTCGGATCCGGTCGCCGGGCCATGGTTGCCGGTCCGAGGACGATGGGATACGCCCGGACGGCCATGCGAGCCGTAGTTCAGCGAGTTCGGCGCGCAAGCGTCCGAGTCGGTGCCGAGACAGTGGGCGCCATCGAGGCCGGTTTTTGCGTGTTCGTGGGGGTCGGTCGAGACGACGCCGACGAAGACTCCGACCAGCTCGCGGACAAGGTGCTGGGCCTTCGCATCTTCGAGGACGAAGCGGGAAAGATGAACCGCTCGCTTTCCGAGATCGGTGGCGCGGTGCTCGCGGTGTCCCAGTTCACGTTGTTCGGCGACGCCAGAAAGGGGCGCCGGCCGAGCTTCATTTCCGCGATGGAGCCCGAGCGAGCCAACCAGCTCTTCGAGCGCTTCTGCGACCAGTGCCGGCGGATGGGCGCGCCGGTTCAGACCGGGCGCTTTCGGGCGGAGATGCTCGTGAGCATCGAGAACGATGGTCCGGTGACCATCCTGCTCGACACGAAGAAGACGTTCTGACGAGGGCCTGCGGACCGGCTAGGCTAGTGGCCGCGAAAGCGAGAAGGCGAAGATGGAAGGCTGCCTGTTCTGCAAGATCCTGAAGCGAGAGATCCCTGCCACGATCGTGCACGAGGACGAGCGCTCGCTGGCGTTCCGGGACATCCACCCCGTGGCGCCGACCCACGTGCTGGTGATTCCGAAGACGCACGTCGCCACCATCGACGACGTCTTGCCCGAGCACGAGCTCGACATGGGTCACCTGTTCCGAGTCGCCGCGGAGGTGGCGCGCCAGGAAGGTCTCTCCGGGCGCGGCTATCGAGTGGTGATGAACTCCGGCGCCGAAGCCGGTCAGAGCGTGTTCCACGTGCACTTGCACGTGGTGGGCGGACGGGCGCTCGGCTGGCCTCCGTTCCCGAAGGCGTGATGCCCATGCGCCACCTTCTCTCGGTCTTGGGCCTCTCGGCGGTGTTGGCAGCCGCCCCCGAGGCGAACGCCCTCGAGCGCTACGCTCTCGGCGTCTTCCACTTCAACATCCAGTACGTCGCCGGTGGCATGGCCGGCTTCTCGTTCCTGCCGAACCCGGCTCTGGATCTCGACAACGACGCGGTCGAAGACCTGATCGTCACCGAGAGCTTCGCGCCCGTGATCGACCTGTTCGAGAAGCACCCGAGCTGGGGCGTCGACATCGAGCTCCAAGGCTACTTCCTCGACGTTCTGGCCAAGCGCCACCCCAAAGTTCTCGACAAGCTGCGCAAGCTGGCCAAGTCGGGCCAGATCGACGTCGTCAGCTTCCACTACTCCGACCAGCTGTTCCTGGCCTACCCGGCCGAGGACTGGCGGCGCTCCCAGGCGCTCACCCAAGCGACGTTCGCCAAACACGACGTCCCGCTTTCCCGCACCGTGTTCTGTCAGGAGGGTCAGGCGGGCGAGGCCATGGCCGCGCGCATGAAGGAGCTCGGCTACCGCAACATGGTGTGGCCGAAGAACCTCTGGACCTTCCAACACGGCGATGCGCCGGCCGAGTCGCTCTATGCCTTCGGCGACATCTTCATGATCCAAGGCGGCAAGAGCTCGAGCTACGTGAACGGCAGCGTCGACGTGGCCACGGCGTGGACGTTCCTGGACGACGGTGAGCTGCTGGCCACGGGAGGCTTGAACCCGTATCTCCCCGACGTCTTCAAGCACAAGCCCGAGGAAGTGAAGAAGTACGAAGACGAGCTGCTCGGGCTCGAGGCTCAGGGATACGCCATCGTCACGGTCGACCAATACGTCGACGCCGTGAAAGACCGAGTGCCGCACACCGTGCCCCCGCCGCTCTTCGACGGGACTTGGCAGCCGAACAGCACCACGGGTGTCCTGCGCTGGCTCGGCGGCAAGGGGATCTGGGAGGGCGAGCGGGACAACGAGGTGCGGACCCTCGGGGCGCTCGCACACCGTGAGCTCGTGGCGGCCGAGACCGCCGCCAAGCAAGCCGACCTCGACGCGAGGCAGACGCTGGACTCGGCCTGGCGCTTCCTCGCGCTCGGCCAAGTGACGGACGCTTCGGGCATCAATCCGTTCCGAGGCGAAGCGGAATACGGAATCGCCCATTCCACCGAGGCCCTACGCATCGCGCGGGACGTGATCCGGGAAGCCAAGTCGGTCCTCGGCGAATCGCGGGTGGTCGTCGACCCCGAGGCGGGCAGCGTGAGCCCGGGGGCGGACGACGAGCTGGTAGGTCAGGTTTCCGAGGCGCTGCTCGGCCCCGAGGTCGACGCCGGGGACCGAGAGAGCTCGACGACCTGGCAGCGCATCGCGGAGGGCCACTACCGGCTCGAGATCCACTTCGGGCCAGGGACCGCCACCAAAGTCGGAGTGGTGTTTCCGGGCGAGCTCAGCGACGAGCTCTTCACCACTCGAGCCCTCGCCGACGACGTCGTCGCGACCTACCGCCGGAGTGACTTCTCGTTCACGAGCCATCACCTGGCGCTCCCAGCCGGCCTCGTGAGCCTCGGCCCCAAGCGCTTCTTGATCGAAGACCAGGCGCGCGTGCACCTCGCCGCCAAAGTGTCGCGGGAGAGCGGCGAGGTGGAGGTGCGCGACGAGACGCTCTCACCCGACGAGAGCTACACGTGGGTGTTCCACTTGGTCGACGGCAGCGCCGAGCAGGCGCTCGCGGTGGCTCGACGAGTGAACGTCAATCGGAGGCTCGTACGATGATGCGCAACGCCTGCGTGCTCCTCGCTTGTTTCTGGGCCGGCTGTTCGAGCTCTGCCGAGCCGCCTGCCCAGGTCGAGACCGCGAAGCTCGACGTGGACATCCGCGACAGCGCGGAGCTCCGCATCGAGCGGCGCGGAAGCAGCATCGACGTCACGCTCGTCCCGAGCCGGGGCTTCGGCGTCAGCGGGGATGGCCAGAAACTGCGCGGAAAAGGCACAGTCGAACGCTTTCCCGAGGCGGACATCGAGCTCTTCACCGCGCGCTTCGCCTCCACCGGGAGCAGCGATGGTCCGTGTGGAGACGGCGCGGTGTCACTCGCGCTCGCTCTGCACCGTCGAAACGGCCAGCGCCGCCTGTCCGGATCCCTCACGCCGTACTGTGGGGAGGGCGTCTGGGCGGGCGTGCCGGCGCGTAACCCGCTTCGCCTCGCCACGACCCAGCCGAAAGAGGAGTGAGCTCTGCCGCGGCCGCCCGGATTCGTGAACGAGCTGCGTTCCTCTTGCTGACGCCGGGAGTGGGGCTCTGCTAGAACCCCGCGCATGGAAATCCGAGCCATGCAAGACGGCGACATCGACGCCGTCGCCCAGCTCTACATCACCGCGTACCACGCCAAGTGGAACCTCGAGGGGGCGAAGAAGTACGTCGAGAAGTTCTACCGCTTCGAGCCCGCGTCCTGCTTGGTGGCGACGGACGGCGGCCGCGTCGGAGGCGCCATCCTCGCGTACACCTTCGAGCGCGAGACCGGCTTCATCCTCTACATCCAGGAGCTCATCGTGAACCCGGAGATGCAGGGCCGAGGCATCGGCAAGCAGCTCGTTCAGAAGCTCCGCGACTCGCTACAAAAGAGCCCGAGCCGCGTGAAGATCACTCCGCTCGTCAAGGCCGACACCACGGTGCTGAACTTCTACAACAGCCTCGGGTTCGACAAGGACAAGGTGGTGAGCTTCTCCCTCGACATCGAGTGACGGTCGACCTTCGGGCGCGACGCCGGCCTCCGCTCTCCGAGCAGGCCGGCGTTCGTGTTTTCGGACGGTCAGTTCTCGTCCCGAGGAGGCGGCGGGCGGCTCGAGAGCGGCCGGCCGCGGAGGAACCACTCGGCGTCGAGCTCCGGATCTTCCATCACCGGGGCGTTCTCGCTGGCGGGGGCGGGCTCAGCGAACCACGGGTCGGCGAGCTCCGCTTCGGGCTTCGGCTTCTGGGTTTGGGGCTGCATGGCGAGCGGTCAGTAGCTCGGGTTCGGGGCAGCGTTCAAGTCGGAAACTTGGACGCAGTTGCGCTTGGCTTTCTGAACGCGGCGGCACGTGCGCGAAACCAATGCGTCACACGCCCCCGTACACCGGCGCGAGATACGCGCGCGCGTTCGTGCGCACGCGGAGTCGCTTTCGGAACGCGACGTGACGGCGTCGTGCCCCTTCGACCAACGGACGCCAGAGCGCGCCGGTCCAACCGTTTTCGATGAGCTTGGGCCAGAGAGCATTGCTGCGCTTGTAGAGCGTGCTCATGGCGAGATACGCCGGGACCTCGCTCATGCGGCGCGGCCGGCGGCGCCAGATACTGGCCGCCGAAAACAGCTCGGAATATGCCGCGGCGTAGCCTTCTTGGAGCTCGTCGGCCGTCATGCGGGCGGGGCGGAAAACGACGTGGCTCGTGTCGTAGAGCTCCCAATCTCGGTGGAGGAGCCGACCTTCGCGCTCGAGACGCCGGAACAGCGGCGTCCCGGGGTAGGGCGTCAGGATGTGGAACGTGGCGCACTCGAGACGCACCGCCTCGATGAACCCCAGCGTCCGCCGGAAGACGTCGGGGCCGTCGTGGTCGAAGCCGAACACGAAGCTGCCATTCACCGCGATGCCATGGTCGTGCAGGATCTCCACGCGCCGCGCGTAGTCGTCGGGTGCGGGCGTCTTCTTGGCGGCATCCCGCAGGTTCTGGACGTTCAAGGACTCGAAGCCCACGAATACGGCGGTGCAGCCCGAGAGGGCCATTTCGCGCACCAGACTCGGATCGTCGGTCACGTCGATGCTCACCGCCGCGCTCCAGATGCGTTCCAAGGGTTCGAGCTCGCGGCACAGACGCCGGAGGTAGCTCCGGCTCGAGCTCAGGTTGTTGTCCAGAAAGACCGCGTAGGGTGTGCCAGCGGCTCGCCACTCGGCTGCGACGTCTGCCGGATCCCGAAGCTCGTAGGGCATGCGCAGGCCCTCGGTCGCGAGGTAGCAGAAGCCGCAGCGGTTGTGGCAGCCGCGGGTCGCGATGAGACTCGTCGTGGTCAGAAACGCCTCTTCGGGCACGAGCTCGCGGCGCGGCGAGGGGTCGAACCGAAACGGTCCGTCGAAGTCGCGCGCGTAACGTGGGCGGAGCTCCCCTCGCTCGTGGTCGAGGAGGATCTGGCGCCAGAGCGCCACCCCCTCGCCGATGGCCAACGTGTCGGCGTGCGGCGCCGCTTCTTCGGGACACGACGTGACGTGTAGGCCGCCGAGTACGACCTTGGCACCGCGCTCGCGGTAGTAGCGGGCAAGCTCGTAGGCCCGCCGCGCGAAGGTGAGGTGCACCGTGATGCCCACCACGCTGGGAAAGGGAGCGAGGGGCGGGGGGCCTTGCAGGAGGTTCTCGTCCCAGTAGCGCACGGTCCAGCTGTCGGGCGTCGCCGCTGCGATGCTCGTGAGGGCGAGGCTCGGCGTGAGCACGTGCTTGCCGAAGCTCGCGTACGGGTCCTTGCGGTAGAACGGGTTGATGAGCAGCGCGTGACGCGGCGTGGGCGGGTTGCTCGCCCGGTGGGGATCGAGGACGGGCGGAAACTCCATCTTCTCGGGCAGGCTGCGTTCGGCATGGGGCATCGAATCCTCCTGCCCGAATCAAACGCTCCGGAAGTGCGGCGCCCGGGGACGCCACGTGGAGGCACCGGGGTGATTGCGTGGTCCGGGGCGCCGTGGTACCGACGTGCTCGCCGATAGTCCCCGAAAGGGGTGGTGACCTCGGTCACCATGGGAAGCCGGTGAAAGTCCGGCACGGAGCCGCCGCTGTAACTCGGAACGGTCCGGTCACGAAGCCACTGGCCACGCGCTGGGAAGGCGACCGGGCAAAGACGGGAAGTCAGAAGACCTGCTCATCGGTGCCCCGGAGTTTCCGGGGATCACCTGCCACGTGGGCGCGCGTCTCGCCCGGAGGTCTTCGATGAACGATTCATGGGTTTGCGCGGCGCTCTTCTCGGCGCTGGCGATGGGGTGCGGAGGGGACGACGGCGCGGGCTCTGCCGAGGGGCTCGGCGGCGGCGGCCACGGCAGCGCGACCGCAACCGGCGGGGCGTCGGGAGCTGGCTCGGGAGGAGCGAAGGGCTGCGACCGTTTCGCCACCGAGAGCCTGGACCACGAATTCGGTCCGGGGCAGAGCACTGGCCAGGCGAGCTTTCCCCAGCCGCTCTTCGGGCCGCCCAAGGGGGCAGGGGACGCGCTCGGTTCCCTCGACGTCGTGTCGCTGGGAAACGGAGGACACGTCACGTTGGCGTTCGGCGCGACGCGCATCGTCGACGCGCCTGGCGCCGACTTCATCGTGTTCGAAAACGCATTCTACGCGGGCGGTGATCCCAGCTCGCCATTCGCCGAGCTCGGGACGGTTTCGGTCAGCGCCGATGGCCAGAGCTTCGTCGAGTTCCCGTGCACGGCCGCTGCCGCGCCCTACGGCAAGTGCGCCGGCTGGCATCCGGTCTACGCCAACCCCGACGAGAACGACATCGACCCGCTCGATCCCGACGTGGCGGGTGGCGACGCCTTCGATCTCGCCGACGTCGGCCTCGCAGAAGCGCGCTTCGTGAAGATCACGGACCGCGAGGACTTGACCGGGATGAACGGCGTGTTCGACCTGGATGCGGTTGCCGTCGTGCACGCGTCGTGTCCGTGAGCCGGCAGCATCGCTCTCTGCTCGTGGCGGCGAGCCTCGCCGTCGCGGCGCCGCTCCGGGCGGAGCCCGGGCCCGAGGTCGGCGTCGAGGTGCGCGACGAGCCCCTCGACCGCGCGTCGCGCGCTGAGCCCAGCGCAGCGGCGACCGTGGTGCGGGGACGGCGCCTGTCGCGACCAGGGAGCGATCTGCCCGAAGTGCTCGCGGAGGTTCCGGGGACCGCGCTCGAGCGGCGCGGCAGCAGCGCAGATCTGGCGACGGCTTCGCTGCGCGGCGCGACGAGCTCTCAAGTTCCAGTCTACCTCGGCGGAGTTCGCATCAACGACGACGTGACGGGGACGGCCGACCTCTCCCAGGTTCCGCTCTTCATGCTCGACCGAGTCGAGGTCTACCGCGGCACCTCGCCCGAGGCCGTCGATCGCATGGGCATCGGCGGCGCCATCTTGCTCGAGCCTCGCTTGCCCAAACGCCCGAGTGTCGGCGCTGGCGTCGCGGTCGGCAGCTTCGGCGCGCGCTCCGCCTGGCTCGGCGGCGCGGCCGCCGCGAGCGGGTCGAGCGCCCTGGTCGGCGTGCGGCACGAGCGCGCGGACAACGACTTCGCCTATACCGACGACGCGGGGACGGCCTTCGTCCCCGGAGACGATCGCGAAGTGCGGCGCGAAAACGCCGACCATTCGGCGTTCGATCTGTGGGCTACGAGCCGCTCGGAGCTCGGTCGCGACGCCCAAGTGGTGACGCTGTTCAACGGGTTTCGCCGCGAGCAGGGCGTGACCGGGCTCGGTGTCATCCCTGCAGAGCGAGCCCGCGCGCGCGTCGAACGCGTGCTCGGTGCGATTCGGACGCGCGTGCCGTGCCCTCTCGTCGCGGAGAGCTCGAGCTGTCGCCTCGAGCTCGCGACGAGCGCCTTGCTCGGGCTCTCGCACATCGACGACCCTTGGGGAGAGCTCGCCGTCGGCGCGCCGAGCGTCGAGAGCCGCGGCCGCCGGGTGACCGAGTCCGCCCACGTGAGCTTCGACGCTGGAGACGCGCTGCGCTTGCGTTTCGGCGGGAGCGAGGAGCTCGAGCAGCTGGCCATCGACGCGCTCGCGCCGGTGGTCCGGGCGCGTCGCAGCGTTTCGCGCGCCGATGCGGGCGCTCGGCTCGCGCTCGACGACGACCTCTCGCTGGCCACGGTGCTGGCGCTCGAGCGGCACGTCACCGAGCAGAGCGCCGAAGCCACGAGCCGGCTTTCTCCCGGCGCGCGGCTCGGGCTCGAGTGGCGTGTCGTCCAAGGGCTCTCGGTTTTGTCGAACCTAGGCCGCTACGAGCGCGTTCCGACCTTGGGCGAGCTCCACGGCGTGAGCGCGGTGGTGCTCGGAAATCCGGAGCTCGTTGCCGAGCGTGGCACAAGCTGGGACGCGGGCATACGCGGCGGGTTTCGCGGGCGTTCTCTGGCGTTTTCCGGGGATCTGTTCGGCTTCGTGCGTTTCGCGGACGAGCTCATCGCGTACCGGCGTTCGAGCCTGGGCGTCATTCGCCCGTACAACGTCGGGTCGGCGCGCGTCCTCGGGCTCGAGGCCCAGTCGGCGCTCGTCGTGGCGGACCACGTGGAGCTCGACCTCGCCGCCACCCTGCTCGACCCGCGCGACACCAGCGAAGGCCGCACGACCACCAACGATCTTCTTCCCTATCAGTCGCGGCTCTCGACCTTCGCCCGGCTGGAGCTCTTCGCCCGCCGTGCGCTCGGCTTCGATCGAATGCACGTCGCGGGGTCGTTCCGCCAGCGCGGGTCGCGGGTGGCCGAGCCCGCGGGGCTCATCGTCATCGCCGACCAGAAGACCGTCGGCGCCGACGCAGGGGTCGCGCTCTGGTCGAACCGACTCAAGGCCGGAGTAGCCGTAGAGAACCTGCTCGACGAAGAGCAATACGACGCCGTGGGCTTGCCGCTGCCGCGTCGCAAGTACTCTGCCAGCGCCGAGCTCTGGTGGTGAGGCGAGGCGACGCCGGCGGTCGTGCGATTCAGTATTCCGACCAGGTCACGCCGAATGGCGCCAGGGCTTCGAGAAACGCGCGCGCGCCGAAGGCTTGATCCGTGGACACCACACCCGTGGCGCGAGGCGGCCGAGCCAAGAGGAGCTTGGCGCCGAGCGCCGCGATGACGCCGGTGATGCCGTAGGGGTCGGTGCCCTTCACGAGCACGCTGCGCGTCGCGGAGTCGCTCTGCCCCCGAGCGAGGACCTTGAAACCGGCCCGATCGCGCGCCTCCTCGCTCGGGCCCTCGGGCAGCGAGCGGATGAAGCGACGCACGGGCTCGAGGGCCCCGAGCTTTTCGGCACCGCGGAGCACGGCGCGCGCGCTCCACGCCGCCATCAGCGGGGCCACGACGCTCTTCGGAACCGCGAGGTTCGTGCTCACGTTCAGCACTTCGGGGTGCGTGCGCACGAGCTGCAAGGCTTCGGCACCGGGGAACGGCACCGCCGGCTCACGCTTGCCCGAGTCGGGCCAGGTGACCCAACGCGGAAACGGACTCTTCCCGAGTTGGACCAACCGGCCGCGCTTGCGCTCCCAGGCGTCCGACAGGATCTGGTCGATGCCCGACTCTTGCGTGCCGCGCGTCGCGCCAAAACCGTACACGCGATTGAACACGTCGATGGTGTGGAGCGTCGTGTCGGACTCGGCGAGCAGCGCGGCGGCGCAACACCCGAGCGCGAACTCGAACGCGTGGGCATTGACGATGGCGACCCTCTTGTCGACGGCGGCTCCGTGATACCGCTCGAGGACGCGCGCCATGTAGCCCTGCTCGCCGGTGGTATCGAGGAAGTGCGCGCCGGCTGCGAGGGCCGCACGCACGACGGGCTCGCCGAAGCGCGTGAACGGCCCTGCCGTGCTGATCACGACGCGGGCGTCCGCCACGAGACCTGGCAGGCTGCTCGCCTCTGCTGCGTCGGCGACCCGGTAGGGCAAGCCCCCGAGCGTCCGGCTCTCCTCGGCGAGCCGCGCTTCGCTGCGGCCGCCGAGCACGATGTTCGTGACGCCCTGATCGAGGAGCGAGCGCACCACCAGCCGGCCCGTGAACCCGGTGGCGCCGAACACCACGACGCTCTGCATGAGGCTTCTTCAACCCCGATCCGAACGCGGCGTAAAGGCCTGCGTCGCGGCGCTCACTCCCACACGACTTCGAAGCGGTTGCCTCCGAACTGGACGACGGGCTCGTAGACGGGAGGCGCGATGTCGTAGCGGCCTGGCGAGAAGCCGACGGCTTCCAGGTCCTGCCAGCGGAAAGCTTGGTCGAGGTTCACCGAAATGGCGAGCGTGCCGGCGGCGCCGGCGCCCAATTCGAAGTCGACCGGGAAGAGGACGGTCCATTCGCCGTTTTCCAGGTTCGCTTCCGCCTGGGCGGTGGTCGAGTGCGAGGCGACGGGAGCGGTACCCGCATACTTCCGGTCGATCCCCGGTGCGTGGAACTCGTGGCGATAGCTGCCGAGCTCGAGGAGCTCTCCGCCGACGGCGGCCTGATCGCTCGTGACTTGGAGGGCGTGCAGCGTGCCCGCGTGAACCGAACCCGCCTCGTGCAGATCGGCGAGCACGTCGAACCGCGACCAGTCTTGGACGAGCCGTGCCTCGACGTAGCTTCCAGCGCGCACTTGCGAAGCGGGGAGCTCGACCAAGGTCGTGCGGGCCGCGCTGCCGTAGCTGACCTCGACGTTGCCGGTGCCGGCGTCGAATGGAGTCCACTCGCCGCCCTCGGCGTCGATGAAGGTCACGCGCCTCACTCCGGCCGAAACCTCGGTCGCGGTCTGTCCGGCGAACGGGTCGTCGTGGGCGAAGGTGGCGGCGCTGCCTCCGAGCGTGAGCGAGAACGTGGTCGAACCCGGGCCGTCGGCCCCCGCCGAGCCTCCACACGCGACCGCAACCCAAGCAGTGACGAGAACCCCGGCGAGACGAAGCGAGCTCATGGCGAGGATGCCTAGCAAAGCGCGTGCCGGCAGCTCAGCCCCGGATTTTCGCTGGACTCGTGGCGCGTCGGGCTCCCGAGTGAAGCGCCGTTCGCGTCGTTTCGAGACGGCGGTTCACGCGCCGGCTTCCCCGCTCGGGCGCTCGCCGAGGCGAAAGCGCCACGCTAGGCTCGGGCCGGTGTTTCGGCAGCTCGCGCTCGCTCTCGCCCTTTCGGCGCCGATCGTCGCCTACGCGCGGCCTGAGCAGAGCTTGCCGAAGCGCTTCACCCAGGCGCCGTTCTCCTTGATGTCGCTCACCATCGGGCACCCGAACGATGGCTATCAGATCCGCGCCAAGCGGCTGCGCAAGAGCAAGCACGTGAACATCAAGTCCGGCAGTGGCGATCACTCCTACGGTCACCCCGCGCTGGTGCTGATGCTGGGCCGAAGCGCCAAGGAGATCGCCAAGAGCGCGCCGGGCTCGGTGATGCTGGTGGGCGACTTGTCCCGCAAGGCGGGTGGCCCGCTCTCCGGTCACCGCTCGCACCAGAGCGGTCGCGACGCGGACGTCGGCTTCTACGTGCTCGACGAGGCCGGCAAGCCGGTGACGCCGGACAAGTTCGTCACCTTCGGCGGCGACGGCAAGGCAACCGACGGGAGCGGCTACAGCTTCGACGACCGGCGCAACTGGCTGCTCGTGCAATCATGGGTCCGCGACAAGCGCGCGGGGCTTTCGCACATCTTCGTTTCTCGGGCATTGCGCGCGCGTCTGCTCGGCTACGCCGCCAAGCAGCCGGCGTTCCAGAAATACGTGACCGAGGTGGCCGCGCTCCTGAAGCAACCCGAGGACGCCACGCCCCACGACGATCACTTCCACGTGCGCGTCTCGTGCCCCAAGGACCAAGCCGAGATCTGCCGCGAAGAGTCGCGCTGAAAGCGTTCACTCCCCGTGGTCGCGCTTCCGGCGCTCGCGCTTCTTGTCTCCTTCGCGGCGTTTGTCCGAAAGGCGGCGTTCCTTCGCGCCACGGCTCGGGCGAGTCGGCCGCCGGCGCTTGGGCACGGCGAGCGCGGCGCGAACCAGGGCGGCCAGCTTCTGACGCGCGTCTTCCAGGTTTTGGACTTGCGAACGCGTGAGTTGGCTCGTGACGACGAGGCGACCCTCGGCGTCCAGCCGGTGCTTCGCCAGCGCGGCGAGGCGGGCCTTGGCGGCGGCGTCGAGGGCGCTCGAACCGGGGAGGTCGAAGGTGAGCTCGACCTTGGTGGAGACCCGATTCACGTTCTGTCCGCCGGGGCCGCTGGAGCGAACGGCGCGCACCATGAGCTCGCTCTCGGGCAACAGGACGCGCGAGGTGATCACGAGGGACACGTGACCTCCGCAGGGCCTCGGTGCTCGACCAAGACCTTCAACACGCCGCGCGTCGATGCGTGCCGCAAAGCTTCGTCGGCTCGCTCGAGGGGGAAGCGAGCGGCGATCAGCGGGGTCGGGTCGAGGCCGTCGCGCAGCGCGGCGACGGCGCGGCCGAGATCACCGCAGCGTGAACCGACCACGCGAAGCTCGTGGATCACCACGGGCGCGAGGTCGAGCTCGTAGCGGGCAGCCACGGTGGTCTTCAAGACCAGCGTTCCGCGCGGCGCCGTCAGCGTCAGCGCGAGGGCGACGCCGCGCTCACTTCCCGTGGCCTCCACCACCAGCGGGCTCTGCAGCGACTCCGGGGCGAGCTCCCGTTCCTCGAGCGTCCGCGCGCCCGCCGCGCGCGCCAGCGCCAGCTTCTCGGGATGGTGACCCACCACCAGCGTCGCGAGGCCGGCTGAGCGGAGCGCCAAGGCCACGAGGAGCCCCAGCTTGCCGTCGCCGAGGACGATGGCCTCGTGGGAAAAATCCGGAGGGACGACGTCGAGCACGTGGAGCGCCGCCGCGAGCGGCTCGGCGAAGACCGCGCGTTCGTCGGATACGTCGGCGGGCACTTCCACGAGGCAGCGCTCGGGGACGACGAAGCGCTCGGCGAGCGCCCCGTCTCGCGCGACGATGCCGAGCACGCTCCGTCGCGCGCAATGGTGGCCGTCTCGGCTGAGGCAGTCGGTACATTCGCCGCAGCCGGCGTTGATGTCGGCCACCACTCGGCGTCCGACCCAGCGTGGACCGTCGGCTGCGACGACGTCCGCCACGAACTCGTGGCCCAGGACGCCGCGGTAGCCCAGATAGCCCCGGGAGAGCTGGACGTCCGTGTCGCACACGCCCGCCAGGCGCAGGGACAAGAGCGCCTCGCCGGCAGCGCGCTTCGGCTCCGGCTGATCGCGCGCGAGGCGCGGTGGGTCGGCGTTCAAGAGCGCGAGCACGTGCGCAGAATATTGCTTCGGCGGGGCGCCGGTTCAAGAATGTCCGCGTGCCCAGCATCGTGTTCGAAGGAAATGCCATCGGTCGGGAGAAACGCGGAGAGGCGCCCGACGGCGGTGAGCTCATCGACCTGTGCGACGAGCTCTTGGCGCCCGTGCCGTTCTCGTGCCGCTCCGCGAGCTGCGGGACGTGTCAGGTCGAGATCCTGGAGGGCAGCGAGCTCATGGAGCCTCCCAACGATGCCGAGCGCGAGCTGCTCGAGCTCCTCGCGGGTCCGCCCCAGAATCGGCTGGCGTGTCAGGCTCGCGTGAAGCAAGGGCCGGGCCTCGTACGCCTCAGGCCGGTGGGGACCTGACGTGCGCCGTCCGGTGGTGGCTGTGATCGGCAACGGGGACGCGCCCCCCGAGGTGGTGCGTCTAGCAGAAGAGGTCGGTCAGAAACTCGTCGACGCGGGCTTCCGCTTGGTCACCGGCGGGCTCGGGGGGGTGATGGAGGCCGCGGCACGCGGGGCGCGGCGCTCGCAGCACCGTCGCGAAGGCGACGTGCTCGGCATCCTGCCGGGAAGCGATCCGCTCGCTGCCAATTCCTTCACCGACATCGTCATCCCCAGCGGTCTCGGTATCGCGCGCAACGTGCTGGTCGTCGCCAGCGCCGATGCGGTCATCGCCCTCGGCGGGGGTTCGGGCACGCTGAGCGAGATGGCCATCGCGTGGCAGCTCGGTCGGCCGCTCGTGGCCGTGGAGCTCGAGGGCTGGAGTGGGCGGCTAGCCGGCGAGCGCATCGACGAGCGCCGAAACGAGCCCGTGGCGCGCGCAGCCACCGCCGACGAAGCCGTCGACTGGGTCCGCGCGCGCCTCTCTCGAGCTCGCTGACCGACTCAGAGCCCGCAGACGAGCTCGCAGGATCCGTTCAGGCAGTGCATGTCCGCGCACGCGCCGCCGGGGCACTGCTTGCAGGCCTCGATGGCCGGACAATCCGAGTCGAGCTTGCACTCCGGTGACGTCGGAAGCGGACACTCCCAGCCGCAAGCGCCGTTGGTGCACGCCATCACCGCGCACGCGCCACCCGGGCACGGTTTGCAGACTTCGATGGCAGGGCAGTCGGAGTCGAGCTTGCACTGCCCCGGGTTCGGATCGCACACCGGAATGCTCGGCGCGCAAGCGCCCTTCTCGTCGCACACCTTCAGCACTGCGTCTTCGACGCACTTCGGATCGTCGGGCGGGCAGACCTTGCACGGCTCGCCGCAGTTCTTGCCCGCGCACGGGTCGTAGCCCGCGCAGCCCTCGAAACCGCCCACGCACTTGCCGTTCTCGCAGCTCGAATACGGGCAGGCGAACTTGCCGTCGGGACACTGCTGGCACGGCGCGAGGATCGCGGGGCAATCCTCGTCGAGCTTGCACTCTTGGCCCTGGCAGCTGTCGAAGCCGCTCACGCACTGTCCCTTTTCGCACTTGCTCCACGGGCAGGCCGCGCTGCCGTCGGGGCAGGCCTGACACGGAGCGCCGATGGCGGGGCACTCCTTGTCGGTGGTGCAGGTCTGCACGGGACCGCAGTCGGGGTACGCACCGCCGCACTTGCCGTCGGCGCCGCAGAACTTGAGAGAGGCGTCTTCGACGCAGTTCGGGTCCTTCGGGTCACACAGCTTGCACTCGGCGCCGCATGGCGCACCCGAGCAAGGGTCCCAGCTGCCGCCGCCGGCATTGCCGCTTCCGCCCCCGCCACCGGTCGAGCCGCCACCCGTGGCGCCCGAGCCGCCCTTGCCGCCGTTCAAGTTGTCGTCGCCACTGCCGAGAGACGAACGCGAGCTACAGGCGCCAAGGATCAAAGCCACCGCGCCGAACGCGAGCACATTGCGAAGCATGTCGAAGTCCTCCTCTTGGGTGCTCGGCGGAGCGCTGAGCCCTCGACGATGAATCCCCGCTCACCGCCGGTTTGATCATCATTGCGGATCGATTTGTCCCAGCAGCTTGCGAGCGCGCGCCGCGTGGGGCCCGCTCGGGCTGCGATCGAGGAGCGCCTTGGCGATTTCGCGCGCACGCACCAGGTTGCCCGAACGTTCGAGCGCGTCCATGCGCAAGAGCAAGGCTTCTTGCTCGAGCCGGTGGGGCCGCGGGCTGCGATCGTAGGCGTCCAGGATCGCCAGCGCGCCGGCGGCATTCCCGCTCGAGAGTGCCTTGCGAGCGCGGTCGAGGGAGTCGAGCTCTTCGGCCATGGACGGCTCTTTCGGCTTCTCTTCGCTGGCGGCGCTCTTCGCGCGCGGCGGCGCGTCGTCCTTCGGCGGGGCCACGGCGACTACCTCCGGCCGAGGCGCCGCGGGCTTCGGCGCTTCGACGGGCGGCTCTCGCGGCGCGACGGCTTGCGCGTGGGGCTCGACGCGGTTCGGTTTCCGGAGCTCGACGATTCCGCTGGCGGCGCCCATGGTGACCGCACCGCCGAGCGCACCGATGCCGAGCCATTTGAGCGCCATCACCCCCAAGCTCGAGCTGGTGCTGGCCTTGAGCAGTGTGGCGCTCCCGCCCGCGAGGCCACCGCTCACGGCAGCGCCGACGCCGACGGCGCCCGCTCCCACGCCCAACGCGAGCAGCGTCTCGCCGAGCAGTCGATCTGCGGGCGCGTCGGAGCGAGCCGCTCGCAACAGCGCGTGCGATGCGCCGACGTCCTCGAGGTCGAGCAGGCGCGCAGGGTCTTGGTTCATGGCTTTCCTCCAGGCACCGTCAGGATGCGGGCTGCGCCGTTTTGGAACTCGGCTCGTGCGCGCCGGAGACGCGAGGCGACGGTCCCGGGGGGTAGCTCGAGCAGCGCTGCGATCTCCGCCATCGTGAGCTCTTCGATTTCGTAGAGCACGAACACGATGCGCAGGTCTTCTCCCATGGAATCGAGCAGATCGTCCAGCAGCTCGCGGGCGCGCTTCTGATCGAGAAGGTCCTCCATACCGGGCACGGAGTCGCGGCGCTCGACCAGTGCGTCGTCGCCGTCTTCTCGCCGGCGCGCCCGGCTGCGCATGCTCTTTCGCCCGAGGTGGATGGCCGTCGTGAACAGAAACGCGCGCTCTCGGCCGGGGAGAATGTCGGCGAGGCGCTTGGACGCCACGATGAACACCTGCTGGGCCGCGTCGTCGGCCTCGGCTTCGGTGAGTCCCATCCGCCGTAGCAGTCGCCAGACTGGGGTGAGCTCGCGTTTGACCAGAGCGGCCAGACGCCCGGGCGACGAGTCCGAACGGCCCGACTCCGCACGCGGAGGAGGCGGAACCGGCGGCTCCGACGCTTGGGGTCGCTCGAAAGGGGTCAAGCTCTGGTGCACCGGAAGTCTAATCCCCGGCGGCGGTCATTTTGATCAGCGGTGGCGTAACTCCTCAAATCTTCAGGCGCCGGCCAAGGAGGTGGGCGGCGAGGGCGTAGGCCGCCAGCGCGTAGCCCAGCATCACCGCGGCGTGGACCAGCAGGTTCGACGCGAGGGCGCCCCGGACGAAGCCTCGGGAGAGCTGCACCACGTGGGTGAGGGGCAGCACGCGGGAGAAGGCGAGAGCCCAGCGGGGGGCCTGTTCGAGCGGGAAGAACACACCGCTGAACAGGAACATCGGAGCGACGATCAGCGTGAAGTAGTAGTTGAAGAACTCGTAACTCTTGGAGAGCCCCGTCGTGCACAGGGCCATGGCGTAGAACATCAGCCCGGCCACGAAACCGAGCGGAATGACGCCGAGGGCGAGCCAGGAGTGCACGAGCCCAAACGCGGTGATCACACCCAAGACGACGCTCGCCCCGAACATGCTCTTGAGCCCGCCCCACAGCACCTCACCTGCCACGATCTCGGGGACCGTGATGGGCGTCGCGAGGATGGCGTCGAACGTGCCTTGCGTGGCGAGGCGTGTGTAGGCGCCGAAGGTGCCTTCGAACGTAGCGGTGTACATCACCGTGGAAACCACCAGGCCCGGCGCGATGAACTCCGCGTAGCTCTGACCGTCGATGGGGGGCACCACGCGACCGAGGCCGTATCCGAGGGCCACCAGGTAGAGCAGCGGCTCTCCGAAGTTGCCGATGGCGCTGGCCGCGGCGTAGCGGCGCCACACGCTCAGATTGCGGCCGGCCACGCGCGTCGCCCCATGGAAGAAGGTCGCTCGGGCGGCGTTCATTCGTCGAGCTCCCGTCCCGTCAGGTGGAGGAACACGTCTTCGAGGCTGGCGTTCCGCAGGAGGTAGCGCGCGCCGGCGCGACGGGCGTGGTCCACCAACGCTTCGCCGAGCTCGCTGCGCTTCTCCAAGAACACCGCCAGCGCGTCGGAGCTTCGCTCCGTGCGTGCCGCTGCGAGATTCACGGCGTCGAGCACCGTGCTCGCGGCTTCACTGCCGAGATCGAGCTCGAACACTTCCGCTCCGACGTGCCGTTCGACGAGCTCGCGCGGCGTGCCGTGGTCCAGGATCTTGCCGCCGTCCATGATCACCAATCGGTCGCACAGCCGCTCGGCTTCATCCATGTAGTGCGTGGTGAGCACCATGCTGACGCCGCGGGCGCGGAGCTCTCGCAGCTTGCCCCAGATCAGGTGTCGCGCCTGCGGGTCGAGGCCCGTGGACGGCTCGTCGAGCAACAAGAGCTCGGGCTCGTTGATCAGCGCCCGCGCGATGACGAGCCGCCGCTTCATGCCACCGGAGAGCTCCGGGATCGCGTGGCTTCGCTTGTCGCTCAGGGCGACGAATTCCAGCAGTTCGTCCGCGCGGCGCGCGGTGATCTCGCGCTGCTCGGGAAAGTAGCTGCCATAGACCAGGAGGTTCTCGTAGACCGGCAAGTCCGGGTCGAGGTTGTCGGATTGGGGGCAGACGCCGATCCGGGCGCGAAGCTCTTTGCCCTGCGTGCGAGGGTCGAGCCCGAGCACTCTGAGCTCGCCCCCGCTCGGCAGGCTGGTGGCTTGCAACATGCGCATGGTGCTGGTCTTGCCCGCACCGTTCGGGCCGAGGAAGCCGAAGCACTCGCCGCGTTCGATCTCGAAGTCGATGCCTGCTACGGCGACGAAGTCTCGGTAACGCTTCTCGAGCTTTCTCGCCTCGACGACGACTCTTCGTTCGGCGCCAGCCATGGCCGGCGTCGTATAGCATGCGAGGAGCTGGGCCACTTCATGACTGCAAAGCTGCTGCGTCGGCTCGACCGCGGCGGTGGCGTCAACATCGAGGGCTTGCCCTGGCAAGACCACGGCTGGATCAGATTGTCCGTGAGCTCGCTGGGGAGCAAGGCCCTGTGCAAGCGCCACGACTCTGATCTGTCCCCACTGACGTCGGCGAGGCGCGCTCGCATCGAAGGCCGTGCGACGCACGGATGGATCCTGGCGCGGTC
Source organism: Polyangiaceae bacterium (assembly GCA_046351435.1). Classification (GTDB taxonomy): domain Bacteria; phylum Myxococcota_A; class Polyangia; order Polyangiales; family Polyangiaceae; genus JADJKB01. The sequence continues at coordinate 23,671 of JAXLYN010000021.1, forward strand.
GCGGAGCTCGAAGCAGGACTCGCGACGGGCCGGCCGGGCCGACCGCGATCCAACTTCACTCGCCCGTGGTCCCTAGGCGGCCTTCGTGGGGCTCTGCACGCCGAAGTGCTGCTTCGGCGGCGGGAACGCGCCTTCGCTTCCGACCTCGCGGATGACGCGATTGGTCTCGAAGTACACCTGCCAGTAGTGGTCGGTGTGCGTGTAGGGGCGCACTGCGAGCACGGGGCCCGCCAAGGTGTATTCGAGGATCTCGACGTCGGGTGCCGGCGCGGTCTTCACGTTGGGGATGGCGGCGAGCTTCTCCTTCAGCTGCGCGATGGCCGCGGCCACGTCCACGCTATGGTCGAGTTGGGCCTTCAGGTCCACGCGGCGGTGCGGATTCGCCGAGAAGTTCTGGATGGTGTCGCCCAGCACCTTGCTGTTGCCGACGTAGGTTTCGACGTTGTCGGGCGTGTCGAGCACGGTGACGAAGAGGCCAATCTCTTTCACCGTGCCCGTCACCCCACCGACGGAGACGAAGTCGCCGACCTTGATCGGCCGCAGGATCACCAGGAAGACGCCCGCCGCGAAGTTGCCGAGCAGGCCGCTCCACGCCATGCCGATGGCGACACCGGCCGCGGCGAAGAGGGCCGCGAACGACGTCGTCTCGATGCCGAAGTAGCCCAGGATGGCCACGACCAGCGCGATGTGCAGGAGCACCGAGACGATGTTTCCGAGATAGCGCTGGAGCGTGGCGTCGACGTTGCGGGCGGTGAGCGCACGCTTGAGCAGCGTCACCGCCAGGCTGATCAGCCAGCGGCCGACCATGTACCCGAGCACGGCGCCCAGGAGCTTCATGCCGATGTCGACTCCGCGTGTAGTGATGGTCTCGGTGAGCTGAGCGCCGTTCATGGGGTACCTCGTTTCACTGGGTCAGGAGCTTGAATTCGATGCGGCGGTTCTTCTGCTGGCCCGCGGCGGTCTTGTTGTCGCCGATGGGCTCGTCGGGTCCCGCGCCGCGGGTCGTGACGCGCGCGGCGTCGACGCCCTTGGAAACCAGGTAGGCCTTGACCGCTTCGGCGCGCGACGCGCTCAACGTCACGTTCTTCGCGTGGTCACCGTTGTTGTCGGTGTGGCCGCTGATCTCGATGCGCAGCGACGGGTTGTCGGTGAGCACCTTCGCCGCCTCGTCCAACGTGGGCTTGGACTTGGCGCGAATCGTCGACTTGCCGAGGTCGAACTCGATCCCCGCGATGACCCCGGAGAACTTCTTCACTTCGGCCGGCACTTCGTCGGGGCAGCCGTCTGCGTCCTGATAGCCGTTCTTGGTCTCGGCCTGATCCGGGCACTTGTCGTCGGGGCTCTTCACGCCGTCCTTGTCGGCGTCGGGATCCGGGCAACCGTCGGGCGCGACGCCGGCCACGGTGGGGCACTTGTCGGCCTCGTCCAAGAAGCCGTCTCCGTCACCGTCCTTGGGCGCGGGGCAGCCGTTCTTCTGCGGGTCGGGGTTCATGACGCCGGCTTCGGTCGGGCAGGCGTCGCTCGCGTCTTCGATGCCGTCTGCATCTTGGTCCACCGGAGCCGGGCAGCCGTTCTTCTCCGGATCCTTGCTGGCGATGCCGGGCTCCTTCGGACACTTGTCCGCAGAATCGAGCACGCCGTCGCCGTCGGTGTCTGGTGGCGGAGGCGCTGCCTTCTTGCGCGGGTCGATGGTGAACGTCAGACCCAGCAGCACCTCGGGGTGGTGCACCTGGCTGCCTCCCGAGGACTGGTTTTTCTGCGAGAGATTGTCGCGCACGTCGAGGCGCAGGCCCACGAAGTCGTCGAGCGGAACCTTCGCGCCCGCACCGAAGTGAACGGTCGGATCGCTGTCGCTGCCCATGGCGTTGCTGCCGGCACCCATGCGGCTGAGGCCGAGGAGCACGAATGGCGTGAAGCCGCTCATGGGCATCTGCCCGACTGCGTGGGCACGCAACGCCCAGATGCCGGCAGAGCCTCCGTCTTTGGTCTTCGTCGGAGCGACGCCACCTTCAGCTTCGAGGCCGGCGAACGCGAACGGGAAGAACGCGAAGCGTGCGCCGATCTCGGGCGCCACGGACTTGAAGGCCTGATGGCTCTTGGTCTCGTCTTGGAAGTTGTGGTTCTTCGACGGCAGGAGCACGCCACCGAAGATCCCGAGCTCGAAGTAGTTGTCGACGGGGCGTCCGTCGTGCTTCGCGGACGTGGAGAGGCCGGCGCCCGACAGGGACACCGACCCCGAAGCGCCAGCTTCCTCGGCGTGGGCGGCGAGGGTTAGGGACAACGTGGCGAAGGCGAGGCTCGTACACAGAAGGGTTCGGGTCATGATCGTTTCCATTGGGCCGCCGCGGCCCGTGCGTGCCCCGTTCAGCAAGGGGCGTGCCGGGCCGACTTCTCCTAGAAGCGAGGCGTCCCGTCCAGAAAATCTGTCGGCTACCTGCGACAGCTTGCAGGGAGTCGACCACACCGCGTCGGCTCTCAGGGGACACTCGCAGAGATTGCGGGGGCTCACTCCGAGTGCGAGTGTCTCGGCGATGCGCCGACGACTCCGAGCGACCACGTGGGGCGCCTGTGCGCTGCTCGTGGCTCAAGCCGAGTGTCGCGCCGACGATGCGGCCGTGCGGCTCGACTACGTGGCGCCGGCCGAGTGTCCGGCCGCAGCTGCGTTTTCTTCGGAGGTCCAGGCACGGCTGACCCAGGGGCGCATCACCGAGTCCGCCGTGCTCGCACGCACGTATCGAGTGCGCGTCGCTCGCGACGGCGACGCGTTCGTTGCACGGCTCGAGTTCACGGACGTCGACGGCGCACGCGCGGAGCGCGAAGTGAGGTCCGCGACCTGCGACGAGGCCGCGCGCGCCATGGCGCTCGTCACCGCGCTCGCCATCGAGGCGCGCGTCGCCGAAGAAGAGCAGGCGGCCAAGAAGCCCGAGCCGCGACCCTCGCCGGAGCCCAGTGCGCCCGCTCCGCAGCCGGCGCCGAGACCTGCGCGCGCCGAGCCGCGGACGCCGAGCGATCCCACGTTCGGGTTCGGCACCGAGGTGGGGGCCGACTCGAGTTTCGCGCCGAAGCTCGCGCCCAGCATCGCACTGGCCGCGGAGGCGTTCGTGGGGCCGGGGCTCGCACGCGCTCGCATTCGCTTCGCCGACAGCGGCCCGACTCGCGTCGACGGTGGCAGTGCGGAATTCTCTCTCAGGGTGCTGGGCCTAGAAGCGTGTCCCGCGGCACTCCGACCGCTCGCGGGTCTAGCGCTCCTGCCTTGCGGCGCACTCGAGGGCGGAGTGGTTCGGGCGGCGGGCAAGAAGAGCGAGCGCATCACCGAGCCGAAGAGCACCTCGGGCCTCTGGTTCTCCCCAGAGCTCGCGTTGCGCGTGGAGCTCTTGCCCGACCCCGGGCTCGCCTTCGGCTTCGAAGGCGCGCTGGGGTTTCCCGTCACGCGTCACGAGTTCGTGCTGGAGAAGCCCGATGTCGTCGTCCACGAGGTGCCCGCGGTCGTTTGGAAACTCGGCGCTGGCCTCACGGCGCGTTTCCGCTGACGCGCTCACTCCACGCGGAGCACGATTTTTCCGAAGTTCGCGTTGGCTTCCATCCGCTCGTGCGCCGCGCGCGCTTCGTTCAGAGCAAACACGCTGTCGACGATGGGCACGAGGCCACCGTTCTGGAAGCGCGGCAGCCAGTTGCGCGCGAACGTCTGGCTGATGGCGATCTTGTCCGCCAGCGGTCGCGACCGCATCACGAGGCCGAGGATCTGGTAGCGACGCATGAGGAGCTGGGCGAGGTTCACCTCGGCCAGGGCGCCGCCCAGGAGCCCGATCACCACCACGCGGCCGCCCACCGCCAGGCAGCGCGCATGCGATTCCCAGTAGGCTCCGCCGACGAAGTCGAGCACGACGTCGGCGCCGTGCCCGCGGGTCGCCTCGAGCACCACGTCGGCGAATTTCTGCTGCTTGTAGTCGATGAGCACCTCGGCCCCGAGGGGAGCCACCCGCGCGAGCTTCTCGGCGCTGCCCGCCGTCGCGATGACGCGCGCGCCCGCCTCACGCGCCAGCTGCACCGCTGCCGAACCCACGCCGCCGGCTGCTGCGTGCACGAGCACGAAGTCCCCGGCGCGAACCTGCCCGAGGGTGAACAGGGCCTCTTGCGCCGTGAGGAACGCTTCCGGAATGCACGCGGCCTCTTCGAAGCTCGTGCCCTCGGGGATCGTGAGCGCCATGCGCGCGGGGATCACGACTCGTTCGGCGTAGCCGCCGCCGGGAAGGAGCGCCATCACCCGGGTGCCAGGCGCGGGACCGGCGGTGTCCGGGCCGCAGGCGGCGACCACGCCCGCGCACTCGAGGCCCAAGATGTCGCTCGCGCCGGGCGGAGGAGGATAGAGCCCGCGCCGCTGCAGCAGATCGGCGCGGTTGAGCGCCGTTGCCTTCACGTCGACGAGCACTTCGTCCGGGCCCGGCACGGGGTCGGGGCGCTCTCCCAGGGTGAGCACTTCGGGACCGCCCGGGGCTTCGAAGACGATGGCGCGCATGCTCGCTCTATACCACCGATGCGCGGTTGGCGGCTCGCGCGGGCCGCGGATCCGGAGCATGCTCTGCCCATGCTCCGTTCGATCCTCGGCGCCTCTCTGGCCGTCCCGCTTGGCGTGACCGCGCTGACTTTCACCACGCCGGCCGCAGCGTGCGGGGCCGTCGTCAGTCCGACGTCGGTGGTCGTGCAGACTCAGCAACGCGTGTTCTTGTCGCTGCGCGACGACGGTACGACCCAGATCGTGATTCAGCTCGCGATCCCGGAGGCGAGCGAGCCCTTCGGCGCCCTCACGCCCGTGCCCGACAAGCCCACGGTGAACCCGAACCCGGTGCCCGCGGAGGAGTTCTTCGAGCTCGACATGGCGACGCGTCCGACGGTGAGTGCGGCGGACTCGGGCGGGGGTTGCGGCTGCGGTTCTTCGGCAGTGGCAGGGGACAAGAGCGGAGGCGGGGTCGAAGTGGTCCAGATCGTGGACGTGGGACCCGTGACGGCCGCCGTGCTCGGCGCGACGGACGTGAGCGCCCTCCAGGGCTGGCTCGGCGACAACGGCTTCGTGGTCCCCGCTGCCCACACGAAGATCCTCGATGCCTACGTCGGCACTGGGAAATACTTCCTCGCGTTCAAGCGCAGCAGTGCCGCGGGCAGCGGGGCGACCAGCGTCGGTGTGAGCTTCTCCGTTCCCGGGGATCGGCGTGGATATCCGCTGCGCATGAGCCGCATCGGCGCGGCCGAGTCGCTCGGCATCCAGGTGTACGTGGCTGCGCCCAAGACTGTCGCGCCCACCGGTTCGGCGCCTGCCGGCAATTTCGAGACGCTCACCCTCGATGACCTCGACCCCGCCTTGGTGAGCGCGAGCTACGGCGACGCGGTGGCCAAGGGCGTCTCCAAGTACTCGGGCAAGGCCTTCGTGATCGAGGGGGTTTACGATCCGGCGACCGACTGGCGGAGCCATCTGGGCACCGAGCTCTCGTCCATTACCGACCCGGACCAGGTGCTGGCGCGGTTCTCGACCGTGATTCCTTCCGCGGAGCTGACCGAGGACGTGCCGTTCGACGGCGCGGCGCCCAAGAACGTTCCGACGGGAGTCCATGCGGGCGCTACGCCCATTCTGGGGCCCGGCCGCGGCGGTGACTCCCAGCGTTGGCTCTACGTTTCGGTCTTCGCTCTCGCCGGCGCTGCGCTCGGGCTCCGGACACTGTCGCGCAAGCCGCGCCGAAGCTCCCTCGTGCTGGAGCGAGCGTGAAGCGACGCGCCCTCGCGACACTGGTGCTTCTGGTCGCCGCCGGTGCGCTCATCGCCACCTCGCCGCCGCGCTGGAGCATCGCTCATCGCCAAGGCGGCGTGGTCTCGCTCGCGCGCGGCGAGGCGTCGACGCGGTTCTCGCTCGCCGCCGACGCCAGCCACGAGCTCGGCGTGCGCTTGCGTTTCACGCCGACGTTCTCGGATCCGACCGCGGCCGCCCAGCTTCGCGTGCGCACGTCGGCGCGCGGTCTCACGACGATGATCCCCGATCGCATCTTGGACTCGAGCACGCCCGATGCGGGCCGCCCGTGGGACGTGGATCTCCCCTACGCGGTCACCACTTCGCCGTCTCATCTCGACATCGACGTTCGCATCGAACGCATCTCGGGCGATCAGCCGGTCAGCGTCGCCTGGGACGCCGAAGCCGAGACCGGCCAGCGCGGGACCAGTGAAGTCCCGAAGTCGGCTTCGGTTCGCATCGTACTCGCGTCGCCGAGCGGGCCCTGAGCGCGCGCCCGGCTCACTCGCCGAGCATGGCCGCGCCGAGCACGCCGGCGTTCTCGCCGAGCTCGCTCACCAGGAGCGGCACGTGGGCGGCGGGTGCCCCGAACGCGCGCGCCACCAGCGTGGTTCGCAAGGACGGTTCGATGTGCTCGAACGCGCGGCTGATCCCGCCCGTGAACACCAGCGCCTCCAGGTCGAGGACGTTCTGGACCATGGCGAGCGCCGCGCCGAGCGCTCGGCCCATGTCGGCGAAGGTCTGGCGCGCTGCCGCTTCGCCCCGCGCTGCGCGTTCGCCGATGGCTCTGGGCTCGCCGACGGCTTCACCCGAGAGCTCCTGGTAGCGCGTAAGCAGGCCGCGGGTCCCCGCCATCGTCTCCATGCAGCCCTTCTGCCCGCACACGCACGGCAGCGCCGCGGCGGACGTATCGATGACCACGTGACCCACTTCGGCCGCGAACCCATGGGCGCCGCGATGCAGTCGGCCCCCGAGCACGAGCCCGCCCCCGGCCCCTGTGCCGAGCGTGAGGACCAAGAAGCTCCGATACGAGCGGCCATGCCCGAAATGGAGCTCGCCGAGCGCGGCGGTGGTCGAGTCGTGTTCGACCAGCACCTGGCGACCGAGACGGACTCCGAGCTCGGCCGCGATGTTCACGCCCTCGAACCCGGGCACGTTGGGCAAGCGGTAGCAGCGACCCTCGGCGTCCACTTCGCCTGGGATCGCCACGCCCACGTCCGAGGTGAGCGCACCGAGCTCGCTCACCGAGGCGGCGATTTGGTCGAGGATCTCGCCGGGGGCCGCCCCGGCGCGGGTGTCGGTCACCGCGGCTTGGACGACGCGCCCGCCCTCGACTCGACCGGCCTTGATGCGAGTCCCGCCGAAGTCGACGCCGACCTTCACGCGCTCGCGACCTTGGCCGCTTGCGCCAGGTGAAACTCGATGGGGCGCTCGAGCACGCGCTCGAGCAGCGTGCCTTTGCGCCGTGCGCCCCAGACCTCGAGCTCGGCGTCGCCGGCGGTCGTCAGATGGATGTGCAGCGTGCCGCTCCGTTCTTCGACCACGAGCTTCTGTACGAACTGATGGTGGCTGCGATCCAGGCCGTCGGCCAGGCGCAAGATGCCGGAGAGCACGCGCACGGTCCGGCGGTTGCGCGTCGTCAAGGCGGCGAAGTCGGCGTCGCGGCGCTTGGGCCGGGCCTTGCGGTGGTAGCGCGCGAGCAGCGCGATCATCTGTCGTTCGGCGTCGGTGAAGCCGCGGAGCTCGCCGTTCATGATGATGTACGCGGCGTGGTGCTCGTGGCGTTCGTAGCCGATGTGCTGGCCGACGTCGTGGAGGATCGAGGCGTATTCGAGCAAGCGACGCTCGGCGTCGCCGAGTCGGTGCAGGTGCCGTGTCTGGTCGAAGAGCGCGAGGCTCAGCATGGCCACGTGCTCGGGATGGGGGCCGGACTGACCGCAGCGCCGCGCGAGCTCCATCACGCTGTGGCGCCGGATGTCTTGCACCACCTCGAATTGCCGGATGCTGTCGGCGCGACTCTCGAGGTAGTCGAGGACCAACCCCTCGCGCAGCGCCGCGTCGCACAGCGTCACCCGGTCCTGCTTCGCCAGCTCGAGCAGCTCGGTCAACACGACGGCGCCCACGTGGATCGAATCGCTACGGCTCAGATCGATGCCGAAGGCGGCAGCTCGCTCCGCCGGAGTGGCGGCGCACAGGCGCTCCGTGAGCTCTTTCAACTCGTCCAGGCGCACCACCTGGCCCGTGGCGTTGGTCCACGGCTCGCCACCCTTGGCCCGGTGAGCCGCCTGGCCGAGGGCCAAGATGGTGCCGCTCGTCCCGATCACCAGATCGAACTTCGCTGCCCGGCCTTCAGCCAGCGATTGCTCGGCGACGCCCCGCACGTGGTCCTCGATCTCCTTCTTTTCACGCTTGCCGAGGGGCGCCGCGCCGAACTTCGCCCGGAGCCGCTGCACACCGAGCTTCAAGCTGCGACCGAGCCACATCGAGCGAGCGTCGCCCACGATGGTCTCCACCGACCCGCCACCGATGTCGATGATCAGGGCGCTCCGACTCGACAGATCTATGGCGTTGCGGACCGAGAGGTAGATGTAGCGCGCCTCTTCGGCGCCCGTGATGACCTGAGGGACGATCCCGGTCTGCTCGGCGATGGAATAGAGAAACTCGCCGCCGTTGTCGGCCTCGCGCACTGCCGAGGTCGCGACGGCGCGGATGTCGGAGACGCCGTGGGTGAGGGCGAGCTTGTGAAACTTGGCGATGGCGCCGAGCCCACGCGCGAGCGCGTCGTCGGTGAGTCGGCCGTGTTCGAACACGCTCTTGCCGAGGAACACCATCTCCTTTTCGCGATCCAGGATCTCGAAAGAGTGATCGTCGCGAGCGCTCGCGATGATCATGTGGATGGAGTTGCTCCCGATGTCGATGGCAGCGAGCTTCATGCTTCCCTTGGGTGCTCGAAGAGCACGCACGACTGCGAGCGGTCGATGAAGTCGGTGAACTTGCATGACTCGAGCGGCACCCTGCCCGAGCCGGGTGACAGCCACGTGACGAGCACCCAGTACTACGAATGCGTTCAGGCGACTACCTGAGCCGACAGTGTGTGCAAGTCCAGGGATTCTGGACGGATTCCGGCGAGGCCTGGAATTCGGCGACCCTCCCGAGCGCACCTGCCGCCCGTTTGTCGCAGGTTTCGGTGTGGTGCGGGGGTTGGCCGCGGCTTTGCAGTGGGGCCGCGCATGCGAACGCTCGCGCTGCTTCAGCTCACTCGGCTTTCGGTCCTCTCGCTCGCGCTCACCGTGTTCGGGTGCGCGCCGGCCACCGAGTCCGGCGAAGTCGCGGGCGCTGCTCCGGAGACGGCCGAGTCTGGTGAAGATCACGTGTTCGGAACGTCCGACGTGGTGGACGGCTTCGAGCAGGTCGATGGCTACGCCGAGTCCCAAGTGTTGTCCGCGGAAGGCGGCGCTCTTCGCGCCGGCCTTCTCGTGGATGCGCTCGAAGGTCTCGACACGCCCGTCATCGAGGCCGAGGTTCGCGGCTTCTTGCCCGACGGAACGCCGACCGAGTGGTTGAAGACCGAGATCACGTTCCAAGAAGGCCCGCACATGGTTCGGCGCGTGGACTTCGCGGCGAAGGTGACCGCCACCCAGTTCCGACTGCCCGTGGATCAGGCCGCGAACGTGGCCCAGCTGACCTACGCTGCCGTGGTGCCCGAGGAAACCGAGGCGTCCGGCGACGAGCAGCCCATCGCCGAGACCCAGGGCGCGCTCGAATCGGGGCTCTCGGGCCTGGTGAACACTCGGGCGTCATGGAACGCGCGGCTGACCAAGTGCACGGCCAAAGACAGCCAGAAGACGCGAATGGCGATCCACCACACGTATACGCCGCCGTCTTCTTCCAGCGGCTACGCGGCGCGACTGCGCTCGATCCAGGCGTATCACATGGACACGCGGGGCTGGTGTGACATCGGCTACCACTTCCTCGTCACCGAAGACGGGCAGATCTGGGAAGGTCGACCGCTCGATTACCTCGGCGCGCACGTCTCCAACAACAACACCGGCAACATCGGCGTGAGCTGGGTGGGCTGCTATCACCCGGGCAACTGCGGCAGCATCAGCACGAACAACGAGCCCACCGCGGCCTCGGTGACGGCGGGTCAGAAGCTCCTCGCCAAGCTCGCGAGCACGAAGAACATCGGCCTGGATTCCAGTCACGTGAAAGGTCACCGCCAGCACAGCGGCGCCTCCACGGAGTGCCCCGGCGACAACCTCCTGGCTCACGTGCCCGAGATGTTGAGCGGTGCGGTGAGCCCGACTCCGCCGCCCACGCCGCCTCCCGCCACCGGCGGCACCGCGCACGTGGTCGGTGTGGTCTGGGATCTCTCCACGGGCTCGAGCCCCTCGGTATCGACCGCCAAGCGCATCACCTCCGCGAAGATCAGCGTCGACGGCGGCGCGCCCGTGGCCGTGCGGGTGACCGACGCCTACTTCGAGCTCGACCTTCCCGCTGGAAGCCACGAGATCGCGGCGTCAGCCACCGGGTTCGTCACCGCCAAGAAGAGCGTGACCGCGCCCGAAAACGTCTCGACTTGGGCGTCCATCGGTCTCGCGCCCATGGCCGCCGCGCCGCCGAGCTCGAGCTTCGGTAGCTTCCAGAACTCCTGGACCTGTCCGGGCACGGCGGGCACCTACAAGAACGCCGCGCAGAAGTACTACGTCACGAGCTTCGGTTGCTGGGTGGATTCGGCGGGCAAGGCCCATTCGGACGCGGGAGACAACTGCGTGCCGTGGTGCCTGAGCGGAGCGGCCTCCCAGGGCAGGAAGAAGCAGTACGACGCGCTCTGCGCCGGCAAGAGCGGTCCCGAGTGCGAGCGCGCCGTGAATTGGTACACGGCGGGCGCCGATCGCTTCGGTTGCGGAGCGAAGCTCCGGGTCACGAACCCGAAGAACGGCAAGAGCGCCGTCGTCGCGGTGCTCGATCGCGGACCCGCGTGTTGGGTCGAAGACAAGGTGGATCACTGGGCGCTGGATCTGTCCTACCCGGCGAGCAACTACCTGTTCGGTGAGGCCAAGGCGGTCACCGAGAAGGGCCTCGTCACGGTGGAAGAGGTGAGCGACTCGACGCCCGTCGGCCCGGTGAACTGAGTCAGCGCCGACTTCTCGCTGCCACGACTCAACGCCGCCTGTATGGGCGCGGGTCGATGTTGAAGCGCCGGAGGGCTTCGTAGAGAGCGCTCCGGCCCATGTTGAGCCGCGTAGCGGCGGTGGCAACGTCGCCGCCGCACTCGGTGAGCGCGGCGATGATGCGCTGGACTGCCTGGTCTTCGGCACTCGGCGCCGCCGACTTCGACGCCGGAACCACGAGCAGCTGGATCAGATCTTCTTCGGCAATTTCGCCGCGCCCCTTGCGCCGCGCGACCTCGACGGCCGCCGCGATCACGTTGCGGAGCTCGCGGACGTTTCCCGGCCAGGGGTGGAGCAGCAAGCGCTCGAGCGCGCCCGGCGAGACGTCCGCGCCGCTCTCGCGCAAGAAGAAGGTCACGAGCAGTGGGATGTCTTCGCGCCGCTCGCGGAGCGGGGGCAGCCGCACGCGGAGGCCCGCGAGGCGGTGCAAGAGGTCACCACGGAACGCTCCTGACTCGACCAGGTCGTCGACCTCGCGATTCGTCGCCGCCACCACCCGCGTGTCGACGAAGACGGCGCTGTCGTCTCCCACCGGCCGCACCTCGCCGGTCTCGAGCGTGCGCAAGAGCTTGGCTTGCACTGCCGCGGGCATCTCGCCGATCTCGTCCAAGAAGAGCGTGCCGCCGTGCGCGCTCCGGAACAAACCGGTCCGTTCGCGGAGCGCGCCCGAAAACGCACCCTTCGCGTGGCCGAAGAGCTCCGCGTCCACGAGCTCCGAGGGGACCGCCGCGCAGTTCAGAGCCACGAACGGACCCGCCCGCCCGCTCTGCTCGTGCACCAGCCGCGCCACTACTTCTTTCCCGGTGCCGGTTTCACCCAAGACGAGGACCGCGCTCCGGGACGGGGCGATGGTCACGATGCAGTCGCGCGCGTCGTCGAGCGATGCGCCGCCGTAGAGCCCGGGAAGCTCGGGGGGCCGGGGGCGCGCGTAGCCCCCGACGTCGGTGACCACGAACAGCGTACGCCCGACGCGCACGATGGAATGCGGCACGAGGAGCACACCGGGGGGGCCGACTTGGCTGCCGTTGGCCCAGGTTCCGTTGCGGCTGCCGAGATCTTGCAGAAACACGACGTCGCCGCGGCGCTCGAAACGCGCGTGGCTGCGCGACGCTCCCGCGTCGTCCAGCACGATGTCGGCGGTCTCACCGCGCCCGACGCTGAGCGGGCGATCGAGCCCGAGGGGCGTCAAGGTGAGCCCGTTCTGGCGCGACACCATCATCAACCCGAGCGCTGGCTCGTGGGCCAGGGCGCCCGAGGTGTGGCGGACGTGCTCGGTGACGGTGCGATCGCTCACGGGCGTTCCGCGTGCATCTTAAACACCTCCAGGTGAAACCGGCATCAGTCTTGTGCTCGCTGACGCTTCACTCCCCGAGCGCCGCGCTGGGAATGCCCCGCGACCATTGCGTGCCGACACGAGCCGGCGCCCGGTTTCGCCGGATTCGCCATGGGGCTCCGGCCGCGCCCCGCGCGGGAACCCGGGCTCTGCGTCGCTACCAACCCGAGTCTCCCGGTTCACCCGAACCTTGGCGAGCTCAGAGTCCGAGGCCCTTCGCGATGATCTCGTTCATGATCTCGGTGGTGCCACCGCCAATGGGCAGAAGGCGCGCGTCGCGGCTCAGGCGTTCGACGCGGGTCTCGCGCATGAAGCCCATACCCCCGAGGATCTGCACGGCTTCGTAACACACGCGCTGGGCCACGTCGGCGGAGAAGTTCTTCGCCATGCTGACCTCTTTCACGAGGTATTCGCCCGCCTTGACTCGGAGCGCGGTCGAATAGTTCAGCGTGCGCGCTGCCTCGACCTCGGTCGCCATGCGCGCGAGCTTGTGGCGCGTCACCTGGAAGCCGACCAGCGGTCGTCCGAACGCCTGTCGCTCGCGCGCGTAGGCGAGCGCGTCTTCCAAGACCAGCGCCGCCGTCGCGTGGCCGTAGAAGGCGAGGGCCAGCCGCTCGTGCTGGAAGTTCCGCATCAGCGCCACGAAGCCCGAGCCCTCGTCGCCGATCCGGTTCTCTTCGGGCACCCGCACCGAATCGAAAGCGAGCTCCGCCGTATCGCTCGCCCACCAACCGGTCTTCTTGAGGGCGCGGGACACGCTGAACCCCGGCATGCCTTTTTCCACGACGAAGAAGCTGAGGCCGCCGTGCTTGTCCGGGCCGGTGCGCGCCAGCACGGATACGTAGTCGGCGCGGACGCCGCTCGTGATGAACATCTTGGCGCCGCTCACGAGATAGTCTTTGCCGTCCCGCACCGCGCGCGTGCTGATGCCCGACACGTCGCTGCCGGTACCCGGTTCGGTGATGGCGAGGGCGGCGATTTTGTCGCCCGCGAGGACCGGCGGCAGAAAGCGTCGCTTCTGTTCTTCCGAGCCGAGGACCAAGATGGGAGGCAGCGCGATCCCCAAGCTGCCGAGGCCTGCGACGATCCCACTCGAGCCTCCAGACAGGAGCGCTTCGATGCCCACCAAACCGTGCAGCATGTCGCCGCCGCCGCCCCCGTACTCTTCGGGGTACGCAGCGTTGAGCACGCCCGCGGCCGCTGCCTCTCGATAGAGCTCGCGCGGGAAGATGCCGGCCTCTTCCCATTCGGCGACGAAGGGTGCGATCTTCTCTCGGGCGAAGCGCGTGCAGGTCTCGCGGAAGAGCTCGTAGGACTCGTCGAGCTTCATGGTCGCGCGATGCTACATGACCCGACGCGGAGCGGCGACAGCTTCCCTAGAACCGCCGACGCCGCGCGCGGGAACGTGGGGCTTTTCTCGCGACCGATCGTGCGCGAAAATGCCGCATGGCTCGCTCCTTCGTTTGGGGATTCGGCGCGCTTCTCTGGCTCGTGCCCGTCGGCTGCTCCGACGACGGCGACTCGTCGGACGCGACGCCCCATCTCGATGCCGGCAGCGACACGCCGACGAGCGATGCCTCGGGACCCGACGGCTCCGAGAGCGATGCCTCCGCGAGCGAGGGCGGCAGCGACGCCGCGGGCAACGACGCTGCGGGCAACGACGCCGGGGGCAACGACGCCGGGGGCAACGACGCCGGGGGCAACGACGCTGCGGGCAACGACGCTGCGGGCAACGACGCTGGCTCCGACGGCGCGGTCTCGCTCGACGGCGGCGGAGGCTCGCCGAAGCCATCCGTCGGGTGTGGCAAGCCGGCGACGCCGGGCACCTTCACACGCAAGAAGCTCATCGGCACCGTCGAGCGCGAGTACGTGCTCAAGATCCCGGCGAACTACGCTGCGAACGTCGCTCACCCTCTCTTCTTCTCGTTCCACGGCTCGGGCTCCAACGGCGCCGGCGCCATCGGTGGCAACGACACCATCGCCGGCGTGGCCAGCATCAAGGTGGCGCCGACCAACGGCGACGTGCCCCTGGTCAAAGCCCTGGTCGCCGATCTCAGCGCCGAGCTCTGCGTGGACGAGACGCGCATCTTCGCCACGGGTTACAGCGCCGGGGGCTTTCTCTCGAACAACGTGGCGTGCCAGCTCGGCGACGTCTTTCGGGGCGCGGCAGTGTGGGAAGGCGGCGGAAGCGGCAGCTGCCCGAAGCCCGTCGCCATGTGGTTCAATCACAACCAGGACGACACCACCGTGCCCATCTCGATGGGGATCGCCGCGCGCGACGGCTGGTTGAAGACCAACGGATGCCCGGGACAAAACGCGCCCTGGCACGCACCCGATCCGTGTGTGCTCTACACCGGGTGCGCGAAGGCTCCGGTCGCCTGGTGCTCGCCCGCGACCGGCGGACACAAGCCGCCCTACGACTCGTATGACGCGATGATCGCCTTCTTCACGGGCCTGTGACGTCGCCCGCAGGTTCGGTGAGTCAGTGGCAGTTCTCGAAAGTCATGCTGGCCACCACCGTGTTGCCGCCGCCCGTGCAGTTGGCCGTGACGCTGCCCTGGATGTTCTTCACGCCGTTCACTTCGCTGTTCTGCATCTGCATGGTCATGCTGCCGCAGCCTTCGCCCAGCATGTCGGTGAAGCTCACGCCCGCAGGGAAGTAGTAGACCTGCACCTTGCCCGTCGGCTGCTGGAGAAAGCGCACACGGCGACCGCTCGAATCGAGGAAGTCGACGCCGCTGAACTGCGGCATGTTGGCTTGCCCGGAGCGGCACGTGTTGACCACGAACGGGGCGCCGTTCACGGTGATGGTTCCACTCGACTTGCTCTTGCAGGCCAGGAGCGCCGCGAGCACGAGTAGCCCGAACCCCAGAGTATTCCGCATGAAATACGAGGTATCACTCTGCTTCGACGCTGGCAATCGCGGCGTCGCTCCCGAGCGCGCGAAGCAAGAGGGGATTCACGAGCTTCGGAACCTCTTGGTGTGCGAAGTGACCGACCCCAGGCAAGACGTGCAACGAGAGCTCGGGAGCGAGCGCGCGGTGCGCCTCGGCTAGCCGCGGCACGAAGCACGCGTCGAGCTCGCCCCAGATCAAGGTCACGGGCAGCGCGACGTGGGGCCTTGCCGGGCGCCGCCCGGTGATCAGGTCTCGCGCGGCGCCGCGCAACGCAGTGCGATAGTAGGCGAGGGGGCCGCGCAGAGGAGACACTCGTCCGACGGCGTAACGCTGCGCCCGCACCATCGACTCGGGAGCGCGCTCTCCGCCCGGGGTAGAGCGAAACATGCGCGCCAGGTTTCTTCCCCCGTTCATCGAGAGCCAGAGCTCCGGCGCGACGGGGAGCTGGAAGAAGAACATGTACCAGCTTCTCTTGACCTGTTCGGCGTCGCCCAAGAGCGCCTCTTGCATGAGGAACGGGTGGGCGCAGTCGATGACGACCGCCGACTCGAACGCTTCGGGCCTCGTTCCCGCGGCGTGCCAGGTGATGGCTCCTCCCCAGTCGTGGCCCACGACGCGGCACTTGCCGGGTTCGAGGGCGCGACCGAGCTCGACGACGTCGGCCGCCAGCGTGTCGAGATCGTAGCCTGATCGCGGCTTGTCGCTCTCACCGTAGCCGCGAAGGTCAGGGGCTACCACGCGAAAGCCCGCGTTGGCCAGCACCGGCAGCTGGAGCTCCCAGGAGCGATGAGTCTCGGGAAATCCATGCAGGAGGAGCACGAGCGGTCCCGTGCCGGCCTCCACGTAGTGGAGCCGAACGCCGTTCACGCGTGCGTAGTGATGGGTGACCTTCACGGCGCGCAGAGTAGCCAAAAGCCGCGCGAGCCCCCAAGCGCCGGTGTCCGCATCCGGTGCGCGGCCCTCGGCTCGCATCTTCCCCCGCGCTGAGGTACTCTCGGTCCAAGTTGGGAGAGCTTCACATGGGGAAGATGCGCTCGCGGTTTGGTGGCTTTTCTTGGGTGGCCCTCACGTCACTCGCTTCGATGGCTTGCGGCGGCGACGACCATCCGGGGAACCTCCCGAGTGGCTCCGGTGGCACGGGGGCCGGCGGGAGCGGCGGCATCGCCGGGGCGGCGGGGAGCACCAGCGGTGGCGGCGGCTCCGGCGGCACTTCGGGGGACGGCGGCGTCACGGGCGGCACCGGTGGTACGGGCGCCGTGAACCAGCCGGGCTCGCCCAAGGTCACGGTCACGAGCCCCACGGCGGCGACGAATCCGTCGAGCGACACCGTGGTGGTCGGTGATCAAGTCGACGTGCTCTGCACCGCCGAGAAGTCGCCCCTCGCCACGGCCAAGCCCGTCGATCCGACGACGGTGAAGATCGCCGTGCTCGACTCGAAGCAGGCCGTGGTGGCGGAGTTCCCGGGTACCGCGACCAAGAACGCCAACGAGTACACGTCGTCCTTCGTGCTCACCACGCTGCCGAACGGACCGATGTCCGTGCGCTGCACGGCCGCGGACACGTCGAAGCCCGCGAAGACGGGTCTCCACAGCATCTCGACCTTCGTCGATCACGGCCCCGACATCAGCGTGGTCACGCCTCTCGAAGGGTCGTCGTATCCCCTGGCCGGGGCGGTGCCGTTCGAGTTCAAGGTGACGCCCGCCCCGCTCGCCACCGGCGACACCGAAGCCGGCGTGGCGAACGTCGGCCTCAAGGTGAATGGAGTCAC
This sequence comes from Polyangiaceae bacterium, assembly GCA_046351435.1. Classification (GTDB taxonomy): domain Bacteria; phylum Myxococcota_A; class Polyangia; order Polyangiales; family Polyangiaceae; genus JADJKB01. The sequence continues at coordinate 40,619 of JAXLYN010000021.1, forward strand.
CATTCCCGCGACTCCCGATCCGCTCGTCACCAACGGCTACAAGGTCGCCGTCGACTTCAACGACAAATCGCTCTTCCCGCAGACGCCCGCCGGGAGCCTGCCGGTGGTCATCGAAGGCATCAACAATCGCACGCCGGCGGCCGCCAAGCGCACCAAGAACTACAACTTCTCGGTGGACGGCCAAGGCCCGGTCATCACCATCAAGAGCCCGAAGAACCAGGACATCATCGGCGGCAAAGTCACGTTGAGCTTCTCGGTGGTCGACCCCTTGAGCGGGGTCGATCAGAAGACCATCAACGTCGAGCTGAACCAGGCAGCGAACTACTACACGACCGGCACCGCGTGGACGAACAACAAGGACGACTACACCTTCCAGTTCGACAGCGCGACGGTGGTCGGGTCCAAGGTGCAAATGACCGTGAACATCACGGCCAGCGACAAGGCCGGCAACAAGTCGACGGGTGCGTCCGTGCTCCTCTACCTCGACAACGAGCCGCCCTGGGTGGACTTGGATCCGTCGAACGTGAGGACGCGCAAGAAAGTCGGCGCGGCCTTTCAATGCTCCGACTCGTTCGACCCGCTAGGAACCTGGGCAGCGAACGACCTTCAAATCGTGACGGGCTTCAAGCACTTTCGTGCGCTAGTCTTCGAGCGCACGAACTACGTCTCCGGTCAGACCGTTCTGTACTACGCCACCACGGATCCGAAGTCGGTCTACCTCTACCTGCAGCCCGACGCGCCGACCATTCCCCTCTTGATCAACAATGACTCCGATCCGGAATGTGACGCTCTCAACACCATCGTGGGCGGGCAAACGATCCCGAGTCTGCAATTGAACCCTGTGACGCCTGCGGGTAACGCACGATACTCTTCGACCGATCCGTCGACGGCGCCGACCACGGCGGGTGCGGACCCCGTTTGCGCGTTCGGGAACGACCCTGTGCCGACCACGACGCTCTGTACGAACAGTTCGGACATGACGGTCGTGATCAAGCACACGATGTCGGGTACTGAGCCTGTCGTGTACGGCATCGGGCAGATGACCGGGCTCGAATGCACGGGGACGGGTTGGGAGCTCTCCTCCCAGCTCGCCAACGCGACCCAGAAGGAAGGTTGGTTCTGTCTGGCGGCGATCGGGAAAGACAAGGTCGGCAACACGCAGATCTCACCGCCTCTGCGCATTTGCTACGACGACCCGGCGACGACGGCCCACCCTGCCTGTGCCGTTTCGAGCACGACTCCGCCCACGTGCACGGATGGATGTGCAGCTCCGCCGCGCTTCCCGGCGACCCTCTTCCCCGCGCCTCCCTGACGGCGGCGCTCCCCGCCCGGTTCGTTCACAGGGCCCGCTCTGCGCCGGCTGCGGCGTGAGCTGCAGAACCGACAGCGCAGCGAGAGCATTCGGTGTACCGATCCCACACGTACGAGGTGTTGGACCGGGCTCGACCGAGCCAACCAGGTCAACGTCCCAAGCGTCGCTCGAGAAGCTTCCGCTCGCTGGCGTTGGTCGAGAGCGAAAGCGCCTTCTCCAGATCGGGCCGGGGGTCCCGCCCGAGCCGCTCGAGCAGCTCCGCGCGCGCCGAAAAAAAGAGGTGGTAGCTCGCCAGCGGGTCCGCGAGCCCCTCGAGTGCGGCGAGCCCCGCCGCAGGCCCGTCACGCATCGCCAGCGCTATCGCGCGGTTCAGCGCAACGATCGGCGATGGGGCGATCGCAGCGAGCGCGTCGTAGAGCGCGACGATGTTGCGGAAGTCCGTACTCTCCCACGTCGGCGAGGTGACGTGGACCGCGGCGATCGCGGCTTCCAACACGTACGGTCCGTGCCCACCCAGTGACCGAGCGCGGCTGAGCGCGACGAGTCCCTCACGCAACAGTTCGCGGTCCCAGCGCGATCGGTCCTGGGCCGGCAGCAGAATCGGCAAACCCTCGGTGTCGACGCGGGTAGCGGCGCGCGCGGCGGAGAAGCTCATCAGCGCGACGACCGCGAATGGATCCGGCTCGCTCGGCACGAGGTCGCAGACGAGGCGTCCGAGCCGGAGCGCTTCGGCCTGTAGGTCCAGGCGCATCAGCGGGCCGCGCCGACTCGTGTGCCCCTCGTTGAACATCGCGTAGATCACGCCGAGCACCGGGCCGATACGCGCCGTGAGCTCTTCTTTGGCAGGGATCTCGAATCCGACCTTCTTCGCCGCGAGAGTCTGCTTCGCGCGCAGGATGCGCTGTGACACCGTCGCCTCGCTGCTGACGAAAGCGCGCGCGATCTCGTCGGTCGAGAATCCCGCCACGATCTTCAGCGTGAGCGCGATCTGGTTGTCGCGAGCGAGCTCGGGGTGACAACACGTCAGCACGAGCCGCAGGTGGTCGTCGGTGACGACGTCGACCATGTCTGGAGCGGCCTCGTCTTCAACGAGCAGCGGTGCCTTGGCCTGTGCGACCGACCGGCGCCTCCGTGCGTCCGACGCCCGATTCTTGGCCACCCTCATCAGCCAGGCACCCGGGTTCTCCGGAACCTCGCTCCGCCACGCTTCCAGAGCGGAGAGCACGGCATCCTGAAAGGCCTCCTCCGCTGCGTCGAGGTCGCCGCAGAAGCGGAGGAGGCCACCGACGATGCGCCCCCGCTCCTGGCGTACGGTCTCACCCACGATCGCGCTCAGGTCCGCCACAGCTCACGCAGCTCCAGAGTGCCGTGCACGACGAAGTCGGTCGTCGCTGCCCAGCGCGCGGCCTCCTCCATGCTCGTCACACGGACGAAGCACAAGCCACCGATCACCTCTTTGCTCTCGAGGAAGGGCCCGTCGAACATGGCGCGGTGTTCCGAAGGGGCGTCGCTCCGAGCCGCAACCCGCGCGCCTTTCGTCGGAGGTTCGAGGCGCACACCACCGAGGAAGACGCCGCTCGGGAAGCTATGGTTCGCCCGGTCGATGCGTTCCATCACGTGAACCCACGCCTCTTCCGTCGGAGCGGAGCCGAGCACGGCGCAAGCGACGACCTTTCCTGGTCGAGCGTCTTTGTCGCCGACCAGGCGCCCCTTCATGATCGGGCGCACCTGAACCTCGTCCGCGGCGAGGACCGGGCACGCCTCGGCGATGCGGGCGGCCTCGCTCGTGTTCGGCGCGTCGACCCAGTACCAACCCGCGAGCGCACGCGGTTCGCCGCCGAACGGGCCCGAGCGCACCGTGAGCTCGCCCCGCGCACGGTGAACGCGGGTGCCCTCTTTGCTCGGACGGAGGCGCCCGCCGTCGCGGAACGCCCCCGTCCGTCTCAGGCCATCGGCGAACTTCGCACGCCGGTCGATGAGCTCCGCGACGGCCTTCGGAGACTCGGTGGCGTGCGCGGCTTCGTCCTCGAGGACCATCAGCAAGTAGTCGCTCATTCGTTGGGCTCTCCGGTGCCGGTCTCGATCAGCTTGCGCAGGCTCTGCTGGACGTAGAACGTCCAGCCCTGGCGGCACGCATCGTAGCACTCGACGTTCGGCGAGAGACCGACGTGGGTGAAGCGGAGCTCCGTCTTACCGTTCCTCGGCTCGATTTCGAAGACGATGTCGGTACCGTCCCACTCCGTCTTGTCCTCCACGAATTCGATGCGACTCTCGACGACGCGCCAAACGATCTTCTTGCAGGGCACGTGCTCCGTGACCTTTTGCCGGCTTTGGTGCAGCTTCTTGTATCTGTAGCTGAACTCGGCGCCGAGCGCGTCCGTCCGCCCGTCGATCTCTCCCGACCACCACGCGCGAACGTCGTTGACGGCGTGGAATACGGCCTCGGGTGATCGGTCGACGACGAAGCTGGTGGTAAAATCGTGCGATTTCATGGGGCTCTCCTGCTGCTTTCTGTCGATTGATGTGGCTGATGTTGCGGTTCAGAAGCTCGCGAACGCGCGCTCGTAGTCCTTGGGACTTCGGTTCCAGAGCGCGCCCATTTCGCGCGCCATCGGGTCGGGGAAGATCTCTTCTTCTTCACGCTCCACGCCGGCGAGCACGCCTCGCGCGACATCGGCTGCGCTCGTCTTGGGCATCTTCAGGTCGCGAACCATGTCGGTGTCGATCGGTCCCGGCAACGCGGCGAACACCGCGATGGAGCGCTTTCTCAGCTCGGGCCTGAGCGCTTGCGTGATCGAGTACGCAGCGGCCTTCGACGCGGCATACCCGCCCAGCGCAGGGAAGCTCGCGAGCGACAACAGCGAGAGCACGTTGACGATGGCCCCGCCGCGCGCGGCACGTTCGAGCACCGGAACGAAAGCCCTGATGACGCGGAGCGTTCCTTGGACGTTGGTTCGAAAATCGTTCTCGAACGCCGCGCCGTCCATGGTGAGGACGTTCCACGATGTCGCGAGCCCAGCGTTGTTGACGAGGAGCGTGACGTCCGATGCGACCTCGGCCGCCCGGGCCACGGACGCCGGGTTGGTCGTGTCGAGTTCGATGGGGGCGACGCGAACGTCGGCCGCCGCGATGGACCCGACGTCGCGAGCTGTCGCCCACACCCTCGCCGCTCCGGCTTCCAGCAGAGCATCCACCAGGGCCTTGCCCAGACCACGGTTCGCGCCTGTCACGAGCGCGACGCACCCTTCGATCTTCATGAAATCACCTCGCTTTTCCGCGCGGGCGAGAATGGTTCGCCCGCTATCGAACAAGCGACGTTTCAGCGGCGCGGGATCCGACATTCCCAGTCGACGAAGCCGTGGTTTTCAGGCGCTCGGTCGCCGCCCGAGGACCGAACCGCGTCTCACGGCATCGGGTGGGCCAGGAAGAACTGCATCACTGCCGCGCCCCAGGTGAACGCCGCCGTCTGGTTGCACTTGAACGAGAACACCTGGCCGGGCTGACCGCTCGGATCGGTGCTGCCGGGGTAGCAGTGCCCCTGGATCAGCGCCGCGCCGGTGTAGTCGTGTTGGATCATCTCGAACACGGTGCCCTTGGCGTTGGTGTAGCGGTCCCATACGTGCATGCCGTCGCTCGAGACCGGCGTGCCCTTGGTCATTCCGAACACCTGGACGACCGCGTCGCGCGAGGTGACCGCGGACGAAAACGGCACGAGCGCGTCCTTCGTGCCGTGCATGTACAGGATGGGCACCTCTCGCGACGGGGCCTTGCCCTTGGAGAAACAGTTCTCCTGCGCGGATTGTCCGAACCCTGCGGGCGCGGCGCTCGCGATGAGGTCGGCGTGGTCGCACAGAAAACGCCAGGTCATGTCGCCGCCCTGGGAGAAGCCGGTGAAGTGCACGCGCTTCGCGTCGACGTGGAATGCCTGCATCGTGCGCTTCAGGAAGTCGAAGACCTTCGGATCGTCTTCGCCCGCTACCCACCCCGAGAGCGGCGGGGCCGGGTCGGCGTTGGGGTTCACCACGATGAAACCGTTCTTTTCGCCGAGTGCCACGAGCCCGGTGTTGGCGTCCTCCATCTTGCCGCTCATGGAGAAGCCGTGCACGTCGAAGATGAGGCCGCACGCCTGAGTGAGGCAAGCCGCAGGGAGCGAGAGGTTCCACTTGAGACCACTGCAGTCGAAGACGTGATCGGGTTTGGCGGTCACGTCTTTGATGCAGTCGTCGGGCACGGGCGCAGGGAAGCCCCCGCTGCCGCCGCTGGCGCCCGCTCCCCCGCTGCCGCCGCCACTCGTGGCGCTGCCGCCGCTGCCGCCCACGCCGCTCGTGCCCCGCTGGCGCTGGTGCCACCCACGCCACCCCCAGCGCTGCCCGCCGTGCCGCCGCCGCCGCTCCCGCTCTGGCCTCCGGTCGCGCTGCCCGCGCTGCCGCCGGTGGCGGTCTTCGCGTCGCCGTCGTCCGAGCCGCACGCGTACGAGGTCGAAGCGACGAGGAACCCGAGGAGGCTTGGCCAGAGCGCGCGCATGGCGCACAGAGTAGCGGGTTTTGTCCGAGCCGGCAGCCGCGCGGCGCTCGCACCGCGCGAGCGTCTCCCCTAAGCTTGGCCCATGCGCTACCGCTGGAAGCTCGCAGCCCTCGCGCTCGGGGCGTCGATGGCGTCCGTCGCGGGCGCCCATGCCTGCGGCTCCGATGGCAGTGAGCCGGCGGGCTTCAGTCACGGCAACGACGCTTCCGCCGACGTGTTCACCGGAAGTGACGCGTTCGTGTGGCCCGACGCCGATCCGGCGCCTGACACGGGAACGGGGCCGAGCCCCGGGTTCGACGCGGGCAGCGACTCGGGATCGGGAGCCGCGATCTGTAGCGGCAAGACGGGCGAGACCGGCTCGGGTATCGGGATCGAGGTGCAGAGCGGTGGGCGAACGCGCACGTCGCTCCTGCACGTTCCCGACAAGTACGACGCCACGAAAGGCGCGATGCTCGTCCTGAACTTCCACGGCTTCGGCTCGGCCGGCTGGCAAGAAGCGCTGCTCAGTCGCATGAGCCAAGCGAGCGACGAGCGCGGCTTCCTGGTGGCCTACCCGGAAGGCATCGTGACGAGCTGGAATGCCGGCGACTGCTGTGGAACTGCCTGGACCGACAGCGTCGACGACGTCAAGTTCGTGCGCGACCTCCTGGACGCCATCGCGGAAAAGTGGTGCATCGATCCGAAGCGCATCTACGCGACGGGCATGTCCAACGGAGGCTTTCTCTCGCACCGCCTGGCGTGCGAGGCGAGCGATCGCATCGCTGCGATCGCGCCGGTCGCCGGCGTGCTGGGCGTGGAACCGAACCTGTGCACCCCGCCGCGCCCGGTGCCCGTCTTGCACTTCCACGGCACGAGCGACCCCATCGTGCCCTACGGAGGCGGCACGCCTCTCGTGCCGCAGCTCGGTCTCGGGCTGGTGTTTCGCTCCGTGGCCGACACGCTCGAGCATTGGCGCAAGCACAACGCCTGCTCGGGTTTCGCGACGCCGTTCTTCGAAAACGGCGACACGAAGTGCGTGCGGTGGCCCGACTGCAAAGACGGCGTCGAGACCGCGCTCTGCAGCATCGACGGTGGTGGGCACACGTGGCCCGGCGGCGTTCCCATCCCGCTCGCGGGCAAGACCTCGAGCGACATCAGCGCGACCGAAGCGATGCTAGACTTCTTCGAGGCTCACCCGCTCCCGTGAGCGTCGGCCAAGCGGCGTTCTCACGAAGGCGTGTTCCAGCCCCCGACTTCGGCGGTCAGTTCGTCCGCCTCTTTGGGGCCCCAGGTGCCGGGCTCGTATTCGTACAAACGGCTCGGCCCGTGGATGACCGGATCGACGATGGCCCACGCCGCCTCTACTACGTCCGTGCGAGCGAACAGCGTCGCGTCGCCGGCCATCGCGTCGCCCAGGAGACGCTCGTAGTCCCCGAGGCGCTGTCCTTCGCCGGGTTGGCCCTGGTCGACCACCGACAACTCCATGGGCCGGCCCACCATTCCCTCGCCCGGTCGCTTGGCGCGCGCGCCCATCGCGATCTGCACCTGTGGGCTCAGACGAAATCGGATGTAGTTGCCCATCTTCGGCGCGGGCTCGTTGAACACCACTTGTGGTGGGTTCTTGAATTCGATCATGACCTCGGTGGTCGTGTTGGCGAGGCACTTGCCGGCCCGCACGTAGAACGGGATCCCCTCCCAGCGCCACGAGTCGACGTAGAGGCGCAGCGCGGCGTACGTGGCCATGAACGAGTCTTTCGCCACGCCGGGCTCGTCTTGGTAGCCGCGAAACTGCCCGCGCACCATGTGATCCGGGCTCAACGGTCGAACGGTGCGCAACACCTTCGCCTGCTCGTCTCGGATCGCCTCCGGGATCATGGAGGAAGGAGCCTCCATGGCGACATAGCTCACGATTTGCAGCAGGTGGTTCTGGATCACGTCTCGGATCACGCCGGTCTCGTCGTAGAACTTCCCGCGACCTTTCACGCCGAAGTTCTCCGCCATGGTGATCTGCACGTTCTCGACGTAGTGCCGATTCATGATCGGCTCGAGGAACGCATTGGCGAAGCGGAAGTAGAGGATGTTCTGCACGGCCTCCTTGCCCAGGTAGTGATCGATGCGAAAGACCCGGTCCTCCGGAAACACCCCGTGCAGGATGGCGTTGAGCTCTCGCGCCGAGCGCAGGTCGCGTCCGAAAGGCTTCTCCACGACCACGCGACCGTCCTGGGCACAGCCCGACGTGCCGAGGCTCTGGATGACCGTGCCGAACGTGCTCGGGGGGATCGCAAGGTAATGCGTGGGCCGCTCGGCCCCTCGAAGCTCGGCCTTGAGCAAGGCGAACGTCTTCGCGTCGGCGTAGTCCCCGTCGACGTAGCGCAGTTGGCGCGCGAGGGTGGCGAACGCCGATTCGTCGAGCCCGCCCTGTTCGCTACAGCTCGCTCGAGCTCGCTCGATGAGCTTGGGTAGGTCGTAGTCCGCACGGGCCACGCCGACGACGGGGAAGTCGAGACGGCCGCGCTTGGCCATGGCTTGGAGCGCGGGGAAGATCTTCTTGTAGGCGAGGTCGCCCGTCGCTCCGAAGAACACCAAGGCGTCGGAGCGTTGTTTCGTGACCGGGCTCGCCGGCATCTCCATGGTCATTTCTTCTCCACGTGGCCGCCGAATCCGAAGCGCATGGCGGATAGCACCTTGTTCTGGAAGAGATCGAGATCCCGCGACGCGAAGCGTTCGAACAGAGCGGCCGCCAGCACGTGGGCGGGCACGCCGACGTCGTTCGCGGCGGCGACGGTCCAGCGGCCTTCCCCAGAGTCGGCGACCTTGCCGCCGAAATGCTCGAGTTCGGGATCTTTTGCCAGCGCCTGCGCGGTCAGATCCAGAAGCCACGAGCTCACGACGCTGCCGCGGCGCCAGAGCTCGGTGATGGCTGCGAGATCGAAGTCGTACTGGTAGTGCTCCGGGTTCCGGAGCGGGGACGTCTCGGCGTCCGCCTCCCGCGTGCGCTTGCCGTCGCCGGCATGGGCCAGGATGTTCAGCCCCTCCGCGTAGGCCGCCATCATTCCGTATTCGATCCCGTTGTGGATCATCTTCACGAAGTGACCGGCGCCCTCGGGGCCGCAGTGAAGATAACCCTCCTCGGCGCTGCCCGGGACCGCACCCGGTGTGCGCGGGATATCACCGCGACCCGGCGCGAGAGCTTTGAAGACCGGGTCGAGTCGGCTCACCGCGTCCGTGTCGCCGCCGATCATCAGGCAGTAGCCGCGCTCCAAACCCCAGACGCCCCCGCTCGTACCCATGTCGACGCAGTGGATGCCACGGGGGCGAAGCCGTTTCGAGCGCGCGATGTCGTCGTGGTAGTGCGAGTTGCCGCCGTCGACGAGCGTATCGCCCGCATCGAGATGCTGGGCGAGCTGATCGGCGACCCGGTCGGTGACGCCAGCGGGCAGCATCAAGCAGATCGCCCGCGGCCGGGTCAGTTTCGCGACGAACTCCTCCAGGGACGCCGCCCCGGTAGCCCCCTCTTTCACCAGAGCCGCGACCGCGTCGGCGCTCAGATCGGCGACCACACAATCGTGTCCGGCACGCATCAAGCGCCGAACCATGTTGGCCCCCATGCGGCCGAGACCCACCATTCCGATCTGCATGCGTTCCCTCGCAGTCGCGCCGCGATTGGCACGAAGCGCTCACGCTAGCGAAGGCAGGGCAGGGGCGGAAGCAGGGCTTCGCGTGGTCGGAAACTCAGCCCGCCATGGCCGCCTGCTGCAGGCAAGTCTCCGGGCAGCGTCGATTGCCCACCCGAGTGGCGAGCTCACGGACACTTGGCAGTGCAACGGCAGGTGGATCCGGTTTGCACCCCTTCGTCGGGATCGATTTCGGCGAAGCATTCGTAGCCGGGCGGGCACCCCGACTCCGGCGTGCACTTCGCCTTGAACTGCTTGCCCTTGGGGCACGCCTCGCAGGTCGAAGGGCGGCCTCTGGGCATGGGCTTGGGGGCCGAGCTGGCAGACGGTGGGGGCGATGGCGACGGGCTCGGCGTTGGAGCAGCGATCGGGGATGGCGTTGGCTGCGTCGTGGGGGTCGTCGTACCCGATTCGCTCTCGGCTCGTTTGCACGCGAGCAGCACGAAGACCAGAGTCACCAGCTCGACTCGCCCCGCCATCGTCGGAACAATACACCAAGCCCGCGCAGGTCGTGGAACTTCCGGAGCGCTCACTTCTTCACGGGATCGCAGCCCCAGCGCACGTCTTACGACCTGTTGACCCGCGCGTTCGTTGCCTGCGCTGCTGCGTTCTGCATTCTGACAGAGCCCGTGGACGCTCCGATACCCAAGGTCCCCGGCATGGTGATCTCGATCGACTTGCGTCCGGTCCGCGCACCTCAGGCGGGGAGCTCGGCGTACAACGCTTCCAAGTCCAGGATGGCACCGCTCGCGAGCACGAGCTTGCCGCCGGTTACGTCGCGATATTCCCAGTTGCCCGACGGCAGGCGCGTGTAGCACTCGACGCGCGGGTGGGTCTGGCTGACCAGCACGTACTCCGTCAAAGACGGGATCAGCTGGTAGTGCTGCCACTTGTTGCCGCGGTCTTCCTCCTCCGTCGAAACGGAGAGCACCGCTACCAGGAGGGTGGGGTTCGTAATCGTCGCGCCCGAGGGATCCGCCGGGTCACCCTCGATGGCACCGCACACGAGCGAGGCGTCGGGATAGGTCGCTTTGCCCGTGGCCAGCACGCGCACCTTCTGGTCGGACTGGAACGCGACGCAGGTTGGCTTGCGGCCTGCTTCGAGCGCCGCGCTGACGCGAGACGCCAGCGCGTTGTGACGGCGCGAGCCGCCCGCCATGGCTACGATCTCGCCGTCGTCGAACTCGTGCTTCAACCCGCTATCGCGCTCGTACGCCAGATACTCGGCGTACGTGTGGCGATGGCGCGAGCGCCGCGCGGCGCCGGGAGTAGACATGACCGATCAAAGGTACGCGCGGGTGGAGGGTTCGGCAATGCGCGCGGAGCAGCCGGCAGCCTCGATCGGTTCTCGCCGCGCCAATTCCTCCCGAGGCTTCGATGTGGCAGCGCGTGAAGCTCTCCAGCGTCTGGTCGAGGGTGAAACGTGGGAAGTGGACGCTCTGGGGGCGCGCTCACTTCTTCACGGGATCGCAGCCCCAGCGCACGTCTTCGACCTTCCAGCTCTGTTGACAGCTCGCGGCGGACATCGGCACGGAGTGCTTGTCTCCGCCCGCCAGGCCGAAGCGTTCGCTCTTGGCGCTTCTCGACGTCACGGTGCCGTCGTTTTCCGAGCACACGACGGACCAGCTCACCTTGCAGGCGAGCTTCATGCCGCAGCTCGACTCGACGTCGAACGAGATGCCCTTTTCCATGTCGCTCTTCTGGAAGCCGAGGCAGCTCTCGGCCGTCTCTTCGGCGTGGGCCACGGCGACGGGCAGCCCTGACGAGCTCACTTCGCCGGCACTCCCGCTCCAAGCTGCACCGAACACTCCGAGACCCAAAAGCACGCGCATCGCACGACGGACGACCATCGAAAGCTCCCATCTTGCCCGGGCGTCTTCCGCCCGGGTCCACCGCGTCGGGGCGGCGAATGTGGGAAGAGACAACGGCCTCCCAGCGGGGTTCCCACTTTCTTCCGCCCGGCGCCCGGCTAGCATCGCGCCCGAGGCGCTCTCGTGGCTTTCCCCTCTCTCGCATCGCATTTCTCGGCCTGGGCACCATGGGCGAGCCCATGGCCGGAAATCTCGTTCAGGCGGGCTTCCCGCTCCACGTCTGGAACCGAAGTCCCGGCCGCGGCGAGGCCCTCGTCGCTGTCGGGGCAAAGGTGGCAGCCACGCCGCGCCTCGCGGCGGCCGAGGCCGACGTGATCGTGACCATGCTCACCGGCGCCGACGCGGTCGACCAGGTGCTCTTCGGAGCCGAGGGTGCCGCCACCGGCGACGTCGCAGGAAAGTGTTTCGTCGACTGCTCCACGAGCGGTCCGCGCTCGGCTCGCAGCGTATCGGAACGTTTGGTGGCCGCGGGCGCGCGCTACGTCGACGCGCCAGTGAGCGGCACGCGAGGTCCCGCGGAGCGGGGCGAGCTGGTGGTGCTGGCTGGGGGAGACGCCAGCGATGTCGAGCGCCTGTTGCCTCTGTTCCAGGCCATCGGAAAGCGCGTGGTCCAGACGGGGCCGGTCGGCTCGGGTCACACGCTGAAGGTCATCCTGAACGGCTTGGGCGCGCAGCACCTGGTCGCGTTCGCGTCCCTGCTTCGTCTCGGCGAGCGAGCGGGGCTCTCGCGCGAGGTCGTGGTCGAAGCCTTCACCGAGGGCGCCTTCGCGACGCCGGCCTACCGCGGAAAGCGCGAGCGGGTGCTCGCGCACCAGTACGAGGGAGCGGACTTCGTGCTCGATCTCGTGCTCCGCGATGCGGACCTGTGCGTCGAGCTCCAGGACGAGCTCGGGATGCCGCTGCCGGTCCACCGCGCCGCGCGCAGCGAGATCGAGCGAGCGGTCGCCGCAGGCCTCGGCGCGCTCGACCTCTTCGCCATCGAAAGGGCCTACTAACCGCCAAATCGAGAGGCATCGTCCCCCGCGGCTCGCTGGCGCGACCGCTCCCCCCGCCGCCTTCCGCGGGCTCGCTTCGCTCGCGAAGTCGCCCGGGAGACGCTCCCCGCGTGCGGGGACGGCATCATGCCGATGGGCAACTACTCCCGCCCACGCCTGCCGGAATCATTTCATTTTTGCCCGCCACCCCCAGCAGACGCCGAGTTGCGCCCGACGCGTACACGCATGGGGCGGGCCCGCCGCGCATTGTCCATCCGCACGGCCCGCGCTAGCTTGCTCGCGGAGAAGGCGCCATGTCCGAAGACGATCTGAAGGCCGAGCTCGAACGCTTGCGAGCGGAGAACGAGAAGCTCAAGCAAACCAAGACCCGTAGCGTGTCGCTCAAGGTGTCCGACAAGGGCGGCGTCTCCGTTTATGGCCTCGGACGCTTCCCCGTCACGCTCTACAAAGAGCAGTGGGCGAAGCTCCTCGACATGGCCGACGACATCCGCGAGTTCATCCGCGAGAACGACTCGAAGCTCAAGACGAAGGGCGACTGAGCGTCGAGCTCACGAGCCGCCCACCTTCGACTCGCCACTCGAGCGAGTCAGTGATGATTCGGTCCGGCGCCACGCGCTCGAAGCGAAGCTCGGGCGCATTCAGGTAGGGCACGAGCTCTCGCAGCGTATCGGCGAGGAGTTCGCTGGCGTCGGGCTCGCCGAGCGCCGACGCGACGTGGTCGGCGAGCTCGCCTGCGTGGGCCGGACGGTGCGGCAGGAGCAGGAGCCCCGCCGAGAGAGCGCGCGCGTTCGGCCAGGGCCCGTCGTCGTCCAGGGCGGCGCTCTCGCGGAGCTCCGGACGCTGTCCGCCGAGGGCCCAGGCGCGCACTCGAGCCTGGGCCCCGCGGACGATGGATTGGTCCTCTTCACCGAAGGCCGCGAGCGCGTGCTCGGCGAGCTCGCAGGCGACGAGGGCAGTGAGCTCGGGCGGAAGAACCTCCGCGACGTGCGCCACGAGCTTCCGGACTTCGGGCGAGCGAAGCCACTTTTCGCGGTTCATGACGGAGCCAGCCTGGCTCAGGGCACCAGGAACAAGCTGATCCCGCCCACGACCTCGCCAGCCGCGTTCTTCTGGATGATGTCCACGTAGTAGCGCTCGGACTTGGGCGTACCGGGTGGCACGGGGATCTCGAGATAGAGCGGGATCACCGCTCCCGGCGCCTTGTTCATGCGCGCCGAGACCTTCCCGCCGCGCCCTTCGACGATGCGTTTTCCGCGCTCGATCACCAGCGCACCGCCCGAGACGTCGACGGAGCTCGACGCCGGCTCCACGCACTCGAAGCGCGTGCCCGGCGGCAAGGTCACGATGCCGAGCGGCCCGCCGCAGCGCACGGCGACGCGTGCGCGATCGAGCAGCGTGAGGCTCGTGCCGCAGCGTCCCTGCGGGTCGGCCGGTCCGGCGGCGGCCGCGCTGGAGATGGCAGCGACGTCGAGCTTCGGAGCGGCGCGCTCGGGTTCGTCCAAGCCGAGGCGCGTCACGGCGCCGGCCGGCAGCCGTCGAGGTTCGACGACGATCTCGAACACCTCGTCCTCGTCGCTGGGGTTTCCCGCGAGGAACGGGAAGAACCAGGGGCTCGCGGCGGTCACCACGTGCAGATTGCGCTGGCACAGATTGTTTCGCCGCGCCTGCTGGCCGCTCACGGCCGGGACGGGGTTGAACATCGCGAACGCGTAGTCGTTGTCCGCGGTGACTTTGGCGAGACCGCAGACGTGGGAGCCGGGCCACGCCAGGCCCTTGTCGGCTTGGGTTTTCGAGATCTCGAAGCGGACGATCTTCGACTGGCCCGCGGTCAGGGTGGCGATGACGTACTCGTCTCCGACCACGCTGTCGCCCGGCCACGGCAAGGGCGTCATCACCATGTGATTCACGTCTTCGGCGGCCGTCCAATCCGTTGGATACATGAAACCCGTGGACGCCGCCGCGCCCACGGCCCGCACCCGCACGTTGCGCGCCACGGCGGGTCCGAGGTTTTTCACGCGCACGTATCCGTAACAAGGCGTCCCGTCCGCGTTCGAATAGATCACGGTCGAGTCGGGCGGATTCGCGTGCCAGGTGTCGAAGCCGGCATCGACGGCGGTTTGGAGCTCCATGGCTCGCCGGATCACCACGGCGGAGTCGCGCCAGAACACTCCCGTCGACGGCTCGTCGCCCGTGTCGGTTGGGTCGTCCGCGATCATGACGTCTGCGAAGTCGATGGCCCAATCGGCGCGAATGCGTCCGTAGCCCATCTGATCGTTGCGCGGGTTGATGTCGCTGGAATACGCCGCACCTCCCGCCTTCTCCGCGGTGCGTTCGATGACGCTCCGGATCTTCCGCGCGAGGTTCGGAGCTGCGGGCGAATAGGCCGTGAAATCGAGCCCCGACGGGCCGGCCAACAGGGCTGCGAGCCCGGCCACGTGGGCAGCGCCGCAAGAGCTGCCGTCGAGCCCGACGTGATAGCTCGACGCGCCGTATCCCGCTGCGCCGGTCAAGTCGGCCACCGGAATGCTCTGGCCCGGGGCCACGACCGAGATGGCCGAGCCGTAGTTCGAGAGGTAGCGATTGTCACCGGTGTCGGTCGAACCGCAGACCACGATGCCCGGGTGCGTGCCGTCGCCGGGATAGGGGATGGTGGCCGAGTCTGCGTTGCCGCTCGGGCACACGACGAACACACCGGCGGCGATGGCGGAGTCGATGGCAGCGGTCACGCCCGCGGTCTTCACCACGTTGCTGGTTCCGCCGATCAAGAGCACGCGTCGGGTCGTCGTGCCGGGTGGCGTGGCGAAGGAGCGCAGGATGGCGAGCTCGAGCTCGATGGCAGACCAGGTCGGCGCCGCGAGCGCGAAGAGCGACGCTCCACCGGCGAGGCCAGCGACGCCTCCGCTGTCCCAAACGCCGACCGCGATGCTGGCGATGGCCGTCCCGTGCGCGTCATTCGCCGTGGTGCCGGATGGCTTGGTCACGTCGGGCAACGGTCCGGCGATGACCCCGGAGTTCTCGCTGGGGGTCGCCGCTTCGTAGCCCCAGCTCGTCGGGCGATTCAGCTCCTCGTGACCGCGCTCGATGCCCGAGTCGACCACGCAGACGTAGACGCTCGGGTCTCCGACACTGGTGTTCCACGCAGCGGGCGCGCCGATTTTCACCATGTTCCACTGCTGGGCCCAGAACGTTTCGGACGACGGGATCGCGGCCGCAGGAGACACCAACGGGACGTAGTCC
Source organism: Polyangiaceae bacterium (assembly GCA_046351435.1). Lineage (GTDB taxonomy): Bacteria > Myxococcota_A > Polyangia > Polyangiales > Polyangiaceae > JADJKB01. The sequence continues at coordinate 56,211 of JAXLYN010000021.1, forward strand.
GGGTGCACGCCCCGCACGAGCTCCTTGCCCCGGTCCGCCAGCATTGCGCTGATCGCGATGGCATCGCGCTCGGCGAGATCCTCGGCCGTGCAGATCCAGGCGGCCGAGAGGTGCTTCGAGCGCTTGGCATCGACCTTGGCTCCGAGCCGGGCGAGGAGAGTGGACAGCGCCTTTTCGCTCTTCGCTTCGCCCGGACGAGCGGGCGCGACGCGCAGCACGTCGAGCCCGACACCCATGCGACCGGAGTCCGAGGGATCGTGCACGAAGCCGTAGACCGGGCCGATCCAGACGAGGCGCGGGGCTTTGCCCGCCTTCTTCCCGAGGACGGCGAGGAGCTTCGCGGCCGACTCGGGGTCGATGGGCTTGCCCGTGACCGATCTGACGAAACAGCGACGGCCGGTGTGGTTCACACGCGTCTTCGTGCCTTCGTCCTGAAGCGCGTCTTCGAGCATGAGTCCCGCGGCGGCGATGGCCTTGTCGAAACCCGCAGGGCGCCCCGGCGGATCGAACGCCAGCATGGCGCGCGTGGTGTCGATGCGGATGGGGCGGCCTGATGCGTGGACGAGGGTCTCGGGGAACGATGCCATGGGGAGCCTCCGGAGTTGAGTCGAGCGCGTGGAACCGGGATGGGGAACCGGCACACCCGTGCCCGGCACTCTGGTGCGAAACCAGCTCCCCAGCGCCCGGCATTCTCGAAGAAGCACCGGCTTCCGGTCAACGCCGTCGAGCGCGATTGCTGGGCGCTCGACCCGACTGGTACGCTCCCTCGAACCGGGGCGCGGCTCGCCCGAGGGAGGATGACCTTGTCGATGCAAACGCTGGGGTGGGCAATTCTCGGGCTCTCCGTTGCGGTTTCGGTCTCGAGCTGTGGGACCGCCGATGCTCCGCTGTCCGAAACCGGCACGCCGGAGCGCACGTCGAGTTCGGCGGTCGCCAGCGACGGGCTGAAGACGGCTCTTGCTCTGAGCCGAGTGGACGCGACCTTGAGCGGATTCTTGGACCGCGCCGAACGCGGCATCGAACCGAGTGGCGAGCACTTCACGTCGCCGGGCTGGCGTGGGGTCGGCAGCGGCCCCGCGCGGATTGCGGCGCGGATCTCCCCCCGAGCGAACGCCTCGCTGCACGTCGGACTCGGGCCCAACCCGACGACGGCCATAGAAATCGAGCGCCAAGGCGCCAGCCCGAGTGAGCCTTCCCTCGTTGCCGGTCGCGCTCACTTCAGCGACGCCTACCCATCCACCGACCTGGTGTCCGCGGCCACCATGGAGCGCTACGAAGAGCTCCTCGTGCTGAAGGACGAGCGCGCGCCGCGGAGCTTTGCGTTCCGCTTCCAGCTGCCGAGCGCGATCCCCCAGGTGTCGGACCAACCGGACGGTGCGCTTTTGTTCCTCGATGCCTCGGGGCAGCCTGCCATCCGCGTGGACAAGCCATTCCTGCTCGACGCCCAGGGCACGCGGCGTGACGCCAAGCTGCGCCTCGACGGCGACCGCTTCGTCATCGACGTCGATACGCGTGGTCTAGCGTTCCCGATCCTCCTCGACCCGGCCTACGACGTGGCGGTCTGGACGCAGGTGACCTCGGCTGCCCCGCCCGCCGGTCGCTATGGTCACGCCCTCACTCTGCACGGCGCGAACGTGCTCATGTACGGCGGCTATGACGGCTTCGTCTTCCTGAACGACGCCTGGACGTTCAACGGCACGGCCTGGACGTCGGTCGCCAACGGTCCCACGGCGCGACGCTACGCGGCCATGGCGTACGACGTGGCGCGCGGGGAGACGGTCCTCTTCGGCGGCTACAACCTGAGCGCCGTCCAGGGGCTCTCGGACACCTGGATCTACGCCGGCGGCGTCTGGACCGAGAAGTGCACGACCTGCGTCAGCGGCACGGAGGAGCCGAGCATGCGCTACGGCCACCAGATGGTCTACGACAGCGTGCTCCAGCGCGTGCTGCTCTTTGCCGGCAACGCGGCGGGGGCGGGGGAGAGCAACGACCTCTGGGAGTGGAACGGGGCCACGGCCAAGTGGAGCAAACGCTGCAACGGTGCCTGCGTCGCACCCCCAGCGCGCACGCTCTTCGGCATGGCCTACGACGCCAACGCAGCGCGCACCGTGGTCTACGGCGGGACCAGCGTCGGCGGACTCCGGCAGGACACGCGCCTCTACAACAGCGCGAACGACACCTGGACCGACGCGGCGCCGCTCGCCAGCCCGGGGCTCCTCCAGATGCACGCGATGACCTACGACAACATTCGAAAGAAGGTCATCCTGTTCGGTGGGCGCGACGTGAGCACCGCTCTCAACGGAACTTGGCAATGGAACGGCAGCAACTGGAGCACCGTCGATGCGCCAACGAAGCCCATAGCCCGCACGTCGAGCCCGCTGGTCTTCGACCCTGGGCTGAAGAAGGCCGTGCTCTTCTCTGGCTCGGTCTTGGGGTCGCTGAGTCCGCCGAGCGAGACCTACACGCTCTACGTCCGCGGCGACAGCTGCTCGGTCGGCACGACCTGCGACACCGGCTTCTGCGTCGACGGAGTGTGCTGCGTCTCGAGCGCTTGTGGCACCTGCGAGGCCTGCAACGCCTCGGGAGCGAATCCGCTCACTACGGCGGGAACGTGCACCAAAGTCCTGAACGCATCCGACCCCGACACCTGCACCGGCACGAGCAGCTGCGATGGCGCAGGCGCGTGCAAGAAGGCACAAGGGCAGGTCTGCTCCGCGGGGACCGAATGCGCGACCGGGAATTGTGTCGACGGGCGCTGCTGCGGGTCGCCGTCTTGCGGGGCGTGCCTGTCGTGCGCCAATGCGGCTGGCACCTGCACCACGGCGGTCACGAGTCAGGACGACGACGCTTGCAACGGCACGAAGACGTGCGATGCGTCCGGTCAGTGTCGAGACAAGAACGGCCAAACGTGTAGCGTGGCGACCACCTGCGCGAGCGGCTTCTGCGTCGACAGCACGTGCTGTGGTACGGCCTGCCCCGCCGCGTGCCGCACCTGCGCCAACGCGACGGGTACGTGCTCCGTCGTCGCCAACGCCGACGACCCGCCGGCGTGCACCGGCACCACGAGCTGCGACGGAAGCGGGAACTGCAAGAAGAAGAACGGCCAGGGCTGCGCCGCGGGGAGCGAGTGCCTGAGCGGCAACTGCATTGACTCCTACTGCTGCGACGGCGCTTGCGCCGGGGGCTGCGACGTCTGTGCGGCGAGCCTCGGCGCGTCGCAGAACGGGACCTGCACCGTGCTCGCTTCGGGCTCCACCGGCCAGTGCGGGGCCTACAAGTGCGGCGGCGCTGCGGCGTGTCCCACGACCTGCAGCTCCGATACGCAGTGCGCGAGCGGCAACTACTGCGACGGCAATGCTTGCCAGCCCAAGAAATCCAACGGCGCTGTCTGCTCGGGCGACAACCAGTGCAGCTCGACCCACTGCGCCGACAACGTGTGCTGCGACACGGCGTGCACCGGAAAATGCATGGCCTGCTCCGCGGGAAACAAGCAGGACGGAAACCCGGCCAACGCCGGGACCTGCGGCGCCGCCAAGGTGGGAACGAATCCGGGCAACCAGTGCGTCTTGTCCACGGATCCGTGCGGCGAACAGGATTCGTGCTCGGGTACGCCGGGGCAATGCGCCCTGGGCGTCAGCGGCAAGAGCTGCGGTCCGACGACCTGCCTGAACGGGAGCGTCACGGGCAAGATCTGCAACGGCGCCGGCCTTTGCACCGACCAGACCAACATCGCGTGCGCACCCTACGTCTGCAAGGGCAGCGCCTGCTCGAGCCCCTGTACGGCCGACACCGATTGCGTGACCGACTACTACTGCTCGAACGGCGTCTGTGTGGCCAAGGTCGACAACGGCAAGGGCTGTGACTCCACCAAGCCGAGCTCCTGCAAGAGCGCGTTCTGCGTCGATCAGGTGTGCTGCGACTCGCCGTGCAGCGGCCAGTGCCAGGCGTGCGCAGAGACCGGCAGCCTGGGTCAGTGCAAGGTCGTCACCGGCAAGCCACGCGAGCCGCGCACCGATTGTCTCGGCGTGACCGGCGACAAGTGCAAGGGCGCTTGCGACGGCACGAGCCCGAATTCCTGCAGCTACCCCGCCGCGGGCACCGCCTGCAAAGACGCGAGCTGCAACGGCGACGTGGCGCAGCCAGCGGGCGCTTGCGACGGCGTGGGGCTTTGCGCGCTCCCCACCACCAAGAATTGCCTGCCGTATGCCTGCGACTCGACCGCGGGCGACTGCAAGGCGAGCTGTGCGGGGGACACCGACTGCGCCCAGGGCGCGACCTGCAACACCACGACCGGCAAGTGTGCGGTTGCGGGTGCGACCTGCAAAGATGCGACGACAGTGGCTTTGCCCAACGGGCAGACCCAGTCTTGCTCGCCGTACAAGTGCGTCGGCGGCGCGTGCCAACAGCAGTGCGCCGCTCCGTCGGACTGCGCTCCGGGCTACACCTGCCAGGGCAACGCCTGTGTGCCCGGAAGCGATGCGGGGAGCGGTGGCAGCGGCGGCGGCTCGGGCGGCACTGGCGCCGTGTCCACCGGAGGAAGCAGCACGGGCGGCACTGGCGGCAAGAAGAAGACCGACTCCGGCGACGACGGTGGCTGTGGCTGCCGCGTGCCCGCCCAGCGAAGCCAGTCGAACGCACATTGGCTCGGCTTGGCCGCGCTCGCGCTCTTGCGCCGCAGGCGCTCCCGGCGAGGCGTTGCGCCGAGAACCCGGTAGCACTCACTTCTCGCAGCCGTCGCCGTCGCTCGCCAGCTCTTTCGCGATGCGTCGGAGGTTCTCGCAGAGCTCACGCGTGTCCGGCTTCGCGCACCAGCGGCATGCGAAGCGCTGCGCGTCGCGTCCGAGGAGCTGCTTGCACTCGGGGCGTGGGGGCTCGGCGTGCGTGGCGAGCACATTCAGACTTTCGAGGTAGAGCTGCGCGCCGTACACGCTGACATCCGCGTCGGCATGCTCGTCGGCGACGCGCAGGAACCAGCGCGCGGATTCGGGATAGTGCGCGTACTCGAAGTAGATGCGACCGATCCCGTAGTGGCACTCTGGAGGAGGGATGGCAAACGGCGTTGCGAAGCGCCCCGGACCCTGGTCGGGGTAGGCGTCCTTGCAGTCGCGCACCAGCAAGTCGAGCCGTTCTCGGGTCTGATCCGAGAGCGGTTTCGGGCCGAGCCCTTCGTTCCGCGAGTGCCACGGACTTGCGAAGCAGGCGGTCTCGAGGCGGGCGCGCTCGTTGGTCGGGGGCGGGCGGGCCTCCTCGATGAGCGGCCCCGGGTTTTCGACGGGAAACGGCTTGGCGACCTCCACGGCCGCGGCGGCACCGTTCGGTGGCGACGCAGCGCAGGCAAACCCCGCCAAAGCCAACGAGCCTGCGATGCGCATACGAGTGAGTATCCCACGTCGTGACGGCGCCTCGCCGGGCCTGTTGCGGGTCGGGTTCGGAGCGCTGCGTCTGGGCCTCCGCCCGACCGTCAGCGGCAGCTCTCGGTACCCGCGGGCTCGAGGCGCGACGCCCGGAGCTCGTAGCGCTGCTCGCAGCGTTTTCCCTGGCGCTCGAACGTCAGCACGACCCGCGTGGTCTCCACCCGCGCTTCGCTCGCGCGCGGTGCCGAGAGGTCTGCGACGCGCCGCGCGCCCCCATCGCGCCACTCGAAGAGGTAGAGCAGCGTGCCGTTCCACGAATGTTGCGCCGCGCCGGCGTAGTGCTGTTCGTCGACGACGATCAGCGCCTGTTCGCTGCCATCCCCAACAAGATCGACGTAGCTCACGCTACGAAGCTCGTAGAGGTCGGTGTCGTGGACTCCGCCGAGCTCGAGATACTCGTGCACCTCGCCTCGGCCCGCACGGAGCCCCCACACGCTCGGCAGGTACTCGAAGTTGCACCAGTCGACGTCGCGCAATGACGTCGGCGGGCCGGCGTCACCGGGCTCGCTGCAGGGCAGCCTGGCGTGCTCGGGGACCCGCGCGCGCGGTGGCGTTGCGGGCTCGAGAGCGGTCGAGGCTTCGGGTCTCGGTACACCCACCGACGCCGCCTCGCGCTGCACGTACGTCTCCCCGCAGCTGGCGACGATCGCACAGAGCCCGAGGCCCAAGAGGGCAAGGCCACGCATGGCGCCACATTGTGGCACGGCGACACCGCCCGCCACGCAGCGCTCGATGGACGACGAGCAAAGACTTGCACTCCGGGCTCACCCCACCTACCTCCGCCGGGTCGTGCCCCCGCTTCGTCCCTTCTTCGTCCCCGCCGTGCTGTTCCTCTTCGGCTGCACCACGAACTCTCCTGCGCCCGCCCCGCGACCCACGCCGGCGAAGGTGTGTAGCGAAATCGGCTGCAAGAGTGGACTCGAGCTCGAGCTCGCGCGCCCCACGCCGTGGCCGCACGGCAGCTATCGCTTCACCCTCAGTATCGACGGCAAGTCGGCGAGCTGCGACGGGAAGCTCCCGCTCGAACCCTGCGAGCGTGGGCCGACGTTCAAGTGCAGCGATCCGTCGCTGAGCGTCTCGGAGAGCGGTTGCGCGCTACCTGCGGAGCAGCACGCGGTGAGCGGGCTCAGCTCGACCGCCACTGCCGCGGCCAAGGTCTCGCTGGTGATCGAACACCAAGGCGCCCTGCAAGCCACGGCGCAGTTGACCCCCGCGTTCCAGACAGTGCAGCCCAACGGTCCCGGTTGCGAGCCCGTGTGCGAGAGCGCCTCGCTGCGGCTCAATCTGCGCTGACCGCCCTCGGCGCGGAGCCTGCTCGGCGCGTGTTAGGATCCGCCCAGCGGCCATGACGCTCCGAATCGCCACTCTCAACATCTGGAACAAGGCGGGGCCCTGGCCCGAGCGGTGCGCGCTCATCCGGAAACAGCTCGGGGAGCTCCGGCCCGACGTCATCGGGCTACAAGAGGTGCTGCGTCTGACGGTGGACGGCAAACCCAAGCTCGACCCCGAGAGCGATCAAGCCACGGAGCTCGCCGAGGGTTTGGGCTACGAGATCGCCTATGCGCCCGCCATGCACTACGGCGGAGGCCTGCTGTTCGGCAATGCGCTGCTCTCACGGCACCCGATCCGCGAGCAGGCCAGCATCGAGCTTCCGGGGCGCGAGCCGGGCGAAGCGCGCGCGCTGCTCTACGCGCTGGTCGAGACGCCGTTCGGCCTCTTGCCCGTGTTCGTCACCCACCTGAACTGGAAGCTCCACCACGGGAGCATCCGGCTCTTGCAGACGCGCTTCATCGCCGAGAAGATCTTCGAGCTCTGTCCGGTGGACGAGAGCCGGCTGCCGCCGGTGCTGATGGGGGACCTGAACGCGGGGCCCGAGGCGGACGAGATCCGGTATCTGTCGGGTCACGCCACGGTCGAAGCCAAGAGCGTTTATTTCGCCGATGCCTGGGTCTATGCAGGCGAGGGGCCGGGCTACACCTTCGATCGCAAAAACCGCTTTGCCGCGCTGGCCCACGAGCCGCCGCGGCGCATCGACTACATCTTCGTGCGAGGGCCGGATCGGCTGCTGCGTGGCGAGCCCCTCTCGACACGGCTCGCGTTCCACCAGGCCTCGGGGCCGAGAGAAGCGCTGGTCTGGCCCAGCGACCACTTTGGCGTCGTGAGCGACATCGCCGCCACGCCGCGCAGCGAGTGAGCGAATGGGAGCGGGCGTGCGCGACTCGTTCTTCGACACATTGCTGGCGATCGACGTGGTGCCGCGAGACGATCTCGAGAGCTGGTGGCGCGCTACGAGCGAGCGACGCGCGGCGGAGTCCAACGTCCGATCGGCGCTGCTTTCCGGAGCGCTGGCCGATCGCGTGGGCTACGCCTTTGCCGGTGGCTATGCGGCGGCGCTGCGCGCTCTCTGTCCGAACCTGCCCGACTTGCCACGCTGTCTGTCGGCGACCGAGGCCGAAGGCAACCACCCGCGCGCGATCCGCACCGAGCTCACACCCGACGGTGCGGGCTTTCGCCTGACGGGTTCGAAGAAGTGGGCCACGCTCGGCAGCCATGCGCTCGAGGCCTTGGTCGTGGCGAAGCGCGGCGAGGCGGCGGGGCGTCCCGTGCTCGCCGTCGCGCGAGTGCGGCTCGATTCGCCAGGCGTGAGCGTGCGAGTGCTCCCGCCCACTCCGTTCGTACCGGAGATCCCCCACGCGGAGATCGACTTCGAGAACGTGCGAGTTGCGGCCAGCGACCTCTTGCCGGGCGACGGCTACGACGACTACCTGAAACCGTTCCGAACCGTGGAAGACGTCCACGTCCACGCTGCGCTCCTCGGCTACCTGCTCGGGCTCGCGAAACGCGGGAGCTTCCCCGCCGAATACGTCGAGCGCCTGCTCGCGGCGGTTGCTGCCGCGGAAGGCGTGGCGGCGGCGTCGCCGCGGTCTTTTGGGACCCACCTTGCCTTGGCGGGGCTCCTCCGCGAGTCGCGATCGCTCGCGGAGCTCCCGGCCGAGCTCTGGGCGCGCGTCGCGGAGGACGAGGCGAAGCGCTTCGAGCGGGATCGACCGCTGTTCCGCGTCGCGGCGGGAGCCCGCGAAGCGAGGGCTCGGGCGGCGCGCGAGCGGCTCGGCATCGCGGAGTGACTGGTCGCGGGCGCGGGCCTCTGATAGTGGAGTCCGCCCATGAAACACGTGGTCCCCCACGGGCTCGGATTCCCCACGGCCAAGAAGGTGGCGGAAGCCGCGTTCGACTCCTACAAGAAGCGTTTCGAGCAGTATCAACCCAACGCACGCTGGGTGAACGACGCTCGCGCCGAGATCTCGTTCAGCGTGAAGGGCATGATGCTGAAGGGTGCGCTCGAGGTCGACGAGCGCGAGATCTCCATGGACCTCGACGTGCCGTTCGTGCTCCGCCCGTTCAAGGGCAAGGCCATCGGCGTCATCGAAGAAGAGATCGTGGCCTGGATCGCCAAGGCCAAGGCCGGCCAGATCTGAGCTCTTGGGCGCGCTCCGCGCTCAGGCGAAGAGATCCAGCGCCGCGGAGGGCTTCTTCACCTCGGCCACGCCCACGCGCTCGAGATGGGCGAGCGCCTGGAGCACGCACGCCTCGTCCCAGGCGTCCCCCACGAACTGGACGCCGATGGGCAGACCGCTCGCGTCGAAGCCCACCGGTGCCGTGCCTGCGGGGCAACCCGTGAGGTTGCCGATGAATGCAAAGCGGCACGCGCCGTCGAGCGCCACCGGGTCCACGAAGCCGTGGGTCAGGTCCGCGTCATTCACCGGCGGCGCAGTGGTCGCGGTGGTGGGCAAGGCCAGGAGGTCCACGTCCGCGAGCAACGCTGCGATCTCGCGCCGGAGCTCGCTCCGCAAGCGCTGGGCGTCGATGTAGTCGTCGGGCAGGAAGGTCTCGAGGTTCAGGAACAGCATCTGGAGATCGAGCCCGAGCTCGTCCATGTGAGCTTTTCGCACCTCGCGCAGGTTGGCCGAGAACTCGAGGCCGATGGTGAGGTAGCCGATGGGCGCTGCGTGGCGCGCCATGCGGATCCCGACGGGTACGAGCACCGCGCCTTCGCGTTCGAGCGCCGTCAGCGCGGCGCGACCCGCCTTCTGGACCTCGGCCGAGGCGGCCGACCACTCGTCTTCGTCGACGCCGATGCGCAGTCCGCGGACGCCTCGCCCGATGGCGCCGATCCACTCGCCTCGGTCCACTCGGGGTTGAGCGAGGCTGACCGGATCGCGGGCATCGCCCCCGCTCGTGAGCTCGAGGAAGACGGCGAGATCGTGGGCTGACGCGCCGAGAGGTCCGAGGTGGACGACGCTCGAGCCCCCCGGGACGCCGTGCCCCACCACCGGCACGCGCCCGTACGTCGGCTTGATGCCGAAGACGCCGTTGTACGCCGCCGGGATGCGAATGGACCCGCCGCCGTCTGCGCCGAGCGCGACGGGTACGACGCCGGTCGCCACTGCGACACCCGAGCCGCTCGAGCTCCCTCCGGGCAGGTGACCTTCGCTGTGCGCGTTTCGCGGCATCACGCGGTGGACGTTGCCGCCGAGGGGCGACATCCCGTACTCGGTCATGGGGGTAGAGCCGATGATCACCGCGCCGCCTTCGCGCAGGCGCCGGACGGGGAGCGAGTCCTCGCGCGCCGGCGTGCGTGACAGAAAGCCGGTGCCGACCCGGGTGGGCAGGCCGCGAACGTCGATCTCCTCCTTGATGGCCATCGGGACGCCATCGAGGGGACCGAGAGCCTTGCCCTGGCTGCGGCGCGCGTCCGCCGCACGTGCCGCGGCGAGCGCACCCTCCTCGTCGAAGTCGAGAATGGGGCCGAGGCTCGGCGAGCGCCGCGCGAGCGCGCGTGCGTGATCGATGGAGCGGCGAACGAGATCCTCCGAGTGCATGCGCCCGGCGCCGAGTGCGCGCGCACAGGCATCGATCGTACGGGGGTGTTCGCCCACCGTCGGGATCCCGAGCTCGGCCGACGCTCGCGCGTGGTCGTTTCGCGCCACGTGCGGCGCGAGGCTCGCGGGCAGCTCACCGCGCGCGTCGGCACCGAGGCTCGCCAGGGCCGTGATGCCGAGATCTCCACGGAGCACGTGCGCGGTCGCGTGCTTGAGCGGTGACTTTCGGATCAGAGTGACCAAGGTGCTGAGGGTCTTGCCGCTGATTCGGCCGCGTGGAAGCTCGAACATGCGCCGGATGGTACATAGCGCCACCGGCGAGCGCGAGCCGGAATCACGGCAGTTCCCGAGTTCGGCTGGCATGTGCGCGGCGAGTTGACTATCGTCGTCTTCACATGGCTGAGGACGTCTTCGGCATCGTCGGCACGACGCAGGCGGGGGCGTACCAGGTCCAAGAAGTCGTGGCGGAGGGCGGCTTCGCCGTCGTCTATCGCGCGTATCACTCGGCCTTCCGCGCGCAGGTCGCGCTCAAGTGCCTGAAGGTTCCCGAGACCATCGGCGCCCAGCACTACGCCGAGTTCCTCGAGCGCTTCCGGGAGGAGGGCGAGCTCTTGTTCCGGCTGTCGAGCTCGACCCCGGCCGTGGTGCGCCCGCTCCACGTCGGCATCTTGGAAGGCACGAACCGCTTCGTGCCGTTCATCGCCCTCGAGTGGCTCGAAGGCTGCACGCTCGACGCCATCATCGAGGGGCGCGCCCAGCGTTTCGAGCCGCCCATGACGCTGAAGGAGACGCTGCGCCTCTTGACGCCGGTGGCGCGAGCCCTCGAACGCGCCCACCACTTCCCGGGGCCCACCGGCGAGGTTTGCATCCTGCATCGCGACATGAAGCCCGAGAACATCTTCGTGGCCGACGTCCACGGCGAGCGCGTCGCCAAGATCCTGGATTTCGGCATCGGCAAGGTGAAGACGGTGGCGACCCAGATGGTGGGTCGCCAGTCCATGCACGAAGACGCCATCGTGGCGTTCACGCCCGTGTTCGGCGCGCCCGAGCAGTGGCTGCCGAAACGCTTCGGGCAGACCGGCCCGTGGACGGACGTCTGGGGTCTCGCGCTGACCGTGCTGAACACGCTGACCGGGCGGCCGCCGTTCGAAGGCGATCAGGCGGCCCTCCTCGGCTCGGCCATCGATCCTGGGCGGCGCCCGACGCCGCGCACCGAGGGCGTCGAAGTGAACGACTCGGTGGAGCGTGTGTTCTTGCGCGCGGTCGCGGTCGATCCCCGCGATCGCTACCCAGACGTGGGTGTCTTCTGGACCGACCTGCACAAGGCCGCCGGGATCCGCGAAGGTGCTCCATCGGTGCTGCCGCCACCCGGTGGTTTCTCCGCGCAAGGGGGGCTGCTCGTGTCCGTGGCCTCCGACCCCAACGCCGCTACGCGCGCCGCAGAAAGCGCCATGCAGCCGACCATTCCGGCCGCGCCGCGCACGCCCCACGTGGTTCCCGATCTGGAGCTCGCTGTACCCGTTCGCCGTGAAGCACCGCGCGCCGACCCGCCGCCAGTGCCCGCGAAGCTCACGGTGGCGCGTGGGCCCGACATCGGTCCCGCGGGTCCCGTGCTCTCGCTCGGCGGTTCCATGATCGACGATCCCGACGAGCTCGGCGCTCCGCCGCGCATGCTCCAGAGCAGCTCTCGCGGTCACATGGACGGGGTCGGGCTCACGCCGCGGGCGGCTCCGTTGCGGAGCCCGCCGCCAGCGCGATATGGCGCCATGGCGCCGCTCCCTGGGTCCGGCACTGCCGAGCTCAAGGCGCGCCTGCGCGGCCCCATCCAGCTCGTGGTCCTCGGGATCTTGATGATGGCCGCCGACTTCGCCTACTCGAACTTCACCGGCGAGCTGTTCTCGATTGGACCGGTGCGCCCGCTCTGGGTCGCCGGCCCCTTGGTGGTGCTCGGTCTCGTGCTGGCGCTGCTGCGGTTCCTCCAGCAAGCTCGTTAGCCGCACCTCGGAGCTCGGGAGGCCCAAGCGTTCGCCTCACTTCGCCGCGGGCGGGCCTCAGCCAAAAGTGGCCAGGAGTGCGCTCGCACCGCTGGCCTCATGCGCCGCGGTTCTTCTCGTCCATGCGGCGGAGGCCCTCGAGGATCACCATCTCGGGGCTCATCTGGATCGTGCTTTGGCTGGGCATGAAGGTGGGGTCGAGCGCGAACGTTCCTTCGTTGAAAGTCAGCATCTCGTAGACCGCTTCTTCTCCGGCGAGCTGGTCGAGGAGCGCGTGCACCATGCGACCTTCCTGGAAGTGCAGCTGACCCTCGCGGCCCGACGACTTCACGCTCACCTTGCCGCTCTTGCGACCGTGGAAGAGGATCTGCACGAGATCGGGCAGCGCCAGATCCCTGAGCGAGCCGGCGACGCCGGCGGCGATGTTGTCCGAGCTGTTCTTGCGTGGCGTCGCCTGCAAACGACGGAGCTTTCCCGCCAGCACGTCGCCGGTGGTGGGCTTCACGACGTAGTCCTGGGCGCCCAGTGAAAACGCGCGGTCCACGGCGGCGGCATCGGAGTTCTTCGCCACGAACAGGAACGGAATGCCCTTGGTGGCTTCGGCGCGCCGCAGGCGCTGGAGCAGATCGAAGCCGTCGAACGGCTGCAGCTCCACCTCGGAGAGCACGTAGCGCACGTTGCCCGCCTCGGCGACCTTCAGCGCCTGGTCCGCGGCGCGGGTCACCTTCACGTCGAAGCCCTGGGCCACCAGGCGGAGCTCCAGGATCGTCGCCTCTTCCGGATCGGGCTCCACGATCAAGACCATCGGCTTGTCGTCGCTCAGGCGGCGGCGGAGATCCTCGCCGACCACGAGCTGCGCGAGGAGCTCGACCAGGTCCGGATCGAAGAGCGTGCCCGAGTATTCCGCCAGGACTCGCTGCGCCTCTTCGTGGGTCAGCTCTTTGCGGTAGAGGTTCCTCGGGTTCAGTGTGAGGTCCGAGTAGGTGTCGCAGAGGGCCAAGACCCGTGCCCCGAGGGGAATCGTCTTGCCCGTCATGCGCCCGGGGAACCCGCTGCCGTCGAAGCGTTCGTACATGGCGCTCACGGCCGTCGTCGCCTCGATGGGGAGCCCCACGCTCTCGACGAGGCGCTGGGGCGTGTACACCAGCTTGAGCGCCGCTCGCCGGTTGTTGAGTGCGCTCGTACTGCGCGACGTTGAGCAAGGTCAGGTGATACGAGACAGGCTTGCCGAGGTCGTGGAGGTTCGCGGCGATGTTGGCGTGCATCTGCTGGAGCTCGTCGAGCCCCATGCGCTTCCATCATCATCTTGCTCAGGCGCGAAACGGAGGCGGAGTGGCCACGAAACTCGTCGCGCGTGTTCTCGTTGAGCGTCACCAACACGTTCAGGAGTTCGGCGAGGTCCCTGAGGCGGCGGTCGCGCGCGTCGGACATCGGGCTCGGCTGAGGCGCCGGCTCGATGCGCGGCTCCGGGGCGGGCTCGCGCGCCGGTTCGACGCCACGCGGGTGCGGCACCCGCGGCAGCGGCTCCTGCACTCCGAACGGCAGCGGGTTGGTCTGCCGCACGGGCGTGACCGGACCCAAATTCGCGGCGGGAGCGTGCACGGCCGATTGGAGCTCACGCGGCGGCGCGTGACTGCTCGGCTCGCGCGTTGCGTAGCCCCGACTCTGGGGCGGCGTGAACGCCTCGGGCGCCTGGTGCGGGCCGAGCTCGAGCATGGGTGTAGGCGGTGGCGGAACCTGAGCGAAGGTCTGCGCCACGGCGGGCACCGGCGTCGCGAAGAACTCGCCGCGCGGGTCGGCACGGAACTGGGCGGGCGCTGGCTCTTGAGGTGCGGCGTAGCGGGCCTGCATGGCCCGGGAGTCCATGGGCTCGCGCGCCGGAGCCGCGGGCGGTGGGTCGGGTTGCGCGAAGCGCGGTTGCGTCTGCTTGCCGGTGCGCGGATCGATCTCGGTGCCGAACTGGAACGCGTCGGTCAAGAGCGACGCGAAGGGGTTGGTTTCACCCCGGTACCACTTGGCGATGGCAGCCTTCACCGCTGCAGGCCGGGCGAGATACGCCTTCACCTCGCGCACGCGGATGGCGATGGAGAGCTGCTTCTTGTACTCGGGGTCTCCCGCGTCCGGAGACACCACGCTGAGCGCGTCCACCTCCGGCTCGTAGCGCACCGGAAACGCCAGGAGCTTTTCCGCGGTGCGTTCGGGCAGGAGCTTCAGCGCTTGCTCGGTCACTTGCAGGCGCGAGAGCTTCGCCGTCGAAACGAATTGCGTGCGGCAGCGCTCGGCGGCAAATCGCAGCAAGCGATCTTCGTCGATGGCGCCGATGCGCAGCAGCGCCTCCTCCATGCGTTCGTTGTAGAGCTGCATGGCCTGGACCGTGGCGGCGAGCTGCGCGGCCGTGATGAGCCCCTCTGCACGCAGGCGCTCTCCGACCCAGGTAGGTGACCACATTCAAACTCCATTTTTCAGGGCCCGGCGCTGCACGTCAATTCGGCGGGAGAACGAGGGTTTTCCGGCTGCACGAGCGAGCCCCGCCCAACGGGTCGGGGGGCGGGCGCGGCGCTCCCCGCGCAAAAAGTTGCCCCTTTCGAACGAGTCGTGCGAGGAGACGTCGACCACGAGAATGCGCTCGTGCCGCGTGGACCCACTTCGGTTCGCCCGGTCGAGCAGAGGCTCGCGTCGGCCGGCCGCGGTGGCACCGCTGTCGATCGGGAGCGATCCGACCATCCGCAGGGAGGCCGAGCATGCGAGTCACGACCGACGAGATCGAACGCCCCACCGAATGGCTGCGCCGTCTGGCGGAGAACCGTGTGCTCTACCGCCAGCTCCTCGACGGCGCTGGCGGGCTCGCGCTGGCTGCCTACCGCCTCGCGCGCGCACGCTGCCGCATTCAGTCGGTACCGAGCCCGATCCCGACGGCGGCCGAGCTGCGTGTCGCCGCGGAAGAGATCGCGCGCCACGTCGGCATGCGCCTGACGCTGAGCGCACGGCAGCTCGTGCTCGACTGCGAGCACGCCGGGTTGCCGGTGATCCTCCCCATGAGCGCGTCGGCGGCGTAGCGTCGGGTCGAAGCGATTCGTCGCCGAACTTGTCAGGCCTGCATCAAAGCCCGGCGTCGACGCATTTCTTGGGCTTGGGCTTTCCTGGCGCGGCCCACTTGGGTGCCTTGACCGGCTTCCACTCGAACGCGAACGCGAAGCTCTCCGCGTCGCAGGCTTTGCCCGGGCTCTTCAAGCTCGGCGGCGCCCCGAGGTCGCGCGCCGGCAGGATGTAGGCGTTCATCAGCAGGTTCTCGGCTGCCGGGATGCAGCTCACGAGCTCTGCGGCGATGGGACGGAACTTGTTCTCGATGGTGGTGGTCGTGACCACGACCGAGAGCTGGGACGCTTCGACGCTGTCGTGGCTGGGCGAGAGCCCCGCCGTCACGGTGACGCTGGCCGCGTCCACCACCGTGATGCGATCGAAGACGAAGAGCGGCACCGAGAGGGGTGATTTCCCGAGATCGCCGCTCACCCACACGTTCTTCGAGAGGTATCCCTTGTCGAACACGAATCGCGGCGCGTCGAGCACGGAGGGTGGCAAACCGCCCTCGGCGTCCGAATCGGGAGCCGCGTCGCCTCCGCCATCGGCGCCACCGTCCGCCGGGCCCAACGCCAGCGACTCGGCGTCGACCACGAACTCGTCGGTTCCATCCCAGGTCGGCGGCTTGGTGGTGGTGGGGTCGCGCGGGACGGTGACGTAGAGCGAGCCCTTGACCCAGGGGTCATCCGGCTGGTCGCCGAGATCGTCGAGCCGCAAGAGGTAGGTGGGCAGCTCACCGGTCGAGAGCCCCGAGTGCAGCTCGGGTTCGAAGTTGATCGACACTACCTGCGTCCCCACCGCCACCAGGCGGCCCGCTGCGTTGTCGCGACAGCCGTCGCCGTCTTCCAGCGATTCCGGCGGCGCACCCGAGGGTTGTGCGCAGATGCTCGACGAGTTGCTCTTGGAGATCTCGGCGGTCGTGCACTCTCCGTCGACGTCATGGCCGATGCGCCGCCAGGCGGTGTTGTCGGCCTTCTTCGTTTCCGGGTCGAAGGTGCCGAGGAAGATGGTCTTGGCCGCGAACCAGCGAGTGGCGCCGCCACCCGGCACCGGGGCGCCCGACGGCCTGGAGGGGGGGACCGGGTCGGAGCCTTTGGGGCCCCCGCCGCCCGAGTCGCTGCCGCCCCCGCCGTCCGCGCCACCGCTGCCCTCGGGCGCGAGCTCCTTGTCCTCCAGACCGATGAGGACTTCGCAGGACGCGGTCAAGCCGAGCACGCCGATGGCAGCTGCGAACGCGGAGTGGGCTCTCACCATCGACCGTCGATCAGGATAGCGGAAGAGCGCGGACCGATCGAAGGGCTGAGCCGGACGCGGGCGCTTTCCCACTTTTTCTGCGCGCCGTCCGGGGAAGGGGACGTCAGGTAGAGGTACGTGCCGGCTCCGATACCCACGACTCCCACCAGGAAGCCGATGTTGGAGATCGTCGCCGCCCGCTTGGCTTCGTCGTTTCGCGCGAGCCCCTCCTCGGTGCAGCGATTTCCACTGCAGAGGTCCTCGGCTTCGCCCTTCTTGGCGATGGCACGCAGACCGAAGTAGCTGCCGACACCCACGCCCACCACCCCGACGCCCAGAGCTACGTAGGTCAGGGTGTGATCGCTCGCACGTCGCGGTCCGGGCTTGGGCGCCGGCGGAGCGGCCTCCGGTGTGTCCGCGTCGCTGGCGGGCAGCTTCTCCAGCTTGGGAACGACCAAGGTCTTCTGCTCGCCGCTCGCG
Source organism: Polyangiaceae bacterium (assembly GCA_046351435.1). Taxonomy (GTDB): domain Bacteria; phylum Myxococcota_A; class Polyangia; order Polyangiales; family Polyangiaceae; genus JADJKB01. Next base: position 73,290 of record JAXLYN010000021.1, read on the forward strand.
ACGCGAAGCGTGATGGACCACGGACGATAGCCGTCCGCGTTGGCGCTGATCACCAGATCCATGTCCGGATCGACGGGTGCGGCCGTGCCCCAGGCGCTGGCGTCCAGCGTGTCTTTGCCGCGCGCCAGGCGGAGTCCCGGGACTCGGGCCTCCTTCGGCACTTCGATGCTCAGGCGAGACAGCTTCTTCTCCAGCTGGCGGAGCTCGAACTCCGCGAGTTGCACGCGGTCGGAGCGATGGACGCGCTTGGCCACTTCGATGGCTTCCTGGAACTCGACCCAGGCGCTCGCCGTTCGACCTTCGCGCGCGTGGCACACCGCCAGGTTGAGCAGGGTTCCACCCTGAGGGTCGAGGCGTTGGCTCTCCTCCAGCTTCCGACAGGCTTCTGCGTACTGCTTCTTCGCGAAGAGCTTCTTGGCGTCGCGAAACAGCGCTTCGGCCAGCGCGCGATCGGTCGCGGCGGTCTCCGAACGAGCGTGGGCGGCGAAGACCCAAGACGCGAGGAGCGCGCGGGTCGCGAGGCGCAAGGCAGGCTCGGAAGCGAACATCAGTACCGGTCGGAGAGCGGGTTCGAGCGCCGGTTCGGCCGCGTCTTCTTGGGCGGCTCCGCGGCGCTACCGCTGACTGCCGGCTCGGCGGCGGGTGTGGCAGTCGGTGCGGCGGCCGAGCTCGGCCCGCTCGGGGAGGGGCCGGTTTCGGTTGCGACGGTGCGCTCGACGGGCTCCTCGTGCGACACCCGGAAGCGCGAGATCAGGAGCCACAGAGTGGTGACGGCCGAGACCAGCACCAGAAACGCGCTGGCCGCGAGCACCAAGCCCCGGCGTCCGCCGAGGCGCTTGCCTTGGGTGGTGCCCCAAGCGCTGGCGGTGCTCCGGATGGCGGAAAAACCCCCGGACACGCCCGCGCTCGCCGCGGGGCTCGAGAGCGGCACGGGCGCCGAGGCGATGGCGAAGATCCGATCGAGGTGCGCGCGCGAGCTCGGCAAGGTGTGGGGTGCGAGCAACGCCGCGAGCTCCTGCACCGTCTGCGGGCGCTGCTCCGGGCGCTTGGCGAGACAGCGCTGGATCGCGCGGGCGACGTCTGGCGGCAGATCGGGTCGCAGCTCGGCTGGGGGCACCGGCTCGTCGCTCACGATCATGGCGGAAAGCGCCGGCAGCGATTCGGCCAGGAAGGGTGGCTTGCCCGTCACGACTTCGTAGAGAACGACGCCCAGAGACCAGATGTCGGTGCGGTGGTCGACGCTCTTGGAGCTGCGTACCTGTTCGGGCGACATGTGCGTCGGTGTCCCGAAGACCTCGCTCGTGCCGGTCAGGCTCGGCGTGTACTCCTGCTCGAACCACTCGGCTTTCGAGATCCCGAAGTCGAGCACTTTGACGTGCCCGCGCTGGCCGGGGTTCTCGAGAACCATGATGTTCTCGGGCTTGAGGTCGCGGTGGACGAGTCCGATGGCGTGACAGTGGGCCACCGCCACCATTGCCTGCAGAACGTAGTCGAGCCCCTCTGCCAGCGGCAGCGCGCCCCGCCGCTCGATGAAGCGAGCGAGTGGTGCGCCGACCAAGAACTCCATGACCATGAACGGCGTTCCGCTCTCGAGGCTCCCGACGTCGAATACCTTGACGACGTGATCGCTCTCGATGGCGCTGGCCGCCTTGGCTTCGCGCAAGAAGCGTTCGACCCCGCTCGGGCTCCGAGCCACCCGCGGAGGCACGACCTTGATGGCCACGCGCCGACCGAGGTCGGTTTGGATGGCGCTCACGACGGCCGCCATGCCACCGGTGCCGAGCAGCCCCTCGACGCGGTAGCGGTCGGCGATCAGCGTTCCGGGCTCCGGGATCCAACGATCCTCGGAGGGCGGAGTGCTGTCGCCGAGTCCGGTCATCGACGCAGGATTTTACTCGACTTTGGTCCCGTCGCCTCGATTTCGACCGTGAGCCCGGCGCTCACGATCCACGCGCGCGGTGGGAAAGATGCGCTTCGCCGCCCGGCGCGTCTCCCGAAGTGTCGAGCTCGACCTCGAGCAGCGCCTTCTCGGGGTGACAGGCCGAACCCTCACCGACTCCGCACCAGTAGTACGAGAGCTGGAGCGTCACGGGGCCGCTGGCGCCGTCCACGACGTCGATGGGGATCCGCAGGGGAAGTCGGCTCGGATCGAGCTTCTCGCTGAGCTTGGACGGTGCGGCGAGGTGCTCGCCTCGCGCTTCGACGACCAGCGGAGCGCCCGCGGTGAGCTTGCCGTTTTCAGGCGGATCCAGCGAAACGACCAGGGTGCCTCGGCCCGGGCCGAGCTGACCGACCGCTCGAACGCGCGTCTTTGCACCCGGCGCAGAATCCTCTGCTCTCGGCAGAGCGGCGGCGGACGGATGCTCCCCGACGCGGGGCGGGTCTTTGCTGCACGCGGGCAGCAAGAGAGCGGCCCAAAGGGCGAGCGCGAGGGGGGTCTTGGGCATTCTTGGGGTTCGAGCCCGGAACGCTCGAATTGGGTTCGCCGTTCCAGGCGGCGATCCCGAAGGCTAGCACGGCTTTTTCTCGCGCCGGCTGCTGCTCCGCGTCTGGTAGCGTACGGACCGCGAAAATGGCCGAGAAACCCGCTGCCCCACGCGACGCCGACGAGCTTCCGCTCGACGCCGAGTCCATCCGGAAGAGCTTCACCGGGCACGTGCGCCACAGCCAAGGCAAGGACCCGAGCGTGTCCACCCAGCTCGACCATTTCATGGCGACGGCGCGCATGGCGCGGGATCGAATGGCCGACCGCTGGACTCGGACCTCGCTCCGTTACGCCCGCGAGTCTCCGAAGCGGGTCTACTACTTGTCGCTCGAATACCTGTTGGGGCGTCTGCTGGAAGACGGGCTCCTGAACCTCGGCTGTTTGGAAACTTCGCGCGTCGGTCTGCGCGAGGTCGGGGTCGACCTCGACGAGGTGCTCGACCAGGAGCACGACGCCGGCCTCGGCAACGGCGGCCTCGGGCGCCTCGCGGCCTGCTTCCTCGATTCCATGGCGACCCTGGGCATTCCCGGCGTGGGCTACGGCATTCGCTACGAGTACGGCATCTTCCTCCAGGACATCGTCCGCGGCGAGCAGATCGAGCGCCCGGATCCGTGGCTCCGCTACGGCAACCCGTGGGAGTTCGAGCGACCCGAGCGCCGCTACGCCGTGCACTTCGGCGGACGCGTGATCCAGTACACGAGCTCCAAGGGCCGGCGCGTGCACGAGTGGGTCGACACGCATCAGGTGCTCGCCGTGGCCTACGACACTCCCGTGCCCGGGTATCAGAACGGTGTCGTCAACACGCTGCGTCTCTGGTCCGCCAAGGCCACGCGGGCGTTCGACATCTCGTATTTCAACCAGGGCGACTACATCAAGGCCGTCGAAGACAAAGCAGCGACCGAGACCATCTCTCGCGTGCTCTATCCCAACGACTCCCAGCAGGCCGGCAAGGAGCTCCGGTTGAAGCAGGAGTATTTCATGGTTTCCGCCACGCTCCAGGATGCCATCGCTCGGCACCTCGCGCGGCACGAAGACCTCACGGGCTTTCATCGCTACGCCATCTTCCAGCTCAACGACACACACCCGGCGCTGGCCATCGCCGAGCTGATGCGGCTCCTGGTGGATCGTCACGGCATGCCGTGGAACTCCGCGTGGGAGATCACGCGCCGCGCCTTCGCCTATACCAACCACACCATCTTGCCCGAGGCGCTCGAGCGCTGGCCGGTCTGGCTGATGGAGCGGCTCTTGCCGCGCCACTTGCAGATCATCTACGAGATCAACGCCGAGTTCTTGGACAGCGTCCGCAAACGTTGGCCGAACGACGACGCTCGAGTGGGCCGGATGAGCTTGATCGAAGAGGGAGGCGAGAAGCAGGTTCGGATGGCGCACTTGGCGGTGGTGGGTAGCCACCGGGTCAATGGCGTGTCGGCGCTTCATTCGAGACTGATCCGCGAACAGCTGTTCCGGGATTTCGCCGAACTCGAGCCCGAGAAGTTCCTGAACCAGACCAACGGAATCACGCCACGGCGCTGGCTCCTGAAGTGCAACCCCGAGCTGGCCGAGCTCATCACGAGGCACATCGGCGCCGACTGGGTCACCGACTTGGATCAGCTCGAGCGCCTCGTACCCCTGTGTGACGAGCGCGCGCTGCACGCCGAGTGGCGCGCCATCAAGCGCAGAAACAAGGAGCGCTTCGCGCGCTGGCTCCGCCGCGTGCACGGGCTCGAGCTCGATCCGACGCACCTGGTCGACTCCCAGGTCAAACGCATCCACGAGTACAAGCGCCAGCTCTTGAACATCTTGCACGTGGTGGCGCTCTACGTGCGCTACCGGCGCCACCGCGCCACCGAAGCGGTCCCGCGGACCTTCGTCTTCGCCGGGAAGGCAGCGCCTGGCTACGCCATGGCGAAGCGTATCGTGCACCTCATCAACATGGTCGGCGCCAAGGTGAACGCCGACGAGAACACGCGACACCTCCTGCGCGTGCTGTTCGTACCCAACTACTCCGTCACCGCTGCCGAGCTGATCATCCCAGCGAGTGACGTCTCGGAGCAGATTTCTACGGCGGGCATGGAGGCGTCCGGCACGGGCAACATGAAGTTCGCGCTGAACGGGGCCGTCACCATCGGAACCCTCGACGGCGCCAACATCGAAATCAAAGACGCGGTCGGCGACGAGAACATCTTCATCTTCGGGCTCACCGCCGAAGAGGTCGAGGCGCGTCGCCACGACTACGACCCGCTGCGCATCTACCAGGCCGACCCGGAGCTTCGCGAAGCCATCGACGCCATCGGAACGGGCATGTTCTCACCGGACGACCCCACGTGTTTCCGCCCGATCGTCGATGCGCTGCTCGCTGGGGATCACTACTTCACGTTGGCCGACTTCCGGAGCTACGCGCGCACCCACGAGTCCCTCGAGCATGCCTATCAGGACCCCACGGGCTGGACTCGGAAGTCCATCCTGAACGTGGCGCGCATGGGCTACTTCTCCTCGGATCGGACACTGCGCGGCTACGCGCGGGACATCTGGGACGTGGTCGTCTGACCCGGCTTCTCGCGCCCGGCCGCGCGCCTTGCTACTCTCCCCGACGTGTTCACCTGTCCGGTTTGCGCGCGGGTGTATCCGCGGGGAGGCCGCTGCGCGGCGGACGGGGCCGAGCTCGGGGGCGACGAAGCGACGTCGCTCATCGGGGAGTCGCTCGGGCGCTTTCGCGTCGAGTCGTGCATCGGTCGCGGTGGGATGGGCGAGGTGTTTCTGGCGGTGCACCCGGAGATCGGCTCGCGGGTCGCCATCAAGGTGCTGAACCCCGAAGCGGCGAGTTCGCCGAGTCTGGTCGAGCGCTTCTTCGCCGAGGCGCGCGCGGTGAACCTCATTCGCCACGAGAGCATCGTCAACGTGCTCGACATGGCTCGCACGCCCGATGGTCGGCCCTTCCTCGTGATGGAGTACCTCGAGGGAGCGCCGCTCTCGGCACACTTCGCGCGCTCGGGACCCACGCTACAGCTGGGCTGGTTCGCCGACGTGATGCGCGAGGTCCTGAGCGCGCTCGGAGCGGCCCACGCGCGCGGCATCACCCATCGGGATCTGAAGCCGGACAACATCTTCGTGACCACGCTCGGGCACGCCAAGGTACTCGACTTCGGCATCGCCAAGCTGAGCCCGGAGCTCGGCGTCGTGGGTCCGGGCACCCACAGCCGCGCGCTGCTCGGCACGCCCCACTACATGTCGCCGGAGCAAGCTCGGGGTCGGCCCGTCGACGCCCGCAGTGACCTCTATTCGGTCGGGGTGGTCTTGTTCGAGGGAGTCACCGGCCAGCGGCCGTTCTCGGCGGACTCCATCTACGACCTGTTGGATCTCCACGTGCGCGTTCCGCCTCCGGCGCCGAGCTCCCTCCGGCCCGACCTGCCGCCCGAGCTCGACCGGGTCATCTTGCGCGCGCTCGCCAAAGAGCCGGAGCAGCGCTTTCAGAGCGCGAGCGAACTCTCTGCGGCGCTCCGCGCGGCAATCGGCTTGCCGGACGACGCGCGCTCGTCGCCGCGCGCGGCCGACGCGCTGGCGGCCACCTGGCTCGCGCCGTCGACGCCCATCGCGACCCCGGAGACGCTGGCTGCGGCCGCGCGGCCCCTGTCCTCCGAGCCCGCCGTGCGCCCGAGTCGCTCGAAGTCGAGCGCATGGGCCTGGGCCCTCGGAGGCCTCGCGGCGCTCGGAGTGCTGTCGTTGGCTGCCGTCGCGCTCGCCTGGTTCGTGCTCGGACTGGATGCGCGCGCGACCTCGGCGCAAACCAGCGAAGACGTGCTCGACCTGCGGCGTTTCGACGCCGTCGAGTACTTGCCACGGGCCACGGCGCAGGCGCGCGCCTACCACAAGGACGCGGAGCTCGTGAACATGGTGATCCCCGAGGTAGATCACCAAGGTCGCGTCGACCTCGAAGCGAGCCAGGCCTACGTCGGGTATGCATTCCGTGCGCGCGGGACTGGCCAAGGCGATCCCAACGGCGGAATCGTGCTGGGCGACTGCTCGGCGTCGGTGGTCGTCAGTCGAGGCGGTGTGGTCGCTACCAAGTCCCAAGGATCCTGCAACACGCTGATCGTGACTCCGCCCCGCTGCTCTGCGGCGCGGATCATGTCACGCGCGGGGGCGCGGCCCGGGCAGCGTGCGACCTTGCAGTACTACTTCTCGTACCTCAACGGACCGACTTGGTCGGTGAACTTCAACGGCACCTCCAGGCCGATCCAACTCGTCGACGACTGCTGAAGCGTCCTCGCCAATGATCGTCGCGCCGTTCCCGCCTCGCCCTCGATCGCTGGTCGGTCGAAAACAGGAGCTCGCCACGCTCGCGACCCTGCTCGGGTCGCGGCGCGCTCGGGTGGCGCTGGTGGGCTCGGGGGGGTCCGGCAAGACCACGCTGGCCCAAGAGCTCGCCCATTCCGTCGCGAGTTGGTTCCTGGGCGGCGTTCACTGGCTCCGCATCGGCGCTTGGGACGAGCGCGTGCTCGGAGAAATGCTGGCGCTCCGCCTCGGTCTTCGGCGACGGAGCCTCCGCGACGTGGCCAGCGCCCTCCGCCGAGGTGGCAAGCGCCTGATCGTGTTCGACAATCACGAGGACGATCGCGCTACCGCCGCAGTCCTCGAGGCGGTGGGGCCGCGCGCACCGGTGAGTGTGGTCGTGACCGCGCGCCGTTGCCTGGTGGCCGGAATCACCATCGTGCCGGTGGTGCCGCCGCTGGTCTTGGCCGAGCGTGCGCCGTTTCCACGCGTGAAGGGGCTCACGCGCGCTTTGCGTTCGAGCCCGCTCGCCCTGGGGCTCGCCGACGCGTTGGTGAAAGAGCGGGTCACGTCGGCGCGCACGCTCGCCGCCTGGCTCGAGGAGCAGGGGCTCCTGCGCGTACGGGCCCTCGAGCACGAGGATGACGTGCCCGAGGTGGCGCTCTTGGTCGAGCGCGCGTGGCGGGCGCTCGACACGGCTCCACGCCGCTTGCTCTCGGTGCTCGCGCACGTCGATGGCGAGCACGTCGACCACGAGAGCCTCGCCAGACTCGCTCGCGTCGGTTCGCGAGCGGAGCCCGCCATCGCTCGGCTTCGGAGCCTCCGCCTGGTGCAAGAGCCCTTTCGGGGAAGGTTCGCGCTCCACGCCACCGTGAAGCACGCACTGGTCAAGAAGACACGCTTCGACCGGCGACGGATCTTCGAGCACTACGTCGCATTGCTCGAGCGGGAGCCGCGCCGCCTGCTGCTCGAGGAGTCACACCTTTTCGCCGCCATGGACTACGCGCACGAGATCGGGGAGCTCGACTCGATCCTGCGCGTCGACGCCTTGGTGAGCGCGCTCTCGCAGGGCGGCTGAGCTTCGGGCCGAGGATCAGCGCAGCAAGACCTGCACGCCGTCCTTGATGCGGTCGCTCGGGTGGAGCACCACCCGAGCGCCAGGCTCGACGCCTTTCACGATTTCGACGCTGCGTTGGGTGCGCAGGCCGAGCTCCACGGGCACGAGCTTGACCGAGCTCGCGCCGACCACGTAGAGCGCCCAACCGGAGTCGCGGCGGAAAACGGCGCTGGCCGGCACCACGACCGCGTCGGCCTTCTGGTGCGTGACGATCTCGGCTTTGACGCGGTAGCCGTCTCCCAGCGAGACCGACGCCTCCTTCGGTCCGGCCAGGTCGAGCACCACGTTCACGCGCTGCTCTTCGACGCCCAAGGCCGAGAGCCGAGTGAACGCCGATGGCTCGACGGTACGCACGCGCGCTTCGAGCGCGTTGCCACCCCATTCTTTGATCTGGGCCTCGGCTCCCGGGCGCACGTTCACGGCGTCGCTGGTGAGCACATCCACGACGATCTCGAGCGCCGCGGGATCTCCCAGCTCGACGAGGGGCGTCCCGGCTTGGATCACGCCTTCGCTCTTGTGGAGCACCTTGAGCACGCGACCCGCCACCGGCGACTTGACGAGCAGCTGCTCCTCTTTGCCCGGCGTGGTGCGCTTGGACAATCGCCCCAGGGCGGCGCGGGCGACTTCCACCTCGTAGTCGGCGACTTTGGCGCCGAAGCGAGCCGAGTCGAGATCTGCCGCGGCCGTGCGCTCCGAGAGCTGGATTTGGTCCACGGTGTCGCGAGAGACGACGCCCTTGTCCGCGAGCACCCGCTGGCGTTCCACGTCCTTCTTCACGAACTCTTGATTGGCCCGGGCGCGCTCGACCAGCGAGCTCGACTGCCGCTGCGCCGCCAAGGCCGCGGCGACGCGCATCTCCGCTTGCTTCTTGCTGCGTTCGTCCAGCAGGTTCGGCTCGAGCGGCACCATGCGGGCCAGGATCTCGCCCTGCTTGAGCTCGTCCCCGGGGTCGAGCTCGATGCGCGCCAGGCTCCCGGTGAGCGGGGCGGACACCACGTAGCGGTCCTTCACGCGCGTCGCGCCGTCTTCGTCCACCGTGACCTTCAGCGGGACCCTCTCCACCACGGCCACGTCGACCGGCACGGGCTTGGGTAGGAACGCGAACACCAGGAGCGCGATGCCTGCCGCGATGAGCACCAGCCAGAGCGCGCGTTTCACATAGCGGGTGAGGGCGCTCCGCCGCCGGGTGTCCCCGCCGAGGGCGGGCTTCTTTGCGAGATTGTCTGCGACTTCGGGCATGGGTCACTCCCGGGTCTTGAGCACGGCGATCAGGTCCAGGGTGTCGAGGCGCCGGCGCACGAGGAGCGCAGACACCAGGGCGGAGACCAGCGCCACCAGAATGGCGATGGCGTAGGAACGTGGAGTGAGCACGACGGGCATGCGCCACTGCTCGGGGTCGATGGTCGAGGCCAGACCCAGCACCAGCCACTTGCCGAAGATCACGCCGAGGGGAAGCGCCAAGAGCACCTGGAGCGCCATCTCTCCCAGCAAGATCCCCGAGATTTCTCCCCGGGTGAAGCCGAGCACCCGCAAGCTCGCGAGGTCGCGCGCGCGCAGTGAAAGCGCGACGCGCGCGTTGTTGTAGACCACGCCGACGGTGATGGTGGCCGCGAACAACATGATGACGATGCTCATGGTCGTGATCATGCTCGCGCTCTGCTCTTCGAAGCGCTGGATCAGGTTGGTACGCCGGGTCACGGTCGCCACGTGGGGTAGGTCTTTCAGACGGGCGTCGATGTCGACGGCTTCCACCGGGTCGATGCGCAGCAATCCGAAGCTCACCTTCGGCGACTCGCCCATGACCCGCGACAGCGAGTCGGCAGTCATGTGGCCCTGGAGCCCGAAGGCCTCGTCGACGGTTCCGGCGACCACGATGCTGAAGTTCTCGCGCTTCCCCTCGTGGACCTCCACCGCCACGCGATCCCCCGGCTCGAGGTGGAGGATTTGCGCGAGCACGTCCGTGAGCACGATGCCGTCCGGCGGCAGCGGCGCGAGTCGGGCGTAGCGATCGCGGAGCTGCCGTAGTTCGCCACCCTCGGGGTACCCGAGAATCACTCCGTCTCGATGCGCGTGACCCGAGCGGAAGCGCACCGGCACCGCGCGCAGGCCCTCGACCGTTCGCACGCCTGGCAGGTGCGCGAGGTCCGAGAGCGCGCGCTGGGGTCGCGCGTCGAGGAACATGACGGTCACGTCCTCGCGCATGACCTCGTGGAACTGCGTCTGCACGAGGTCGCGCACTCCGTCGTAGTACCAGCCACCGATCACCATCAGCCCGATGGAGACGCCGATGGCAAGGGCGGAGAAAAGCGTGCGGAACGGGCGGCGCTCGAGCTCGCGCACCATCATGTGCATCGAGGGGCCCACCACGCGGGCGAGACCCAGGCGATCGACGATCGAGCGGCGATAGCGCGCCGGCGCGGGCGGGCGCATGGCTTCGGCAGGCGGGAGCACCACGACGCTCCGCACGGCACTGAAGGCGCCGAGCAGCGCGGCCAAGAACGAGACGACGACCGCGCCCATGGCGCTGACGAAGTCGAACGTGAAGTGGAGGTTCGGGAACTTGAAGTAGTGCTCGTAGAGCTCGACCATCTGCTCGCCGAAGTAACCGCCGACCCCCACGCCCACCAGCGCACCCACCGCGCCGATCAACAGCACCAACTTGAAGAAGTGGGCACCGACCTCGATGTCGGAGTAGCCCACGGCCTTCAGCGTGGCGATCTCCGGGCGTTGCAGGTGTACCAGCCGCGACAAGACCACGTTCACGAGCAGCGAGGCGACGAGCAAGAAGATGACGGGCAGTACGGTGGAGAAGCTCTGGAGCTGCGCCAGCTCGCCCTCGATGGCGTAGTTCGATGGCTGTTTGCCCGCGCCGTAGGCGCCCGTTCCGCCGTAGGGCTCGAGCACGCGGTCGAGCGCGTCGATGACGCCAGCCTCACTTGCGCCGGGCTGGAGCGAGAGCGAGAGGGTGTTGAAGGCTCCTTCCATCTGGAAGGTGGCGGCGAGCGCGTCGGCGTTCATCCACATCACGGCGAAACGCTCCGGATCCGGCGCCATGTCTCCGGCCTGGATCGCGAACACGTATTCGGGGGAGAGCACGGTCCCTGCGACGCGCACCGAGCGCTTCTTGCCGTTCAAGATCAGCGGCAGCTGGTCTCCCGGCTGGACCTTCTTGGCGAGGGCGAACGACTCGAGCAAGAGCACCTCGTCGTTCTTGCCGGGCTCGACCCAGCGCCCGTCGCGCAGGTAGAGCCGGTTCAGGTTCTCCAGCTCTTCGGCGCGGACCGAGGACACCTGGGCGCGGATTGGCTCGGGGATGTCCGGTAGCGGCATCATCGCGGCTTCGCTCACGCGCGTGTCGACGCGAGCCACACCGGGGATGGCCTGGACGCGCGCGGCCAACGACTCCGGCGCCCGTTCGACGTGGGCGAACACGTCGGCGAAGCGTTGGCGTTCGTAGAACGCCCCGCGGGCGAGCTGAATCGAGGTGTAGGTGCCGCGCAGAGTCACGAATGCCGCGATGCCCGCGGCCACCACCAGCGCGATGGTGATCATCTGGCCGCGCAGGCGTACGAGATCGCGCCCGAGCTTCTTGTCGAGCGCCTTCACCATCGGAGCTCCCTGGCCGGAACGCGCTCCGAGTTCGCGGTGACCGAAGCCACGCGTCCGTCGTGGAGCGTGACCACGCGATCGGCCATTTGCGCCACCGGCGCGTTGTGGGTGATGACGGCGGTGGTCGTGCAAAGCTCCCGATTCACGGTCTCGAGCACCTCGAGCACGATGATGCCGGTCTGGTAGTCGAGGGCGCCGGTGGGCTCGTCACAGAGCAGCAGGTCGGGCCGCTTGGCGACGGCGCGAGCGATGGCCACGCGCTGCTGCTCGCCGCCGGATAGCTGCGCGGGGAAGTGGTCGAGCCGCTCGCCGAGCCCCACGAGCGCCAGCGCGTCTTCGGGCGAGAGGGGACTTTCGGAGATCTCGGTGACCAGCGCCACGTTTTCGCGCGCGGTCAGGCTGGGGATCAGGTTGTAGAACTGGAAGACGAACCCCACGTGTTCGCGGCGGTAGCGAGTGAGCGCGCGCGAGTCGGCGATCGTGAGATCGTGATCGCGATAGACGACGGTGCCGGAAGTCGGGATGTCGAGGCCCCCCAGGATGTTGAGCAGGGTGCTCTTGCCGCTGCCGGAGGCGCCCAGCAGCACGACGAGCTCGCCGGCGAAGAGCTGCATGTCCACGCCGCGGAGTGCGTGCACGTCGACCTCGCCCATCCGATAGACCTTGGTCAGGTCCCGGCCTTCGAGCACGGGCGACGGCGCGGTGGACATGGGCTCTTTTCAGCCCGGAAGTTGCACCGTTCGTGCCGCCCGGAGGCGCCGGATCCCGGGGCCGATTCCACGGCTTTTGCGCATCGAGAGCACCCAAGGGCGCGGGCGCCGTAAAAGTTGCGCAAGTCGCGGACGTGTGGCGCCGCACCGAGCGGCGATGCGTGAACGTCAGCCGCAGACGCAGCAGTTGAGCGCCGGCGCGCAGAGCCCGGCCGTGCCTTTGCTCACGCAGGCCGCCATGCACAGCAGCTGAGACGTTGGATCGCTTGGAGTGCACGGCGCGACGCAGATCTGAACGCCACCACCGCTGCCGCCGGTCGAGCCCGATGCGCCGCCCGTTCCACCAGCGCCGCCCGTTCCACCCGACGCACCGCCGCTGCCGCCGCCGCTCTCTTCGGGCACACAAGCGAAGCCCTTCGCCTTGAACCCCGGCAAGCATTCGAAGTCGCACAGAGCGCCGTTGCAGATGCCCTTGGAGTTGGCAGGCGGAGTGTTGCACGGAAGGCAGCCCGCCGAGCCGCAGCCGTTCTCGGCGCTCTTCGCGACGCAGCCCGTCGAGCAGAGCTTCTCGCCTTCGTTGCAGCTGGGCGGTGGGTCGTCGTCACCAGCACCCGCGGCGCCCGCCTCACCACCCGAACCGCTCGCGACCGCACCCGCGGCGCCGCCGTTCTCCGCGCCCGCCGCTCCCGCGAGTCCCGCCGCTCCGCCCGTCGCTTCGTTGGCCTCGGCGCCGGAGCCGCCGCTGCCCGGGGACCCCTGCGAGGCCGAGGAGTGCCGACCATCGTTCTCGTTGCCATCCGCGGCGCACCCGATGCCGAGCAGCGCGAGACACGCGACGGCCAACGGCGCGGCGAAGAGCGAGGAGGCGTTGGGGCGACGGATGGAGGTGGTGGTGCTCATGAGTGCCTCGATCAGGCGGGTACGCGCCTGTGATGAACTGGAGCACCTATACCTACATCAACACACCCATTCAAGGGATTTCTTTCTGGCCAACTTTTCAGGGTTTCCGAGGGATGAGCGCAGTTGCGCCGCCGCGACGCCGCCCGCCGTAGCCGCGGCCGGGAAAGAGGGGCTCGGTGTAGCCTGCGGCATGCCTCTGCCCATCCTGCCGACCACGATGGTCGGGTCGTACCCCCGCCCGAGTTGGTTCCGCCAACAGCTGTCGGGTCGTGACGTGTTCGACGCGTTCAAGGACGCCGCGCACAAGGAGACGTTCGAGGACGCCGTGCGTGCCGTGCTCCATGACCAAGAGCTCGCGGGTCTCGACATCGTGACCGACGGCCAGATGTGGTTCGACGACTACGAGATGGGGATCGGATCGTTCCTCTGGTACTGGCTCGAGCGCACCGGAGGTTTCGGCAGCGCCAAAGTTCCGCATCCGGCGCGACAGAAGGCCCAAGGTCGAGACGTCTGGGCGCTCGACGAGGCAGGCGGCGTCGAGGTCGTCGGACCCATCAGCCGCGGCCCCATCCGCCTCGCGGCGCTCTACCACATGGCCCAGCGCGCCACGCAGCGACCCGTCAAGGCATGCGTGGGAGCAGGCCCAGTGCAGCTCTCCACGTTGGCTCACTTCCGCTCTGGACCGGTAGCAGACCGCTATCAACTGTCCGAAGCGCTGGCGGACGTGTTCGTCGCGGAGATCGCCGAGCTCGTCGCCGCGGGCTGCGAGCACGTCCAACTCGAAGACCTCGGCGCTTGGATCCCGACTTTGAGCGGCGACGCGGATTACGCCTGGGTGAAGCGCATCGTGAACCGCACGCTCCAAGGCGTCTCGGTGCGAAAGTCGTGGCACTTCTGCCTGGGGAATGCCTGGGGCAATCGCATGCAGGGCATGACCGCTCGGGGCTACGCCGAAGTGCTGCCCCACTACTACGACGTCGATGTCGACGAATTCGTGCTCGATTTCGCCTGTCGAGAGATGTCCGACGCGGAGCTCTTGCGCGATCTTCCGGCCGACAAGTCGGTGGCCGTGGGCGTCATCGACGTGCGTACGCTGGAGATCGAGCCTCCCGAGCAGGTCGCCGAGCGGATCCGCAAGGTGCTGGCGGTCGTGCCGCCCGAGCGCGTCACGCTCACGACGGACTGCGGCATGAAGCAGCTGCCGCGCACGTGCGCGCGAGAGAAGCTCAAGAGCCTGGTCGCGGGAGCGAAGCTCGTGCGTGCAGAGCTCGGACGCTGAGCGAGGGGAACCCAACCCGTCGAGCGCAGCTGCCCGTTCACGCGCGCGCGGGGGGCTTGCGTGAAGTCATGACCAAGCGCTGGAAGCGGAACTCGCGCGAGCGCTCGTAGGTGCCAGTGAGGTTCAACGCGAGCTCGTCGAAGGACACGGTGTGGACCCAGCGAAACCCCTCTTCGTACAACATCGGCAGCACGTCGTTGGTGCCGAACACGAAGCGCTCGCCCAGATCTTCCAAGAACTCACGGGTGACCTGCTCGCGCTCGTGCCTTCGCGAGGCGTCCACGATCTTCCGCATCAGGTGGTCGAACAGGAGCACGCTGTGCGGCTCGCAGCCGAAGGCCACGCGCGACAGAGTGTGCCGCACGGCCTTCTCCGGGAGATACATGGTCACGCCCTCCCAGGTGACGACCGCCGGCCGCGCCGGGTCGAAGCCTTTCTCGGTCAGGCGTTCCAGGAAGTCTTGGTGCTCGAAGTCGCACTCGACGTAGGTGGCCGCGTCGACCGGATAGCCCGCGAGCAGTCGGATGCGAGCGAGCTTCTCTCGCTGGCTCGCTGGGTGGTCGACCTCGAAGAAGCGCACGCCGGGCGTGGCGAGGCGCGCCGCGCGCGTGTCGAGGCCCGCGCCCAGCACGACGACCTGCTGGCGGCGCTCTGGACCGCGCACGAGCTCGGTGAGCTGCTGGTCGAGCCACGCGGTGCGGAGCGCGACCCACAGCTCGCGATCCGTCAGGAAGCGATCGACCTCGGCAGCGATCGCTTCCCCCTCGGCGCCTGCCAGGGCCGCGGCCCACGGGTCCGTCATCAGCGGGTTCGGTCGGGTGGTGGCGCGGGCACGATACGCCGCCACCATCAGCGCGGTGCGGCTCGCGTCTCGTTCGCTCATCGGGGCAGCAGCCTAGCTCAACATCGAGCCCCTCCGAGCCAGGAACCGCTCGTCGCGCGCTCAAGTGCCCGAAGGCAAGCACGTGACGGCTGCCCAGCAGTGGCCCTCCGGGCAGCACACGTGCATGGGGCGGGCGCTCGGGACAGGCGCGCGGCCATGTCGGCGAGCGGCCGCACGAACTGGCCCGGCGAGTAGGCGTTCTTGCCAGCTCGCTTCAAGGCCGCCTCCAGCCCCGCGTCGCCGAGCAGCGGCGTGAGGCTCGCGAGCGACACCGTGGCCACGACGACGCTGCTGGGGACGGTCCGGCGGCCCGCTCCGGAGGTGATCGCGGCGGCGTAGCTATGCACGGCTACGTCTCTGCAGCCTTCGAGCTCGCGCTGCTGCGCCGCACGCCAGGCGTCTCGCACCTTCACGCGAGCCGACGCCGCTTTTTCTCGGAGCGTGGCGTCGTCGGATTGGTCGGCTGTGGCGAGCAGCTGCAGCTGTTCGTCGGTGAAGAGCTGCAGCTCAGGCGGTCGGGTGTTCCGCAGGCGGCTGAACAGCCGGTGATACATCACTCCCTGGCGCACCTGGGTGATGGTTCGCCACTCGCCCGACGGATGCGCGTCGACCACGGCCTGAAGCTCTCGAAAGAGCTCGTTCGCTGCCGCTGCGTCCGCGCGAAATTCCTCGATGACCTCCACCGCGCTGCCGCTGTAGCTCGCGTGCTGCGCGCCCTCGAGCCGCGCTCGGATCTTGGCGTCGACGGCGAGAAAACCCGTCTCGGCGGCAGCCGATTCGGGGTCCTCCACACACTCGTGATCGTTCCATTGACGCCCCGGATCGCACCACGTCGACGATTCCCACGCACAGCGCCCACCATCGAGACGCGACGGCGCTGGGCAGTCGGGCCCCTTCGTGGCCCTCGAGATCTGGGTGAGCTCGAGACGCAAGGGCGCCGAACAAGTTGCCGCCGGTGAGTCGGCGCCGGCCGAGGCAACGCAATCCGCCAGTTCGCCTTCGGAGTCGATGGACTTGCCGCCGGTCGGTGCGGAACGGAGAGCGTATGCGCCGGCATCCACACCGGTGACCAGATGGGTCGCCTTCTCGCAGCCGGTCCCCACCCGGAGCGAGCTCGGCGCCGGAGCTTGGAAGCGCCCCGCGATGACTTGATCCAGGTGCAATTCGCCCGACACCCGAAGGGCGGGTGCCCATTCGGGCGCGCGGCTCGGAAACAGCTGCGAGAGTTCGGCCGAGTCGTAGACGGACAGGACTTCTCGGGCCAGTTCCAGCGGGACCCATGCGTAGGTGCCACCGGGTTTGCAGCCCGTCACCACTTCGGCGCGACAGCCGTCGAAGCGAACCGCGAAGACGCCCTGCTTCACGCGTTCGGCGAGCGCGGCGCGCTCGTCTTTGGGCCACTCGATTGCGAACGGACGGCGATTCGGCGACGCTCGCACGGCGCACTCGGTTTCGGAGGTTGCGGCGGCTGCCGTTCGGGGTTGAGCGGGCGCTCCGACGGGCTTCGCGCAGGCGAACGTCACCGCGCCGAGCGCGCACCACGAGCCTGTCGACCTCACTTGACCCACCGGCGTGGAGCCTACATCCGATCGGACTCGGACGACCAGGCCGAGGTGGGTGGCTGGGGTGGATACCGCGGCGCTGCGCCGCTCCGTCGCCGTTCAGATCGTCTGCCGCTTGGCCAACGTCCGGAACGGACCGTCGACCGCCATCAGCTCTTCGAAGCGGCCGGACTGCACCACGCGGCCCTTCTCCAGCACGATGATGCGGTCGGCGTGGCGGATGGTGCTCAGCCGATGCGCGATCACGACGCGCGTCACGCGGAGCCCCTCGAGGCTTTGGCTCACTACGGCTTGAGTGACGTTGTCGAGGGCGCTCGTGGCTTCGTCGAAGAATAGGATTTTGGGCTGCCCGGCCAGCGCACGGGCAATCAGCAGCCGCTGACGCTGGCCGCCCGACAGCGTGCCGCCGCCCTGGGAGATGACCGTGTGCATGCCCATGGGCATGGACTCGATGTCGTTGTCCAGGGCGGCGGAGCGAGCGGCCCGCCAGGCGTCGTCGAGGCCGAGGCCGGTGCTTCCGACGATGTTCGTGAAGATGTCGCCGGCCATCACCCGACTGTTCTGCATCACCACGCCGATCTGCTTGCGCACGACACGCACGTCGAGGCCGCCGAGCGCCCGCCCGTCGTAGTAGATGCCACCTTCGGTGGGCGTCTCGAAGCCGAGCAGCAGGCGGAGCAGCGTCGATTTGCCGGAGCCCGACGGGCCGACCAGGGCCACGAACTCGTCCGCGCCGATCTGGAGGCTCACGTCTTCGAGGATCGAGGGACCCTTGGCGTCGTAGCGGAACGAGACGTGGTTCACCTCGATGGCACCCTCGAGCTCGGGTCTCGCGCCGCCGCCTTGGGTCTCGGAGCGCTGGCTCAAGATGGGCTTGGCCCGCTCGTACATCGGGATCACGACCAGCGAGTGGAGCGCGGCGTCGATCACGTGGAGCGTGGCGGCGAGGAACACGCCGAACGCCGTGCTGAACGCCAGGAACTGACCCGTGCTGATCTTCTGCTTTCCGCCGCCCGCCAGCAGGAAGTAGAGGACGACGCTGCAGAAGATGGGGAACACGCTCTGGAACACCGCCATCCGCACGTTCACCCACTCGGCGCCGAGATCCTGATCGCGCCGGCGCGCGAACCAGCGTGCCCAAACCGAGAACGCGCGGTTCTCGGCGGCGGTCACTCGGAGCTTGGCGATGCCCGAGAAGAGCTGGAGCAGGAGCCCCTCGATCTTGCCGTCGACCGTCGCGACTTCGCGCTGACGCTTCAAGGAGTAGCGCGTGGCGATGGCGGCGGGCACCGCGGCCACCACCACGAGACCCGTGGCCGCCAAGGCCAAGCCGGGATCGACGAGGTAGAGGAAGCCGAGGTTCCAGATGCTGAAGAGCCCGCTCAAGAGCGCCGCCAGCGTGTTGCCCGCGAGTACGTCGCGGATCTGCCCGATACCGGCGGCGCGCGCGGCCAGATCTCCCGCGGAGTACTCCCGGAAGAAGGGCAAGGGGAGCGCCAGCAGACGATCCCAAATCGCGGCTTCGAGCGTGACGTCCATTCGGGTCTGAGCGCGTACGAGGGCGAGGCCGCGAGCGACGTCGAACAGGCCATGGCCGACGTACACACAGAAGAGCACGAGCATGAGCTGGAGCAGGAGTCCGCGCTCGGCGCCCGGGATCAAAGTGTCGAACACCTCGCCCGTGAGCAGGGGGATCAGCGTGGTCAGTGAGCCGAGCGCCATGCCGATGCCCAGTGTGAACACGAGCTCGCGCCGTGCGCGCCGCGTGGAGAAGAGCATCACGTCGAGGGGCGTGATGGGACGATCGGGGAGGGGCGCGTAGAACTGGTACGCTTGTGGGTGCAGACGTTCGGTGACGGCGTCGGTCATCTGCTCGGGTGCGCTCTGCCTCGGGTCGTCGATGACGTAGCCGCCGCGTACCGGAAGCAGCGCCACCGGGTGCAGCTCGTTCTCTTCGCCCACGCTGAAGCCGAGGAGCGCACCCGCGTCGTGCCGGAACCAGCCTTCGTCGAGGAGCACCGCGCGCGTGCGCACGCCGGTGAGCCGGGCGAGCGCCGCCTGCATGTGGGAGAGGCCCGTGCCTTTGGGCAGCTCCGTGGAGGGCATGGGGATTTCGAGCCAGCTGGCGATCTTCCGGCACGCGAGCTCGAAGGCTTCGCCGCGGCCGAGATCGGGGGCGAGCCGTTCGGCTTGGCCCACTCGCGCGAGCTGCAAGAGCGACTCGGACACGAAGTCCGCTTCCGCCCGTCGCGAGACCTGGTCGCGTTCGAGACGCCGGGCCTCGAGGGCGAGCCGTTCTCGACCGAGCACCTCCACCGAGAAGCGTGCGAAGTCTTCGAGAAACGCCCCGCCCTCGTCGCTCGTGAAGATGGCCTCGGTGCTCGAGGTGACGACCTTCCCCTCCCAGAGCGCCCAGCTGTTCTCCGTGATCGGCAGGTGGCGCGGCAGCGCCGCCGTACCCGCGAGCGAAAGCCCGCCGAGTCGGTTCGCCGGTTTCTCTCCCGAGAGCCACACGATGCCCTGGTCGGCGCGCAGCGGAAGCGTCGCATCGAGGAGCTCCCGGCCCGCCGCGATGGCGTGGCAGCGGGTCGGCACGGCCGCTTGGGGCAGCGCCTTCGACAGAAGGAGTGCGAGCTCTTCGACGAGCGAAAGCACGATGGGGCGGAGCTCGTCCTGCTTGGCCGCCTCGAAGAAGCGTGCCTTCGGCAGCGAGAGCACGTGACTGCCCGCCATGCCGGAGAGCAAGAGCGCCGTGCCTTCCGGGGCGAGCCCGATCAAGAGCTGCCCTTCGCCGGCAAGTGCCACGTGCTCGCGGCGCCCCGCTGCGGCTCCTGCTTCGTAGCCCACACAGAAGAGCTGAAGCTGGGGCTGGCGGGTGACGTAGACGCGACTCGGATCCGACAGCAGCAGCGGGTCGTCGCCCTCGACCAAGACGTCGCGCGCGTCGGCCTCGAAGTGGCGTGCGAGCCGGGCAATTTGTTCCTTGGAAATCCCCATGCCGTTCACTCGGTGGTGATGAGCTCGCGGTAGAGGCCGTCTGCCGTCAACAGCTCCTCGTGGGAGCCGCGCTGAACCACCTGCCCCTTGTCGAGCACGATGATCTCGTCGGAGTCGCGAATCGTGCTCAATCGGTGGGCGATGATGAGGCAGCTCGTGCCGCGACGGCGCAGGTTCTGATCGACCTTCTGCTCGGTCTCGGGGTCGAGAGCGCTCGTCGCCTCGTCGAGCACGACGAGGGACGGGTGACGCACGAGAGCGCGGGCGATTTCCAGCCGCTGGCGCTGGCCACCCGAGAAATTCGCGCCCCCTTCTTGCACCCGCGCGTCGTAGCCGCCCGGCAACTTGGCGATGTCTTGATGGATGCACGCGTCTTTGGCGGCCTGCACCACGTCGGCCTCGGGAATCGTGTCGTCCCACAGCGTGAGGTTCTCTCGGACCGTGCCCTCGAACAGCGTCACCTCCTGGTCCACGATGGCCACCGAAGCCGCTACGGTCCGGCGCGGCAATGCTTCACGCTCCACGCCGTCGAAGCAGATTCGGCCGCTCCAGGGGCGGTAGAGCCCACACACGAGCTTCGCCACCGTGGATTTGCCGCTGCCGCTCCCGCCCACCAGTGCGACGCGCTGGCCGGGCGCGATGCGCAGGCCCAGGTCGGTGACGAGCGGCGGCGAGAACGGCAGATAGCCGAAGGTCACGCCGTCGATCTGGAGCGAACCCGTCAGCCGCTTCATGGGCTCCGGCTCGTCGTCGCGGGTCACGGCGCCGTCGTCGGCCGCGTGCTCGAGCACGTCGTCGAGTCGTTCGAGGTTGCCCCTGAGCTGCTGCAGCGCTGCGCCGACCTGCGACAAGCTCTCCACCGGGCGGACGAACGAGGACATCAGACTCTGGAAAGCCACGAGCATGCCCAGGCTCATGTGACCATCCATCACGCGTAGTGCGCCGAACCCGAGCACGAGCAGCGAGTTCAGCCGCGCCAGCATGTCCGTGGCCATCATCAACAGTTGGTCGCGCTGCGCGAGCTTCTGCTGCGCCGCGACCAACTTCGCTTGGTAGCCAGCCCACTGGCTGAAGAACTCGGATTCTGAGCCCGTGCCTTTGATGGTCTCGATCATCATCAGGCCGCCCGTGGCCACGCCGGCGAGCTTGCCGGCGTGCTGTCCGACCTGACGACTGAGGTCGGTGCGCATGCGTTCGGCCGTGCGGAGGAGCACGAGGTGACCCGCCACCGTGGCAAACCCGATCAGCGTGAGCCAGGCGTCGACGTAGAGCATGAAGGCCGCGTAGAAGCCCAACAGCAGCAAATCGAGAACGATGGCCGATATCCGGCCCGAGAGCATGTGCGCGACTGCATCGTTGGCGCGCGCGCGGTCGGCGATGTCGCCCGGCGAACGCGCAGCGAAGAACCCGACGGGCAGGCGCAGCGCGTGCCAGACGAAGCCCGACGCCATGCGCACCCCTAGGCGGCTCACCAGTCTCAGGAGGTACGTTCGCTGGAGCGCCGTGAGCACCGCCGAGAGCGCGGCGGCGAGCAGCATCGCGGCAAGCAGCGTCGGCAGCCAGCCGAGCTGCCCGCCGACCAACACTTCGTCCACGAACACCATGCCGAACACCGGAACCACGAGGCCCGGAATCACCAAGCAGAGCCCCGCCAGGGCGACGAACGAAATGGCGTTACGCGAGCCGTCGAGGCGCCGCCTCAACATGCCGAAGAGCGACGGGCGCCGTCCTCCCGGGCGGTACTCGGGGCCGGGCTTGCACGAAAGCACGACGCCGGTGAACGCGCGGTTGAACTCCTCTTCCGTGACGCTCGTCGGACCGAGCGCGGGGTCGTTCAGGTACGCGCGGCCTCCCGAGAAGCCCTCGAGCACCAGGAAGTGATTGAAGTTCCAGTGAACGATCAGCGGCAGTTGGAGCGAGCCGAGCTCGTTCGGCTCCTTGCGATAGCCCTTGGCCTCGAGCCCATACTTGCGGGCCGCCTTCAGCACGTTGCTGGCTTTGCTTCCGTCGCGCGAGACTCCGCACTCTTCGCGCAGCTTGGACAGTGTGACGAAGGTGCCATAGTGCTCGAGCACGATGGCGAGGCTCGCCGCGCCACACTCGGTCGCTTCCATCTGAAGACGCGTCGGCGTACGCACGCGTCTGGGCTTCGGCGCCTGGGCGGCGTCCGAGGCGGGCGTCTTCGGGGAATCGCCCTTGGTTTCCGCGGTCGTGTCGGACATCAGCCGCCAGAGTCGAGGGCGGGAAACACCAGAGCGATGGGCCTCTGGGTGCGCGTGATCACTGCAGCGCCACAGCGCGTGCCGCTGGTCAAGACCACGTCCGGCCCGCGACCGCTCGACCAGCGGTACCCGCTCGGAGTGCTGTCGAGGATGAGCTCGGCCCGGACCGCGATGGGCGCGCCGCCCGCCTCTTGGATGAAGCCGTCGACCAACTGCTCGTTGCGCAAAGCTCCCATCATGCCGAGGCGGGTCGATGGGAAATCTTCCACCGAGCGCACCTTGCCGAGCAGCACGCCGTAGCGCTCTTTGCGCACCACCGAGGGAACGATCTCGATGGGCATGCCCGGCTTCAGCAGCTTGCCGCGGTGCGAGTCGAAGTAGAGCAGTGCTTCGAGCGTCTGTTTCCCGCCGCTCGCCTCCAGCGCTACGATGGGCGAGCCCGCGGACACCCGCGACCCCACACGGGCGCGGACCTCGACCACGCGACCTTCCACCTGACTCACGATGGTCGCGTTGTCGTCGAACTGCCGCTTCAGGCGCTTGAGGTCGCCCTCGAGCCGCTCGCGAAACCGAGTCTGCATTTCGGCGACCGCGCCGGCGTCGGCGGTGGTGAGGCCGTCGAGGCGCGTCTGAACGTTGGAGATCTGCTCTTTGAGCGCGGGCTGGTCGATGCGTGCGATCACCTGCCCCTTCTTCACTTCGGCGCCAGCCTCCACCTCCAGCCACGTGATTTGGCCTTCGCCCTGGGCCGAGAGCTCGGTGAGCCCGGTGCCGGAGAGCAGGATGCCGCTGGCCGTCACCTTGGTCTGAAGGGTCCCGAGCACTCCCCAGACGAGGGTCGCTCCGATGATCACGGCGCAGCCCACCAGCGCGAGCCAACCCTTGGCGTCGGTGACGCGCATCAGCGAGTCGAGCTGCTCGGGCGACTTCAGGCGCTCGAGCGCTGCCTTTCGATAGATGCCATTCGTGGTCATCAGCCATCCATCAGCGCTCGGCTGAGCGCATGGAAGCGAGCGCCGGCTCGGTCGACGTTGTCGAGCACGCTGTCGTCCAGCTCGTCGTCGTAGTCGCGATCGGTGGCGCGGCGCAGGCGGTCGGAGAGGAAGGTCGCCACGGCCTTGTAGAACCGCGACGAGAAGCCGAGGTTCTCCGCCAGCGCCTTTCCCAGCTTGTCCGTCGGGATGGCGCACACGACCACGTCGGTCGCCGCGCTCACGGTCGCACTCGGCGGGCGCGTGTCCACGAACGACATCTCGCCGGCAATTTCGCCACTCCCGAGCCGTGCCAGCTGGCGCGCGGGTTTGCCCTGGGTCACGAGCAGCTCGCCGTCGATCAGAATGTAGAAGGTCTCGACCGCCACGCCTTCGTGGATCAACACCGTCGATTTCGCCAAGCGCTTGCGGCGCCCGTTCTTGGCGAGCCAGTCGACGTCTGCGTCCGACAGCTGTCCGAAAACGAAGAGCACTTTGCGCATGGTTCCCTCACTCTCGATGGCAGAGACGACGACGCTTGGCTGGAGGACCGGTACCGCTCGGCAGAGTCTCTCACGGGCCGCGGGCGAAGAGGCTCACATCTTCTGCGCCGAGACGTTCTGGACGCGCCGGCGCATCTCGGAGGCCGCCTTCGCGGCCGGCGGCGGCCGGCGGAAGGGAGCGCCGTCGAGCCGAGAGTCACTGGACCACGAGGCGGTAGACCGCGCGGTCGGCCGGCGTCACGCTGAGCTTCACGCGCTGGTGGTACGGCACGCTGATGCCGCCTTGGACCGACGAGAACGGCCCGCTCTCGGCGTCGGCGCCTTCGATGGCGTAGGTCTTGGCCGGATCGAGGTGCGTCGTCTCGATTTCGAGCGTGCCATTGGCGAACGTCACGAGCTCGGCGCCGAACGGTCGTGCCAGTGGTTCGCCGACGAACAAGCCTTCCCCCGGAGCCGCCACGCTCTTCCAATAAGCTTCGAGCAGCGTTGCCCCGCGGTAGTAGCGTGGAACGACGATGCGAGGGTCGGGGAACTTGGTGGTGTAGTTGCAGGGCTCGACCACCGTGCCGAAGCTGCCGGTGACGCCGGCGGCGATCCACTCCGCGACGCTCATCTGACCGCTGGTCGGCACCTGGCCGCCGAAGCTCGTCAGGTGGTCGGCGATGGCACCGGGCCGGTATTCGTTGGTCTCGATCTTGGGGACGTTGGCCAGGCCGGTGAAATAGAAGAAGACGCCCTTCTGGCCCTCGATCTGGTCCGCACCCGTGCCGCTCGAGTTGTCGACGTAGGTGAGCTTCAGCACGCTCGGATCCGTCCATTTCTGCGTGAGCTGGACGAAGGCCGGGTGGCGGACGCTGCGCGCGACGTCGGTGGTGCGAATCAACCAACCGTCGCCTGTCGGAAACGTGTCGTCGGCGGCGACTCCGCGGTCGATGAGCGCTTTGGCCGTGGCGGCGTCCTTGCCGACCAGCATCATGGTCGGGCGGATACCGTGATCGGTGAAGGGTGCGACGCTGTCGGAGTCGAAAGTGTCGACGAAATCCGTTGGACCGCAGCTTCCGCCGGTGGTGTTGCAGTACTTCGTGTCGAACCCGAGGGCGAACGCGCTCGTGGTGCTCATGCAGCTCACTCGGTAGGGACGCGTCCAGGTCACGACGAGCGCTTGGATGTCCGGACCGAGCGCGGAGTCGAGGGTCGCTTTGGCCGCGGCGAAGTCCGCTTCGCTCATCACGTCGTTCACGGGAAAGGAGAGCGCGACGCGGTTTTTCGCAGGTATCTTGCGCGCCGCGAGGTAGTAGCTCGCGATCTCCTTCGAGGCGGGGTCGTTCTCGTTCACGAGCACGCCGAGTTCGCTGGGCTCGAGTGCGGACTTCGGGAACAGGACCTTGGGCGCAGCGGCCTCGGGAGTCCCCTCGGCGTCGGCGTCGGCGCCAGAGTCTTCGGTGGCGGCATCGCTCACGTCCGCGCCGGAATCCTTTGGAGCGCGCCCGTCCGAGCTCTCCGAGGAACACGCGGCGAGGGTGGCTGGGAGTGTGAGCGCCCACAGCGCAGAGAGCCCGCGTCCCAGGGCGCGTTCGTGCTTGGCCATGTCGGGAGACGATGACCGGCGTTGGCCCCGGCCGTCAATCGCCACGCAGCGGGCAGCGTCAGTGGAATCGGCTCAGGACGTCACCGAGCTCGGCGCAGGCTTCGGCGTGTCCGAGCTTGCACGCCTTGTCGAGCAACGGCTTTGCAGCTTTGAGGTCGGGGGTGACGCCGACGCCGCGCACCAAGGCGAGCCCGTACAAGTAGCAGCCGGTCTTCGCATCGAGTCGGCAGGCCGAAGCGTAGTAGTCGAGACCGACCTGGGTGTTCTTGTCGACGCCGACTCCGCGCAGGTGCATCGAGCCGACGCCCGAGCAGCCGAGTGCGATCTCCCGGTCACATCCCTTGCGATAGAGCTCGGCGGCTCGCGCGAGGTCCGCTTGGCTCGCGCCGTCGGAATCAAGCATGCTGGCCAGGTTCACGCAGCCCATGGAGTGATCGAGTCCGCACGCTTTCTCGTACAGCGCTCTCGCGCGCGCTCCGTCCTTCGGCGCGCCCTCGCCCGAGTACACCATGTTGCCGAGATTGTTGCAGCCGAGCCCGATGCCCGCGTTGCAGCCCCGGTCGTAGAGTTGGGCGGCCCGGGAGGCGTTCTGCGCTGCGCCGGAACCGGACTCGAGGGCCGAGCCCAGGTTGACACAGCTCATGGGAAACCCGGCGCTGCACGCCTTCTCGAACAGTGCCACGGCGCGCTTCGCATCGGCGGCGATGCCGTCACCGTCCATGTACATCACGCCGAGGTCGTTGCACCCGCGAGGCGAGCCGAGATCGCACGCGCGCTGGTAGGCTCCTGCCGACTCCGACCTGTCCTTCCCCTGGGTGCTTGCCGGAGGCGAAGCCGGGGCCGCCACCGCCGTGCGCGGGGTCGGTGGAGCTTGGGCGGGCGCCGAACCGCCTGCGGAGTGGCCTCCACAGCCGACGCCGACCACTCCGAGCGCCAGCGCCACGCCTCCGAGCCTCACGGCTTGCCTTCGTTTCGCATGGCCCACTGGAACAGCCCCGCGATGGCGGCGGGCGAGAGGGTGGTGGAGAAGCGCATCCCGCTGCCGCGAGGCGTGCCGCGGAGCAGGACGGGCGTATCGCCATCGGGCACGGAGGCGAGCGCGTCGAGGGTGGTCTTGGCTGCCCACAGTTGATCGGGCGTCTCGGAGTCGAGCGCCAACGACACCCAGCCCGCGAGGGAAACGAACCCTAGCAGCGCGCCCTCTCCGGCGAGGAGCGTTCGGAGCTCGCTGCGCGCGCCGAGTTTCTGCTCGGCAGCGCCCCCCGTCACGGTGTGCGCGATGGAGAGCGCGGTCTTCTCCTCGTTCGAGACGAACAGCCAAGTGGCTCCAGAGTCGGGCACGAACCAGAAGTGCGTCTCGGTGGGGCGCTCGAGGGCGGGCGGATCTCCCGGTCCCGCCTGGTAGGCGGGGTTCGGCTTGGAGACCAGCTTCACTCGGAAAGCGTCCTTCGGCAGTCGATCGCCTGGCGTCGGCGCCACGATGCGATAGGTCTCGCTGGCCCGCAGCGTCGTCGGACGTGCGCCGCCTGCGCTGGCGCCGCTGTCGCGCGCGTTCTCCCATTGCGGGGTCTTCTGGAAGAGCGCGATCAGCTCGGTCAACCCCCGTCGCCAGTGCTCGATGGGCTCGTCGAAACGGAGCGCGCTCCAGCCGGACAGGGCGGCCCGCGCTCGAGCAGGTTGCTTTTCCAGCGCCTCCTTCGATGCTCCGAGCGCCTTCTGGGCAGCGTCGCGATCGTGGCCGTAGGCAAACAGTAGCGGGCCCCCGGTGAAGAACAGGCGGCGAGTGGCCGCCACGCGCTCGTCCATCGAGGCGCGGGTCATGGGGCGTCGTACCGAGTACACGTCTTTCCACATCTCGCGGAGCAGCTTGGGTGCCGAGGCGTCGAACGCGCCCAGCTTCGCGCCGCGAGTGTAGATGGCGATGTCCGTCGACTTCGGCAGTTGCCAGAACGCGGCCGGGAGCGCGCTGGTGCCGTTGGTCGAGCCCAGCGCGGCAGCCAAGAGCGACTTGGACCCGCTCAGCCCGAGCTCGACGCCGAGCTCGACGCCGGATTTCTCCAGTCGAATGTCGGTAGCGAGCGAGTCGAGCTCGTTGGTCAGCTCGCGAAAGAGCTCGCGGCCCGCCGCTTCGCCAGCGTCACCGCTGGACGCCTTGTTCAACTCGTCCTGCACCGCCTGGCGCATGCGCAGGGTCGAGACGCTGGAGGAGACGGCGCCTTTCGGCGGAGTTCGGGCGAGCGTTCTCGTGACGTAGGGGCCGTAGCGCTCGATCATCTCCGGTCGATAGGAACAAAGCAGCCGATGTCGCGCGGCGCCGGCAGCGGGCCAGGCCTCGCATTGCATGAGAGGTGCCCGCGCGCTCCCCGTGTACGTGAAGCGCACGACTCGGCCCTTGGGTTGCGGCGCGAAATCGCGAATCCGATCGCGCGCCGAGCCGAGCTCGCGGATCGCCAGAGACATCACGAGCTCTCGGCCCTCGATGGCGATGTCGAGAGACTGCTCGAGATCGACCTCGGCCAAGAGAGACGCTCCGATCAGGTTCTCGAGCAGCGGTCCGGGACCGTCGCGCAGCGCTTCGACCAGGGAGTTCGAGCCTGGGATGAGCTGAGCCAAGGTGGCGATGTCCCGGTTCGGAGCGGCAAAGCGCAGATCGCCTTGGAGCTCGGGCGGCGCCGGCACGGCGCCGAGCTCGAGCGGCGGCTCGGGGGGAGTCGCGGCCGGTGCTGGCAGCGGGGTCGGCGCTTTGGGCTCGGAAACTGCCTCGGGCGCGCACGCGTTCAAGCACAAGCAGCCGAGCAGCAGCCGGGCACGCACCGACATGAAACCCACCTTTCACGGCGAGCCTACAACGGGCGACGCGACAAGTCAGCTTGCCGCGTGAGGCCGACGTCCACGCAAACCTTTCGTCGGCGCGCCGGCGGTGCGGTTCGCTTCACCGCGGCGTGTAGCTGAACTTCTGCCCCGCGACCGAGGCCTCGTACATGAGACCTGCTTTCGGCAGCGTGAAGATGGCGACGCCGGAGTCGTAGCTCGCGTCGGTCGACGCGCCGGCGGTGACGGCCACGGCCGAAGCCTGCGCGCCGAGCTCGAAGTTCCCCGACTTGAAAGCGTCGAGAGTCGCCTTGTCTTCGAAGAAGATCAGCTCCGAGTAGGCCTGACCGCCGAAGGCGAAGCCCACCGAGAGCTGCGTCATGCTCGTCGTCCCCACGAACACACCCTGCTCGTAGACCTCGCCGGTTCCGTGCGCGCCGCCCACGGCGATGGCGCCCTTGCCCACGCTCGGGAACACGGCGACCCCATACGCCTCGTCGATGAAGCGCTGGAGGCTCGGGCTCCGCTCGCGAAAACGCGACAGGGTGCGCGCCGCGCGGGGCGACGCGGCGACCTTGGGCTCGCCAGCTTCCGGGTAGTCCGGGTGCCAACCTGCGCCGCCACACGCGCTCGCGCCGAGGGCGATGCCGACCGAGAGAACGAAGCTCATGGTGATTCTTGCCAAAGTGTTGCTCCTCGAGCCTCCGTGCCCGACGGGGGCCGATCCGTTCATCGCGACGAATCCCGAGCAAATCCGCCGGCGCGCTGGGGTAGGCTGCCACGGTGGACGACGACGGGGAGCTCTCGCTGGTCACGGCCATCTTGGCCGGCGACCGCGCCGCGCTCGGGCGCTTGGTGGCGCGGGAGCACTCGTGGCTCGTTCGGCTCGCGCGCTCGGTCGTCAAAGACGCCGCGACCTCGGACGAGGTCGTGCAAGACGCCTGGGTCGCGGTGATCCGCGCGCTGCCTTCGTTCGAGGGGCGCTCGTCGTTGCGCACGTGGATGGCCACCATCGTGCTGAACCGCGCGCGCACGGTGGCGAGTCGGAGCGCTCGCACCGTGGCGGTCGCTTCCCTCGGCGCGGACCCCAGCGACGACGCCGAGGTCGCCGACCCCGCGGCGTACGGCAGCATCGGCTTCTTTCGCCGCGCCCCCGAGCTCTGGCACGACCGCACCCCGGAGGACATCCTGGGACGGAGGCAGGCCCTCGAAGCGGTGGGGCGGGCGCTGGAAGAGCTTCCGGAAAACCAGCGCGCAGTCGTGAGCTTGCGCGACATCGAGGGCTGGTCCAGCGAAGAAGTGTGTAACGCTTTGGGCCTCAGCGAGTCGAACCAAAGGGTGCTCCTGCACCGTGCCCGCACCAAGCTCCGAGCGGCGCTCCACGCCGTATTGGAGAAGGAGACGTCCTCATGATGACGTGCCGCCGAGCCACAGAGCTCCACACGCAGGCGGCCGAAGGCGCGCTCCGAGGTCAGGAGAAGCTCCGCTACGGGCTCCACATGCGCGTGTGCGGGCCGTGTCAGCGCTATCGAGGTCAGCTCGAAACCACGGTGGACGTGCTCAAGCAGCTGCCCGCCGAAGAGCCCCCGGCAGACCTCGTCGAGGCGCTGGCCGCGGAAATCGAAAAGAAAGCGTAACGGAAGCGCGGGCTGCCGAGTCACCCGCGTATGAGCCAGAACCCGTCGTTCCTGATCTACTCGGCCTCGATGATCGTCCTCTGCCTGAACGTGCTCGGCCTCTGGGTGTACAGCGGCGTGGTGCGCAATCGGGCTCAGGTCACGCCCAACCCGGAAGACATCCGCACCATCACCAAGTCCGCGCAGCTCGGCAGCGACCCTCCGGAGATCCAACGCGTGTTGCGAGCTCACCGCAACGCGGTGGACAACATCGTGCCCTTCGCGCTGCTGGGGCTCCTGCTGGTGCTGTGGGGCGCGAGCCCTCTCGTCACCGGGATCTTGACCGGTGTCTTCACCGCCGCACGCCTCGGCCATTCGCTGGCCTACCTCGGCGAGAAGCAGCCCTGGCGCACGATTTCCTTCGCGGTCGGCGCCCTCGACACCGTCGTGCTCGTGGTTTTCCTGGCCAAGGCCATGATCACCGGCGCCTGAAAGCGCAAAGCTCTTGCGCCGAGGCGGCGTTCGGGGCGTGCTGTCGCGTCGTCGGCTTGGAAACGGGTCCCTCGTCCTTGATCACGCGTCCGCTCTCGCTGGCGGACTTCCTGCTCCGGCTCTCGTTCTTCGCCGTGGCGCCGTTCGTGATCGTGATCGCGGCCGAGCTCTTCCCGGTACAAGGCGTGCTCGTCGACATCGGGATTGCGCTGATCGTCTTCCTCGCCAACGAGGCGCTCGCGCGCTGGGCGTCGCGCTCCAAGTTCATCGCGTGGCTGCTGGGGAAATGCCTGGCGTTCGAGCGCTTCTACCGGGTGCGGCCGCCGCGACCTTTCGCGTACTACCTGTTCTACCCGCTGCTCTTTCCCTACTGGCTCGTCGAGCGCCGCGCGCGGGCCGAGTTCTGGATGTTCCGCGGCTACACCGCGGCCGGATTCGTCGTGCTGGTGGCGCTCCTCGTCGGGCAGTATTTCTACCAATGGGCGCCGGAGCTCGACGTCCGCGCATATCTACCCACGGTGGGCGCGACGCTCCTCGTCGAGACGCTCTTGGTCCTGATGCTACTGATGCCGCTCAGCACGACGGTGGTCTGGTACCACTCGAGTGGGCGGCGTAAGCGACTCTGGGTGCTCTTGCTCGTCGCGCTGTCGTCGGTGGGCGCGGCGTTCGGGTACGTGGCGTCACGGCGCGACGACATCGTCTCGTTCTCGACCCGCGAACGCGTGCGCCTGCGAACGGCCAAGGCGCCGCGGCGCGCGCGCAGCGCCTTGCTCGAAGGCGCGCGAGCCGCGTGGCAGGCCACGGCCAAGCTCGGCGTGCAGGGCGACGGTCGAATCGAGGGTGAGCCTCTCGAGCGCGCGAGAACGGCGCTCCGTGCGTTCTACAAAGCGGACGAAGCGGAAGCCTTCGACCTCTGGGCGACGCCGCGTTCGCGTCCGAGGATCCTCGTCCTCTACTTCGAAGCTCGGCGCGGAAAGCTCCCGATCTGGATCGCCATCCGCGCCGACAAGACCGAGATCCGATCGCCCAACGAGCTGCCGCCCGGCGCGTTTCGCGCCATGCGGCGCGCCGTCGGCGGCAGCGATCCGCTGGCGTCGGCTTCGCTCTCCGAGCTCGGGCTCGGCGAAAAGTAGGCTCGGGTACAGGCGCGGCGCCTGGCCACTTCGGTCAGAACTCTGGCCGGGGCGGTCACTGCGCCCTGGGGCCGATGTAGGCGAAGGTAGTCCTCACGGAGGCAGTCATGGCCATTACGAAGAAAGCCAAGCTCGTTCGAGGTCTTGCCGGAGTGGTGGGCGCGCTCGTGCTCGCCGGGTGCAGCGCGGAGAGCGCCGACGACGCGGGTGCCTCGGGTCCGGGCGAGGAGAGCGATCTCTGCGCCGGCAAGTGCGATCAGGCGGCGGCCTGCAGCTACACCGGCGGCTTCGTCGAGAGCGTGCAGAAGGGCGCACACGACCTCGGCGCGGGCGTCGCGCTCACGCTGACCACGGCCGATCCGATTTCGAACGACGTCCTCGCCGCGGTGCTCGACGCGCTCGACGCGGCTCACGTGCGAGTGAGCTTCTTCGTGTCCAAGTCCTTCGCCCAAAACCTCAGCGCCGTGAACGCTTCGCGCATTCGCCAGCGCG
This sequence comes from Polyangiaceae bacterium, assembly GCA_046351435.1. Classification (GTDB taxonomy): domain Bacteria; phylum Myxococcota_A; class Polyangia; order Polyangiales; family Polyangiaceae; genus JADJKB01. The sequence continues at coordinate 104,929 of JAXLYN010000021.1, forward strand.
GCGACCTCGTCTCACCCTACGTATTCATCGACTACAAGAAGCCGATTCCACCCACGGAGAAGCTGAAGGAGCAGCTCTTCGACACCGAGACCGCCCTCGCCGAGCATCACCTGCTCACGCCCGAGAGCAGCGTCTTCTTCCGCTTCCCTTATGGGGGCAACTGCGGGCATCAGGACGAGCTCCACGCCCGCATCGGTCGCATCTCGGTCGGTTGGCACACGCACGATCAGGGGCTCGGCGCGGCGAGCGCGACGGCTTGGCGTTCCAGCATGAACCAGCGAGTGGCGGCGGGGAACGGCGGCGTGGTGCTCCTGCACCTCTCGATGCTCACCAAGAAGCGAGCGATCGAGGCGTTCGCTCCTTGGGTCAAAGAGCTCGCGAAGAAGTACACCGTCACCACGCTGACCCGGCGCGTGAACTTCCCCAGCTACGCGAACCGCCTGGACAACCTCCTCTATCGCGTGCCCGGGCCGGCCGTGAACATGGCGGAGGCGGGCGATCTCTACGCCGGCGTGACCGAGAAGAATGCCCGAGTGTTCTTCCGCGCTCGCAGCGAGAACTACGGCGCCCCGGTGGGCGGCGGTGAGGTGGAGCTCCACCACTCCGAGGGCTGCGCCGCAGGCACCTGCAAGGAGCAGGTGTGGACCACCAACGAGAACTCGGCGCACTGCATGGACCCGAGCCCCATCGAGAACGCGACCTGCTCCATGACCTCCAGCGTCACGGGCAAAGGCGCGATGCTGATCCCGTCCGACGACTTCGGCGACTATCAGTACCTCGGCAAAGGGCTCGGCAACGGCTACTTCACGCTCAGCACGCCGCCCATGCCCGCCGGTGTGGAGTCCACCTCGGCGTTCCGCGACTGGGAGATCGTCATCACGGGCACGAACCCCAAGGCCGAGCGCAATCAGCCGCTGCTGGTCGAGTGGACGGGCTCGCTGCCGGTCACGCCGGACGTCTCCGTCGCGAGCGGCCAGGCGACGCTGAAGAGCGGCGGGCTGCCCGGAGCTCCGGTGCTGTTCAAGAAGACGGGAGCGAAGCTGAACCCCATCAGCGTGACGGTGGAGCTCGACGTCCCGGCGTCGGCCCAGAGCTCGCTCGACGAGCTGTCCCTCTTCCTCGCCCACGCCGACTGGCCGGACTTCCCGCTGGCGACCGGCGCGCCCGTGATCACGGGAACCAAGGTCCGGTTCACGGCTTCGGTCGACCTGAACGCCGCGGTGTTCGCCAAAGAAGCGCAAATGGTGGACCTCAGCCGTTCCTTCACGCGCTCGCCGCTCGGCGCCTGGTCGATCCGCGCCTCCGGCCCCGACGCCGGCTCCGCCAAGCTCACTTCCTTCCGCATCGCCATCAACTGACCCTTGGCCCGCTCCGCGGGAAGAGTGGCGGGCCGAGCGCAACGGTCGAACCCGGTGCGCCCTGCCCCCACTCCCGTGCGAGCGGCGCGCTGCCGACTCCCAGACGTTCGGCAATGCGTCGCGAAGTGAGCGGCAGGACCGGAGCGAGCAAGGCCGCCGACCAGCGTAGCCCCTCGGCGGCGGCGTACAGGACGCCATCGAGGCGAGGGCTCGACTCCCGCGCCAGGCGCCAAGGCGCCGTCTCGTCGAGATAGCGATTGGTGGCGCCGACGAGTTCGAAGGCCTGGGCCGCCGCATCGTGCAGCGCGAAGTCGGTGAAGGCCCGCGCCAGCGCGCTCGTCGTGCGTGTCCCGCTTTCGATCAGGCGCTCCTCGGCGGGGCCCAAAGCGCCGGACTGCGGCAGGCGCCCGCCAGCGAAACGGGCGATCAAGGTCTCCACCCGCGAACAGAGGTTGCCGAGCTGGTCGGCGAGCTCGCCGTCGTGGGCCCGGTCGAAGCGCGAGAGCGAGAAGTCCGAGTCTTTGCTCGAGTGCGCGTGCCGGAGGAGATACCAGCGGAGGGCCTCGGCGCCGTGTCGCTCGACGAGCGCTTGCGGGTCCACGGCGTTTCCCAGCGATTTGCCGATCTTCTTCCCGTCGAGGGTCAGGTAGCCGTGCACGAGGAGCGAGTTCGGGAGCTCGAGCCCCGCGGACGCCAGGATCGCGGGCCAATACACCGCGTGGAAGCGCACGATCCCTTTGCCGATCACCTGCGCGCGTTCCTTCGCGTGGAGCCAGGGGAGTCGGCGTCGGGCCAACGCAGGGCCGACAAGTAGCCGGCCAGCGCATCGAACCACACGAACACCACCTGGTCGGGATCGTCCGGTACTGGGACGCCCCAGCCGCGGGCTCGGCTCAGACTCCGCGAGACGCTGAAGTCCCTCAGCCCGGCGCCGATGAACGCGAGCACTTCGCGCTTCTTCGATTCCGGGACGATCGAGAGCTCGTCCCGCTCGACCGAGTCGCGGAGCACCCGCTCGGAGCGCGACAATCGGAAGAACCAGTTGTCCTCCTCGACGGGCTCCGGTGGCACGCCGTGCTCGGGACACAGGCGCCCGTCCAACTCCTCGGGCGAGAAGAACTGCTCACAGCCCACGCAGTAGAGCCCACGGTAGCGGCTCCGGTAGAGGTCGCCACGTGCGGCGACCTGTCGCCAGAGCTCGTGGACGGCGCGCCGATGGGTCGGATCGAGGCCCGCGTGCGTGAAGCCGTCGAAGCGGACGTCGAGCCGCTCTGCCAGGTCGGTGAAGCGCCGGGCATTCCGCTCGACGAGCGCTGGCACCGGCAGCCCTTCGGCGGCTGCTGCGCGGACGTTCTTCAGGGAGTTGTCGTCGGTGCCACTCACGACGAGGACGGTTTCGCCGGCGAGGCGGCGCTCGCGTGCGAGCGTGTCGACTTGGACGAGCTCGAGTGCGTGCCCGACATGGGGGGGCGCGTTGACGTAGGGAAGTGCGGCGGTGATTACGGCGGTCATGTGCGTGCTCCTGGTGATGGGAGCCGCCCGCGCGCCGGCCATGCGTTCGAGGGATCGAGAAGCCGCCCGCACGGGCGACTCGCTCTTCTTCTTCGACGTTCGGTCTACGAAATGCGCGATCGCCCTGCGCCCGAGAGGCGCATGGGATCGGACATTCGAACGACCCACGACGTCATGGGGGTAGGATGGCGTCCGCCGCTTCGGTGGTCAAGCGCCCGACTGCGGTTCGCCGCTCAGGTGCAGGTCGCGACGGCACCCTGGGTACCCGTGACCACCACGTCGCTGAAGACGGCGCCGATGGGCATGCCCGCGTCGCTGATGGCGGCGTTGCGCGGGCAGCCGATGGTGAAGTGGAGCTCCGACGGACCGAAGGTGAGGCCGCTCTGCGAATAGTCGTTGGTCCACACCTCGACGCCGTCGCGAGAATACGTGGCCTTTCCACTGCCCCACGTCACCTTGATCTTGCTCGGCGAGCCGTTCCAAGTGGTGTTGCCGCCCCAGGTGCCGTCGCCGTCGTAGTAGCTCTTCGCGCACTTGCACGCGCCGTAGCCGGGCGAGCCGTCAGGGCACATCAGCATGATGAACTTCTGCGCCCCGAGCCGATCGGGCACCTGTTGACCGTAGATGCGGATGAGCTGCTTGTAGTGGTTGTCGCGGAACTCGGGGTTATAGTTGATGGGCTCGCTGATGCCGTAGCCCGCGTCGTAGAGCGCGAAGATCTCGTGGTCGGCGAGGTTGAGGTTCGCCGTCGTGATGTTGGTCACCGTGAACTCGATGGAGCCCTCGACGAGCCGCGGCAGCGAATACCAGAGGATGTCTTCCTTCTTCGTGACCGTCCAACCCGTGGGGCCGAGGCTTCCACCTTCTGCATGACCTTGCGTCGAGCCTTTCAGCGAGTCGCTGAGCGAGAACGGGCCCGTAGCGCCCGTGCCTCCGGTAGCGCTCCCACCGCTCCCGCTGCCCCCGCCCGTGCCTCCGGTCGCGACGCCGCCGCTGCCGCTCGCGCCGCTTTGCCCCGACGAGCCGCCGCTGCCGGTCGTTCCACCCGTCGACGAGCAGCCCGTACAGGCGCCGTAGGACCTGCCGTCGGACGCGCACACCTGAACGCCTTGGCCACCTCCGGGGCATGGACATGCATCTTGGGATCCCGGCGTGCAGCCGAGCGAGCTCGGTTCGCTCGACGAATCACTCGAGCAGGCGGCGACGGCCGAGACGAGCAGAAGGACACCGAAAAGCGAGGCTGAGGGGCGCACTCGGGCAGACTACGCTCGGCCGGCCGAACGTCGAGAGTCTCAGGTTATATCCGGATCAAAATCAACGCCATTTGAAAGTTTGGCCTAGAAAGTTGAATATTCTCCGGGTATAAATCGGGAATGCACGCTTCTTCCTACGTCGCCTTCCACGGCGATCGCCGCATCGCCGCCGGCCCCCTCGCCGACGTACTTCCGGTGTTGAAGCAGCGCTTCGATCGCGATCCATCGGACCTGCCGTTGGTGTTCGAGACCCTCACCGGAAGCCAGGTGGACTTCGATCTCCGCGGCACGCTCGCAGAAGTGCTCGAGCGCGCGGAGCCAGTGCCATCGCGCGGGCGCGGGCGCCCACGACTCGGCGTCACGTCGCGCGAGGTCTCGCTCCTGCCGCGACACTGGAGTTGGCTGGAAGCCCAACCGAGCGGGAGCTCCGCGGCGCTGCGGCGGTTGGTGGAGCGCGCCGCGAAGGACGAGGGGGGCCGCGCGCGGGCTCGGGACACTCGCGCAGCGCTCAGCAAATTCCTTTCGGCCATGGCCGGCAACCGCCCGAACTTCGAAGAAGCCTGTCGTGCGCTCTTCGCCGGACAAACGTCGCGTTTCGAACTTCTGATCGAGGAATGGCCGCGAGACATTCGCGACTACGCCGTGCATCACGCCGCCGAAGCCACACGCGCCGAAAGCGAGCAGGGTCCGAGCCCGAGCGCCGCACTCGCGCTGGTGAACGACTTGTACCGTCGGATCTGGACCTACGGCGACTACGCCGCCATCGAGCGGCTGGTAGCGCCGCGCTACGTGATCCACTCCGATCCAGGCGATCCGTGGGAAGGCAAGACCCTCGACCACGAAGCGTACCGTGAACGCGTGCGGCATTCGCGGAGCACATTCCCCGATCTGGTGTTCCAGATCGAGGACAGCGTCGCCGCTGGGGACCGCGTTGCCGTGCGCTGGCGCGCCGAAGGCACGCACGAGGGAGACTTGCCGGGCATTCCGGCGACGCTCCGACGCCTGGTGTTCTCGGGGCAGACCTTCTACGCGGTCGAAGGCGGTCGGGTCGCCGGCCACTGGCAGGTGATCGATCGGCTCGGCTTCTTCCAAGCGGCGCGCGCCCGAGCCTGAGCCGGCTTCCGTCGCTTGCCTCGGCGCGCGGCGTCGTGGAAGATGCATCGCCAGTGGGGGCCGCGATGAGATTCGACCTGGTCGTCTGCCTGGGTGCGCTCGCCGTCGCTTGCTGCCCCGATGACGACTTGCAAGACGGTCCGTCGCCCTGTCTGGTCGACGCCGGGGCGTATCCCGAGCCCGACTCGGACGTCCCCGGCGACGGCCTCGCCGAAGCGCGTCACGCGTGCGCTTTTGGCAAGGGCGACAAGACGTCGAAGACGCTCGGGTCGGGCATGGCTCAAACCCAACGGGCGCCTGCCGACATCCCCATCGACAAGATCGTCGTGGTCATGCTCGAAAACCGCAGCTTCGATCACTACCTTTCGGAGCTCGGGCCGCCGTGGGACGTCGCCACCACCGAAACGAATCCCGATCGTTTCGGTTTTCCGGTTTCGCGCCAGCACGAGCGCACGTTCGTGGCAGGCAGAGATCTGAACCACGAATGGGAAGGCACGCATCTCCAGTACGACACGGGCTTGCTCGACGGATTCGTGCGTACGAATCCGCCCGACGGTCGCGGCACCATGAACTACTACCGCGAGTGCGACATCCCGCTCTACTACTGGCTCGCGCGCGAGTTCGGCACGAGCGATCGCTACTTTTCATCGCTCCTCGGCCCCACCTGGCCCAACCGCTACTTCTTCCTCGCCGGCACGGCTCGAGGGCGTACCACGACGCCTTCCACCGACCTCTTGACGCTCGGCATCGAGATTCCGGAGCTCGGCGTGGCATCGATCCTCGACCAGCTGGGCGCGGAGGCGCGCGTGTATTCCGGGCGCTCGCCGCCAGCGCTCACCAACGTGATGTTGCCCGGGGACATCGATCTCGAGTTTTTTTCCATCGGGGACTTCGTCGCCGACGCCAAGAGCGGGGAGCTGCCGCCGTTCTCGTTCGTCGAGCCGAAGTTCGACTTCGAAGACGATCATCCGCCGGCCGACATCCGGAATGGGCAGCGCTTCGTGCGAAAAATCATCGAAGCGATCAGTAGTACGAAGACCTGGCCCCACGTCGCGCTCTTCATCACCTACGACGAGCATGGTGGCTACTTCGATCACGTTCCGCCGCCGTCCGCGTGTGAGCCCGACGAACTGCGCCCTGCGACCCACGCCTACGATCGCCTGGGCTTTCGAGTGCCGCTCTTCGTAGTCTCGCCCTACGTCAAGAAGGGCATGGTCAGTCACATGATCGCGGATCACACGAGCATCACGCGCTTCGTAGCGCATCGCTTCGGCTTGCCGGCCCTCACGAAGCGAGATGCCAACGCCTGGCCGCTCTTGGACCTCTTCGATTTCTCCACGCAGCCGGCAGCGTTTCCCCCGATCTTGCCGCCTGCCGAGCCGAAGAATTGCGACGACGCACCATGAGATACGCAGCTCGCTTCATCGTCCCTTGGCTCGTGATCGTGGTGGGCTGCGGAGCCGACGAGACTTGCGGCGACGGGGACGAGAGCATGGTCTCGTCGGCCCGGCACCTCGATTCCCTCGACGACGACGGCAAGCGCTCGCTCCACACGAGCGGAGCGCTGTCGAACTGCAACGCCACCGAATACCTGCACTACTACGCCGAAGACACGGGCTTCCTCCGACCGAATCGTCCGACGCTCGAGCTGGGCTTCCAGGCCCCAATCGCCACGGAAGGCGCAGACACCAATGCCACGACGCTGAAGCCCGAGGTCTGCGTCTACGTCGCCTGTTGGTACGGCGCGACGGAGCTCGAGGCGTGCGACATCGAGGGCGAGAGCTACGCGCCGGTCACGTCCCCGGACGGGTATCGCGGCTGCTGTCACGTCGGCTCCGCGAAGATCGAGCTCGACTACCGCTGCGACAACGCCCTCGCCAGCACGTTCAGCGACGACGACGCGGAGTTCTTCGTGCACCTCTGCACGAACCAGCGACCGAACCGCGCGCGGGTCCCCTACGAGCTCACGGCGACGTTCTGACTCGGAAGGCGGCGGTGCGGACCGCTCCGGGCTACCCGCCCCGTCGGCTCCGCACGCCGAGCGCGAGCGCGAGCGCCAGCGCGGCGAGCCAGGCAGACCTCGGGCTCTCGTCGCCGCCCGGGGCTCGGCACCCGCAGCCCGAGTCGTCGCCCTTCACGCGTGTGTTCTGGCTCTGACCCGCGCCGCCACCCTTCGCGCCGCTCCCGGCGTCGACGTTGCCCGCTCCCCCGCTCCAGCCCGAGCCGGAACCGGCCGCGCCTGCGGCCCCCGAGGCGCCACCAGTGCCTGCGTCGGGGGCGGTCGAGGGAACCACGTTCACCTTGACCGCGAAGTAGCCGTCCGTCGGACCGCCGCCCTTCGGAGCGTCGGCGAACCAAGTGATGCCTTCGGCGACCCAGCCGAGGCTCAGGATCGCTTCGCCGGGCGTGCTGCCGGTGATGTCGAGCGAGAACTCGCCGATTTGTCCCGGGGGCACGTCGGCCTTCACGCTCGAGATGCGGTGACTCGCGAGCCAGCTCTTGCTGGCGTAGGGGCTCGCTTGGTCGCGCGGGATCGGCGCGAGCCAAACCACGCCTGGTTTCCAGGTCTGACTGCCGACGTTCTCGAGCTTCACCCAGCCCGTCACCGTTTGCCCCACTTCCACCGTGACCGCACCGTCCGCCACGATGGGGTAGCTCTGGCCGTCCTTGCCGATGGGAGCGCCGGCGAAGTCGATCTTCGCGTTGGCGAGCGCCAGCAGATCGGCTTGCGACCCGTAGAACTTGTCTTGGTCGCACGCCGCGTTGATGCCCGCCGTGCTGCCTTGGCCGCCGAGATACTGCCAGATGGCCAGGCCAGGGAAGTCGTCGGGGATCTTGGGGCAGGTGCTACCGGTGTAGGCTGCCCACACGAGCGGGTGATCGCTGAAACCCGCGGGCGTGCCGAGATACGGGCCCCAATACCAGGCGCCGCTGTAGATCATGGGCTTTCTGCCGGTGGCCTGTTCGACGGTGTCGAGCCAGTCCTTCATGATCTGCACGCGCTGGGCGGCCGTCGCCGAGTCTTTGGTGTCCTCGACGTCGAGCATCGGCGGCAAGTCGCCGTCGGCCACGGAGCCGCCGATGGCCGACAGAAAGTGCGCGGCTTGCGCCGAGCCGCTCGTGCCGTAGCGGAGGTAGTGATAGGCGCCGGCGACGATGCCGTTTTGACGCGCCTTGCTCACGTCGTCGGCGTAGTACGAGTTCACGTAGCCGGTGCTCTCGCTCGCCTTCACGATCACGAAGTGCTCGCCCTGCGCGACCGTCGGCCAATTGATGCTGGCGCCGTTCGGATGCTGATAGGAGGCAATGTCGATGCCCTCGACCACCGTGGCCGGTGGGCAGGCGGACTTGAGGAAGGCGTCGTAGTCGGCGAGCTCCCCCTCGTCTTCGGCGGCGCCCGAACACCCCAAGCAGACCAGCGCCACCAGGCCGAGCGCACGGGAAGAGCGCAGCATGCCCCGGAGCTTAGCGTGACTTCGACCGAAAGGCGTGGGGTCGCGGCGCTCGGGCTTGTGGAAGCTCGACATTCGGTTCTATTACTCCGCTCTTTCGAGCGAGGAACGAAGCGAGATGGCGAAGACCCCCCTATTCAAGCAGCTCCGGCGCATCGCGAGGGAGGCCCTCGGCGGCCACGAACCGGTGGCAGCCACGCTCCCGACCGCGAAGCTCCCGCGACGCGACTTCGTGAGCCTCGCGCTGGCCGTGGGCGCGACTTCCTTCCTCACGCAGGTGGGGTGCGCCGATGACGACGAAGGCGTGACGCCGAAGCCGGGCGGCAAGCGCATCGCCGTCGTCGGAGCCGGCATCGCGGGTCTTCACTGCGCGTACCGGCTGATGCTCGCCGGCGTCGAGTGCACGGTCTACGACGCGTCGGATCGCGTCGGCGGTCGCCTCTACACGGGTCGCGGGCTCTTCGCCGACAACCTCTCGTGTGAGCTCGGCGGTGAGCTGATCGACACCAATCACGCTACCATGTTCGGGTTGGCCGACGAGCTCGGCATCGTCCTCGACGACCGCATGAAAGACGTGCCCCAGGGCTACAAGGCCGAGGTGCACTTCGTCGGCGGCAAGGAAGTGCCAGAGGCGACCATCGTCGCCGACTTCGCCAAGGTCGCTCCCGTCATGGCCAAGGCCGTGACCGACGCCGAGGCAGACGATGCGAAGTTCGCTGCGCTCGATGGCACGAGCCTCGCGGCTTGGCTGGACCAGAACATGCCCGCATCGACGTATCCCGAGCTCCACGCCATTCTGACCAGCGCGTATCGCGGCGAATTCGGCCTCGAGACCAGTGAGCAGTCGGCGCTGAATCTGCTCTACCTCATCGACTACGAGACGCCGGATCCGTTCCACGTGTTCGGCGATTCCGACGAGCGCTACCACACGCACCTCGGCAACGACACGTTCACCACCAAGCTCGCCGAGGCCCTGCCCGGCCAGATCGAACTCGGCCGGAAGCTCGTGCGGGCCGAATCGGCGGGGGGAGCCATCGACCTCACCTTCGAAAAGACGGGTGGCGGCGAGCTCCAGGTGACCGTCGACCACGTCGTCTTCGCGCTCCCCTTCACGTTGCTCCGCGAAGTGGACCTCGCCAAGCTGACGCTGAGCGACGACAAACGCTCCATCATCGACGAGCTCGGGTACGGCACCAACTCGAAGGTCATGGGCGGCTACAAGTCGCGACCTTGGAAGACGCTGCACAACGCGAGCGGCAGTGTGACCACCGACCTCCCGTTCCAGCAAAGCTGGGACTCGAGCATCGGACAGGCGGGCGCGGCCGGGGTGCTGACCAACTTCTTGGGCGGACAAGAGGGAGTGAAGAGCGGCCAGGGCAGCGCCGAAGCTTGGTTCGCCAAGGTGGCTCAGGACCTCGATCAGGTGTTTCCCGGTTCCCTCGCCGAGTTCGACGGGAGCGCCGCGCGCATGCACTGGCCCACCGTGCCCACGGCCAAGGGCAGCTACACCTGTTACAAACCCGGTCAGTGGGCGTTTTCCGGATCGGAGGGGCTCCGCGAGGGCAACGTGCACTTCTGCGGGGAGCACTGCTCCGTGGACTTCCAGGGCTGGATCGAAGGAGCGGCCGAGACCGGTGGGCTCGTCGCCGCGGAGATCCTCGACACGCTCGGCGTGACGAAGCCGGCCGCCCACGCGGCGTTCGTCGCGCTGAAGACCGTCGTGCCGCAACCCTGCTACCGAGCGACGGATCGAAAGGCGCTTTCGTTCGGCGCGCGGAGGACGCTCCTCAGGCGCGCGCGCGCCGAGCGGGCTCGAGCCACGCGCGGCTAGAGGCCGGCTCTGCCCGGGGCGGCTGCGGCGGGCGCGGTGGCTCCAGCGAGCTCGGGAGTTGGCGCCGGCGGCGGCGCCCGCCCTCGCGTCTCACACCGAGTCGCGGCGTTTCAGCGCGATCAAGATCCAGATCAAGACGGCGAACATCATCCCGAACAGCACCGCTGGCGGCAGCCAGATGAGCTCGTAGTCCTTGAAGCCCCAGGCGCCGTTGAAATCCATGCTGGCGATTTGGGCCTCGGCGCAGCGGAATTTCCCCTGGAACACGAAGTTGTCGGCGCTCGTGGTGTCGGGGCGCTTCAGGTCCATGACCCAGGCGACGTCCTGGGCGATGGCCATGCGCTCTTGGGCCACGACGCCTTGGAAGCCCCAGCGTGCCGGGATGGCGTACATCGGCCACTCGAGCAGGGGGTTCGTGGTCATGGGCACCATGATGCCGCCGAGGACCACCTGCGGGATGAGCGCGATGGGCGTCAGAGCCATGGCCGCTTCGCTGCTCGTCACGATGGTGCTGAGCAGCAGACCCACCGCGACGCTGTTCATGGCGGTCACGATCAACGTGACCAGCTCGATGACGAACGCGATGGGCCCGCCATGGAAGCCCAGTGCGAAGAACACGATGCCGAGCAACACCGTACACTGGATGATGCACACGAAGGTGAGCAGGAGGAACTTGCTGAACACGTAGTTGAACAGCTTCAAGTTCACCATGCGCTCGCGCATGTAGATGGCGCGTTCGCTCACGATCTCGCGCGCTGCGTTGCTGGTGCCGAACCACACGGCCGCCACGACCAGGAAGAACGCAGCGCCCGAGTGATCGGTCGTGACCTGCATGTTCGAGAGCAGATCGTTGGAGCCGGCTCCGAGCCCGCCGGAGCGCCGACCGAGCTCTTGCAGCGCGCCCAGGCACCAGTAGGGGATGGCCTCTTTCTGGCCACCGAATACCAAGGCCAGGAGCACGCCGATGATGGGAGCTTGCGCCAACATGATGAGCGTGCCGCCGACGTCACGCACCTTGGTCTTGAAGTAGCGCGAGAAGAGCAGGAAGAACTGCCCGCCGGTGCGCCCGCGGCCCCGCGGCACGCCCTGCTGACGGCTGCCGGCGCCCACGGCGCGCTGGCCGCTGAACATCTTCTGGAAGATGGGGTTTTGCGGGTTGAAGAACTCGCCGTTCCATTCGCGCGCCGCCGTCTGGCGCGCGACGCTGCGGGGCGTGTAGGGATTTTGCGCGCGCAAGGCGTCCCAGATGGGTCGCTCGCGTTGGTTCAACATGTCGAACATGTCGCGCGGGTTGTCGACGTTGTTCGGCTTGCCGACGCGCTCGAGGAAGCTCCCGAAGAACCGATAGCCATCTTTGGTCGGCCCGTAGAACATCGGGATGCCGCCCTGGCCCAAGACCAGCGCCAGGTTGAACTTCTCGTATTCGTCTTTGGCGGGCTGGTGGATGGTGCAGATGATGGTCTTGCCCGTGGTCTTGGCCAGACCCGCCAAGAGCTCGACCAGCGCGGTCGTGTCGTCGGCGGCGAGACCCGAGGTGGGTTCGTCGAGGAACATCAAGACCGGATCGGTCACGAGCTCCATGGCGATGTTCACGCGCTTGCGCTGACCGCCGGAGAGGATCTTCTTTTCGGGCTTGCCGATCTGTAGGTGGGAGACCGACTCGAGCCCGAGCTGGGCCAGCGTGGTCTGAACGCGGCGATCGATCTCGTCTTCGCTGTAGTCGGAAGGCAGCCGGAACTTCGCGCTGTAACGCACGGCCTCGTACACCGTGAGCTCCGGGTGCACGATGTCGTCCTGGGGGACGTAGCCGATGGAGCCACGGAGCGCGTCGTAGATGGCGTACAGGTCTTCGCCGTTGATGCGCACCTGGCCGCCCGTGGGGGGCAGGTAGCCGTTCAGCGCCAGGAGCAGGGTGGTCTTGCCGGCACCCGACGGACCCATGAGCGCGATCAAGTCGCCCGGCATGGCCTTGAAGCTCACGTGATCGAGCAGGGTCTTCATCTGACCGGGGTTGTCCCGGTCGTTCACCTGCATCACGAGGTCCCAGGCCTCGATTTCGTAGAGCGGGCGCCCCGCCCACTGCGCCACGTCTTCGACGACGACGGCGACCTCTTCCGCCTCGACCTGGATCAAGAGCGGCATGGGGCCGATGAAGATCTTCTCGCCGTTGGCGACGGGGATCTTCTGGCCGGGCGGAATGCGCTGGCCGCGCACGTAGGTGCCGTTGCCGGCTCCCCGGTCTTCGACGAAGAGCTGGCTGCCCATCTTGTGCAAGAGGGCGTGCTTGCTGGACACCTGCGGGTGCGGCAGGACGATGTCGTTGTCCGGCGTACGGCCGATGCTCTTGAAAGTGGGCTGTCCCGGGCCGCCGATGGCGACCTGGCCGATCACCGTCTTGTGTTTGGGTCGCGCTCCCGCTTGAGCCGGCGCTCCCGGCGCGCCACCCGCGGCCGCTTGTTGCGGCATCGCTCCGAGCTCTTGCGCGAGCTGGATGGCCAAGCTCATGGGCAGGGGCACGGGACCGAGCGCGACCAGTGCCGAAGGGTCGAGCGCAGTGCCTTGGTTCGGGGTCAGGCGATTGCCACTGATCCACGTGCCGCTGGTCGAGCCGAGGTCGGTGACCGAGAGCGGGGCGAGCGACACCCGGGCGTGTTGACCCGAGACGCTCCCATGCTGCACGACGACGTTGGCGCGCGCTGCCTCGCGCCCGAAGACCAGCGTCCCGGGCGTGATGGGCAGCTCGCCCTTCTGCATCAACATCGCAGCGATGGCCGGGTGCGCATTGGGAACGGGCGTCTGCCCCACCATGAACTGCGCGCGGAAGTCGAACGGATGGGTGGACGCCGGCGCTACCGGTTGACCGTTCGCGTACGTCTGCCCGGTACCCGCGTCGACGAACACGAGCTGGCCGCCGCCTTGGTGCACGATGCGCGCGTGCTCCGGCTGTACTCCCGGCCCACCCAGGTGGATCTCGCAGTGCGGCGCGCTGCCGATCGTGACGCTCTGTTTGCCAAGGCCGGGGATCATCGCTGCTCGCTTGTGTAACAAAGGGGGACGCGCATGGGAATCACGGGCCCGAATCGGCTCCCGCTTCGGGCGGATCGGCGGTGCCGCGGGCCGGATCGGCGTCGGGGTTTTCCGATGAATCCGGTCGTGGGTGGTGGCCTCGTCGCTTGTGGGTGCGCTCCTCGGGTGGGGGCACCACGTCTTCGGCGGGGTCCGGCCGGCGGTGCAGCACGCGCAGCACGGCCCAGGTGCCGACGCTCGCCAGCAGCGTGAGCAACAGCGTCACGCCGAGCCAGAGCAACATGCGCGACGAGCTGGGGGGCGACGCTGCCGGGTTCGGCGCGACGTCGGACGGTTGGAAGCTCGGTTGGGCCAGGCTGATGCCCGGCTCGGTCCGCCGGTCGCCGGTGTCGACCTGGGTCAGCCCGGGCTGCGTGGGACGCGGCGAACCTTCGTCGTACAGGGTCGGCGCCGGCGCGCCATCGGACAAGGTGCCGGGTTTGTCGGTGAGCAAAGTGCTCGTGCGAGGTGCGCCGTCGATCACGGTGCCCTTGCGCGTCACTGACTGGGGAGCTCGCGGACCGCGAGCACCAGTGCGGTCACGTTGTCGTGGCCGCCGCGGGGTTGGCGAGCTGCACGAGCTCTTGGCACGCGACGGCAGTTCCGCTCGGCACTCTGCGCTCGAGCACGTCCAAGATCTCGGGGTCGCTCACCAAGTCGGTGAGGCCGTCAGTGGCGAGCAGGAGCACGTCACCGGGCTCGAGGGGGACGGGCTCGGCGCGCACCTCGACGCTGACCTCGGGCGTGATGCCGAGGGCACGCGTGATCTTGTTGGCCTCGGGGTGGCGCAGCGCAACGGCCGGCGAGAGCATGCCGGAGTCGACGAGCTCTTGGACCATCGAGTGGTCTCGCGTGAGTCGTTCGAGGTGGCCGCGTCGCACCAGGTAGCCACGAGAGTCGCCGGCGTGCGCCACCTCGGCACCGGCCGGGTGGATCAGCAGCGCGACGCAGGTGGAGCCTGGCCGGTGCTCCGGCGGCGCCGCTCCGCCGAGCGCGTAGACCGAGCGGCCCGCCTGCTCGATGGCGCGCTTCAACACGAGCCCCGCCGGCAGCTCCGCTTGGCTTCCGCGGGCGTGCTCGATGATGGTGCGAACCGCGGCCTGGCTCGCTTCGCGCCCGGCTTCGTGGCCGCCCATCCCGTCGCACACGACTGCCAAGTGACCGAACGGAGTCTCCGCGTAGCCCGACGCGTCTTCGTTGACTTGCTTGGCCGGATCCCGGCCCGGATCGCTCAGCTCGGCGAAGTCGACGACGACTCCGTGTACAGAGCCGAGCATGGTTCTCCGCTCCCGTTACTCCAAACGCACGGTGAACTCGACCGGGCCGAAGCGCACCAGCGAACCGTTGGGGGCAGGGGTCCAGACGCCGGGCGCGAGCCGCGTGCCGTTGACCTGAGTGCCGTTGTTGCTCTGCTCGTCCCGCACGACCAGCTGCCCTCCGTCGAGTCGCAGTGTCGCGTGGACGCCGGAGACGCGTGGCTCGCTCAGCAAGATGCCGCACTGCGAACCGTCGCGGCCCGCTCGCATCTCGACACCGGGCACCACCGTGAACACGCCCGCTGCACCTTGGAGGGTCGCGCGAGAAACCACCGCGGGGCCGCCATAGGGGTTCGGCGGAGGCGCCGCCGCGGGCATGGGAGCAGGAGCGGGTCCGGGTTGATTTCCGTACATGAAGTCCGGGCTCGGTGCGGGCGCTGGCATGGGCGCCGGCATCGGCATCGGCGCCGGCATCGGCGCGGGTGCGGCATAGGGGCTCGGCGCAGGAGGCGCGCCGTACGCCGGAGGCGCAGGGTAGCCGCCGCCGTAGGGTGCCATGGGCGCTGGAGCGGCGCCGCGCTTCTTGCCGCCGCTCCGCACGATCACGACGATCAGGAGCGCGATGACGACCACGCCGAAGAGCCCGCCGAGCACCCACAGGATTGGGAACGGTGTGGTCGTGCCCTTGAGCTGCACGATGTTGTCGGCGGTCACGCCGCTCGTGCGGCGCGCCTTGTTGTCGTAGATGACGAGGCGCACCACGGCCTGCTCGCCCGAGCCGTGGAGGATCTTTTCTTTGTCCGGGGCTTCGAACTCGCCGTAGGTGTCGCTCACCTCGACGGCGCGGCCCTTCATGCCCATCGCGATGAGCTGCTGCTGCGTGCGCTTGGCCTTCTCGACGTCGGCGCCGGAGAGGGCCGCGGGCGCCTGCTGGCCCGCAGGCAGGAAGTAGACTTCGGCCCGACCCTTGTCGCCGCCCCAACAGAAGTTGCCGTAGACCTTGAAGGTGCCGCCCGGATAGACGCCGGACTGCCGCTTGCCCATCTGCTGCGAGTACTCGATGTTCACGTCGAGGGGCCACGTCGTCGGATCGATGCCGACGGGCACGTCCTTGAACGTGTTGTCGCCCAGGATTGGCGGGCTCACCTCTTTGAACACGAGCCCGAACGTCTGCGTCACGCCCGACTCGATGCACGACACCCGCCACTTGACGATGTGCATGTTGGCGAAGCGCGAGCGCACGGAGCCGACGATGGCGCCGCCGCGTCCACCTTCACCACCCTGCACGACGGTGAAGAAGCCGCCGATCTCGGTGTTGGCGATGCCGCGCATGAACTCGAGCGAGTTCTGCCGGAACTCGTCGTAGACCTTGGGCGGGAAGAACACGCTGATCACCGGCACCGGCGCCTTGGGCAGCGCCGTGTTGTCTTCCGGGAAGCGCCCGCCGCTCATGTACTTCGCGATCTGGAGCCCGCCGGGGCCCGTCGTCAGCGCGTCGGTGCCGCCGTAGCCCGTGGAGAGCACCACCATGGCCTGGTGGAGGGGGACCTTCACGTCTTCGCCGACGTTGCCGAGCGACTTGAAGCCGTCGGTGGCGGCCTCTTTGATGATGGTGCCGAGCGATCGGTTTCGACCCTGCGAGCGCCAAGTGCTGGTCACGCCGTTGACGAAGCCCTGAGCCTGGGCCTTCTTCGCGGCATTCATCCACTTGCTGTCCTTCACGACTTGGCGGTCGTTGAAGAACATCACGTTGACGATGTCGTTGCCGCTCATGCTGCCGATGAACGTGTTGGCGATCTGCTTCGCGTCTTCGAACGACGAATCGATGCGCTGATCGGCGTCGACGAGGATCAACCATGCCGTGCCGACGCTGGGCTGGGTGAGGCTCGCGCCCCACTTGGCGTGAGACACGTAGCTGGCGGGCTGATCGGTGCCTTCGACCTTCACGGTGAAGACGGCGTTTTCGTGGGGGAAGCCCGCGCCGGCGGCACCGAACGGCTGGTACAGAGCTTGGGGCTTCTCCAGCGCGTCGCTCAGGCAGCGGTAGTAGCCGGTGCCGCGATCGTCCACGCACGCCGCCGTGGCATCGCTGATGCGCTTGGTCTGCACCAGCTCGATGATCGTGGTGAGGATCGGAGCTCCGTTTTCCTGCGCTGCGCGCGGGTCGATGCGCAGGATGTGGGCTTCGGGCGCGGCCGACGCCGGCGCGGTGACGAGCACGAGCAACGCAGCCAAGAGCGCGCCCAGCACCGCCTCGAGCCGATGGGACCGGGAGTGCGACGAATGGTTCATGGCATTTCGCATGGCGGAATCACGTGCGTCCGAGAATCAGACGATCTTCACGATGACCGTGAACCCACCGAAACGGATGGCGTCGCCATCGCGGATCTCCACGGGGGTACCTTTGGCGACGCGTTCTTCGTTCAGGTAGGTGCCGTTGGTGCTGCCCGGATCGTCCAGCTTGACCGCGCCGGGGCGCGCCGCCGCGTGGAGCACGGCGTGGCGCGACGAGGTGGTCGGGTGATCGATCTCGATGTCGAGTCCGTCCATTGCTCCCTTGCGGCCGATCACGTTCTTGCCTTGATAGAGCGGCCAGAACGCGCCGAGCTCGTTGCCCTCGTAGCTCACGAGGAAGCCCGCGAGCACACGCGGCGCGTCGGGTCCCACGGCCATCGGGTCTTTGGCCATCTGGGCTTCAGTGCGCGAGATGCCCGTGGGTGGCGGCGGCGCGCTCTGCCGAGGCTCTTCGGCTTGGGCGGGTGAGGACGAAGGCGTTGCCACCGGCACCGGGGGAGGCGCGGGTGCAGGTTCGATCGCCGGTGCCTGGGCAGCGGCCTGTTGGGCGCGCTGTGCCGCTTCATGCTCATCGGCGGTGGGAGGTGGCGCCGTCGCGGCGAAGGCGGAGGGATCGTTCCACTTGGGCGCGACGGGATCGGGCGCCTTGCCGAACGCCGGCGTCCCCGCCGGTGGTCCGGGGGGGGGAGCGCCGAAAGCGCCGCCTGGCGGTGGAGCGCCCGGTGCCGCCGGAGTGCCACCGGGTGGCAGCGGAGGCGCTGCGTTGAGATCCGGAGCCATCGTGGCGCCGAACGGGTTCAAACCCTCTGGCGATCCGACACGGTAGCGCTCGTTGGCCGGCGAGAATCCGCCGCCTGGCGGAGGCGCACCCGGAGGCGGCGCACCCGGAGGTGGTCCCCAACCCGGCGGGCCCGCGGGCGGGGCGCCGAAGCCTGGAGGTGGAGCCCCCTGCGGTGGACCGGGGGGAGCGCCGAATCCCGGCGGCGGAGCCCCTGGAGGCGCGCCGAAGCCTGGAGGCGGAGCGCCCGGCGGTGGGCCGGGGGAGCGCCGAATCCCGGCGGCGGCGCCCCTGGGGGCGGTCCAAAGCCTGGAGGCGGAGCGCCAAACCCTTGCTGACCCGGAGGAGGCCCAGGGGGCGGGCCGTACGGATTCGGAGGCGCGCCAGGAGGCGGTCCCCAGCCGGGCGCGGCGCCCTGACCGGGCGGTGGACCATAAGCGGGTGGTGGGGCGCCTGGGGGCGGAGCGCCCGGCGGACCACCTGGGGGAGGGCCCCATCCGGGCGGACCCGCTGGCGGTCGCGCACCTCCGGGGCCCGGGAACGTTGCGGGTTGCGCTCCAACCCCGGAAGCGGGCAGCGGAGCGCCGCAAGAAGCACAGAACTTGCTGGTGGGCTGATTGGAAATGCCGCAGCGCGGGCACGCGATCATCGAGGCGTCCTCCGAAACCCCGAGAAACGGCAACGAAAACCCGCCGGTTCCGAGGCGGAACGCAGCATAGCCGGTCCGTTCGCGGCGGAGAAGCATCCCGCGCCGCTCGAGTCGGTGAGCTCGCTCTCGGGCGAGCGGGACTCAGACGTCCTTCTCGTCGCGGATGCGCGCCGCCTTGCCCTGCAGGGAGCGCAGGTAGCCGAGACGCGCTTGGCGGACGACGCCGCGCGAGACCACCTCGATCTGCTCGATTCGAGGCGAATGCAGCATGAAAATGCGCTCGACGCCGACGCTGAAGCTCACCTTCCGAACGGTGAACGTGCTGCGGGCGCCCGCGCGATGGCGCTTGATCACCGTGCCCCGGAAGACCTGCGTTCGGAGCTTGTCGCCTTCCACGATCCTGTAGTGCACCGCGATGGTGTCCCCCACGCGAAACGCCGGCAGATCCGCGCGGAGGGTGCTGTTCTCGTGGGCTTGGATCTTCGGGTGAATCATCGACATGATCGGGCACTCCGGCCGGTGGGGGCGGGGATTATGCACGCGCCCCGACCCCCGTCAATGCCTGTCGGAGCGGCTCGCCCGGCCGTTCGAGGCCGCCGCAGGTCGGGACGGCGCGCCAGCCCCCACGCCGCTTGCGCGGCACCCGAAAATACACTACTTCCGCGAGCCCGATTTTCGGGTGGGCCGGTTGGCCCCCTGCCACGACGAAAGAGAGAGAGACGGTCATGAACACGCATCCGGGTGTCATCGGGCGCAAGCTCGGAATGACTCAGGTCTTCGCCGAGGACGGTTCGGTCATTTCCTGCACCGTGGTCGAGGCTCGGCCCGTCGTCGTGGGCAAGCGCACCAAGGAGAAGGACGGCTACGACGCCGTCGTCCTCGGCCTCAAAGACCGCAAAGAGAAGCACACGTCGAAGCCGCTCGCCGGCGTCTACAAGAAGGCGAGCGTCGCGCCGAAGCGCTGGCTCCGCGAGCTGCGCTGCTCGGCCGAGTTCGCTGCGCAGTTCGAGGTGGGCTCCGAGGTCAAGCTCGACTCGGTGTTCGAGGTCGGTCAATTCGTGGACGTCCAAGGGATGACGCGGGGCCGCGGCTTCACCGGCGTCATGCGCCTCCACAACTTCGCGGGCCAGGTGCAGACGCACGGCACCCACGAGTACAAGCGGCACGGCGGTTCCATCGGTACCAACATGACTCCGGGTCGCGTGCTCCCGGGCGTGCGCATGCCTGGCCAATACGGCAACGAGAAGGTCACCGTGCTGAACCAGCGCGTCGTCAAGGTGAACCCCGAAGAGAGCTTGATCTTCGTCGAGGGCGGCGTTCCCGGTGCGAAGAACTCGCTGGTGTTCGTCCGCGGTGCGGTGAAGCGTCGCGGCGGCAAGAAGTCGTGAGGCGGCGCCGCGGGCGCGGCGCGTGACCCCCGGTGTTCGTTCCGCGCCCTTGGCTCGACGAGCGGGTGCTCGTTCACGACGCTGACCTCGTCGTGGTGGACAAGCCGCGCGGCATCGCCGTTCACGGCGGGGACGAGGCGCTCGCCGACGACGTCGTGCACCGGCTCGGCGCTTGGCTCGAAGCCCGAGGTGAGCCCACGCACCTCGGGGTCCACCAGCGCCTCGACAAGGAGGCGAGCGGTGTCCTGGTCTTCACCCGTCGCCGCGAGGTGGCTCCGCTCGTGGCGCGTGACGTCGAATCCCACGCCGCTCTGCGCACCTACCTGGCGCTCGTGAGCGACCCGGGTCTCGGGGAGAGCGGTCGCCTCGAGCATCGGCTCGAGCACGAAAAGGGCGGTCGAACGCGTGCCGTGTCGCGCGGCGGACAATTGGCGGTGTCGCGCTATCGAGTGCTCGCTCGACGCAGTGGACGCGCGCTGGTCGAGCTCTCGCCCGAAACCGGTCGGACTCACCAGCTCCGCGCGCAGCTGGCGGAGGTCGGGGCTCCCATCGTCGGCGACCGCTTGTATGGCGGTGCCCGCGCGCCGCGCCTCTTCCTGCACGCTCGGCGGCTCGAGTTGCCGAGCCTCGGGCGGGTCTTCGAGGCGGAAGAGCCTGCCTCGTTTCGACGCTGGCTCGAGACCGGCGCAGCCGAGCTCGGAGAACCGTCGACGGTCGCCCGCGCGCTCGCCGACGCCTGCGTGCTCCGCTACGCGCTCTTCGCGCGCGCTTCGGCGTTCCGTTTGTGCAACGGCGACGGGGATGGGCTACCCGACGTGGTAGTCGATCGGTACGGAGACTTCGCAGTGCTCGCCGTGTCGAGCGATGTCGCCCGAGAGAGAGCGCGCGAACTCGCCCGGGAGCTGACGAGCTTGGGGGCCGAGGGCGTCTA
Source organism: Polyangiaceae bacterium (assembly GCA_046351435.1). GTDB lineage: Bacteria > Myxococcota_A > Polyangia > Polyangiales > Polyangiaceae > JADJKB01. Next base: position 125,811 of record JAXLYN010000021.1, read on the forward strand.
TCTCAAGATCCGTGAGCGGGCGGACACCCGGCGCGTCGACCTGGCGAAGAACGCACCCAAGGATCCCATCGCCGGCAGCCCCGCGCCGGACCCTCTCGTGGTGCACGAAGGCGAGCTCCGGTTCTCCGTGCGCCTCGGGGAAGGTCTGTCCACCGGGCTCTTCGTGGACCAACGCGACAACCGCGCCCTGCTCGCGCGGCAGGCCCGCGGCGCGCGGGTGCTGAACCTGTTCGCGTACACGGGATCCTTCAGCGTCGCCGCCGCCGCCGGTGGCGCACGCGAAGTCACGAGCGTGGATCTCTCGGCGCCGGCCCTCGAGCGGGCCGCGCGCGCGTTCGAAGAGAACGGGCTCGTTGCGCTACCGCATCGACGCCTCACCGAGGACTGCGTGGCATGGCTCGCGCGAGCCAAACGCAAGGGTGAACGCTTCGACTGGGTCGTGCTCGACCCGCCGAGCTTCGGGACGCGGGGCAAGCGCGCGACCTTCGACTTCGAGCACGACTACGTGAAGGTCGCGGCGGACGCGCTTGCTCTGCTCGCACCCGGCGGCCGGATGCTCGCCGTCACCAATCACAAGAAGACCAGCCGGGAGCGCTTCCGGAAACTTCTGCACGAGGCCGCGCGGCAAGCCGGCGTTCGCGTCGCGCAGCTCAAGGACCTTGCCTCTCCCCTGGATTGCCCGGACGGCGCTCTGGGCCCGACCCCGATGAAGAGCGCGCTCGTGACGCTTGCAGGCGAGTCGCGCCGCGCGGGCGTGCTACGCTGACCGCGATGCGGACGTGGACGGTCCCAGTGGCGCTCGTCGCCGCGTCGGGCTGGCTCGGCGCTTGCGCCGGAACGACCTCGGACGACTCGACGTCGGACGGTGGCGCCGGTGGTTCGCCGGCGGGTGGAAGCGGTGGCGTCCACATCGGCGGCGATGGCGGGCCTTGGCCCGATGGAGGCGGCGCGACCAACGCCGGTGGAGCCGGCGCGGGCGGCTCTGGCAGCGGCGCAGCGGGCGGAGCGGGCGGCGCGGGCGGCGCGGGCGGTGCGGGTGCTGGCGGCTCGGGTGTCGGCGGCGGGATGGGTGGAGCGGGCGGCTCGGGTGGATCGAGCGCGAGCGGTGGCGCGTCGAGCAGCGAGACCTGCAACGGCAAGGACGACAACGGCAATGGACAAGTCGACGAAGGCCTATCGAAGCCATTCGCCACCACCTGCGGCACCGGCACCGAGACGTGCTCTGCCGGCTCCTGGGGAGGTTGCAGCGCGCCCCAGCCCAAGACCTGCCTCAACTACTCCACGTGCCAGAACGAGTCTGCGTGCAGCTGCGCTGCGGCGCCGACCGAGTCGTGCAACCTGAAGGACGACGATTGCGACGGCGCGTGCGACGACGGCGCCTCCTGTCGCGTGGGGATCCATCGCTCCGCCAAATCGGGCCAGCACTTCTACACGTCGAGCCTGAGCGAAGCGAGTTGCTGTGGCTTCACGCTCGAGTTGCAGAACTTCTTCTACCTCTACAGCGCGGCCACCCCCGGGGTCGTCGCGTTCTACCGTTGCCTTCTGGCGAACGGCCGGCACTTCTACACCACGAGCTCGAGCTGCGAGGGCACCGCCAGCACGGTCGAAGGGATCATGGGCTACATCGCTTCGAGCGCGACGTGTGGTGCGGTCCCCCTCTATCGGCTGTCCCACCCCAGCGCGAGTCACTTCTACACGACGGACGTCGGTGAAAAGAACAACGCCGTCAGCTCCCTCGGCTACGTCGACGAAGGCATCGCGGGCTACGTCTGGAAATCACCGTGAACCGCCGCCAGAACCCCTACGCCCGCGCCGACGCCCGCACGCTGGAAGCCAAAGCCAAAGGCTACCCCGCGCGGAGCGTGTTCAAGCTCGAAGAGATCGACCGCCGGGTTCGGCTGTTCTCGCCGGGCCAGCACGTGCTCGACCTCGGCGCCGCGCCCGGCAGCTGGAGCCTGTACGCCGCCGAGCGTGTCGGCTCGCGCGGCTCGGTCCTGGCGGTGGACCTGTCGGAGATCGCGCAAGTGTTCCCGGCTCACGTTCAGGTGGTGCGCGGCGACGCGCTGGATCTGTCGAGCGAAGCCCTGGCGAGATTCGCCCCCTACGACGTCGTGCTCAGCGACATGGCGCCGTCGACGAGCGGCAACAAGGTTCGCGACCAGGCGCTGTCGTTCGAGCTCTTCTCGCGCGCTCTCGAAGTCGCCGTCGCGCTCGGCAAACCCGGCAGCTCGTTCGTCGGGAAGCTCTTCATGAGCAACGACTTCCAGGCGGCGCGCAAGAACGTGAAGGACCACTACGAGCGCGAGCAGACGATTCGCCCGTCGGGCACGCGTTCGGTCAGCTCCGAGGTGTTCTTGGTGGGCGTGGGGCTCGAGAAGTGACGCGCCGCCGGTGCGCTCGGCCCGAGCGCTCCGTCACGACGTCACGCGACCGTAGACGGCGAGGGCCCGCTTGCGCGGAACCGAGCGGTGGGTATACTGGCCTCGCCATGGCGTTCTACCCCCACTTCGCGTAGTCGAAGCTTCGGCCGTCGCACCGCATGCGGTAGCCCGACGCGCTCCTTCGCCTCCACGCTTCGCTGCTGCGCTCACCCGACCCCGGGTCGAGCCGCCGCACACTTCTGCGCCGCGCGCGCCAGCGCGAGGTGACGCCGCCCCGCCTTTCGGCGCGGCGTTGGTTCCTCGCTTTTTGCTGATTTTCCGGGGATTTGTCATGAAATTTCATTCGAAGCCGGTCGCCGAGCACGCCGAAGTGCCGCTCGCCGACGCCGGCCATTTGGAAGCTGTCGTCTCGCACTGGACGCGACGCGAGTCGCCCGAGCGCCCCGCCACGGGTGCGCGAAACCGTTGCTTCGTGCTTTCGCTCTCGCTGCCGAAACAGAGAAACGATCTGGCCGAGATCCTCGGTCTGGTCGAGGCCCAAGGCGACGAAGTGGTGGGCCACGAGGAACATCGCCTGACGCGACCCGATCCGCGCACGCTGCTCGGTAGCGGCGTCGCCGAACGCATCGGCACGCAGGCCCGAAACGTGGGGGCAGATCTGCTGGTCGTCGACGCTCATCTGACGCCTTCGCAGACTCGCAATCTGGAGGACGTCGCCGGCATCCCCGTGTGCGACCGAGAAGCCGTCATCCTCAACGTCTTCCAGCGCCACGCGAAGACGAATCGAGCACGCGTCCAGGTGGAAATCGCCCATCTCGAGTATCTCCGCCCGCGCATCCGCGGCATCGGCCTGAACATGGATCAGCAGGCTGGCGGGCGGGTGAAGGCGCGAGGACCGGGCGAAACCGCTTCAGAGCTCCTGGCGCGCCGTCTCGACGACCGGCTGGTCGAGCTCCGGCGTGCCCTCGAGAGGGTGAAGGACTCGGATCGCGTGCAGCGCCGTCAGCGGTCTCGTGCGCATCGCATCGTCCTGGTCGGCTACACCAACGCGGGGAAGACCTCCCTCATGAATGCCCTGACGAGCGCGACTCTCTCCGTCCGCGATCGACCCTTCGAGACGCTGGACACGACCTCTCGTTGCCTCACCCGTCACGGCGGTGACGTGCTCCTGAGCGATACGGTGGGTTTCATCCGGCGCATGCCCGAGCGCCTCTTCGCGAGCTTCGAATCGACGCTGGCCGAGGTGCGGGAGGCGAGCCTCTTGGCGCTGGTCGTGGACGTGTCGGACCCGGAGCTGCCGCTCAAGCTCACGACGACCCGCGAGATGTTGGCGAGGCTCGGCGCGACGGAAATCCCGCGCCTGACCGTGTTCAACAAGCTCGACCTCTTGGCGCAGGCTCCGGCCGCGAGCGCGCTCGAAGTCTGGAGCGACGGCCACCCCTTCGTCGCGCTCACGAGTCGCGATCCGGTCGCGGTGGCCGAGCTCCGGGAGACCTTGTCGAGCCTCGCACGCGCCGCGTCGGGCACCGTCGAGCTCTTCCTGCCCTACGACGAGCCGGGCCGGATCTCGCTCGCGTATTCGCGGTGTCGCGTTCTCGGGGTCGTCCCCGAAGAGGGAGGGCTCCGCTTCCGTTTGGAAGCGTCTCTCGAGGTGCTCGCGCAGATCTCGGGGAGCGGGAGGTCCGGGCGATGAGCACTGCGTCTTTGACGGCCCACGCCATCGACGTCGACGCCCCGGGGGGGCGCGCGCTGGTGCGAGGGCTCGGGCTCCATCTGGGCCACGAACGCGTGGCCCTGGTGGGACGCAACGGCGTGGGAAAGTCGTCGCTGCTCGCGGTGCTGGCGGGTCGCGACACTCCTCGCGCCGGAACGGTCGTGCGTCGCGGGCGGCTCGAGTTCGTCCCGCAGGACCTCACGGGCGCGCCGGGCTCGAGTCCGGGCGAACGGAGGCGCCAGGCATTGCTCCGTGCGTTGGAGAGCGAGCCCGAGATCCTCCTGCTCGACGAGCCCACGCGTGACCTCGACGCCGGTGGCGTCGACTGGCTCGAGGCTCGCCTCGCGGCGCACTCGGGTGCGCTCCTGTGCGTCACCCACGAACGCCGGCTGCTCCGCGGGTTTCGCCTGTTTTTCGTGCTGAGCGAAACGGGCGGCCGTGCCTTCCAAGGCTCGTTCGACGAGCTGGTGGCCGAGCTGGCGCGGTTGGACCAGGAGCGGCGTCGCGACTACGCCGAGAGCCTCACTCGCCTGATCCGCGAGGAGCGCCACACCGCCAGCGTTTGCCGGCGCCGTGAGCGCAAGAAAAACGTCGGCCGAGTGCGCGAGCTTCGGCGCTGTCCGTCGCGCATCCGGCTCAACGGCAAGCGCAGCTACAAGCAGGTGAGCCAGGCCACGCGGGCGCTTCTGCAAGCCTCCCGTCTGGCCGAGCTGCGGGAGTCGACGAAGGCGTTCCGCCGCGTGCTCACGGTGGCACTGCCCCTCGAAATCGAGTTGCCGCTTCTTCGGTCCGCAGACGGGCGCGCTCTGGCGCGTCTGTCCGGTGTCTCCGCTGGACCGGTGGGGCGACCGTGCTTCACTGGGCTCGATCTCGAGCTCTCGCGCGATCGCCTGGCGCTGGTCGGTCCGAGCGGCTCCGGAAAGAGCACGCTGCTCGATGTCCTGGCCGGCGCGCGGCGCCCGTCGCAGGGACGCGCGTGGCAGGACCCGGCGCGCGTGGGGTACGTCGCGCAGAACGCAGCGAACTTCCGTGCGCGCGACAACCTCGTCGATCGCCTGGTCGGCGGCCAGGGGCCTCTCGCTCTCGAACGCACGGTGGCCCTGCTACAGGCCCACGGTTTCCCCCTCGCTCTCGCGGAGCGGCCGCTCGCGTCCCTGAGCCCCGGCGAACGCGTCCGGGCAGCGTTGATCTGCGTCTTCGCGCGCTCGCCCGCCGTCGAGCTCTTGCTGCTCGACGAACCGACGGACGACCTCGATCTCGGGAGCGTGCTCGACCTGACGCGGCTGCTCCGTGGCTTTCGGGGTGGGCTCGTGGTCGCGAGCCACGACGCCGAGTTCCTCGTCGGCATCGGGGTCACGCGTTGGCTGGAGCTCGGAGCGGGCGCGTGGAGCATGCGGTCGGCACGCGCCGAGTGAGCCCCTCAGGTGCAGGCGCCCTGACTGCAGGGGCCGTTGCACTTGACGCCGCAAGCCCCGCAGTTGGCCGGGTCGGTCTGCAGGTTCGAGCAACCGCTCGCGCAGCAAGACTCGCCAGCGGCACACGCGGGGCCGCCGTGGCAGCTACATTCGGAGGAGTTCCCGCCCGTGGCCTTCCTGCACTGCTCGCCCGCGTGACAGTCCACGTTGCCGCACATGCAGAGCCCGCCGCCGGCACAGGCCACGCCGTTCAGTCCCTGCTGGAGCGCGCAGGAAGCGGCGTTGGTGCAGCCGCAGCGGCCCGACGCGCAGCTGAAGCTCGCGTTCAGGCCGGCGTAGACGCTGCAACTGTACCCGCAGGCGCCGCAGTTCGAATTCGAGGCGCTGACGGAGGTTTCACAGCCGTCGTCCGGGACCATGAGCGCGGCTTCGTTGCAGTTGGCGTATCCGGCGAGACACTTGGGTTGGCATGCGGTCGCGTAGCAGTCCGTGCTCGAAGCGTGGTTGAGCGAGCAGGTGCGCCCGCACTTGCCGCAGTTGGCGTCCGAGGAGAGCGACTGTTCGCAGCCATCCGCCAGCGTGGAGTTGCAGTTGGCGTGGCCACTCTCGCAACTGAGCCCGCAGCTCCCGTTCGCGCAGATGGATGTGGAGTAGGGCCCACTGACACAGGCTTGGCAGCTCGTCGACGCGCAGCCGTTGGAGGGAGACTCCGGAACGCAGTGACCGGCGCAGAGCTTGCTGTTTCCCGAGCAGCTCCCGCCGCTGCCTCCGGTCGCGCCCGAGCCACCGCTGCCTCCGGTCGCGCTCGAGCCGCCGCTGCCTCCGCTCGCGCTCGAGCCACCGCTGCCTCCGCTCGCGCTCGAGCCGCCGCTGCCTCCGGTCGCGCCCGAGCCGCCGCTGCCTCCGCTCGCCCCGCTGCCTCCGCTACTCGTCCCCGCGCTGCCAGCGGCGCCGCCCGTCGATCCCGAGTCGGCGATTTGGGCGACGCAACGATTGGTCACGGTGTCGCACACCCAGCCGTCGGCACATGGGCACTCTTTGCCCCGGAGGTCGACGCTGTCCACAGTGCACGCCCAGAGCGTCACACCGACCACGGAGAAGGCGAGGGGTCCGCGGATCATGATCCCGCGATGATACGACTCTTCAGCAGCCTTCGTCGACGGCCCCGTCGCAGTCGTCATCGATGCCGTTGCAGATCTCCGTATTGGCCTGGATCTGTTGCGCACAGCTCGACACGCCGTTCGTGCACTGCTCCACGCCAAACGAGCAGACGCCGTTCTGGCCCGTCGTACAAGGCAGCCCGTTCAAATCCTCGTCGACCTGACCGTCGCAGTCGTCGTCGAGCCCGTTGCAGGTTTCGTTGACCGCGCTCGGTCCCACACAGGTCGTGGCGCCCGCGACGCACTCGAGCGTACCGGTTTTGCACAGGCCCTGCGCGCCGGCGACGCTGCAAGCGCCGGCGCTCGAGATCCCGTCGTCGACTTGGCCGTTGCAGTCGTCGTCGTGGCCGTTGCACTGCTCCGGCCCGGGTGTCGACTCGCAGGCGAGCGCGCCGAGCGTGCAGCTGAACGTGCCAACGCCGCAGGCGGGAGCGCAGGCGGCGTTGGCCGAGGCCTTCGAGCCACACGGACGCCAAATCTTGCCATCGTCGAAGAGCGCTTGTCCTTCGCCGCCCCACACGATGGCCTCGCTTCCAGTCCACACGGAGACGCCCCACTTGCGCGGGCTCGGTCCACCGGGTGGGAGCGGCGTGAACGTGCTCGTCGCGACGTCGAACACTGCCCCTGTGCCTTCGAGGCCGAACCCGTTGTCGTAGTGCGTGCCGCCGTAGAGCCCGAACGCGGACCCAGCTGCGAACACCATGCCATGGATGTGCCCGTTGTAGGCGCCGCCGCCCGGAACGCCCGGCAGCGGCGTCCACTTGTTCAGCGCGGCATCCCAGACGGCCCCGTCGTTGGCCGGGTAGTTGTAGTTCGTGCCGCCGAAGCGCTCCCCACTGAAGAAGCCGGCCAGCGTGCCGCCGGGGCCGAGCGGGAACGCGAGCTGGTTCGCATAGCCCGACGCGGGGGTAGCAGGGATCGGCGTCCAGCCATCGGTCACGGGATCGTAGGCCGCGCCCGTGTTGTAGCGACCGCCGGCGATGTTCCCGCCACCGACGATGACGAGCGACGAGCCGTTCCACACCACGCCGGCCGGGCGAGTGTCGTCTCGGGGTTCGAGCGGGCCGCTGGAAACGACGCGCCATTTCTGACCCGCGAGGTCGTACGCCGCGCCGTCGTTCAGCTGACAGGGACAGCTCGTCTTGCGCCCGCCCCACACCATCACCTCGTGGGTCGTGGGGAGGTAGGCCGCGAACGCGAAGCCGTCGCGCTTCGGAATCGGCAGCGCACCGGGCAAGCTGTCCCAAGCGTTCTTCGCCAAGTCGAAGCGGAGGACCGCCTGCGCCGGGTTCGGCGAGACCAGCACGAGCTCTTTGCCGGTCCAAACGGGCATCCCCGACGCCGGTGCGGCGGCGAGCTTCTTCCACTGGTTCAGCGCCGGGTCGTAGCTGGCGGGGGACAGATCGCTGGTGTTGCCACCCCAAACCAACATCGCCGAGCCGGTCCACACCGCGAAGGCGTTCTTGCGTCCGGGCACGCCCGCGCTCGAGGAAGGCGCCATGTCGCGCCAGCCAACGGGTGCCTCACAGGCGCTGAACGCGCCCCAGGTGCAGTCGGCCTGGCAGCTTCGCTCCGACGTGCCCCACGGGCAGCTCTGGCTCTCCTTCTGACCCGGTGTGCACTCGCCAGTGCAGCCAGGAGCACCGCCGGTGCCGGAGCCGCCCGACACTCCGCCCGTGCTCGAGCCTCCGGAGCTCGTGCCGCCGCTGCCACCACCGACGCCGCCGGCTCCGCCGCTGGTCGAGCCGCCGCTGGTCGAGCCGCCGCTGGTCGAGCCGCCCGAGTTTCCTGCTCCACCCGATGCTTGCCCACCGTCCGAGCTCGAGCAGCCGAGCGCCAGAGTCAGCGCCGGCACGACCAGCATCGAGTCGAGTCTCATGCCCCCATGGTACGACGCTGCCGCGCTGACTTTCCTGGTACGCCGAGAGGTTTCATTTCCTTTCAGGTCCGGCGGCCTCCCGGTAAAAACGCGCTCTCGCGCAGCTCACCCCAGGCCCAGCTCGCGCATGCGAAGCTTCAAGCCCCGCGCGGACACCTCGAGCCGTTCGGCCATGGCTTCGACGTCGGCGCCGTGCTCGGCCCTCACGGCCTCGATTTCTTCGGCCGAGAGGTCGCGCGCCTTGCGCACGCCTTCGCAGCGTTCCATCACCTGATAGAGCGTGTTCTTGGAGATGCCGAGAGCGCGCGCGGTGGCGGCGACTCGGAAGCGATTTGCACGCAACGCTTCCAGCACTGCCTGGTCCCCGAGCTCGGCGGGCTCGGGTGCTGCGCGCTCGAGCGGAGTCTCGCTTCCCCCCGGCTCGCTCACCGTCCGCCTTTGGGCATCCGCCGCTGGCAGCAGCGCCTCGAAGGTCGGGCCCAGTCGAGCGGTGGAACGCTGGCGCGAGACGAAGGCGATTTCGCGCGCGCAGTTCCTGAGCTCGCGCACGTTGCCCGGAAAGTCGTAGCGGAGGAGGCGCGCCACCAGCCGCGCATCGAGCCACGGGCGCGCCGAAGTGCCGAGCCGCTCCAGCTCTTCACCCAGCTCTTCGCCGAGGAAGTGCACCAAGAGCGCGCCCTGGTCGGCGCGTCGCTCGCGGAGGGCAGGAACGCGAATCGTTTGCCCTGCGAGGCGCTGCCAAAGCGGAAACCGGAAGCGTCCGCTTTGACAAAGCGCCTCGAGATCGCCATCGGTGCCTGCGAGCACCCGCACGTTGGAACGACGCACACCCTGGCCGCCGACCGGCTGCACTTCACCGGTCTCGAGCACGCGGAGCAGCATGGGCTGTACCGCATCGGGCGTTTCGGCGATTTCGTCGAGAAAGAGCGTGCCCCGCTCGGCTTGCCCGAACCAGCCACCGTGGGCCGCCTGCGCACCCGTGAACGCTCCGCGATGATGCCCGAAGAGCTCCGCGGCGGCGGTCGACGCCGGGATGGCGGCCATGTTCACCGCGACGAACGGCTCGTTGGCCCGCGGGCTCGCGGCGTGGATGGCGCGCGCGACCAGCTCTTTCCCAGCGCCCGAGGGTCCGCGCAGGAGTGCGGCGCCCGGGTGCGACGCGGCGAGCTCGATTTGCCCGTAGAGCGCCAGCATGGGTGCGGAGCCTCCCAACATACCGTGGCCTCCGCGCACCGCGGGGCCCGCCACCGTCCAATGGACCACGAGGACCACTCGCCCGCCGAGCTCGATGACGATGCCGCGCTCGAGACCCTCGAGCGGAGCCCAGGTCGCGGTCTCGACCGGCTGTCCGTCGACCGACACGCGCGTCGACGTGTTGCGGGCGTCCACGCGCAGCCCGCCGGGATCGATCATCAGCGTGACCGGGTCGCGCCCGAGATAGGGGTCACGGAGCGGTTCCTGGTCCGAGTCCCCGAAGCTCGGCTCCGAGCGAGAGAGAGCGAGCTTCCGGTGCTCGGTGAGCGCGTGTGCGAGATGACGCTCCCCGACGCGCGCGAGATCCGGGTGTGCCGCGATGGTGAGCGCGAGCACGCGACGCGTGGACGCAGCCATCTGCAAGCTGTCCGGCTCGAGCGTGGCGGCGTCGAGCGTGGACTCGGGGCTTTCGGGTTTTTGCACGTCTGACTTTCGATAGGCGCACTTTCGGTCGGACGCCAGCGAATGTGAAGGCGACTCGGTGCGCCGTCCGTGGCCAAGGCCTGGCGCTTCCACGATCCCGGGGGTCGAGCTACCCTCCGTCCGGCATGCGACTGCTCGACAGCGTGCCTTGCCTGGCTGTCGTTCTGTGCCTCTTGGCCTGTCGGGGCAAGTCCGTCGACGAGGCCATCGCCGAGAACCGCGCCGGGGTGACGGTGAAGTTCTCACGCATCGCGGCGCTCGGAGCGGCCGTCGACGCCGCGCCGAAGCTGGACGGCGATCGAGTCCTGCCAGCAGGGGAGCCCGTGGTGGTGCAGCCGGCGTCCAAGAAGAACGCGATGATCGTGCACGCGGAGGACTTGCGCGAGCCCGGGAGCAAGGGAGCGGTCCCGCTGCGCATCACCGGGACCGGTGAGCTCCTGGACTGCGGCTCGATCCTGGCCACGAAGAAGTACGCATCTGGCGGCGACGCGCTCGGCAAGGTCGCCGACGAGTACCTGAGGAACTGCGCCGCCGTTCGTTACCTGTTCGTCGTGCGCACCCGCGAGCACCGCGCGCCGGCCTACGCCTCTGCCGACACGTTCACGCCCGGCAAGTTCGTCGGCGACGTACTGCTCTACCGCGTGGACGACAAGAGTGCGCTGGGAGGGTTTCGCATCGACGTCGAGAGCAGCGACGTCGTGACCGTGACCAAGGGCAATCGCGACGGCGATCGGCTCGGGTCGGACTTTTCGGCCAACGTGTTCGTTGCCGTGCAGGACGGGATCCGAAGATACGTTCCGGGCGCGCTGCCGCCGAAGTGACCGCGCCGCGATTCACGCGGCGAGCGCAGCGAGCGCGACGGCGAGCGACGTCCCGAGCGGGATGGCGAGGTTGTCGTCGACCCGCGAGACGAGGAGCTCGGTAGCTGCGCCGATCACGCCTGCCACCGCCGCGACCCAGAGCCGCGCCGGCGCGTAGCTCCCCACCACCGTCATCCAGACGTAGGCCGCGAAGAACCCGGTGACCGCGAAGGCCAGCGCTCCTTCGAGCGAACGCCCTGATGCGAGCCGACGGCGACCGAAGCGTCGACCGATGATCCCGGCGGCAGGGTCCGCCAAGGCGAGGACGATGACACCGAGCTCGGCGGCCTCGAGCGGGACGACGAACGACATCACGAGGAGCGCAGTGGCGTACCAGGTCGCCGAATTCACCCGATGCCATTCGTGAGGGTGGGCGACGGGACCGAAGAAGCGCATGAGCCGCGCGTTCACCGCGGCGCTCCGACGACGCGTCGTCTCGCAAGTCCACGCGAAGAGCGCGAACGAGGCGGCCGCTGCGATGAGCCACGTTCGCGACGGGAGCACGCGCAGGAGGGTCAGAGCGAGCGCTCCGGAGCCGATGTGGAACACCGTCCGGGCGACGTTGGTCGGGCGGTGGACCGCGTGAGCCCGAGAATCCGTAGGGGCGGGCGAGCTGGCGGGAGCGACGTCGGCGGCGTCGGGCGGGAAGGCCGAGAGGGGCTGCGTCACGGACGCTAGGCGTAGGCCGAGTCGCGGCCGCCGGGTGTCATTTCTTGGTCAGGATGCACGGCACTCGACTCCTCATGGTTTGGTGCAAATCGAGGGCAGCCCAGGCTGAAAAACCGACAGATCCAAGCACGACCAGCCGCTCGGGCACACGGCCGGAGTCTCCTTGCAGCCGGTGTGCGTGCAGTAACCGGTGGTCTGCCCCGGCTGGACCGCGCAATAGGGGGCCGGACAGCTACAGTCGGTGCTGCCCGTTCCGTCGCTGCAGGCAGTGCCGAACGCGGTACCCGCGTCCGACGAGCAGGTCCCGCCGGCGCCGCCGGTGGCGGAGCTGTCCGCGCTGCCGTCGGGGCTGCCTGCGTTTCCGCCAGTGCTGCTGCCAGCGACGCCGCCGGTGCTTCCGGCGTTCCCACCGGCCGCCACGTGCCGCACCACCCGTGCCCGCTCCGCTCCCACCAGCAGCCTGCGTCACGCATTGGCCGTTCGTCAGCTTCTGGCCGGGGTCACACTCCGCGTCGCTCGCGCAGGCTGCAACCCACAGACACGCCAGGAAGGCTCCGCACGTTCCATTCGACATGTTCACTTCCCCGTGCTCGGTGCTCCCATGACTTTGCCATCTTTCACCACCGCGATGACGCGGACGTCTCTGTGGACGGAGGACAGCGGCACGTAGCCGATGGCTCCCTGGAGCTTCGCCACCACCGCCAACATGAGCGCCGGACTCGGCACCTGTTTGGGCGGGCGATTCCCGCCGCGCACGCGTTCGTCGATCCAGTACTTGGCGACCTCGTCCGGACTCATGTGCAGTACGGCACGATCGAAGAGGACGCGGAGATCGTGGTTCGGCGGCAGATTGAACGGCAAGATGCGCTCGCCGCTGTCCCAGAAGCGCTTGCGCGCGCTGAAAATGGCTTCCGCGTCGGCGGACGACAGCTCCTTCGCCGGACCATCGGGGTGCACGACGATGGCGAGGGTCGTCGGCTTCTTCTTCTCGTCGGCTCGGACGTGCAGCGGTACGCCGCATGCGAACGCGGTGAACAGCTGGAGGAAGTGACGCCGTCTCATCAGAACGCGAGCGCGAATCGGGCGTTGAAGACGCTGAAGTTGTTCTCACTCGGATCGGGGCCGTCGCTGGTGTCGAGGTCCTCGAAGAACACGTAGACGTACTGGAGCTTGAGTTGGGCCTCGGGCGACAAGTGCACGTTCAGTCCGGCACTGGGCGCGAGCACGGTGTCCCCGAGGGAGTTCGGACCGTGCTCGGCCTCGAACCACAGGTAGGGCTCCAGACCGGCATACGGCAGCCGATACGCTCCGAGGACGTAGCCGTCCCACTGGATCTTGTCGGGCTCGAAGGTCCCGGGTGCGCCGAAGCCGGTAGGTGCGCGCTTGCCGTCCACATAGGCGACGCGGCGCCCCGTGGCCTCCACACGTACCCGCACCGGGCCCGAGTCCAGCGACAAGTCGAGCCCTGCGGCGCACTCCCGGACCTTGACCGTCGTGTCGGTCTCGATCACGAACGGGTCGAAGCTGGTGATGCGCTTCTCGATGTCCGTGTACCGGCCATAGTAGCCCGACGTGCCGAGCGTCCAGCGGTGAGCATCGCCGCGGTGGCGAACGAACAAGCGATAGCCGATGGCCTTGTCCTCGGTGTAGTCCACCTGCCCGAGCATGCGACCGTTGCTGACGCTGGCGTGGTAGCCGTACTCCCAGTCGTCGGAGTGGATGCTGCCGAGGGCCTGCAGCCCGAGCTGCTGCGCGGGAAAGAACTCCTCGACCTGCGAGGACGGCAGCTGCAAGGAAATCAGCGTCGGCGTGCCGTGGTCGACGTTCCAGATGCCGAACGGCGTCAGCCAATAGCCCGCGATGAGCTGGAAGGCGTCCGCCGGGCTCCACATGATCTGTGCCCGCTCGATGATGACCGACCCGAGCAGCACCTGGTTTCTTCCGCTCGAGCTGGTGGTGTCCGGGACGCGATTGTCGACGCGCTCGTAGCGCGTGCCCGCTGGACTGGCGAGCGATAGCTCCTGGCCGTGGGGCACGTTGGTGAAGCGAAGCTCCATCAGCGCTCGCCACTGGTCGCGCGGCTGCACGTCGAAGAACAGGTTGAGGTTGCCGAACAGGAAAGTCCCGGCGCGCGTGCTGACGAGGGGAGCCAGGAAGGCCGAATCCGGCAGGAACAGCTTCTGGTACCCAACGTCGAGGTAGCCGTAGATCTTCATCACGCTCCCCGACTCGGCTTCCGGCTCGGGTCCCACTTCCGCGGTGGCTCTCGCCACGCTGAGCTCGTCGATGGCCTCGCGCTGGCGGGCCAATTCGCGCTTCTGCTCGTCCAGCTCTCGCCGCAGCGCGGCGAGCTCGGCGCTCTCACCGCCATCGGCGTTTGCAGCGGAGGCGCCGACCGGCGCTGGAGCGACGCCGGCATCGCCCGGAGCGCCCGCGTCTTCGCCTTCGGCCCGGGCCGTGCTGCAGAGAAGGGCGAGGGACACGGCGAACCGCGTGACGACTCCATCGAAGCGGCACGGCGATTTCATGTCATGCCTCCGCCATGGCGCGTTCGGCGTCGAGGTCCTGTCGAACGCGTTCGAGTTCCGCGCGAAGCTCTTGCACGCGCTCGCCGGCATCTTCTGGGAACGGCTCGAGGCTCTTGCAGATGGCGGCCATGCGAGGCGCGCCGATGGCCAGGCAACTCCCCTTGAGCTTGTGCGACGCACTCTTGAGTTGCTCGGCATTGCCGCTGGCGACGGCGTCCTCGATGCTCGTCACCTGTGCGGGCGCGTGCTCGAGGAAGAGAGCGGTGACGCGCGCGCTCCTGCCAATCTCACCGCTCAGCGACGACTCGCGCCCGCGCGCGGGCTCGGCGCCCGACCCCGCGACCCATTTCTGCATCACCAGCCTCAGCGCCGCGGGGCTCACGGGTTTCGTGACGTAGTCATCCATGCCCGCTGCGAGCACCTTCTCGCGCTCGCCCATCAGCGCATGCGCGGTCACCGCGATGATCGGCAGCCGTCGGCCGCCGTTCTCGCGGGCTCGGATCGCCCGGGTCGCTTCGTAGCCGTCCATTTCCGGCATCTGGCAGTCCATCAAGACCAGCGCGTACTGCTCCGTCGCGGTCGCTTCGACGGCGCGCCTACCGTTTCCCACCACGTCGGCGGCGCACCCGAGCTCGCTCAGCACTTCACTCATGACCTGTTGGTTGACCGGGTTGTCCTCGGCGAGCAGCACCCTCACGCCTTCGAGCGACACCAGGGAGTCGTGGTTCGGTGGTGTCGCAACGGCGCCGTCCGAGAGCGCGCGCGGTCGCGCTCCGAACAGCTCGGCGAGGCAATCGAACAGAGCGGATTGGCGCACGGGTTTGGTCAGCACCACGTCCAGGAACGTGCTCGCATCCTCGGGCAGGGACGACTCGTCGACCGACGTGAGGAGCAGCAGCTTGGCCTTTGCGAGCTTCTCGGACGCGCGCACTTCGCGCGCCAGCTCCAGGCCGGTCTTGCCCGGCATCTGCATGTCCACGATCGCCAGGTCGAAGGGTTCCGAGGCCGCTGCTGCTTGCTCGAGCTCGCGGAGAGCCTGGCTCGCGCTCTCCACGCTGATCACGCGAAAGCCGTGAGGTGCCAGCTGTTCCTCCAGGATGGACCGGTTCGTCGCGTTGTCGTCGACGACCAGCACGCGAAGGTCCCCCAGGTCCGGTCGGAGACCCGCCTCCGATGGTCGCTCGCATCGCGGGAGCTCCAGCTCAACCCAGAACGTGCTGCCCTTGCCTGGCTCGCTCTCGAACCCGATCCGTCCACCCATGAGCGTCACGAGGCGATGCGAGATGGCGAGCCCGAGGCCGGTGCCGCCGTGCATGCGCGTCGACGAGCCGTCCGCCTGGAAGAAGGGCTCGAACAGGCGCTGGCGTGCTGCCGGGTCGATGCCCGAGCCCGTGTCCCTCACTTCGAGCCGGACCTTCAGCTTCTCGGGATCGCGGGCGAGCACCTTCGCATCGATCACCACCTCGCCGCGCTCGGTGAACTTCACGGCGTTGCCGACGATGTTGGTCAACACTTGGCGCAAACGCTCGCGGTCACAGCGCACCTCGGTGTCGAGTCCCGAGGGGACGTGGCACGCGAGCTCGACGCCCTTGGCGTGTGCTTGAGCTGCGAACAGCTCACCGACGTCTTCGCAGAGCCTGCCGAGATCCGTGGAGCGCAGGCTCAATTCGAGCTTGCCCGCCTCCACTTTCGAGAAGTCGAGCACGTCGTTCAGCACGCTCAGCAACGCGGTTGCGCTCGTGCGGATGGTCTCGCCGTAGCGACGTTGCTTCGGGTTCAGCTGAGTCCCGAGCAAGAGGTCCGTCATGCCGATGACCCCATTCATCGGTGTTCGGATTTCGTGGCTCATGTTGGCCAAGAACTGGCTCTTCATGCGCGTGGCTCCGAGCGCCGCCTCGGTGGTTTTCTCCAAACGTTCGAAGGCCCGATGCGTCACCCGGAGCAACGGGCCCACGTAGAAGCTGATGAAGAACACGCACAGGACGACGGCCAGAAGCGCGCCCGACAGGCCGGTCGAGACGATGCTGCGGCGCAGCTCGGCTCCCGCCTGCAGGCGCTGTTTCGACACGACGACCGCGATCCGGCCGACCGTCTCGCCCTCGATGGACGCTTCCGACCACGACACGAGGTGGGTCGCGGTCTCGCGGACCCCACCCGGTTGGCCCTGGAAGAGATCGCCGGGCGGTGGTGTTCCATGCACGCGGAGCGTGCGACCGGTCGGGTGCACGGCGACGAGAGCGGAGACGTCCGAGTCGGACTTGTAGTCACCAAATGCCTTGTCGATGGCCTCTTGGTCTTCGACCACGAGCGCCAGATCCGCCGTCTGCGCCAGCTCGGCGGCGCCGCGTCGAGCCTTCCAGGCGAGATCGGCCGCGATCGAGGGCGTCATCCGCTCGAAAATGCTCGACACCAAGACGTACGACATGAGGGAGAGCCCGCCCACCAGCAGCAGGACGAAGCTCGTCAGCACCAGTTTCAGTCGCGAGCCGGACAGAACGCGCTGGCGCTCCTCGCGACTGAGCAGCTCGGTCAGCGCGCCCGGACGTTCACTTCGCGGATCCATGGGCGACGCGCGCTCGAGTGACGATCTCCAGGAACTTCGCGCTCAGAAGTTGAGGAGTGCTTCCTTTTCGGATGAAGCCGATGGCTCCGGTGGCGACCGCGAGGTCCTCGAGTTCTCGAAGCGATTTGCTGGAGTAGAGGACCACGCCCACTCTGCCGCTGCGCGAAATGAGGCGAGCCAGGTCGGCGCCGGACAACGCCGGCATCATCACGTCGAGCAGCACCCACTCGGGTTGGTTTTCCAGCACCCAGTGCGAGGTGCCGAGGGCTTCTTCACGAACGTCCACGTCGAAGCCAGCGGACACGAGGCTCTCGCGTGCGACCTCGAGCGCCACCGGGTCGTCGTCCACGATGAGGGCGCGTCCCATCCGCGTTCGGCGATACGAGCCACTGCCGGTCGACACGCGCCCGACGGGTGCAACCCGCGAGCCAGGCCGGAAGCGTCGACTCGCCGCGCAAATCAGCCAGTTCTACCTGCTGCCGGCCGGCGGAATCCGCCGGCGCCGACGCCCAACGGCGGATCTCGTCAGCGCACGCCGAAGCGGCGTAGTCGATCTCTCATGGTCGAACGCGGGATGCCGAGCTGCCGCGCGGCATGACTCACGTTGCGCCCGCAGCGCTCGTAGGTGCCCAGGATCAGGTCTTTCTCGAGGGCTGGGAGGGAAGCGTACGACGCACTGGACGGTGGCGCGGTCTCGATGCTGAACGTTCCCGAGCTGCTGTGATTCCACGCGCTGCCGGCGCGGTCCAAGAGAGCGCTGCGCACCGTTGCGATGGTCAGCTCCCCGCCGCTCGAGATCACGGCCGCGCGCTCCACGACGGCGCGCAGTTCGCGCACGTTTCCCGGCCAGGCGTGGGCCTTCAGGGTCTCGAGGGAACCCGAAGTGAGTCTGCGCGGCTCGTCCGGATAGCGCAGCGAGAACTGCTCGAGGAAGTGGCGTGCCAGGATCGAGATGTCGTCGGCGCGCTCACGCAGCGGGGGGAGCGCGATTTCGAAGCCAGCCAGGCGGAAGTAGAGATCGGGGCGGAGCGCTCCACCTGCGGTCCGGGGCTGGTTGGTCGCGCTGACGACGCGAGCCGAAAAAGTCAGGTCGCGGTTCGAGCCCAAGCGACGGAAGCGACGCGTCTCGAGCACGCGCAAGAGCTTGGGCTGGAGGATCGGCGGCATTTCCCCAATTTCGTCCAGGAATACCGTGCCCTGACCGGCCGCTTCCAAGAGGCCGACGCGGGCGCTCTGGGCCCCAGTGAAGGCGCCATGCTCGTGACCGAAGAGCTCGCTCTCGAACAGGCTCTCGGGAATGGCGGCGCAGTTGAGGGTGAAGAACGGTCCGCAGCCCGTGAGCTCGTGGATGGCCTCCGCCACCAGCTCTTTGCCTGTCCCCGTTTCGCCCAACACGAGCACTGGTAGGTCACGGTAGCGAGCCACACTTCGGATCTGCTCGCGGACGAGCTGCATCTGGGGAGTAGCGCCAAGCAGCCGACTCGCGGCGTCGTGTGCCCCCGGGGGGGCGGACGCCCGCGCACGCCGGGTTGGCAGGACGGGCACCAGGGCTTCGAGGCGCTCCACCAGCAGCTCCGGTCGGATGCCTTTCTGGATCACGTCGGCGACGCCTGCGCGAATGGCGCGGACCGTGGCGGGGATGTCCAGGAAGCCGGAGAGCACGAGGGTGACGGGAGCGCGAGGCAGGAGCTCCAGGCGGTCGATCACCGCCCAGCCGTTCACGGGCTCCATCTGGAGATCGAGCAGCAAGGCATCGAAGGGCGCTTGGCCCAGAGTTCGCAGTGCCTCGCCGCCGTCGCGCGCCACCTCCACGTGCCATCCGCGTCGGGCGAGCAACTCGGCGAGCGAAGCGCGGAGCACGTCGTCGTCGTCCACGACCAGCACGCTCCGAGAGCTCCGACGATCGATGGACCCCACGAGGTTCGAGATTAGCCGACGCGCGCTGCACAGCCAGCGGAACCGAGGTGGCGAAATCCGCCACCCCCAAACAAGCGTGCTCGGAAGCACGTGGCCGCGCATGGCGCAGCGCATCAGGTCGCCCAAACCCGTGCCGCTCGGATACTCTCTCCATGAACCGTGCAGCGAGACCGTCGCAGGCGTGACGCTCGAGAAGCCTGTCTGGAGCTGCTGGACGGCATCGACGCGATCGTGTGGGAAGCGTCGCTCGACGGCAGAACTCTCGAGCTCGTGAGCTGCCATGCAGAGCGTCTGCTCGGTTCGAGCAGTCCCGAGATGCTCGAGCGAGATGCGTGGTTCGAGCGCATCCCGGACACAGAACGCCAGCACTGGCTCGAGGCGTGTCTCGATGCGGCGACGACCGGAGAACCGGTCGAGGTCGGCCATCGCTTGCTTACGCGCACGGGCGAAGCGCGCCAGGTCACGAGCCGAATGCGCCGCTTCCAGGCCGCCGACGGGACGAACGGCCTTCGGGGGCTCACCGTCGAGGACGGCCGCACGGTACTCGAACTCCAGGAGCAGCAGGAGCGCGCGAATACGGAGGCAGTGCTGAGCGTCGCGCGGCGTGTCGCGCACGACTTCGGGAACATCCTGACGTCTCTGATGCTCAGCACCTTCGAGCTCAGAGACGCTCTGCGCCGCGGTGAGCAGCTGCTGGAACACCTCGACAACATCGATGCCGCCTTGCGCCGCGGAGTCGATGCAGTGGACCGGATCACGGCCTTCTGGCGCTCGGCAGGCGTGCGCGCCAGCGTGGTCGACGTCCGTGGAACGCTCGAGGACGCGCGGCGATTGCTGCGCGCGCTGTTGCCCGCCAACGTCCGCGTCGAGATCTCCGGTGGAGACTGCCCGCGCATCCGCGCAGACGCCGGTCGCATCACTCACGGCGTCGCGATCTTGTGCGCGCGTGCCGCGCGCGACTTGAGCGCTGGCGGCGTGGTCCACGTGCGGCTCGGGCGCACTGGCGACCAGCACGCGAGCATCACGGTGTCCTGGCCCGGCAGCGATCTGGTCCTCCCCGAAGCGTCGTCGTTCGCCGCGGCCGCGGACGGCGGAATGCTGCCGTTGCTCGTCCTGCGCGACATCGTCGATCAACACGGGGGGGAGCTGACCACCCGCACGGCGTCGGGTGTGGTCGACGTGGAGCTGAGATTCCCTGCTGCCCGGGCCTCCGACGCTCCAGTCGAGGCCCACCGCCCTCGCGGTGCCGGTCGGATCTTGGTCATCGACGACGATGCCCAGGTCGCGTTCGACATCGGACGGGTGATCCGTAGCCTCGGCTACCGCGCCACGGTGATGACGAACCCCCAAGCCGCACTCGAGTGGCTCGCCGAGCCGGCGAACCGGGTGGACCTCTTGGTGAGCGAAGCGAATCTGGACGCGATGTCGGGATTCGAGCTGGCTGCTCGCGCCGCCGAGCTTCAGCCCGCGCTCCAGTCGCTCTTGGTCTCGGGTACTTCCGACCCAGAGCCGCTCACCGGCTCGGTGCGTGGGGTGCTGCCGAAGCCGCTGTCGGCCGACACTCTGGCGCAAGAGATCGCATCGCTCCTGGGGAACGAGCCGGGACCCGACGACCACTCATAGGTTGCACGGTCAGGCCCGGGGGATCGGTCCGTGCGCAACGCGGCGCTGCTCGAATCGGTCAAGGTGGAGTGCCGCAGGAAGCCAGGCATTTCACGTAAGCCTGGCACTTCGAGCTCGAGCAGCCCGCCACGGCGGCCGCGCACGGGGCCGTCGGCGAGAGCTGTGCGAGCAGGCAAGCGTTGCATGCGGAGCCCTGCGGGTCGCAAACGCCATTGCTGTTGCAGTCTCCGGGACACGGTCCGCCTGCTGCGCACACGCAGGGCGAGACCGTCTTCGCAAACTCCAGCACCTCGTCCCAGTAGAACTTGCCGCAACAGAAGTCGCAGGAGTAGGCGTTCGCGAGGCAATCGGCGACCATGCCTCCGGCGTCGAGGGTCGCGCCGCCCGCGCCGCCCGAGCCACCCCCTCCGCTCCCGCCGCCGTCCGGGAACTGACAGTCCACGAAGCCCGCCGGGCAGCTCCCCGACGCCGGCGAAAGCAGGGCATCGGAGCTCGGGCAGATCTTCGAGGCGTGCTCACCGCTCGGCCCACAACAGATCGAATAGCCGAAACAGGTTCCCGGCGGGCATTCCGAGCCCCGCACGTAGCCGGTGGGACAGCGCCATTCGCCCTCGACGCAGATCTCCTGGCCGACGACGTCGGAGCCGCAAAAGGCGGCGCACTGGCTTTTCGCAGTGCCCGCGCAGGTCGCCGATTGCTCGTCCGTCGTGTCGGACGAGCAGTGAACCAAGAGCAGTGCGAGCGCCCCGAACCCCAGCCTACGCGCCATGCTGCTGGAGTAGCACCGCGGCCGTGACCACGCTCGCTCGCCGCCCGTCGGCTCCACGCAATCGGTGCGTGGAAAGGTCAACGGCGTGCGGTCCCACGCCCGTGCTCGGCTTCGAGTCCGTGTCGCTCCCGCACGCGACCGGCGTTGC
>JAXLYN010000022.1:0-143505 GCA_046351435.1 Polyangiaceae bacterium
GGCCTCGGGCGAACCCCTCGGACAGACAACGTCAGCGGTGGACCACGCTGCTCCGCGCGAAGCGCGAACCCCGCGCTACTTCTTCATGGCGTTGGCCAGCTCTTGCAGCATGGCGCGGCAGCCCGGGTTCTCGCAGTAACGAACCACGGCGAACGGCACGCGCCGATCTTTGCTCTTCTTGCCGGTGACGATGAAGAGCGTGTCGGCGTCTTTGGTGGCGAACAGGGTTCCATCCGACACGAGCTCGGCGCTCCAGCCGGCGGAGCCGAGCGTGGACCTGTAGGTGCTCGCGAGCTCTTCGCCTTTGATGCTCGGGTAGTCGATGCTGGCGACGCTCTTCTCTTCTTTGCACACGCGCCCACCGGGCAACACGATGCCGAGGCGCTTGGCAGTGGCGCTCTCGGTGATGGGATCGCAGGGCTTTGCGCAACCCGAGAGACTGACGGCGAAAAGGCCGAGAGCCATTGCCAAGGATCGTGTGTGCCTCATCGAATTTCGCCTCCGGATGGTCCGCCGCTTCTACGCCGGCGAACCGCGATCCTTCCCGCTACCGCCCCGGGCCTTTCCCTGGGCCGAGCTCCCACGTAGGCTCGGACTTCGAGGGTAACCCGATGAACGCCACCGAGACCACGAATCATTACCTCAGCCAAGCGTTCGACCTTCTCAAGCTCTCTCCACGCTACAAGACGCTCCTGCTCACTCCGAGCCGTGAGCTCCGCGTCGAGATCGCCATCGAGCTCGATGACGGCAACATCGGCAACTTCATCGGCTACCGCATCCAACACGACAATTCTCGCGGTCCGTACAAAGGGGGTCTCCGCTACCACCCCGACGTCGATCTCGACGAAGTGCGCTCGCTGGCGAGCCTCATGACCTGGAAGACCGCCGTCGTGAACGTTCCGTTCGGCGGAGCCAAAGGCGGCATCCAGGTCGACCCGAGCAAGCTGAGCCGTCGCGAGCTCGAACGTCTGAGCCGCAGGTTCATCGATCAGATCGCGGAGCTCATCGGCCCCGACGCCGACATCCCGGCGCCCGACATGAACACCAACGCCGCGGTCATGGCCTGGATGTTCGATCAATACAGCCGGCGTTACGGCTTCTCGCCAGGCGTCGTCACGGGCAAGCCGGTGGAGCTCCACGGCTCCTTCGGGCGCGACGCCGCGACGGGTCGCGGCTGCCTGTTCGCCATCCGCGAGGTGCTCGCGGCCGCGGGCAAGAAGCTCGACGGAACGCGCTTCACGGTGCAGGGCTTCGGCAACGTCGGGAGCTGGTTCGCGCGCTTGGTTCACCAAGAGGGCGGCCGCGTGCTCGCGGTGAGCGACGTGAAGGGCGGCATCACGAACCCCGACGGCCTCGACATCCCGCGAGTGGTGGAGCACGTGAAAGCCACCGGGAGCGTCGTCGGCTTCGCGGGTTCGACGCCCATCTCCAACGAAGATCTGCTGGTCCTGGACACCGACGTCTTGGTACCGGCGGCCCTCGGCCACGTGCTCACCAAAGACAACGCCGACAGGGTGAAGGCCAAATGGGTGGTCGAAGCGGCCAACGGCCCCACCACGGCCGAGGCCGACGAGATCTTCAACCGTCGGGGCGTGGTGTGTTTGCCCGACATTTGGGCCAACGCAGGCGGCGTCACCGTGTCCTACTTCGAGTGGACGCAGAACACGCAGAAGTTCCGCTGGACCGAAGAGGCCGTGAATCGCGAGCTCGAAAGCCACATGGTCGAAGCCTGGCAGGCGATCAAGAAGACCATGGAGCAACACCAGTGCTCGATGCGCACCGCGGCCTTCGCGCTCGCGGTGTCGCGTGTGAAAGAAGCCACGGATCTGCGCGGTCTCGGGTGAAGCGCGCTCTCTCGCCGCTCGTCCTGGTGCTGCTCGCGAGCTGTCGCGAGCCGCCGGCGCCTCGGCCGCGAGCCGAGCCCCACGTCGAAGCGCCACCGCCGCCGCCGTCCGCTTCGAGCGCGCCAGTGGCTCCGTCCATCGTCGCGCCGAGCACGACGGGCGCCAGGCCCGCACCGAGTCGCGAGAGCTACCCCTGGCTCGCCGACGGCGTCGAACCGAAACCGGTGACGGCGCTGTCGTCCCGCATCGCTCCGCCGCCCGGCTTCACGCGGATCCCCGTCGAGCCGGGGAGCTTCGGAGCGTTCCTGCGCGACCTGCCGCTAGCGGCCGAAGGCACTCCCGTTCGCGCCTACGACGGGCGCACCTTGCACCCCGCCAACGACCCGCGCATCGCAGGCGTCATCGCCCTCGACGTGAGCCCATCGGATCTCCAGCAGTGCGCCGACACCGTGATCCGCCTGAACGCCGAGTGGCGTTGGTCCAAAGGCGACCGCAAGATGAGCTACCGCGCTGCAGCCGGCATCGACTTGCCGTGGAGTCGCTGGGCGAAGGGCGAACGCATCGTCCCGAACGGCGCGAGCATCTCCTGGGCGCCTTCGAGTCGAGCGAGCGAAGATCACGCGTCGTTCCGCAAGTACCTCGACTCCGTATTCGCTTGGGCCAACACGGTGAGCCTCGAGCGCCAATCGAAGAAGCTGAAGCCCGAGGAGCTGCGGGCCGGCGACTTCTTCATCCTGCCCGGCAACCCCGGGCACGTGGTGCTGGTGCTCGACGTCGCCAGTCGCGGTGAAGAGCGCGTCGCGCTCCTCGGCCAGAGCTTCATGCCCGCGCAGAACGCCCAGGTGTTGCGCCCGCCGGATGGCGGAACGTGGTTCCGTCTCGACCCCACGAAGGACGTGGACACGCCGTTCTGGAAACCGTTCCCGTGGAGCTCGCTCCGGCGCCTCGAGTGAGGCGCTGGCCTGCGAGTCGTCAAGGACCGGCTTGGTCGATCACGAGCTGATACGCGCCTTCGGTCGGTTTGCTCCAATACGCGCAGCTGACCCAGATCAAGACCTGCTGTCCGGAAGTGAGCGCGACGTCTTGGGTCGTGCTGGGCGGAATGGCGGCAAACACGCCGTCGATTTCCACGCTGGACCCGGGCGCCGGACACCAGTTCGGGGTGTAGATTTCGCCCATCCCGTTGCGCTGCGGCCCGTATTCGCGAATGGATGCGCCGCAGCCGCCCGGACCTTGGGGCATGGCGATGTGATAGGTGCCGGCCGCAGGCGCCGTGAACAACAAGGCGTCGTCGCCCGCGTCCGTCCACTCGAGGCGGGAGCTCGTGACGATGTTGGGCTTGCCGACGGTGGTGCCGTCGTAGGTGATGGGCAGGGTGCTGCCCAGGTTCGCGGTCGGGCAATAGCTCGCGCTGCCACCACTGCCGCCACTGCCACCGATGCCCGACGAGCCACCGCTGGCCGACGTGCCCCCGGTCGCGGCGCCGCCCGTGCCGGAGGCGCCACCCGCCGACGTGCCACCCGTCGCGGAGGAGCCACCCGTCGCCGCGGAGCCGCCGGCTCCAGAAGTGCCGCCTGCCGATCCCGAGCCGCCGCAGCCAATGCCCACGAGAGACCCCATGCCCAAGGCGACCGAGACCACGAGAGCGCGCATCGTCATCGCCGGAGAGGGTCGCCCGCCTCGACCGCGGAGTCCACGACTTCGTGGCCAGCGCGCGCTGCTGGCGCTTGACGGCAGCGTCGATTCGCCGTCTTGGTGAGCCGCGCATGAAGATCTCGAAACTGGCGGGACGACCTCACGGCGCGAAGCCGAAGAAGCCCAAGCTCGCTCCCCGCCCGAAGGCGTCGAAGGAGGAGAGCGCCGAAGCCCCCGCTCCTCTTCCCGAGCGACGCGAACGACGCGCGCTCTCGCACGTCGGCGGCAAGGTGGAAACCAAGGGACCCGATGCTCATGGCTCGGAGGTCCTCGCTCACGCGTTTTCGGTGCGCGCCGACGAATCGGCCACCATGCGCCACGTGCACGGCTTCCACTCCTATCCCGCGCGCATGCACCCGGAGACGGCGGCGCGGCTCGTCGAAGGTCTGTCCAAGGCGGGCGACACGGTGCTCGATCCGTTCTGCGGCAGCGGGACGGTGATCGTGGAAGCGCATCGGCTTGGTCGTCGCGCGCTCGGCATCGACGCGAACCCATTGGCCGTCGAGCTCACGCGGCTCAAGACCCTGGGTCTCGGCACACGTGAGAGCGCGAGTCTGGTGGCGACCGCCGAGCAGATCGCGGAGGACGCCGACTCGCGCCGGCTGGCCAAGGCGAAACCGCTGCGGCTCTATGGCCCGGAGGACCGCGAGCTCTTCGACACCCACGTCTTGCTCGAACTCGACAGCCTCACCCACGGCATCGACGCCTTGCCACGCGGCGAGATGAAGCGCGCGCTCTTGCTGGTGATCTCGAGTCTGCTCACCAAGGTGAGCAAGCAACCGGGCGACACCACCGCGCGCACCGCGCCCCGTCGCCTGCGCTCGGGGTTCACCATCGAGCTCTTCGTGAAGAAGACGGCGGAGCTCGTGCGCCGGCTCGGCGAATACCAGGCCCTGGTCGCCGACAAGCGCGTCGAAGTGAAGGCGGCTCCGGGCGACGCGCGCCACCTCGGCAAAGTGCGCGCGAACAGCGTCCAGCTGGTCGCCACTTCGCCGCCTTACCCCGGGGTGTACGACTACTTCTCGCATCACGCGACCCGGCTCCGCTGGCTAGACCTCGAATCGGAGCGCTTCGAACGCTTCGAGATCGGTGCGCGGCGTCACACCCAGAAGCGCACGTTCGAGAGCGCACTCGGACTCTGGAAGAGCGACTTCGGAGCGTGCATCCGCGAGATGGCGCGCGTGCTCGCTCCAGGTGGCGCCGCGGCTCTGGTGATCGCCGACAGCGCACTCGGGGGTCGCGCCTTCCGCGCCGACGACGTCACGGCGGAGCTCGCCGAGGCGGCCGGGCTCGAGCTCCGCGCCTGCGCTTCGCAAGCCAGACCTCACTTCCATCTGCCGACCCAGGCAGCCTTCCGCGGTGCGCCTCGGCGCGAACACCTGATCTTGCTCGGCAAGAGCTGAGCGACGGAGCCCGATCGCCCGGGCCCATTGCCGCGGGCGCAGCGCTTCCCTACGCATAGCGGCCATGGCGGCGAGCGAGCGCAAGCCCAACCGGCTGATCACCGAAACCAGCCCCTACCTTCTGCAACACGCGCACAACCCCGTGGAGTGGTACCCGTGGGGCGCGGAGGCGCTCGAACGCGCGCGACGCGAGGAGCGCCCCATCTTCCTGAGCATCGGCTACGCCGCTTGCCATTGGTGCCACGTGATGGAGCGCGAGAGCTTCGAGAACGAAGAGATCGCGCGGCGCTTGAACGAGAACTTCGTGTGCATCAAGGTGGACCGCGAAGAGCGACCCGACCTCGACGAGATCTACATGGCGGCGACGGTCGCCATGAGCGGTGGCGGCGGCTGGCCCATGACCGTCTTCCTCACGCCGGATCAGCGACCGTTCTTCGCGGGCACGTATTTCCCTCCCCAAGACAAGTGGGGACGCCCCGGCTTCGGCACGCTCCTCGAGCGCATCGCCACGCTGTGGCGGGAGGAACGCGACGACCTCTCGGCGCAGGCCGACGAGCTCGTGCGGCACGTGGTCGAGCAATCGAAGCTCGCCGAGGCGCGCTCGATCGATCTGCAAGCGCTCGACGCGGCCGTGGAGCAGCTCGACTCGGCCTTCGATCCGCGTTTCGGCGGCTTCGGCGCCGCGCCCAAGTTCCCGCCGTGCTCGGCCCTCGATCTGCTGCTCCGCCACCTCGCGAGAACGGGCGATGGCTCCGTCCGCGAGATGATCGAGAAGACGCTCGACGGCATGAAGAACGGCGGCATCTACGATCACCTGGGCGGCGGCTTCGCGCGCTACTCCACCGACGAGCGCTGGCTCGTGCCGCACTTCGAGAAGATGCTGTACGACAACGCTGGGCTCGCTCGCGTGTACCTCCACGCCCACCAGGCGACCGGCAGCGCTGAATACGCCCGAGTCGCGCGCGAGACGCTCGACTACGTTCTCCGAGAAATGCAATCGCCCGAAGGCGGCTACTACTCGGCGACGGACGCCGACAGCGAAGGCGTCGAGGGCAAGTTCTTCGTGTGGACGCGCGAAGAGCTCGACGCGCTCCTCGGAGCAGACGAGGCCGCGCGCTTCGCCGCCCACTACGACGTACGTCCGAGCGGCAACTGGGAAGGCCACTCGATCTTGAACACACCGCGACCGCTCGAGAGCGTGGCTGCGGAGCTCGGGCTCGAAGCGAGCGCGCTCGGCGAGAGCCTCGCGAAGAGTCGCGCGACGTTGCTCGCGGCCCGCGCGAAACGCGTGCCCCCGCTCCTCGACGACAAGGTTCTCACCGCTTGGAACGGGCTCATGATCAGCGCCCTGGCCGAGGGCTACCGCGTGCTCGGAGACCCGCGCTACCTCGAGAGCGCCGAGCGCGCCGCGGGCTTCCTCCAGGACCGCTTGCTCCGACCCGATGGCGGGCTCTACCGCACGGCGCGCGGCGGCAAGGCCCACCTCGACGCCTACCTGGAAGACTACGCCTACCTCGGCGATGCCCTCGTCGATCTGTACGAAGCCAGCGGTGACGAGGCGCACCTTCGCGCCGCGACGGGCCTCGCGGAGCGTATGCTCGCCGACTTCGGCGACGAGCGCGCCGGAGCGTTCTACTTCACGGCCCACGGTCACGAGAAGCTCGTGGCGCGAACCCGCGAAGGACACGACGGCGCCCTGCCCAACGCGAACGCCGTTGCGGCTCGGCTCCTGGCGCGACTCGCGGTGCTGCTCGATCGCGAGAGCTTCCGTGAGCGCGCCGTGCGTGCGCTCGCGGCCTACGGCGAGCTCATGAGCCGGTCGCCGCGCTCGTTCGCGACTTCGCTGACGGTCCTCGACTTCTTGGCGGAGCCTCCCATCGAGCTCGTGCTCGTGGGGAGCGCCGAAGAGCGCGCGACCCAGCGTGCGGCGCTCGCGCGCCACTACCTTCCGAATCGCGCGATCGCCCACGTCGACCCCGACGCGCGGGGCGAGCTCGATCTCCCGCTCGCGCGCGAGAAAACGAAGGTCGCTGGTCGAGCGGCGCTCTACGTCTGCCGGAACTTCACGTGCCAGGCTCCAATCACGGACCTCTCCGCGCTCGAGAAGGCGCTCGACGACGACGCGCGCGCGCGGACCGGCGCCCGACGCACACGCATCGGCGGCAGGCACCTGCCCGGCCGCGCGACCCCCGAAGGCACGCGAGCCTACGCCGAGAAGCAGGGCGATTCGTCGGCTGAACGCGGCTTCGCCGAGCTCGGTCGAGCCGAGCTCGCGGTGAGCCGCGTCGGATTCGGCGGCTATCGCATCGATCGCTCGAGCCGCGACCACCGAGAAGCCTTGGCTCACGCGCTTTCGAACGGCGTGAACCTGATCGACACGTCCACCAACTACGGCGACGGCGAGAGCGAAGAGCTGGTCGGTGAGGTCTTGGCCGAGCTCAGCGCAGGTGGGGCGTTGTGGCGCGATCAGATCGTGGTCGTGACCAAGGTCGGCTATGTGCAGGGCAGGAACCTCGCGTTGGCCGAAGCGCGCGAGAACCGCGGCCACGCATTCCCCGAGATGGTGAAGGTGGGGCGCGGGATCTGGCATTGCCTCCACCCGGAATGGATCGAAGATCAGATCGGTCGCTCGCTCGAACGCCTCGGCCTCGAGACCCTCGACGTCTGCTTGCTGCACAACCCCGAGTACTGCTTCACCGACGCCATTCGCCGCGGCGAAGGCCCCCTCGACGCTTTGCGCGCGGAGTTCCAGCGGCGCATCGAAGCGGCGTTCGTGGCGCTCGAGGCCGAGCGCAAGCGCGGGCGCATCGCAACCTACGGCGTCTCCAGCAACACCGTGGCGAAGCCCGCGGACGATCGCGACAAGACTTCGCTCGCCGGATTCCTCGCCGCAGCGCGGAGTGCGGGCGGCGACGGCCACGGCTTCGCGGTGCTCGAGCTCCCGCTCAACCTGTTCGAGAGCGAAGCCGCGCTCGCCGACGAGGGCCAAACCACTCTGGCGGAAGCGGCTCGCGCTGGCCTCGCGGTGCTCTGCAATCGCCCGCTCAACGTGCTCGCGGGGGACGGTCTCTTGCGGCTCGCGGACGTGCCGAACCTGGCGGGCGCACTGCCGGTCGACGCGGCACTCGCCGACCTCGAGGCCATCGAACGCGAGTTCAAGCAGAGCTTCGCCTCCAAGATCCGGACGGGGGAAGGCAGCCCGCCGGCCGAATCGCTGCTCGACTGGGCGACGCAGCTCGGGCGGCTGCCGGCGCAGGCGCAGACCTACGCCGACTTCAGTCAGATCGAGCGCGAGGTGGTGCGGCCTCGGACACATCACGTGCTCTCGGCCCTCGATCGCGCCTTCTCCGGCGATTCGAGGGCCGTCTGGCAGGAGTTCAGCGAACGCTACACGCGTACGTTGGATGGCTTGCTCGCGTCGCTCCGGCAACGCGCCGTGGAGCGAAGCCGCGGGATCGCGCATCGCATCCACTCGGCCATCGACCCGCACCTACCGGCGGAGCGCCGCGCGAGCAGCTTGTCCCAGAAGGCCATCTGGACCCTCGCCAGCACGCCGGGCGTGACCAGCGTGCTCGTGGGCATGCGCCGGCCGAGCTACGTGGGTGACGTCATGCCGACCCTTTCATGGCAGCCGCACGAGCGACCGCTCGAAGTCCTGAAGGCGGTCCGCGAGATCGCCGGGCTCGTCGCGCGCTGAAGCGCGATTTGCGTTATAGACGCGGGCGTGCAACCGCTCCTTCTCGCTGCCCCCGCCGCGGGGGTGCTCGCCCTCGGCTTCGCGTTCTACAAAGCCAGCTGGATTTCCCGGCAGGACGCCGGCACGAGCGAGATGCAGGACATCGCGGGTCAGATCCGCGAAGGTGCCATGGCCTTTCTCGGCCGCGAATACCGCGTGCTCGCGGTGTTCGTCTTGGCGGTGGCGGGTCTCCTCGCCGTCACGAGCCGCAACGTCGCGCTCGGGCAAACCCCACTCATCGCCCTCGCGTTCGTGATGGGTGCCACCGCCTCGGCGCTCTCGGGGTACTTCGGGATGCGCGTCGCGACCTCGGCCAACGTGCGCACGACGGCAGCCGCCAAGGTCGGCCTGCCTGCGGCGCTCGCCGTTGCCTTCTCGGGCGGCAGCGTGATGGGCATGACCGTGGTGGGCCTCGCGCTCTTGGGACTCGGCGCGCTCTTCGCTGCCTTCACCACGTTTCTCTTCCCCGGTCGCATCGACGTCACGGTGAACGCGGTCACGGGCTTCTCCATGGGCGCGTCGAGCATCGCGCTCTTCGCGCGGGTCGGCGGCGGCATCTACACCAAGGCCGCCGATGTCGGCGCCGACCTCGTGGGCAAGATCGAGAGCGGGCTGCCCGAAGACGATCCACGAAACCCGGCCGTCATCGCCGACAACGTCGGAGACAACGTGGGCGACGTCGCCGGGATGGGGGCCGATCTGTTCGAGTCGTACGTGGGTGCCATCGTCGGTGCGATGGTGCTCGGCGCGGGCGCGGCCAGCATCGAGGGCGGCGGTTACGGCCCCGTGGTCCTGCCGCTGGTGATCGCTGCGGGCGGCATCGTGTGCTCGATCCTCGGCACCTTCGTGGTGCGCACGCGCGAGGGCGGAAATCCGCAGGTCGCGCTGGACACCGGCTCGTTCGGCGCGGCAGCGGTGATGACGGTCGCGACCTTCTTCCTGGCGCGCGCGCTGTGGCCGAGCGGCGGCACCGAGATCGGCGGCAAGCTCGTGAGCTGGGTCGACGTGGGCCTCGCCACGGTGTTCGGCCTCGGCTCGGGCGTCGCGGTGGGCATCATCACGAGCTACTACTGCTCGCTGGGCAAGGGGCCGGTGAATAGCGTGGTCGAGCAGAGCAAGACGGGTCACGCCACCAACATCATCGCCGGCCTCGGCGTCGGCATGCGCTCGACCGCACTACCCGTGCTGTTCATCGCCGGCGGCGTGCTCGCGGCCGCTCACGTCGCTGGGCTCTACGGCGTCGCCATCGCGGCCCTCGGCATGCTCAGCACGACGGGGATCCAACTCGCGGTGGACGCCTATGGACCCATCGCCGACAACGCCGGTGGCATCGCCGAGATGAGCCACCAACCGGCCGAGGTGCGAGCGCGCACCGATCGCTTGGACGCCGTCGGCAACACCACCGCGGCCATCGGCAAGGGCTTCGCCATCGGCTCGGCCGCCATGACCGCGCTGGCGTTGTTCGCGGCCTTCGCTCAGCAAGCCAACATCAACTCCATCGATCTGACGCGACCTGCGGTGATGAGCGGCGTGTTCGTGGGCGGCATGCTGCCGTTTCTGTTCAGCGCCATGGCCATGAGCGCCGTGGGCGAGGCGGCCATGGAGATGATCGAAGAAGTGCGCAGGCAATTCCGGGAGATCCCCGGCCTGCTGGCGGGAGAGACCAAGCCCGACACCGCGCGCTGCGTGGACATCAGCACGCGCGCGGCCATTCGGCGCATGGTCCTGCCCGGCGCCATGGCCGTGGTGACGCCGGTGGCCTGCGGCTTGGTTTTGGGTCCCGAGGCTCTCGGAGGTCTCTTGGCCGGGTGCACCGTGACGGGCGTGCTCTTGGCGCTCTTCATGAGCAACGCCGGCGGCGCTTGGGACAACGCCAAGAAGAGCTTCGAAGGCGACGGCTACAAGATGCGAGACGGCACGACCCACCCGAAGGGCTCCGACGCCCACAAGGCAGCCGTGGTCGGCGACACGGTGGGCGACCCCTTCAAAGACACGGCCGGGCCCTCGCTCAACATCTTGATCAAGCTGATGAGCGTCGTGGCGCTGGTGATCGCTCCCCTGATCGCCCTTCCTCACTGAAGTCGATCGCGCTCGGCCCTGCCGAGTAAGATGCGTCCATGCCCGTAGTGGACGCGCTCTTGGCGCTCGTGTGTTGGGGGTTCTGGGCCTTTTGCCCCAAGCTTGCCGGCAAGCACCTGCCCGATCCGTTCAGTGGGCTCGTGTTTCAATACATGGGCTCGATGGTCTGCATGACCGTCTACGGCGCGGCACGGAGCTCGCTCGTACCGACCTGGCATCCGCGAGGTGCTCTGTTCGCCGCACTCGCCGGCGTCATGGGCACGCTCGGAACGGCCTTCTACTATCGCGCTGCGTCTCGCGCGCCGCTCAGCGTCGTGGCGGTGACCACGGGCCTCTATCCCTTCGTTTCGGTGCTGCTCGCCCTCGCCATCTTGGGCGAGAAGCTGAACGGCCGGCAGTGGATCGGAGCGGGGCTGGCACTCGTGGCGGTCGCTCTGCTCGTGCCTGCCCGCTAGCGGCCGGGCGCCAGTCCGCCTACATCGGCCCCGCGAATTGGTTCAACCAGTTGTGTAACTGCCTTCGCAGAAAGCCTTTTCGCGGCAGGGAGCTAACTCCACGAATTGCTTCGAAAGGGGATCTGGCACGTCGCTCGCAACTCGTTGGGGCGTGCGAAGCTCGAATCTGATTCAGAACGCCTGGGTGGTCGCGCGCAGCGCGAGCATCGGCCTCCTGGCGACGGCCACCGACCTGGTCGTGCTCGCCGTCTTGGTGAGCGGCCTTCATCTTTCGCCCCGCGTCGCGAGCCTCCCCGCTCTCGCGCTCGGCATCGCGGTGCAGTTCATCGGCAACAAGTGGTTCGCCTTCGAGGACCACTCGCGTGACTGGATGCGGCAGGGCGTGCAGTTCTTGGGCGTCGAGGTGCTCGGGTTCGTAGCGAACATCGTGCTCTTCGACCTCGCCGTGACGCGCACGCACTTGCCCTATCTGCCGCTGCGCTTGCTCACCACGAACCTCGTCTACTTCGGCCTTTGTCTGCCCCTCTGGTCGCGGATCTTCCGCGCACGCACTCAGGAGTCGTCATGAACACGTTCGCCCTCGCGTTGACCGGTCTCTCCACTGCCTGGACTCTGCTCGGCACGTTGTCCGTGATCCGCGTCACCCGAGGCCAGCGCCTCCCGGCGAGCGTGGCGCGCGAGCTCGACGACCCGCTCGCGACCCACCCCATCCACGGGCGAGCCCTCGAGCGCGCCGGCCGCGCTCGGAGCCTCTCGCCCGTGAGCATTCTGAAACCTCTCTGCGGGAAAGACGCTGGCCTCGCCGACAACCTCGAGAGCTTCTTCGTGCAGGACCACCCCTGTTTCGAGCTCGTCTTCGGCGTGCAACGCGAAGACGACCCGGCCATCGGGGTGGTGCGCGAGCTCGAAAGGCGCTTCCCCGACGTGAGCGTGAAGCTGGTGGTTCACCCCGGTGGAACCGCCATCGAAATCCCAAGGTCGACAACCTGCTCGGCATGCTCCCCGCCAGCCGACCTCTTGCTGATCAGCGACAGCAACGTGCACGCCCTCCGCACTACGTGTCGGAGATGGTCGAGGGCTGCTCGAGAGCGATCCGAAGAACGGCCTCGTCACCAACCTGTTCGCGGGCACGGGCGAGGGCAACCTCGGCTCGGCGCTCGAGAACGTACAACTGAACGGCTTCTGCGCCGCCGGCTCGGCGCCTGCCCGCGCTGCTCGGCGACTCCCTGGTGGTGGGCAAGAGCATGATGTTCTCGCGCGCGACCTTCGAGTCGCTCGGCGGCTTCCGCCGAGTCGCCGTGCCGATGCTCGCCGAAGACTACGTGATGGGCAAGTTGTTCCAGCACGGCGGCTATCGCGTACGCATCGCGCCCACGGTTCTCGACAACGTGACGCGCGGCATGACCCTGCGCGGCTTCGTGCAGCGCCAGCAGCGACTGGGCGATGCTGCGCTCGCACTTGCAGCCCGCGGCCCAGCTCCTCGAGCCACGTCACGAGAGCCACTCGCACTCTTTCCATCCGCGTGTCTGGCGCTCGGGCCCGCGGCCGCCATCCGCGTGGACCATCGCGCTGCTCGCGTTGCGAGACGTCGGCGGCTGGGTCGCTCTCCGTGGCTTCCGCGGCGCTTGGCTCCCCGCTCTGCTCTCGCCGCTGCGCAGCTCTTCCTGCTCTTCGTCCTGGTTCCGCGCCCCCCTCAAGCGTCACGTCATTTGGCGAGTCACCGCGTGCGCCTCGGCGCAGGCACGTTGGTGTTCGTCCCAGCCCAGGGCAACGCGCGCTGAATCGACGCCCAGCGAGCCGGGGTGGGGTCGCCGCCGCTGCCGCCGGAAAGGGCCCGGGTCGGGCCTGACTCCCGAAAGCGCGCGTGCCGGGAGGCGAATCGCTGCGGCGGACGGGGTAACCCGTAGTGATGCTCCGCTCTTTCCTGCTCCTCCCCTCCTCGCGCTCCCTTCGCTGGCACTTCCGGTGCGGGGCCAGCGGCGAGCGACGGCTGCGCCGAGGCCGACCAGTGCGAGGAGCCGCTGCTGCTTTGCGCCAACGGGGCCGGACTGGCCGGTCGTGATTGCCTGAACGAGGCGTGCCTCGACGCGACACGACGCGCTCGTCCGCGCGCCGGTTCCCGATGAATCGCAGCGTCGTGAACAAGCGCCGCCGTCAACGGCCGACGAAGAAACGTGAGCCCGGCGAGCGCGGTAGCCCGCTCGATCCATTTTCGCCCTGCAGGCACCCTGCAACCCGCAACCGCCATCGTCGCCGCTGCGCCAGCGCACCACCGGACTTGCCACCGGTAGCACCGCCAACGCCCGCGCCTCCTTCGCGCCGGTGCCGCCGCTGCTCGCTCCTCCCGAGCTGGCGCCGCCGGTGCTCGCACCGCCGGTGCTCGCTCCGCCAGGCGCACCAGGCCCGATGCACCGCCTGTGCCCGTGCCCGCTGCGCCACCGGTCGCGGCGCCTGCGACGCCGCCGGTCGCAACTCCACCGGATCCACCCGCCGGCGTGCCACCCGCGCCGCCGGTGCTCGCACCGCCGGTGCCTCCGGTCGCGCTGCCACCCGTGCCTGCCGCCCGTCGCTGCGCCAAGGAATGCCGCCGTCGCTGCGCCGCCCGTGCCTCGGTCGCGCCGCCAGTGCCGCCCGTCGCTGCGCCGCCAGTACCTCGGTCGCGCCGCCAGTGCCGCCCGTCGCGCTGCCACCCGTGCCGCCCGTCGCTGCGCCGCCGGTGCCTCCGGTCGCGCTGCCACCCGTGCCGCCCGTCGCTGCGCCGCCAGTGCCGCCGTCGCTGCGCCGCCGGTGCCTCGGT
Source organism: Polyangiaceae bacterium (assembly GCA_046351435.1). Taxonomy (GTDB): domain Bacteria; phylum Myxococcota_A; class Polyangia; order Polyangiales; family Polyangiaceae; genus JADJKB01. Next base: position 14,010 of record JAXLYN010000022.1, read on the forward strand.
CACGCCGCCCGTGCCTCCGGTCGCGCTGCCACCCGTGCCGCCCGTCGCCGCGCCGCCAGTGCCTCCGGTGTTTCCGCCGCCCGTGCCGCCGGTGCCGGCGTCCGGAACGCAGTTGGGAATGGGCGTGAAGATGCAGCCGCTTCCCACGTTGCAGCTGTCGTTCGTGCATGCGTTTCCGTCGTCGCACGTGACCTTCGTGTTGGTGCAGGCGCCGGATTGCGTGTTGCAGCCGTCGAGCGTGCAGGCGTTCCCGTCGTCGCAGTTCTTGGGCGTGAACACGCACCCGAGGAGCTGGTTGCACGAGTCGTTGGTGCAGGCGTTGTTGTCGTTGCACGTCACCGCCGAGTGCGTGCACTGGCCCGACGTCGAATCGCAGCCATCCTGCGTGCAAGCGTTGCCGTCGTTGCAGTTTTTGGCCACGTGCACACAGCCCGTGGCAGGAGCGCAGGAGTCCGCCGTGCAAGCGTTCTGGTCGTCGCAATTCGTGGCACCGCCGCCGACGCACTGCCCACCGGAGCACGTGTCGTTGCTGGTGCAGGCGTTGCCGTCGTTGCAGGCGTTGTTGTTGGGCGTGAAGACGCATGCGCCCGACTGGGTGTTGCAGCCGTTGTCGGTGCAGACGTTGTTGTCGTCACACGCCTTGGGCGCGCCGGGGGCGCAGCCGCCGTTGCCGTCGCACTGGTCGGCCAGCGTGCAGGCGTTGCCGTCGGTGCAATCGCTGGACTTCAACAGAGCGTTCTTCGTGCACTGCGCGACGTTCAACGGATTGCACGCGGTGAAGATGCAGTTGTCGCGTCCGAAGGGACACACGTTGGCGCCGAGGGGCTGGCACTGACCGAGGTTGTTGCACTGACCCGCGCAAGAGTTCGATTGCGCGTCGGGGCGGCACGCCGTACCCGCGGCCGCAGCCAGGGCTTGGCACTTGCCGTCTTTGCAGGTGTTGGCACAGGCGGCGTTGCCGACGCCGGCCGCGGTGCCACAGATGCGACCGTCGAGGCTCGCGAGCCCCGCGTCGGCCATGGGCACGCAGGCGGCGTTCCCGTTGAAACCCAGCCAGCACACGCCTTCGCACTCGGTGGCGTTGCCGAGCGGTCCGTCGGGATCGCAGGGCAGCCCGAAGGTGAGCTCCGAGCACGCACCCGTGATGTATTCCTTGGACTCGGTCACCGCCTCCGTCAGCGGTGAGGGTTTCTCACCCGTGTCGTCGCCCGCCGAGCAAGCAGCGATGATGAACGCACCACCCAGTAGCAACACCGACTTCGTCACGTTCCGCATGTTTCTCTCCCTCCCCGGTCTCCGACCCCAGACCTTCGCGCGCCGGGAACGACCGCATCCTATGCCGCGATTCGCAGGAAGGAAATGTGCCCACAAGACACACGGGTGTCAGAAAGTTGGCTCTGCTGGATCGCTGCGCAAAGCGCGTGTAGCTTCGAGCACATGAAGATCGAGACCGCGACCATCTCGCGCTTGAGAGACGCTCTTCTCGCCAGCGGGCGGCGTCCCACGGTGGTGCTCTCCCCCGCCTACGAGACCCTGACGCGTGAAGGGCTTCTCAGCCAGGAAGAGACCATGGCGCTGTCGCGGATCGATCCGTTGGCCGAAACCATGTTCCTCATGATGAGCGCCGACGGCAAGATCGCCGAGGCCGAGCGCGACGTGGTGCGCGGCGCCGTCCGCGGTCTCAGCGACAACCTGCTCCGGAGCGGCACCATCAACGTGATGCTCGAGAACTACGGAAAGCGCCTGGAAGAGCAGGGCAGGGATGCGCGGCTCCAGGAAATCGCCGACGAGATCGCGGAAGAGCCCAGCGAAGCCGAAGGCGCGTTCGCGCTGGCCGCGGCAGTGGCGTTGGCGGACGAAGAGATCGCGGACGAGGAGAACGAGCTCATCAACCAGCTCGCGGATTGGTTCGGGATCTCCGAAGACCGCGCCAGCGAAATCCTCGATCAGCTCGAGGAAGACAAAGAAGAAGGCTGAGGAGCCGCCGCGCACGCGCGCGGGGAGGCGAGCAGCGTCCAGGCGAGTCCGCTCGCCACGAGCCAGAGCATGGCGATGGGCAGATCGCCGAGTACGCGGAGGCCGGTCCAGAAGCTCGCGCCGCAGGTCAGGAACATGCCGGTGAGCGCCAGCGTGCGAGCGAGGAACATGAGGAACACAGCCGGAAGAAGCTCTCTCGCCCGCGCGACGCCCAGCTCGGAGAACAGCGCACCGAAACACAGCCAGAGGCCCAACGCGTATTTCAGCCCCAGCGCCCCACCGACGATCCAGGCGGGCACGTGCGGGTCGCCGAAGCCCGCGACACCCCAGTCCATGGCGCCGAAGTCGATGGCGCCCTGAATGCCGATGCGCTGCACGAAGGCGAGCCCGAACACGAAGCAAGAGAGGGTCAGGATCGCCGCAGGTGTGAGACGCGCCCCCGAGCGGCCGAGCGCCACCGCGTGGCGCGCGAAGGCGGCGCCGACGCCGTCGGCGACGATGACGGTCGCGACGACGGTGAGGATTTCGGCGTCTCGCGATACGAGCGCGTAGGCGACGAGGCCGAACAGCAGCGCGGGCAAGCGTTGGTTGCGAAGGGTGGAGACGAGGGCCAAGCCGGCGCTCGCGACGAGCAGCAGACGACCGGGCCAAGGCGGCACGAAACGCCGGAGCACGAGGGAAAGCACCACGGCGGACACCAGCCCGAGCGCCAACGGAAACGCCCGGCGATGCCCGGAGCGGAGCGCGAGCACGGTGCCGAGCACCCCGAGTGCAGCGATGGCGGCCGCAAGGGTCAGCCCCGGATCCTTGCGCAACCAGGCCGGGAAGATCTCGCTGGTGCGCGTGCCGGGAAGGAAGAGTAGCGCGAGAGCAGCCAAGAGCAGAGCGACGTGCAGCGGATGAAGGAGGAGCTGACTCCGCGCCAACGTCGGTCGCGTCTCGGACACGCCGCCCAAGAGCACGACGAGCAGGCTCGACACCACGAGCGCCACGTAGGACTCGGGCTGCGCGTTCGTGGTGTAGGTCGCGACGAGGAACCCGGGCGCGATCAGCGCTGCGATCACCGGGAACCGCTCGACTGCGCGCGCGAGCTTTCCGGGAACCAGCAGCAAGAGCAGCGCCGGCAAGTTCCCCAGCGTGAAGAGCACGGCGCGCGCTTGGTTCGGTCGCCCTCCCGGCAGCCGCTCGACGCCCCAGGTGAGAAGCACACCGAAGGCGACCATGGCCAGGGCAGGCACGAGCTCCTCGGGGCGCGCGCGGCCGAGGGCGATGCTGGCGACCAAGATCGAGAGCAGAACGCTCGCGGCCAAGAGCCACGGCACGGCGCCCGAGCCGAGTCCCGTCGCTCGCTCGATGGCCGCGTCGACCGCCCGCACGGTCTCGCGGGCCGCACGCAGCGGCTCCGAGCTTTCCGCGCAGGGGAGCTCACGGAGCTCTAGACCCGATGCCTGAGCGTAGGCCCGAGCACGAGCAGCGTCTGCGCAGGCGAGGTTCGCGCGGGTCTGGGCTGGCAAGTCCAGGAGCTCGAACAACGCGTGGCCGCGGGAGTGGGCCGGCACCGGCAGGCCGAGCAGGAGGGCGAGCGTGCCCGCCACGTCCACCTGATCCACCGAGCCGAGCTTCACGCCCGGGGCGACGCCTCTCCCACGCGCGAAAACGAACGTGCGCCGCTGGATCGGCACGTCGGCGCCATGCGTGCCGCTGTCCGCCGCGCCGTGATCGCCCAGCACGACCTGGGTCCAATCGGGCCCGAACTCGCCGAGGAACTGGAACAAGTCCCGATCGAAGCCGGCGATGTGTTCGCGGTAGCGCCGACTCGGAACCGTGTACGCGTGCGCCTGGTGATCGGGAGTCACGAAGTGAACCACGAGCGCATCCGGCGCGCGGGACCGGAGCTCGCGCGCGTCGCGGAACGTGGTCGGGTTGAAGTCCACGTCGATGGCCACCCCTTCGGGGTCGGTGCGCTGCGCGGAGAGCGCCGATCCGTACATCTGCACCCAGGCCGGATCGCCCACGCTCATCACGCCGAGGCCGGCAGCGCGCCCGGCGCGGAGCCACGAGTCGTGGGGCGGCGGGGCCGGGTTCACGTTGCGCACGACCTGATCGAAACTGCCGCGCTGGCCGGTGCCGAAGGCGAGCACGGCGCTCGTGGTCATGGAGACGCGCCCGGCCCAAAGCTCGCCGGACGACTCCGTGCGCATGGCGCGGGCGAGCTCGGGCATGAGCTTCTCGTCCGTCGCGACGTCCCAGCGCAGCCCATCCACCACCACGAGCAAGAGGTGGGGGGTGAGGCGCGGCGACGGAGTCCGCGCAGCGGTCACCTCTGGCGGCTTCTGGGCGGGCAGCACCACGCGGAGCAGGCCCATCACCACGACGCCGATGAGCACGACGGCGGCGGCCAGGGCGAACAGCGCCCGCACTCGCCCGGACGGTGACGGCATCGAGCCTCGCGTGGAGCTCGCGAGAGTGGTCGAGTCGCATTCGAGCTGTCAAGCCAGGTGAGAAGCAATTGACAGCGTGCTCGCCGCCAACGAGCCTTCGCCGAAATGGGCGCGGACGAAAGCGACGACCCCGAGCTCCCCGCTCGCCAGGCCGAAGACGGTGAAGCCGAGGGACCCATCGTGGATCCCATGGCCGGCGCGCGTGCGACCGAGGTCGAGCTGACGCACATCGAGAGCTTTCGGAGCCGCGCGCTCTGGCTCGAACGAGCGAGCTATGCCGCAGGCGGGCTTTCGCTCGTCTTGCTCGCGGTCAGCCTGTTCGGTCGCTCCGATCCCGCCGTGCTCGTGTACCTCGGGCCCATCGGGATCCTGAACCTCGCGTTCGGAGTGATGCTCCGGCGCGCCACGAACGCCCTGACCCCCGTCGTGCGAGATCGCGCGCGAAATCCGCGCGACGTGGGCACCGCCTTCGGCGAGCTCCACAAAGCGTTCGGTCTGTTGCTCCTGTCAGCTGGCTTTCTGGTCGTGCTCATGCTCGCGGCGCTGGCACTCGCCCTCGTCGTGCAGCGCTCGACCGAGATCTGAACCCGACCAGCTCACGGGTTTCGTACGCAACGGAAACCGAGCCCGGGAACGCGATACGTCTTCTTCGAGCCTGCGCGCCAGGGGACCTTCAGAGCCTCGCGGCTGCGGTTCCAGCCACCTCCGCGGAGAGCACGCACGTAGCACTCTCCGGGGATGTTCGGGTGCGCTTGCGGGCTCGGGTCGCTGACGGTTCCGCCCGGGTAGGGCAAGAAGCAGTCGTTGGTCCACTCCCAGAGGTTGCCTCCGAGATCGAACAGCTCCCCGTTGGGCCAGCTGCTCTTGCCCTTGGGATGCGCTTTCACCGGACTCGTTCCGCCGCCGTGGCAGCCGACGTCGCCGGCCGGATCGCTCTTGGGCGAACCGCCGGGAGTGAAGTCCGCGAGCCCGTTTTCGCACGTCGGATCTTCCTCACCCCAGGGGTACTTCCTGCCGTCCCCGTGACCTGCGGCCCACTCCCACTGTGCCTCGCTCGGCAACGCCTGGCCGCGGCTCTCGCAGTAGTGCTTCGCCTGCCCGAAGTTCACCATGTTGATCGGGTGATCGTCGCGCCGATATTGGCTTCGGAAGTTGCTGTTCAGATCGTTGAGCTGGGGGATGGTGCACGTGCCGGCGTCGACGCACTTTCGGTACGCCGCCACGGTCACTTCGGTCGAATCCATGCAGAAGGGCTTGGTGAGCACGACCTGATGCGCGCGATCGAGCGCTCCGTAGCCACCGCGGCCCATGCGAAACCCCTTGTCGCCGGTCGCGGGGATGTAGACTTCGCCTTCGGGACACGCCGGCACGCAGCGTCCGGCCTCGCAACGCTCGATGGCGAGACACGTGGGCGAGCACGCAGCCGTCGCAGCGGCGGGCGGGGCAGCGGAGCTGGTTTCCGTCAGCGCGGGCTTCGGCGCAGCGCTCGCGCTCGGCACGGGCGAATCCTGACCGCCGCGCCCGCAGGCCGAAACCAACAGCAGCGCACCCGGGGCGAAGGCCCACTTCGTCACGGCTTGCCCTTCGGCCGCCGAGGCCCGAGCGGCATGCACGAGAGCTCACCCGACTCTCCGACCTCGCTGCCGCCGGTGGAGGCGGAAACCAGCTTCAAATGCTCACGGAACATGCGCTCGCGAGCGAGCTTCGTCTTGCCGTCGAACGGCATCGGCACGTGTCCGAGGATCGAGTAGGGGCACGCCTCGGCTTCGACTCGACCGTCGGCGAAGTACGTGACTTTGGCCATGAAGCTCGTGCCCGTCCAAGGGTAGTCGCTGTGCATGGCGAAGACCAAATTGCCGAGGCTGTAGAACGCGGGCTTGCCGCCGTGCCAAGCGACACCGTGCGGCACGTGTGGATGGTGACCGAAGAACGCGTCGGCTCCGGCTCCCATGACCTGACCGACGAAGCTCCGCGTCCACTGCATGGGGAAGTCCTGATACTCGCCACCGCCGTGATAGCTCACGAATACGAGGTCGCACTCCTTCCGGGCTTTCGCCAGCGGCGCTTCCAAGAGCTTGTGTGCAGCCCACGCCACGTGGTTCTTGCCCTCGTGCTCCTGGATGGGACCTTGGTTCCAGATGTCGGTCACGGCGAAGACCGCCACCTTCCAACCCTTCACCTCGATCACGGTGGGCTCGTACATGCGGCCCGGCTCGCGGCTGCCGCCCGCGTAGCGCACGCCGGCTCGTTCGAGGTTCTCGAGAGTCTGGAAGAACGCAGATTTCCCGTAGTCCCAGGCGTGGTTGTTGGCGACGGAGACCAAGTCGATCTTCGCTCGCGCCAGCACGTCGGCGCCCCGCGGGGGTCCGGTGAACACCAGGTGGTTCACTGGATGCTGGGTCTCGCCCTCCTGCTCGCTGAGCTGCGATTCGAGGTTCACGAGCCGGAGGTCGGCCCCGTCGAGGAGCGGCGCGATCACCCGAAACGGGTCGTAGCTCGGGTCCTTCAAAATGGCCTGTCCAGCGCCTCGCCCGAGGTTCACGTCGCCACCTGCGAGCACCACCAAGCGGTCCGCCTTGGGTGCCCGCGGAGCGTCACTCGGCGCGGCGGGCGGCGACGACGGAGGCTCGACGGGCTCCGGGCTGGCGGCGTCCGGGACCTCGCTGCTGCGTGGCGCGTCGCTCTTCTCGGCGCACGCTCCGGCGCAGGCGAGCGAAAGGACCACGACGAGGAACGCCGAGCGAGACATGGCGCGGACCGCACAGTCTGACAGATCCCCCGAAGCTGGGCTCGTTTCCGGCGGCCGCCAGCGAGTCACGGTGTGTTTCTGGATCCCGTGAAGAGCGCGCGAGACAATGCCGGCCGTGTCCCGCACGCGGGTGATGGCTTCGGGTCTCTTCTTGGCGGCATGTGCAACCCAAGCCGCTGCCCCCATGAGTCCGTCGCGCGCACTGGAGCGCGATGGAAGCGCGAGCTCGCCGACTCCGAAGACCGTCTCGGCATCGGCGGCGGCGGCTGCCAGTCCGCCCGCAACGCTTCCAGTGACGGACTTCTTCGGCGCCGGTTATCCGAAGCCCGCAGAAGTAGGCACCCAGGGCTCCATCGGCTCCCTCACCTGGGGTACCTGGATCCAACCCGGCCCGCGCTCTGGCTCGCTTCCCCTCGGGAGCATCCGCGTCGGCGGATCCATCCCGCTCCTATCCGCCGAGCCGGTCACCGGCAACGGACGCTGCGCGCGTTTCGCGAGGGTCGAGGGTGGCTACGTCTGCGTAGGTCCGCGCTCCACGCTCGACATGAGCTCCCGTTGGATGAAAGCGGGCGCTTGGACGGCGCCGGCGCCGGGCGTGATGCCCTATCACTACGCGCTCAGCGTCGGAGCGCCCATGCTCACGAAGCCCGTGCCGCCCGAAAAGATGTTGTGGAAGACCGGCGCGCGCAATCGACCGAAGATGCGCGGCTGGAACGCGGGCCACGACGAGCTCGCAGAAGACGCAGCCATCGAGCCGAACGGCGACATCCCCGACTTCCTGAAGGACGGCGGACAGGTCCCGACTCCTTGGGGCGAACCGAAGGGCGTCTACTTCAAGATGATCCCGTCCGGCTCCATGCTGGCGTACACCCGGGCATTCGAGGCCTTCGGCGAGACCTGGGTGCTCTCTACCGACATGACGGTAGTGCCCGCGAGGGGCCTGAAGCGCTTTCGGGTGTCCGAGTTCCATGGTCTCGAGCTCGGAAATGGCGTCGAGCTTCCGCTGGCGTGGATCCGCAAAGCGCCCCGACCGAAGTGGAAGAAGACCGACCACGGCTTCGAGAAGACCGCGGACACGTGGCCGCTACGGAGCCCCGTGCTGCTCACGGGCAACGAGGAGCGAAGCAGTGGCAAACGCTTCCTCGAAACCAAGGAGTCCGGACTCTACCTGGAGCGGAGCGACGCCTCTCTGGTCGAGGCGCGGCCCAAGCCACCTTGGGAGACCAAAGGCACCGGCAAGTGGATCCACGTGCGCGTGAACCGCGGCACGCTCACGCTCTACGAAGGGCCGAAGCCGGTGTTCACGACGTTGATGTCACCTGGCAAAGAAGACGCGACGCCCTACGGTCGCTACTTCGTGGAGAGCAAACACCACTTCTCCACCATGAGCACCGAGGAGAGCGAGCCCACGCGCTTCTGGATCGCCGACGTGCCGTGGACCATCTACTTCAAGCGGCCGTACGCGATCCACGCTGCCTATTGGCACGAAGATTTCGGCGAGCGAAAGAGCGGAGGCTGCGTGAACCTGTCGCCCCTCGACGCCAAGCGGGTCTTCGACTGGGTGACGCCGCCCTTGCCCACGGGCTGGGACACGGTCCAGGCCTACGGGATGGGCGGCGACACGTTCGTTTTGGTCGAAGGCTAGTGCAGTGTGCCGGTGAAGAAGAGCGAGACGGCCGTCGTGTTGTAGTCACCCTTGACGCCGTCCTTGTCGTACTTGAGCGGCGCGTACATCACACGGAGCTCGGGGCCGATGCTCCACTGCTCTCCAACCCAGAAGTCATAGCCGCCGCCAATTCCGAAGAGGGGGCCGGTCGGCTTCTCGCGATCGTCGGGGCTGTTGTCGTCGTAGATGTCTCCCTGGCCGAAGCCGATCAAGCCTTGGACGTAACCGCCCGACGTGGGGTCGAAGTAGAACTGACCGAAGAGACCCAGAGTCGCCAGCGTCATGGTGGTGTCCTTCAGCGTGTCGCCGTCGTTCTCCGGCTCCACGACCGCGTGGCTCAACAGGGCGCCGCCCAGGACGAAGCCGGGCGCCACCGTTCCACCGATGAGGAGCCCGAGACCGACTCCGCCGCCCTTGGTGGTTCCCAGGTCTCGTTCCACGGGGTCGGTGAGCTTCCCTTTGGTGCTCAGGTACGCGTAGCCGAGACCCATTCGCAGGAAGAACCCGTCGTGCTCGTGTACGCCCACCGGCGGCTGCGCGACCGGCGGCGGCGGCTCACCTGCGGGCGGATAGCCGTAGTAGCCCGGCGGCGGCGCACCTTGAGGCGGCGGCGCTCCCGGTTGCCCGTACGCTGGCGGAGGTTGTTGCGCAGGTGGCTGCCCGGGAGGCGGCGCCACTGCGGTGGAAGGCGGCGGGGGCGGGGGCGGCGGGGGCGGGGGATCTCCCGCGGGCGGCGGCGGAGGTGCATCGGTCCCTTGGGCAAGGGCAACACCTACGAGCGACGAAGCGAACGCGATCCCGGAAACGAAAGCCAAGGTCTTCTGCCAGCCCTGCATGCCAATCCTCCGGCGGCTAGCCTTATGCAAACGTCGGGAGTCCGTCAACCAACGGTGAGGTGGCAAACGCGCGACCAGACGCCTACCGTGGCTCGAGTCGCGCATGTCGGGTGAGGTTCTCGCGGGACGCTACCGATTGACCGCTAGGATCGGCGAGGGCGGGCACGGAACCGTCCACCGAGCCGAAGACTTGCAGAGCGGCCGATCGGTCGCGCTCAAGCTGATGCACCGAGAGCGCGAAGGAGCTGCTCTCGCTCGCTTCCGGCGCGAAGCAGAGCTCGTCCAGCGCTTGAGCCACCCCAACAACGTGCGCCTCCTCGACTTCGGCGTCGCGGACGGCGAGCAGCCGTACAGCGTGTTCGAACTGCTCGAGGGACAGTCGCTCGACGAGATCTCGAAGACCCACGGGGCTCTGCCGCACGAACGCATCGTGCACATCGCGACGCAAGTGCTCCGTGCGCTGGCCGAAGCGCACTCCGTCGGCATCGTGCATCGCGACATCAAGCCCGCGAACCTGTTCGTGACCCAGCCCGCGGGAGCCTCGGACTTCGTCAAGGTGCTCGACTACGGAATCGCCAAGTCATTGCGCGAAAACACTCGGGCGCTCACTGGACCCGGAGAGGTGCTCGGAACGCCGAGCTACATGACACCCGAGAGCATCGAAGCAAGACCGACTTCCCCCGCCTCCGACGTCTACTCGCTGGGACTCGTGATGAGCGAGTTGGTGTCCGGCCGGCGGGTGTTCCACGGCAGTCCCATCGACATCTGCCTGAAGCAGGTATCTCCGTCGCCGGTGCCTCACCCACCCGAGGTGCTGACCTCGCCCCTCGGGCCCGTGATCGCTCGCGCAACCGAGAAGCGCCCGGAGGATCGCTACGCGAACGCAGCGGAGATGCTGGCTGCCCTCGCGCAACCGAGAGCCGGCGCGAGCTCCGCCACTCGCCGAAGCCGCGCCTGGCTCTGGATCGGGCTCGGTTTCGTGCTGGCGATCGCCTTGGGGCTCTGGCTCGCGCAGTCGACATTTGCGGGCTGACTACGCCCGCACCGCCGGCAGGTGCGCGAGCGCTGCCTCCACGAGCGGATGTCGCCCACCGCTGCGCCACAGCGCGAAAATCGGGAACGTCGCGGTCTCCGCCTGCGTGGGTTTGGCGACGACTCCGTCGAGCTCCGGCCCGCGCTCGGCGAGCCACGGGATCACCGAGAAGCCGAGCCCCGCCTGCACGAAGGCCAGGATCGCGTCGACACTGCTCGCCGAGATCGTGCGCTTCGGCACGCCGAAGTGGCGGCGCACCGCTGCCAGCTGAAGCGCGTGGTGCGGCAGCGACGGGTGGTAGCTCACGAAGGCCAACTGCCCGAGTGCTTGTTCACCGCCGCGGTGTTCGGCCGGGTAGACCAAGTACGGGCGGCTCACGGCGACCTGGCGCGCTTCGCAGCCTTCGGGCGGGCGTTCGCGGTAGTCGACGATCAGGTGTGCGGCTCCGCTCCGGAGTCGCGCCACGTCGGGTTCCGGCACCTCCTCGACGTCGACCAGGATGTCTCGGCGCGCGCTCCTCAAGCGGCGCAGGAAGCTCGGCAAGAGCTGCTTCAACACGAGCCCCGACGTGTCGATGCGCAGCACTCCGCCAAAGGCCTCGGCACGGATCTCGTCCACCACGAGATCGAGCTCGGCAAAGAACGGCTCGGCGAACGCGTACAGACGCTCGCCAGCGGGAGTGAGCGCGAGCTGGTCTTTCGACAGGCGCTCGAACAGGCGAACGCCGAGCTCGGCCTCGAGCTTCTTCACCTGTTGGTGGATGGCCGGTTGGGTGATGGGATAGGGGAAGCTGCGGGCGGCCCGCGCATAGCCGCGCGCTCGCGCCACGCGAAAAAACCCTTCGAGCCGCGAGAGCTGCACGCCTATCAATTAGCCAGAGTTATCGAATCGATACAAACTATTTCGGGCAGCTTCATGAGCAACGGGCGTACGTTGGGTCGGGAGATTCGAGGCTGCCATGAAGATTCGGAACGTTTGGGTGCTGATTGGATCGATCCTCGTCGTCGTCGGCTTCTGCCTGGGGTGGTTCGGCCTCCGCGGGTTCGGTGGGGGCTTCTTCATCAACGGCTGGCAGGTCCTTGCGTTCGCGAAGGAACGCGGCGCCCACTATTACCTGCTCTACTTCCTCCCCATCGGCGCGCTCGGCGCGGCGGTCCTGGCCTGGGTGAACCGGCGCGCGGCAGGCACTCTGGCGGCGCTCGTGGGTGGAGGCTTCATGCTCTGGGGCAGCGTCGAGGTCGTGCGCGTGCTCTATCACACCACCTTCGCCGGGCTCTGGCTCACCGTGCTGGGCGCACTGGTGTTGCTCGTCGCCGGCGTGGAGACGCGAGCGCGTGCGTGAGATGACGCGCTGCGAAGCAGCGAAACTCGAAGCGCGGATGAAGTCTTGCCGTGTCGTCTCTGGACGGCGACCATCGCGAAACCGCGATGACCCCCCCGCCCATGAACGACAACCCGCTCCGCGCGGGGATGCTCGAAGACCTGAGCGTCGACCCCTGTGTGCTCGTGATCTTCGGCGCCAGCGGTGACCTGACCAGCCGCAAGCTGCTCCCCGGCATCTACGCGCTGGCGAAGAATCGCATGCTGCCGAGCGCGTTCGCGCTGGTCGGCTTCGCTCGCCGCCCCATCGGAGACGACGAGCTCAGGCAGAAGATGCGAGCCGCAGTCGAGCAGCACGCGCGACAAAAGCCCATCGACACGGCGGTCTGGGACGATCTCGCGCGAGGCATGCGCTACGTGCAAGGCGCCTTCGACGAACGCGCTGCCTATCGGCGTCTGGGCGAGGTGCTCGAGGAGCTCGATCGCACGCGAGGAACGCGCGGGGGCCGCACGTTCTACCTGGCGGTGCCACCGCACAACGTGCGCAGCATCGTGGAGAACCTCGTCTACCACGGCCTGTGCCCGCGCCCCGGTGGCGACGGACCCCACGCGCGGGTCGTGGTGGAAAAGCCCTTCGGCACGGATCTCGCGTCGGCGAAGCAGCTCAATCGCGAGCTGCTCGGGCTGCTCGACGAGCGCCAGATCTTCCGCATCGATCACTACCTCGGCAAAGAGACGGTGCAGAACCTGCTCGTTCTGCGCTTCGGCAACACCATCTTCGAGCCGCTCTGGAACCGGAACCACGTCTCGCACGTCGAGCTGACCGTGGCCGAGCACCTCGGCATGGAAGGGCGCGGCAAGTTCTACGAAGAGACCGGCTTGATGCGGGACATCGTGCAAAACCACGCCCTTCAGCTGTTGTCGCTCGTCACCATGGAGGCTCCGGTGGCTTGGGACGCCGACTCGGTACGCGACGAGAAGGTGAAGGGCCTTCGGGCGCTCCGCCCCATTCGCAGCATCGAAGAGGTGCGAGCCTCCACCGTCCGTGGCCAATACGTCGGGGGCATCGTGCGCGGCGATGCGGTGCCAGGCTACCGCGAAGAGGCGGACGTCTCCCCCACGAGCGAGGTGGAGACCTACGTGGCCCTGGCGACGCGCGTGGACAACTGGCGCTGGGCCGACGTGCCGTTCTACCTCCGGGCGGGCAAGCGCCTGCAAAAACGCGTCACCGAGATCGCCCTCCACTTCAAGCCGCTGCCCCATCCCCTGTTCGACAGTCAGGGCATGGGCCTCCGGCAACCGAACTCCCTGGTCTTGCGCATCCAGCCCGACGAGGGCATCGCTCTGCGCTTCGCTACCAAGATCCCGGGGCAGGGGGTCGCCATGCGCGACGTGGCCATGGACTTCCGTTACGGCACGGCCTTCGGACACGAGAGCCCCGAGGCCTACGAGCGGCTGCTCATCGATGCCATGCGCGGAGACGCCACCCTCTTCACGCGGCACGACGAGGTCGAGGCCCAGTGGACTTTCGTTGACCCGATTTCGAGCGCGTGGCGACAGAACGAGGCGCCGCTCGTCACCTACGAGGCCGGTGGCTGGGGACCCGCCGCCGCCGACGCGCTGCTCGCGCCCAACGCGCATCGCTGGAGCAAGCCGTGACACCGAAAGTGAGCGACGCGCTCGGGCGCATCGAGCGAGAGCTGGTCGCGCTGTGGCAGCCCGACGAATCGGGGACCACGAAGCCCCACGCCACGACGCTGAATCTCCTGGCCGTGCACGGCCAGCGCGAGCCGTCGTTCTTCGACACGTTGGAAGACGTGGCGGCGCGGCTCGGCGCGCGCACCTTCGTGGTGTGCGTGGACGCCCGACTCGAGCCCTGGGCGTTGGACGGCGAGGTTTCCGCGGTCTGCCGCCTCGAACCGGGTTCCGCGCGCGAAGCGGTCTGCGCCGAACGCGTCACGCTTCGCTTCGGCACCATGGCGGGCAAGCGCGCGCAGTCGATCCTGGATTCGCTCATCGAGTCGTCGCTGCCCACGGCGCTCTACGTCGGCCCCGGGGCGCCCGCCAACGTGGTCGACGCGCTGGCCGGCAGCGCGGGCGTGATCGTGATGGACAGCGCCGAGCTCGGCCTGTCGCGCGGGGCGCGCCTAGCGTCCCAAACCTCCGCTGTCGTCCATGACCTGGCGTTCGTGCGAACGCGACGCTGGCGCGAAATGCTGGCCAGGGTGTTCGACGACCCAGCGCTGTTGCCGGCCTTGAGCCAAGTGACGCGCGTGGAGATCGTGCACGGCACCCGCGCCGACCACGCCGGCCAAAGCGCCGAGGCCGAGCTCCTCGTGGCCTGGCTCGCAGCGCGCCTCGGTTGGAGCCCGGGTTTCGAAGACGCGCGAGGAAGCCGCGTGCGCGTCGAAGTTCGAGACGACCCACGACCGGGCGTGGTGCCCGGCTGCATGTTGAGAGTCGCACTCGCGGCGAACCATCACGATGGTGAGCTCCTCGCGCGGGTGGAACGTGACGCCGACGGCGAACACGTGAGCTGGCACGTGTCGGCGCCGGGCAGCGAGCCACAGAGCCGTCGCTTCTCGATCCCGAAGCGGGACGACGCCGAGCTGGTGGAGCGAGCCATCCGCTCGTTTCGCACGGACTCGCTCCTGCGTGAGACGCTGAGCTTCGCCGAAAAATGGAAGAACCATGGCTGAGCTCGTGGTGCTCGCGGACGCCGACGAGATGGCCCGAGTCGCGGCGCATCGCATGGGCGAGTGCATCGCGTCGGCGCTCGGTGAACGCCGGAAAGCGTCGGTTGCCCTCTCGGGTGGTTCGACCCCGGGTCCGAGCTATCGCCGGCTCGCGACGACGTTCGGGTCTTCGCCCGCCGAGTCCGCGCTCGACGTCGCGCGCATTCGCTGGTTCTTCGTCGACGAGCGCGCCGTCGGCCCAGAGCACGAACGCAGCAACTATCGCGCTCTCGAGCGCGATCTGTTCGAACCGGGGCGGATCCCTCGGGAGCACGTGTTTCGCATGCAAGGGGAGCTCTCCCCCGAAGCCGCCGCAGAGGCATATTCCGCGGTTCTCGCCCGGGAGCTCGGTGAACCGCCGGTGCTCGACCTGGTGATCGCCGGACTCGGCAGCGACGGACACACCGCGTCGCTGTTTCCGAAGACCCGCGCGGTTTCGGCTTCGGGGAGCGTCGTCGCGGTGTTTCCAGCAGACCTCGAGCCGCGCATCAGCCTCGGGCGGAGTACGCTACTCCGAGCCCGAGAGGTTTTCGTGCTCGTGTGCGGCGCCGACAAGCGCGCGGCGCTCAGCCGTGCCCTCGAGCACGGCGATGAAGACGAGGTCCCGGGTCGGGTCTACTTGGCCGCCGCGGGTCGCGTCACGTTCCTGGTGGACCGAGCCGCGAACCCGGGCTGAGCCGGGTCAGCCGCGCGCCTTGGCGAGCAGGGTCTGGTGCTTGCCCTCGGAGTAGCCGAAGGCATCTTTCAACGCCCGCACCGCGAGACCCTGCTTCTCGCCGATGCCGCCGTCTTTCCACGCCACCGCGCAGGCCACGAGGTAGAGCGCATCCCGCAACTCTTCGTCGGAGATGATGTTACCGATCTCGGCGAAGCGCGCCTTCTGGCCTTCTTCTTCGACGGCGCCTTTCACGCGGTCGAGCATCTCCACCACCTCTTCCGCCGGGATCGCTCCGTCGGTGAGCGACACCAGGCCCTCGACGATCTCTCCGCTCTCGGCATCGGAGAGCGCACCGTCGGCCGCCGCGATGATGTACGCAGTCTCGGTCAGCGCGCCGACCCACATGGCGCGCTGGGCCTGAGCTGCCTGCTCGGCTTCCTCGGCCGCTGCTCCCTGCTCACTCGCTTCCTCCACGAGCTGGCGGAACGCCGGGATGTTCTGGACGTTTTCTCTGACGTTGGCGAGCGCGCGTTGGATCCCCATGGTGTGTGACTCTCCTCTGAAGGAACCCGCTCGCTAACGACGGACCGCTCGGGCGTCAAGCCGGTCACCGGGTCGTCGCAACACGCCTGTCGCCGTGGGCCGCACTCTGTCTTACTCTGGTGTGAGTGTCGCGTTCGGCTTTGCCCGCTGTCCGCGCGAGTGCGGGACTCGTGTGTTGGCTGTTCGCCGGCTGCTTCGAGATCGATGAAGTGGCGCCCGTGGGCGGAACGGGCGGGATGATCGCGACCGGCGGGACGCCGAGCGGCGGCGGAGCCGGAGCCGGGGCCGGCGGTTCGTTCTCGGATGCGAGCTTCGGCGGCGAAGCTGGCGCTTCGGGCGACGCTGGCCAAACGGACGCTGGAGACGCTGGAAAGGTTCCGTTCACGCTGGCCGAGCTTTCGAGCGCGCACTCCGGCGACAGCCCTGCGAACACCGACGCGATGGACTTCCCCCTCACCATTCCCACGAGCGCGCGCTTCCTCGTCGCGTGCGCTCACGCCCGCGACAACGACACGAAAGCGGACATCTACGGAGACCTGCAAGTCGGCGCCGTCAAGATGACACCGGTCGGACCTGCCGTGCGCGGCCTCGCCGGCAACAACAACCCGGCCGGCGTGCGCTGCTACGTTTTGGACGACCCGCCGGCGGGTCCGCAGACGCTGCACTTCTCCACGAGCTTCCCGCTCTACACCTACGACTACGTGAGGCTGTCGGCGTTCTACCTTCCCCGTCCCGCATCCGTGCTCGATCACAGCGCAGCCCCTCACTCGAGCGGCAATCAGCACTCGGACCTTCTCACGACGAGCGAGCCGGCCCTCGTGCTCGTCGTCTATACCAAGTACTGGGCCACGCCCATCGAGACGACGGGCTTCACGGAGCTCTTCGACTCGCCGGGGTTTGGCAACGAAGCGGAGCAGTACGCCGCTGCCGTAGCCCAGACCACGGCGGGCGATGCGCAATGGAGCGTGACCTGGCCAGGGAATTGGTCCTGGGGCGGGAGTCAGATGCTCGCCATCGTCCCCAAATAGACGGGCTCGGCGCGCGCTTTCCCCTATGCTTCGTTGGTGAACGACGAAGACCGGAGGCGCGTGCTCGAGCGACGCGCACGCTTTCTCGGCGCCACTCTGTGCGGCGTCACCGCGGGCGCGCTGCTCGGGGCCTGCGACGGGCACGGCCCAGTGTGCCGCTCGTTGCGCCGCAATCTGCCGAGCGCATTCGCCAAAGCCGTCGGCTGCGCGCCCACCGTTTGTCTCTCCGTCGCCATCGTGGACGCGGGCACTCCTCGCCCGCTCGCACCCGTCGACGCCGGGTCGACGAGCGATGCGAGCTCGGAGGAGCCGTGAGACTCAACCTCGCGCGTACACCAAGAGGCCGAGCGGGGGCAGCGTGAGGTTCACCGATTGCGCGCGGCCGTGGGCACCGATGGGTTCGGTTTCGAACGCCTTCCGCGTTTCCACGTCGCTGCCGCCGAAGGCGGGGTCGTCCGTGGACAGGAGCTCCACGTAGCTACCGGCTTCGGGCATTCCGACGCGATAGTCGTGGCGCGGCACGGGCGTCATGTTCATGACCACCACGACGTGCTCGTCGCCGGAGCGCCGCACGTAGGAGAGCACGCTGTTGTCGCGATCGTTGCAGTCGATCCACTCGAAAGACGCAGGGCTCGGGTCGTTCTCCCAGAGCGCGCGCCGCTCGAGATAGAGCTTGCCGAGGGTCTCCATGAAGTGTTGGAGCTTTTGGCGATCGGGGTCGCCAGCGAGATGCCAGTCGACGCTGGTCTCGTGGTTCCACTCGCGTTCCTGCGCGACCTCGGTGCCCATGAACACCAGCTGCTTGCCCGGGCGGGTGTACTGATACGCGAGCAGGAGCCGGAGGTTCGCGAGCTTCTGCCACTTGTCGCCGGGCATCTTGGAAAAGAGCGAACCCTTCCCGTGAACGACTTCGTCGTGGGAAATGCTGTTGATGAAGCGCTCGTGAAACTCGTAGATCATCGAGAACGTCAGCTGGTCCTGGTGATAGCGACGATGGATCGGGTCCTTCTCGAAATACTTCAGCGTGTCGTGCATCCAGCCCATGTTCCACTTGAAGGTGAAACCAAGGCCTCCTTCCCGCGCGTCTCGCGTCACCCCTGCCCACGAGGTGCTCTCCTCGGCGACGGTGAATGCCCCGGGTTGTTCTTCGCGGATGATGTGGTTGGTCGCTTTCAAGAACTCGATGGCGTCGATGTTCTCGCGCCCGCCATACGGGTTCGGTAGCCACTCGCCATGGGGGCGGGAGTAATCGAGATAGAGCATGGACGCGACGGCATCGACGCGCAGACCATCGACATGGAGCTCGTCGAGCCAGTAGAGCGCGCTCGCCATCAAGAAGTTCCGCACCTCGGCCCTACCGAAGTTGAAGATCAGCGTGCCCCAATCCGGATGCTCGCCGAGGCGCGGATCCTCGTGCTCGTAGAGCGCGGTGCCGTCGAAGCGTCGCAACGCGAAGTCGTCTTTGGGGAAGTGCGCCGGCACCCAGTCCACGATGACGCCGATGCCGTGCTGGTGGAAGTAATCGACGAAGTAGCGAAAGTCGTCCGGCGTGCCGTAGCGACCACTGGGCGCGAAGTAGCCCGTGACCTGATACCCCCAGGAGCCGAAGAATGGGTGCTCTGCGACGGGCATGAGCTCGACGTGCGTGAAGCCGAAACGCCGGCAGTGCTGCACGAGCTTGGGCGCGATCTCCCGATACGAGAGCGATCGGTGTCCTTCTTCGGGGACACGCATCCACGAGCCCAGGTGGACCTCGTAGATGGCGACGGGTCGACGCGTCGCATCGGAGGTGCGGCGCTCGGTCATCCACTTTTGGTCGAACCAGACGTGCCGCGAGCGCGTCACGACGGACGCCGTGCCTGGGGGCAGCTCCGCGCACTCTGCCATCGGGTCGGCCTTGAAGCGCAGCCCACCCTCTTGCGTCTTGATCTCGTACTTGTAGAGCGCGCCTTCGCCCACGCCGGGTACGAACAGCTCCCAAATGCCAGATGATCCCAGGGAGCGCATCGGCATGAGGCGCCCGTCCCAGCCGTTGAAGTCGGCGATGATGCTCACGCGCCGAGCGTTGGGCGCCCATACGGAGAAGGCCGTTCCGGTCTCACCGTCGATGGTGCGGATGTTGGCGCCGAGCGCCTGCCACAGCTTGCGGTGGTTGCCTTCTCCGATCAGGTGCAGGTCGACCTCGCCGAGGCTCGGCAAGAAGCGGTACGGGTCGCCTCGTTCCCAGGCGTTTCCGTCGGAGAAGTGGAAGCGCAGCCGGTACGCGAAGGGCAGCGAGCGCCCGGGCAAGAAGGTGGCGAAAAGCCCTCTGCCGAGCGCGACCAACTCGATCGCCTCGTCACCGACGAGGCATTGCGCGCGCGCCGCTTCCGGGTGATGGGCGCGCACCACCAATCCAGCCCGTCCGTCGATGGTGCACGGATGGGCGCCGAGCAACGCGTGGGGCTCGTGGTGATCTCCGTGGAGCAAGCGCTCGACCTCGGTGGCAGGGCCACGTAGCTCGGCGGCGTGATCGCGTTCTTCGGGAGAGGAGCTGGAAGCCATCGGGCGCGCTCTTACCACAGCCCACGAGCCGCCACCCTGACGCGAAACTTGCGCCGCCGGGCCCCATCGCTCGCTCCGGTCGTAAGGCCGCGTGACGGCACGAGCGGGGCGCGCGCGCGGCCGCGATGCTAGGTTTGCGCATGCTCGCGCTCCGCTCCTCTGGCGCCTTCGTCGCAGCCTTTGCCCTCTTCACGGCCACCGCTTGCGGCGGCGACGACTCGGGAACGACGCCCGCGAGCGGTGGGGCGGGAGGAGCGGGCGGAGGCAGCGGAGGGAGTGCGGGCACGGGTGCTGGCGGCGCGGCAGGTACGGCAGGCGCCGCCGGTGCAGCGGGCGCGGCGGGCGCGGCGTGGACCGAGATCTATTCGGTGGACTTGAACCTGCCGGCCGCGTCGAATCCCCCGTTCAGCGCCGGCAACGCCAAGTTCGCATTCCACGCCGACGTGCCCTACGGCACCGACCCGCGCACGCGCTTCGACATCTTTCTACCCGAGAGCGCAACGCCCACGCCCCTCCTGATCCACATTCATGGCGGCGGCTTCGTGGGCGGCACCAAGGACGGCGGCTACGTGGCCGATGCCACGCACATCACCGACCTGCTCGCCCAGGGCATCGCCTACGCGAGCATCGAATACCGCGTGCTCGCCGAGGTGGACGACGTGGGCGTGATCAAGCCGCTGACGGACTGCAAGCGCGCGCTCCAGTTCATTCGCCACCACGCCGACGCCTTTCACATCGAGAAGGCCAAGATCGTACTCGAGGGCGGCTCTGCAGGCGCGGGCACCAGCTTGTGGCTCGCGTTTCACGACGACATGGCGCATCCGTCCAGCCAAGACCCGGTGGATCGCGAATCGACGCGCGTGCTCGGGGCCGCCGCCAACGCCACCCAGGCCACCTACGACCTGAAGAAGTGGGACAGCGTGGTCTTCAAGGACTTCGGCATCTCTTTCCTCGATGCCGCCGTTCAGCAGGGGCTCGGCCAAAGGCTCTACTCGTTCTACGGCATTCAGTCGCTACCGGAGCTCGAGACGCCGAAGGTCCAGGCCTACCGCGCGGACGTCGACATGCTGGCCTGGATGAGCGCGGACGATCCGCCGTTCTATGTCCACAACCCGCTGACGCCAGCCACCATCCCCCTCGACACCAACGCGCTCTTCCACCACGCGTTCCACGCGCGCGCCCTCACCGATCAGGCCAAGGTCGCGGGCGTTCCCGCCACCGCGTACATCGAGGCACTGAGCGTCGTCGATCCGTCGGGGAAAGACGACTGGGCCTTCGCCAAGGACCTGCTCGCGCCCTGAGTCGACGCTCGCGTCAGCGGCGGCGCGCACCCCAATTGAGAGACCACTCGAGCCGGCGCCCGGCGAGCGGCGCGTGCGTCCGGTGCTCGGAGGCTTCGCCGTGTGCGTTGTCGATGCGCCAATGGCGGCCCTCGATGTCGAAGCCGAAGGCCTCGGCGAGCAGGTCCTTCAATGCCACGGCGTCGCGCGCGATGCTGGTCGCGTCCTTCGGGATCTGACGACAGAGGCTCGTCACGAGCTCCACTCGGTCGTTCGGCCCGGTGAGCGACAATCGGAGCGAGCGAGTGAGCGGCAGCGTCGACGTGAAGAGCTCGACGTCGAAGCCGCGAGCACGCGCGGCGGTGAGCGCGGCCACCTGAGTCCGCGGCTCGGGCGGCCCGGAAAATCGCCGGCGCGAGACGCCCAAGCCATCGCTCGAACGCCGACTCGAAACCCCGAGCGCACGCAGGGCTTCCTCTGCGCCGGCCACGTCGTCAGCGTCGAGACCGGGGCTCACGAGCGCGGTGCAGGTGCCGAGGAGCTTCGGCCAAGAGCCGTAGTGCAACGTGAAGTCCAGCACTTCGCGCCCGCCCCGCGAGAGGCAGAGGCTCGTGTACTCACTGCCACCGCCCTCACGGGCCAGGCGCTCACACAGCCCCACGTCAGGCGCCGCATCGAGCTCCATGCCCACGTGAACCTCGAGCCGCTCGACCACGCCGCTGCCCGCGCGCTCAACGAACGCCGCGTCCACGGCCACGATGGGCGCCGCGTGCGTCGGCGGGCTCGCCACCTCCGAGAGCTCGATGTGGAGGATCCCGACGGGATCGGTCGTGGTGTCGAGCACGAGCTGCTCGGCCTGGGAAACCAGACCGAGCAGACCTTCTCCGGCGCGACTCGTGAGCTCGAGTGGAACGTTCGCCGGCATCGCGTGCTCAAAGCCCGGTCACGCGGAAGACCAAGCCCTCCGACACGCCGCTCTGCGCCGCGCTCATGCGCGGCGGGGATGAACACCGCGCCGTCCTTGGCCTGCGCGATGTCGTTGATCCAAGCCACGGGTGCGGGCAGTCCGAAGAGCGTCGCCAACTTCACCGCGCCGATGAACTTGCCGTCGGTGCTCCATACGCTCATGCGCCGGAAGTTCCCGTCCACCGCGCACACGTTCTTCCCGCAAGCGCTGATGCCGTGGATCCAGCCGAAGGAGTCGTCGCCGAAGGACTTGTCTGTGGAGCCGAAGCGGCCGAGCTCCTTGCCAGCCTTGTCGTAGATCACGACGATGCGCGGTTCGCCGTCGTTGATCTTGGCGGCGGGAATGCCGCCCATGTAGATCTTGTCGCCGATCACGGCCGACGTGTTCACGTTCTTGAAGAAGCCTTGGCGCTTGGCGTCGTCGCTCAGGTTCTTGAGCACCCATTCTTGGGACTTGCATGAATCCTTCGAGAGCTCCACGAGTTCGACGGTGGAGTTCACCCAGGGGACGATCCCCCACTTGCCGCCCGGCTCCACCTCGAAGTGGCCACTCGCCTTGCAGTCGAAGAGCTTCTTGCCGTGATCGAGCACGTAGCTCTCGAACACGCCCGACGCAGCCACCACCAGACCCGAGTCGGTCTTGGAAAGGTGCTCGATCTTGTTGGGGAGCTTGAGCACGCCGCCGTTGCCGAACGAGGCGTCGACACTCAGCGTGCAGCCGCCCGCCGTCGAAACCTTGAAACCGTGGAGCAAGCCCTCGTGGTCGGCCACCAGCAGTTGGTCGCCGACGATCTCGATGGCTTGGATCGTGCTCGACGCGTTGGGCGAAAGGAAGCTCTTGTCGCCCAGCTTGCAGGGCTGGGCCTCGAGCTTCTTCCCGGCCACGGTCTGCGCGACGGGCGAAACCACGATGGGCTTGCTGGCCTTCACCTTCTCTTCGAAAGGAACCTGAGGCGGCTTGGGTGCGCCGGAAGCTTGGGCAGCGGCGCTGGCGCTGGCGGCGGCCGGCGACTTCTCGTCCTTCTTGCACGCGAGAGTGGCGGCGAGCACGAGACCGATGACGGGTGCGATCGAGGCGAGGTTCGGTCGGGACATGGCTTCAACTAGCGCGGCACGCCGGTTCCGGGAAGACCCAAGTCCCGAAGGCGTATAGGTATGCGCCATGCGACGCGTTTCGCTGCTCGGGATCGGCGTCGCGCTGGCTGCTTGTGCGGGCGAGCGGCCCGCCCGGAGCCCAGAGCAGGACCCCACCGTCCTGACGGCGAAGACCACTCCGCCCGCCGCGCGGACCCAAGCGACGGGCGAGGCTCCACTCCCCGACGCGTGTGGGCAGGCCTCGCGCAAGCTCACCCGGGGCGGAGAGCTCGCGGACCAGGGCTTCGACCTCCGAGCGCTCCGCCTCTACGCGCAGGTGGAGAAGCTCTGCCCCAGCCAGGCCGGGCGCGCACGCGACGACGCGGCCCGGGTGCGAGAAGCCCGAGCCAAGCTCGCCAAGGAGAACGCAGCAAACGCCGACACGCTTTGGGCGCTCGCTCGCACAGCGCGAGCCTCCCACGACCTCGCACGCTCGAGGCGTCTCGCATCCCTCGCAACCGAGCGCTTCGAGGGCCTCGGCAAAGGCGTCCGCCGCACGAGCGGCTTGGCGGACTTGGGCGTTCTCGCGATTTCTCACGACGGCGCTCGAATCCTCGCGCGCACGCCGGCGGGCGAACTCTTGCTCGTGGACGGCAAGACCCTCGAGCCCAAACTGGCGCTCGAAGACCCGCCCAAAGATGCCGGTGGAAGTCGCGCGACTGGCGGCGCGTTTTCCAGGAGCGGCGACAAGGTGGCCGTGCGCGACGAGAGAGGCGTCGTGGTGTTCGACACCGCCTCCGGTGCACGCGGCCGTCGCTTCGAGTGGTCCGATCAGGAGATCCTCGTCTTCACCTTCACGCCGGATGGCTCTGCGCTCCTCACGGGCGCGCGCGGGTCCTTCGATGCCGTAGTGCGACGCTTCGACGTGAAGACGGGAGACTCCGTCGCGGAATACGTCGTTCCGCGCGGCTACGAGGTGACCGCTCTCGAGCTCACGACCGACGGCGCTTCCCTCGCGGTGGCCACCCGCGGTGCGCCCATCGAGATCCTCGATGCGGCGAAGCTGCGGAAGCAGCGCGCGCTCTCGAATCGCGCCGGCGTCGAGATCGAAGCGCTTGCGTTCTCGCCCAACGGACAGCGACTGGCCGCAGCTTCACATGCCGGGGTCGAGGTCTGGAACAGCACGACGGGCGCGAGCGTGACTCGAGCAGAGGTGAGCCACGGATTCGCCAGAACGGTGCTCGGGTTCGCTCGGGACGGCTCCCGCATCCGAGTCGCCGGTGGCACGTGGGGCGAAGCCCTGGTCGAGGTCGATCCAGCCGATGGTCACGCGCTCGCGTCGCGCGGCATGCCCGGTCGGTTGCAGCTCCTTTCCGGTGACGGAGACACGTTGGTCGTGGGGGACGAGCGCGGCAGTTTGGCCGTGGTCGAAGCGGCGTCGTCCCAAGTGAAGGCGGCCGCGAGACGCCCGCGCGTTCGGTTCGAGGCCTTGGCGGCGGCCGAAGGCCACTTGGCGCTCGCGCGCGAGCTTTCCTCCGGAGTCGACTCCAAGGTCGAACTTTTCCTCGAAGGGGCACGGCTGCCGAGCGCGCGCTTCGTCGCCGTGCGTGGCTACAAGGCCACGCTGGCCTTGTCCCAACTCGGCCAGCGCCTCGCCGGAAACTTCGGAGGCTATGGCGTCCTCGCCTGGGACGTCCCGAGTGGCAAGGCGCTCGCGGTTCGAGAGAGCAGCGAGTGGCTCGATCGAATCACGTTCAGCGACCTGGAAACACTCCGCGCTTCGGGCGGCCCGTTTCAACCGAAGATCTTTTCCACGCGCGTCGGCGCGCCTGCTTGGTCCGTCGACTACACCGGGGAACGCGACAGCCGTGTGGCTGCGCTGTCGCCCTGGCGCGCCGTGTTGAGCACCAAGAGCAAGTACGTCTCCTACGACTTCGAGCGCTCCAAGAGCGAGGAACTCGAGCTCGCCAAAGACGTGCGCGGCGTCGTGCTCTCCGCCGACGGGCGCTTCATGTTCACGGCGTCACCGCGCGGGCTCGAGCGCTTCGATCTCCGGAAGGGCGGCTCGCCCGAGCTGCTCTCGACTCACTGCAAGGACGGGGCGCTGGCCGCGTCCGACGACGGCGCGAAGGTGCTGGTGCGCTGCTCGTACGGCGAGCTCGCCCTCGTGAGCAAGAGCGGGGAGGTCAAGCTGAGTGCCGAGCTCGACCACGTGGCGCTCTCTCCAGCGGGGCGCTTCATCGCCATCGAGAACGACGGCGTGGTGAGCCTCTTCGATTCGACCGGGAAGCTCGGCGTGAAGCTCTCGTTCGGCGGAAATGAGGGTTCAGTCGTGGCGGAGAGCCCCGACGGAGGGTTCGAAGAGTTCGGCGCCTCGACCGACCTCGCCGACCGTGCCTTCTGTCGGGTCGGCAACGCGTTTCACCCCAGCGAGCTGTGCGAAGATCGGCTCTTTCGCGACGACCTCGTCCGCGATGCGATCGCGCCTTGAGCCGGCTCACTCGCCATCGTGGCTGAGCAGCACCACCGCATGAGGCGGCAGCTGGATGCTCGCGCCACGCGGCACGCGGTGGGTGGGCTGGACCGTGTTCACGAGCTCCGTCCAGCGTCCGCGCTCGAGCACCGTGGGCAACGCGAACTGCCGCGCGCGACTCGATGCGTTCAGGAGCAGGAGCAACGTGGTCCCTCGATTCGGACGACCGCGTTCGTCGAGCTCGTCGGATGCCCTTCCGTGGATCAGCATGCCGAGGACGCGGTTCTTCGGATCCTGCCAGTCGGAGCTGGTCATCTCGCGCCCGTCGGAGCGGAGCCAGAGCACGTCTTTGATCCCGGTGTCGGTCACCGGGTCGCCCGCAAAGAACTTGCGTCGGCGAAACACGGGGTTCGAAGCCCGAATCCGTAGCACCTTGCGGGCGAAACCCAGGAGCTCGCGCTTCTCCGGCGTCATCTCCCAGTCGACCCAGCTGAGCTCGTTGTCCTGACAGTAGGCGTTGTTGTTGCCGCGTTGCGTACGTCCCAACTCGTCGCCGTGGGAGAGCATGGGAACTCCCTGCGAGAAGGCCAACGTCGCAAGGAAGTTCTTCATCACGCGGTCGCGAAGCCGCGTGACCGTCGCCGCGTCGGTGTCACCCTCCACGCCCCAGTTCTTGCTGAAGTTCTCGTTGGCGCCGTCGCGGTTCTGCTCCCCGTTCGCCTCGTTGTGCTTCTGCTCGTAGCTGACCAAGTCGCGCAGAGAGAAGCCGTCGTGACAAGCCACGAAGTTCACGCTGGCGTAGGGCCCGCGATCGCTGCCCTGGAAGATGTCGCTCGAGCCCGAGAGGCGCGACGCGAGCTCGGGAACCTGGTTCTCGTCGCCGCGCCAAAACCGCCGCACGGTGTCG
Source organism: Polyangiaceae bacterium (assembly GCA_046351435.1). GTDB lineage: Bacteria > Myxococcota_A > Polyangia > Polyangiales > Polyangiaceae > JADJKB01. Next base: position 40,240 of record JAXLYN010000022.1, read on the forward strand.
CGGTAGCGGCCGTTCCACTCGGCCCAGAGCGGCGGGAACGCACCGAGCCGGTAGCCTCCCGGGCCGACGTCCCAAGGCTCTGCGATGAGCTTCACGCGTGACAGCACCGGGTCTTGCTGCACGGTCGCGAAGAAGCGCGCGAAGCTCGAGAACTCCACGGGCTCTCGCGCGAGCACGGGGGCCAGGTCGAAGCGAAACCCGTCCACGTGCATCTCTTCGACCCAGTAGCGTAGCGAATCGAGCACCAGCTGGAGCACTCGCGGATGGGTGATGCGAATCGTGTTGCCGCAACCGGTGAAGTCCATCACCCGGCGCGGATCGTCCGGAACCAGATGGTAGTAAGCGCGGTTGTCGAAGCCGCGGAGAGACACGGTGGGCCCGTGGCGATCAGCTTCGGCGGTGTGGTTGTAGACCACGTCGAGCAAGACCTCGATGCCCGCGCGGTGGAACGCCTTCACCATGGTCTTGAATTCGTTCACCTGCACGCCGCGATCGCCCGAAGCGAAGCGCGGATCCGGCGCGAAAAAGCCCAGGCTGTTGTAGCCCCAGTAGTTGTCGAGCCCGAGCTCGCACAGGTGGCGTTCGGAGATGCGGTGGTGGATCGGCAGGAGCTCCACCGCCGTCACGCCCAACTCGCGGAGGTGATCGATGATGGGATCCGAAGCGAGCCCGAGGTAGGTGCCACGCAGGTGCGGCGGCACTTCCGGGTGGCGCGCGGTCATGCCCTTCACGTGGCACTCGTAGATGACGGTGCGGCTCCACGCCGTGCGCGGCGGGCGGTCGTCTCCCCAAGTGAAAGCTCCGTCCACCACCACGCTCTTCGGCACGAACGGCGCGCTGTCTTCCAGCGAGCAGTTGCTGATGTCGTCGCCGCCCGCTGGGTCGTGGCCGAACACCGCGCGATGCCAATCGAACTTGCCGCTGATGGCCTTGGCGTAGGGATCCACCAGGAGCTTGTGCGGGTTGAACAGCAGGCCCCGCTCTGGCGCGTATTCGCCGTGAACCCGGTAGCCGTAGCGCTGTCCGGGCCGCACGTCGGGCAGGTAGGCGTGCCACACCCGGTTCTCGAGCTCCGAAAACAGGACTCGGCTCTCGCGGTCTGCCTCGTCGAAGAGGCACAGCTCCACGGCCTCCGCGGCCTGACTGTAGACGGCGAAGTTCACGCCTTCGCCATCCCAGGTAGCGCCCAAGGGGTACGGGTTGCCCGGCCAGATGCGCACGCTCACCGAGACCCTATCAGGCCTCGGCCTCGCTCCGCACCACGCGCAGCACATGACCGACTTTGTCGGCAGGATCGAGCTTCACGTAGTTCCGTGAACCGTGCCAGACGTAGCGCTCGTCCGTCAGAAGGTCGTGCACGGTGTAGGCCTGATGCTCGCCGAGCCCGAGCTCTTCCACGGGCACCATCACGTGGGTCTCATGGCAGTGATGGGGGTCCGTGTTGACGATGACGATGAGGTCGTCGCCAGGCGCCGACTTCCAATACGCGAGCACGGGTTCGTACTCGGTCTGGAGAAAGCGCAAATTCGAGAGCTTCTGGAGCGCCGCGTGCTCGCGCCGCACGCGGTTCAGCCGCAGGATGTCGTGCCGGATGTTCCCGGGCGCGTGATAGTCCCGAGCCTTCAGCTGGTACTTCTCCGAGTCGAGGTACTCCTCGCTCCCGCGCCGCACGGGTACGTTCTCGCAGAGCTCGTACCCGCTGTAGATGCCGTAGGTCGGGGACAACGTCGCCGCCAAGAGCAGACGAATTCGAAACGCCGGTCGCCCGCCGTCTTGCAGATACTCGTGCAAGATGTCGGGAGTGTTCGCGAAGAAGTTCGGTCGGTAGTACTCCGCCATCTCGCTCGAGGCGAGCTCGGAGGCGTACTCCTTGAGCTCCCACGGCGAGTTCTTCCAGGTGAAGTAGGTGTAGCTCTGCGTGAAGCCGAGCTTGGCCAAGGACCGCATGCGCTTCGGTCGTGTGAATGCCTCGGCCAAGAAGATCACGTCGGGGTGGCGCCGCTGCACCTCCCGGATCACCCACTCCCAGAATGCCAGCGGCTTGGTGTGCGGGTTGTCCACGCGGAAGATCCGCACACCTTTGTCGACCCAGAACAGCAAGAGGTCACGACACGCCAGCCAGAGTGCGTGCCGATCGGCACACCAGAAGTTCAGGGGGTAGATGTCTTCGTACTTCTTCGGGGGGTTTTCCGCGTAGCGCAGCGTGCCGTCGGGCCGCACGAAGAACCACTCGGGGTGATCGCTGATCCACGGGTGATCGGGCGAGCACTGGAGCGCGAAGTCGAGCGCGATCTCGATGCCCAGCGCGTTGGCGGCGTGCACCATGTGCACGAAGTCGTCGATGCTACCGAGCTCCGGGTGCACCGCGTCGTGCCCACCCTCGGCACCGCCGATGGCCCAAGGGCTGCCCACGTCCCCCGGCTCGCACGTGACCGCGTTGTTGCGCCCCTTGCGTTTGGTCACCCCGATGGGATGAACGGGCGGCAGGTAGAGGACGTCGAAACCGAGTGCCGCGAGGTCGGGCAACCGACGTTCCAGGTCGGCAAACGTGCCGTGCTTGCCCGGCTCATTGGCGAGCGAACGCGGAAAGACTTCGTACCAAGACGAACACCGCGCGCTCGCGATCGACGACGAGGTGCCGAGCTTCGTGCCGGGTCACGTGCTCGGGGTCGAGAGGCCCGGCCATGGCACTCCTCCAGCTTCTTGCTGAACGCCACCGACAGCCGCGCGTCGATGGTCGCCGCCTCGTCCGCCAGCGCCTTCGCCGCGTGCCGCATCTCGGTCGACGCCTCGGCGCCGATCAAGCCAAGCGCCGCTGCTGGCGACTCGCACCTTCGAGCATCTCGCTCCCCACGTCCTGCTGAGCGTCGACGCGCTTCTTCAAGTCCTCGCGCCACGTCCGAAACAGGTCGGGCCACGCTTCGATCGGTGTACTCCAGAGCCCAATCCGATCGGGCACGAATCGGCCATGCCAGCGGTCCTCGTCGAACAGTGGAGCAGCGGCTCCTCGCGCCAGGCTGCTCCCCGGCCCTCGAGAAACCAGGATCTGCGCCCCGATCAGGTCGTGGCCATCCTTGGAGAATGTCGACGGAAACCCGCACGGTATCACCCACGACCCGCTTCACCGGATAGCGTCCACCGTCCAGCTCGGGGCTGATGCGCTCGATGGTGACGCGGGGCAGTTGGCAGAGGGCGCGTGCTCGACATGGCGGCTCACGGGCGGCCCACCTTCCGGCGCGCGAGCCCGCGTCAAGCGCGTGCATTTCGCACCCGCGCACCCCGCACCCGCACCCCCCCCCCACCCCGCACCCGCACCCCGCACCCCGCACCCCGCACCCCGCACCCGCACCCGCACACTCACGCACTCCGCACTCCGCCTCCCGCCTCCGCCTCCGCACCCCGCACTCCGCACTCATACTCACCCCCCACCTCCACCCTCCGCACCCCGCACCCCGCACCCGCACCCCGCACTCACCTCCCGCACTCACCTCACACCCCGCACCCCGCACTCACCCTCTGAACCGGCCCGGGGCTACCTCGCGCCCTTGGCTTTTCCCATCGCGCCTCGCGCTGACCGCGTTCGCGCCACCGGAAGAGCCGCTCGGTATACCCATCACCCTGGGCTGGCAGGTTCCGGTCACCTCGCGCCCTTGGCTTTCCCATCGCCTCGCGCTGACCGCGTTCGCGCCACCGGAAGCCGCTCGGCATGCCCATCACCCTCAGCTGGCAGGTTTCCGGTCACCTCGCGTCCTTGGCTTTCCCATCGCCTCGCGCTGACCGCGTTCGCGCCACCGGAAGCCGCTCGGCATACCCATCACCCTGGGCTGGCAGGTTCCGGTCACCTCGCGTCCTTGGCTTTTCCCATCGCCTCGCGCTGACGGCGTTCGCGCCACCCGGAAGCCGCTCGGCATACCCATCACCCTCAGCTGGCAGGTTTCCGGTCACCTCGCGCCCCTTGGCTTTTCCCATCGCCTCGCGCTGACCGCGTTCGCGCCACCGGAAGCCGCTCGGCATACCCATCACCCTGAGCTGGCAGGTTTCCGGTCACCTCGCGTCCTTGGCTTTTCCCATCGCCTCGCGCTGACCGCGTTCGCGCCACCGGAAGCCGCTCGGCATACCCATCACCCTCAGCTGGCAGGTTTCCGGTCACCTCGCGTCCTTGGCTTTTCCCATCGCCTCGCGCTGACCGCGTTCGCGCCACCGGAAGCCGCTCGGCATACCCATCACCCTCAGCTGGCAGGTTTCCGGTCACCTCGCGCCCTTGGCTTTTCCCATCGCCTCGCGCTGACCGCGTTCGCGCCACCGGAAGCCGCTCGGCATACCCATCACCCTCAGCTGGCAGGTTTCCGGTCACCTCGCGCCCTTGGCTTTTCCCATCGCCTCGCGCTGACCGCGTTCGCGCCACCGGAAGCCGCTCGGCGTGCGGAAGTCAGCGCCTCACGATTCCGGCCGGCTCGCATTTTCGGGCGGGCTCGTGGCTATCTCGGGCCGTTTGCAGGACGCCCGGCTCGGTTCGATTTCGGCCAGCGCGTTCATGACGCGCTCGGAGAAGAGTAGACGCGCGTCGGCAAGGCAGAGTTCGGCTGAACGGACAGCCACGCTCGATGGCGTGCACAGGCTCCTACGAACGGTCCGCGAACTTATTCCAAGATATCGACCGAGCATGCGCACGTCACCGTAACCGTGCTGAGCCGCAAGTTGGATTGTGATGGCTCGGCGTTCGAGCGCAGGCCGACCAGGGGCGGCCGACGCCGCGGCGCGTACGATGCGGTCCAGCGCGAAGCGCGGTATGGACGTCGGAGGCGCCGCCAACGGAACTGGCGTGCCCCCCACGTCTACGGATGGGTCCGCGGAAACGTATCGATGGAATCGTCCGGGAAGATCTTGAAGCGGCCAGCCAACGGCCGCGGCCATTCGTTCGGGCGAAACCCAGGGATCCACTTCTGCGCCCACGATGCCGCGATGGGTCGACCAAGGCCATTCGAGCGGGTCCCTCGCGAGCTTGGCCCGGCAGGGATTCAGATGAACGTAGCGAACCACCCTCAGCAGATGTTGTGCGTTTGGAATGACGGACGGAACTGGAACTCGTTGCCAGACCCGCCGCTGGTTCGAGCGGCGGCTCGTCCAGGCCAGCAGGCGCGCCAGCAACACTCGCGCTTCATCAGAGTCGCTGCATTCCAGAACGATGTGGATGTGGTTCGGCATGAGGCATGCGGCGAGCGCGGTGGGGAAGGCCGCCCTCAGCGAGCGCCACAGGAGCCATGCGGCGCCGAAGTCCGACAGCGGAGTTTGACCAGGCAACGCACTTGCGGCGAAGTGAGAGAACATGCGGTGCATTCGGGACGCAGCAAGTCGCGGTTGCGCAAACCCTCGTCGGGCGTCGGTCGTCCGCGCGGCGGGAGGACGCGCGGCGGGAGGACGCGGCGGGAGGACGCGCGGTGGGGAGAGACGCGCGGCGGGAGGACGCGCGGTGGGAGGACGCGCGGTGGGAGGACGCGCGGCGGGAGGACGCGCGGCAGGAGGACGCGCGGTGGGAGGACGCGCGGTGGGAGGACGCGCGCGGCGGGAGAGACGCGCGGCGGGAGGACGCGCGCGGCGGGAGGAACGCGGTGGGAGGACGCGCGGTGGGAGGAGCACGCGCGGTGGGAGGACGCGCGGTGGGAGGACGCGCGTCGGTCGTCCGCGCGGTGGGAGGACGCGCGGCGGGAGGACGCGCGGCGGGAAGGACGCGCGGTGGGAGGACGCGCGGCGGGGAGGACGCGCGGTGGGAGGACGCACGAGCGCCGCGCAGCCAACCCACCCTTACGCCCAGCTCATCCGAGCTTCCGGTCACCTCCCGGTCGGCAGCACCCCGCGGAGCTGAGGTCCGTCAGGTTGCGCGATTGGCGCGGCGAGAAGCCGCTGAGCCTGACGCATGAGCAGGCGCAGAACACGACCTGCACGGTGAAGCGACACGGCCCACGGGCGTCGTCGCTGCCACGGTGCCGGCCTGAGCTTGCGGGTTTCCGGGGGCGTAGCCGGCGAGGAGTTGGAGGGCGACGAATTCTCGCGTGCCGATCCCTTGCGGAGTGATCGGTAGGGCCGTGACCAACATGACCACCGGGATGAACGCGGGCGTCGGTGAACGGGACGTCGATGCCGAAGAACAGGAACGGCACCCAGGTGCCGAAGAACAGCACGACCACGTGGGGCGGGCGGTACGCGAGCGCCAGCAGGTGACCGCGGAGGCCCGACTCGAGGAGCGCCGCCGTGGTCTGGCGCGAACGCGACGCCGGCTTCGTGGCGATCACCACGAGGTAGGCGAGTCCCGAAGGACGCCGATGGCCAGCGTGACCAGGGCAGGCCACGGCACGCTGCCGTGGTGGAAGGGCAGCGCGGCTGCGCCGATGAGGTAGACGCAACCGAACGTGGTCGCGTAGACGAGGAGCGTCGCGCCGGCCACGCGCCAGAGCGAGGCCTTGTAGACCTTCGCCATGAAATACGTGAGCCACGCTTGACCGACGTGGTGATTCAAGAGGCTCGGCAAATACGACGCTCCACGGATCACGAAGAGCTCCGCGTAGCGCACGGGACAGACCAACGCGTTGTAGACCTGGGCGGTCGCCAGCGCGTCCGCGCCGAGGAGCGCCGCGTTGAACACCAGCGTGAACGCGAAGAAGAGCACATAGTGCGTACGCGACACCGCCTCCCAGAACGCATGGAAGTCGATGCGGTAGAGCACGAAGGTGAGGAGCAGCGCCGCCACCAGAAACGGCAGGGCTCTGCGCCAGGCAGGGAGCACAGGCGGCGCAGCGGTCGGCGCGGGTCCGAGTTCGCTCACGGTTTCGGGCGAAGCTCCTGCGGCGCCTCGGGGCTCGTGCGCGACCACTCGACCCAGCGGCGCACGCCTTCTTCGAGGCTGACGCGCGGACGGTAGCCGAAGGCGGAGTGAGCCTTCTCCACGTTGGCCGCCGTGCGCACGACTTCACTGGCGCCGAGCTCGCCCATCACGACCTTGGCTTCGACGCCGAGCTCGCGCGACAAGAGCTCGATCAGGCGCCGGACGCGCACAGGCTCGCTGCGCCCGAGGTTGAACGTATCGTGGCCTCGCGTGCGCTTCACCCAATCCATGGCGCCGAGGACGCCGTCCACGATGTCGTCGACGTAGGTGAAGTCGCGCTCGGTCGTCTCGCCGTGAAGGCGAATCGGACGACCCGCGAGGATGTCGCGCGTGAAAGAGTACATCGCCATGTCGGGTCGACCGCGAGGCCCGTACACGGTGAAGAAGCGCGCGACGGCCACCGGGATGCGGTGCAGGTGGTGGTAGGCGTGTACCATGAGCTCCGCGCTCCGTTTGCTGGCAGCGTAGGGCGAGAGCGGCGTCGTCGCCGGGTCGTCCTCTCGGAACGGCGGAACCGAGCCGCCACCGTACACGCTGGAGGTGGATGCGAACACGATGGGCACGCCGCCTCGGATGCGGCTCTCTTCCAGCACGAAGAGCCCGCCGAGCTCGTTCACCTCGAGGTACGAGAGCGGGTCCTCCACACTGGCTCGAACACCCGCGCGCGCGGCGAGGTGAACCACGACGTCGGGCGCGGCGCTTTCGAAGGCCGACGCGAGGGACGCTCGGTCTCGCACGTCGCCTTCGATGAGGCGATAGCTCGGGCTTTCCAGGGCTCGCCCCACGTTGCGGCGCTTCTGCGCTGGGTCGTAGTAGGGGTCGAAATTGTCGAAGACAACCACGGAATGCCCGGCATGGAGCAGGCGGTCGGCGACATTCGAACCGATGAACCCGGCGCCGCCGGTGACGAGCACTCTGTCCGACATGGGCATCAGAGCCTGGCACGAGGCCGGGACGGGCCGCCAGGAGCTTCTCGCTTCGGGAAAGGTCCGGTACCGTGGGTCGCTACATGCGACGCTCGGGTGCTCCCTTCGTGCTCACGGTCTGCATGGCTTCGCTGACGGGGGCGCCGGCCTTGGCACAGACGGAGCCTTGGTCCGACGACGATGGGCTCGGCGTGCCGAAGCGCCACGAGTTCGACGACTACGGTCTCGAAGTCGGAGCCGAATATCGAGCCAACTGGCTCTACGTGAATCCCATTGCGCTCAACGGCGCAGAGCACCGGCGTGCGAGTTGGATCGAGCACCGACTGCGGCTGAACGCCAGCGTCGACTATGACGAGAAGGTCCGGCTCGTGATGAGCTTCGACGGTCTCGACGGGACGCTGTGGGGAGACAACGGGACCTTCGGCACCGACCCGTCGCCGAACAGCGGCACGCGCGCGGCCGCCACCAACCCCAACAACGCGAAGCCGGGCATCGGGTACAAGGGCGGCGACGAGCTCAATCCCGACAGCTACGGCTACGTGCTCGTGCCGAGCGACAGCTTCAAGCTGCGTCGGGCGTACGGTGAAGTGGTGACGCCCGTGGGCCTCTTGCGCATCGGACGCCAACCGACCACCGAGGGGATGAACTTGCTCGTGGCCGACGGCGACGGGCGCACGAACCGTTTCGGTTTCGCCAACGCGGGTGACACGGCGGACCGGGTGCTCTTCGTCACGAAGCCCCTCGAAGGTCTGAAAGAAGAGAGCCAGCGCGACACGTCACGCGAACGCGGGCTCTTTTTGATGACCTTCTACGACCGCGCGGCTTCCAGTGAAATCCGCTGGTTTCGCGACGATCTGCACGGCGCGGGCGTGGTCTTGCGCTACCTCGATCCGAGGCCGGAGGAGCGTAGTCACCTCGAGCTCCAGGGGACCTGGGCCCACCGCTGGGAGCAGGAGCACGACACGACCATCAACGTGCTCGGACTGAAGGCCATCGGCAGGCTCGATCGGCTGACCGCGGGGGTCGAGGGCATCACCATCTTGGGTCGCACTCGCGAGGTGAGCGAGGCCCTGGCTCTCATCAACAGCGATCCCGTGGTGCGCCAGCGCGTGGAGCAAATCGGCGCGCGCGCCGTGGTGCGCTGGGACGAGCCCATGTGGACCGCGTATCTCGAAGGCGATTTTGCCAGCGGTGATCGCAACCCGAACCCAGGCTCGGCTCTGACGCAGCTGCTCTTCGCTGAGGACAACAACGTCGGCCTCCTGATGTTCGAGCGCATCCTGCACTACGAATCGGCGCGCTCGTCCGCAGCGGGCGTCGTCCTCCTGAAGCGCATCGGCGCCGAGACGTTTCCCGCCGAGCGCGTGGACACCGAAGGCTCGTTCACCAACGCCGTGGCGTTCTTCCCTCAGTTCGACTTCCGACCCCACAAGAACGTGCTCCTGCGCAGCGGCCTGCTCATGGCTTGGGCGCCGTCGGGCGTCGTGGACCCCACCGAGAGCCTGAAGCAACGCGACGGCACCCACATCGAGGACGACCTGGTGAACTTCAACGGCGGCAAGCCCGGGACTTTCTACGGAACCGAGATCGACGGCCGCTTCCAGTGGAAATATCTGGACCACTTCTTGTTCGATCTCGAAGGTGCGGTGCTCTTCCCGGGCGACGCCTTCTACGACGAAAACCGCCAAGCCGTGCGGAGCTTCCTGGTGCAGGGACGCAGCACGTTCGTATTCTAGGAGTCGCAGGATGTCGAAGAGTCGAGTCCTCGGGTTCGTGATGTTGGCGTCGGCCAGCAGCTTCGGCTGTCAGAAGTTCGATCCGCCTCCCGAGCCCAACGTCGTCGGGCTCGACAATGGCGTCATGACCACCGCGCCCGACGAGCCGGTCGTGCTGGAGTTCTCCGAGCCGTTCGTCGAGAGCTCGCTCCGACTGAAGCTGGTGAAGGCCATCAAAGACTCGGAAGGGAACCTGCTCGACGAGCAGAGCCCTCCCGACCTCGAAGGCTTTCGAGCGAGCACGCTGGTCGCGTTCGACGGGGCTGCACGGGACGACGACGAGCGCTCCTTCGGCGCGAGCTTCGAGCTCACGAACACGAGCCTGGTCATCGACCAAGAAAAAGCGTTCGGGGTCTCGGAACCCTATCTGCTCTTGATCGAGCCCGGCCTCGAGGACCTCGACGGACACCAGACGGTGCCGCGCATCCGCAAACCCTTCACCTACGAGCTCCAAGGCGGCGGCAGCACGCTCTTGCCGACCGGCTACTACTACTTCATCTTGAACGTCGAGTACCTGGCGACGCAGATCCAGGTCTTCACGTACATGGAGGTGGATCCGGTGACGGGCGCGTGGCGCGCGAGCTTCACCAACGCGAACCGCCTCGAGAAGCTCAACAAGCGGCCGGAGTGCCCCGCTTCGTGCCCCACCGACACCCCAGTGTGCGCGCTGATTCCCACGGTGCGCTGCGTGAAGCCGAGCGAGAAACAAACGTCTCTGGAGCAGTTCGTGGACTTCCTGCCCGAAGTCGACCCCCCGAACGGCTACAAGTTCATCGCCGACGGCTTCGCGAAAGACCAAGCGAACGCCACCACCGCGTTCGGGACGTCCCCGTTCCTGATCGAGGTGACCGTGGGAACGGGCGGAGTGTTGGTCGACGCCGAGAACACGCGGATCTCCGGCGTATTTCGCAAGCACGACGACGGTCGCTGGCGCGCCACGGGCAGCTTGAGCGTCGAAGTCGTGAAGCTGAACGGCATCGGCAACAGCCCGACCAAGGGCACGTTCGAAGCCATGTCGCTCACGGACGCCGAAGTGAAGGACGTCGAGAGCTACGGCTTCGCGATCCCCAAAGACCTCTCGAAGTAGTCAGCGCACCGAGACCTCGAGGTCGAAGGCCTCGCCGTTCCGTTCGAGGCGCGCGACGAGGTGCTCTTTCTCGCGGGCGCCGGTCAGCGCTCGGATCAAGGCGGCGAGATCCTTCGCCGGAGCGTGGTCGATGGCGAGCACGCGGTCTCCGCTCTCGACGCCGAGCCGCTCGAGCAACGAATCCGCGCGCACCTCGCCGAGCTCGAAGCCGACGACTTGATCCTCTTTGCGGTAAGGCTCGATGGCGATACCGGCGAGGAGCGCGCCGGCTTGCGCGTAGATGGACGGGAGCAGCGTGCGGTCCACCACGAACGCGGTTTCACCGAGTTTCTCGATGCCGTCGATCATCTCCGCGGGCAGGCGCCACGGCGCGGGCTCTTTCTGCTTCTTCCCCCCGAGAGCCGCCTCGCTCGCTTCACGCGCTCCGAAGTGCATGGCCGCGACGCAGCGACCTCCGCCGCCGCTCAGCCACACGCGATCCCACTCGATCTTCTCGAGTCGGTAGTCGCCGATCCGCTCGCCGATCTTGCGAACCACGGCGCGTTCGCCAGCGGCCGGCGACAGCGAAGCGAAGGCCCATTCGGGGTCGGCCGACGCGGTGATGAGCCTCACTTCGACGCCGCCGCAGGAACCGCGCGCCGTGCGCGGGCGTTCCGGAGTCCGAGCGGTCTGCGACGTGCTGGCGTGGGGGAGGTTCGTCGCAGCGACGGCTTCGGGCGGCGGAGCGCTGGGCACGGGAGCGGGCTTCGGGCGCGAGGCCTCCGCGAGGGCGGCCTCGCCGCGTTCGGCGAGCGCTCCCGCGAGCGGGCCGAGACCAGTCGGCTCGGCGCTCGTCGCGGCGGGTGGCGGCGTCTCGATCGCTTCGCTGGGCCGCGGCTTGTCCCGCATCCACCAGAGCGCGCCGGCGATGACGGGAATGCCAAGCAGCGCCAGTGAGCGGCCGAGCCCTTGCGTGTCCATGGGGACGAAGCGGAGAAAGCGAAGCCCGTGCCAGTGCGGAAATGCGCGGCGCCGCGCCCTCGCCCCCGCTCACGCTGCAGAATTGGCAGCGCTTCGGGGGGTGATGCCCCGGGTCGCTGCCAACTTGTCAGTTCGTTTCGACGTAGCTCGCGTCGGCGCAGCAGCGAAAGCCCGTCGAGTAGTCGTGATAGTCGAACGGGTGCCCACCGGTACGGTATTCGCAGCCTTCACCGTTCTGGAACGTGTCCATGAAGAAGCCGCCGAAGAACGTGCCATCCGGGTCGTTCACCCATTCGTGCTGGTTTCCGACCATGTCGTAGACGCCATATTCGTTGCTGCACTTGGCGAAGGCGCCGGTGGGCGTGGTCGTCTTCGGCAGCTCGAGGAGCCGCTTGTCGTTCATGAACTTCGGGTGCCACATGAGCTTTTCGTTCAAGGGATCGAGCGGATCCTTCTTCCAGAGAATCGGCACCGGGTGGTCGTCGAGGACCTTGAAGCGATCGTTGCAGACGTTGGGCTTGCGCTCGTTGCCGTAGGGATAACGCGTGAGCTTGGGCCCACGACACGCCCTGACCCACTCGTCGACCTCGCACAAACGTTTGCCCGAGTTGGCGCAGGCGATCTGCGCCTGCACGCCGCTGATGTAGCCCTGGGCGCGCACGCCCTTCACGCTGACCGCACGCACCTCTTTCTCGATTCCGTCGACGTTCTGGTTGAACGGGTGCGCCGCGCTCTGACCGTTCGGCTTCACTCGCACGAGCGAGCCTTCGTAGCGATCGATGCAGTAGGGGCCTTGGTAGCGACTGATCGTCGCCATGCCGTCGGGACAATGGGGTTCGCGCGGCTTGGCAACCACCGCCGGAGCCCCGCTCGCCACCGGCACCGGCGGGGCAGACGCCGCGGCAGCCTGAGGAGCTGCGCTCGGCAGCGCGGCGGCGCGTGCGCGCACGGGCGGCCCGGAGCGCGTAGGCGCTTCGGGCTCCTGCGGCGCAGCACAGGCCAACGCCCAAACCCCGAGGGCTGCGGTCAGCCGAGCGGCTCCCATCGCTCTTTCACCTCGATGCCGCGCGCGCGCACGGCAGCGACGAATGCTTCGAGGGGCACGGCGAGCTCGCCGGGCAGGACGCCGCGCTTCTGGATGGCTCCGACTCCGAGCATGTAGGCGATGGCCGCGGCCGGGTACGAAGTCGTGCGCGCCATGGCGCTGTGGCCGGTCTTCGGATCGTGGCGATCGATGATCTCGAAGGTCTGGCGCACACGTTTGCCCTCTTTCGTGCCGTCGAGGGTCACGCGCACCAACGCTACGTCGGTGTCGGTGTCGTCGTGGAGCGCTCGCTCGATCAGCTTCTCGGTGAACACACGAGGCACCACGCCGTCGACCGCGGTCTCGGAAAGAAGCCCGATGGCCGCCATCCCGGCAAACGCGGCACAGTGTCCCGGGTAGCGGATCGTCTTGTAGTCGAGGTTTCGCACCTTGCCCTTCAGCGTGCGGGGCAGAGTCGACGAGCCCCCCGACGTGTTGAACGCTTCGAGGGTCCCGAACGGATACGGAAACTCCACCGGCTCGGGCTCGGTCAGGGAAGGGATGCGCACGATCTTGCCGTCGCGGAGCGCTTCGGCGGGTTCGAGGTATTCGTTGGTGAGACCTCGCACCGCGAACAACATCTTGTAGTTGAGCGGGGGCTTCGGGTGCGCGGGCAAGCCGCCGACGCGGATCTTCAGAGTCTCGACGGCATCCATGCGCTCGACACCGTAGGCCGCGATGAGGCAGCCCATCCCGGGACACAGCCCTTGGTCGGGGATCACCGTCACGCCGCGCCGGCGTGCGTCTTCATCGAGAGCGAGCTGCTTCTCGACGACGAACAGGTTGCCACCCAGATCGGTGAGGTGACACTTGGCGTCGATGGCCGCGCGCGTGAGCGCCTCGTTGAAACGGTAGTCGGCGCTCGAGAGCGCGACGTCGAAGCCATCCAACAGCCGAGTAAGGCCGCGGGTGTCGCCGAGATCGTAGCGTTGGGCCTCGATGCGGGTGGGCGACTCCGGCGCCGTCTCGAGCAGCAGCTTGGCGATCTCGCGCTCGGCAGCTTGGAGAGCGCTCGCGTCGTGATCGACCAAGCGCACGGAGGACACGCCGGGCTGGCGCGCCAGGTCCCACGCCGCGACCCGGCCCATTCTGCCTGCACCGAGAACCATCGCCCGCATGAGCAGGCTCAATAGCGCTGCGGGCTCTTGGATTCCACTCCGAGCGCGCGGCTCAGGGGCACACGGTGACGCTCGGGCTGTTCAGGCAGTCGTAGTCGTCGCAATCGATGTAGCCGTCGCCGTCGTTGTCCTTGCCATCACTGCAGAACGCGTCGCTGGTCTCGGGCCCGGGCGGCCCCTTGCACACGGTGACGCTCGGGTTCTTGCTGCACGAGAAGTCCTTGCAGTCGACGTAACCGTCGCCGTCGTTGTCCTTGCCGTCGCCGCAGAGCTGGTTCGTGTCCTCGGTCATGGTGGTAGTGCCACCCGATCCGCCCGCTCCGCCGCTGCCCCCGCTCGCTCCGCCGCTGCCCCCGCTCGCTCCGCCGCTGCCCCCGCTCGCTCCGCCGCTGCCCCCGCTCGCTCCGCCGCTGCCCCCGCTCGCTCCGCCGCTGCCCCCGCTCGAGGTGGCGCCGCTACCGCCGCTGCCGGAGGTCCCGCCGCTGCCGGAGGTCCCGCCGCTGCCCCCGCCGTCGCACACGCCCGACTGCTGGTAGGCGCTGAGTGCGCCCTTGCACGCCGTCTCCGGATCTCGGGTCTGCCGATACGCCGCGACGGCGTCCTGGCATTGCTTCTGGAACGCGGGGTCGGCCGTTGCGCAGCAGCTCGCGAGGTCGTCACAGGCTACGCCGCTCCCACCGCCCGTGCCGCCGCTGCCCCCGCCGGCGCAGAAGCCAGCAGATTGGTAGCCAGCGAGCGCAGTGCCACATGCCTGCGCGCCGTTCTGCCCCGAAGAGAGCTGCGTTGCCTGATCGTGACACTGCTGGTTCTGCTGCGCGTCCGCGAAGTCGTCACAACACGAGTGCAGGGCGTCGCACTCGGGGATGCTCCCCAAACCACCACCGCTCGATGGACCACCGCAGGCTGCGAACATCCAGGCGGAGAAGATCAAGCCAAGCTTCAGGGAACTCTGTCGCATTCGACGGCCTCGGGCCCGGGTCGTACGCATCCGGAGGCGCTTTCTTCCCAGAAGGCGCGGCCCCGAGCAACGAGCGCAGCTGCCGCCTATTCGCGCGTGGGCGTGAGCCTGACCTTCACGCTGGCAGCCCCACCGACTCCGATGCCCAGGAACTCACCCTTGGCGTTGAAGCTCAGCGTGAGCTCGACTTCCGAGATGGTGTAGGGCTCGTTCAAGGTCACGGCGAGCTCCGCCAGCATGGCGTTGATTTCTGCCTTGGCCTTGGAGAAGCCCCGGCGGAGCTTGCTCGGCGTGATGGGCGCCATCTGCCCGGTAGGCACCAGGAGCCCCGTGTTCGGGCTCTCGTCGAAGCCCGGCTCGCCCTGACCGACGACACGCGCGCGGCGGGGGCGCATCACCGCTGCGCGTTTGCGCACTCTCGGCTTCTTGCTGATCTTCTTGGCTTTGGCGCTGCTCTCTGCCACCGACAGCCCTCCTCGAAGGAGCCCAGGACGCTAGCAAAAAGCGGCGGACTTGCATGCCCCCGCCTTCCATCGCATTGAGCGCCCATGGAAACGCGCCCCCAGACCAATGGGTCGAAGGACACCCTGCTCGTCGGCAACGTCATCGCGGGAAAGGAGACGCTCCCGGACAAGACCTTCTTCGAGCGCCGGAGCCCATCCAATCGGGAGGACGTCGTGAGCGTAGCGCCGCTCGCGAGCAAAGACGACGTGCGCCGTGCGTGCGAGGCCGCCCGCGAAGCGCAGAAGCTCTGGGGCCGAGTCCCCGCACCGCAGCGTGCCCAGGTGCTCACACGCGTCGCAGCCCTGCTCTCGGAGAGCAAAGAGCAGCTCTCTCGCTTCGTGTCTCGCGAAATGGGCAAGCCTTTGCGCGAGGCCCGCGGCAGCGTTCAAGAGGCCATCGACACCGCCGAGTTCTTCATGAGCGAGGGCCGTCGCCTCTACGGCCAGACCGTTCCGAGCGAGCTTCGCGACAAGGAGCTCTTCACCTACCGGCGGCCCTTGGGAGTCGTCGGCATGATCACCGCCGGGAACTTCCCCATCGCCGTTCCGTCTTGGAAGATCGTTCCCGCCGTCCTCTGCGGCAACACGGTGGTGTGGAAGCCCAGCGACGACACGCCGGGCGTCGCTGGCCTGTTCCTCGATCTGTGGAAGCGAGCGGGACTGCCCGATGGCGTGATCAACGTCGTGCACGGCGGGGGCGCGGGCGGCGCGGGCGAGTTCTTGATCGAGATGGTCGACGAGGGGCGCATCGACAAGGTGTCGTTCACCGGTTCCACCGCCGTCGGGCGCAAGATCGGCGAGGTTTGCGGGCGAAATCTGCAGGTTCCGTCCCTGGAGCTCGGCGGCAAGAACCCGCTCGTGATCCTGGCGGACGCGGATCTCGAGCTGGCGGTGGAGGGTGCGCTCTGGGCGTCGTTCGGCACGGCCGGGCAACGTTGTACGAGCTGCGGCAACATCATCGTCGACAAGCGGGTCGCCGGGACGGTTCGCTCCGAGCTCTTGCGTCGTGCCAAGGCCCTCAAGATCGGGAACCCGCTGGACGAGAGCATCGACTACGGCCCATTCATCAACGAACGCTTCTTGGAGAAGTGGATCGAGCAGCGCGCCATCGGGCTCGAAGACGGAGCCGAGCTTCTGCTCGACGGCAAGCGGGTCGTGGCCGGAGAGGAACCACCCGGGTTCAACGGAGACGCGAGCCGTGGCGTCTACGCGACGCCGCGCATCTTCGACAAGGTGAAGCCACACATGCGGGTGTTCCAAGAGGAATGCTTCGGCCCCACCGTGAACCTGGTCGAGGTGGACGGCCTGGAAGAAGCCATCGCGGCCGCCAACGGCACGCCCTACGGCCTCTCGAGCGCCATCTACACGCGCGACGCCAAAGCCATGCTGCGCTTCAAGGAAGAGATCCGCGCCGGCATGACCAGCGTGAACAACTCCACGACCGGCGCGGAAGCGCATCTGCCGTTCGGTGGGAACGGCTGGAGCGGAAACGGCACGCGCGAGAGCGGCATCTGGGTCATCGATTCGTACACGCGCTGGCAAGCGGTGAACGTCGACTTGGCTGGCAAGCTCCAGAAGGCACAGATCGATCTGAGCGACGCCGCCAGCGCCAAGCCACGCGACCTCGGCAACCTGATCTCCTGAGCAGGGCAGCGGTCGACCCTTCAGGTTTGCACTTGCAGATCTGAAATCCGAGCCCTGAGTCCAGCGAGGCCGCGATCCTGGTTCCGCGGGGTTATCCCAGAAACTCTCCGGCACGCGGCCTGCAAGGTGCAACGTCGATGCGCCGTGCGTACGACCTGGGTGCCGTGGCTACGAAGGACGGTGCGGGGGATCCCCCGAGCCGCCCTCGCGTGAGCCACCCGAGTGCCCGCCCCTTCCCCACCTGGTCTTCGCGCGCGCGCGGCGAAGGCCTAGATGCCCCCAACCTGCTGCTCGCGGACGCCGACCCGGCCATGCGCGAGGTGCTCTTGCCCTGGCTCGGCAACTTCGCCGATCGCATCGAGCAGGCCACCGACGGCACGGGGCTCGAGCGCGCCCTCCTGAGCGGCACACGCTATCACCTGGTGATCGCCAACGCCCGCTTGCCCGAACCGAGTGCGCTCCAGGTATTGGCGCGCGTGCGGCGGCAAGGAGTCACGACGCCGTTCATCGTGGTCACGTCGATCCACGGCAACATGCTCCGGGTGTTCGTGAGTGACTCCGAGGGAACGGTGCTCTCGAGCCGCATGCTCGACGGGCCCAACCTGTCCTCGTTGATCACCAACATGCTCGGCGCGCGCTGATCGCTCGCCGGGCTCAGCCGTCACCACCCACGGGCGGGGGCGGCGGGGGCAGCTTGTTCTCTTCGGGAGGGGGCGTCTCGGGATCCGTCTTGCCCCAATCGCGATCCGTCGAGGCGTCGACCGGCGGCTTGTCCTTCTTGTCGGTCTTGTCGTCGACGCTCGCCGACTTCGAACCGCCTTCTGCCGAGGCATCCTGCGCCTCGCGGATGCTGGCCTCTTCGGCCGCGTCCGCAGACACTGCAGCATCCTCCCGTTCCTTGTCCCGCTTCTTCACCGGCTCGGCGGAGGCCGACGGAGGCGGGGCCGTGTTCGCTTGCGCATCGTTCTCCGGCGTCGCCGTCGGAGCGTCTCCCGCTCCGAGAGCGTTGGGTCCGCCGAGGACCAAGAACCCCGCCACGATCCCCACGGCCAAGGCGAGGCCGCCGACCCCTACGAGCAGCGCCGTGCGACTGGAGCTCGCGGGAGAGCTCGACTGGGTGGTTCCGAACTGACGGATGGTGAGCGAAGGCTTCTTGCCTTCGACCACCGCATCTGCGTCGTCGACGTCTTTGGGCGCTTCGACGATGGTCTTGGCAGTGCCGTTCGAGTCGTCGTCCCGGCCGCTCCGCACCACCACGCTCTTGGGCACGCTCGGCAGCTCTTCTTCGGGCAGGGTCGCCAGCGTCTCGCGCGCCTCGATGCCGACGACTTCGCGCAGCGCATCCGAGAGCTCGCGCGCCGTCTGGAAGCGCTTCTCGGGCTCACGTGAACAGGCGTGGGCGAACCAGTCGTCGAACTTGGCGGGGACCGGGGCGAGCTGGCTCGGCACCGGCATGTCTCGCACGCAGATCTGGAGCACCAGATCGCCCAGCCCGTCCGACTCGAACGGGCGCTTGCCGGTCAGACACTCGTAGGCGATGACGCCGAGCGACCAGAGATCGGATCGCTGATCGATGGTCTTGTTGCCTTGGGCCTGCTCCGGGCTCATGTAGAACGGCGTCCCGAGCAGGGAGCCGGTACGCGTGCGTGTTCCCTTGGGTCCGAGCTGCGCGGTTTCGACTTTGGCTACGCCGAAATCGAGCACCTTGCACACCTCGGCGTCTTCGTTCTTCACGATGAAGACGTTCTCGGGCTTGAGATCCCGGTGGATGATGCCGGCCTCGTGGGCGCGACCGACCGCGCGCGCCACGTGGGTGATGATGCGGGCCGTCTCCAGCGGCGAGAGAGTCCCCGAGCGCGCCAAGCGCCGCTGTAGGGTCTCCCCCTCGAGGAGCTCCATGGCGATGTACGGGAAACCGTCGTCCACGCCATAATCGAGGATCTGCACCACGTGGGGGCTGCGCAGCGCAGCCGCCGAGCGGGCCTCGCGGATGAACCGATCGTGCGCCTCCTCGTCCTGGCTGACGTCCCGGTCGAGCACCTTCACCGCCACTGGCGCGCAGAGCACCAAGTGCTCCGCACGCCAGACGGTGCCCATCCCCCCCTCGCCGAGCTTTTCCTCGAGGCGGTAGCGTTCGGCCAGGACCAGGCCGGCGCTTGGGGTCTTTGCAGCCATCGAACTAGTTCCGGACGATAGCGCCCGGAGCGCGGGAGGGCAGCCTTTTCCGGCCATCTCGCCGGAATTCTTGCGAGCGGTGCTCCGCCCACCTTGTGCGCATCAGAACTTCGCCGAGAGCTCGAGCACCGCTTCCAGGGTGGCCGCATCCTTTCGCAGAAGCGGGAGCTCGACCCGTTCCACCTGAAGCGTGCGCAGCCGCGCGAGGCTCTCCGCTTGGACCCGCTCGCGGATGGACCGGCGGATGCCGCACGCGATGGCTTCGTCACCCGCTGCACCGCGGTCGAGCTCGCGCTCGGCGAGCAAGACGTGTCGCTCCGCTTCGGAGAACATCGGGTCGATGACCCCGTTGATCACCAGCGACGCGACCGGCAGATAGAGCTCGTTCTCGAGGGCGTCGCACAGCTCGATGGTCTCGTTCACGGGCATGTCCTCGGGCAACGTGACCACGACGACGCCGCTCTCTTTCTCGTCTTGGAACATCTTCCAAGCACGTTCGGCATCTCTACGGAGAACGCCGGGGGGCACGACGTCGACGATCACCTTGGGCACCCGCAGCATGTCGAGTCCGTGCCCCGTGGCCGGTGCGTCGAAGAGCACGACGTCGAAGCGTCGCTGGCCTTCCGCGTTCTCTTCGATGGAGTGAAACCAGGCCTTACCCAGCATCGCCCACTCGTGGAGCCCCGGCACGCCCGCGAAGAAGGTGCGAACGTATTTGTTGTCGAACACGGCGCCGAACACGGCCTGGCTCTTCAGCACCATGCCGCCGTATTCGCGCAACGCGACCTGGGGCAGGAGCTTCACCGCGTAGACGTTCTCTCGGACCTTCCGCACCTCGGGGGTGAGCGGGTCGGTACCGAGCAACAGGCTGATGCGCTCCTTGGCGTCACAGGCTGTGACCAAGACTCGCCGGCCCCGAGAAGCCATGGCGAGGGCCAGGGCGGCGGTCACGGTCGACTTACCGACTCCCCCCTTGCCGGTGACGAAAAGGAAGCGACGCTGGTCGAGGGGCGTCATTTGCGCTACTCGGAACGTGCCCACATACCATGCTTCGCTCCGCGATCCGCCCCGTTTCCGCTCTCTCTCTCTTGCTCGCGGCTCTTCTCGTGGCTCCGGGCTGCACGCCGGCTCCGACCGAGACGGCGCCGACAGCGAGCGCAGCACCGGTCGCGGCACCGAGCTCGAACCCGAGCTTGCCCTCGGCCGCGCCCCGGACGTTTCCCGTCGCGAGCGGGCCTCGCCTCGCCATGCTCGCCGGGCAGGGAGTCGGAGCCATCCGCCTGAACGCCTCCGTCGCCACCGTCGAACGCCTGATGGAGGCTCCTTGCGACGAGAAGACGCCCACGCTCTGTCGCTACGTCGCCCGCGCCGTGGAGTTCGAACTGAACGACCAAGGCAAGGTGAAGCGCATTCGCGCCCACCGGCAGGGGCGCAAGGCCGGAGACAAGGCCTACGGGCTCTTCAACGGCGCCATCCCGCCGGATCTGGTCTTCGGGATGTTGCCCGCCGCCATCCAGCAGTACCTCGGCCCACCCGAGAAGGTGGTCGAAGGCAACGAAGGTGCGGCGCCCGAAGCCTTCCAGCAGCACGTGTACAAAGGGCTGGTCGTCGAATACGACCGCTTGCCCAACGGACGAGTGGCCCTCGGCGGCGTGCGTATCCCGGATTGAATCAGTGCCGCACGCGCCGGCGCTCGGCCACCATGTGCTGGGTGATGGCACGTTGCGCGTCACCGTTTTCCACCAGTGTCCACACGTCGTGCTCCGTGCGCGGGGCCGCTTGCTCGAGCAGGATGTCGGCAGCGCGCTCGGGCAAGATGGCGTCGAAGTGCCGCCCGGGGAGCTCCACGACCGCCGAACGCACGCGGAGGCCTTCGAGCGTGGAGAGCATGCGTTCGACGACTTGGCGGAACGTCCGCTCGCCGAAGGCCGCGCGGCTCCCGGTGCCGAAGAACACGATCTTGTCGAACGGGAGCTTGGGCTTGCCGGGGATCAGCAAGACTTCGCCGACGGCACCGCTGGCGTAGCCGCTCCGAATGAGCTCCGACACGCGGCCTGCCAGTCGAAAATCCACGAGACCGGCCACACCGTGGGGCGGGCGCTCGTCCTCGGCCAGGGTCGCCAAGAGCACTTCGGTGGCGGCGAGGTCCAGGCGCCGAAGGTCTCGCGTCACGAATCGGAGGTCCATCGGCGCCTCGGCTCAGCGTGAGCCTTCGTCCGCGTCCTTGCGTCCGATGTCCTTGGCGATGCGTTCCAGCACACCATTGACGAAGGCGCCGCTTTCCTCGGTGCCGTAGCGCTTCGCGAGCTCGACGGCCTCGTCGATGATCACCGCGCGGGGGATCTCCGGGCGATGGGCGAGCTCCCAAGCGCCCAGGCGGAGCAGGTTGCGATCCACGCGAGTCATGCGCTCGATTCGCCAGTTGGTGCTGGCGGTTCGGATCAGCTCGTCCACGCCTTCGCGTTCGGCGCTCACACCGCGCACGGCTTGATTGGCGTAGTCGCGACCTTCGGCGTCACCGGGCATCTCGCGCCAGTAGTCGAAGATGGCCTGATCGGGCAGAGCTCCGCTCATTTCCATGCCGAACAACAGTTGCAGGGCCGCTTCGCGAGCCCCGGTGCGCGCGCCCATGGGTCCTCAGAGGCCAGCGCTCTTCAGCGCTTGGCTCAAGCTCACCATCTCGATGGCGGCGAGCGCCGCATCGAAGCCCTTGTTGCCCATCTTGGTGCCTGCGCGCTCGATGGCCTGTTCGATGCTGTCGGTGGTGAGCACGCCGAAGACGACAGGCACGCCGGTCCCAGCCGAGGCCTGGGCCACGCCCTTGGCCGCCTCGGCCGCGACGTAGTCGAAGTGCGGCGTGCCTCCGCGGATCACCGCGCCCAGGGCGATGATCGCATCGAGCTTGCCACTCTTGGCGAGCCGGGCCGTGACGAGCGGAAGCTCCCAGCTCCCAGGTACACGGACCAGAGTCACGCGATCTTCCGAGACGCCGTGACGGCGAAACGCATCGAGCGCGCCGGCCACCAGGTGGTCCACGATGAAGTCGTTGAAGCGAGAGGCGACGATGGCGAAGCGCGCGTCTTTGGGTGCGACGAGCGTGCCTTCGATGAGGGGGTGCGACATCGGGAGGGCCTACGATAGCCGGACGGACTGATTGGACAAGAGCGCGACGCTCTCCACGACCTCGAGTCCGTAGCCGTGGATACCCGCGATCTTCCGGGGATTGTTGGTGAGAAGGCGGATCCGCTGGACTCCCAGCTCGCGCAGCACTTGGGCACCGAGCCCGTATTCGCGCAGGGTGCCGCCGTGGGGGCGGGCGTCGGCGGGAGGCGCGTTGAAGGGCGAGCTCTTGCTGCGGCGCCCGACCGCTTCGAGCTCCGCGCGGAGGTCGCCGCGCGGCGGAAGGTAGACCACGACGCCACGGCCCGCGGCCTCGATGGCATCCACCGCTTCGAACAGGTTTCGGCCACCCTCGCTGGCCGGCGACGAGAACACGTCGCCGAGCGTCGACCCCGAATGCATGCGAACGAGAACGGGCTCCGAGACGCTGACGTCACCTTTCACCAACGCGAGTAGCTGGCGCTCCTCGACGGTGGCTTCGTAGACGATGGCGCGCCAGGTGGTCTCGGTGCGATCGAGCACGACTTCCGACTCCGAGACCCGCTCCAGCAATCGCTCGTTCTGGAGTCGATAGCGAATGAGGTCCGCGATGGTCACGATGCGCAGACGATGCTCGCGAGCGAACGCTTCGAGATCGGGCATGCGAGCCATGGTTCCGTCGTCGTTCATGATCTCGCAGATGACCCCGGCCGGTGTGAGCCCCGCCAAGCGCGCGAGATCCACCGAGCCTTCGGTCTGACCGGCGCGCACCAAGACACCGCCGCGGCGAGCTTTGAGCGGAAAGACGTGTCCCGGCGTCACCAGATCGTCGGGCTGCACGTCGGGGCGAATGGCCACTTTCACCGTATGGGCGCGATCCGCCGCGCTGATGCCGGTGGTGACGCCTTCGCGCGCTTCGATGCTGACGGTGAAAGCCGTGCCGAGCGGCGGCCCCGCGCGACCCTTGGGTGGCTGCATCATGGGGAGCTCGAGGCGTTCGACCTGGGTTTCGGTCAGCGTCAGACAAATCAATCCGCGGCCGTATTTGGCCATGAAGTTGATGGCCTCGGGCGTGATGGCGTCGGCCGCCATGGTGAGATCGCCTTCGTTCTCGCGATCTTCGTCGTCCACCAAGATCACCATCTTGCCGGCGCGAATGTCGTCCAGAGCTTGACGGACGGCTTCCAGAGGTCCGGGCTCGATGTCGAGGGGGCGCGGGGGCTGACTATGGGCGCGGTGGGGCATGTTCATTTTTTCAGGAAGCCCGCGCGCGCGAGCAGTCCGTGCAGGCGTGCGTCGGGATCGTCGTCGGAGGCGTCGAGGTAGCGAAGCACGTAGCGCGCGACCAGATCGACCTCCATGTTGAGCCGAACCCCCGGTGCGAGAAGCGAGAAGTTCGTGACCTCGCGAGTGTGAGGAATCAGCATCACCTCGAACGCGTCGTCTGCCACCGTGTTCACCGTCAGAGACACGCCGTCGAGGGCCACGGAGCCTTTGGCGGCGACGAACCGGGCGAGCTGGCGCGGCGCACGCACTTTCACCCGCCACGCTTCCCCCACGCTCTCGACCGAGAGCACCTCGGCGACGGCGTCGACGTGCCCGGTCACCAGGTGGCCACCGAGTCGCTCGCCGAGTGCCAGCGATCGCTCCAGGTTCACCCGCGCGCCGAGGGGTAGCGCACCGAGCGTGGTCTTGTCTGCGGTCTCGAGGGAGACGTCCGCGGCGAAGTGCTGAGCGCTCGACTCCACTACCGTCAGACACGCTCCGCTCACCGCGATGGACTCGCCCAGCTCGAACGGGCCGAGTGAAGTGCCGACCACCAGGCGAAACCCGGGACCCCGCGCTTGTCGCGAACGGAGCTCGCCGGTGGTCTCGATGAGGCCGGTGAACATGGCACCGTCCATAGCACCGCCTCGGCCCGCGTCGTTCACGAACACGACCGTGAGCGCGTTCGTCCGAGCTCGGGCCGAGGGCTCGGGTATAGTCGGAGCGTGCCGCGCGCGCTTCGATTCCTCCCGCCCGTGATGCTGGTCGTCGCCGGCGGCGCCTGCGGTCCCAGCGTCAGCGCCATCTACGAGGGGAACGTGCGTTTCGAGCACTGCTATCGGCTCGACCTCGACGCGCGGGTGGCGCGCGGCCATCGCACCGCGTGTTGGCGCGAGTGGAGCGAGCGCTACACGTATGGTCAAACCCGCGACCGGCTCGAGTACGCGAAGCGCCGCATCGGCGCCCTCGATGCCGGCGACGACAGCCGACCGACGCTCGATCTGAGTCCTCGCGACGCAGGCGCGGCTCCGGGTGAAGCGCCCGCTCCGACGAACCTCCACGCGCCGCCCCCGCTGATCTCGACCAGCAAACCCGAGCCGCCGGTGGACGCAGGCGCGCCGGACGCTCGGAAGAGCGAAACTGCCGACGCGGCGCCCTCGCCGCCGGGAGCCGAGTGCCGGGCCGGTTGCGAGTCGACCTGGAAGACCTGTAGCTCGTCCTGCGATCTGGACGCGGGCCTCCGTCGAGGAGGCTGCAAGCTCTGCGACACGGACTACGGCAGGTGTGTTCAGCGTTGTCTCAAGTGAACCCAATTTGTTGACGCGGCACGAAAAGCAGAGCTAGCAAGCTCTGGAGTGCTCGCGAAAAACCCGAAGGCGCGATGACCGTCCAACACCCCTTCCTCGGAACTTCAGCGAGCCCGCTCGCTACCCCGCTGCCGCGGGTCCTCCGCCCCCAGCGTGCGCTACCCTCCGATGCGGTGCGACCCACCCGCGCCGAGATCAACCTGGCCAACCTTCGCCACAACCTGCGGGTCCTCCAGCGGGTGGCGGGCGGCGCCGAGGTGTGGGGCGTGCTCAAGGCCGACGGCTACGGCCACGGCGCGAAGGCCGTGGCGCGAACCCTCGAGCGGGCCGGCGCCACGGGGCTCTGCGTGGCCCTGTTGGAAGAAGGAATCGAGCTGCGCGAGGCTGGGATCCGGGTGCCCATTCTGGTGATGGGCGGCTACTACGGCCGGGCGTTCGGCGAGCTCCTGCGCCACGACCTCACGCCGGTGGTGTTCGAGCCCGGACACATCGAAGAGCTCGCCGACGAGGTTCGCTACAGCCAGAGCGAGCCCGCGCGGGTTCACGTCAAGATCGACACCGGGATGGGCCGGCTCGGCGTGATGCCGAAGGACGTCGGCAAGCTCGGCTCCACGCTGCTTCGCCATCCCGAGGTGGTGCTCTCTGGATTGATGACGCACTTCGCTTGTGCGGACACCGGCGAAGGTATCGAAGAGCAGCTCGACCGCTTCGACGTCGCCAAAGCGACCCTCGCCAACATGGGCCTGCGGCCGACGCTCTGCCACGCCGCGAACAGCGCGGCCACGCTGGTGAGCGATCGCGCGCGCCTCGACATGGTGCGCCCGGGCATCGGCCTGTTCGGCGTTTCGCCCACGGCCGACCTGGCCACCGAGCTCCGCCCCGTGATGCGCATTCAAAGCGAGATCATCTCGCTTCGCGAGCTCTCGGTGGGGATGACCGTGGGGTACGGCGCGACCTGGCGAGCCAATCGCCCGAGCCGCATCGCCACGATCCCCATGGGCTACGCCGACGGCCTCTCGCGCGGCCTCTCCAACAACGGCAGCGTTTTGATCCGCGGCAAGCGCGCACCCATCGTCGGCGTGGTCAGCATGGACATGACGATGATCGACGTGACCGACGTCGAGGGCGTGAGCCTCGGAGACGAGGTGGTGGTTCTGGGCTCTCAAAAGGGCCCGCTCGGCAACGGAACCATCGGAGCCGAAGAGATCGCCAAGCAGCTCGGCACCATCCCGTGGGAGGTGCTCACCAACGTCTCGCGCCGCGTTCCGCGCTTCTATCGCGAACCGTGAACGCCGGCGGCGAGCCAGCGGAGCGTCACGGTACGAGCACGAGCTTGCCGGTGGTCTCGCGGGCCATCAGGTGCGCCAGCGCTTCACCCGCCCGTGCCAGCGGAAATACGCTGGGTGCGTCCGGCACCACGACCCCCTGATCGATGAGCGCTCGGATCTGCACGAGTTCGGCCAGCATCAGGTCGGGACGCTTCCGCTGCATCACCGCGAGGTGATAGCCGATGAGCTCCACGGGGTGGAAGATCAGCTCCCGGTTCGTGACCCTCTCGATCTCGGCGCTGGCCGCGCCATAGACCACGATGCGCCCGTAGGCGACCACGGCTTCGAGGTTCTTGCGGAAGGTCTTGCCGCCGACCATCTCGAGCACGAGATCGACGCCGCGACCGTTGGTGCGTTCGCGCACGACTTCGACGAAGTCCTGCCGCGTGTAGTCGATGAGCTCGTCGGCACCGAGGCGCGCCGCGACGGCGAGCTTCTCGGGGCTCGATGCCGTCGCGAACACGCGCGCACCATAGTGTTTCGCCAGGCGCACCGCGGCTTGCCCGACGCCGCCGGCCGCTGCGTGGATCAACACGGTTTCGCCGGCCGCCAGCCGACCACACGTGCGGAGGCAGGCGTGAGCCGTGAACCACTGCACGCCGAATGCGGCGCCCTGCTCGAACGTCCACGCGGGCGGCAGCGTCATGAGCCCGCCCGCGGGCCAGAGCACGTATTCGGCGAAGGCACCCGCCCCGAAACCGATCACGCGAGCGCCGAGGGAGATCCCCGCGCCTTCACCCACGGCGACGACTTCACCCGCGGCTTCGATGCCTGCGACGTAGGGCGGCGTGGGACCACCTTCGTAGTAGCCGAGGCTTTGCATCACGTCGGCGTAGTTGATGCCCGCGGCCGCCACCCGAATGAGCGCGTGACGTGGCTTGAGGGCGGGCACCGGCTCCTCGCCGAGCGTGACGGCCGAGGGCCCGCCGGTGGACGTGACGCGGACCACCCGCATCTGGTCGGGGATCGCCACCTCAGCTCCGGGCCCCGAGCAAGGCGTCCACTTTCGCCGCGCAGATGAAGTCGTTCTCGCTCAGACCCCCGATGGCGTGAGTCGTGTAGCGGACGACGCAGCGGTCGTAGAACACCTCGAGATCGGGGTGGTGGTCTTCGCGGTGCGCCATCCAGGCCACGGCGTTCACGAACGCCATGGTTTCGTAGTAGTTCGCGAACTTCACGCTGCGAGAGACGTGGGTTCCGTCGGGGGCGAGAGCCCAGGCGGGGATCTCGGCCAAGAGTGCCGCGATCTTTCCAGGTTCGAGGGCGGGCACGCCCCCTTCGCACGGAACGCAACGTTGGTCACATAGGGCCATGCTCGGGTCCTTTGCTCGCAGCGAGATGCACGACGATCTCTCATCCACCCGCGATGCTCAAGAGCCGCGATTCGTCGAGCCCAAGAGCGACGGCGGCGAGCCGCGGATCGGAGCGAATGGTCTCGATCAAGCCCTGCATGGCCGTGAGGTACGCGGGGGGCTCGAGCTCCCCTCGCAGCAACTGGACACGCAAGAACACCCCGGTGGTCTGGATCACGTCGCACAGACAATACTCACGCACCTCCTTGATGCGACCCGCGTGCACCATGGGCCCGACGTCTTTTCCATCGACGCCCACCTTGCCCGGCATCCCACACAGCTTCGCGACGATGTCGAGCTTCGCGCTCTTCGCAGCGCCGAAGTCGGCGATGAAATCCATCAGGTCGAGGTGTCCTTCGGGAGAGAAGCGATAGCGGACGTCGCGCGCTCGGTAGTAGTGGCGGAGCGGGACGCCGTGACGCAGACAGCGAGCAGCGATCACGGGTAGGTCGAACCCACGACCGTTGAAGCTGATCAAGTCCGGCTTCCGCTCGTCGAGAAAACGCGCGAAGTCGACCAGCATCGCCGGCTCGTCCTTGCCCTCCCCGATCACGCCCACTCGCTGGACGGCGTAGGTCGCATCGAGCAGCAGCGCCCCGATGACGACGATCTTGTGATGGGGGGGAGCGGGCAAGCGCTCCGCTTCGCTCGACTCGGCGATGGGGAGCTCGGCGTCGAGGACGGTTTCGATGTCGAGGACCAGGTAGGATTTGGGCACGACCCCGGGTTTCGGGCGGTGGCCGAGGGGGGTCAATCACGGCGCGAGGTCCTGGCGGGCGCAATGGGCGCGCCAGGTGCCGCCCCGGATTCCCTCACGAAATCCGGCCTATTTCCGAGCACTTGACACGCAAGGGAACCCGTGGTCACGTGCCGGAATGATTTTCCGCTCCTCGGCTCGGCGTCGCGCGGTCGCGACCAGTCGGCGGAGCCTCCTCCTTTTTGGGGCGGGCTGGCTGAGCCCCCGCCGCACGCATGGCGCGAAACACTTTGGTCATCAATTGCGACCTCAGGGAGACCCGGGTCGCACTGATTGAAAATGGGGTCATCGCCGAGCTCTTCATCGAGCGGGCGAACGCACGAGGCACGGTAGGGAACGTCGTACTCGGGAAGGTCACACGTGTACTTCCCGGCATGCAGGCGGCGTTCATCGACGTGGGGCTGGAGCGCGCAGCGTTCCTCCACGTCGAGGATCTGATCCGGCCCGACGATTTCGAGGCGTACCTGGCGGGCGCCCATCGCGAGGACGACGAGCCCTCGGGGAAAGGCGAAGGCGGTCGCCGACGTCACCAGAAGGCCGCGGGCGAAGACGCGAACGGGGACGACGACGACGACGACGACGCAGACGACGACGCTCCGAGCGCCGTCCGCGCGAGCCCCGAGCCAGACGAGGACTCCGACCCCGAGGCTGCCGAGGAAAACGGCGAGGACGACGAGGCGGATTCCGAGGACGACGCGCCGTCGGCCCTCGAGAACGACGCGCCGTCGGCCGTCGAAAACGCTAGCGGCGAGGCAAGCGCCGCGAGCGAGGCAGGCGATTCGGACGCCGAGGACGACGACGCAGACGAGGCGGAGGCAGACGAGGCGGAGGCAGACGACGCCGACGAGGCGGAGGCAGACGACGCCGACGAAGCGGAGGCAGACGACGCCGACGAGGCGGAGGCAGACGACGCCGGAAACGGCGAGACCGCGTCCGAAAGGAACGCCGACGCCGGGCCCGATGCGGCCGCGCTCGACGAAGCGCCGCCGCCCGGTGCTGCGTTCGAAGAAGAAGGCACGGTCCGGGTCAGCGATGCCCGCCGCGGCCGCCGACGGCGCCGCCGGCGCGGACGCGCGCCCGAACCCAAAGTGGCAGCGGGGAGCCGCAGCGCCGGGCGCGGGCGCGATGGCAAGAAGGCCGACACGAACGGCGGCAAGAGCGGCGGCAAGAGCGGCGGCAAGAGCAGCGGCAAGAAGCCTCAGCTCCGGGTCTCGCGCTCCGTCCCCATCACCGAGGTCGTGAAGGAGGGCAACGAGGTCGTCGTTCAGATTTCGAAGGAGCCCATCGGCACCAAGGGCGCCCGCGTAACGAGCCACATCTCATTGCCGGGCCGCTACGTGGTGTACCTGCCCACGGTCGAGCACGTGGGAGTGAGCAAGCGCATCGGTTCGAGCCGAGAACGACAGCGCTTGCGCGAGGTGATCGACGCCGTGAAGCCGGCGCAGGGCGGGCTCATCGTCCGGACGGTGGCCGAAGGTCTCACCAAGAAGCAGCTCAAAGCGGACATCGGCTACCTGATCAAGCTGTGGGCCGAGATCGCCAAGAACCGCGAAGGCGCGCGTTCACCCAAGGTCCTCTACTCCGAGCTCGATATCGTCCTGCGCACGGCTCGAGACCTGTTCACGGACGAAATCGAGCGCATCGTCATCGACGACAAGGAGCAATACGCGCGCCTGGTTCGCTTCGTGGAGATGTTCCTGCCCGAGCGCGTGAAGGACATCGAGCTCTATTCGGGGGTCGAGCCCATCTTCGACGCTTACGGCATCGAGGACGAGATCGGGCGCGCCCTGAGCCGCAAGGTCCCGCTGCCGAGCGGCGGCTACCTGATCATCGATCAGGCCGAGGCGCTCACCGCCATCGACGTCAACACCGGGCGCTTCGTGGGCAAGGGCAGCAAGGATCTGGAAGAAACCGCGCTCAAGACCAACCTCGAAGCGGTGGACGAAATCGCGTACCAGCTGCGCTTCCGCAACATTGGCGGCCTCGTGATCCTGGATCTCATCGACATGGAGATCTCTGGCAACCGCGACAAGGTGTGGCGCGCGCTGGAAGCGGCGTTGGCCAAAGACAAGGCCAAGACCACGCTGAATCGCATCAGCGAGCTCGGGCTCATCGAGATGACGCGCAAGCGCACGCGCGAGAGCTTGAGCCGCACGATGAACGAGTCGTGCTTCTATTGCGACGGCACCGGGCACATCCAGTCCCGCACCACCATTGCCTACGAGATCTTGCGCCAAATCCGGCGCGAGCGCGATTCGTTGCCGGGCTACGTGGTGACGGTGAATGCGCACCCCGCCGTCGTCGATTTGCTCACGAGCGAGGAGAAAGCGGCCGTCCAGGAAGCGGAGCGCCGCTACATGCGACGCATCGAGCTCGTGCCGCGGCGCGAGTACCACATCGAGCAATTCGACCTTCAGGGGAGATGAGCATGTCCAACGAACGACGCGACGAGCGGGTCACGATCAACAAAGAGTTCGAGTCGTTCGATCAGTTCATCCAGGAGTACGTGACCAACATCTCCCGGACCGGCGCCTTCATCCGCACCGATCAGCCGCTGCCGGTGGGCACCGAGGTGAACCTCCGCTTCACCGTCATCATGGACGACATCGAGACCATCGAAGGCCTGGGCCAGGTGGTGCGCGTCGAGGCGAACCCGCCGGGGATGGGCGTGGTGTTCCTCGAGCTCAGCAAGTACTCGGCGCAGCTCATCGAAAAGCTCCTGACCCAGAAGATCACGGGCGACCGAGGCCACTGAGCCAGTCGGCATTTTCCGCCCAGACTGCTCATCCGCACAGTCCGCCGAGGGTTCTGCCAGAAACCCCTCGACAGGCCGCCGGCCTTGCATAGACTCCGGCGCCCCATGTTCCTCTTCAAGCTCGGTAAGCCCAAGCGCGATCGCAAGCGCTCCGCCAAACACAAGGCGAAGCTCAAGAACAAGAATCAGCGCCGGCACAACCACATCAAGGCCTGATCCGTCGCAGACACGCGCCACGTGCTCCGATCGAGTGCGCGGCTCACCTGCGCGTTCGGCACGAGGTGGTTCTCGTCACCACTCCTCTTCGTCGCGTCCCGTGCTCCCGAGCGCGCGCCGCGCGACGTCGAAGCTGAAGCCCGCTCTTGCGAGCGCGCCCAAGTCCTTGCGGTGGTTCTTCGCGCGTTCGGCCTCCGCACGGTGCGGGCCGAGCCGGCGACGGCGAACGAACGCACGGGCCGCCTCGAGCTCGGGATCTCCGCCTCCGTCGCGATCGGCTTCGACGAGCGCTGCCGCGGCCACGTCTTCGGCGACGCCCCGAGTCCGGAGCTTCTCGGCGATGGCGCGCCGCGAAGCGCCTCGCCGCCTGAGCCCGAGCGCCAGGGCGCTGGCGAAGCGCGCGTCGCTGACGAGACCGCTTTCGCGATAGCGCGCGATGAGCTCGTCGGTGAGCTCGCGTCCGCCCTGGGCTGCGTCTGCGCCGCGCTCTTTCGCCACCTTCTGCACGAAGCCGCGCAGCACCCGACGCAAGTTCTTCTCCGAGGTGTCGAACCGTTCGAGGTAGCGGAGCGCCGCGCGCTCGAGCTCTTCGCGGGTGAGCGGGCCAGTCGCCGCGTTTTTCTTGTTCTTCGGCGTCATGGCGCCCCTCGCAGCACCTGGCGCGCGCGGCTTTCGCGCTCGCCGTGCCAATCCGCAGTGAGGTCCATCCAGAGCGCGAGCCCGCGGTAGCCGCCGTAGCGCGCATACTTGCGCGACAGCGTGCGTTCGCTCGGGCACCTACCGCTCTTGGCCGACCGAGCGAGACGCGATCGACACCACGAGTCGAGGGCGAAGTCGTCGTAGCGCCCCAGGAGCCGGAGCGCCTGACCCGCAGCGTACGGACCGAAACCGGGCAGGTCGAGCAGACGCTCACGCACCTCGTCGGTGGAGAGCGCGGGATCGCGGAACGTGTCGTCGGCGAGCTTGCCGTCGGCGAAATCACCAGCGATGCGCCGGAGCGCAGCCGCTCGATAGCCGAGGCGCAGTCGGTCGCGGAGAAAGGCCTCGCTGCGCTCGGCGCAGCGTTGCGGATCGGGGAACGCTCGCTTGCCACTCGGGCTCGCGCGACCCAGGGTCGCCACGCTCCGCGCGACCATGTTGCGCGTAGCCGCCCAGGAGCAGTTCGTGGTCATGAGCAGCTTGGCGAGATCCTCGAACAGCGAGGGAGCGCGCGTGAGTCGACCGGCACCCCGCCGCGCCACCCAGCGGAGCTCGGGGTCCACGCGACAGAGGGACCAAAACGGCCCGAGATCGTCGTCGAGGCGCAACATGTGAGCCACCGCGGACGACACGCGACGCGCGTCCGCCGTCGAGCAGACCCCTCGCATGCGCAGGCCGAGACGCTTGCCGAGCTGCTTCACCTCGACGTCTACCGCGCCGTCGCCTAGGTCGATCACGGTGTGAAAGGTTGCCTGGGCCTTGTCCCAGTGGTTGGGCGCGAGATCCACGAAGCCGTGGCCGAAGAGCGCGAGCGCGAGCTCGAACGGCGAGGGCGGCAACAGCGTACCGCGGCGTTCAGCGGGCGACGACCGCATCTGCTTCGATCTCCACCAGGATCTCGGGGCGGATCAAGGCGCGAACCTCGAGCATGCTGGTCACGGGACGGATCGAACCGAACACCTCGCCGTGCGCGCTACCGATGACCTCCCAGGTCGTGATGTCGGTGACGTAGATGCGCGTCCTCACGACGTCCGCGAGGGATGCACCGAGCGCTTCGAGGGCGAGGCGCACGTTGTCGAGAGCGCGCAACGTCTGCTTGCGCGGATCCCCCACGCCATCGATGCTGCCGTCGGGGAGCGTGGCCGTCGTCCCCGACACCACGACGTGATCGCCGACGCGCACGGCGCGGGAGTAGCCCACCACGTCTTCCCAAGGTGTTCCCGAGGCGTAGCGCCGGCGTTCGCTCATCGCCTTCTCCGGCGCAGGAAGGGCAGTGCGATGAGTGCCGCGAACCAGCGGGGATCGGCGGGCGCACGGCGCGCCGCGAGGGTGCAGCCCGCGCATCCCGATTTCGGCGGCTCTGCGGCGCTCGGAGGCTCGCGTGATGCAACGCTCGACGCGGGCGAGACGTCCGCGCTCGTCGCGGGAGGGGCCGCGCTCGGCCCGGGAGCGGCGCTCGAGGCGGGTGCAGCCGCGTCGGGATCGAGCCGGCTGAGACTGCACTCGCTCTTTTGGATCACGACCTCGTAGCGCGCTACGACCTTCTCGATCCCGAGCTTCTCTTCCAGGTAGGTGCGCTCGGCGAGCTTTCCGCAGCTCGCGGCCTTGGGATCCAAGATCTCCCGCGCGTTCATGATCTCCTGGCCCCAACCCACGTCTTTGTCGACGAGCGCACGGAGAGCGCTCACGTCTGCCGCCTTTGCCACGAAGATCTCGGCAGGGTGCTTGATCTGGCAACGGATCATGGCTCCCGATTCGGGAAAGGCCAGCGAGTGACGCCCGTTCGCGGAGTTGCAGCCGAGGACCACGAGGCCGCTGGAAGATTCGAGTCCTTTCACCTGGAGCGTCAGCTCGAGCGGAACGTGTCGATAGCCCGGCGTCGCGACGTCCGCACGGGCCTGGAACGGCGCGAAGGAGGCCACGGCAAGCGCGAGGAGCAGCGTCGGAGTTCTCACCGCCCGAGCATACACGCTGGGCCCCGCTCCATCCGGGTGGTCCCGGCCGGCGGGTCGGCGTATCCTTCGGCGCATGAGCGCGCGTGGGATGGCGGCGGCGGGCCTCGTGGTGTTTGGACTTTTGGCCGCGTGCGGGGGCGAGTCGAGCGACGATGGCAAAGGGGGAAGCTCGACGGGTGGCGCGGCCGGCGGCGGTGGCACGAGCACGGGCGGCACGAGCGCAGGCGGCGCGGACGCCGGTGGCGCCGGTGGCAGCGACGCGGGCGGAGCCGCGGGCAGCGCTCCCGTGGGTCGCTGCGGTGATCCCGTTCCGGCGGGCGTGACCGAGGCCAAAGACCCACCGAAGTATTCGGGCGGAGCGTGCCCGAAGCTCGTGGCGGGGAGCAACACGATCACCAGCGGAGCAGAGCGCAAGTTCATCCTGCTCGTGCCCAAGGACCTGAAGAGCGACGAGAAGCCGCCCGTGATCTTCCTCTGGCATTGGCTCGGTGGGAGCGCGCAGAGCTTCGTCGACAAGGGCGAGCTCCAGGCCGCCGTGGACACCCAGCGTTTCATCGCAGTGGTGCCGGAGAAGAAGGGTGATCTCTTGTTCGTCTGGCCCGTCGAAATCATCCAGTCGCAGCCGCGCGTCGACGAAGAGCTGAAGTTCTTCGACGATCTCTTGGCGTGCGTGAGCGAGGCTTTCCCCGTCGACAAGAACTGCGTCGCGAGCGCGGGCGTCAGCGCGGGCGCGCTGTGGACGGACCAGCTCGCAGCAGCGCGTGGCGACTACCTTGCGTCGTTCTTGTCGCTGTCGGGCGGCGTCGGTGGAGTCATCCGCGGCTGGGGCAAACCCGCCCACAAGCTGCCGGGCCTCGTGCTGTGGGGCGGACCGACCGACACCTGCGCCGGCCTCCTCAGCTTCAACACCATCTCGGGCACGTTGGAAGACGAGCTGGAAAAGGGCGGCCACTTCTTCATGGAGTGCGTGCACAACTGCGGTCACTCCGAGCCGCCGATGAGCGGCGCCACGGGCTTTTCGAAGTACCAGTTCCTATGGCAGTTCGTCATGGACCACCCGTTCTGGCTGCCCGCGGGTGCGTCCCCCTACCTGAAAGACGGTCTGCCTTCCTTTGCGCCGGATTGGTGCGGAATCGGCAAGGGCAGCGCTACGCCGCGCACCGGCGAGTGCATCGACCCCTCGCAGTGCTGAGGGCGCTCGGAGCGCTCTGGCGCGCGACGCTGTCGCAGCCTCGAGCGTGTGCCGATGCTGCGGGTGCGGAAGTGGCTCTGCGCGGGCTCAGCCGCCGCGCTTCAACTCCGTGAGCACGAGCTTGCTCACGGCCTTCAGCGTGTCGAACACGCCCATCCCCGAGCGAGCGTTGGCCTCGTAGTCCGGCACGCCCATGGGGTTCAACAGCTCGCGAAGCTCCGGCACTTCCACTGCGTTGGGGAGGTCGCGCTTGTTGTATTGGATGACGAACGGGATCGTCTCGAGCGAGTAGCCCTGCTCCGCCAAGTTGGTCCGCAGGTTGTCCATGCTCTCTTGGTTGGCTTCGAGGCGCTCGATCTGGCTGTCGGCCACGAAGATGACACCGTCGACGCCTTTCAGGATGAGCTTGCGGCTCGCGTCGTAGAAGACCTGCCCGGGCACCGTGTAGAGGTGGAAGCGGGTCTTGAAGCCACGGATCTCGCCCAGGGAGAGCGGCAGGAAATCGAAGAACAGCGTGCGCTCGGTCTCGGTCGCGAGGCTGATCATCTTGCCCTTCGCGTCCGGGTTCGTGCGCTCGTAGATGTATTGCAGGTTCGTCGTTTTCCCGCAGAGACCAGGCCCGTAGTAGACGATCTTACAGTTGATCTCTCGAGCCATGTAGTTGATGAAGCTCATCGGCTCGCCTCTCCTCAGTCGTTGAAGAGGTTGTCGATGTCTTCATCGGTGATCTCGGCGAAAGGCGAATCCGCGCCCGGCGTCTGGACCTTCGACAGGAGCGCCTCGAAGATCCGGTTGAGCTCGTCGGTTGCTTTGCGGACCCTCAGGCGCACCAACCCGAGGCTCGATTTGGCGTCGAAGATCACCACCAATATCACGCGGTTGCCCACGAGCTGGATGTGGATGTTGGCCTTCTCGCCTTCGTGGAACTGAGCTGCGAACTCGTTCTCACGCAGGAGCTTGGCGATGCCGCCAGTTGCCGCGATATTGCCCGCAGTCAGCGAAGCGAGCGACGTCGTGTCCAGGTTGTCGACGTCACCTGCTGCTGCGATGAGCTGCCCATTCTTGTCGACGATGAAGACGACCCTGGCGTTCGCTTCCTTCACCAGACGGTCTACGACCGCTTGGATCTGGTTGAACTCCTCCTCGTACATCACCATCTGCGGGTTAACCATCCGAACCTCCGCAAGCCGCCCGCGGTCCATCTGCGAGCGCCGCCCACGCGGCACCGAGGGGAGCTCCCTCGGGTGTTCTCTCCTTCCGCAGGTGGAAATCACCTGCATCCAGAGAGATCGAGCCTGATAGCGTCCCACCCTTCTACCGAACCCCCTACGGGCCAGCAAGCGCGCGTTCTCAGGATGGCCCCCGCCCCGGCAAACGTGGGGTTTTCGTGCGGACATTCGGGCCTTGCCCCGGCGAACGCGGGGAGAATTGCCGGATCCCTTGACCGGTGCTTATGGTCCGGCCGTGAAACGCTACGCCCTCTGGCTGATTGCGGCACTCCTCAGCATCGTCCCGCACGCCAGGGCCGACGTCACTCGCTTCTCGAGCTCGCTCTCCCTCGCCGTTCGCCACCTCGACGCGGCGCGGGGCCCGCAGGGCTACGCCGCGCTGCGCGAGGTCTGGAACAGCTGGGACCGCTCCGATCCGGCGGCGGTCGAGGAGGCGCTGATCGAAGCCGAGCGTAGTCCGAGGCTCGACGCTCCGACTCGCGCGTACGCCGGGCTCCTCGCTGGCTACACGCGGCTCCGTCGCGGAGACGTCACGGGGGCGCGGAAGAAGATCGCCGGGCTCGGCTTCGTCAAGAGCTGGCTGGTGGTCGGTCCCTTCGACGACGAAGGTCGAACGGGACTCGACAAGGAACACGGTCCCGAATCGGAGTTCTCGGAAGCCATCGTGCCGGGACGCGCCTATTCCGGGAAGGAACGACCGGTGCGTTGGCGCAGCGCGCCCGACGTGTTTCCGTTCGGCTACCTCGACTTCGGCTCGCTGTTTCGCCCCGATCGCAAGATCTGTGGATTTGCCACGACCTTCGTGCGCGACAAGTCCGCCAAAGCTCCGCGCAACGTGAGCGCGTGGGTCGGTGCGGCGGGTTCCTTCGCGCTGTATTGGAACGGCCGCTTGGTGCTGAAAGACCCCGTCTATCGCGGGCACGACGCCGATCGACTGGCGGTCACCCTGCGGCTTTCACCGGGTTACAACAACGTGACCCTGAAAGTGTGCGGAGACGACGCGCCACCGATCGTTTCCCTGCGCCTCGCCGACGCCAAAGGCGCACCGGACCCGAACCTCGAGATCTCCGCGGACCTCGCCCACAGCGCGGAGGCTGCCAAGCTCGCGCCCCCGAAGAAGGGCGCGCCCCCGGAAGACGAACCGCTGCCGGGTCCCAAGGGGCCGCTCCAGTCGTTTCAAGACAAGGTGCGGAACAAGAACGCCGCTCCGGCAGATCTCGAAGCGTTCGCGCGCTATCTCGCGCTCACGGGCGGCGAGGACAAAGCGAAACACGAGGCGCGGGATCTCGCGCGCCGCGCTGCGGAGCGCGAGCCGACCGTCGAGCGGTTGTTGCTCGCCGGCGACCTCGCCGAAGATCGCAACGGCCAGAGCGAGTGGGTCGGCAAGGCCGAGGCGCTCACCAAGAAGGATCCGAAGCCCAAGGTCGAAGTGCTCTTGGCCCGGGCCGATCTGGTTCGCACCGGACTCAGCTGGCAAGAGGCGACGCGCTACTTCGATCGCGTCCTCGCCATCGATCCCGACCAGGTCGACGCCATCGCGGGCCGGGTGGCGACGCTCAACACCGCAGGCCTGAAGCGGACCGCGCTCTCGACCCTGGAGAAGTCCCTCGAGCGGAACCCGAGCGCACTCTTGCTACTGAACCTCTACGCCTCCCAGCTCCGCGCGCTGGGCCGCTCGACCGAAGCGGCGGAGGCAGAGGCCCGCTACGCCGCCCTTCGCTTCGACGATCACACGGTGCTGGCGGGACAGATCGATCTCGCGCTGGCCCGCCGCGATCGCGGCTCCGCCGAGCGCTGGGTCGAGCGGCTGCTCGAGGCCGATCCGGACAGCCAGTGGGCGCATGGCGTGGCGGCCAAGGCCTATCGCGCCCTCGGCCAACCGGAGCGCGCCATCGCGACCTACCAGCGCGCGCTCGGCCTCGCGCCGGAGGACGTCGGGACGCTGCGGGCGCTCGCCGATCTGCAGGGCGATCTCGGGCGACGCGACGAGCAACTCAAGCTGCTCCAAGCCATCCTGAAGATCCGCCCCCAGGACAAAGAGGTCCGTGAATACGTCGAGCACATCGAACCGGCCAAGCCCCGCAAAGACGAAGCGTGGGCCTGGAAGCCCGAGCGCTTCTTGAAGCTCCGTCACGCTTCGGCTCAAGGGCAGAACCGCCGCACGCTACGCGACCTCACGGTCACCACCGTCTACGAGAATGGGCTCTCGGGAAAGTTCCGGCAGGTGGTGTTCCAGCCGCTCACCGACGGCGGCGCGGCGCTCTCGCGCCAATACGCGTTCCAGTACGAGTCGGACCGCGAGGTCGTGCAGCTGCGCGGTGCTCGCGTGTATCGCGCCGACGGCCGTACCGACGAAGCCATCGAATACGGTGAAGGCGCCGCCGACGATCCGTCGATCAGCATGTACACCTCGGCGCGGAACTTCTACGTGCAGTTCCCGCGACTCGACCCTGGCGACGTGGTCGAGCTCCGCTACCGCGTCGACGAGGTGGCCTCGCGCAACGAATACGCCGACTACTTCGGGGAAGTGACCTACTTCGGCGGCAGCGAACCGGTCCAGAACGCAGAATACGTGTTGATCACCCCCAAAAAGCGCACCTTCTACATCGACGAGAAGGTGGCGGGCCTCAAGCGCGAGGTGAAAGAGCAAGGGGACCAGCGGGTGTACCGCTTCGTCGCCGACAAGGTGGCGCCCATCCTGCCCGAGGCCGCGATGCCGCCTTGGTCCGAGGTGCTCGGCTTCGTGCACGTCTCGACCTACAAGGACTGGAAGGATCTCGGGCGCTGGTATTGGGGCTTCGTCAAGGAGCAGTTCGACCTCGACGACGAGACCAAGAAGCTCGCGCGCGAGGTCGCCAAAGGGGCAAAGACGGATCTCGACAAGGTGAAGGCCGTCTACGACTGGGTGGTCACGAACACGCGCTACGTCGCGCTCGAGTTCGGCATCTACGGCTACAAGCCCCGGCGCTGCGTGCAGACGGTCACGCGTGGTTGGGGCGACTGCAAAGACAAAGCCACCGTCATCGTGACCTTGCTCGAAGAGCTCGGCGTGCCCTCCACCATCGTGATCTTGCGCACGCAGATGCGCGGCGACTTCCGCTCTTCGATCCCGAGCCTGGCGGCCTTCGATCACGCCATCGTGTACGTACCGTCCTTGGACCTCTACTTGGACGGCACGGCCGAATACACCGGCTCGAGCGAGCTCCCCGACATGGATGCGGGGGCCCTGGCGCTGCTGGTGAACAAGGGCGATTCGAAGCTCGTGCACCTGCCCGAGCGCGACCCCAAGAAGAACCTGTCGATTCGCACGGTGAACGCGACGCTCAGCCAGAACGGCGACGCCAAGCTCGAGCTCGATTTCGAGACCCGCGGCTCCGAAGCATCCGACTGGCGGCGCCGCTACCACGCCGAGTCGACCCGGCACCAGCGCATCAACGCGGACCTCGGTCGCGAGTTCCCGGGCTTCGAGATCCAGGCCGGGAACGCCGGCATCGTGGCCACGGGCCTCGAGAACCTCGAGCTCTCGCCGAAGGTGAAGGTCCGCGGCACGGCGCGAGGCTTCGCGCGCAAGGACGGCGACGGTCTGAACGTCAGCGTGACTCCGGGCGTGCGCTTGACCGCCAACTACGCTGCCCTCTCCCAACGCACTCAAGACGTGCGAATTCCGGCGTTTTCCAGCATCGACGATACGTTCGTGGTGAAGCTCCCCGCCGGCGCCAAGGTGAAGTCGCTGCCCGTGAGCAGCGAGGGAAACACACCGTTCGGTTCGTACCGCGTCGAGGCTTCGAGCCAAGGCGGAAGCGTCACCGTGAGGACTCGACTCGAAGTGAGCGCCACCCGCGTGAAGCCCAAACAGTACCTCGAGTTCAAGAAGTTCTGTGAGGACGCCGACCGCGCGCTCGGCACTCGTCTGGTGGTGACGCCGTGAAGCGCTGGCTGGTCTTCTTCCTCTGCTGGCTCTTGATCGCGTGCTCTTCGGGCAAGGGCGCCGAGCACGCCTCGACCGCTCTCGACGAGCTCCGGCGCGTGGGCCCCGCCAGCGAAAACGCCGAGCTGGTCGGCGAATGGCTGCTTTCCGAGCTGGTCTCCCCCGGGGGCGATGCCCGCACGGCAACCCGGGCGCGAGCGCGGCTCGACGAGCTGGGTGGTGGCAACATGCTCGCGCATCTGGCGCGCGGCCTCGACGACGCCATCCACGGCAGGATGCAGCGCGCGCCCGACCACTACCTCGAAGCCGTGAAGCACGCGCGAGCGTCGAGCGATCCACGGGCCCCCATCGTGGCTTGGTTCGCCGCCAATCGCGCGGTGGCGTTGCGCGGCCACGCCAAGGACCTCTGGCCGCGCTGGCGCTCGTTCGTGTCCGACGCGATGAAGGAGCCCATGAACATGGGCTGGCGCGCCCGCGCCGAGCTCGTCGAATGGTGGGCCGACGAAGCGTATGCCGGCGCAACGAAGGACGTGCAGAAGCTCTCGGCGGAGGAATACGGCTGCGCGTCCCGCGTGCGCATGGCCGGCCCGTTCGGCCGTGGCGTCGCGCCCGATTCCTATCGCAAGTTCCCCGCCGAGAACCCGGGGCCGTGGCCCGTTCGCTTCGAGCCGACCGCCGGGGCCCAGGTAGCGCCGCGTCTGCTCCAGAGCAAGGTGGATGGTTGCTACGTACGGGTCGACGAGCCCGTGACGAATGGCGCGTTCTACGCCGAGACTTTCCTCGAGCTCGATGGCCCGCGCGAGCTCGTGATCGCGGTGCAGGGCGCGCTGGCGATGTTCATCGACGACGAGCAGGTGTTGAACCGAGACCCCCGCATCTGGGGCGTCTGGCCCAAGTTCGGCGTGCAGGTTTGGCTCGAGGGCGGCCGTCATCGCCTGGTGGCTCGCCTCGCCGATCCGCAGACCAGCATCCGCATCCTCACGCCCGATGGCCGCCCCGCCCAAGTGAAGACCTCGAACGACGCCAGCGCCCCCTACGCCAGCGTTCCGCCGCGGGTCTCCGGCGAACCCAACGTGGTGAGTCGCTTCGTGAAGAAAGGCGACGTGGTCGACCCCGAAGACGACGTGTCGCGATTCCTCCTCGCCTACCTCGCGTACACCGAAGGTCAGGGCGACGTAGCGGCGGTCCTGACCGAGCCGCTCATCCGCGACCAGAGCCGCGCAACGGGTCTCGTCTTGGCAGCATCCGCGACCTTCGCGGACAAGGACCCGCTCTTCGATCCGACGAGCGTCCGAGACCTGTCCCGCGAGCTCCACGAGCGTGCGACGAAGAAGGACCCGAAGCTCTGGCAATCGCTGCTCTCGCTCGCGCTCTGGCAGGGTGAACGCGCCGGGGCCACCGAGTCGGTGCGGCGCGTTCGACAGCTCTCCGACGAGTTCCCAGAAGTGTCCGGTTTGCTCTTGGCGCTCGCCCGACTCTACGGCGAGCTCGGCTGGACGGTGGAGTATGCAGGAGCGGCCAAGCTCCTGGCGGAGCGGTTTCCCGACGACGTCGAGGCGCTCAGCATGGCGCTCGCGATCTACGAAACCGAAGGCAACCACGCGCGCGCCGACGCCCTGGTGAAGCGTATCCAGGTGCTCGACCCGGACAGCGAGATCGGGCTGACCCGCGCCCTCGCACGCGAAGACTTCGCGGCGGCGCTCCGCGAGCTCAAGCGCTTGGGCGCCCGCCACCCCGAACGCAAAGACTTGGCCGAGCGCATCTACGACGTGATGGTGCGCGCCGGAAACCACGCCGAGACCTGGAAGAAGCTCGCCTCTGCCATCGACAAGGAACCGTTCGACGCCCAGGCGCGGCTGGCGCTCGCCGACGCGCGCTTCGGCGCCGGTGAGCGCGACGCTTTGAGAAAAGCCCTGGTCGACGCTCTGGTCAACGGAGCCCCCACGGCACCCCTCGAAGACGCCATCGATCTGGTGGAGGGCACCACCGAGCTCGAGCACTACCGGCTGGACGCCAGGAGCATCATCCGCGATTTCGAGAAGAGCGGTCTCGAGATGCAGGGCACCGCCGCACGCGTACTCGACTACGCCGCCATCTGGGTCCACGACGACGGCTCGAGCCGCATGTTGGAGCACGAGGTGATCCGCATCCAAACTGCGGAAGCCATCAGCCAGCTCGCCGAGCACCCGAAGCTCGAAGGCGTGGTGTTGCACGCGCGGGTGCTGAAGAAAGACGGCCGCGTGCTCGAGCCGGAGGAAGTGCCGGGAAAGCCCACCATCACCTTCCCCCACCTGGAAGTCGGCGACTACATCGAGACGGAACACGTGGTGACGCGGCCCGGTGACGGCCGTGGCAAGCAGTACGTGAGCCCGCAGTGGTTCTTCCGCGAGGAGAACATCGCGTACGCGCGGAGCGAATTCGTCGTGATCACTCCGGACGGTAAGGCCGTCGAAGTCGAAACCAATGGCAGCGTGCCCGCGCCCGCCCTCGAGAAGAAGGACGGTATCGTCGTGCGGCGCTGGCGCGTGGACCAGAGCCCGGCCGCCCAAATCGAACCGGGCAGCCCGCCCATCACCGAGTTCCTGCCCAGCGTGCGCCTGGGCTTCGGCGTGAACCTCGAGGACAGGATGTCCGATCTCTCGGATTCTCTCGCCGACGTGGCGCCGGTGGACCCACGCGTGCGCCGCATCGCGGGGAAGATCGTCGAGCCGCTCCCACCGAGCAAGGCATCGGAGCGTGCGCGGCGCCTCTATCGCTGGGTGCTCGCCAACATCGAAGAGGGCAACGAGGCCGACGGCCGCCGCGTGGTGGTCAGCAAGCGCGGCAATCGCTGGCGCGCATTCATGACGTTGTGCCGGTCGTTGGGCATTCCCACGGCCTACGCCGTCGCCAGGAACCGACTCGTGCCCGACCCGAACGGCAGCATCAGCCGAGCCACGCAGTTCGCCGAGCCGCTGGTGCGAGTGACCGCTGGAAAAGAGCAACTCTGGCTCACGCTGAACAGCAAGTATGCTCCGTTCGGCTACGTGCCTGCGGAGCTCCGCGGCGTGCCGGCGTTCGTGCTCGGTTCCGGCGGACCGAAGCGCATCACGACGCCGGCCGGCGGCGTCGAAGACAGCGTGAGCTACGAGGGCAAGGTCGCGTTGGCAACCGACGGCTCGGCGAAGCTCGACCTCGTGCAGCGCTTCACGGGCAAATACGCCATGGCCGTGCGCAGTGCATTTTCGCAGCTGCCCGAGGCGCAGCTACGTGACCTCATCGAGTCGAAGCTGCTCGGTCGCGCCCTGCGCGGTGCGCGCTTGCGAACCCAC
Organism: Polyangiaceae bacterium; assembly: GCA_046351435.1. Taxonomy (GTDB): domain Bacteria; phylum Myxococcota_A; class Polyangia; order Polyangiales; family Polyangiaceae; genus JADJKB01. The sequence continues at coordinate 83,744 of JAXLYN010000022.1, forward strand.
GCCGTGAAGAACCTGGACGATCTCGATCAGCCCTTGCTCCTCGAGATGCGCGCCGACATGAACGGCTTCGCGTTGCTCGGGAGCGGCGAGCTCTCCATCGCGCCGCCTTTTTCACCACGCGTCGCCCAGCTCGCCACACTACCGGCGCGGCAGACCCCGCTGCTCATCGGCGAAGCCACCCACCAAGAAGTGCGGCTCACGGTGGAGCTCCCGGCCGGAGCGGCGCTGAGAGACGTGCTGGCCGGCTCGACGCTGAAGGACGGCGACCGATCGGTGAAGATCAGCGATCACCTCGAGGGAAACGCGCTAGTGCTCGAGCGGGTGCTCGACATCCCCGCAGGCCGGGTCATGCCGGACGGATATGCATCGTTCCTCGAGTTCGCGCGCCGCGCCGACGCGGCGCTCTCGCGCGAGCTCCGTGTGCGCATCGGACGCTGATGGGAGTCTCGGGTACGGTCGATCCGCCCCCAGAGCCGGCGGGCTACTTGTCCGGCTTGGCCTTCTCCGCGTCCTTCTTCGCCTTGTCGTCGGCTTCCTTGAGACGCGCTTCGATGCGCTTCTTCACCGCGTCGTAGTCGGAGACCAGCTTGGTCCAAGTGGCGATCTTCGCTTTGCGATCTTCGGCGGTCTTCGGATAGGCCTTGGCGGCGGGCTGCTGCTGCGCGAATTGGCCATAGGCGTTCCAGCGGTCCGTCGCATCGTCGTAGGACTTCTGGCGCTCACGCAGGTCGGCCAGCACGAACAGGATCTTGGCCTTCAGCGGGTGGTTCGTGCCAACGAAGCGAAGCGCGGCGACCCACGCGGTCTCGGCTTCCTGCGTGTCGTTCTTCGCGAGGTGCGCTTCGCCGATCCGGTAGTGGCCGAGCGGGTTCTGAGGCTCCTTCGTGATCGCGTCCTTGTAGGCACCGATGGCCCCGTCGTAATCGCGAGCGACGTAGAGGTCGTCCCCCTTCTTGAGCTGCTCCCAGAACGGGCTGATGCCTTTGACGCCCGCCGGATCCTTGCGCGGTCCGCTGTCCGCCTTCGCCTTGGTCTCTTCGGCGCGCGCGGCGACCGACAGCGTGAGCGAAAGGGCGAGGGCAGGCAGAACCAGATACCGGCTCGACATGCCGCCGACGGTAGCATGGGCCTTCCGCGCGATGCGAGAAGGCCCCGGTTCGACCCGAGGAAACCAGGCGAAAATCCGGGGGAAATCCGGCTCTCCACAGGCAGGCCACAGCCTTGTGGAGAAGCTCTGGACCTCGCGTCGAATCAGCGGATGAATGGAGCTCGATGCAGGTCCGAGCCTTCCCCTGGGCGTCCCTCGAACGGGTCTCCCGCCGCACCGTGCGACAGGCGCGCGGCGCGCGGCGCGCCCTCGGGCGCACGCTCGGCTTGGACGCGCTCTCTCGCGCCCTCGCGTCCGCCATTTCCGCCGATGCGCTCCTGGTGCTCGGAGACCTGGAGGTGGTCGCTCTTCCGCAAGCTGCCGAGCTCATTTCGTTCGAGCTCGGAGAGGGCGCGACGCTTCATTTGGAGGTCGAGCCCGCGCTTGCAAGCGTGCTCCTGGCGCGCATCCTGAGTCGCCCCGAGCCGCTCACGCGAACCGATCAGCCGCTCGGACCGGTGGTGCGCGGCGCCCTCGCCGCGCTGACGGTGGAGGTCGCGCGCCGATCGGGGGCTCCACGCGCTCTCGAGTTCACCGGCGCACCTCCGCCGCATGGAGAGCTTGCGCTGTGCGCGACGGGCAGCGTGCTCGTCGATGGCAAGCCCTTCCGCGCGCGAGCCTTCGTCTTCGGATCGGCGCGCCACGTCACGCCCACGCTGGCCGAGCTCGGTGACCTGCCGGTCTCGTTGCCCCTCGTGGTCGCGGTCTCGGCCGCGTCTCGCGACGAGCTAGCGACGCTGTCGGTCGGAGATGCTTGGTTGCCGGGAGAGGGTCTCTTGCCCAATGCCGCTCTCGTGGGCCCGGCGGCGCTGGCCGCGCCGGGGAGCGAGCGCGGAATCCGTGTCGACTTGGCACCGGACGGTTCGCTCGTGGTAGGGGATGCCCAGGTCGACCTCGGCTCAGGAGACGCGATGAGCACCGAAAATGGGGATGTGCAGGCGGGCATCGGTGAGGCCGTTCTGGATGCGCCGGTGGTCGTTCGGGTCGAAGTCGGCTCGGTCTCGCTGACGGCGCGAGAGTGGGCGGCGCTCGGACCGGGCGACGTGATCGAGACGGGCCGGCGCGTGAACGAACCCGTGAGTCTTCGCGTGGCTGGCCGCGAAGTCGCTCGCGGTGAGCTGGTCGAAGTGGAGGGAACTCTCGGAGTGCGCATTCGCGAGCTCCTCAACGGAGGCGGTCCGTGAGGCTCCCGCGCGCGGGTGTGCTGCTCTTCGCGCTCGCGCTCTTGGCGTGCTCCAAGTCCGAAAGCGCGCCCGAAGGTGCGAAAAGTGCGGCCCCGGCGCCGGCGAGCGCGCCACGGAGCTCCGCGCCCGTGGCGAGCACGAGCGCGGCGGCCCCGGCCAAGCCCAGCGCCGAGAGCTGGACGGGCACCTACGAAGCGCAGCTCTACACCATCGAGACACCGAAGAACGAGGGCGCGCGAGAGTGGGCCCAGGACGACGGAGGAATGCACTCGGGAAAAGGCAAGCTCGCGCTCACCGTGAACGAGCACGGTCAGGTGAGAGGCACCGCTTCTGGCCCGTTGGGCGAGCAGCGGATCACGGGCGCGCGCGACGAAGGTGAGCTCAGAATCCGCTTCCTCCCCAAAGAAGGCGGGGACCGGGCGTTCAGCGGAACGGCCGTGCTGAAGCGCGAAGGCGACGCTTGGAAGGGCAGCCTCCAGGCGTCCACGGGCGACAGCCGGACCGTGCGAGACGCCCCCATCGTGCTCGAGCGGGGCGGCGCGCCAGAAGGGGTCGGACCCGCACCGAGTGCGTCGGCGCACTGAACTGCGCACTGCTCGGAGCGCGCGTCGGCGTGCTACATCCTGCTCGGTGGCCACGGCGCTCCTCGACCTGTCGGTGCTCGCGACGCACACGCGCACGCGAGGCATCGGTCGCTACGTGGCCGATTTGGCGCGTGGCTTCGAGCGCACGGAAACGGCCAACGGTGACCTGCGGGTTCTCGGCATCGAAAAGCTCGGCTGGGCGGGCGGCTCTCGTGTCACCGAAGATCTGAGCGGCGCGGTGGAGCGGCTGACTCGCCGAGACCAACCGATGCTCGCTCACGCGTCCTGGGCGTACCGCGTCCGCGTCTCCTTGTCGCGCGCGGCCCGCGCCATTTCACCCGATGTCCTCCACACCGGGCACCCCAACGCGACTCCACTCGGCGCACCCGGCTGCCCGCGCGTGACCACCTGTCACGACCTGATCCCGCTGCGCTTTCCCGAGAAATACCTGGACATTCGCGATGGCTATCGCCCGGGCCGCGAGTGGCTCGACCAGCGGCGCTACCACTCGGCCGATCATGTCATCGCGGTGAGCGAGACCACCGCCAACGATCTCGTCACGCTGCTCGGGGTGCCGCCCAGGAAGATCAGCGTGGTCCACAACGGCGTGGACCTCGAGCGTTGGTCCAGTGAACCCGGCGAAGACGATGCGAGTGTGCGCCAGCGCTTCGGTCTCAGCGAGTCTCACTACGTCTTGTGCGTGGGAGCGGCGGACTTCCGCAAGAACCACCACCTGATGCTGGAAGCGCTCAGCGACGCGCGCAAGCGCTCGCCGGAGTCGGATCTGATCCTGGTCTGGGCGGCGCGGCTCGATCTGGCGACCCAGGTCGAGCTGCGAAGGGCGGCGTTCGAACACGGTGTCTCGAGCGCCCTCCGGTTGCTCGGCTACGTATCGGACGAGGAGCTCGCGGCGCTCTACCGCGGCGCCATCGCGCAGCTCTTTCCGTCACGCGCCGAGGGCTTCGGCTATCCCGTCGTCGAAGCCATGGCCTCGGGTTGCCCCGTCGTGACCAGCGACCGCTCGAGCTTGGCAGAGATCGCCGGCGACGCAGCGCTCTTGGTCGACCCCGAGAGCGCAGACGCCATCGCCGACGCCATCGTCAGCCTGCTCGACGTGCCCGGCGAACGCGAGCGGCTGAGCGCCCGCGGGTCGGGGCGCGCCAAACGGTTCGCCCTCGAGCACATGGCCAACCTGACGCTCGACGTCTATCGCAACGTCATCGCTCGCGGAAAGCAGAGCAGCGGATGAGCACCATCGCCGAGCGACTCGACGCGGTGCGCACACGCATCCGCGAAGCCGCCCAGAGAGCCGGGCGACCCGAGAGTAGCGTGCGGCTCGTGGCGGTTTCCAAGACCAAGCCACCGGAAGCCATTCGAGAGGCATACGCGGCGGGGCAGCGCGAATTCGGCGAGAACTACGTGCAGGAGCTCAGCGAAAAGGCCGAAGCGCTGGCCGATCTTCCCGGTATTTCGTGGCACATGATCGGGCACTTGCAGCGCAACAAAGCGAAACGAGTGGTCGAGCTCGCGAGCTGGATCCACACCGTCGACTCGAGCCGCCTGGCGCAAGAGCTCGGCAAGCGGGCGATCGCCTGCGCGCGGAGCGCGCTCCCCGTGTTGGTGGAAGTGAACGTGGGCGGCGAATCCCAGAAGAGCGGCTGCGCTCCCGGCGAGCTCGGGGCGTTGCTCGAAACCGTCGAGGGGGTCGCGGGGCTCCGGCTCGCGGGCCTCATGACGGTGCCGCCGCACACCGACGATCCAGCCGGCGCGCTGCCCTTTTTCGAGCGGCTCCGGGCCGCCCGCGATGCGTTCGGCGGAGCCGCGCGCCTGCCCGAGCTCAGCATGGGGATGACCCACGACCTCGAGCAGGCGATCGTCGCGGGCGCCACCTGGGTGCGCATCGGCACCGCGATCTTCGGTGAGCGCCGCTGATGGCCCAGCGTCGCCGAGAGCACGCCGAGCAGCCGACGCTCCTCAGCGCCGCCGCTCGTCGCGGAGCGTTGGGCGCGTCGGAAGCGCCGCTCGCCGATCGGATGCGGCCGAGGAACCTCGCCGAGGTGCTCGGACAGAAGCATCTCATCGCCGAAGGCAAGTGGCTGGCCGAAGCGATCCAGAAGGATCGCGTGCCCTCCCTCGTGCTGTGGGGCCCACCTGGCTCGGGCAAGACGACGCTCGCCCACGTCATCGCCGGCAGCACTCGCTCCGAGTTCGTGCCGTTCTCGGCAGTGCTCGGCGGCGTGGCCGAGCTCCGCGAGGTGATCCAAGGAGCCAAGGAGCGGCTGGCCTTCCAGGGGCGACGCACCACGCTCTTCGTCGACGAAATTCACCGCTTCAACAAAGCTCAACAAGACGCGTTCTTGCCCCACGTCGAGAGCGGCACCGTGACGCTCATCGGCGCGACCACCGAGAACCCATCGTTCGCCGTGAATGCGGCAGTACTCTCGCGCTGCAAGGTCCTCAGGCTGCACGCGCTGGAGGACGAGGATCTGGTCGCGCTCTTGCAGCGTGCCCTCGAGGACCGCGAGCGGGGTCTCGGCGCGCGAGGCATCGCAGCAGAACCCGGCACGCTCGAGCTGATCGCCAAGACCAGCGCTGGCGACGCGCGTCGCGCCCTGGGCCTGCTCGAAACCGCGGTCTTGCTGCTGCCCGAAGGCGCACGAGCGCTGTCTCGCGCGGACGTGGAACGCAGCGCGGAAGAGCGCACCCTGCTCTACGACAAATCCGGCGAGGAGCACTACAACGTCGCCAGCGCGCTGATCAAAAGCCTCCGCGGCAGCGATCCCGACGCGGCGCTCTACTGGCTGCTGCGCATGCTCGATGCTGGCGACGATCCGCTGTTCCTCTCGCGGCGGCTGGTGATCTTCGCGAGCGAAGACGTCGGCAACGCGGATCCGCGCGCTCTCCAGGTGGCCGTCGCCGCCGACGAAGCGCTGCGGCGAGTCGGACTGCCCGAAGGCGTCTACCCGCTTTCGCACGCCTGCCTCTACTTGGCGAGCTGCCCCAAGTCCAATGCCGTGAAGCGAGCCATCGACGCTGCGCGCGCGAGCATTCGCGACCGGGGTGCGCTCCAAGTGCCGCTGAAGCTCAGGAATGCCGCCACGCGCTTGATGCGCGAGGAGGGCTACGGTGAGGGGTACCGCTACCCCCACGATTTTCCCGGGAGCCACGCACCCGGTGAGCGCTACTTGCCCGACGAGATCGCCGACGAGCGATTCTACGAACCTTCGAGCGAGGGGCTCGAGAAGCAGATCCGCGAGCGTCTCGAGCGCTTGCGCCAGAAGTCCGACTCGGACTGAGCTCAGCCTCCGCTCGGGTCCTTCACCACGCCGATCTCGGGCATGTTGCGGTAGTTCTGGGCCCAGTCGAGCCCATAACCGACCACGAACACGTCATCGATGGTGAAGCCGAGGTAGTCGATGGACACCTGCTTTTTCGTACGCGCGGGCTTGTGCAGCAAGGCACAGACCTTCACGCTCGCGGCGTTCCGCGTCTTGATCTGGTGCATCAGGTAGTCGAGCGTCAGCCCCGTATCGACGATGTCCTCCACGATCAGGACTTCTTCGCCGTCCACGGGCTTCGCCAGGTCGAGCGTGATCTGCACTACGCCGCTCGAAGCCGTGTCGTCACCGTAGCTCTGCACTCCCAAGAACTCGACCCGAAGCGGTAGATCGATGGCCCGCGCGAGATCCGCCGCGAACACGAAGCTGCCCTTGAGCACGCACAAGAGGACCAAGCGCTTTCCGTGGTAGTCGCGCGTGATCTCGGCGCCGAGCTCTCGAACTCGCGCGCCAATCTGTTCCCCCGAGTAGAGCGTCCGAATCTTCTCGCGATACCAAGCGTCGGCCATGGCTCGCGGGTACCGACGCGGCTCTGCCCCGTCAATCGGATTGCCTCGCCGCTGCGCCGACCACCACACGTTCGGCCTCGCCGTCCGTCTGCCACTGGATGCTGCCGAGAAGATCTGTGCGTAACGTGTGGATACCTCGCGCCCGAAGGCTCTCCAGCGTCTCCCGGTGGGGGTGTCCGAAGTGGTTTCGAACCCCGCACGAGATCGCTGCATAGGCGGGCGCTACCCGCGAGAGCAGCTCGGCGCTGGAGGAGGTTCGGCTTCCGTGATGGCCGATCTTGAGAAAGTCGGCGCGGAGGTCTTCGCCACGGGAACGCGCGAGCTCGTGTTCTTCTTCGCGCTCCGCGTCACCGACCAACAGCGCTCGACGGCGCCCGAGCGAGACTCGGAGCACGAAGGAGTTGTCGTTGGCGTTCCGGTTCGGTGTCGCCGCAGGGCACGGCGCGAGCACCTCCAGCCGTGCCTCGCCGAACCTGTGCTCGCCACACAACTCGGGAGGCCGGCGGATGCGCACGCCTCGCTTTCGAAGCTCGGCGAGTAGCGCTGCGTATTCGGGGCCGGCGCCTTCGGCTTCCCCCTGCCCGGTGTCCCAGAGCTCACCCACGTCGACCCGTTCGAGGGCCGCGCGCATGCCACCGAAGTGATCCGGGTGCGGGTGCGAGATCACCACCACGTCGACGCGACTTCGGCGGCGCATGCGCAAGAGCGGTGCGATGACTCGCGCTCCGGGATCCGGGCCCCCGACGCTGCCCCCCGCGTCCACCAAGAGAACCGAACCATCGGGCAGATCGACGAGCAGAGAATCGCCTTGCCCGATGTCGAGCACGCTCACGCGGAGCTCTCCCCTCGGGTTCCCCGCGCGAATCGCGCCCAGCTCCAACGCCACCAGCGCGACCGCACCTGCCACGACGAACCGCCAGCGGGGCGGCCGGAGCCACGCACCGAGGGCGACCAGGGCGAGGAGCGCCAGGTGCCATTCGGTGGGTACTGGCACCGGGAACGCCAGGAACCGAAGGGAAGCGGAGACCTTCGCCACCCCGCGCACCCAGAGCAGCGCTCCGGACCCGACCAGCGCGAGCCCCGCACCGAAGTAGGGAATACCGCCCAAGACGGGGTGCAGCAGGCACAGCGGCAGCGCAACGGCTTCGCCGATTGGCGCGGCCAGCGTGTTGGCGAAGAGCCCAGCCACCGTCTGCTCCGGAGAGAACAGCGCGAGCAGCGGCAAACACGGCACCATGGCCGCGAGCGTCGTCGCAACCGAACGCGCCAGGTACGCGAGGGGGCGAAACGGTACGCGCTCGGCAAGCGCGCCGAAAGGGCCCCCGAGCGCGATGAGCCCGACGGTGGCCGCGCCCGAGAGCAGGAACGAAACGTCGTACACGATGAGAGGGTCGACGAGTGCCCCGATGATCAGCGAGGCGCCCAGCATGCGGTCCGGGCGCGGCCGGCGCGACAGCGCGCGCGCGAGGAAGGCGACGGCGAGCATCCAAGCGGCTCGCCACGCCGAGCCGCTGCCCCCGGCGAAGTCCGCGTAGGCGAGCGCGATCCCGATGCCGGCGGCCGAGGCGATGCGTCGCACGTCACAGCGCACGGCGAGCGACTCGATGCGCAACAGCAGGGCGCCGAGTCCCTTCACCAGGGCCACCACCGCGAACACGAGGTGCGTGCCGCTCACGGCGAGCAGATGGGAGAGACCGCTTCGGCGAAACGCAGAGTCGTCCTCGGGATCGAGATCGCTCTCCCCCAAGACGAGTGCCCGCGCGAGCGGGGCGGCGCTGGGAACGAAGGCTGCGTCGATGCCGCGACGGGCTCGGTTGCGCAGCGCATCGATCCAGGAACCGATGCCGCGCCCGCGTTCCTGCAACTCCGCGGCGAGCACCGCTCCGCTCACGCTGGCGACACGTCTCGCCGCACTCGGTCGCGCGTCGGGCAAGTCTGCGTTCCGATAGAGCTCGATCGGAGCGAGCTCCACGACGACGTCGAGACGATCCCCACGGCGAAGGTCTTCGGGTCCGCCGTGCAGTCGGGCGACGAGCGCGGGCAGCGCCCGTCCCTCGCAGTCGAGGGCCTCGAGCTCGGCGCTGAACGACGTCACTCCCGAGTGACGAGTCGGGCTCGAAACGACCCGCGCCTCTCCGGCGCAGCGCGCGGGTTCTCGCAGTGCCGCCCGGGCGCGGTGCCAGCTCGAATCCCAATGCTGCACTCGGATCCGGGAGGATGCGGCGCCAAACGCGAAGGCGAGCAGGAGCAGCAAGAGACCCGCTCGGCCGAGCGCGCGGCTGCCGCCCAGCGCCGCGAGCGCAACCAAGAGGAGCGCCGCGACGGCGGGGGAGGTGAACGAGGCCGAGCCGAGGGCCAGCGCGAGCCCCAGCACGACCAGGGAGTCGACTCGCATGCGGCGGGTAGAGCAAACTCCGCGCCGTCGACGAAATGCGCACGACGCCCGTGGATTGCGGGCGCCGCCGGGGTCTCGTCAGTGACGAATCGGGTGGCGAACGGCGAACGCCGTCAGCCGCAGAGGCTCGCGCAGGCCGTGGTGTCGCCTTGAGTCGCGCACAGGCACTGATCGCAGGTGGTCGCGCACTGGCAATTCGGATACTCGCAAACGGTGCCGCCACCGACGCCGCCCGAGCCACCCAGACCGCCGCCGACGCCGGCTGAACCGGCGAGACCGCCCACTCCGCCATCGCCGCCGCCAAACCCGCCAGAGCCACCCGAACCACCCGAGCCACCGGAGCCGCTCGGAACCAGTCCGGTCAAGCCCGAGCAAGCCGGCGGAAGCGTCGTGACCTCGAAGTCACCGGTGAAGTTGCACGGCACCATGGCGAAGATGGCCTGGAGGCAAGCCCCCACACTCGAGGAGCAAACGGGAAGCACCGCAGGCCCTTCGAAATCACACTGCGACGGGTTCGCCTTGCACTCTTCGATGATGGTGCTGAAGAGCGCACACATCGCGCCCCAGCTGAAGCCCGAGTCGCTCGCCTTGGTGAACGTCACGGGGCCTTTGCCTTCGCGGGCCAGGAGATCGTTCACGAGAGCGCTGAACTTCAGGTTCTTCTGCGCGCCGATGATCTTCTGCCCGGCTGGAACTCCGCCCTGACCGCCGAAGCCCTGCCCCGCAGAACCGCCGTCACCACCGCCTTGTCCACCGCCCCCGCCGCTCGGGCTGGGCACGGAAGAGCCGCACGACGAAGCGCGGCCGCAGATCATGTCCTTGGCAATGTCGAGGAGCTCATCCCGCGTGGTCGAGCCCGTGCAGGGCGCCGCATTGGGGTTGGACCCTGGCCCATTGGCGTTGCCAGGCGGGCCGCTGGAGTTACCCGGCGGAGAGTGATCGTCGCCGAGCGGTGTCAGGTCGCCGCTACCCGTGGTGGCGCATCCGAGAAGGACCAAACCAGTGACTAGCCAACCTGCACCGCTCTTACGCATGGCTCCGAGCTCCTTCGACACGCCGGCCGAGCCCGGGGGCCCGGCCGGACGTGCATTCGTCGAAATGTATCAGAAGTAATAGAGAGCGGCGACGTTGCCCGTGAAGATGTTCCAGGGGTTGTCGTACACCGAGGTCTTGATCTCGGTGGTTTTGTCCTCGAAATCCGTGGAAGCACCCGCGGGCGGTGTGTAGGTGGTGGTAGCCGACTGCGTCGTGAAGAGAGCGCCCACGCTGCCCTGGAGCGAGAGATTCGGGATGCCGATGAACCCGAAGTACACCTCGGCGCCGATGCGTGCGCCGACGTCGAGGGTGAAGCCGCTGTTCTTGAGCTCACCGCTGTTCGGCCCGAGCGGATCCTTGATGGTCTGCTGAGCGAAGCCGACGTTCAGCTCGGGGATCAGCTGGAAGGAGAAGTGCTTGCTGCCCGAAAGCGCCAGGGGGACGCCCGCGTGAACGAGGGCGGCGTTGATGCCTGCCTTGTCCTGGCTCGTGTTGCCGCTCTTCGTGCTGCCGCCCGAAGAATAGAAGCCGATGCCGGCGTCCAGGCCCATGCCCTGGTCGAGCCAGTAGCGCAGGCCGATGACGGGGGCCTGGACCGAGCCGATTCCAAAAGTGGGGTTGCCACCCGCGATGGTCGTGTTGGCGATGGGCACCGACCGCGCGCCGAGGTAGCCAACGCCGAAGTGGCCGATCATCTGATCGTGGTCGGACTCACCGGGAGTCCCTTGCGCCTTGGGGCCAGCGCCGGCGCCCGGCAAGGTCATCCCGACTTCGCCACCCGCCGCAGCTTCACCCTCTTGAGCGAGCGCGCTCCCTGCGAACGAGACCGCCGTCAACACCACTGCCGCTCCCACACTGAGCTTCGAGATCCGCATCACTGATCCTCCGATGATGGCCTGGTTCGGCCCGGAAATTTTGAGCTGCCCTGCCTCGGGCGGGCGCATGGTTGCCCGAGGCCCTCGACGCCGTCAACAAACCAAGAATTCGCGGCGAGGACGCGGGAAAACCCCGCTCGGGCCCGTTCTACGACGGTCCGACTGCCCGCCTTCCTCCGTCCGGGGGTAAAACTGCGGCGTGCTGCTCGATCGCCGCGCGTTCCTGGGGGCCTTGGCCTTGGCGAGTTGCGCCCGCGGACAGCGGAGATCCGGGGCGGCCGACCGCGTGGTCTCGCTTTCCCGCGACCACCGAAGCAGTTTCGCCCTGGACGCCGGAGCCCGGCTGGTGGGCCGCTCGCGCTACTGCGACTACCCGGCGGCGGCCGCGTCGGTCCGTGCGGTCGGGGGCTTCGTGGATCCCAGCCTCGAGGCCATCCTGGCGGTCCGGCCCGACCTCGTCGTGGGTGTTCAAGGACCAGGGCTCCGCGACTTCGCCGAGCGACTCGGCGCCCGCGGCATCGACACCTACTTTCCCCCTACCCAGAGCTTCGCCGAGATCGAAGCGATGCTCTCGGGGCTCGCCGACCGGCTCGGGGTTCCCGAAAAGGGTCGCGAGCTCGGACGAGAGCTCGAACGCGAGCGCATCGCGGTGGAGAGCGCGCTCCGCACCGCGCGCCGGCCGCGAGCGCTCCTCGTCTTCGGCCTGCGACCCATCGTGGTGGCTGGCCCCGGCAGCTTCGCTCACGAGATGCTGTCGCTCGCGGGCGCCGAGAACGTGATCCGAGGCGACCAGAATCGCTTCCCGAGCCTCGGCGTGGAGCAGGTGCTCGCTCTCGATCCGGAGGTCGTGCTCGACGCGACCGGCGGTGTCATGCGCGAGGGCGTGCGCATCAGCAAAGACCTTCCAGGTTGGAGCGAGCTTCCGGCGTTGAAGCGCGATCGCCTCGTCGTCGTGTCCGACGACCGCGTGCTTCGACCCGGACCGCGCGTCGGTCAGGGCCTCGCGGTGCTGGCTCGGCTCGTCCATCCGGAGGTGAGCTTGCTGTGAAACTTCGGGCGGACGTCGCGTTGGTCGAGCGCGGGCTGGCGAGCTCCCGCAGTCAGGCCCAGGCGCTGATCCTCGCCGGCCGCGTCTTCTCCGGGGAGCGCCGCATCGAAAAAGCCGGGGAAATGCTGGGCGAAACCGCCGACCTCGTTCTGCGCGGCGTGCCGCGTTTCGTGTCGCGGGGCGGCGACAAGCTCGACTCGGCGCTCGATCGCCTGGGCCTCGACGTGACGGGCGCGGTCGTCGTGGACGTCGGGGCATCCACCGGCGGGTTCACCGACGTCGTGCTTCAGCGCGGCGCGCGCAAGGTCTACGCCGTGGACGTCGGTCACGGGCAGCTCGCCCAAAAGCTCCGCGACGATCCGCGCGTGGTCGTGATGGAGCGCACGAACGCGCGGGAGCTCGGGCCGAGCGCGTTCGTCGAATCCATCGACCTCGTGGTCGTCGACGCGTCGTTCATCGGCATCGACAAGCTCGTGCCGAGCCTCGCCAGCCTCTTGCCCGAGGGAAAGCTCCTGGTGGCGCTCATCAAGCCGCAATTCGAGGCTGGCCGGGAAGAGGCGCGCAAAGGCCGCGGAGTGATCCGCGACCCGGCGGTGCGCGAGGCTGCCATCGAGAAGGCCCGAGCGGCCATCGTCGCCGCGGGCTTCCACGTCGAAGGCGCGTGCGACTCCGACGTACCCGGGCCCAAGGGCAACGTGGAGCACTTCGTCGCCGCGCGGCGCACTCAGAGCACGAGCACCCAGAGGTCGTAGAAGTGGCGCTCGTGGCGCCCGGGCGCTGGTCGGTTGGGCTTACAGACGCTACACTGCGGTTCGTGAGCGCAGACGACCGCGGCCTTCCTTTGCCAGAAACCGAGGGCGAGGAGCTGTTGCGACAATTGCTTGACGAAATTTCGGAAGAGGAGGCGCTTTCGCGTGCCGTGGGCGTGGATCTCACACCAGCGCCGCCCGATCCGTCGCACGCACCATTGGTCTTCGGACCGCTCCAACAGTGGCTCGAGCGGTCCGAAGAAGTGCACCGCTTTCGAGAGCTCGCTCATCGCGCCGAGCGCAGGCGCTTTGCGTGAACATCCGCGACCAGCTTCGGGTTCTCCAGGCGCATGCCGGCGATTTCGTCGTCGTCGGAGGCCAGGCCGGCGTGCTCCGGCAAGCCATCGAGTTCTCGCACGACCTGGACGTCCTGATCGGTGCGACCCAGGAGAACGCTGCCCGAATCGCAGCAGCCGTGAGGGACATCGTGAACATCGAGGCTGACCCCGCGACTCTGCTCGGGCGCGACTTCCAGCAGTACATCGATCCGGAAAGCGGAACTGAGATCGACGTTCACCTGAAGTTGATTGCGCTGCCGGACTTTGCAGCGGCCAAAGCCAACGCGAGTGCGGTCGACTTCCTCGGGGTGGTCGTCGATGTTCTGGAACTCACCGCGCTCTACGCTACCAAGCGCACCGACCGCCCCCGCGACGCCGTTCACCGCCTGGCCATCGAAGCGCGGCTGCGCGCTCCTGCGGCAGGGGCTCGCACGGATCGACGACTGTGTGCTCGCCTGCTGCCTCGACGGCGACATCGCCAGGCTACCGCGCGTGGCCGAATTGCTCGCTTCGCGCGCAGCGCAATCGGACCAGCCGTTGCTCCAGACACGGATCGCCGCGCTCTATACACGGACGAGCTCCTCAGCAATCCGCGACTGGGCGCGACACCCAAGGCGCTCCTCGCGCTCGACGCGACGTCGCGTGCCAAGCTCATTGGCCACCCGGCCAGGCTCGCGGCTCTCCTCAGCCGGATTCCGCTGATCTTGCCTGCCGAAGGGCATCACGTCGCGCCAGTGCGGACGAGCTAAGCTCGCGGTCGAGCAGACTGTCCGATCAGAGCACGAGCACCCAGAGGTCGTAGAGCGTGTGGGTCCAAACCGCGGGCGCGAAGCCCCGAAACGCGTAGATCGCGGTGAAGACGGCGCCGCAGGTCGCGCGGAACACGAACGAGCGGAGGTCGAACGGGTCGCCGTACTGACCGACGTAGTGCCAACCGCTGAACACCAAGGCGGTCACGAGGCCCCAGCCCACGGCGAAGAGCCGCGGCCGGATGGGGTCGACGAAGTGGAAGAACAACCGAAGGACGCGGAGGCCAACGCCGAAGAGGCCAACTCGAAACGCGATCTCCTCGTAGAACCCGGCTCCCGCGCTCATCACGGCGCCGGTGAAACCGCCCTCCACGGCCGACGCGGGCGCGAGGCTGACCTTGCCCACCACCCAGCCGGCGATGAAGCGCATCGCGACGGCGTACACGGCGGCCTCGGCCGCCAGAAACACGAAGCGCTCCCACTCCAGCGCCTGGCCTCGCCCGAGCAGGAGCAGCACCGCCACGAACGCAACCCCGATGGCCAGCGTGAGGCCGGCGTAGGCCAGCATGTTGTTGGCAGCGAGCGAGATGAGCTCGCTCGTGACCACGTCGGCGGCGTTCCTCACCGGGAGGAACACGACGCCCAGGTGATAGAGCACGAAGATCGGGAGCGTCATCACCAGGTCGGACCAGGCGTCGCTCGCCTTGGAGAAAAAACCCGGTTTCTCTGGGACGGGCTTCTCCGCTTCGGTCATCTCAGCTCGGCCGCAGGTGGTAGACGACCCACATCACGAGGGCGACCCACAGAAGCACGATGCCGACGAACGGGCCATCTTTGAGCATTTCCTGGGTCGGGCTCTCGGCGCGCGGTCGACTCCTCACGAGCACCAAGAAGCGCCCGACGCCGAGCATGACGAAGGCGGTGCTCGGCCAGAGCCACTTCGTCTTGAAGAACTCCTGGGTGTGGGGGTCGAGGGTATAGGCAACGTAGGTGACGATGGTGGCGACTGCGGTCACGAACAGCGCGACGTCGAGGCCCCGGGAAGTGTAGGACTCGAGGGCCGCGCGAGTCTTGCCACCCGCCGCCACCAGCGCGAGCTCGTGCCGGCGCTTGCCGAAACCGAGGAAGAGCGCGAGCAACGCCGTGCACACGAGCAGGTAGTTCGACACGTTGATCTGCGTGGCGTACCCGCCGCCCATGACGCGGAGCACGAAGCCCGCGGCGATGCACCCGACGTCGAGGTAGGCGATGTGCTTCAGCTTGAGCGAGTACGCGACGTTCAGCGTGAAGTAGGTGGCGGCGGCCGCGAAGAATGGCCACGAGCGAAATGCCGAGCCCGTGAGGGCTCCGATCACCAGCACCACCACCAACGCGCGAGCGATGGGGATGGGCACGCGCCCCGACGCGATGGGGCGGAAGCGCTTGACCGGGTGCTGGCGGTCGGCCTCGACGTCAGCCAGGTCGTTCATGGTGTAAACCGCGCCGGCCAACAGGCAAAAAGCCAAGAACGCGGCACCCGCGCGCCAGAGCAACAGCGGGTCGAAGATCTCTTTGGCGAAGACCACCGGGGCCAGAACGAACACGTTCTTCACCCACTGGTGCGGTCGGATCGTCTTGACCACACCCCGCAAGCGCCAGAAGAGGTCGCCTTCGGTCTTGGGGGATTCCGCGGGCGAGATACTGACGTGGGGCTCGACGCTCTCTTCGTCCTCCGAGGGCTCGTGGGGCGCGGCACCGTTCGCCGGCTTGGATTCCTGTGCACCCCGCGCTTCCGCCATCGCCGCCGGGACCTTAGCGCAAACGGAGTCGTTGTTCTCCACCGGGCTGAAAAAGGCTCCGTGGCCGCTGTTCCACCCCAGGGGATCTCGCTCTACCCTGCGAGCCCTCGTGCTACCCCCCATTGCCTATCTGGACTTCGCCGGCCGCTGGTACGGCCGGGTCACGTACGATCTTGCTTCGAGTGGGATCGCCGAGGTTTCGAGCGACACCCTCGGTGAAGGCGTGCCGGTGAGCGACCTCGCTGCGCGGGATCGCTTCCGCGAAGCCATCGCTTCCCGTTACGGCGTGCCTGCGAGCGAAGTGGTGACGTGTCTCGGCGCTAGCGGAGCCCTGTTCGTGGCCACGGCCACGCTGCTCGGTTCGGGCGATCGGCTGTTGGTCGAGAACCCGAGCTACGAGCCCCTCTGGCGCGGCGCGGAAGCGCTGGGCGTCGGCGTCGATCGCTTCGAACGCCGCGGGCCCCTCGACCCCGACGCCATCCTCGCTGCCTGCAAACCCGAAACGCGTCTCGTCGCCATCACGAACCCGCACAATCCAAGCGCGGTGGTCGCTTCCGACGGCGAGCTCTCGGCGCTGGCCCAGGCTCTCGATGCGCGAGGCATCCGACTGTTGATCGACGAGGCCTATCTCGAGCTCGTGCGGCCGCGCACCACCGCTCGAAAGCTCGCGCCCAACGTGCTCACCTGCTCGAGCGCCACCAAGTGCTGGGGCGTGGGCTGGTCCCGAGCCGGTTGGCTGATCCTGCCGGCCGAGCTCGCCGAAGCCGCGGGTCGCGTCGAACGCTTCACCCAGGGCATGGCGCCGCCCCTCACGTGGGCCTTCGGCGAGCGCGCGGTGAGCCGCGCCGATCGCCTGCTCGAACGAGCCCGGGTGCTCCAGAGCGGAAAGCGTGAGCTCGTGGATGCGTTCGTCGCCCGCTACTCGAGCCTCAGCTGGGACCCGCCGGCGCCGAGCGCCCTGTTCGGCTTCGTGTACGACGCTCGCGGCGTCGACCTCTTGCCCAAGATCGAAGCCGGCATCCGGAGCTTCGGCGTGCTCACGGCGCCCGGCTCCTTCTTCGGTGTGCCGAGCGCGTTTCGGCTGGGATTCACCTGCGATCGGAAGAAGCTCGGCGAGGGCCTCTCACGTTTGGCCAAAGCGCTCGAGCTCGAGGCACCCGCATGACCACCGCAACCAAGCGTCACGCGGAGCTCACGGAAGCCATCCGCGCTCACGACTACCGCTACTACGTGCTGGACGATCCCGCGGTGAGCGACCGGGAATACGACGCGCTCTACGCCGAGCTGCGAGCGCTCGAAGCCAAACACCCCGAGCTCGTCACCGCGGAGTCACCGACGCAACGCGTGGGCGGCGCGCCGCGCGGCGATCTCAAGACCGTCGAGCACGTGGTGCCGATGATGTCGCTGGACAACACCTACTCCGAAGAAGATCTCCGGGAGTTCGTGCGCCGGGTCCACGACGGTTTGCCGCGCGGGGCGACGCCGAGCTTCTGCGTGGAACCGAAGCTGGACGGAGCGAGCGTCGAGCTCCTCTACCGCGGCGGAAGCTTCGTGGGTGGCTCCACGCGGGGCGACGGAGTCGCCGGCGAGGACATCAGCGAGAACTTGCGGACGATTCGCTCGCTGCCGATGCGCATCGATCACACGGGGCCGCTCACGTTGCGGGCCGAGGTGGTCATCTACCGGAAGGACCTCGAGGCCATCAACCGCGAGCGCGCAGACGCGGGCGAGCCCCCGTTCGCCAATCCGCGCAACGCCGCCGCCGGCAGCCTGCGCATGCTCGACCCCAAGATCGTGGCGAAGCGCAGGCTCCGTGCCTTGATCTGGCAGGTGGTGGAAGACCTCGGCGGCAGCCACTCGGCGGCGCTCGAGCGCATGGAGAAGCTGGGGCTCCCGACCCACCGGCAGCACAAGGTGTGCCGGTCCTTCGACGAGCTCAGCGCGGCCATAGCCGGCATCGAAGGCACACGCAAAGACTACCCCTACGAGATCGACGGGGCCGTGGTGAAGGTCGACTCGCTGTCGGAGCAGGCGATCTTGGGAGCCACCGCCAAGTTTCCGCGCTGGGCCATCGCCTACAAGTTCAGCGCCGAGCGGGCCGAGACGCGCTTGCTCGACATCCTGGTGCAAGTCGGGCGCACCGGTGCGCTGACGCCGGTCGCCGTGCTCGAGCCCGTGCAGCTCGCGGGCACCACCGTGTCGCGCGCCTCGCTCCACAACGCGGAGATCGTCGAAACCCTCGACGTGCGCATCGGCGATCGCGTGGGCGTCGAGAAGGCGGGAGAGATCATCCCCCAGGTCGTGTCGGTGGACCACGCGCGGCGCACCGGCGACGAGAAGCCCTGGCGCATGCCCTCCGCGTGTCCGGTGTGCGGCAGCGGCGTGAGTCGAGCGGAGGGCGAGGTCGCCGTGTGGTGTCCGAACGCCGCGTGCCCCGCCATCGTGAAGGGCAAAATCATCCATTTTTCTCGGCGTTTCGCCATGGACATCGACGGGCTCGGCGAGTCGCTTGTCGATCAGCTCGTCGACTCTGGGCTCGTGGTAGACGTCGCCGACCTCTACGACCTCGACGCATCCCGCGTCAGCGAGCTCGAGCGCATGGGTGACAAGAGCGCCCAGAACCTGATCCTGGCCATCCAGAGCTCGAAGGCGCGGCCGCTCGAGCGGCTCATCACCGGCGTCGGCATGGAGCACGTCGGGCAAGTCGCGGCTCGCCAGCTGGCCGAAGCCGCACGCGATCTCCCGACGCTGCTCGCTTGGTCTCCGAACGACGTCGTCGAGCACGTGTCGGCCATCTCGGGCTTCGGCCCCAAGATGGTCGAGAGCGTCGCCGCTTTCTTGTCCGACAGCTCGAGCCGTGCGCTGCTCGAGAAGCTCGCCGCGCGCAGCGTCTCGACGCCGCAGCCTCTGGCGGCGGTCGCGGCGGAAGGGCCGCTCACCGGCAAGAGCTTCTGTGTCACCGGCGTGCTCAGCAAGAAGCGCGAAGACGTCCACGCCGAGATCCGCGCCGCAGGCGGTGAAGTGCACGACAAGGTGAAGAAGGGGACGACCTACCTCGTCGCAGGCGACAAGGTCGGAAAGAGCAAGCTCGACGGCGCCAAGAAACACGGCACGGTCGTCATCGACGAAGCAGGGCTCGCGGCGCTGGTCGCCGGCAAGACCCCGGAGGAACCATGACGCGATACGGTCGCTTCGAATCGGGCTCGGGTGCATCCATTTGGGTGCGGGAAGACGATGGCGCTCTCCTCTCCGACGCGCCCTTTCGGGGCGGAAAACCCGAGGGAAGTGCCCAGATTTCTCCAGCGGCCAAGCGGCTCGCGCCGGCCGAGCCCTCGAAGATCGTGTGCGTCGGGCGGAACTACCTGGCCCACGCCAAGGAGCTCGGCAACGAGGTGCCGAAAGAACCCCTGCTGTTCTTCAAACCCCCGAGCTCGCTGCTCGCCCCTTCGGGCAAGGTGCTCTTGCCCCGCGAGAGCGAGCGGGTGGAGCACGAAGCCGAGCTCACCATCGTGATCGGAAAAGGCGGGCGACGCATCAGCGAGGCGAGCGCCATCGAGCACGTGTTCGGCTTCACCATCGCCTGCGACGTCACCGCTCGCGACCTTCAACGCAAAGACGGCCAGTGGACGCGGGCCAAGGGCTTCGACACGTTCTGCCCGCTCGGTCCGTCGCTGGTCACCGACGTCGACCCGGCTGCGCTCGGCGTTCGGCTCCGGGTCAACGGCGCCAGCCGCCAGGACGGCAACACGCGAGACATGGTCTTCGGCATCGCGACCCTCGTGGCCTACGTCTCCAACGTGATGACTCTCCTGCCGGGTGATCTGATCCTCACCGGGACGCCCGAAGGCGTCGGGCCGCTCGTCCCCGGCGATCACGTCGAGGTCGAGATCGACTCGCTCGGAGCCCTCGGCTTCGAGGTCGCGACGGAATCTACGCCCTGAGCTCGGGGCGCGCGCGCTCCGAGTTCCGTGCGACGATCTTGTCGGAGAAACGCTTGGCGATGGCAAATGCATCGCCCGGCCAGCGCGCCGAGAGATAGGCGCCGTCTTCCACACAGAAGGCGGGGCCGTCATCTTGGGCGGAACCGCGGGAAAACAGCGTGATCGGCCCGCGCTCGAACACGCCGCTCGGCCCGAGCGCGTCGCGCACCTCGTCTTCCACGTACGCGGGGTAGGTCCGGTAGTAGCGACCGAGCTTCCACGCAGTCGCGTAGTACGCGATGCGCTCCATGTATTTCGGAAGGCACGTACTGTGTCGCCCCGAGAGCACCGAGCGCCCGTCGGCGTCGCGAGTGCGCGCCAACACGATGGTCCCGTGGCAGATGGCGGCCACGGGCCGTTCCGCTCTCCATAGCGCGAGCGCGACGCGCTGCACCTCGGAGCTTTCGAGGTAGGGGCGCATGCCGGGAGCGTGGCCTCCCGCGAGAAAGAGCGCGTCGTAGTCGTCGGCGCTGAGCTCCTTCCACGAGAGCGGCTTTTCGAAGGCCGGATCCTTCTCGAGCTTGGCGTAGAGCGCACAGGCGTCGGGCTCGGCGCCGAGCTGACCGAAGATCACGCCGTTCAAGACGCGCGGGTCCGCGCGACCTGCTCGCCCCGACTCGGTGGCGAACGCGATCTCGTGTCCGCGCTCGCGGAGCACCCACCAGGGCGCCGCCACTTCGGTGGGATCGAAGTCGTCGTCGGGAATGGGAAATAGGATGCGTGCCAAGAGATGGAAGACCACCACCCGGCGCGCGGGGTGTAAAGGTCGCGCTCAGTCGCGGATGGACGAAGTGCGGTCTTTTCCGTAGATCCCGTCGCCGACCCGCCGCATCCAGGCGAGCTCGTCTTCGCTCATCGGTCCGAGATCGTAGGCCCGCAGCGCTTCACGCATCTGTTCGGCGTTGGCCGGTCCGCTCATGGCGACGTCCGCATGGGGGTGCGACATGGCGAAGCGATAGCAATCGGCAGCCGTCGGCGTCTTCTCGCCCTCGGGCGTGCGCTTGGGATCCAGGAGGTGACCCCAGCGCGTGGTCGTGTACGTGATGACACCAGGCCGCCGCTCCAGGTCCAAGCCGTCGAGGGAAGCGAACACCTCGCGTTCGGCGCCGCGGTGCACCGCGTTGTAGCGCACCTGCCAAATCCCGTAGCGCTGATCGTCGAGCAGCGTCGGGAACATCGTGCGGCGGTGCCCACTGACGGCCAGGTGCTTCACCTTGCCCTGCGCGACGAGCTCCGTGGCCGCATCGAGGATGCGCGCGGGCGGCGGGTCGTTGTACCAGCCGAGCAGGAGCACGTCGGCGTAGTCGAGCTCGACTTCCTTCAGCGCCTTCTCGACCGAACGGCGCAACCAGAACCCGAGCCGCGAGTAGCTCTGCACGCAGACCACCAAGTTCTCGCGCTGCTTCTTGCCGAGGTTCCGGATGGCCGTCGCCATCTCGCCGGTGCGCCGCGATCCCCAATAGAAGTAGTTCACGCCGTGTTCGAACGCCTCTTCCAGCGCACTAGCCGGCACGCCGTAGCCCGACGCCACGCCGAGGCGCCCCACGCTGAGGCCAGTTCGACCGAAGACGATCTTTTCTCGGAAGTCGTTCATGCTCGAAGCGAGCGTACCAAGGTCTCGGCGCCGACGGCTGGTCGTTGATTGGGTACGGTGCGATGCTCGGCGCGACATGCGGCGCCCTCTGCTCGCCCTCGGAGCCGCCCTAGCTGCGGCAGCGGCCATCACGTTGGTCCTGCTGGCAGCTCGCCACGAACGAGGTGACCCGGCCCGCTGTCCCGATGGGCTCTCCGCGCAAGCATTTCGTTGTTGCGCGTCGGGGCAGCATCTGAGCGGAGGAGCCTGCGTCGCGCCTCCGACGCGTTGCCCTCGCGGCTTCGTGCCACGGAGTGAAGGCTGTGTCGCGGAGGTTCGCCGCATCCACTTCCCGGGGGGAAAGATCGAGCTCAGCTCGGTGGATTGGGAAGCCGAGGGCGTCGCCGCGCCCGGCCGTGTCGAGGTGAAGCCGTTCGATCTCGACAGTGTCGAGGTCACCGTCGAGCGCTGGTCGGCCTGTGCGGCAAACGGCGTGTGCCCGAGCCTCGCTCCCCGCGAGCCCGGTGTCCCGGTCACCGGCATCCACGCCGAAGACGCCGAGAAGCTTTGCGCGTCGTCGGGCGGCCGCTTGCCCACGGGGGACGAGTGGCTCTTCGCCGCCGCTGGCGAAAGCGCGCGCCGCTACCCGTGGGGACAGACCGGCCTCGTGTGCCGGCGCGCGGCGTTCGGGCTCGTCGCTGGGCCTTGCGCGAGCGGCGGCGCGGGGCCCGAGCTCGCCGGGGCGCGACCCGACGGCCGTTCACCCGAAGGCGTGCTCGACCTCGCCGGCAACGTGGCGGAGCTCGCGCGCGAGCCGGACGGCAGCGTCCGCGCGCGCGGCGGTAGCTTTCGTTCGAGCGTCGCCGGCGCGCTCAAATCGTGGGCGGCCGAGCCTTTCGCGGGCCCGAGCGATCACGTGGGATTCCGCTGCGCGTATCCACCGGGCCCGCACTAAGCTTCCGCGAATGTCGGCTGCAGTCCTGTGTATCGGCACCGAGCTCACCCGGGGCGAGATCGTCAACACCAACGCGTCTTGGCTCGCCGAGTCGCTCACCGATCGCGGGCTCGAGGTGGTGGCCATCGAAGCCATCCCCGACGATCGCCAGCGCATCATCGACACGCTGCACCGCATGGGCTCCCAGCACACGGTGATCGTGTGTACGGGCGGTCTCGGCCCGACCACCGACGACATCACGAGCGAGTGCGTGGCGAACGTGCTCGACGTTCCGCTGGAACGCGACGAGGCTTCGCTCGAAGCCATTCGCACGCGCATGGCGCGGTTCGGCCGCAACATGGCTGCGTCCAACGAGAAGCAAGCCGACTTCCCCAGAGGCGCCCGTGTGCTCCCGAACCGCAAGGGCACGGCGCCCGGGTTTTCGCTGGCGCTCGGCCACGCGCGCGCGTTCTTCCTACCGGGCGTGCCGCGCGAGATGAAGACCATGTTCGGCGAGCTCGTGTCACCCGAGCTCGAGGAGTTCGTGCGCGACGCCATTCATCAAGTGCGCCTCAAGACCTTCGGCATGACCGAGTCGGGTGTGAACGACAACCTTGCGGGCATCGAGGCCGAACACGGCGTGACGCTGGCCTACCGCGCCCACTTCCCCGAGATCGAGGTCAAGGTCCACGCGCGGGCCGCCGACCCCACCGACGCAGCGAACCGCGCGCGCACCGCCGCCGACGCCGTCATCGCGCGGCTCGGCGGCGACGTCGTCTATGGCGAGGGCGACGTGACCTTCGCCGAGCAGCTCGGGCGCTTGTTGGTCGAACGCCACCTCACGTTGGCCGTCGCCGAGTCGTGCACGGGTGGCACGGTGGCGCGGCTCTTGACCGAGCGCTCGGGCGCGAGCGACTTCTTCCTCGGCGGCGCGGTCACCTACGCCAACACGGCCAAAACCACACTCCTCGGCGTGAACGACGAGCTGCTCGCGACCAATGGAGCAGTGAGCTCCGAGGTGGCCCGCGCCATGGCAGAGGGCGCGCGAAGTGCTCTAGGAGCCGATCTCGCGCTGGCGCTCACCGGCATCGCAGGTCCGAGCGGTGGCACCGAGGAAAAGCCCGTGGGCCTCGTCCATTTCGCGGTCGCGTCCAAAGACGGGACGAGCGATCGCCAAATGGTGTTTCCCGGCACGCGCACCCAGATTCGAGATCTCGCGGCGTTCGCCGGGCTCGCCCTCGTGCGCAAGGTGGTGCGCGAGGGACACGACGAAGCGACATGAGCGAGCTTCACCGCGTCTTCTTCGCGCTCCCGCTCCCCGAGGCGGCCATCCCCGTGCTCGAGGCAGCAGCGAGCCGCGCGCTGCCAGAGGCCGCGAGCCTCGAGCCTCGCATGCAGCGCGGCTCTCGACTGCACGTGACCCTGAAGTTCGTGGGCAGCGTCGACGCGACTGTCTTTTCCAAGCTCGTCCAGCTCACCGCCAGCGAGGCGCGTCGCTTCGAAGCCTTCGATGCCTCCCTCGCCCACGTCACCGCGTTCCCGAGCCCGCGCCGAGCACGGGTGCTCGTCGCCCTCGTCGCGAGTGAATCCAAGGTCCTGCCCGAGCTCGCGCGCTCGCTCGACGAAGCCTGCGGCGAGCTCGGCGTCGCGCGCGAGTCGCGAGCCTTCCGCGCTCACGTGACGCTCGCGCGCTTTCGCCGACCGGGCAACGCCATGGCGGCAATCGCCGCCGCCGAGCTCGAACCAATCGGTGTCCGCATGAGCGAGCTCGTGCTCTTCGAATCGACCCTGGGCGCCAGTGGCGCACGCTACGAGCGCCGGGCCGCAGCGCACCTCGGCTGAGCGCGCGGCAGCCCGCCGACCTCCGCCGTCACCGTTGCCAGAGTGCCGAGAGCTCGAGCTCGATGGCGTCGAAAGGCGGGAGCCGGACGGGCTCGTCTCCCGCTGCGGTGAGCAGCACACGATACGTGTCGCCGTCGAGCTGCAGCACCTCGATCAGCTTGTCGAGGGGCTCGATGAGCCAGAGCCACGGTACCGCGTGCTCACGGTACACCTCGCGCTTTGGACCGCGGTCGAGCCGGCGAGTGCTCGGCGAAGACACCTCGCACGCCCAGTCTGGGGCGAGGTCCAAGAACGGTGCGTCGGGTACCTCGGGGAGCCGCTCACGCCGCCAGCCACCCAGGTCCGGCACGACGATGTGCTCTCCAAGGTGGAGCTCCGGCTCATAGAGGATCATCCAGCCCCCCGGACCGCCACGGCCGCGTTTGAACGGAGGGCCCAGCTCTTCGCCGAGCGCTGAAGCAGCAATGGCGTGAGGCGTCGCCGGGCGCGGTGATTGGTAGAGGACGCCGAATAGGACTTCCGCGACGACGTGGGGGGGCGCGGCGAGCACGTCCTCGTAGGTCGCGCGGCGCTCGGCCGCATCGGCGTTCACTTCGGCAATCTTAGCCCGTCATGGGCCCCGAGTCTTCTGCCCGCGCGGTCCCCAGGCCCGCTCACGCCTGGGCGTGCGGCCGCGGCGCGACGCTGGGCACCTCGGCGGGCTTCGACTTCTTCTCGAACACGAGGCCGTCGCCGCCCTTCTTCACGACGATGGTGTCGCCCGCCGTGAAGTCGCCGGCGATCACGCGGCGCGCGAGCCCGTCTTCCACGTACTTCTGGATCGCTCGCTTCAGCGGACGCGCGCCGTATTGCGGATCCCATCCGACCTCGGAGAGGAATTCCTTCGCATCGGTCTGGACGTCGAGCGAGAGATCTCGCGACGCGATGCGGTCGGCGAGGAGTCCGAGCTGAATGTCGACGATGCGCCGGATCTGGTCGCGACCGAGGCGACGGTAGACGACGATCTCGTCGAGCCGGTTCAAGAACTCGGGGCGGAACTCGCGGCGGAGGGCGTCCATCGCCGTGCGCTTCATGATCTCGGCCTTGTCGCCGTCCTCCAGGTCGCGGCGCTCTTCGATGGCGCTGAGCTCGGTGGTGCCGACGTTGCTGGTGAGGATCACGACGGTGTTCTTGAAGTCCACCGTGCGGCCTTGGCCGTCGGTGAGCCGGCCGTCGTCGAGCACCTGGAGCAACGTGTTGAACACGTCGGGGTGCGCCTTCTCGATCTCATCGAACAAGATCACGCTGTACGGGCGCCGGCGCACCGGCTCGGTGAGCTGACCACCTTCGTCGTAGCCGATGTAGCCGGGCGGCGCGCCGATCAGGCGACTCACTGCGTGACGCTCCATGTATTCGCTCATGTCGATGCGAATCATGGCCTTCTCGTCGTCGAACATCAGCTCGGCCAGCGCCCGCGCCGTCTCCGTCTTGCCGACGCCGGTGGGCCCGAGGAAGAGGAAGCTGCCGATGGGGCGCCGGTCGTCGCCCAGGCCGGCGCGCGAGCGCCGTACGGCATTGGCCACGGCGACCAGCGCCGAGTCCTGGCCGACTACGCGTTCGCGGAGGTTCTCCTCCATGGCGAGGAGCTTCTGCATTTCGCCTTCTAGCATCTTGGAGACGGGCACCCCGGTCCACTTGCTGATGATCTGCGCGACGTCTTCGTCACTCACCTCTTCTTTGAGGTAGCTGCCCTTCTCTTGCACGCGCGCGAGCTCGGCACGCAGCCCTTCGACCTCCTTCTCGGTGGTGGGGATCGTGCCATATTGGATCTCCGCGGCTTTGCCCAGGTCGCCCTTGCGCCGCGCGAGCTCCATCTCGAGCTTCAGATCTTCGAGCGCGACCTGTTTGTCGCGCACCGCGGTGATGATCTCCTTTTCGCGCATCCACTGGGCGCGCATGGCGTCGCGTTGCTCTTCGAGGTCGGCCACTTCTTTGCCGAGCTCGTCGAGACGCGCCTTGCTGCCCTTGTCCTTCTCGCGCTTCAGCGCCTGCTCTTCGATCTTGAGCTGGAGCAGCCGGCGCTCGAGCTGATCGATCTCGAACGGCATGCTGTCGATCTCCATCTTGATCTTGCTGGCGGCCTCGTCCACGAGGTCGATGGCCTTGTCGGGCAAGAAGCGATCGGTGATGTAGCGGTTCGAGAGCACGGCGGCAGCCACCAGGGCTGCGTCTTGGATGTGGATGCCGTGGTGCGCTTCGTAGCGCTCCTTGATCCCGCGCAAGATGGCGATGGTGTCCTCCACCGTCGGTTGGTTCACCATCACGGGCTGGAACCGCCGCTCGAGGGCCGCGTCTTTCTCGATGTGCTTCCGGTACTCGTCGAGCGTCGTCGCGCCGATGCAGCGGAGCTCGCCGCGCGCCAGCGCCGGCTTCAGCATGTTCGCCGCGTCCATGGCGCCTTCGGCGGCGCCGGCGCCCACCAGCGTGTGGAGCTCGTCGATGAAGAGCACGATGCTGCCGCTGGCCGCTTCGACCTCTTTCAAGACGGCCTTCAGCCGATCCTCGAACTCGCCTCGGAACTTCGAGCCCGCGACCATGCTCGCGAGATCGAGGGCCAAGATGCGTTTGTCCTTCAGGGACTCGGGCACGTCTCCCGCGGCGATGCGCCGCGCGATGCCCTCGGCGATGGCGGTCTTGCCCACGCCGGGCTCACCGATCAAGACCGGATTGTTCTTGGTGCGACGCGAGAGCACCTGCATCACGCGGCGGATCTCCTCGTCGCGACCGACGACCGGATCGATCTTGCCGCGCCGGGCGAGCGCCGTGAGGTCCCGCGTGTATTTGTCGAGGGCCTGGAACTTCCCCTCGGGGTTCTGATCGGTCACGCGTTGACTGCCGCGGACCTCCGCCAGCGCCTGCACGAGCTTCTCGTAAGAGAGGCCGTGACGGCTCAGGATCGCCTGCACGTCTTTGTCGTGCTTGGCGCCCGCCAAGATGAAGTGCTCGACCGAGACGTAGTCGTCCTTGAAGGCCTTGGCCTCGTCTTCGCTCTTCGTGAGGAGCGGCACCGCGCGCCGCCCGAACGAGGGCTCGCCGCCTCCGCTCACCTGGGGCAGCTTCTCGACCCGTTCCTCGAGGGCCTTGGCCAGGGCCTCGGCGTTGGCGCCCGCCTTCTCGACCAGCGGGCGGCCGAGGCCGTCCTCCTGGCGAATGACAGCCACCAGGATGTGCTCTGGGATGACCTCGGGGTTGCCGCGACGGATCGCATCGTCCACCGCGCTGCGCAGCGCCTCTTGGCTCTTGGTCGTGAGTCGGTCCATCCGCATGACAACACCTGTGGCATTCGACCGCGCCCTGGGCCCGGTCGTCTCCGACCCGCTGGCACCGCGGAAACCGCCCCGGGCGCCGAGTCGGGCACGAAACTCGCCTCAAGCTAAGGCCGAGCCAAAGCAGATCAAGGGGCGCGCCTCGCAACGCCAAGGCGGGACGTCGACCCGGCCGGGGCCGGAAGCGAAATGCAAAAGAGCCGCGAGGCACGTGCCCCGCGGCCCTTTCACGTTGGGACCGATCGAGTGATCAGTCGGTCGCTGCGTCGCCGGTGCTCGGCGTGCAGGTCACGGGGGCGTCGGTGATACCCGCCGAGTCGACGCAGCCGAAATCCGGACCGCCAACGCTAGTCGTGTTGACGACGTAGCCGCACTTGCTGGTCGCATGATTGCAGCAGCCCTTGAACTCTGCCGGACCACCGTCAAGGCCGGTGAACTTCAGAGGCGGACAGGTCGCGTCGTCGTTGCCCTTCTGGCCGATTTCGTAGCAACCCTGCGGCAGCCCGGTGAGCCCCGCGATGGTTGCGTTGACGTCGCCGCCGCACTTGCTGTTGGCCGAACAGCACGCCTTGAGATCGATGAGACCGGCAATCTTGTAGTCCTGGCAGGTCTCGCCGCCGCAGGTGGTGCTTCCACCTGTGCCGCCCGAGCCGGAGGAGCCGCCGCCGCCCGAAACGCCACCGCTGCCGGCCGCGCCGCCGGTGCTTCCGCCCGTGCCGCCGTCCTTGCCACCAGTGCCGCCGGAGCCGGACTTGCCGCCGCTGCCGCCGTCGTCGTCATCACCACAGGCCGGAATGCCCATCGCCACCAGCGAGAGCAGGCCAATCCCAAGAGTCAGCTTGAAAGAAGAACGCATAATCGCACCTCGTTAGAAACCGGCCGCGGAATAAAGCACAAGTTGACCGGTAGGGAAAAGGTTTCTAGCGCCCCAGCTACCCCAGGTACCTCGGTGCGCATCCTTTGGACGAAGGGGTGTAGCACGTGCTTCAAGGCCGCGCCCGTCCCGATCGCCGGTTCGCCTCAGAGGGGCGCAGAAGCGCCTTCGAAACAGGCAGGCCTCAAATGTCCAGGTTTCGCACGTTGAGCGCGTTCTCTTCGATGAACTGCCGCCGGGGCTCGACCTGATCACCCATGAGCACACTGAACAGCTCATCAGCCGCCACGTCGTCGGTGACCTTCACCTTGAGCAGCGTCCGGGCATCCGGGTTCATGGTGGTCTCCCAGAGCTCGGCAGCGTTCATTTCACCGAGGCCTTTGTAGCGGGTAATGGCGGTGCCCTTGCGCCCGCGCTCGTCGATGAAGGCGTCGAGCGCCTCGGGGTCGGGCAAGCTCACCGGCTCGCCGTGCTCGGTCTTGGCCGAGTAGGGCGCTGGGCCGATGGACCGAATGTCTTCTTCGATGGCGAGGAGCTCTTGGTACTCCGCGCTGTCCGCGACCTCCCAATCGGCGACCGCCGGCCGCGACGAAGCGCCCGGGCGGAACTTCACCGCGATGCGCCCCCCGCCGTGGGCCTTGTCCCACTCGACCTCGACGCTGAGCGGCAAAAGATCGGGGTAGCGCCCCTCGAGGTAGGTCCGGAGCTTGTCGGCGGCGGCCTGGACCTTGTCGGCGTTCCGGAAGTCTTCACGGGTCATCCCGCTCGACCGCAGGATGGCGCCGACGACCCGCGCGTCGCAGCGGCGATCGATCTTCGAGAGGATGTGGCGGAACGATCGCAGGCGCGTGGCGAGCTCGTACAGCGGCTTGCCCGAGATGGCGGGCCCCTTGGCGCTCTGCACCGTGAGGCCGTCGATGCCGTTCTGCGTGAGCAAGCGGTCGAGGGCCACCTGGTCTTTCAGGTAGAGGTCCTTCTTGCCCTTGCGCACACGGAAGAGCGGCGGCTGCGCGATGTAGAGGTAGCCGCTCTCGATGAGCTCGCGCATCTGGCGATAGAAGAACGTGAGCAGAAGCGTGCGGATGTGACTTCCGTCGACGTCGGCGTCGGTGTTGTGCGCGCACAGCCCGCCGAATCCAGCGATGAAATTCTCGTCCGTTTCGACGGAGAAGTCGTAGACGTTTCCGTTCGTCGCTTGCACCTCGCGGACGGCGGTCACCGGGAGCGCGACCAAGTCTCCCTCGATGGCATCGAAGGCCCGGTTCACGCTCGGGTGATTGCCGAGGACGGCCTCGGCCACGCTGGCTGCCCCGGCGTGGCTGGACCAGACCGGGCGCAGGCGGACCAAGTCGTCGCGGGCGCCTACGGTCAGCGTGAAGTGCGCATGCCGCGTCACACAGTGCTTGCCGCGCGCCTCGCGCTCGGTGCCGTCCGGCTCGCGCGACGAGACCGAGGCCAGCACCCCCAGGCTGGAGAGCAAGTACGAGACCCCGCTCGCGACCGCCCGCGAAGAAGTCGAAAGCACCACGCTTCCGTTTGTCGCCGTGCCGTCGCCCAAGAGGTAGCCACGGAGGAACGCGAGCCGGAGCCCTTCGCCGACGGCGAACGCCAAGTCGGGAACGCGCTTCGCGTGCGACTCCATCGCCTGAAAGCCGAAGACGTGCTGCCAAGCCAGGGCCGCGACTCGGTTCACGAGCTTGAGCTCGCCGATGCGCGCATCGGCTTCGTAGCTCTTCGGGGGCACGCCGAAGACCTTCTCGATGGCGGCGCCCATCTCGGGGAGGAATCGCTCGTTCCCCTTGCCGATGGCGAGGCGGATCCCGCCGCGGTCGCTGCACGAGCCCTCTGCGAGGTAGAAGCCGAGCAGGGTCATCAGCTCTTGTCCGACCTCCACGAACCGGCGAACCCCGACCTTGCCGTAGTGCTCCGGCGAGAGCTCGAGATCCTCTCGCGTCCCGAACCATGCGACGTCGTCGGCATCGAGCTCGGAGAGGCGAACGTAGGAGCGGACCTCGTTCTTCGGTGCGCCTAGGGACTGGTCCTCCCAGGTTCGCTCGAGCTTGCTCGGACCCACGTCGAAACGGCCTTCGACCTCGTCCTCTGCGACCCCGATCGCCGAGAGGTATCGCTCGAAATGCGCCGACGTCGGCCTGGAGTCGAGCTTCTCCCAACCGTAGAACGTGACCGGATGGCGAATGCCGATCTTCTCGCAGAGCTCCCGGTTGGTGATGCCTGTAGCGCGTCGCCTCTCGGCGAGCTCCGCCCAGAGCTCCGCGCCGGCATCGACGCGAGGAGACACCAGCTCGGGGCGGTCGACCTGCTCGGCGAGCACCTCCGCTTTGAACCAAGCCTCCACCGCGGGCCCACGGAGCCAAACCTGGCGGGCTGCCTCGGGCACCCGGTGCAGCTCGGCCAGGAGGTCGATGCGCGCGGGCGCGGTCGCCGGGAGGCGCAGCGTGCGCGGGGCGACGATGCGGTCGCCGACGGCGAGCCGGTCGCCTCGCTCGAGCACGATCTCACCGTTCCGGTAGACGAAGACGCTGTGGCTGGCAGTGACCTTGACGCTGCGCCCGTAGGCCGTCGAGACCTCGAACAAGGGCTCGTTCACGGCGTGGCGGATCACGCCCTTCACCGGGCGGAACTTCACGCTGTGGTCCTCCTTGCCGAAGCCCAGCACCTCGCCCAGTCCCTGACCGGTGCGCTTGAAGTAGCCGTCCGTCTCTTGGACACCATCGAGAGCCTGATCGATGTGCTCGCCGATCTCGACCATGCGCGTGCCGCGCTCGTCGCGCACGAAGACGTGCTCGCCGGCGTCGACGCTCATCAAGATCACGCGGTGGTAGCGCACCTTCGACAGATCGAAGTTGCCGTTTTCGCCGATGCCGCAGCCGAGCGCGCTGATCAGCGTGGCCACCTCTTGGCTCGAGAGCATCTTGTCGAGGCGCGCGCGCTCGACGTTCAAAATCTTGCCTTTGAGGGGCAAGATGGCCTGGAAGTGGCGGTCGCGACCTTGCTTCGCGCTGCCGCCGGCGCTCTCGCCCTCGACGATGTAGATCTCGCTCTGCGCCGGGTCTTTGCTCTGGCAGTCGGCGAGCTTGCCCGAGAGGCTCGTGCTGTCGAGCACGCCCTTGCGCACGACCTCGCGGGCCTTGCGCGCGGCTTCGCGGGCCCGCGCGGCGGTCACGGCCTTCTCCAGGATCTTGCGGGCGGTACCCGGGTGCTCTTCGAAGTAGCGTCCGACCTGCTCGTTCACGACGTTCTGCACGATGCCCGCGACCTCGCTCGAGACCAGCTTGCTCTTGGTCTGGGAGTCGAAGCTCGGATCCGGGTGCTTGACGTGGATCACGCAGATCACGCCTTCGCGCGCGTCTTCCCCCGTGATGCCGTTCTTGGCGTCCTTGAGCAGGTTCTGCGCTTGGCCGTAGGTGTTGAGCAGCCGCGTGAGTGCGGTGCGAAGCCCGGTGAGGTGCGTGCCGCCGTCCTTGTTGTGGACGTTGTTCGTGTAGCAGAGGATCTGCTCTTGGTAGGACGCCGACCACTGGATCGCGAGGTCGACACCGACGGGCGCCTTGCCGTCTTCGAGCTCGGCCTCGGTGGCGAACGCAATGACGTCCTCGTGGATCGGTTCCTTCTTCTGGCTCAGGAGGGCGACGAACTCTTTGATGCCGCCCTTGAACTCGAAGATCTCGTGCTTGCCTCCGCCCCGCTCGTCCGTGAGCTCGATGATGAGACCCGAGTTCAAGAACGCGAGCTCGCGCAGACGATTCGCCAAGATGTCCCAGCTGTATTCCGTGCTGGTGAAGATCTCGTGATCCGGCTTGAATGTGACGCGCGTTCCGGTTTCTTCGGTCTCGCCGATGCGCTCGAGGGCGGCCTGGGGCACGCCGCGCCGGTATTCCTGGAAGTAGAGCCCGCCCTGCCGCCGGATTTCGAGCCGCAGTCGCTCGCACACCGCATTCACCGCGCTCACACCCACGCCGTGCAAACCCGCGCTCACCTTGTAGCTCGAGTGGTCGAACTTGCCGCCCGCGTGCAGCACCGTCATCACGACCTCGGCTGCGCTGACGCCGCGCTCGTGCATGTCGACCGGAATGCCGCGGCCGTCGTCTTCGACCGTGACGGAGCCGTCGAAATGGACCGCGACCTTCACGCGCTTGCAGTGCCCCGCGAGATGCTCGTCGACGGAGTTGTCGATGACCTCCCAGACCAGGTGGTGGAGCGCCGAGCCGTCGTGGACGTCGCCGATGTACATGCCGGGCCGCTTGCGCACGGCCTCCAGACCTTCGAGCACCGTGATGTTCCCGGCGTCGTATTCGCCGGCGGGCGGAGCCTGAGACGGGGTTTCGGGGTTGGGCGGGGGTTCGGTGGTCAAAGAGGACCTCGGGACAGGGTTCGCGTTCGACGAGCGAGGCGGTGGAGCCAGCGCGTCGAACGGGCTGCCGATTTCGAGCTATCGCGGGGGCCCTACGGGGCTCGTTCGCGACACTTCCAATGAGGGATCGGCGGGCGCCAAAACGCTCCGTCGAGAGTAGCCCAAGGCACCCCCTCGAGCAAGCGCGAACCCCTTTGAATTCTGCTGGATTTGCCCTGCGAAGGTGCCGCGAAATCGGGGCCATTTTTCGACCCATTTTTCGACCCATTTTCGACCCGCTCCGAAAGGCGAACTTCGGGCGCCTCAGCCGACCCGTTCCACGACGCCCGAAGCGACGCGAAAATCTGCGCGCGCGGAGGTGTCGAGCTCGGGAATTTGGAAAAGCTCGGGCCGCGGCGTCGTGACGAACACCTGGCTCGACACGCTCGAGATCAACCGGAACACCGCGTCGAAGCGCTGAGCGTCGAGCTCGCTCGACACGTCGTCCAAGAGCAAGATGGGGTTCGCACGCCGCGCCTCTCGAACGCAGACGAGCTCCGCCACCTTCAGCGCCAACGCAAGCACCCGCTGCTGCCCTTGGGAGGCGTGCCGGCGGGCCGAGCGACCGTCGACCTCGAGCGCGAGCTCGTCGCGATGGGGGCCGAAGCGGGCGCTGCCGCGCCGGAGGTCCACCGGACGCGCTTCGGAGAGCGTGCGCGCGAGCTCGCTCGCTTCGCTCGGGCCACCGGGCAAGAAGCGAACGGAGAGCACGAGCTCGGGGGCCGCCATGCTGGCGAAGGCGGGCTCGAGGGCCTCGTGGAGCCTCTCGGCTGCGCGGGCGCGACAGCGCTCGAGGGCGGCGCCGTGCTCGGCGACCAGCGCCTCGAACGCGTCGAGCTCGGCGGCTCGAGGGCCCCGTTCCTCGAGCGCGCGCTGACGTTCCCGCAGGGCGTGAGAGTAGCGCGAGCGGTGATCCGCGCTCTGGGGCTCGAGGAACAAAGCCACGCGGTCGAGCAGCGTGCGGCGGCCCTGGGCCGGGCCGCTCACCAGCGCCAGATCGCCCGGATGAAACACCACTACCGGTGTCTTGGTCGCGTAGACGCCGAGCTTCGCGATGCGCTTTCCGTCGGCGGAGAAGACCCGGCTCCGGGCCGCGAGCACCGCGCGCTGTTCGCGCCCGAGACCCTCTTCGACCAGGCGCGCGGCGACCAGCGCGCGCTCTTCTCCGGTCGCGATGACCTCCACGGCCTTGTCGGCGCGAAAGCTCTTGCTCGTGGCGAGCACGTAGAGCGCCTCGAGCAGGCTGGTCTTACCGTGACCGTTGTCGCCGAAGACCACGTTCAGGCGCGGCGCCGGCACGACCTCGGCGCTCGCGATGTTGCGGAAGTGCTTGACGACGATCCGCTCGAAGCGAAGCTCGGAGCTCACTCAGATCCGCATCGGCATGATCACGGCGAGGTAGCTCTTCTTCGTGCTCTCGCCACCGGGCTTGATCACGGCGGGGTCGAGCTCGCCGCTGATACCGATCACGACCTCGTCGTCGTCCATGGCGCCGAGTACGTCGAGGAAGTAACGCGCGTTGAAGCCGATGGTCATGTTCGCGCCGTCGTAGTCGACCGGGATTTCGTCGAAGCCCTCGCCGCTCTCGGGGCTCTCGCTCTCGAAACGGACCTTGCCACCCTCGAGCGTGAGCTTGACGCCACCAGTGCGGTCGCTGGCTGCCAGGGCCACGGCGCGTAGCGCATCCGAGAACGGCAGGCGGGGCACGCGGACGGCGCGCTCCGTCGTCTCCGGAATGACCTGGGAATACGGCGGAAACTGCGCGTCGACGAGCTTCACGCTGAAGCGGAAGCCCGCGAGCTGGAAGAACGCATTGGGACCGCTCTGAGCGAGCTTGATGCTGCTGGTGTCGGCCGCGTCGTCGCCCTTGCCGGCGTCGGCGCGGGCTTCGTCGCACAAGCGCTTGAGCTCGAGCACTCCCTTCAGCGGGATCAGGAGCGAGGCGTTGGCCTGCTTGCCAGGCACCTGGATTTCCATCTTGCTGAGCCGGTGCCCATCGGTCGAGACCATGCGCACCCGATCGCCGTCCCACTCGAAGAGCGCGCTGTTCAGGTGGAGGCGCGTCTCGTCCGTCGAAACGGAGAACTGCGTCGAGGCAATGAGTTGAGAGAGAGCGTCGACGTCGAGCGACAAGAGCTGGCTCGTGTCTTCGAGCTGAGGCAACGCCGGGAACTCTTCGCCCGGGATACCGTGCACGGTGTAGCGACGCGCAGAGCTCACCGAGCGGATGGTGGTCGCAGCTCCGTCGTTCGTCGAAATGGAGATCTGCCCGTCGGGCATCATCTTCACGCGCTCGAACAAGTCGCGCGCGCCCACCGCCACCGAACCGCCCTTGTCGACTCGCGCTTTGATGGTCCCGCTGACCGCGAGGTAGAGATCGGTCGCCGCGAGGCGGAGCTGGTCGGGGCCCGAGACTTCGAGCAGCACGTTGCCGAGGACGGGCATCGTGCTCTTCTTGTCGGCCACGCCTTGGCAGCGTCCGAGGACGCGCAGGAGATCTTTCTTGCTGACCACGACCTGCATGGTCGGGTCGTCCTAGCTGGGTCTTTGCGTGGGCGCTAGGCGTGAGCGCAGGCAGGTCGGGGGATTTCTTTTTCCCAAGTTTTCCACAGAGGTGGATGACCTCGGCTCGGCTCCTCTTCTCTCTTCATGGAAGATAAATTTAAAGAACTCGTCGTAATGGTAGGGCCTGTGGAGACTGTGGAGATTTCGCCAAACGTCTGAAAACAGTTACAAATATGCAGACGCCGGCTGGGGAGGTGACTGGGTACCGAGATGTAGGTCGGTGTGGAGAAGTCGACGTGAGGCGGAGATCCACAGCGTTCCCCCGGATCTCTTCCGCAAGGTTTTCCGGAACTTGTCCCCACCCTGTGGAGACGCCTGCGCTCAGCGCCTCCGGCGAGGTCGCCCCGCTCCCGACGTTCGCAGCCACCCCGGCCCTCTCCCACGACCGGATTCGTCCTTCGCGCCGTCTGCCCTGGCTCTTCCCCGGGCGCCGCCCCGGGCCGGCTCGAAGCGGTCAGCGGCGCTCTTGCGTCACTCGACGTGGCTCGGAGACACGACTCGCGCACGACCTCGGGCTCGCGGCCCAAGGAGGGCCGGAAGCTCGCGAGGCTGCGCACGGGACCGCTTCCCGTGCCCTTCGTGACGGAGGGCGCCGGCGGAAGCGACGTCAGTGCGCTGCGGCGCGCCGCTTGCCGACCTTCGCTGGCTTCGTCTTGAGCGGTGCGAGCGCATCGAGGCGAGCGAGCGCGTCGATCAGCGATCGGCGAGCCCCCTCGTAGGTCTTCGGTCCGATCTTCTGCTTTTCGCGCGCTTGTTCCAGCGCGACGAGCTCGTCGAGCAAGAGTCTTCGCGCCTTGGAGATGTCCTTCTCGGGGATCTCGCTCTTGCCCTTCTCGTTGCCTTGCGAAGCGTAGTAGAGCCCGAGCGCCGCCAGCGCGACGGCGAAGCCGACGGCGTACCAACGACCCTGACCGGGAGAGGGAATGCCCGTGAGGCGGATGGAGACGTCCTGCATCTCCGGCTCGCCCGGCTTGAGCTGGCGGCCCGTGGCGAGCATGCGACGCCCGTCTTCGCCGACGGTGGGCTGCGGCGGGCTCATGCCGGCGACCTCGAAGCCCATGCCCTTCGCGGCTTCGGACATGACCTGGAGCTCGGCCATGTGAGGCGGCAAAGTCAGCCGAAAATCGACGGTTTCGTCGTGGTCGTTGGGCACCTGGAAGCGGAACGCGACGTCGTGTTGGCCAGGCGAAAAAGTGCCGAGCAGGCGCACGCCCCGATCTCCTTCGGCCGCGACCCGGGTGTCATCCATCGACTCTTGCGCGCTGAACGCCTTCCAACCCTTGGGCAGCTCGAGCACGAGGTCGTCGGGGACCCAGGTCGTGGTGCCCACGTTGAACACGCGGAACAAGACCTCGAACTGGAAGACGTCGTCGCGGGGCGCCACCATCACGAAGCCGCGCGCTCCGACCATGGAGCGCTTGATGTCGCGCGTCACTGGGTAGACGTGAAGGACCACGCTCTGCCCCATGTCTTCGCGCAGGTTGAACGAAGCCGAAGCGTATTCGGCTGGGTCGTTCTTGACGAGGATGCGATAGCTGAACTTGCCGCCGCTCTCGAGCCCCACGAAGCGCACCTTGCCTTCGCCGTTGGTGGTCGCTGCCTTGAAATCGCTCGAGTCGCCCTCGGCCACGCTCTGCCGCTGCACGGCGAGTCGGACTGGAAGACTCGGGATCGGGTTTCCGTTCGCGTCGGCGATCTTGGCTTCGACGGTTCCCACCGGGAGCTCCGACGAAGCGACGCTCTGGTCCTGTCTCGGCTGCGGGCGACCCGGCGTGCCGGGCGGCGTGGGCGGCGCCGGCGCGGGATCGTCACCGACCGGGGGGTGACCCGGAGGCATCGGACCCGCCGGCGCAGGGCCCTGGGCCGACGCCGAAAGCGCGACGCAGACCAGGCTCGCCGCCAGAAAAAGACCGGGTCGCCGCTTCATCCGAGACCTCCGCCGCAGTGCTTGCAGAAGCGCGCGTCGAGGTCGTTCACGGTGTCGCACTTCGCGCAGCGCATCCCGGACTCGTCGTCGTCTTCGTCGTCCCCGTCGTCCCCCTCATCGGCCTTCGCGGACTCGTCGTCGTCTTCGTCGTCCCCGTCGTCCCCCTCATTGGCCTTCGCGGTCTCGTCTTCGTCGTCTTCGTCGTCGTCATCGCGCAAACTGGCGGGCTCGGCGCGAGCCGCCTCGCGAGAAACCGCTACGCCGTCTTCGCCTTCGCCTTCGTCGTCTTCGTCGTCGTCGTCTTCGTCGTCGGGTGGCGGCGGGGGCGCGGCGGCAGCTTTCTTCGCTTGCTCCGCGCGAGCCTCGGCCAGGCGCTTTTCGAGCATTTCTTCCACGCGTTGGCGCGCGGGGCTGTGCGCCTTCTCGAGGGCCTGGAGCAGGGTCTTTGCCTCTTGGCGGTAGCGTGTCGTGAGCGCGAGATAGTCTTCTTCGCTGATCTTCCCGACGCCGCGCTCGTACTCGAGATCTTTCAGGGCACGCAGGACGGACCGCTTCTTCTCTTCCTCCGCGCTCGGGGCGGCGAGGGCGAACGCTTCGTCCAGCGAGAGCTCGGCGTCGTCGCTGATGCTCTGCACGCTCTGCCAGAGGCCCGCGATGGCCAGCAGCAGGAGGCTTCCCGCGAGCGCGAGGAGGGCCATGCCGATGCCGCGGGTCACCCCAACTCCGACCACCAGGAGTACCAGGAGAATCGGCGAAAATGGGCGGAGCCGGAGCGCGAGCTCGTTCAGACGAATCGGCACGGTCCTTCCGTTATCAGCTCCTGCCCCGTGGAGCTATTCCCGTTCGCGCGCGCGCCGGCGGGAAGCCACGACCCCGAACGCGAGGCCCGCTCCGAGCGCAAGGCCTGCGCTGCCGAGGGGGCCGAAATCCGGCGGAGCTTGGCTGGTTTCCGGGGGCGCTCGGGGCTTCGCCTCGGCCGCGAACGCCGTGGCCGGACTCATGGCCATCCAGATGGCGAACGCCACCCCAGAGAGGCCCGCCGCGCTCGCGCGCACGTAGGCCCAAGCACCGATCTCGCCGAGCGCGACCTCGGGCCACAGCGACACCGTGGCGCCGAAGATCAGCACGAGGACCCCGACCCAGATCCACGAAACCAGCGGGTTCACGTGGAACTGGAACGCCGCCTTCTTGGTCTCCGGGCTCACCATTCCGACCACCAAGTAGAGGTCGTCGCGGAAGCTCCGGTGCATTGCCACCTCGGTGGTGGGCATTTCGGCGTTGC
Source organism: Polyangiaceae bacterium (assembly GCA_046351435.1). Classification (GTDB taxonomy): domain Bacteria; phylum Myxococcota_A; class Polyangia; order Polyangiales; family Polyangiaceae; genus JADJKB01. The sequence goes on from JAXLYN010000022.1 coordinate 122,166, forward strand.
GCTTGTAAATGAACTTTCCGGGCGACATGACCCCGAGGGACTTGCCCTTGTGCATGACCTCGACGTCCGCGAACACCATGCGCTTGGCCACGTCGACTTCCATGCGCGGCCCTTTGTAGGTCAGCTGGTAGTCGCCGACGGTGACCTGATCGCCCGGCGTCAGGCTCGACTCCTTGTCGATGCTCCAGGCGCGACCCGTGAAGCCGATGAACATGAGCACGATGCCGAAGTGCACGATGTACCCGCCGTAGCGACGCGGGCTCTTGCGCACCAAGAGCGCGATGGAAGCGAGCATGTTTTCGCTCTCGCCGCCCTTTTGCGCGGAGCGCTGGCGCGCGCGAACCCCGCGCACGAACTCTTGGACGATGACGGCCACGTTGAAGGCCGAAAGCGCGATCACCAGCGCGGGGAGGGCGGAACCGAGCTTCTGCAAGATGACGCCCACCGCACCCGGGTAGAACTGGTCGGTGTGGACGATGGCGGGGTAGCCCAAGGACTTGCCCACCGCGAAGTGGGCGACGACCGTCAGCCCAGCGACGATGAGCGGCGCAGTGAACGCTTGCTTGAGCGCGGCCTGGCTCGTCTTGCGCCAGCCGAAGAGCGGCGCGAGGCCCATGAGCAAGAACAAGATGATGCCGGCCGGGGCGATCCAACGATTGAAGAAGGGCGGGCCGACGGTGACGCTCTCTTTGTAGAGCCACTCGCTCAGCTTGGGCCAGAGCGTCGCGACGGCGACGAAGGTGGCGATGCCGACGAGCACCCAGTTGTTGAGCACGAACGCGGCTTCTCGGCTCGCCACGGTCTCGATGCTGGCTTCGGCGCGGAGCTCTCGCCAGCGGTAGACGATGAGGCCGGCGCAGGCCGCTAGCACCAGGCCCATGTAGTAGACGAAGAAGATGCCGATGTTGCTCTGCGCGAAGCTGTGCACGCTGGAGATCAGACCCGAGCGGGTCAGGAACGTGCCGAAGATCGTGAGCAGGAAGGTGAGGCAGATGAGCACCACGTTCCACACCTTGAGCATGTTCCGGCGCTCTTGGATCATCGTGGAGTGGACGTAGGCGCTGGCGGAAAACCAGGGCAAAGCCGCGGCATTTTCCACCGGATCCCAGGCCCAATAGCCGCCCCAGCCGAGCTCCTCGTAGGCCCAGATCATGCCGAGGGCGTTGCCGATGCTGAGGAACAGCCAGGCGAAGAGCATCCACTTGCGGACCGCCACGATCCAGTCGTTGTCGAGCCGTCCCGTCACGAGCGCGGCGATGGCGAACGCGAAGGGCACCGCGCAGCCCACGAAGCCGAGGTAGAGCGCCGGCGGGTGGATCGCCATCCAGTAGTTCTGGAGCAACGGGTTCAGACCCTCGCCGTCGACCTGGGCACCCGAGAGGCTGGTCGAGAACGGGTTCGCCGCGAACAGCATCAAGATCGCGAAGAAGCCCGCGATCGACATGAGCGTGGCGATCACGTACGGCTGAAGCTGGCGATACCTGCCCTTCATCCACAGCAGGCATGCCGCGGTGTAGCCAGCGAGCAGGCCTGCCCACCAGAGGAGCGAGCCGTCTTGTCCACCCCAGAGCGAGGCGAACAGGTAAGCCGTCGGCATCGAGCGGTCGCTGTAGCGGGCGACGTAGCGGATGCGAAAGTCGTGGGTCAAGAACGCGTAGGCGAGCAGCACCACGCCGAGGCCGATCAGCGCGCACGTCGCATAGCCACCGAGACGTGCGGCTTGGAGCAGCCGCGGTCGGCCTCGTCCAGCGGCGATGGCCACCGCGAAGGTGTAGGCGGCCGCGACGAGAATCGCGTAAATGACACCGGTTCCGAGCTCAGGCAGGGATTGCCACATGACAAAAGTTGCCGGAGCCTAGCACGGCTCTTCGCTCGTGCGCCCGGCTCTCGCGCGCCGTTCAGGCCGCGCTCATCCTTCGTCCGAGACGATGGTGCCGACCTCTTCGCCCAGGCACACCCGACGGATGTTTCCTGGGACCATCTTGAACACGCGGATGGGCAGACCGTTCTCGCGACACAGCGCCACGGCCGTGGCATCCATCACTTTCAGGTTCTCGCTGAGGAAGCGTTCGTAGGCCACGCTCGGGAGCAACGTAGCTCCCGCGTGACGAACCGGATCGCGATCGTAGATGCCCTCGACCTTGGTGGCCTTGAGCAGAGCGTCCGCGCGGATCTCCATGGCGCGGAGTGCCGCAGCCGTGTCCGTGGAAAAATAGGGGTTGCCGGTGCCGGCGGCGAAAATCACCACGTGCCCGCGATCGAGGTGATGAATGGCGCGCCGACGAATGTAGGGTTCGGCCACCTCGCGGATTTCGATGGCCGTCATCACGCGAGTCGGAATGCCGCGGCGCTCGAGCGCGTCTTGCAGCGCGAGGGAGTTGATGACGGTGGCGAGCATGCCCATGTAGTCGCTCTGGGCGCGGTCCATGCCCTCGCTCGCGCCCTTCAGACCGCGGAAGATGTTGCCGCCGCCGACCACGAGCCCGACCTGGATCCCGGAACCGTGGACTTCGCCGAGCTCCTGGGCGGTCGATTTCAGCGTGGTGGTGTCGATCCCGAAGCCGCCCGTGCCGCCGGACAACGCCTCGCCGCTCAGCTTGATGACGACCCGCTTGTATCTGAGGTTCGAGGCTCCGTCGGTCACGCTCGATAGGTACCCCGTCGTGGGGTTGCCAGGCAACGCCCGAGCCTCATGGGCCCTTTCGGCGCTCGCGGTGGCACCGAACCGCGGGTCGTAGTATCGATGCCGCCCATGTCCGGGGCATCCCGCGTGACCCGAACCGCCGTCCCACTGCTGCTCGCGTGGCTGGCCGGGGCCTGCAACGAGAAGGCCATCGACAAGCCTCCCGCCGGGGACTCGAGCGCGGCAGCCCCTGCTGCGAGCGGACTCTCGCCGGAGCTCGCGCAGAAGCCCATCGCCACCGTCGGCGACAAAGTGATCACGCTCGGCGAGTTCGCGGCCACCATCGATCGCATGGATCAGTTCGAGCGCCTCCGCTACCAGTCCGTAGAGCGGCGGCGGCAGTTGCTCGACGAGATCATCAAAGCAGAGCTCTTGGCCATCGAAGCCAAGAAGCGCGGCCTCGACCAGAAGCCCGAGACTCGCGAGCGCATTCGGCAGATCCTGCGCGAAGACGTCATGCGCCAGGCGAAGCGGGAGACGACCGCTCCTTCGGACATCCCCGAGAGCGAGGTCCGCGAGTATTACGAGAAGAACCGCGCGAGCTTCCGCGATCCCGAACGCAGGCGCGTCGCCCACGTCGTGGTAGCCGACGAGGCCAAAGCGAAGCAGCTACTCGAGCAGGCCAAGAAGGCCTCCCCCACCGAGTGGGGGAAGCTGGTCCGCGATCACTCGCTCGACAAGTCCTCCGGCAGCGCCAGCGGTCCGGTGGAGCTGGCGGGTGATCTCGGGATCGTCGGACCTCCCGGCGCAGAGAAGGGCGACAACCCCCGGGTGCCCGAGGCGCTCCGCGCGGCGGTGTTCAAGGTCGGCGCGGTGGGCGGCGTGTTCGACGAAGTCGTGAAGGACGAGGGCAAGTTCCACATCGTGCGGATGACCGGCAAGACCGACGCGCGAGATCGCACGCTGGCCGAAGCCGAGCGCACGATCCGCGTCGCGCTGCTCCAGGAGCGGTTGAAGAACGCCGAAGACACCCTCGAGAAGGAACTGCGCGCCAAATACCCGGTGAAAGTCGACGACAAGGCGCTGGAGAAGGTCCAGGTCCCCATGCCTGGCGACAAGGCCGATGCAGGACCGGCCGTCCCGAAGTAGCGGGCTCGTCGTCCTGCCCGATTCGTTCGCCGGGAGCGCGGGAAGCTTCGTTTCGACCCGACGACGCTCGCCGCGCGCGCCGGTGGCGCGCCCCGACGATTGGAAGTGGCAACTCAAGAACACGGTGAGGACTGCGGCGGAGCTCGCGCGCCGCTTGCCGCTCACGCCTTCGGAGCTCGCCGGCGCGCGGCACGCCGAGACGTCGGGCTTCCCCTTGTCGATCACGCCGCACTATCTGTCTCTGGTCGACGCTACGGATCCGGCTTGCCCCATCCGGCGGCAGATCGTGCCGCTGTCGGCCGAACGAAACGAGAGCGTGGGTGATCTGGTCGACCCCCTCGGGGAGGAGGCCCACGAGGTCGCTCCCGAGCTGATTCGACGCTACCCCGATCGCGCGCTGCTCCTCTCGACCGACCGCTGCGCGGTCTACTGCCGCTTCTGTACCCGGAGCCGCATGGTGGGCGGAGGCAGCGGCACGCGTTCGGCGGCGCGCCTCGAGCCCGCGATGCAGTGGCTCGCCGCACATCCCGAGGTGCGTGACGTGATCGTGAGCGGCGGGGATCCGCTGACCCTCGCAACGGCGAAGCTCGTGGCCATCGTGAAGCGCTTGCGCGCCGTCCCGAGCATCGAGACCATCCGGCTCGCGACGCGCGTGCCGGTGGTGTTGCCGCAGCGGATCACGCGCGAGCTCCTCTCCGCTCTCCGGCCCTTCCACCCGCTCTGGGTCATGACCCACTTCAACCACCCGCGGGAGCTGGGAGCGCCTGCCCGGCGTGCGCTCCGCGATCTGGCCGACGCGGGCTTTCCGGTGATGAACCAGAGCGTGCTCCTCCGCGGCGTCAACGACGACCCCGCAATTCTCGCCGAGCTCTTCCGCGGACTCGTCCGAGAGCGCGCGCGACCGTACTACCTCTTGCAGGCAGATCCTGCGCGCGGCACGGGACATTTGCGCACTCCGCTCGATACCGGGATCCGTATCATGGAGGCGCTCCAGGGCCGTCTCAGCGGCATCGCGCTGCCGAAGCTGATCGTCGATACGCCCGGCGGCTTCGGCAAGGTCCCCGTGGGGCCCGATTGGGTGATCGCGCGCGCAGGCGGCACGACGCGCTTCCGCACACCGCGCGGCGTCGAGGTCGAGTACGTCGATCCGCCTTCTGTGCCCGAGTGACAGAGCGCGCCCCTCGTGGTAGCGAGGGCGCGCCATGTCGAACGGCAAAGACGCGATCGCTCGGCTCGACGCCCTCAACGAGAAAGCCCTGGAAGGTGGCGGAAAAGCCCGCATCCAGAAGCAGCACGCCGCTGGCAAGCTCACGGCGCGCGAGCGCATCGACCTGCTGCTCGATCCGGGTAGCTTCGTCGAGCTCGATCGCTTCGTGACCCACCGCTGCGCGGACTTCGGGATGCAGGATCAGAAGATCCTCGGCGACGGCGTGGTCACCGGTCACGGAACCGTGGACGGGCGGCGGGTGTTCGTGTTCGCCCAAGACTTCACGGTGTTCGGTGGTTCGCTCTCCGCCGCCTACGCTTCGAAGATCTGCAAGGTGATGGACCTCGCCATGAAGGTCGGCGCGCCCGTCATCGGGCTCAACGACTCGGGTGGTGCTCGCATCCAAGAGGGCGTCGAGTCGCTGGCGGGGTACGCCGACATCTTTCTCAGGAACACGCTGGCGTCGGGTGTCGTCCCCCAGATCAGCGCCATCATGGGTCCGTGCGCGGGTGGCGCCGTGTATTCGCCCGCCATCACCGACTTCATCTTCATGGTGGAGAACACCAGCTACATGTTCATCACTGGGCCCGACGTGATCAAAACCGTCACCCACGAAGAGGTGAGCAAGGAAGAGCTGGGGGGCGCTTTGGCCCACGCTTCGAAGAGCGGCGTCGCCCACTTCACCAGCCACGACGACCGCGCTTGCATCGCCAAGGTGCGCGAGCTCTTGAGCTTCTTGCCGCTGAACAACACCGAAGATCCTCCGCTCGCCACCTGCCACGACCCTGTGGACCGCGACGTCCCCGAGCTCGACACCATGGTGCCGGTGGAGAGCAACAAGCCCTACGACATGAAGAAGGTGATCCAAGCGGTCGTCGACGACGGCTACCTCTTGGAGGTCCACGAGCACTGGGCGAAGAACATGGTGGTCGGTTTCGCGCGCATCGGCGGGCGGCCCGTGGGCATCGTCGCGAACCAGCCGGCCTACCTCGCTGGCGTGCTCGACATCGACGCCAGCATCAAGGCGGCGCGCTTCGTGCGCTTCTGCGATTGCTTCAATCTCCCCATCGTTACCTGGGTCGACGTTCCCGGCTTCTTGCCGGGGGTCGACCAGGAGCACCACGGCATCATCGTGCACGGAGCCAAGCTCCTGTACGCGTTCTGCGAAGCCACGGTGCCGAAGCTCACCGTCATCACGCGCAAAGCCTACGGCGGAGCCTACGACGTCATGAGCAGCAAACACGTGCGCGGTGACGTGAACCTCGCATTCCCCACCGCCGAGATCGCCGTCATGGGGCCCGACGGTGCCGTGAACATCGTCTATCGCAAAGAGATCGAAGAAGCGGCCGACGCGGGTCAGGCACGAGCCGACTTCAGCGCCGAATACCGCGCCAAGTTCGCGAACCCCTACAAAGCCGCCGAGCTCGGCTTCGTCGACGAGGTGATCCACCCGCGCGTGTTGCGCAAGCGACTCGCGGTGAGCCTCGAGATGCTGAAGAACAAGCGGCTCGAGAACCCGCCGCGGAAGCACGGCAACATCCCGCTCTGAGCGCGCGCTCGGCTCACTCGGTGCCGTGCGTCTTGGGCGCGTCGGCCGGTGCGCTGCCACCGGAGAAGGCGGCGAGGGCCACGACGCCGACCACGACGGCGGCCGCCAGGGCGACCACGAGGACGATGCCGCGCTTCACGACGTTCTGGTCGTAGGCATCCAGCGCCGCCAGGTGCAGCGTGTTCGACTCGCCGAGGCGTGAGACCTCCGCTTCGGCGTTGCGGATCGCCGAGAGCATCTCCGCGTCGACGCTGCCTGCCTCGTTCTTCTGGACGACGCCGCGTCCGACTTCGGCCAGCGCGCGATTCAACTCGCGCTGTGCCGTCGAGAACCCGCTCGACGCTTGGTTGAGCTGGCCCTGAAACTGTCGCGTCAGCGCCTTCTCTTGCCCCAGGATGCGGCGCGCGTGTTGGCCGAGCGCGCCCATCTGGTTGCGCACGTTTTGGAGGGTCGCTTGAGCCTCGGCGAGAGTCTGCCGCTCGCGATCCACTTCGGGCTGGATGGTCGCGGCCTGGGCCTCGAGGGCCTGGATGTGCGCCGCGACTTCGGCTGGGACGGGCGCGTTCGGGCCCGCACCTTGCTGCGCGCTCATGCGGGCGGAACGCGCTTCGATGAGGAAACGCTTCTGGCGGGCGAGCACCCGATTCAACGACTCTTCGCGGGCGTGCAGCGCGGAGGCAGCGGCTTCTTTCTGTTGCTCCAGAGCAGGGAGCTGCGCTTCGACGGCGCGGAGTTGCTCGTGTAGCGCGTCGAGCTCGCGGCGGTACGCCTCGTTCTTCTGCGCCAGGGCCTGACTGCGCTCCCCTGCGATGGCTTCGAGTTGACGGACCGAGGCAAAAATGGCTTCGAAACGCGGATCTCGCTCCAACGACGCGCGGAGCCCCGAAGCCACGCCCGCATACAGCTCGTCGACTTCGGCTTCCTTCTGCTCGAGCTCGCGAGCAACACGCGTCAGATCGCGTGCGAGCTCGCGTTTGCGCGACAAGACGCGGTACGCGTAGAGAGGCGCCAGGTGAATCCCCGTCGGCGCCCGGCCGTAGCGTGCGAGCAACGCCACCGCACCCGCGTCCACCGGGGGCGGCGCGGGCGCCGCGGGTGCGCGCGAGCGTTGCGGCGGGAGCGAGCCCGGAACGGGGGGTGCAGACGGAACCGCGGGCGGCGGCGCGCTGCCCTCGAAGGCGGGTGGATGATACGAGCCTCCGAGCTCGAGGTTCACGGCAGCGTGGTCCTCGTCCCCATCGAGATCCAGCGAACCGCCGGAATAAGCGCCGCTCGGCGCGCGGGCGGTGATGTCGGGGACCTGCGCGCTGCCACCGAAGTGGTCTTCGTCGAAGCCGGTGCCGAAGTAGTCGAGCGGACTTCCGCTGGGCGCCGCCGGCGCTTTGGGCGGCGCCGTCGAGGCAGCGGGGCTCGCCACGGGATTCGAGGGCTTCGGCGCGTTCGGAGCGGGGAGACTCGGGCCCCCGAGATCGAGGTCGGGGATGTCGAAGTTCCCGGGGGGAGGGTTCGGTCGCGCGCCCATGAACGTTGCCAGCTACGAGGAGCCGGAGCGTTCTTCAGCATACGCCGAGAGCTCGGCGTGGAACGAGCGAAAAGCTGAGTCCTCGGGCCAGCTCGGCGCGCCTGACAAAAGCTCACGGGCCTCGGCGTTCCGGCCCCCGTCGATGCACACCACCGCAGCGGCGTAGCGGAGAGGCCAGTGGATCAGGGCGTTTCGGCGGGCGGCTTCCCAGAGCAGCAGGGCGTCGTGCGACTCGGGCTCATGGGCGAACGCTCGCGCGACGGCGGCGACGGCCTCGCGGAGGAGCGCGACTTTCTCGCAGAGCTCGCGGCTCGCGTCGGGGAGCGGCAAGTTTCGAAGCTCGTCCGCTTTTCGGAGGGACGCTTGCCGGTCGCCCTCGAATGCGTCGAGCATGGTCTCGATCAACAAGCGGTGCTCACGTGCGCGGGCCCAGGCGCCGCCCCGGGACGCGTGGGTGAGGGCCTGCCGAGCGCGTTCGGTGTGGCCGGTCGCGGCCAGCGCGGTCGCTTGGAGCAGCGGCACCGTGGTGTCGGCGTGGGGGAGATCGCTCAGCGTTTCGCGCCAGAGCGCGAGGAGCTCTTCGGCGCGGCCCTGGACCAACATGCGACGCACGCGGCGGCGAGCCAGGACGCGAAGCAAGAACGAACCGAGGGCCGCCACCGAGAACCCGAGCGGCACGAGGAGCCACCAAGGGTTTTGCCGGGCGAAGTGCAGCGCGGTCGCCACCCCGGCTGCCGATCCCAGAAACAGCAGCGTTCTCCAGGGGCGGGAACGGAAGAGCGACATGCGCGCGGCAGAGCTTTCGACCAAATCGGGGGTTTGTCGAGCGCCGCCGCGCTTCGCCGGGCTTTACACGCCTGCCGCCGTACGCTACGAACCCTGAGTCCGATTCGTGTGGGCTCGCCAACAGCGCACCTCGAACCCCGCCAGGGCCGGAAGGCAGCAACGGTAGGAGGAGAGCGGGTGTGGTGGGCCCTTTCCCCTTTTGTGGGTCACGAGCCCGCGTCGCTTCAGGTGCCGAACATTTCGATGACGGCGCCGTTGTGAGCGAGGGGCGCGTCGAGCGCGTAGTGCACGAGCGTTTTCGCAACGTCATCGGCGCCCATGCGCGGAGAAAACCCGCTGCCCACCAGCATGTCGGTTTCCACCGATCCGGGCAGCACCACCACGGCCGACAGGCCCGTGTCGGTGAGCTCGAGCGCAAGGCTTTTGGTGAAGCCCACGAGGCCCCACTTCGACGCGGCGTAGGCGGCGGCCCCGGGGCTTCCCAGCGTGGACGAGATGCTGCCCACGTTCACGATTCGCCCGCTGCCGCGTGCGCGGAGCGCCGGCAAGAACGCTCGCGTGAGCAGGAACGGGGCGCGCAGGTTCACCGAGATCTGTTCGTCGAAGCTCGTTGCCGTGGTGTCTTCGATGCGCGCGCGATGGATGATGCCGGCGTTGTGGATCAAAACGTCGGGCACCGCGTGGGAGAGCACGCGCTCGGCGACCCGGCCGAGCTCCGCTGCATCCGCGAGGTCACAGGGTTCGATCACGACCTTCACCGCAGCGCAGGCTTCGACCGTGTCGGAGAGCTGGGGCGAAGGTCGGCCCACCAGAACCAGGTCCACGCCGCGCTGTGCCAGCCCGACGGCGGTCGCGCGCCCGATGCCGCGGCTCGCACCGGTGACGAGGGCCAGGGTCATGCCTCGGGCTCCGCGCGCAGCGCGAACTCGAGCTCGGCGAGGCATGCAGGATCCGCGAGCTCGCCGGCGCTGGCCTGGGTTCGCACGGTCGCGTCGGCCTGACGTGAGCCCCGCGCGCTGAGACAGCTGTGGTGCAGCGTGAGCTGGCAGAACGCGCCTCGCGCGCCGCCGAGGGAAACCAAGGCGTTCACCACCTCGACGCCGATCTGCTCTTGGAGAGCGAGTCGGCGCGCGCAAGCGTCCACGAGCCGCGCGACCGTCCCGAGCCCGAGCACGCGTTCTCCAGGCCGATACGCCACCGTGGCGTGTCCCAGAGACGAGAGCAGGTGGTGGGGGCACACCGTGGCCACCGCGATGCGCCGCACCACCACGATGCCCGCGCTGTTCGCGCCCGGCGCCGAACCTTCGCCGAGGAGCGCGCGCAGGTCGATCGCGTAGCCCGACAGGAGCTCGTCCGCGAAGGCGTCGGCTACGCGTCTCGGTGTGTCTCTGAGCTCGGGCTCACGCTCCGGATCACGTCCGAGTGCGCGCAAGAATTCCGCAATGGCTCGTTGAGCGGCGGGCTTGTCCATGACTCAGTTCCAGAGCCGCTCGCTGTCGTCGATGCGGAGCGCCTTGCGTCCGGAATAGCCGGCGTCGAGCTCGTGGAAGTAGCGCAGTGATTCTTCCCCGTAGCGCCAACACAACCAAACCAGCTTGCCGTCCACCCGGCCGTAGAAATCCAAGAGGCCGATTTGCGGGTCTTTCACCACGGCGCCGAGGGCTTGGATCTCGCGCCACCCGTCGTCGTAGACTTTGATGCGGCGGGCGAGTTCGGTCTTCAGGCGAACCATCTCGCTCGAGTCGTCGTCGACCGGTTCGATGGACGAAGGCAGTCCGCCAGCGAGCCGTGTGAGCTCGGCCAAGCACTCCTCGACCTCCGATTGCCTGCGAAGCTGGGTCGCGACCAGCTCCGAGAGGCGCGGAATCAACCCGTCGACTTCGGCTGGAGTGAAGATTCGCGGCAGCGCCATGGGTTGCCTCAGGTGTCCACGCCCCAGAGTACGCCAAGCGCGTCGGGCAACACGCCCGACTTCTTCAGGCTCGGGCAGTCCGCGCACGTCGTGGGGAAGAGGCTCGGGTCCTCGCAGCTGCCGCACGGAGTGAGGTGCTGCTTGGCGGACTCGAGCTCCGTGGCCAGGCGCCGGAGGAGCGCGATGCGCGTGTTCATGAGCTCGACGTGTTGGTTCAGGCGCCGTCACCTCGCGCGAAGCGCTGGCCCCGCTGGCAGAGCGGTGCTTGAGCTCCAACATGTCGCGGATCTCTTCGAGGGCGAAGCCCGCCGCGCGGAGATCCGTCACGAGCAGGAGCTTGCGGAGCTCGCGCATGGGGAACAGGCGATGACCGCCGTCGGTGCGCTGCAGGGGCTCGAGCAGACCCGCCTCTTCGTAGAAGCGGACGGTGCGCAGCGTATTTTGGGACAGTCGCGCCATGTCGCCCGTGGTGAGCAAGCCGTCTTTGCGACGCGCTTCGGGTCGCGTCCGGCGCCGCGACTGCGCGCGATTGGGCTTGGCGGATGGCACGCTTCCCTCGCACGAAGAGTAGGGGGGAGCGCGAGAGTGTCAAGCGCCCGTGGGCGCACAATGTTCAGTCGAGGCTCGCGTCGTCGGCGTCCGGACCCGCTTCCAAGATGCCCGCGTCGAGCTCGCAGACCAGCTTCCACTCGCTGAAGACGCACGAAGCGACGGGCGTCCCTTTTGCGCAGGCCGACGCGAACGCGGGGACGTCGAAGACGGGGCAGCTCATGCCGGGAGCAGCGCAACCCGCCGGGCTCCCCTCGACCAGCAAGGAGTCGTCCGCCCAGGTGCCTTTTCGGACCTCTTCACACTTTCGCGGCACGACCTGCTTGGCGTCCGAACGAAACTCCGGCGGCCGGCTTTCGTCGGCCGAGCAGCCCCCCAGAGCCGACGTGAGCAGAACGGCGAGCGACGGGACGAAGCAGGCGATGCGCATTCAGAACCCAGGCATGAGCGCGATGCTGAGCTTCGTCAAGAAGAAGTCGGCGATCAAGATCGAGATCGAGACCACCACCACCGTGCGCGTGGTGCTGTTCCCGACCCCTTCGGTGCCGCCCCGGGTGTTCATCCCGAAGTGGCAGCCGACCAGCGCGATGATGGCGCCGAAGAACGGGGTTTTCATCATCCCGCTCAAGAAGTCCTTCATCGTGACGGTGCCGAGCGCGCTGTAAAAGAAGAAGCTCGCCGGGATTCCGAATTGGAAGTCGGTGATGAGCATCGCCCCCGTGAAGCCGAGTACGAGGGCCAACGCACCCAGCACGGGCATCACCAATACGGACGCGAAGACGCGAGGCAGCACCAGCTTCTTGAACGGGTCGGCGCCCAGCGCCCGGAGCGCGTCGATCTGCTCGGTGACCGCCATGGAGCCGACCTCTGCCGCCATGCCTGCGCCGATGCGTCCGCCCACGATGACCGCGGTCAGCGTCGGCGCGAGCTCGCGGGCAAAGGAAAGCCCCACGACGCGCCCCGTGTATTCCATGCCGCCGAACTTGCGCAGACCGAACGCGAATTGCACGGCCATCACCATGCCGATGAACACGCTGGTGACGACGACGATGCCGACGGACTTCACGCCGAGCGACTCGAACTGCGCGATGATGGCCCGGCCTTCGAAGGGCCGCTTGAAGAGCGCGCGAGTCGTGCGTGCGGTCATGTGCGCCACCTGTCCGAGGTGCACGATGAAGCCGAGGAAGCGCAGGCGAAACGCCGGCTCCTCCACCGGGCGGGGCAGCATGCTGGGGCGCTGGGATACGGGTTCGATGTCCGACATCAGCTCACCGTGCCGAAGCCACGTACGAACCGATCGAAGTCCTCACCCGATTCGGTGTCGCGGATTTCGAGGAAGTCGTAGACGCAGCCGTCTTTCTTCAACACCAGCACGCTGAAGTGTTTGGGGACGCCATCGAGCTTTGCCGAGAGCTCCGTCTTCAGCGCTTCGCGTCCGTCCAACATCGACCGCTCTTGGCTCACCACGCGTCGATCCGTGAAGTGGAGAAAAAGGTGGTGGGTGAGCGATTCGAGCGGAACGTCGTCGCCGTCTTTGCCGCAACGGGCGTTCACCGCCACCGTGGCGCCGCGGCTGTCGTCGCGGAACGCGAGCAGCGCGCCTTCCGTTTGTATGCGCCGCCAGTTTCCGGGTACGGGACCCACGCGGAAAGCCACCTCGTCGTTGCGATACACCTGGCCGTCGAACGCTGCGCTCGAGCAGGCCACCGCCCACGCGCCGAGCAGCATGAGGGGTCGGGCCAGCATGGGAGCCGAAGTTAGAGCATCTTTGTCGGGGTCGTAACAGCCGCGGGCCGGGGCCCGGGTCCGGCCGGCGGATCGCGCTCCGAAAACGCCCGGGCGGGACTCGCCGAGCTCGGAAGCCAGCCTTACTGTGCACCGAGGCTCCATGATCCCGATTCGCGACGACAACCCTCGGCGGACGTGGCCCGTGGTCAACACGGCGCTGATCGTGCTGAACGTCGCGGTCTGGCTGGTCGAGTGGACGCTGCTGCGTGGGGGTGCGAGCTCCGTCATCCTGGGCTTCGGGCTCGTGCCCGCGCGCTTCCTCTCGGATCCGGCGGGCGACGCTCACACGCTGCTCTCCAGCATGTTCATGCACGGCGGTTGGGAGCACCTGCTCGGCAACCTGCTCTTTCTCTACATCTTCGGCGACAACGTCGAAGATGCCCTCGGGCACGGGCGCTACCTTGCGTTCTATCTGGCGTCGGGCCTCGCGGCCGCGGCCGCACAAATCGGCATCGATCCGACCAGCGTCGTGCCCATGGTGGGCGCGAGCGGCGCCATCGCTGGCGTGCTCGGTGCGTATCTCGTGCTCTACCCTCGCGCCCCCATCGTCGTCTTGAACCCGATCTTGCCGCTCTGGTTCCTGTTCGGCGCCGTGCTCGTGTTCCCTGCGTGGCTGGTAGTCGGTGAGTGGTTTCTCTGGAACCTCACGCGCGGCATTGCGTCCATCGGGGCGCGCTCCCAGGGTGGGGTGGCGTTCTTCGCTCACCTCGGCGGTTTCGTGCTCGGCTTGCTCGCGATCCGTCCCGCGATGTTCGGGCGTGCGCCGCGCTCGGTGCGCCGCTGGCACGGGTTCCGGCCACCGAGCGGCGGCTTCGCGCCGGCGACTATCGCGGCGGTCCGCGGCGTGACCCTTGGGTATGGTAGCCTTCGCGGCCCCGATGTCCGAAGTCCGCATCTACAACACGCTGACGCGCAACGTGGAGCCGCTCTCGCCGCGGCACGAGCGAAAGGTCGGCGTGTACTGTTGTGGACCCACCGTGTACGACGTCCCGCACGCCGGGCATGCGCGTTCGGCCGTCGCGTTCGACGTCTTGGTGCGCCACCTCAAGGCGCGCGGCTACGACGTCACGTTCGTGCGGAACATCACCGACATCGACGACAAGATTCTGGAGCGCGCCAAGGCCAACGGCGAAGCGCCGCTGGCGCTCTCCGAGCGCATGGCCGAGGTCTATCGCGAGTCGATGGATCGGGTCGGCTGCGCCCGCCCGACCCACGAGCCGAAGGTCAGCGATCACCTGCCCGAGATCTTCGCCATCGTGAAAAAGCTCGTCGATCGCGGCGCGGCCTACGTCGTCGAGATGCCCGGCGGGACCCGCGACGTCTACTTCTCGGTGCGGAGCTTCGCCGGCTACGGGAAGCTGTCACGCCGCAAGATCGACGAGCTCGTGTCGGGCGCCCGCGTCGAGAAGGACGAAAGCAAGCGCGACCCGCTCGACTTCGCGTTGTGGAAGGGCGCCCCCGAAGAGGAATGGGGTTGGAAGAGTCCCTGGGGACACGGTCGACCCGGCTGGCACATCGAGTGCTCCGCGATGAGCGCGAAGTACCTCGGTCACGGTTTCGACATCCACGCCGGGGGCATGGATCTGATCTTCCCGCATCACGAAAACGAGATCGCCCAGAGCGAAGCCGCCGAGCCGGAACGCGGCGATTTCGCGCGTGCCTGGATGCACAACGGCTTCGTGAACGTCGACAAGGAGAAGATGAGCAAGTCCCTCGGGAACTTCGTGACCGTGCGCGACGTGCTCGAGCGCAACGACCCCGAGGGCTTCCGCTGGTTCTTGCTGACCGTGCACTACCGCGGGCCCATTCAGTTCGAGACGAAGGTGCTCGATGACGGCCGAGTGGTCTTTCCCGGCGTGGACGAAGCGGAGCGCCGGGTGGACTACGTGTACGCGACACTGGGTCGCTTGGCCGAGCTCTGCGCCGACGCGGCGGAGATGCCGGGGAAGCTCCCGAACGAGCTTTCCACGCCGCGTATCGCGCTCGGGAAGTCGATGCAGCGAGCCCAAGATGCTCTGGACGACGATCTGAACACCAGCGTGGCACTGGCCGAGCTCGGCGAGCTCGCGCGCCTCGGGAACGACGTGTGCGACCTCGCGCAGAAGCGACGCAAGGACGCCGCGTTCGTCAGCGCCGCGAAGGCGGTCGCCAGCGAGGCCCTGGGTCTCGTGGATGCGCTCGGGCGACAGCTCGGCCTCTTGCTCGCCAGTCGCGAAGAGTACGCCGTGCGAACGCGGGCGCGGCGCATGCGCCTGCGTGGGCTCAGCGCCGAGCAGATCGAGGGCAAGATTCGCGAACGTGCGGCGGCCCGCGACGGCAAGGACTTCGCGCGGGCCGATGCCATCGGACAGAGCTCGCCGCGCAAGGGGTCAGCCTGCGGGACGGGACCGGCGCCACGGACTGGACCGTGGAGGCCTGACGCCGAAAGGCGCTGCCCGCGCTCAGACCCCGATGAACAAGCGGTGGGCGAAGTTTCGCTCGAGCTTGGCGCGCAGGACTTTTTCGGCCGCAGTCTCGATGTCGTATTCGACCCGCTTGAACTCGAAGCGCTTCTTGTCCGTGTCGTACACGGTGTAGCTCGCGCGGTTGTCGTAGTCGCGCGGCTGACCGATGGAGCCGACCGAGACGATGTACTTCTTGTTCGGTTCGAGATCGAAGTCGACCGGGGGCAGCTCTTCCACCGTGTTGCGGGTGAGCGCGAACACCTTGCAAAGGTGCGAGTGACCGATCAGCGTGATGTGCGCGAGCTCGTCATAGATGGGCAGACACTCGCGAGCCTGCTCTGGCGCGAAGATGTATTCGAACTCCTCGAGTCGCACCGGCGAGCCGTGGCACAAGAGGACGTTCACCGCGTCCAGACGGATCTGGTAGGGCAAGCCACGGAGCCAATCCGTGTTGTCGCGCGAGAGGAGTTGGGCGTGGGTGTCGAGCGCGTGCCGCGCGGCCTCGTAGTAGTACGAGTAGTCCATGCGTCCCGCGACGGCGGCGTCGTGATTGCCGAGGATCGTCGCCTTCACCAGGTCGCGCACCACGTCGGCGCACTCGTTGGGTGAGCCGCCGTACCCCACCGTGTCACCCAGGCAGTAGTACTCCTTGATGCTCTCGCTCTTGAACGCCTCCACCGCCGCGCTCAGCGCTTCGTAGTTGGCGTGAATGTCGCTGAGGATTCCGATGCGCATCGAGCGTCCGGGCAGGAGGCCGAATCTAACACGGGCAGCCGACGCTTCGGCAGCTCCTCGATATGTCGGCTGAACTTCCTGAAACGGCAAGACCGAGGTCGGTCTCCGGGCTGGCCGGACGTGCAGCCGCGCGGAAAAACGCGCGGGTTTTCCGCTAAGCTTCGGCCGTGGCACCCGCCGACGATTCCGACCACCCGAGCGAGCTCGCCGGGCCCGACCTCGACCTCGACCCGCCTCCGCCCGAGGTCCGAGAGCTCGCTGAGGCGCTGCGTCAGTACGTGCTGAGCGCCCTCGAGGTCGAGCTCGACTACGGGCCCGAGACCCTGCCCGTGCTCGACCATTACCTGAGACAGGCGCGCGACAACGTCCGGGAGAGACCCGAGCTCGCGGACCTTTTGACGCAGGGCGTGGGAGCCTACTTCGGCGAGGTCGTGCGCATCCACTACGCGGCCTTCTGGCGCATGCCCACCCGCGATCCCAAAGACTGGCAGCTCTGTTTCGAGGACGTGTTCCTGGCGTTCAGCCCCGTGGGTGTCGCCTGGGACGCGTTGCACGAGAGCGCAGAACATGAAGGGCCATCCTCGGAGCTCGTGCTCGATCGCGAAGACCGAGAGGCCGTCGAGCGGCGCCTGGCCGATCTGCCCCCGGTGTCGGAAGAGGAGTACTTCTTGCTCTCGACCCGGGCCGAGATCCTGGAGATCGTCGAGGATCAGCTGCGCCTCGAGCTGTCGCGCGCAAAGCTCGACAGCGTGGAGTACGGTCCCGCCGACTACGAGGTGGTTGGTCGGCCCATCGGGCAAGCTTGAGTCACGGCGGCGGCGCGCCCGCGTCGGGCGCTGGCCCGCCGACGCTCACGCGCGCCGGGAGCGTGACGACCTTCGCGGGCTCGATGGCTCCGCCCAGGAAATCACGCCATGACAGCGAATAGCGCCCGGGAAGCGGTCCGATGAGGAACTGCTCGGCGCCCGGATCGATCCACGCCACCGGCACGCCGTCGAGCAAGAGATAGCGCACCGAGTCCGCGTGGTTCACGGCGACGAGCCCCTCCCCCGGCGCGTCTTTCGCTGGCTCGGTCGCGGCCGGCCGCGTGTGGAACGAGGCCAGCTCTTCTTTGGTGAAGAACACGCCCGCGCTCGTGGGTGGAAGCTCCCCGGGCCGGTGCTCTGCGCCCGCTGGCGGCAAGAACAGCAGTCCGAACGGCAACTCGGGTTTGCGCGTGATGGCGCTCACCTCGAACGACAGCTTGCCACCCTTGGGCCAACGGAGCTCCGCCTTGAGCGGGGTCAGCCCTTCGTTGCACACGTCACTCGTCGGATCGACGGCCACCAAATCGAGCAGCAACCGGCACAAGAGATCACCCGCACGGCCCAAGCTCGAGATGCTGCCCTGTTCGAGCAGGATCTCGCCCACCGGGCTCTTGACTTCGATCTTCGAGGTCTCGAGCCCGAGCAGCGCACCCTTGCCGCGGGGTTCGCTCTTCACGCGCGTGAGGGGCATGGCATCCGCGCGGCGCTCGGAGAGGAGCGCGCGCAGCACGCCGGGACGGAGGATCCGATATTTGTCTTGGTCGGGCCACACCACCACGTGGCCGTAGTGTTCGAGCTGAGCGCGGAGCTCCGTGCCCTTCGGCAGCGGGAACGACGTCGCAGCCAGCTGAAAGCGCATGCGTCCGATGGGAGCGAGGTCGACGATGACCTTCAGCGCGGTCTTCTCACGCGCCTTCTTGAGCGCGTCGTTCGAGAGCTCGGGCGTGGCGTTCGGCGGCGGCAGATCGAGCCACTTGAAACTGGCGTCGAGCGTCACCCCCGTGCCGTCCTTGGCGGCGATGGTGTCGCGCGGAAGGGCCTGGTCGTCGCGGAATGGTGTCGGGTCGGGCGGGCCTGCATCCGGGATCAAGAGACGCCCGGCCGAGTCGGCGGGAATGCCGCCGCGGCCCGCGTCGCTCTTGGGTGCTTCGCCGGGCTCGCTTTGGCTCACCAGCGGCGCGGGCAGGATGCTCGCGTTCGGGCTCGGCTGGTTCTGGTTCTCCTGGGTGCCGTTCGTGCGTTGGGCGGGGCAGCCCACGAGCAGAGTTGCCGCGGCCAAGGCGAAGATCGTTCGGTTCATCGCCGTGCTCTTCCGACGAGCTCGGACGCGGTGATGCCGAGCTTTTCGCAGTGGGCGTCGATGCCGGCCAACACCTTCCGGGCCGCGCACGGGTCGGCGAAGCTCGCGGTGCCTACCTGGATGGCGCGCGCGCCCGCCAGCAGGAACTCCAGCGCGTCACGCGCGGTGGAGATCCCTCCGATGCCGATCACCGGGATCGAGACGGCGCCGCACAGATCCCAGACGATGCGCAAGGCGATGGGGCGAAGCGCCGGGCCGCTGAAGCCACCGGTGCGATTGGCCAGGCGTTGCCGTTCGGCGTCCACGTCGATGCTCATGCCCCGGATGGTGTTGATGGCAGTGAGCGCGTCGGCGCCCGCGTCTTCGCACGCCTTGGCCACGGCGACGATGTCGCCCGCTTCCGGGCTCATCTTCACCCAGACCGGCAGTCGTGAGGCCTTGCGCACGGCGCTGGTGACTTGGGCCGCGAGCTTCGGATCTTTCCCGAACTCGATGCCGCCGTGGGATACGTTGGGGCAGGAGACATTGAGCTCGAGCGCGTGCACGCCGCTCTCGGCGTCGAGGCGCTCGGCGATCTTCACGAAGTCGTCGGTGCTGCTGGCGAAGATGTTGGCGACCACCGTCACGTCGCGCTCGCGCAGCACCGGCAGCTTGTCGCGACAGAACGCCTCGACGCCCACGTTGGCGAGCCCGATGGCGTTCAGCATGCTCGCTGGCGTTTCGCAGATGCGCTCGGGGGCGTTGCCTGCGCGCGGCTCGAGGCTGAGCCCCTTGGTGCAGATCCCGCCGAGCTCCGCCACGTCGAAGAAGTCGTCGTATTCGAGGCCGTAGCCGAAGGTGCCCGACGCGGTGAGCACCGGGTTCTTCAGGACCAGGTTGCCGATCCGGGTTTCGAGCCGGTTCATGCCGTCTTGCCTCCTTCACCGCTCCGCCGCGGCGCGTGGTCGGCTCGACTCCAATCGATGCGCCGCGCGTCGATGCACGGCCCCTGGGTGCAAGCGTAGACGTAGCCACCGTCGGTGGCCGGGATGGGGCATCCGAGGCACACCCCGTAGCCGCACGCCATGGGTGCCTCGACCGAGACCTCGCACGGAACGTCGCGCTTCGCGCAGAGCTCCGCCACTTTCGCCATCATGCGGTCCGGCCCGCAGCTGAAGACCTCGACGTCGTCGCCCAAGAGCGAGCCGAGCACGTCGGTCACGCGGCCCTGGTGTCCGCGCGAGCCGTCTTCGGTGGTCACGTGGAGCTCCGCGTTTTCGGCGAGCTCGTCGTCGAGGGGGAGGTCGCTGCGCGTTCGCCCGCCGTAGACCACGATGGGCCGGCGCGCCCCGACGAGAGTGCGCGCCAGAAACAGAAGCGGCGCGACGCCCACGCCGCCAGCGACCAGCACCTGCCGCCGGTTCGGGTTCGGCGCTCTCCAAGGCACGCCGAGCGGGCCGAGCAGCGAGAACGGCTCTCCCGGTTCGGCACGCGCCATGCGCGTCGTGCCCTCGCCCACCACCTTGATCAGAATCGACGGCGTGGGGCCGCCCGAGAGGTAGCTCATCGGGCGCGGCAAGAGCGGGGCGTCGCCCCACTCGGCGCCACGCACCATGACGAAGTGACCCGGCAAAACGCCCTGGTCCTTGCCGACGTCGAACGTGAGCACGTGATAACTCGCGCCGATGGTCTCGCGGCGCAAGAGCGGCACGGTGACTTGGGACCGTACGGTACGACCCGACATCTCAGGTCTCCTCGATGGTGATCTCGTCGCGCGTTTCCAAGATGGCCCCGTTCGCGGTGTCGATCTGAAGCATCATCTCGATGGCGTCCTCGGAAGTGTCACTGTAGTAGCCGCGCCGCAAGTTCACCGCCGCGAAGCCCAGGCTTCGATAGAGCGCGATGGCCGGCCGGTTGGAACGGCGGACCTCCAGTAGCACGAGACGCGCGCGGTCGCTCTGGGCTCGTGCGATGGCGTCCGCGAGGAGGGCGCGGGCCGCGCCTCGCCGGCGGAAATCCGGGTGGGTGGCCACGTCGATCACGTGGCGCTCGTCCGCCACCGCCCAGAGCAGGAGCACCGCGAGCGCAGGGCTTCCAGGTTCGAGTCTTGCCACGCTCAGGCGCGCGTAACCGCGCGCGAGCTCCGCGTTCACGTCGAGCGTCTGCCCGCCGAGTCGAGCGATCTCCACGGCACGCTGCTGATCTCCGGGAGCGAGCGCTTCGACGATCATGCGAGGGCCCACGCGCGCACCGCGAGCAGCGCCGCGTCGAGGGCGAGCATCAGGCTGCCGTCTCCGCGCAAAATCGCGCCCGAATAGGGGCCCACCTGCGAGAGCAAGAGCGGCAAGGGTCGCAAGCTGCACTGCTCGACCTCGCCCACGTGATCGACGCCGACGCTCACCGTGGGGATGCCCCGGAGCGAGAGCTCCAGGGAGAGCTTGGGTGTGCCCTGCGCTGCTTCACCGAGACAGGCGAGCAGCGGAACCGGCGGACGCTTCGCGTCGATCTTGCTCACTTTGCCGCTGAAGCTCACCGGAAGCGCGAGCTCCCAAGAACCTACCGTGAGCCACAACACGTCCGTGGTCCAGCGCTCGCTCGGGAGCTCGAGCGTGGCGCGGAGCCCACCGGCAGCGGGCCTCTCGAGGCGGATCGTGCCGCCCAGCCGGCGCACGGTGTTCAGCGCGAGATCGAGCCCGACGCCCCGACCCGCGAGCAAGTCGGCCTCGCGCTTCGTGGTGAGACCGGGCACGAACAGGAGCGCCAAGAGCTCGTCGTCGCTCGCGGCCTTTGCGGCCTCGTGGCTCACCGAACCGCGCTCCACCGCCAAGCGTCGCACGCCTTCCACGTCGACCCCGCGCCCGTCGTCCTCGCACACGATGGAGAGCCAGTCGCCGGCGCGCTCTCCCGAGAGGCGCAAGAGCCCTCGCGGCGACTTGCCGCGAGAGCGGCGCTCCTCCGCCGGCTCGATGCCGTGCGCGAGGGCGTTCCGCG
>JAXLYN010000023.1:0-141717 GCA_046351435.1 Polyangiaceae bacterium
AGTGGCGGAGCGCGGACCATAGTTCGACTCTCGTTGCGCGCCTCGTGCTTTTCATGACGCGGCGCGCTCGCGCTGGACGCTGGAATGCGCGGTCCAAAGCTCATGCCGCTTGCACCCACGACGACGCCTCACTATGCGAATGAGATCGATTCGGCCCCATGCCGAGTCTTCTCCACGAAGGGGTGTCTCGATGAGCATGCAAGCAGCCCGCGCGTTTCACGAGCGAATCAAGTCCGACGCCAGCCTGGCCCGAAAGATCACGGAGCTCGGCTCCAAGCTGACCGATGACGACATGGTGCGCTTCGCCAAAGAGTCCGGCTTCGAGTGCAGCGTGGACGATCTGGATGCGCTGGGCATGGAGCTCGCCAGTGAAATCGGCGAAAGCGATCTGGATCAGGTGACCGGCGGCGCCGGCCCCGCTGACGCGAAGGACATCAACGCCGCCAAGATCAAAGGGGGGATTTCGAGCCTCAAGATCTCCGCGCTGACGGCCAAGGGAACCTAGCCCTGACGGAACGGGCGTCGGGTTACTACGACTTGGGCGGAACCCTACGCGCCCGGGATGCCGCCCAGACGCTCCGCTGGCTCGAGCCTGTGCTGAAGCGCTGCGGCGTGACGCGAATCGCACGCGTGACCGGGCTCGATCACGTCGGCATTTCGGTGAGCATGGCGGTGCGGCCCCTGGCACGGACGCTGTCGGTTTCGCAGGGCAAAGGGATCAGCGTCGAGCTGGCAGACGCCTCCGCGGCCATGGAGTCCGTCGAGCTCTGGCACTCCGAGAACGCGCCCGCCGCCGTCGTCGTCGGGAGCTTCACGGAGCTCGCGGAGCAAGGTCACCCGGTGGTCGATCCCGTTGGCCTGCGACCCGCGGGGGTCTTTCCTGGCGCGCTCGACTTGCGGCGGCGCTCGACCGGCTGGCTCGACGCCGAGAGTCTCGTCAGTTCGCGGCGGCACCTCGTGCCGCGCTACCTCTCCGCCATCGCCACGGACGAGGTGCTGCTCGAACACCTGGCGATTTTGACGAATACGACGGGTTTGGCCGGGGGAAACACCCTCGACGAAGCCACTTGCCATGCGCTCTGCGAAGTCATCGAGCGCGACGCGACCGCCCGCTTCGACGCGCTCGACGCGAGCGAGCAGGCAGCGCGCGAGATCCTGCTCGAGAGCGTCACCGGACCCGCGGCGAAGCTCTTGGAACGACTGGCCGAGGCGGGCATCGGCGTGCGGCTCTGGGATCAGACGTCCGCTGTGGGTGTTCCGGCTTTCGGTTGCACGATCCAGAGCAACGGAGAGCTGCGTGGTCTGGGGCGCTTCGCCGGCTATGGTGCGCACCTGGACGCCGAGATCGCCGTGAGCCGCGCCGTCAGTGAAGCGGTTCAATCGCGGCTCACGATCATCGCTGGTGCTCGCGACGATCTGCCGCCCACGACCTACGCAGCCATGCAACTGTCGACGGCCGACGCGCTTCCAGCCTCGGAAGCAACGCGAAGGTTCGAGCCCACGGCGGCGCACACGGGCAGTTTCGCCGGTGATGTGCGGTGGTTGATCGAGCGGCTCACGACGGCGGGGTTCACTGAGGTGCTGCGCGTCGATCTCACGCGGCCAGAGCTTGGAGTGCCCGTCGTCATCGTCTTCGTTCCGGGCGCTCGGATGGTGCTCGACTGATGGCGTGTGGTTTGTTGGTGTTTCTGGGCCCGACGCTGCCAGTTCTGGAAGCGCGCGCGCTGGCTCCCGACGCGATCTACCTGCCGCCGGTGCGTTGCGGAGACGTGCTGCGAGCCCTGCGCCTCGGTCCCTCGGCCCTGCTCATCATCGACGGCAGCTTCGAGCGCACGCCCGCCGTATGGCACAAGGAAATCGCGGTGGCGCTCGAGCGCGGCGTCGCGGTCCATGGAGCTTCGAGCATGGGTGCGCTCCGCGCCGCCGAAATGTGCGACCTGGGCATGCGCGGCATCGGCGGCATCTTCGAAGACTATCGCGATGGGCGACTGGTGGACGACGACGAGGTCACGGTCATCCACTCTGCCACTCACGAGCCGCTGTCGACGGCGCTGGTGGACATCCGAGCGACGCTGGAGCGGGCCGTCGACCATGGGGTGCTCGAGCCGGAGCGGGCCGCGTCGCTCGTGGCCCTGGCGAAGCGCACGTTCTACCCGGAGCGCTCGCTGCCGGCGCTCTTGTCGCGCCTCCCCAGCGACTCGGCACTCGAGCACTTCGCCGCTGGGCTTTCGCGCGAAGGTCTGGTCGAGCGCAAGCGCGCGGATGCCCGCGAGGCGCTCTCCCTGCTGGCCGGTGGTGGACCGCCCGAAGCTCCCCGCGTCGGGACCCGCGCGTGCCGCGCACGGTCGTCGCGCTGCGGGTCTTGTTTCGTCACGCAGCCGGCAGCGTGGTGCGCGGCGACGATCCTCCGCGGCTCCCCAAGACCGAGCGCGTGCTCCAGGCGGCGCGCTTCTTGGGCGATTCCTTCCGTGACGCGCGGCGCTCCTCGCGGCGGAGCTGTCGGGCAAGCTGTCTCAATTCGCGCCTTCGACGACCGGTGGCCGGCGCCGAGCCGTGGTGGCTCGAAGAAATGGGCTCGGCGCGCTGGGCCGAGCTCAATGACTGTGACGAGTCCGCGCAGCTGGCTCTTCACGCACGAGGGGCCGCGCTCGCCGCGCTCGAACGGCGCAAGTTGGGCGCGCCCAGCGACCCGACGGCGCTGCTGGCGTTTCGCGCCGCTACCAGCGAGTCGCGCTACTTGCGCTGGCTCGACGCGCTGGACGGCACCGGCGCGACCCGCGAGCGTTCGGAACTCGCGTCCGTGCCCCGCGTGAGGCGCTTGCTCGCCCGTGCGTGGCGGCTCTTGGACTCGATGGGGCGCGAGGCCGGGCTGCTCGCCGCTGCGGCGCCGCTCCAGACGGTGTTCCAGAGCGTGCGTGGCGAGCTCGCGCTCCACGAGCCGGCTGACGTCTCGCGCTGGATGGAGGTGCATCGCCTCGACCGCCAAGAGCTCGGCGCGCTTCTCTTGGCACGCTTTCGCTGGCATGCCATCGCCACCGGCGCGCAGGCCGCAGCGCTCGGTGCTTCGGGGAGTGAGGAAGGGCTGGACTGTCTCTTGGATGCCCTGCGCCTCTCGGGGCTCTACTCCGAAGCCCGCGCACTCCTCGAAATGGACGCCACCTCGCGCCTGCGAGCCGCCATCTTCCCTTCGACGCTCGCCGAGGCTTTGGTCCGCGACTTCGACACCGATGAACCCAACGAGTTGAGGCGCGCATTGCTTGGACTGAGCGCCTGAGCCGGCGCCTGCGCGCGTTTCCGCGGGTCTCGAGCCCCGAGTCCTGGACAAAACCGCCCACCCCCACAACAGGTGGTTCGCGGGAAGCGTCGTTTGGATGCGATTCAGTCTCGACCAGGCGCGTGCGTCGAGACAGAGTGGGAGACGCATGGAGAATCGAGGGGCTCGCCAGCGTGTGTCGAAACGACGGGGAATCAACGGGCGCGCGTCGACGCGGTCCTACGAGCTCGGACGCCTGGCGGTGCTCGTGGTGCTCTTCGCAGTCGCCTGCTCGAGCAGCTCCAAGGAGGAAAGCGGGTCGCCTGCTCCTGCTTGCGTCGAAGATCCCAATGCTCCGCCGAGCTATTCCATCAGCCAGGCGCTCGCACTCGAACGAGCCTTGATCCAGGCCGGCCGACGAGATGCCGGGCTCGAGTCGTTTCATGGCGCCCTGTCGCCGGAGTTGCTCGCGACAGCCGATCAAATCCGCTCCGAGCTCGTCGAAGCCGCCGCGGCGGACGGTGGCTTCACTCTTCCCACCAACGATGGCTCGCCGCTCGGGCCTGGCTCGTGCACCGCGAAGACCTTCAAGGGTCTGGGGACCGCGAATCAGGCGGCGAGCGCGTCGAGCTGGTTCACGTTCGGCGTCGCGTACGCAACCTTGACCGAAGCCGTCAAACTGGCGCCGTTCGAGGGCACGCTGGGGAAGGCCCCGTTCACCAAAGAGGAGGACCGCACCGCGTCCGACGGGAGTTCCTCGCACTACACCACGACGGTGAACTTGACCCTCTCCGGCCAAGGCAGCCGCGTGACGGCCCTCGCGCAGATCTCGACGACCATCACGAGTGCTGCCGGAACGACCTCGGAGTCCGCTTCGACGGAAGCCAGCATCGACGTGTGTCCCGACGTGGGCGGTCTCGCCGTGGGCACGTTCAAGCTGACCGCCGACGGCAGCGCCTCCAGCGGGTCGACGTACCACGTCTCTGCGGACCAGAAATTCAGCATCGTCGTCAGTGACGCCGCCGAGTCGATCGGGATCGATTTCGCCGGATCCATGTCGTACGTGACGACCGGGCCGAGCCCCAACGAGCTCACGCTCGTCGCCGACATGGGCTTCACCGTGGGGTCGTACAATCCGAGCTACAGCAACGGCGAATGGCACGCGACCAACGGTTCTGCCGACAACATCAACCTCCTCGCCAACTACTACCTCACGTTCGGGAAGGTGATGGCCGATTCGGTCGAGCCTGACGCCAAAGCGAAATGGCGGGGCGGCACCTGCATCGAAGTCTTGATCGACCGCCCCTCGGCCAACGTTTCGGAGCACGAGCAGGTTCACGTCAACGCCACCGCGCACCACAAGATCGAGGACAAAGATCTTCCGGAACCGATCGTAGCGACGCTGGCGGGGCCGGCGAGCCTCTCTCCACAGAACCAGCCCGTCCCGGGACCGGACGCTGCCTTCGACTACGTTGCAGGTCAGAAGGGGGACGCCGGAACCGTCACGTTCAAGTCCACTTCTCGCCGCGGGATTGGCACCACCAGTGCGACCTACACGGTGGGCTGCGGGACCGGATCCGGAGTCTTCGAGTGCATCGATGGAAAGGTGGCGGGCTTGCCCTGCAAGTACGTGGGTACGAGCAGTGTCACGGACGTGACCGGCCGCAAGTTCAGCGCCAACGTCACGCTCACGGCGAAGGGGTTCGAGGGCTGCAGTGTGGCCTACGAACCGAGCGGGGCGGTCACGTTCACTCCGAGCTCGGTGGACAAGTGTACCTACACTCCGCTCACCGTGACGATGGGCGGGGCCAACACGAAGGGCAAGATGGTGATCGGCCTTTCCCCGAGCACATTGGTCGCCGATTTTTCGACCAATTGGACCGTCGATGTGAAGTGTGGGACCTCGCCGCCTGCTTCGAGTCCCATCGGCGGCATCTGGATTCTCGCCACCGGGGCGCCCGTGGTCCCCGGTGATCCCATCGTCGGTTCGAGCTCGCTCCCGGGGCTCGCCTCGTCGTGGAACCTCGTTCCCCAGTAGTTGCCCATCGGCAAGAGGCAAGGCCCCCCACTATTGGAAATGCCGTCCCCGCACGGGTGAACGTCTCCCGCGCAACCACGCGAGCGAAGCGAACCCGCGGAGAGCGAGGCGCTCTCGCATCGAGGGAGGCGGGGGCTGCCCGGGGCTCAGCCTTCGCAGGCCTTGGACGTCGTGACCTCGCACCAGCCTTTGCGGCAGACCGCGCGAGCCTCGCACCCACTCGGAAGCGCGGTGCAGTGCCAGGCGCCGCAGTCGACGTCCATCACGGCACAGCGCCGGTTGCTCTCCTTCCGCGCCTTCTCGTTGGCCGCGGCGCCGATCGCGGTGAGCGGCAAGCTCAGGCAATGCCCGCAACAGCCGAAGTCGAGCTCCAGTGTGCACTGGTCGTCACGCTGACAGCGCGCGAGCCTCTCCCGCGAGACGCCGGGCGCCATCGCGACGGGCGCTGCAGGCGCGCTCGGGGTCGCGCTCGGCGGAGCGGGCGGGGCCGAAGCGTCGTCGCTCGGTGGGACGCTGGTGGGTGGTGGGCTCGGCACCGACGCGGGCTCGGTGGCTGGCTCGGACGTCGGCATCGGGGACACGGGCTCGGTAGCGTGTCCACATGCAGCCGGCACCGACGCAACCCAGAGCCACCAGAGACGCACGCGCGAAGCATAGGCGAGTCGTCTGGCCAGCGCGAGTCGAGCGGCTCTCGTCGTTCACTCGAAGGCGGACGACACGCTATTGTCCGCGGAGCGCGGCAGTCCCCGCGCGAGGAGGCCTCATGTCACATCGCGCCGTCGTCGACCCATCCTTGCCGGCTCCCGTCGGACCCTATTCGCCTGCCATGCGGTTCGATCGCCTGATCTTCGTCTCCGGGCAGGGAGCGACCGACCCGCGCACCGGTGAGCTCGCCGGCGCCGACGTAGCGACACAGACCGCCCAGTGCCTGGCCAACGTCGGTGCGATCCTCGAAGCGGCCGGTTCGAGCCTCGCGCACGTGCTCCGCTGCGGCGTCTTCCTGGTAGACATGGCCGAGTTCTCCGAGATGAACGCTGCGTACCTCGAGGCGTTCGGCGACCATCGCCCCGCGCGAACGACGATCCAGGCCGCGGCGCTGCCCGCGCCGGGGCTGCGGGTGGAGATCGACGCCATCGCGTACGTGCCGTGATTCGCGATGCCTTGCGCGCCGGGGCACGACTGTGAATCATCCCGCCCGTGACCTCGACAGCGCTCGTGACCCTCGGTGCCTTGGTCGCACTCGCTGCGAGCTGCGCGAAGGCCGCCGAGCCCGTGGAAGCCGGACCCGGCATCGCCGCCCCCGAGCAGGAGCCGAAAGCGCCCACCGAGGCGTCCGTCGCTCCGACAAAACTGCTGCCCGTTCCCGACACCGTCACGCGGCTTCATCAGAACGCGTTTCGGAAGTCGGAGCTCCCGGACGAGCGGCCCATCTGCTTCGTGACGCTTCATGCATCCGCCGCCGCCCCCGCAACCATCTACCCGCTTGCGTTGTTCGCCAATGGCGACGTGGCCACATGGACCCAAACTTCGGCAGGAGCCGGGCAACCGTTCTTCGTCAAGCTGAGCGCCGCCGACCTCGTGCGCGCGACGGAGATGGTCGCATCCATCTCGCGCTTGCCGCCAGCACGCGCCCGAGAGTTCGAACCTTCCGCCAAAGTGATGGGCGCGAGCACGTTCCACGCCGACGCGGTCGAGACCCGCTTCTTCGATGATCGCCAGCTGCCGTCGGTCCTCGCCGAGCTCGTCGGCCTGCTGAAGTCGCGCCTGGAGGCGGAGAATGGACCACGCCAGTCGCACTGAGAACTCGACCCGCTCATGCCCGTCCAAGTCGGAGGCCCACGAGAGTCCACGCACGGGACGGGCCGCGGGGTCGACGGGGGCGACGACGCCGCCGACGGGACGGTCGGCGCGCGATTGAGCGAAAGATCGCGTCGATTGGGCGCCCGTCGTCGTGATATCGCTTTCGACATGTGGCGGTACGTCTGGGGGTGGACGCTCGTGTCCGCGGCTTCGTTGGCAGCGTGCGGAGGTGACGACGACGGCGGCTCGAGTCCGGGCGGAGGCGGCGCCGGCACGGGTGGGACCGGTGGCAGCGCGGGCGTGAGTGGCGGTAGCGGCAGCGGTGGCAGTGGTGGCAGCGCGGACGCGAGCACGGGCGGCACCACGAGCTCGGGAGGGGCGGCGGGCGGCGGAAGCGACGGCGCGGCGGGTGTCGGTGGCGATGCCGGAAGCGACGCCGGCCTCACCAGCCGTCGTGTGTTCGTGAGCTCGAAGACCTACCCGGGCAACTTCGGCGGCATCGCCAAGCTCGACGTCGCCTGCCAGTCGCTTGCCGACGCCGCGAACATCGGAGGAGCGTGGATCGCGTGGGCAAGCACGTCGGCCGAACCTGCCTCGACGCGCCTCTCGCACTCCACGGTGCCGTACGTGTTGGTGGGTGGCGGTGAGATCGCCAAAGACTGGGCGGACCTGGTCGACGGCACCCTCGCACTCCCCATCGACCACGATGAGTTGGGCCAGCCGATCACCGGTGAGACCAAAGTTTGGACTGGAACGAAAGCGGACGGCAGCTTCGCGGGAGGCAACTGCCTCGACTGGGCCGGTTCGGCGGGCGGTGTGTATGGCACGGCGGGGGCGACGGACGGCACTTGGACCTTTGCTAGCGGGAACGGTTGCGCCAACGAAGACCGCATCTACTGCTTCGAGCAGTGAAGAACCGAAGGTCCCGTACCCTCGGAGGCTGGTGTCCGATTTGCGAGATTGACCGGTGCGCCTCGACATAGTCGGTTAGCCGCCATGGCGCAGAAGGGGTTCAGCAAGCCAAACAAGCTCGTGAAGAAGCTCGACGAGCTCGATCACTCCGAGCGCGTCAGTTCCCTCGCGCGACACCTGCTCGGGCTCGACGCTCGGGTGGCGGCCGAGCACTTGGACGAGCTTTGGTCCGGGGACGTGCACGAGCGCCACCTCGCGCTGATGGGGGCGGCAACGCTCCGCGACATCGCCCGAATCACGCGCGGGCTTCGGGACGAGTCCGTCAGTGTGCGGCGGGTCGCTGCGAGCGCGGCCGGGCGCCTCGCCGAGCATCTGCCAGCCGAGGTTGCCGATCTCGACGCCGTCAGCATGCGCGTGCTGATCGGAGAGGTGATTCGCCGGGGGAGTCGGCTCGCTCCGGAGCTACTCCAAGCGTTGCTCGCGCGCGGACGCATCCACGAGGCAGCACGAGTGCTCAGCGCGTGCCCGCCCGACGTGCTGCGGAAGTACCTCGACGCCGTGCCGTGGCCGTCGACCATTTGGCCGCGTCTTGCCAAGCACGCGCCGGATATCGTGGTCGAGCGAGTCGAAGCCGCGCTCGCCGAGACCGATCGGCCGGATCTCGAATGGTCGCGCTACCCCTCGGATTTCTGGCTCGCGCTCGCCTTGTCGCGACCGGAGCGCGTGGCGCGTCTCGTCGATGCCTACGCGGACGCCGAGTCGCTGCCGGCGCCGCTGACCGCTGCGCTGACGCCGCTCGCCCGCCACGTCCCTGGGCGGGTCGTTCAATGGCTCGCGTCGCGTACGGCCACCATCACCTCGTGGCACTTGCCGACCGCGCTGCTCAGACGCTTGCGCAAGGTGGGCGACGACACGCTGGCCCCCCTGTGCCGGGGGCTTCTGGAGCACGACGCGAGTCTGTTCGCTCGCGCGCTCTCGCGACTGCCCCACGCCCGGCGCGCACGGCTGTTCGAGCATGCCGTGACCGGAGTCGACACTTCGACCCGCGCTTGGCCTCTCGAGTTGCTCGCCGTGCTCCCTGAAGGACATCGCGACCGCGAAGCTCGGCGCATGCTCGAGCTGCCCGACGCCCGCAAGAGCGCTGCGTTTCGGCGCATGCTGCTCGGGTTTCGCGACATCGGCGTAGCGCGCGAGCCTCTCGAACAAGAGTGTCGTCGCGCGGAGGCCACGGATCGGGCGGAGGCGTACGATGCCCTCGTCTCGTCCACGGGCCGCTCGCGCCGGGGAATGGCCGAGACGCTGGCGACCCTCGCGCGCATCAAGAATGAGCAAGATCCCGTGCGCGCTGCCGCGCTCGGCGCGCTGGCTCGCGTTCCGGCGAGGCTCTTCACCGACGCTGCGGCCCTGGACGCCGTCTTGTCGCCGATCTTCGACGCTCGCGACACGTCGTACATGACGCGTGCACACGCGTCACGCATCGCACATCGGCTGCTCGTGGAGAACGCCGCCCGGCCCAGCTCGCCCATGCTCCGGCTCGGACTGAGTCTGCTCGAGCGGCTCGCTGGTCACGCGGGCACGATGGACCTGCCGCTGCTCGCGCACCATTTGCCCCGCGGCGCCGAGCACGCCATCGCCGAGACGCTGCTGCCTTGGGTCGACGCGACGCAGAAGCGCAACGAAGTCGGGGTGCTGTTCGCGCTCTGGCGAGCGCTCGGCAAGCGCGCGTGGAACGTTCCGGAGCTCAGTCAACGAATCGAGCGCGCGATCTGGAAGGGTCCCAAAGGGTCGGCTGGCCATGCGGCCCATCTCTGGCTCGAGGACCCCGAGACGCGTGACGCGCGCGTCCGCGAGCTCCTGCGCAGAGACTCATCGGCGATCTACCTCGCCCCGGTGGTCGCGCACTGCCACCGCCGGCGACAGAGTCTGCTCGGCCCGCGCTTCGATCTCAGCGCCCATCGGGGTCGGTTCTGGGACCAGAAGATCGTCAGCATTCCCTGGTTCTCCGGGGGCTTCGCGCGTTGGAGCCCCGGGCTGATGCAGTCCTACGTGAAGCTCTTGCGCGCCGCGCTGGCGGATCCGAAACGCTTCAGCACGCTCCGTGCGCTGATCATCGGTACGCTCGCTCGTGTCCCGACCACGAGCGTTCGAGACGTGATGGACTCCATCCGCGCCGATGACGTCGTGGAGCTGGAGGCCGCGCTCGGCGCGCTGGTCTGGACGGATCGCCCTGCGGCCGCGCTGACGATTCTGGCCGAGCACCTCGAGTCGGACCGGGCGCGCGTGGCCATGTACGCGTTCCCACGTCTCGCGCGGCTGCTCGAGCGCGAACAGGTCGTCGACGCGCTCGCCCAGCTGCTCGCACGTCCGCGTTTGAAGCTCACCGCGCACAAAGAGATCGTGCGTTTGCTCGGGCAATATTCGACGCCTCGAGCGCTGGAGCTCTTGCGCAAGGAGTGGGCGGGTGAGCTGCATCGCGACGTTCGCATCGCCGCGCTGCACGCCGCACGCTCGGTGTTGGAGAACGACGCGGCCTGGGCGATCCTGGGGGACGCCGCTCGCGACCCGAACCCGGACGTCGCCCGCAGCGTCGTCGACGTCCACGCTCCCAACATCGCCAGCGCGTTCCAAGCTCGGTACCTAGAGACCATGGCTGTCGTCGCGGACCACCCCGACCCCGACACGCGACGCGCGCTGCTCTCCGCGCTGAACAGCTGGGCGGCCGCGGCGCCGATGGAAGTCGCGGCGATTGCCGCGCGCGTTTTGGAACGACTCGACCCTCTCGATCCCTGGGAGCTCGCGTTGGATCGCGCGGCGGACGCTGCGCGATCGCGCTCGACCCACGAGTCACTCCTCGCGCTCGTGGATCGATTGCTCGCGACGGCGCAGGCGGATCGCGAGCCGCGCAAAGAGGGCGATCAGCTCGCTCGACGCAGGCTGTGCGCTTGGGTCGCTGCTTTGGCTCGGGTGCGAAACCCGAGCGTGAGCGAGTTGCTCTCGGCTTTGGCCGAGCGCCTCGGCGCGGAGCGCGCGTTTGCCCGCGAAGCCGCGCTGGCGCGCATCGCTGCTGCAACCAATGCGCAAGTCGGTGAGGCGATCTGCGAGCTGTGCCGAACGGCCAGTCCGCTCGGGGCGTTGGCGGTTCGCACCGCCGCCGAGTCCGCAGCCCGAGATGGTCGGCGCGGGTGGACCGCCGAGCAAGCGCTCGGCGTCGTCGACATCGTCATGGGCGGACTCCCGAGCGCGCGGCTCGCGGCGCCGGCGCTCGTGGGCGCGTTCGGGTCGCGCTGGGGTTGGGGCCGCGAGTGGACCGATCGCCTGCGAACGCTGCGCCATGACGCGGATCCAGACGTACAGATCGCGAGCCTCGACGTCGCCGTGTCGGATGCGGGGAGTCACGGTGGATGATGAGCGCCGTCGTCACGACGAGACGAGCAGCGGGAGACTTGGACGCTGCCCGCGCGCGCCGCGCTCGGCTCCGCTTCGCGCTTCTCGCTGCGTCGCCGCGGGTGTGCATTGCCGCGGTGCGCGAGCGGGTGTCCCGCTGCGGCGACCCTCGCAGAATCGCCCAGTGCCACAACGTCTGGCACCGCGGCGTCCCACCGGGCGCTCCTTGCTCGGAGGACAGTGACTGCGCGCCCGCACCCGGGCGCCAGACGGCTTGCGAGCTGCAGCGCTGCACGTCCGTGCCCGCGCCCGCGCCCTTCGCCTACTGGGTGCGAGGGCTCGGTGCTCCTTGTTCGGAGCCCGCCTTGTGCGCGAGCAACACGTGCAACGGTCGGTGTCTTTCGTCGAGCTACTGGGACGGCACGACGTGTGAATGGTGGTACGTGGCAAGATGCTCCGATCGGCCCAATGCGTCTTCGCCATCACAGCGGTGCTGGCACTCGGGTGTGGCGAGGGAGGTGTTCCGCCAGGCCTGCGGGATCCGTCCGTGCCGAGCGCCGTCGCGCTTCGCACCGGTTGGCATGCGCAGGCCCTCGGTGGACCGGTCCAAATTCTCAGCGCCAAGCGAGTTCCGGCGATTCCGCACGGGCCCCCGGTGTGTGGCGTCTTGAAGTGGTTGATGGGTCCGCTCGAATCGGGCTGGGCGCAGATCGACGAAGCTGCGATGGGACCGCGCCAGCAAGATGCCGTCGTGTGCGTGCTCCATCCGGCGCGCGCCGTCGGAGCACCGTCTCTGCCCAATGCCCACCCTCTTCCGAGTGGTGCGCTCGAGGCGGATCTCGGTGACGGCGGCACCGCGTTCGCTCTGCAGGGTGGCGTGGCGGTGGTCGCACGCGGAAGGGCGATAGCCACCGCCCGTTCGCTCGTCGCTCGTTCGCCGGCTCCTCCACCTCCACTTTGGATCCGGGTCGGACGTGAAGAGCTGGACGCCTACGCTGAACCCGCAGTTCAACGCGCGCGGAACAATGGCAATACCTCCATCGAACGTGCCGACGGCATCGCCCACTGGTCACATTCTCGGCACCAGGCCGAGGCCATACGAGCAGAGCGCGCGTACCAGAGCGTTGCGCCTGACGTCCTGGAGGAGGCCCGCCGGGTGGTGGCAGCATCGATGAAGGTTTCGGCGCTCGGCACCGACGTCTACGTCGACGCGCCTCCGAGCGGCGCTCAACGGGTTCCTCTACGCCGACGATCTGCTATCGTCGCGGTTCGAGGAGGAGGCATCATGGGGCGAACGCGCCTTGGCGTGGTGGAATTTGCCGCGGACTCTCGGCTGGACTCCTCGAGCTGTGGCTCGAGCAGGGCGACGCGGCAACGCAGCATGCGACGCCGAACGAAGCCATCGAGACGGCACGCACCATCGTCTCGACGTTCATGTCCGACGCGACGGCAGCGCCGACTTTCCTCGGGCCGCGCTGGTGACCGTCCTGCCTACGCCTCCGCAACTCCGCGCACGTTGCCGACCTCGCCTCGGGCATCGCGGTCGAATTCGCCCTCGAGGGTGCCTGTCCGGTCTCCTGGTCGCGTGGTCGACGGTGTCACCGTCTACCTCGACGCGTTCGGTTCCGGGTCACACACCGCGATCCGCACGCGGGCAGACGGGCTCGAAGACTTCATCGCGTTTCCGACGGCGCCGACGACCGCGGAGCTCACCTATCGTGTCCTGCTCCACTCCGCGGCGGGGCTGCGACTCGTGGGAAACACTCTCGAGCTCGTGGACGGAGCAGGCATGCCGCGCCTGCGCATGGCGCCGCCTTGGCTCGTCGATCGCGACGGCGTGCGGCACGACGCGCGCGTCGGCGTGCAAGGCTGCGCAGTGGATCGCGACCCGCGCGCGCCTTGGGATCACGCTCCGGTCTCCCCGGGCGCGGTCGAATGTTCGGTGCACATCGATTGGCGGGGCGCGTCCGTGCGCTACCCGGCGTGGATGGATCCCGCGTGGACGACGACCGGAGGGATGTCCACCGCGCGTGTCGAGGCAGCCTCGATGCTCTTGCCGAGTGGCGACGCGCTGGTGGCCGGTGGCTCGGCGGGGGCAAGCTCGGCGGTCGTGGTGGCGCTTGCTTCGTCCGAGGCCTACAGCGCCAGCGGTGGCGTTTGGGCAGCCATGTCGCCGATGGGGACGGCTCGCGCGAGGCCCGCGTTCGCCAAGCTATCCAACGGCAAGCTGCTGGTGGCCGGCGGCGCTGCGTCCAACGCCGCTGCGCTCTCTGGGTCGGAAATCTACGACCCGGGGACCGGCTTGTGGAGCCCCCAGGGTGGTCTCTCCGCGCCGCGAGTTTGGGCCGAGATGGTCCCGCTCGGCACCGGGGCGCTCCTCGTCGGCGGAAAGACGAGCGGCTACTACGGCAGTGATGGTGTGACGACGGCGGAACGGTTCAATGCGAGCACGGGCACGTGGTCGACCGTGCACGCCATGACCAATCCACGCTACGGAACCTTCATCCTCGCGCCCGTCGGCAGCACGAAGGTGCTCGTCTCGGGCGGTTGGACGCCGTGGGGGCCGGGCGTCACAGACAACCAGACCGTCGCCGAAGCGGAGCTCTACGACAGCGGCGCCGACAATTGGGGTTCGCTGCCGGCCCCCCTCTCGAGAGCGTCGAGGACGTGGGCGCCGCTTCCGAACGGCAAGCTCTTGATCGCCGCGGGCGCTACCAAACCCACCGTCGCTGGTGCAGGAGGGCCCGCGCTCAGTGCCGAGATCTTCGACCCGGCGAACAACACCTTCTCGCCTGCGGGCTCGCTCACGTATCCGTCTGCCTCGTACCGTACGCCGGCGGCATTCGTGCTCGGGAATCAGGACGTCGTCGTCCCGCTCGGGGTGAACAACGGCGGGTTGATCTCCGAACGCTACGTGCCCGCG
The DNA here is from genome assembly GCA_046351435.1 of Polyangiaceae bacterium. Classification (GTDB taxonomy): domain Bacteria; phylum Myxococcota_A; class Polyangia; order Polyangiales; family Polyangiaceae; genus JADJKB01. Next base: position 14,311 of record JAXLYN010000023.1, read on the forward strand.
ACCGGTCAATGGGTCCCGGCGTGCGCCACGGGGGATGCCTTGGTCGATGCGGCGGTCGTGCCCCTCGCCGATGGTCGCACGCTCGTGGCGGGGGGACGCGTCAACGATGCGCTCAGCGCCGCGGCGTTCTTGCACGCGACCACCGCGGGCTGCGAGTGCGACTCCCAGTGCGGCGGCGCCGCGCCGAAATGCGCGCCGACCAACGATCCGAAAGCGGGGCAATGCGTCGGCTGTTTGACCAGCGCGGATTGCAGCGTCGCGACTGCGCCCGCGTGTGTGTTGGGCACTTCCAGCTACGATTGCACGGCGTGCAACGGCGACAACGGCGCGAGCACCACCGCGCCGTGCCCGACCAGCGCGCAGCCCGCGTGTCAAGCGGATGGCTCCTGCAAGCAGTGCTCGGCGAACAACTCCGCGGCCTGTGGTGCGAGCACACCTGCCTGCGATGTCGCGTCCGGCACTTGCGCGGCATGCACCGCTGATTTCCAGAGCCCTTCACAGCCGAAGATGTGCCCGACCGCATCGAATCCGTGGTGCGATACCAGCGCGGGAACGTGCGGCAAGTGCACGCAAGACTCGGACTGCGCTGGACACGCGGGCGGCAGCGTCTGCAACACCGTGAGCGGCGCCTGCGTCGCGTGTAACGGTGATGCGGATTGCGCGTCGACCGAGTACTGCGCTTCACACGTCTGCACCGCGAAGCTCGCCGACGGTGAGAGCTGCACGGGCGCGAATCAGTGTCTGAGCGGTGCGTGTACCTCGGGCAAGTGCGGTGTGCCGAGCGATGGCGGCACCGGCGGCGCGGCGGGCGCGTCTGGAGCGGGTGGAACCGCGGGCGCCGGTGGCGCGGGTGGTACGGGCGCCACGGGCGGAGCCACCGGCGGGACCGGAGGTGCAATCGCCGGCGGCGGCACGGGTGGTGGTGCTACGGGTGGCACCGCGGGCAAGAAGGCGACGACGGACAGCGGTGACGATGGTGGCTGCGGCTGCCGCACCGCCGAGCGGGGCCCGTCTGCGCCGTACGCCGCGTGGCTCGCGGGCATTGGCCTGGCGATGAGTTTGCGGCGATCCCGTCGTCGAACGCGGTAGCTCGCCCGCCGAGCTACTGCCGCGAGCCTTCAGCCGTTCACGACGGATACGAACCGGATCGCCGGTGGACCTTCGGCGCTCTTCTTCTTGCTCATCGTCAGCGTCACGCGGTGACCGTCCTTCCACTTCCAAGTCGCCTCCGCGCTGGCGGTGCCGTCTTCCAGGCACTTCACGAAGCCCTCTTTCTTGCAGGTGTCGGGGACCGTCAGCGTGTCGACCGTCGGTGGACCGTGCAGTGCGACCAGGGCCTGCTTGAGCTCTTCGAAGCGCGCGCTCCAAGCGTCGTACTCGCCCTCGACTTCGATGGCCACGCCCACCGCGCACAGTTGTTCGTCACAGAAGCTCACCAGAGGCTTGCCGGGGATGCTGGCCCCTTCGATGGCCTTGCTGCAGGTGTAGCTCTGACCCCGCTTGCTCCACGTGCCCAGCTTCGAGCAGCGGCGCGAGGCATCGCTCTTGTTCTTTCCGAACTTGAATCCCAAAGCCTCTTCTGGTGCGGGCGAGGTCGGCTCGGGCGGCGGGGCAGGCTTCGGCGCGGGCTTCGGGGACTCCGGTTCGGGCTCGACCCACTTCTCCTCCTTGCCTGGGGCAGCCGGAGCCGTGAAATCGGCCACTGAGTCGTGCTGCTGCTTCGGCTTCCGCGGATGACATGCGGGGTAGAGGGCGAGGGTCAGACCCACCGCGAGGATTGCGCGCTTCATGTCTGCCCTTTCTAGCCCAGACCCGCCCGGGCCAGGTCGATGAAGCGGCCCTTCGACGAAATCTCCGCGTGCTCCCAGATCGCAACGCCTCCCTGAACGTATACGGGTCGAACTCACGCTCGGGTGCCCGTCAGGCGGAGCTCGAGCCAAATCCACGGGGAATGGCGATGTCGGCAACGAAGACCATTCGGCAATTGGCTTGGCTCTGCGTCGGCGGGTGGCTCGCGCTGGGCGTAGGCTGCGCCGGGACCGGCGCGACGGCGAAACCCACCACCGCGGCGCACGGCGCCAGCGCGGCGAGCGGCGTCGACCCGTCCAGCCCTCAGGCGCGGCTCGTCGCGGACGATCCCAACGCGGTCGCTGTCTCTTCCGCGATCCGAAAGGTGACGGTCTACTCGGACCGCGCGCTCGTGTCGCGCGAAGGCGCGGTCAAGGTCACTGCGTCACCCACGGTATACGCCTTCAAACACCTCCCCGGATGGGTGGACGAAGGTTCCGTGCGTGCGGCCACCACCGCAGGCCGCATCCTGGACGTGCGCGTCGGCCGGAGCTACCTCGCCCGGTCCACCGAACAGAGCTTTCGCAAGGCCGAAGCCGACGCTCGCGCGTTGGCCGAGCGTTTGCTCGCCCTCGACGACGAGCTCAAGGTCCTCGACGCCCAGACCAAGCAAATCGACGACATCAAGGCCTTCTCGTTGGAGAAGCTGCACAAGGACGTGACGGCCGGCGCACCGTCCCCGGGCCAAGTCGTGGTTCCCGGCAGCGTCGGCGTCAGCACCTACGCCGCCGTAGTCGACTACATCGCCAAGAAGATGCGCGAGATCGCCAAGGCGCGTCGCGGCGTCCAAGCCGAGCGCGAGAAGCTGACGCCCGAGGTCGACGCGAGCAAGCGCCGCCTCGAGGATCTCCGCGGACTGACCCAGCTCGAGGAGACCAACGTGTTCGTCTCCGTGCAGGGGAACGCGGCGGCGGAGGCTCAGCTCCAGCTGAGCTACATGCTCCCCGGGGCCACCTGGGAGGCGTCTCACGAGCTCCGCGCCACGGGCGGGGATTCGACGCCGGTCGAGGTCACCTCCTTCGCCATCGTCACCCAGGCGAGCGGCGAGGATTGGGACGACGCCGAGCTCATGTTCTCGACCCAGTCGTCCACGGCAGCGGTGCGCATTCCGGAGCTCGAGGCGCTCACCCTCGGCGACGGCAGGGCAGCGACACAAACCATCGAGCGGCAGTCGGCGTCGTTCCGGCGCGCCGAGGCCGCGTTCAAGGGCCAGAACCGCCTGTGGAACAAGCGCGTCCAGAGCAGTGAGCGCAGCGTCAACTTCGAGGAGAGCTACCAGGCGAACTTCGAGTCGCTCCAGATCACGCAGAGCAAAACGGTTCAGATCTTCCAGAGCCTCCAGCAACGCGGGACGACGGCGCAGTTCAAGGCAATGGCCACCACCAAGGTGCGCGCGGACGGCCGCTCGGTGCGCGTTCCGCTGGGCCGCGCGAACCTCAAGGCCAAGCGGGCCATCGTCGCGGCCCCCGAGCAGTCGCTCAACGCGGCCCAAACCCTCGAGATGGTCAACGACAGTGGGCAATCGCTGTTGCCGGGCAACGTGGCGCTGTATCAGGCGGGCGCGTTCCTCGGCATGACCAACCTGGACTTCGTCGCTGACGGAGAAGAGTTCGCCGTGTTCCTGAGCGTGGCCGATCAGCTCAAGCTCTCGCGGGTGTTGGACAAGAAGCGAAGCGCGCTGGTGCGGAAGCAGCGCACACAGATGCAGCTCGCGTTCATCGTCACCGTCGAGAACCTCTCGTCGAAGCCCATCTCGTTGAAACTCGCCGACCGAATCCCGGTGTCCGAAGACAAAGACATCGTGATCAGCGGCGTGAAAATCAGTCCGGAGGTCAAGCCGGACTCCAAGGGCATCCTCTACTTTCCGCTGACCCTGCCGCCGAAGGAAAAACGCAGGCTCGAGATCCAGTATCAGATCGAGTACCCGCCCAGCTTGGTGCTCGAGGCAAAGCGCAGAGCAGCAGCCGAAGCCAGCCCGGCCGCCCCGTTCCCCGCTGGCGCCGCGCTGCCGTCGCCGCGGAAGGCCTACGACGTCCGGAAGGACATCGAGAAGCTCGAGAGCGCGTTCTGAGCCAGTCAGCGCGCTGTGGCGCGCAGATCCCGAGTGAGGGTGCCGAACTCCAGCGCCAGCGAATCGTGTTCGTCACGGAAGGTCTCGGCGAGCGCCGCGGTGTACCACTCGTGCATCGCCGGCAGCTCGAGCATTCGTCGGAGATAGGTCGCTGCCGTCCCGTCGATGGCGAGGCCATAGGTCTGCACCCGAAACGCCACCGGGGCGAAGAACGCGTCGACGGCCGTGAAGCCCTCGCCGGCGAGGAACGGCCCGCCGAAGCGCGACAAGCCGTCGTTCCAGAGCTCGCTCACGCGAGCGATGTCCGCCGCGAGCGCGTCCGGCATCTCGTGCAGCTTCACGCGAATGCCGCAGTTCATCGAGCAGCGCTGGCGCAGTGCTCCGAAGCTCGAGTGCATCTCCGCCGAAGCACACCGCGCCCAGGCGCGAGCCGATGCATCCGTCGGCCACACGCCCTCGTGCCGCTCGGCCAGGTACTCGACGATCGCCAGGGAATCCCAAATCACGGTGTCGCCGTCGCGTAGCGCCGGCACCCGTCCCGAGGGCGAGAACGATCGAAACGTCGCCGCGCTCCCGCCTGGCACGAAGTCATGGAGCTTCTCCTCGAACGGGATCTGGAGCCCGCGCATCAGCACCCACGGCCGGAGCGACCACGAGGAGTAGTTTTTGTTGGCGACATGCAGCTGATACATCGGGGCGGACCTCCGCTTCAGCGGCGCACTCTATGCGGTCTCGTCGGGCGGCAGAAGCGACGGTTCGGGGAACGTCGCGCGCCCGAGGCTCGTTCACCCCGAGCATCGACCTGCCGAGTGCCGGCGTGTAGTCTCCGTGTCGGTGGTCAAGGCGGGCTTCACAGACAAGGTCGCTCTCATCACGGGTGGCGCATCAGGCATCGGTGCCGCTCTCGGCAGAGCGCTGGCGCGCGCCGGCGCCAAAGTCGTGTTGGCGGATCGACAGCGCGAGCTCGCAGAACGCGTGGCCTCGGAGATCCGGAGCGCCGGCGGCAGCGCGACGGCGATCGAGCTCGACGTGCGCAGTCTGGCGGAGGTGACCCGAGCGGTGGACCAGACCGTTCGAGAGCTGGGCTCGCTGGACTTCATGTTCAACAACGCGGGCATCGGCGTAGCGGGCGAAATCGATGGCTACTCGCAGAAGGACTGGGACGACGTCATCGACGTGAACCTGCGCGGAGTGACCCACGGCATCCAGGCCGCCTACAAGGTGATGATTCGGCAGGGCTCGGGTCACATCGTCAACACCGCATCCATGGCCGGCCTGGTCGGCGCTCCAGGCGAAGGCAGCTACGGGGCGACCAAACATGCCGTGGTCGGGCTCTCGAAGACGCTGCGCCTCGAAGCCCGGCGCCACGGCGTACGAGTGTCGGTGCTTTGCCCGGGCGTGATCCGCACGCCGATCCTCACCGGAGGCAAGTTCGGTCGACTGAACTACTCGGGTCTTCGTGAGGAGGCGATGCTCGCGATGTGGTCACGGGCTCGGCCGATGGATGCCGACGCGTTCGCGAAGCAGACCTTGAAGGCCATCGCCGCGAACGAGGCAATCATCATCGTGCCGCGATGGTGGAAGGCGCTCTGGTACGTCGAACGGATCTCGCCCGGACTGAGCGCCGCCATTTGGGGTCGCCTCGCCGCGCAGCTGCGCGCGGACATCGAGGCAGCGGGCGCGACGCCCAGAGCAGGGAACTCCGTGGACGAGTGAGCCGTCTACGGACACCCCCACGGGCAAGTGAGATCCGCGCCGCTCTGGATCCATTGACGGATCATCCGGGTTTGCGAGGGCGTGAGACAGGTCTTCGTACTGCACTGGGAAGTCGTGTCTCGTGGCATTTCGCAGCCTTCGATCATCTGTGTGAGCTTGCCGCCGCCGCTGCAGGCATTCACTTCTTTCATCGTCTGCTGATAGCTCTCCCAGCTGATGCCGCCCGAGGGGTTGTTCCCGCCATGACAATGGATGCAGCGGGCGTTGAAGATGACCTGGACCTGGTCCGCATAGTTGAAGCAGCCCGCGGGAGTCGTCGCGCAGACCTGAACTGTGTTCGCGTCCTTGTTCCAGACCAAGTCTCGGGCTCGGACGACGTAGCAGCTCTGGGTCGACACCGGCGTTTGGATGTCGATGCAGGTCGCACCGCCCGAGATTGCGTAGGACGCGGGCGCGTTGAAGTTCTGGTTACCGGGAGTTGCCGACTCGTAGACGAGGTAGGTGATGGCGTCGGCCTTGGTCTTGTCGTCGCTGGCTGGATTCCAGCAAACCTGGACCGTGTCGGCGTCGACTGCCTTTGCGCTCGTTGCACCGGCGAAGGTCGGCGCGACGGTGTCGCCGCAGGTCGCGGGATCCGAACACGACTGGCGCGCGCCGGAGGTGACCCAGGCCTGCAACATCGAGCGCTCCGACGGAGCCAACCACGGCGGTCCATCGCGGGGCATGCGCCGGCCGCACACGTTGCCCGCAGTCTTGTTGTTGATCAGGCTGTTCGGCCAGTCGCATGCCTTGACCTCGTTGCGTAGCGACCCGGCCGCCAACACGTCGGCGTAGCCGGTGAGGTTCAGGAAGTGCCCGGAGTCGGGAGAGCTGTGACAGAACGTGCAGCGCGCGTAGAAGATGGGCAAGATCGCGCTGTCGAAGTCCAGCGCGCACGCAGCGGCCGGTGTCGTCGCACACACTTGCGTAGTGTTGTTGCTGCGGTTGCCTCTGAGGTCGCGGGCGCGCACCACGAAACACATGTTGGTGCCCGGCCCGACCTTGATGTCGACGCAAGTCTTTCCCACGACGGTGGTTTGCGGCGGGTCGTTGAAGGCTTGCCCTCCGCTCGTGGCCCCCTCGTAGACGTCGTACTTGATGTCGGAGGCTGGTGTGCCGGCATCCGTGGCGGCGTTCCAGCACACCTTGATGGTGGTGCTGTCGACGGCGGTCGCGGTGGTGGCGCCTCCGAAAGCGGGCGCGGTGGTGTCGCTGCACGCAGCCGGCACGTTGCAGTTGCGTTGCGCGCCGTTGGTGATCCACTGCGAGAGGAGCGCGATTTGGCTGGCCGCGAGGTAGGGTGGACCGTCCGCGGGCATGCGTTTGCCCACCGAGGGGTTCGGCGAAATCTTGTTGATCAAGAGGCTGGTGCCCGGGCTGCACGCAACGACCTCGTTGCGACGAGCGCCGCCGGCGAGCACTCCTTCGTAGCTTCCCAGGCGGAGCCACTGGGGTGGCATCGGATCGGAGTGGCAACTGATGCAATGCTTGTCGAATAGCGGCTGCACCATGGTCGCGTAATCGACGCAGCCGGGCGGAGGCGCGGGCAACGTGAGGCATTTCTCGACCGTGTTGCCGTCGCGGTCGTCGTTGGCGTCCCGGGCGCGCACCACCCAGCAATACTGGGTCTGAGGTGCGAGCGCATTCACGTCCACACACAAGACCCCGGGTGCGCTGCTGAAGGTCGGAAAGGCGTAGGTCTCGCCTCCAGGACTGTCCGCCTGATACACGTCGTAGACGATTGCGGAGGCGGGAGTCGTATCGTCCGTGGCCGCACTCCAACAAAGCTTCGCGGTGGTCGCGTTGGTCGCGGTGACGCTCGCGAGCCCAGCGAAGTTCGGGGGTGCATTTCCAGTGCCGCCACCACTCCCGGTCGTGCCACCGGCTCCGGTACCCGCGGTACCTGCCGTGCCTGCCGTACCTGCCGTGCCGCCCGAGGCGCCCGCTGCGCCGCCGCCCGACGTCCCAGCGCTCCCGCCGGAGTTGCCCGCTGCCCCACCACCCGAAGTCCCGGCACCGCCGCCCGCGTTGCCCGCTGCCCCCCCTACGGGCGCGCCGCCCGCGCCGCCCGACGTGCCGCCTTTGCCGCCGTCGACGCCACCTTTTCCGCCGACCACGGCACCGTCGACGCCGGCGTCTTCGTCGCCCTTCTTGGCGGACCCGGTGAGCTCGGCCTCTGCGCAGCCGAAGCCGTAGGTTGCAGGCACGACGACCATCGCGGAGACGAGAAGCAAGCTCCGAAGCGACCTGAGTGGATTCATTGGGTGCAACCTCTCCAGAGTGCGGATCCGCCAGCGAGGTTCTCTGCGAATGTCGTGCCGGTGCTCGGCGTCCAGGGATTCGACCCTTGCGCTAGCCAGCCGTGTCACGTCCGTGTGAACGCGTCTCGACGGTGAGACAGGGTCGGCAGAGAGCGAGTGCCCGATGGGGGCGTAGGCGTTCGGCCCGATCGAGGGGTTGCGCTGATTTCGCGCGAGGCCCGCGAACCCACAGCGGTCGCCCCGGGCTCCCACGGTGATACACGGTCCACGGCGATGTCCCATCGCTCCCTGCTGGCTCTTGCGTTCGTCGCCCTCGCCGCGATCGCTTGCCCACGCGAGGCGGCGGGGCAGGAGGTCGTGCCGCCGCGGGTGGAACGCGACCCCGGGGCCGCGTACCCGAAGCGAGCCCTCACGGAGCGCTTCTACGAACGCGTCGAGGTCGTGTTGATCCTCGAGGTCGGGAAGGACGGGAAGGTGGAGCGCGCCGGCGTCGAGGCCCCTCGGGGTCACGGTTTCGACGAGGCGGCGCTCGAAGCGGTGAAGAGCCTCGAGCTCGCACCGGCGACCCGCGGCGGTGCTCCGGTGAAGGCGCGCATCCGATTTCGCTACCTGTTCGTCCCGCCGCCGACCGGTCTCGTCGTGAGGGTGGTCGACTCGACCGGCGGCACACCAGTGGCCGGCGCACGCGTTCTCGTGCGTGCAGCGAATCGTGACGCGAGCACGCTCGGGACCGACGCGGGCGGCCGAGCCGGCGTGAGCGATCTCCCGCGGGGCGGTGCGCGCGTGTCCGTCGAGTCCGAGGGGCGCGCGCCCCAAGAGGTAGACGTGATCCTCGTGCCTGGCGAGAACACGGAGGTCACGTTTCGGCTCACGCCCGAGGGCCCCGCCGGCGAGAAACCCGAAGACCGCATCGAGGTCGTGGTGCACGGCGAGAAGCCCGCGCCTGCCGTGAAGACCTTCAGCCGCGAAGAGGTGCGGCAAATCCCAGGCGCGTTCGGCGACCCTTTTCGCGCCATCGAGGCGCTGCCCGGCGTCACGCCCATCGTTTCGGGATTGCCGTTCTTCTACGTGCGCGGCGCGCCGCCCGGCAACGTCGGTTACTTCCTCGACGGCGTTCGCGTGCCGTATCTCTACCACGTGGGCTTCGGCCCTTCGGTGGTGCATCCCGGGCTCGTGCGACAGGTCGATCTGTATCCCGGAGGTTACCCGGCCCGCTTCGGACGTTTCGCCGGGGGCATCGTCGCCGCCGAGACCAATGAGCCGCGGCCAGAGCTCCACGGCGAGGGCAACGTGCGACTGTTCGACGCGGGCGCGCTGGTCGAAGCTGGTTTCGCGGGCGGGCGCGGCACCGCGCTCGCGGGAGGGCGCTACTCGTACACCGCCGCGCTGCTCTCGGCCATCGCCCCCGAGGTGGAGCTCGCGTATCGCGACTACCAAGCTCGCGTGTCCTACGACCTCTCGCCAAGGGATCGTCTGACGGCGTTCTCGTTCGGTGCCTACGATTTCTTGGGGCGCGAACGCAACGGCGACGTCGCGGTGCTCTTCGGCACCGAGTTCTACCGACTCGATCTCCGGCATGACCACGATACGGGCCACGGCTCGCTGCGTACGGCGTTCACGCTGGGGCTCGACCGCACGGCCAACGCGTTCTTGGCGGGAGAGCAGCGCCAGATCACCACGCAGATCCTGGGCGCGCGCACCGTGCTCGAGCACCGCCTGAGCGACGACGCGCTGTTTCGCGCGGGCACGGACGGTACGGTCGAACGGTACGTCACGAGCCCCGCCAAGTACGCGGATCCGGACAGCCCAGACACCCAGGCGTTCGCCGAAGCTTTCCCACCGCGGACGGACCTGGTGTTCGGCGTCTGGAACGATCTCGTGCTCGACGTCGCCCCCGGCGTCGAGGTCGTGCCCGGGGCCCGCGTCGATCTGTATCGATCCCAGTCAGCCAGCGCCGTCGCGGTGGACCCCCGCATTTCTGCCCGCTTCGCCGTCACCGATCGCGTACGCCTGATCCACGCCTACGGCATCGCGCACCAACCGCCCTCTTTCGTGCTGCCCATCCCGGGCCTCACGCCAGGGAAGCTGGAGAACGGCCTGCAGCAGAGCTTCCAGACCAGCGCCGGGGTCGAGGTGGACGTGGCGGACGCCACCACCGCCAGCCTCACGCTGTTCTACAATGCCTTTTTCGACATGACCGACGCGCTCGGCTCGCGCTCGCGTTCCGGTGGTGGCCCGCCGACGGAGGAGCTCGACGAACGCGCCATGGGGCGTGCCATCGGCGCAGAGCTGTTCGTGAAGCGGAAGCTGACGCGGAAGCTGGGCGGCTTCCTGTCCTACACGCTGTCGCGCTCCACGCGAAGCTTGGGCAACGAAGAGTTTCCCAGCAACTTCGATCGCACCCACGTGTTGAACGCCGCTCTGGGCTACGACCTCGGTCGTGGCTGGCGCCCGGGCGGCCGCGTCGTCTTCTACACCGGTACTCCAGTGCAACCCACTCAGAACGCGGACGCGAGCTCGCCACCGAGGACCACCGACGACGTCGAGCGATCCCCCTCGTTCTTTCGCCTCGACGTCCGCCTCGAGAAACGCTGGGTGCTGGGAAAGACGACCTGGATCTCGTTCGTGGCAGAAGTGCTGAACGCGACCCTCAGTAAAGAGAGCTTCGGCGACGAAGAGATCGGCCCCGTCACCATCCCGAGCCTGGGCGCGGAGGGAGGTTTCTGAGCATGCGTTCCCCAAACTGGCTCCTCGCTCTTCTCGTGGTGGGCTGCTTGCCGGACGACACGCGCAAGCCGCCGGGGCGCGTCGACGTGACGGCGACCAGTGACTATTCCGTCGAATCGGGCTTCGACACCGATGACGGTTGGCACGTCAGCTACGATCGCTTCCTGGTGGCGCTCGGCGAGGTGGAGCTCCGCGGGGACGACTGCTCGCGTTACAACGACACCGACTACGCGCGCGTCTTGGATGCACGGCGGGAAGAGCCCCAAAAGGTCAGCACGCCCTACGCGTTCGGCACATGTGATTTCCAATTTCGCATGCGCCCGCCACCCGACGACGCCGTGCTCGGCGAGGGCGTGAGCGCCTCGGATCTCGCGTTTCTGCGCCAGCCCGGCACCGACGCCTTCGCCGAAGACACCGGAAGCGCGGTGTTCGTGTCGGGCCGGGCGACCCAGGCGGGTGTGACGAAGCGCTTCGAGTGGTCTTTCCGATTGGGCGCGCAATACGAGGCTTGCCGCCTGCTCGCGGAGGAGGGCCTGTCGCTGGCGAGCGACGACGTGCTAGCCGTCGACCTGTCGATCCGGAGCGAGGTCTTCTTTCAGAGCGTGCCCAATTCTGCCCTGACCGAGCTCCGCTTCGCACCGTTCGCTTCCGCCGACGACGACCACGGGAACTCCGACGGTGAGGTGACCTTGGCCGAGCTCTCCCTGGTTCCGCTCGAGCAGAATGCGGCCTTCGAGCGCTGGCAGGACTTCGGCGACTACGTCTACACCGGGCTCGTGCCAAAGCTGCCGCGCTACCGCGGTGTCGGCGTGTGCGACATTGGGCCCATCCGCGAAGGTGGCCACGGACCCGGGAATCAGTAGTTGCCCATCGGCAGGATGCCGTCCCCGCACGAGTGAATGTGTCGCGGGCAACTACGCGAGCGCAGCGAGCCCGCCGAAGGCGGCGGGGGGAGCGGTCGCAGCAGCGAGCCGCGGGGGGCAAGGCCCCACATTCGTAGCAATTGCCCATCGGCAGGATGCCGTCCCCGCACGAGTGAGCAGCGAGCTGACTCCCGGCTCCGTCAGGGGATTCGCACGCTGACCTTGGCGGGCGTCTCCCGCGCGGCGCCGAGCCCGGCGAAGCGCGCCCCTCGGAGCGCATCCACGATGCAGTCCGACGCGCTCTCCGCCGCTTCGTTCGGCGGCGCGACGCCTGCGGACAGCACTTCGCCCTCCGCATTCACGTACGCCGTAGCCACGAAGCCGGGCGGCAACCCCTTGCGACAAGCCCGCGTGGCGAACCCTGCTTGCCGCGCGAACGATGACGCGCGCGTGCCCGAGATCTCGCGCGGCGCATCCGCGGCGTCGACCTCGAAGGTCGTCTCGGCGAGGCCCTCGCCGCTCTTCGGGAGTGGCCAGCGCTGACTCCACAGCTGCTTCAGCACGCAGTTCTCTGCGTCGCGATCACCCAGCGTGCTGTCGCTCAGGTACGCCCAGCGGACGGCGCCTCGCTTGTCGACGCGAAGCCTCACGCTCACACGCCCACCAATGGCGCTGAGGCGACGGCTGGCCTGTTCGACGCATGCGATGAACCGCGGCTGTAGCTCAGCCAGCTTCCTCTCCACGCCGTCTTGGCTCATGCCTCCGATTTCGGACTCGACGGAGCTCGGCCCCGGGTCCACGGCTGGTTCGACCTCGACGGGGTCTCGTGCGTCCCCCACCCGAGGCTCGGGCGGCGCGACGGCCGCGCAGCTCGGGGCGAGGAGCAGAAACGCGGCCGTTCGGAGGCTGGAGACCATGAGCTCTCCTCCTCTGACACGCCCTCCGGGAAAGCTTGCACGCCATCCGCGCTAGTATCGTGCGGGTGAGCGAACCGCCGTTCCGCGAGCGCCGCATCCCACCCGACGAGGTGCACCGCATCGTGAAGCGAGCCACCGAGCTTTCGGCTGGCAATTTGGCGGCCGAAAACCCGGCTCGTGCCCTCACCCGCGAAGAGCTCGAGCAACACCTGCATGAGCTCGGGATGTCGGAAACGGTCGTGAAGCGAGCTTTCAGTCCACCCCCGGAGCCGGTCCAGCCGGCGGCGGACGGAGTGCTGCGCGTCGTTCGCGAGGTCGAGCTGGAGGGGATGCTCTCGAGCGACCACTTCGAGGAGCTCGCCGAGCTCATCTCGAGTCGCATGGGCATGCCCGGAAACGTCTCGGTGGTCGGCAACCGGCTCACTTGGTCACCGTCGGGCGCCTTGATCGAACCCGCGGTCACGGTGCACGCCAAGAACGGCAGGACGAAGATCCGCTACGTGGAGACGCTCGCGAACAGAACACAGATGCGGATTGGTTTCGGAACGCTCGGCGGATTTGCTGGCATGATCGCGGGCTCCGGAGCGCTCGTCGCAGGGGTTGCCATCGCCAAGGCCGCCGGTGTCACCGGCCCTTCGGGAAACCCGACGGCGATCGCGCTGGTGGCTGCGAGTGTCGCCGTCGGCCTCGCTGCCGCGATCGGGTCCTTCGTGGGCTTGAAACGCGTCGTGGCGAGACGAGGTGTGACACGCTCGCAGTTCGCCGACGATCTGGTAGCGGTGCTCGAGAGCCGAGTCCGCGCGCAGTTGGCTTCCACTCCGGCCAGGGTTCGCGTCATCGGCGCCACCGCGGACGAAGCCGACACTCGCGTCGAGGCCGAAGCCGAGGTCGAGGCTGCGGAGATCGAGAACGAAGCACTCGCCGCGCGACGGCGCTGACTCGTCCGAACGCGTCGCCCCTCCAGGTTCCGGAGCGATCGTGGACGCGCGGTCACGGCTGGCGCAGAAGCCGCAGGAAACCCAGTGCCGGCCGCGCGGCGCGGTCCTTGCAGACAGTGCAGGCCATGCTTCGCGCGACGGTCCTGGCGTTCGCACTCGGCGGTTGCGTGCCCTTGGTCACCCCACCCAGCCAGTTCTCCCTCGCCGGCGGCACGGATGGGCGTCGTTCGACGCCCGACGGAGCGGGTGAACGAAGCGTCGTCCTCAGGGGCACGCTGGAGCCGCAGCAACTGTTCGAGTCCCAGAGCTCGCGTGTCTTCAACTTCGGCGCGGGCTATCGCCTGGAACTTCAACGGGACGATCGCGTCGTGCACGGTCCGATCAGCGAGCTCGGCTTGTTTCCCTGGCGCTACGAGCTCGGCGGAGCTCGCACACGCCTCGGTCTCAGGAACATCGGCGAGCTCTTGTTCGACCAAGAGAACGGACATCCCGCCGGGTTCGCCTACACGCTGGCGCTCGCGGCGGAGCTGTACGGGTTCGTGCACGGAGCAGACGCGAGCTCCGATCGTGACGGAGCCTTCGTCGGCGCCGCTCACGGCGAGATGGGCGTCGGTCTCTTCGCGGGGCTGACCCACCACGAGCTCCGCTCCGAACGCGCGGATCTCTTCATCGCCGGGATCTCGGGCCGTTTGCCGGCGTCTGCCAGCGTGTTCGTGTGCAGCGAGTGCCTGCGGGGCGCGTTCCGTCGCTGAGGGAGCCGGTTTCTGCCAGACGAAGCGCGAGGACCCGAGCGAGGGCAAGATCGGCTATCGTCGGCCAATGACCTCCGAGCCCACACCGGAGTGGATCACCGAAATCGAGTCCGAGCACTCCGAGCTTCGTCGCTACCTCGAAACGCTCGAGAGCAAGCTTCTGGCCACCCCAGCGAACCCGGTCGAGTGGGGCGTTGGTGTACGCGAGACGGTCGACTCCATCGTCCTCTTGCTCGAGAAACACTTCGCGCGCGAGGAAGCGGCGCTCTCACCCGACGCAGCTCAAGGGCTCTTCCCCGAGCTTGCGGCGAAGTTGGCGGTCCTCAATCGCCACCATCCGCGGCTGCTCGCGGCGTTTCGCGAAGCTGCCGGTCAGGCGGCGTTGCCGGACCTCGACGCCCAGAAGGCCGCGGAGGTCGTTCGGCGCCTGCGCGACAGCATCGACGCGATGCGGGAGCACGAGCTCTCCGAGACCGAGCTTTTCGATCTCGTCCGATTGCCCGCTTGACGCGCGTTCGACCGGGCGTTTCGGGCACTGCTCACCCGGAGTGGGTGCCGACGCTCGACGGATCGATGCTCCACTGGAAGTTGTCGAGGATGGTCAGCGAGTCGAGGATCTGATCCGAGACGTCGAAGACCATGAACTCGATCTGCATGATCTCCCCGGGCACCACCGGCGCCGTGGTGGTGAGCCAGACCGTTCCGCCGCCGGTCGTGCCCATGCCGGTGCCGGCGAGCTCACCGGTGCCGCCCGGACAGGTGTTGCAGCCCTTGACCTGGCACACGTCGAAGAAACCGTTGTTCACGCTGACCGGGTTCTTGAGCGAGTCGAACGAGATGTTCTTGTCGGCAGGGATGCCGGCGGCGCCGGTCTGCAAGAGCGCGAGGTAGAAGTCGTTGAAGCTCGTGCACTGCCAGGACCAGTACTCGTAGGAGAAGAAGCGGAACTGGTAGGAGAACGACTTGGCGTTGGTCGGAACGCGGATCTTCAACCGCACGTTGATGGGATCGTTGGCACCGCTGCCGGATGGGCAGTTGCCAGAGCAGCCTTGGGAAGCGACCAGCGCTCCCGCGTGGGCGGCGAGGTACGCCGCAGGCGGCTGGCTACCCACACCCATGGCGGAGCTCACGCCGGCGTACCCGGGGTCGTTCTCGTCGCGCATCTTGCCGGAGGAGATCCCGGCGAAGGTCGGACCGTTCTTCGGCACGATGCCGCCCGTGCCGTAGTTCTGCAAGATGGCCGCCTGCCAGTTCTGGAAGTTCGCGAGCTGGGCCGCGCTCGGCGTCGAGCCGTTCGCCAGCAAGAACTCCGCGCTGACGACGCCCCACTTCTTCTGGGCAGGGGGTGCGTTCGCCGTGGTGAACTGGCAGATGTCGATGGCCTTTGCGACGTCTTCCGGCTTCACCGCCGCGAAGAGCGCAGCGGTGCTGCACGCGCTCGGCGCCGTGTCGGGCGTCGACGGATCGCAATCGTCGTCCACGCTGTTTCCGGCGTATTCGAAGGCGCCCGGGTTCACCGCCTCGGGCTTGGAGCACTGCGCGGGCGTCTCGCAGCAGTCCCCGTCGCACTCCGTCCAGCCGTCGGAATCGATGTCGAGGACGTCGTCGGGCGTCCCGTTGCAGTCCTCGTCGACGCCGTTGGCGCAGACCTCCTTGCCCGGCAGGGCCTGACCCGCGCAAGTTCCGTATCCGGTGCCGGTGGCGTTGCACGTCTTGGTTCCGCCTACGCACTTGCCCACGCCCTCGGTGCCGGTGGGGCCCTCGTAGCAGGGTTGGGTGGCGCCGGGGGTACACACGCACGTCCCGCTGGTCTCGCAACCGTCCTTCGCATCGCCGTTGCAGTCGGCGTAGCCGCTGCTGCACGTGCCCATCTTGCAGGCGCCGCTCTCGCACGCGCTCTCGGCGTGAGCAAACGGCGCGCAGGTGTTGCCGCAGGCGCCACAGTTGGCCGGGTCGACAGCGAGCGAAAGGCAGGTCCCGTTGCAGCAGGACTTGGCGCTGTCGGCGCACGGCTGCGACGCAGAGCAGCCGTCGACGCAAGTGCCGCTTTTGCAGATCTTGCCGGCACCGCAGGTGGCGTCCGTTGCGCACTCGCCGCACTGGTGGGTCGCGGTGTCGCAGTGAGGCGTGGCTCCGCTGCAGTCGCCATCCTCGTCGCACCCGGCCGCACAGGAGCCGGAGCTCGTGCAGTATTGCCCGGTCTGGCAAGCGGGTTTGCAGCTCGCGCCGCCGCCCGTGCCGGAGCTCGCGCCGCTCCCGCTCGCGCCGGTGCCGCTCGTTCCGCCGCCAGCCAGCCCTGAATCCGAGCTCCCCGAATCGCCACAGGCCGCGGCCAAGAGGAGCACTCCCAGTGCCAATCCGAGTCTCTGCATCGCCGACACCTCCAGCGCGAGCCCAATGGAAGACTCGCACGATGAGGCGCGTTCAGCCAGCGAATCGCCGGCGCGCATTGGACTCGCGGCGTCGCTCAGCCGTCGGAGTACACGCCGCCCGGCGTGTTGTCGCAGGTCTTTTTCGCCGTCGCTGGCGTGCCGGGTGCGTACGTGTGGGCCTTGTTCACGATGCCACCGGGCTCGGTCTTGGTGCAGGTGCCGACGCTTCCGCTGGGGCACGCGCCGTCGCTCCACTTGCCCACGCTCTGACAAGCCGACTTCACCGGCGTGACGTCGGCCGCTCCGTAGTAGTCCGAACACGCAACCCCGCCGATGGAGCAGCTGCCCAGGAGCTTGCCGGGCGCTGCGTTCGGGGCTGCCGCTGTCGTGGCTGCCGGTGCGTTTCCGGTCGTGACGTTCGTCGTTGGCCTCGCTGCAGCGCTGCTCGCTACGGGCGTTGCCGTCGATTCGGTGGTTGCTGCTTCGCCCTTCTTGCATCCGCCGATCACCAGAACCATCAGCCCGAGCCACTCGATTCGCATCGTCTCGCTCCTCGTCGACCGCATCCGGTATCACGAGCGCGCACGCGGCTCTTACGCAGAAGTTGCCGGAGCCACCCGACTCTGCTGCCGGAGCCGCGCGGCCCATCCCGACGCGATCCGCTCGCTGCTCCTGACGCGCACACGAATCTCGTCGCCCGGCGCCGCGACGCGCAGGCAAAGTCGGAGATCGGGACGCCTCCGCGCCACCGCCCGGGGCCCACGCGAGTTGCGCGACGACTAACCTGAGCTCCGATCCCGGTGCGGACCGTGCGGCGCATCCAACACTTCCCGCACCTTCGCGGCGAGGGTGTCGGAGGAGTACGGCTTGGACAGGAACGCCAGGCCCGGCTCGAGCACGCCGTGATGAACGATCACGTTGTCCGTGTAGCCCGAAGCGAACAAGACTTTCATTTGCGGCCGCTGGCGGCCGAGGATCGCTGCGAGTTCTGCGCCGTTCATCCCGGGCATGACGACGTCGGTGAGCAGCAGGTCGATGCTGCCCTCGTGCTGCGATGCCAGGTCGAGCGCCTCCTCGCCGGATCGCACGGCGAGGACGTCGTAGCCGCGGCGCCGCAGAAGTTTGACCGCCAGCGTGCGCACCATCGTTTCATCCTCGACCACGAGCACGGTCTCGCTGCCATCCACGGCACGGGAGGCTTCGCGGTGTTCCAGGCTCTCGGCGTGCTCGGACACCCTGGGGAAGTAGACTTTGAACGTCGTGCCGTGCCCCGGCTCGGAGTAGACCTCGATGCGCCCGTGGTTCTGCTGGACGATGCCGAACACCGTGGCCAGTCCGAGCCCCGTCCCCTGGCCCAGCTGCTTGGTGGTGAAAAACGGCTCGAAGATCTTGTCGCGGATTTCCTCTGGGATGCCGGCTCCCGTGTCACTGACCGCGAGCATCACGTGTGGACCGGCAGTCACACCGGTGTGGCGCCTACAGTACTCTTCGTCGAGCTCGGCGTTCGAGGTCTCGATCAAGAGCTCTCCCCCGTCGGGCATGGCGTCGCGCGCGTTGACCACCAGGTTCAGCACGATCTGCTCCACCAGCCCGGGGTCCGCTCGGACACTGCCCAGCGCCGGCTGGGCAACGGTTCGCAATCGGACGTCCTCTCCGATGAGGCGGTCGAGCATCGGGTGGAGTCTTCGAATCAGCTCACCGAGGTCGATGACGCGGGGCTCGACGATCTGCTTGCGTGAAAATGCCAGTAGCTGTCGCGTGAGGCTGGCGGCTCGATGCGCGGCCTCTCGCACCTCCTCCAGCGACTGCTGCACCGATCCGGGGATGGCCGGCTCCCTCAGCGCCAGCTCCGCATTGCCGAGGATGGCGCAGAGCATGTTGTTGAAGTCGTGGGCCACACCCCCGGCGAGTCGACCGACGGACTCCATCTTCTGAGCGTGATGCAGATGCTGCAAGAGCTCTGCCTTCTCCTTCTCGGACTGCTTGCGCAGCGTGATGTCTTGCACTGTCCCCTTCATCGCGACCAGCTCGCCGTGGTCGTCGTAGACCCCCATGAACGTCGAAGCGTAGTATCCCGTGCTGCCGTCGGGCCGCAGGAAGCGCTGTTCGTACGATCCGACCTCGCGGCTCTCGATGGCCCGCTGGATGAGCTCCTGGTCACGCTGGTGGTCCTCGGGCCACGGCGAGAGCGCCAGAATGGAATCGATCTGGGGTACGAACTCGTCGGGGTCGAGCCGGAAGATCTCGTAGACCTGTTCGGACCACTGGACCTCTCCGGTACGCACGTTCCACCACCAGTCGCCCAAGTTGGCCAGATGTTGGGCGGCGACCAGTCGCTGCTCGCTCTCGAGCAAAGCGTCCTCCGCGCGCTTGCGGTCGGTGATGTCGAGGCACGTCCCGAACAGCCGCACTGCCTTGCCCTGCTGCAGTTCGAAGCGACCGTTGGTCTGGACGTGGATCACCTCTCCGCCCTTGCGCAGCAACCGGTACTCGTTGCGTTCCAGGACTTGTTCGCCCGATTTGGCGCCGGCTTCGAGCCACGCCGTCACACGCTCCCGATCGTCGGGATGGTGGATCTCTGCATCGATGCGGCGAAGGTCCATGGCCTCGCCAGAGTCACGTCCGAGCAGGCGGTACATGCCCTCGGACCAGGTGACCACGCCGGTGGCGATCTCCCACGTGAAATCGCCGATTCCGGCGATGTGTTGCACCTGCCGTAGCTTGGCCTGGCTCCGGCCGAGCTCGTCGACGGCGGACCTGCGCTCGGTATCGTCGGCCAACGAAAGGAGCGCTGCCGGCTGCCCCTCGAGCTCGATGCGGGTAGCCCAGCTCCGAGCCCACACAACCGCTCCGTCCCGTCGCACGAAGCGGTACTCGGTTCGGTCGGATGCCGCGTCCCCCGCAAGCAAGCGCTCGAGCTCCTGGAGGAACCGATCGCGATCCTCTCGGTGCACCAGCTCCGCTAGTTCGCGGACGGGCATTCCCGCGAGCTCGGAGGCTTCGTATCCGCTGAAAGCCTCCATCGCCGGGTTGGCAAAGAACACGCTCCGCGGCTCCGAGCGCACGATCATCACCGCGTGCGGTGAGTGCTCCACGACGATCCTGTACGGGTCGCCGCCGTCGTGCGCCATGGGCCGGAGAGTATCACGGACGGCATTCTCGAAGCCGGCCTTGCGAGTCCCGTGCTACCGCATGTCCGCGCGGAAATTTCCGCGTCACTGACGGATGTCCGGTCGCTGACGTGCGAGTCCCATCGAGGTACTCGATGACGTGCACGCCGACGCTGGCGCGTGCGCCGTCGGGGTCGCCAACGGAACGATGATCGTGGCCGTGCTCGGAGCGATGTGAAGGCAGCGCAGATGCGAGCCGCTTGGACGGCGATGTGCGCGGACCGCACACACTTCTTCGCTGCGAGCTTGCCCCGTTCGAGTTCACGGCTAAGGTTCTGGACCTTGGGCGAGCGCCCAGCACACCCAGCACACCTCGGCTGACGCGACGCTTTCGAGTCGTGAGCTGAAATGGGTGGTGGATTTCACGGACGGGGCAACTGCCTCGTTGCCGAGAGCGGAACTCTGCGTTCCGCGTTGGAACAGGCCGGAGGAGAAGCATCGAGATGAAGCAACGTCGGACCTCGAAGATCCACCCACTCACGTACGTCACCGCGACTTTGGCCATCGCCTGCGGCGGCGGTTCGGGCAATGGAAAGCCCCAAGCGTGTCGAGACGGCACCGGCACGCAGGGCGCGGCCCTCGCGACATCCGCGCGACTCTTCTTGACGACCAGCGTGGTCAGTCGTTTGCAAGCGCGCGCAGCGGCGGGTGACGCCGCTTGGGTACAGCTGAAAAAGGTCTGCGACGGGTACACCACGGGTACGGTCTACGCGCCCAACGGCAACGCATATCCAGGCTCTGGCAGCATCGGATCCGGCTACCAAGGCGACGGCTATCTGGACGCCGTTCAGACGCTAGGGCTCTGCTACCGAACCGTGAAGGGCGTGGACGATACCCTCGCCGCCAAGTACGGCGCGACCGGCGCCAAAGTGCTGGAAGCGATGTCCACGCCGACGAGCTCCGGCGGCGCCAAACCTTCCACCGACAGCGGCTACGGGATCCGCAACTACGGCGTCGGCATGGCCGTGGGCTTCGACTGGCTCCTGCCCGCCCTCGACGCGACGCTGAAGGCGCGCGTCGTCACGGCGCTGAACGCTTGGGTGGACTGGTACGACCAGAGCGGCTTCACCAAGAACGAGCCCATCGCAAACTACTTCGTCGGGTACTTGCTCGCCAAGACCTACACCGCCATCGCGACCGAACAGGACAACACCAAGGCCGCTACGTATTGGACCGACGTGCAGAACCACCTCTGGGGTCAGCTCGTGAAGCCGACCTACCAGGCTTGGATGAAGGGCGGAGGTTGGCCCGAGGGCTGGGGCTATGGGCCGCGCGCCGTGCGCGGAGTCGCCGAGTTCCTGTGGGGCGTGAAGACCGGGAAGAACTTGGACTGGAACGCAGAGCTGCCGCAGGCGCGCGATCAGGCCGCGTACCTTCGCTACTTTGCCTGGCCCTCGCTCACGCGCATGGAGGATCAAGGTACCGTTCGCTCCGGCATTGCGCTGAAGCCGTCGCCCTCGCTCTACACGTCTCTCGCGACGATCTTGGCCGAGCTCGGCGACCCCGGCGCGCCCACCGCCGCGAGCTTCGCCGAGGCCGTGGTCGCCAAGGGCTCGGACGACCGCGCGCCCTGGCAGAAGTTCCTCTACTGGGACCCCGCGCTGAAGAAGGCGAGCTACACCAACGAGGGCACCTCGTACCTTGCCGAGGGGCCCGGACACGTCGCGATGCGCTCGACCTGGGACACCACCGCGACGTGGGCGGTGCTCAGCGCTGGCCGCTACACCAACGCACCGGACTCCGGCGAGCAGATGTTCAACGCAGGCGGTGTGAGCGCTGTCGTCGGTGGTACCCCAGTGTTGGTGAACGCGACGGGTTGGATCCCCTTCACCGCGGGAACACCCGGCGAAGGTTTCGTGTACACCGACAGTTGGGGCGGCGGCGGACGCCGGCTCTACAACACGTTCTTCGTCGTCGATCCGGGCAGCCCGTATTCACCGGGGCAGAACTCGGCGAGCCCGTCCAAGTCGAAAGCTCACCTCGAGCTCTACGACGACGGCGGCAGCTACGTGCGCGCTCGCGCCCACGGTCTGGAAGACCAGTACGGCGTGAGCTCCAAGCCCGTGCTCGCCTACACGCGTGACCTCGTGTACCTGCGCGCGGGCACGCTGGTTCTCTTCGACGCGACCACGGTGGCGCAGCCGAGCGCGGACCGCTGGATGGCCTTCCACACGCCTAGCGCACCCACGCTGGTGACGACCAGTGACGCTACCCAGCATCGCTACGACGTGAGCTCGGGCGGCGTGACCACGGGCAGCCTGCGCCTTCTCTTGCCGAAGAGCTCGCAGATCAAGACGACGGGACTTCCCGGCGGGACCACGCGGATCGAAGCCCACTCGATCGGCGCTGCGAGTCAAGAATGGCTGAGCGTTGTGACGCTTTCGAACAGCGTGCCCGAGCAGACGCGCCTTTCGACGAGCGACGGGAACGTCACGAGCGGCGCCGCCGTGGGCGTGGAGCTCCACTCTGCGCGCGAGCAGATCGTGCTCTTCCCTTCGCAGACGGCGACGAGCCTTTCGAGCGTGAGCTACGTCGTCGATTCGGGCTTCGATGCCGACCACGTGCTGGTCGACGTGGCGCCTTCGGCCAGCGGTTACTCCATCAAGGCGCAGCCCGGCGTGAACGGTCTCGTCATCAGTGTCCAGCCAGGCGGCGCTTTTCAGCCGTCCGCGGCGGGCGTCCTCGCTTTCAGCGTCGACAAGACCGGGGCCGTGACCAAGACCGCCGGTTCGCCGCCCACGGGCAGCGGCGGCGCGGGCGGGAGCGGCGGAACGAGCGGCGCGGGGGGCTCGGGTGGTGCGAGCTCGGGTGGCGCGAATTCGGGTGGTGCGAGCGCGGGTGGTGCGAGCGCGGGTGGTGCGAGCGCGGGTGGTGCGAGCGCGGGTGGCGCGAGCTCGGGTGGCTCGGGTGGCGCGAGCTCGGGTGGCTCGTCAGGCACAGCGGGCACCGGAGGTGGAGAGCTGCCGCCATGTGACTGAGCTCGGGCGCTCGGACTCCGAGCGCGGCCCACTCCGGTGAATACGGCGGCGGGCGCGCGCGGAGCCGAGGTTCATCTCTTCGTTCGTCCGGAATCTCGGTGATGCCGACCCGAGCCCGACGTCGGTGAGGGCAACCACGGAGCGCGACGCAGGATGGCCGGAGCCGCGCTCAGTACCGCGCCCCCGCTGTCGTCTGCGGCAGGCGATTTCGGATTTCCGCGAGCTCCGCGCTGCTGAACTGGACTTCGAGAGCGCCCAGGTTCTCCTTCAGGCGCTCGATGCGCCGCGTGCCGGGGATGGTGAAGATCTCCTCACCCTGAGCCAAGACCCAGGCGAGGGCCACCTGGGCTTCCGTTGCATGCTTCTCGGCCGCGATGGCGCGAATCAACTCCACGAAGCGCGCATTTTCCGCCAAGGCATCCCGGCTGAAGCGCGGGTTGGTGCGCCGCCAATCACTCTCGTCGAGGGCTTCGCGATTCGGGATCGCTCCAGTGAGAAAGCCACGGCCGAGCGGCGAATACGCGATGAACGCGATCCCGAGCTCGCGACAGGTCTCGAGGATGCCCGACTCCACGTCTCGGCTCCACAGCGAGTATTCGGTCTGCAGCGCGGTGATTGGATGGATGGCATGAGCGGCACGGATCTGCTCGGCTGAAAACTCGCTCACGCCGATGAACCGCACCTTCCCTCGTTCCACGAGCTCCTTCATGGCGCCGACGCTCTCTTCCACCGGCACGTCCGGATCCGGACGATGCTGGTAGTAGAGGTCGATGGTCTCGCGGCCGAGCCGCACGAGGCTCTTCTCGCAGGCCTGTCTTACGTATTCGGGTCGACCGGACAGCCCCAACCATTCGCCGTTCGCCCCGCGCCTCACACCGAACTTCGTGGCCACGGTGACCCGGTCCCAGCGGTCCGCGAAGGCTCTTCGGAGGAGCTCTTCGTTGTGGCCGACGCCGTACATGTCGGCGGTGTCGAAGTGATCGATTCCGAGATCGATGGCCGCGCGCAGGGTCTCGACGTTGGCCGCGTCGTCTCGCGTCCCACCGTAGAACTCCGACATGCCCATGCAGCCCAGGCCGATGCGGCCGACCTGGAGAGTGCTCTTGCCGAGCGTCTTCTTGGTGTTCGTCACTGGAGTACCTCCGAGCAGGCGACTCAGGGGACCCTAGCCAGGTTGGAGTCCGGGTGCACACGGTCCTTTCGAGCAGCGGCGGCTCGCTGCTGCTCGCCGAGGGCTGCACGCCCGAGTCCTGCGCTGGAGCGCTGGCGGCTCGCTCGGACGTGATAGGCTCCTGGTCGAGCTCTGCTCCGAAGGGTCGGGGACCAGAAGGAAGGCGACTCGTGTCGACGGACGAAAACGAGCCTCCGCAGGCGTCGAACGTGGCGCGGGCACTCCGGCGCGAGTGGCCCCTGATGGCCCTCGCCCTGCTGCTTCTCGGAGGCATCATGGCCTGGCGCTTTCGCTCCCAGAGAGAAGCCAGCGCCAAAGCGGCGGCGTGGCTCGGCTCGCACTTCGCCGAGGTCCGGCGCGACCCGGAGATGCTCTTGCGCCTGACCCGGGACTCGAACGATGGCGAGTGGGTCGAGGGATATCGCGCTGTCGCCGAGAGCCGACAAGAGACGATGCCCGCGCGTTTCGAGAGCGACGGCCGGGGCACCAACGACGTGATGATCTGCGCGAACCTGGTCCTTCACGGCCCGAAAGACACCAAGCTCGCCGTCATTCTCGGCCGGTCGAAGACCGACCAGGCGCCGAACTACGAGCTTCGTGCCATCAGCACCCGGCGAGAGTGCTTCTGCGACCCAGACCTGGTGGCGCGCTGCGCCCTGCGCTGAGGCCTTTCGTCGGGCTCACCTGCGCCACGGGCGGCTGGCTAGAAATCGTAGCGGACCGCGACGCTCGGCGACACCAAGTAGAACGCACCGAGGCCGCTCTCGGGGCTCAAGAACATCACGCCAGGTTGGGCGTCGTCTCCGCCCGGGAACACGTCCGGGTAGTCCTTGAGCAGCACGGAGCGTTGGCCCGCGCTCGGGTCCTTGCTGTCTTCGCTGCCCGCGCCCGAACGCTTCTCCGAAGGAGCGAACATGAAGAACGCTGCCACGCCCGCGTCGATGGTCAGGTGCGAGCTCAGGCGGTAGCCGAAGCGCACCTCCGGCCCGACGAACGGGATCCAGAGCTCCTGGTTGGCTTCCGGGATGCTCACGCGTTCCGAGAACCCGAAGGTCGCGCCCGAGCCGTGCACGGCGGTGCCCGCGAAGGTTCCTTCGTTCTCGAAGCGCGCCGTGGCTCGCATCACGCCCGCGTAGACTCGCGCCGTGAGCGGCGTGGTTTCGAGGAACTGGTAGCTCGCTGCGAGCGCCGCCGCCGGGCCCGAGACACGGGTCTTGTCGCGGTAGTCGTCGGACACGAGCGGCTGCGGTACGTCGCTTCGCCCCGTCTTCTTTCGAGTGACTTGCTCGGACACGCTCAGGTAGCCGACGAAGAGTTCGACTCCGAGGCCGCCCGTGAGCTGGTAGCCGCCGATGGCGCCGACCAGGAATCCGAAAGGGCGTCCACGGTCGCCGCAGTCGCCGGCGCTGCAGGCGTCGTCCGCTCCGCCGCCGAAACCCGACCCGAGCGCGAGTCCGCCCATCGCGGCCGCGTAGATGTGGGGGCGAAATGTGCTCCACATGGGGTTCGTGAGATCGCGCTCGAGCGCGACCCGTACGACCTCGGGTCGTCCGGCTACGAGGCGCACGTCGCGCCGATAGGCCAAGAAGCCCTCGGCCGTGACCTCGATTCTGTGTGGGCCGCTCTTCAGCCGCCCTTCCCACACACCAGTGCCCAGCTCGACGCCGTCGACGTCGACGCGGGCGTTTGCGGGTGTCGGTTCGATTCGCAGTTTGGCGTCGAGGACCACCGCTTGGATGCGGAGCGTCGTAGTCTCGTTGGCGCGCACCAGGGCCGCGGCTGGCGGCGAGCCGAGATCTCCTTCGCCGCGGAGGAACACGGTGTGACTACCGACCGATAGCACCCCCGTCCACGGCGCCTTGCCCACCGTGGCGCCGTCGACGATCACGTCGAGCGCCTTGCCCGATGCCTCTTGTACGCTGAGCTTGCCGGATTGCGCGAGGGCTGTCAGGGCAGCGCGCACGACCTTCTTCTGCCCGCCGGCGACCAGCACCTGCGTCTCGAACGGGATGTGGCCTTCCTTGAATACGCGCACGCTGCGCGTGCCGGCGTCGACGCGGACGGGCTTTGCCAGGGGGGCGCTGCCACGCTCTTGTCCGTCCACCACCACTTTGGCGCCAGCAGGGCTCGCTTCGACGCTGATCTCGCCCACCAGCCCTTGCAGCGCGGTCATGGCTTCGGTCACCGCCTGCTTGTCCGCGGGCGAGAGCTTGTCGCCGAAGCGCTGCAAGAGCTCTTCGTACATCTCGAGCGCCTCGGCGTTGCGCTTGAGCTGCCGCAGCGAGATGGCTGCGTTCTTCAGCGCCACCTGGGTGGGAAAGAGCTCACGCGAGGCCAAGAACTCCGCGAGCGCGGCGTCCCACGATTCGTTCTGCACGAGCTCGAGCCCCTTGACGAAGCGCTTCCGCGCTTCCTCGCGCTTCTGGTCGTCGGCGCTGTCCGCCGGAGGCGTCGCCTCCGGGCTCGCGGCCGGCTGGGCAGCGGCTCTCGGAGCCGCCACGAATGCGCATAGGAAGGTCGCGAGCCAGGCCAGCTGGACGCAGACTGAGATCGATCGCGCGAAGCGATGGAGCGAGCGGAGCAACGTTCCTCCTACTTGTTGAATTCGTCTTGCGACGTCTCGACCTTGGGCTTGGGTTTGTCCCCGGCCGGCTTGGGCTTCTGGGTCGTGTCGTCTTTGGGCGGCGTCTTCGCGCTGGACTCCGTGTCGCCCTTCTTCCCTCGGCCTTCGGCCTTGGGCGTGAGTCGGAGTTCGACTCGATCGGGGACGAGCCCGTTTTGCGAGATGGCCACCACCTGCTCGCGCGTCTTGCCACCCGCACTCACCTTCACCGTGCGGGTCTCGCCGAGCGTGCCAGTCAGCTCGACCTTGCCGTTTTTCACCTCGGCGACCTTGCCGTCGATGCTGACCTCGACACCCTCCGGCGCGACGCTGAGCTCGTAGCGTTCGGCTGCGCCGAGCGGCATCACCTCGGTGGGCCCCGGGCTCTTCGGCGTGGGCGCGGCTGCCGGCTCGAGCGCGGCGACGTCTCGATTGCGATGCGCCCGCTTCTTGGTCACCTTCAGCGCGACTCCGCCGCCGACCACCAGCAGCAGGGCCACGCCGATGCCCGCGAAGAGCAGCGGGGTTCGACGCTTGGGCGCGCTCGCCAGCGCAGTCTCCTGGGTCACGCTCATGCCGGTGCGGGACGTCGCAGCGCGCAGGAGGCCGTCTTCGGAGAGCGAGAGCCGCGGGGCGACCACGACCTTCGAGGCGCCGCTGACGGACACGAGCTCGTGGGCGTAGATGCGGGAGCCGCTCGAGGCCACTTTGGCCAACGCGTCCCGCAGCTCGCCCGCGTCTCGGTAGCGGGTGTCCGGGTCGCGGTGCATGGCGCGGTGAACGATTTCTGCGATCTCCGGCGGCACCCAAGGCGCCCGGTCCTGGATCAACGGGATGTCGGAGGTGATGATCGCGACCAGCAGGTCACCCAACGTGTCGGCGTGGTAGGGGAGCTCCCCACTGAGCAGCACGTAGAGCACGACGCCGAGCGACCAGACGTCCGTCCGCGTGTCGATGTCCTTCTTGCCGCGCGCCTGCTCGGGCGACATGTAGAGCGGCGTGCCGAGCATCGAACCGCTCTTGGTCAGGCCTTGGCTCGTCTCCGCGAAGTTCTCCATCTTCACTTTCGCGATGCCGAAGTCGAGCAGCTTCACCGTGATCTCGCCGTCCTCGCGCTGAGTCAGGAAGAGGTTCGCGGGTTTGATGTCGCGGTGGACGATGCCGCGCTCGTGGGCTTTGGCCAGGCCCGTCGCAGCCTGCAACACGAGCCTCACCGCAGCCAAGGGTTCGATGGCGCCGGCTTTCTTGATCAGCTGCTCGAGGTCGTGCCCGCTGAGGAGCTCCATCACCATGTAGGGCAGGCTGTCCGCAGGATCGGTCCCGGAGTCGTAGACCTGCACGATGTGATCGCTCTCGGCGATGCCGCTCGCCTTCGCCTCGCGGAAGAAGCGCTTGACCACCTCGGGGTGCGCTGCGAGCTCCGGCGTGATGAGGAGCTTCACGGCACAACGCCTGTGCGTGGTCGTGTGCCGCGCCTCGTACACCGCGCCCATTCCGCCCTCTCCGAGCAGCCTCACGAGCTGGTATTTTCCCGCGACGACGCGACCGTCCAGCGTCGGACGTGGGCTCTCGCTGGGCGACCCCTGGATGGGAGTGGTGTGCCCGTAACCGCTCATGCTGCTCGCCGACGCTCCTTCCTGCGACTCATGCCGATGCCCGCGAGCACCAACGATAGCGCGAGCGAGGCGTGCCCGTCGGCACCCGAGCCGGCGCTCCTGCAACCGCAGCCGCCGTCCTCCGAGGAATTCGCGTTCGCGCTGCCCCCGCCGCCGGTGGCGCCGACGCCGCCATCGGCGCCTCCGCTGCCGCCGGCGCCCGTTCCCTTGCATTGACCTTGGTAGCAGCCCGAGCCGAGCACGCAGTCGCTGGCGGTCTTGCACGAGGTCCGGCACGTGCCGGTGGCAGGATCGCACCGGTATGGGTTGCACTGCGTCTTCGGACCGTTCGCCGGTTGGCTCGCGGTGTCGTCGTCCACGCAGACGGCGGTGTTCTGGATGCACTCGCCGTTCGAGCACACCTTGCCTTCGCCGCACGCCGCGCTCGGGAACGTGCAGGCGTCGGGGTTGGTGCCGGAGCAGGTGCCTTCACACGGAGCAGTGCCCCCGCAGGCCGGACGCGTCCCGACCGGGCTACCGGAGACCGGAACGCACAACCCGGGCGTCCCCGTCTGGTTGCACGCCTCGCACTGCCCGGTGCAATCCTGATCGCAGCACACGCCGTCGACACAGAAGCCCGACGTACACTCGGCTCCGTCGGTGCAGGTATCGCCGTTCGCTTTCTTCTTGCACTCGCCGTTCTTGCAGACGTAGCCCGATGTGCAGTCCGTGGCGGTCGTGCAGGTCGTGGCGCAGGCCGTCCCGACGCAGGCATAGCCCGGGTTGCAGCTCACGGTCGCGGGAGCCACGCAGTTGCCGGTGCCGTCGCACGTGGACGCGGGCTGCCCGACGGTCGGCTGGGCGCAGCTCGGTGCAGCGCATTCCGTGCCCGCGGCGTACAGCCGGCACGACCCCGTACCGTTGCACGAGCCGATGGTTCCGCAGCTCGATGCCGGTTGCGTGGCGCAGTCGTTGTCGGGGTCCGAGCCGTCGGGGATGGCGCCACAGTCACCGTTCTTGCCGCCGCCCTTCAGCGCAGCGCTGCACGCCTGGCACGGCGCGTTGCAGGCCGTCTTGCAGCAGAAGCCGTCGACGCAGGTCCCGACCAGGCACGGTACGGCGGCGCTGCACGCGCAACCGTAGTCGACGCACTGGGTTTCGCTCGGCGGCAGGGTCTCGGGGTTCGTCGAGCCGCCCACCACCAAGATCACGCCGTTCGGTCTGAGCTCGGCGGTGTGTTGGAAGCGCGGGCGCTGGAGGTTCCCACCGTCGCTCCAATTGCCGCTTGCGACATCGTAGATCCACGTCGATGTCCCAGCGCCGGCGCCACCGCCGCGACCGCCGATCGAGTAGACCTTCGTGCCGAGACCGAACACGACCCCGATGTGCAAGCGTTCCGGTGCCGGCATGCTCGTTCCGGCCGTGAACTGGTTCGTCGCCGGGTCGTAGAGCTCGACCGTGGCGATGGCCCCCGGCGCACCCGGAATGTCCTCACCGCCTGCCACCAGTACTTTACCGGTCGAGAGCAGCCCCGCGATGTGGTTCTGTCGTAGGTCCACCGTGTTCGGACCCGCAGCCCAGCCGCTTCCGAGCGTGTAGATCCGCGTCGACTTGTCGTTCGTGGTGCCATTGACGCCGCCCACCACCAGTACGCGACCGTCTGCCAGCGTCGTTGCGGTGTGCCCGTTCCGCGCCTTGCCGGTGCTGCCCGCGGAGCTGAAGCTGCCCGCGACCCAGCGCTCGGCGGTGCCGGCCGCGTCGCCGCAGGTCACGAGGACGCTGCCATCGGAGAGCAAGTTGGCGCGGGCGCGGGAGCGGGACGCGGACATGCTGCCCGTGCTGGTCCAGCTGCCCGTGGTCGGGTTCCAGATCTCGGCGCTGGAGTTTCCGCCGCCCGTGACGAGCACGCGGCCATCTGGCAGCGTGGTTGCGGTGGGATTCGTGCGGAAGACTTGCATGGCGCCGCTGGCGGCCCAAGCCCCGTTCCAGATCGAGCTCTGGCCCGCGCGGGCGAGCAGCACCGTTCCGTCTTGAAGCACCGTGGTGGCGTGACCGGTGATGTCGCCGAAGCCCGCCGTCGTCGTCCACGTCGGGTCGACCAGCACGGGGTAGTCGAGTTCGTCGTTCCAGGTGACGAGCATGCGGCATTCGTCCGCCCCCGGCCGCGTCACGGCGCGACCGAAAGGCGCCACCAGGCTGCGATCCACCGCGCAAGCCGCCAGGTCGAGCGTCGCGCGATGACGGCCTCCGCGCGCGTCGATCACGCTCGGCGGGTCGACCCGCAGGCGTGGTGTGCCGCTCGCGTCGAGGAGCTCGAGCTGATTTTCGACCAAGCGCAGGCCCGCCACGCCGTGGAGCTTCACGCGGTAGGCGAGGCGGGGCGCCCCTCCGCGCCGAGGGATGCTCACGAAGTCTTCCACGCTGCGCGGACCGGCCCGGAGCACCAGATCTCCTTCGCCCGATGCTCGGGCGTAGACGGCGAGACCTTGGGACAGCGAAGCGGGCGCTCGCGTGGCGCCCTCGAGGCCGACCTCTGCGGAGACGCCGCTCCCCACGTCCTCGATGGCGAGCGGTTCGGCCGCCGTCAGCGGCAGGCGAACGCGTGCGCGGCCTTCTCCCTCTTGGGCCAACGCGGGCAGATCGGGGATCAGTGCCCCAGCTGCGCGCACGAAGCCGCCCGCTTCACCGGCCATGAGGGCGCGCTCACCGAAACGTGCGCGTAGCGCGTCCAGCGCGGGCAATGACGCTTCGGTTCGGAGCGCTGGCGCTTCGCCTGCCGCGGGTTCGCTGCCCGAGCCGCCGCTCGAGCAGCCGAGGGCTCCGAGACTCGCGCCGATGGCCACACCAATCGCGCGACGCCGCCTCGAGAAATACGCCATCCCGAGGCATCCCAGCACGAACCCGAGGTCGCTGCGTGTCGGCTGCGCCCCGCTCGTGCTGCAACCCCCGTCGTCACCCGAGGCATCGTTCTGTCGCTTCACGCACTTTTTCCCTTCACACGCGTAGGAGAGCTGGCAGTCCGCGGCCACCGTGCACGAAGTCCGGCACTCGCCGCTCGACGTGTCGCAGCGGTAGGCGCCGCACGCGGTCTTGGTTCCGTCTTCGGCAGTGCTCTGGCTGCCATCCGGGGAGCACTGCGCGCCGGTGAGCACGCACTTGCCCGTACCGTCGCAGGCGGTGCCCGAGGCGCTGCACTTGGTCTCCTTGCCCGGGTAGACACACTTCTTCGGGTCGGCGCCGTTGCAGGTCGAGCCGCAAGGTCCTTCGCCCGCGCCGCAGGCGGTCTTGCCCTTGGCCGTCGGATCGCCCGAGAAGGGGCTGCACGTCCCGACTTTTCCGAGCTCGCTGCACGCCTCGCACTGGCCGTCACAGGCGGTGTCGCAGCACACGCTGCCGATGCAGTGGCCGCTCGTGCACTGTCCGGCGTCGGTGCACGGCGCGCCGTTGGGACGGAGCGAGCAGCTCCCAGCCAAGCACTCGTAGCCCGGCGCGCAGTCGGTCTTGTCGTCGCAGGACGTCTTGCACGCGTCGTTCTTGCAGACGTAGCCAGCCTTGCACGGGCCGCTGCCGCTCTTCACACACGTGCCATTCCCATCACAAGCGTCGGCGTGGACTTCGGAGGTCGAGTCGATGCAGCTCGACGGGCCGCAGGCCGTGCCGGCGACGTGTTTCCGACACGCCCCTTTGCCGTCGCACATGCCGTCGAGCCCGCAGGTCGTTGCAGCCGAGGCTGCGCACTCGCTCTGTGGATCGGCGTCGGCGGCGATGTCCCCACACGCGCCGTCGACGCCCTGGTTTTTCAGCGCTTTCGTGCAGGCCCGGCAGGTGCCGGTGCAGGCGCTGTCGCAACATACGCCGTCGACGCAAAAGCCCGTATAGCACTCGCTCGCGACGTTGCAGGCGCAGCCTTGGGAGAAGCAGAGCTCCTCCGTCGTGGTGTCGACGCCGTTGTTGCCGACCACCAGCACGTTGCCGCTCTGGAGCGTCACCGCGACGGCCGTCCGGCGCGCGAGCGACATCTTGGCGCTGACGCCGGTCCAGCTGCCGGCGGTGCCGTAGAGCTGGCCATCGTCGTGCTCGGAGTACGACACGAGCGTCGCGCAGTCCCAGTCGCAGGTCCCACCCATCACCGCCACGCGGCCGTCGGGCAGCAACGCCGCGCCGTGGCTCCGGCGCTTCGAGATCGGTCCGGGTAGCTTGGTGCCGGCGGACCAACCAGACGCGGGATTGAAGATCCCCACGTAGTCGGTCGTGCTGAGGCCACCGCCGGAGCGACCGCCGACGAAGAGCACTCGTCCGTCCGCGAGCAGCGTGGCCGTGTGGTCTTGTGACGTACCACCGCCGGTCGAGTTGCTCCACGTCCCCGTCGTGGGGTTGTACAGCTCCGGCGTGCCGGCGTTCCAATCCCCGAACGCCAACACGCGGCCATCTTTGAGCAGGGTCGCCGTGTGGCGAGCGCGGGCGAGCGCGAGCGCGCCCGTCGACGCGAACGCACCGCTCGAGGGGTCGTACAAATCACAGGCTTTCGTGGTGACACTACCTGCGTCCCAGCCGCCGGTGATCAGCACCTTGCCGTTCGTGAGCGCGGTCGCGGTGTGAGCCGAGCGAACCGCTTTCATGTTGCCGGTCGCGGTGAACTTCCCGGTGGCAGGGTCGTAGAGCTCTGCGCTCGAAAGGCCGTTTCCGCCCGTCACGAGCCCTCGGCCGTCGGCCAAGAGAGCGGCTGCGGCGCCGCTCCGTCCAGTCGTCATCGCGCCCGTCGCGGCCCACGAGCGGGTAGCTGGATCGTAGAGCTCCGCGACGGCGCTGGTCGAACCGGCGACCACCAGCACTCGACCGTCGGCGAGGCGCAGCGCTTCCGGCTTCTCACGCGCGACCGCCATGTTGTTCGCTGCGGCGGTCCACGGCGGATCGATGCGCAGTGGATACTCGAGCCCGCCATCGTCGAGCCCGAGCTCGACGATGCACGACTCGGCGCCCGGCGCGGTGACGGGTCGACCCCAAGGCGCTCGCTCGTTCTCGTCGTGCGCGCAGTCCGGCAGCGACAAGTCGACCGAGCGCGTGCGCCCGCGCGCATCGACCAAGTACGCCGGTCCGACGCGAATCACCGGAGCACCGGTAGCGTCGAGCAACTCGACGATCCCAGCGACGCGGCGCAGCCCGGCCACGCCCGCGAGAGCCACCCGATAGCGAAGCGGTTTGCTGGGCCGCCGCTGGAGCCCGACCCAATCTTCGACTCCCGACGGGAGGGTCCGGACCTCGATGCGTCGATCCTCGGCGTCGGCAATCCAGCCTCCGGCGCGAGCGGCGAAGGCGACCGCGGGCGCGCCTTCCAACGAGAATCGAGCCTCCGTTCCCCCGACGCGCAGCGCCACCGGTTGGTCCGCCCGTGCCGGGATCTGGACGGTCACACCCGACGCCGTCCGACTTGGTTCGACTGTTCCCGTCGGGCTCACTTCAGGGCCCGAGGAACAGGCGCCGAAACCCACAGCGCACACCGACAGCAGGAGAACCCAACGACATGGCATCAACCTCGAAGTAGACCTTGGATCCGAGGGCGCGCCAAGGGACGAATCCGGCGAAAATCCCGGGACAACCCTGTCGAGCCGGCGCGAGCTCCGGGCGGCTGACTCCCTGCGTCATCGGCTTGGAACAGCCCTCCGCCCACGGCCTGCCGGGCCTGTTCCGGCGCGCAGCCGAGGCAAGATCACGGTCGCGTCGTCCTGCTCGCCGGAGTCCTCCGCAGCTCGCCGTCGAGGCGAATGGATCTGTCGTGGCTCACGCGCGCAGCCGAAGCAAGATCACGGTCGCGCTGTCTTGTCCGCCCGCGTCCTCGGACGCTTGCAGCAGCGCGGAGCAACAACGGGAAAGGTCCTGCGAATGCCGGCTCACGATCGCGGCGATCCGGCTTTGCTCGACCTGCCGCGACAGTCCGTCGCTGCAGAGCAGGTAAACGTCACCGGGCAGCGTGGGGTGATAGCCGACCTCGGCGGGCAGGTGCTCGCCGATGCCGACGGCGCGGGTGATCACGGTGGAGTGGAGCTCCCCGACCTCCTCCTGCTGTCGGCGGGACGCACCAGCTCGTCTGAGCTCGGAGGCCAGGTCGTGGTCTTCGGTCAACCAAACCAGAGTGCCGTCACGCTGACGTCCGACGCGGCAATCGCCGACGTGGGCGATGGTGATCCACCCCTCGAACGCGCGGACGGCGCAGAGTGCCGCGCCTTGACCCCGTCGCGCCGGATGCGTGCTCGCCTCGCGAAAGACTTCGGTGTTCGCGCGGAAGGTGGCGACCGCCAAGGGATCCGCAACCAGGAGGGCGCCGGTGCGCGTGACCTGCTCTCGGAGGACTCGTCGGAAGCACTCCACCGTGAGCCTCGCTGCACTCTCACCCGAGGACACGCCTCCGCAGCCATCGACCACGACGAATGCGTCGAGATCGGCGAAGACCCCGAAGGCGTCCTCGTTGACCTCGCGACACGACCCCAGCGTCGTCCCCGCCGCGTATTCCAAAAGCGAGCTCGCGCCGCTCGCATCAGCCGCCGGCGCGTTCGGCATCAGAACCACCCCATTCGCGCGAGTCCCAACGCGAGCGCGGTGAG
The DNA here is from genome assembly GCA_046351435.1 of Polyangiaceae bacterium. Classification (GTDB taxonomy): domain Bacteria; phylum Myxococcota_A; class Polyangia; order Polyangiales; family Polyangiaceae; genus JADJKB01. The sequence goes on from JAXLYN010000023.1 coordinate 48,930, forward strand.
CCCCGCCGGAAATCCGACGACGAATGCCAGGTAGATTCGGAGTGAATGGCGCTGCATCGCGCGGAAGTCGTCCGCCTGCGCCGCGCGAGCGCGCCGGAACACGGGCCAGAGGCACGCCAAGTTGGCCAAGATGGCGAAGGTCCCGAGAGCCACTTTGGCGATCAGCGCGTTGGACCACGCAGCATCGAGCGAGAGCACGAGCCCCGACGCGAGCACGCCGCTGAAAGCCGGGATCTCCACCCAGAGGTCGATGGAGCGATGCAGTCGCGACACCGCTCGCAGGAGCTCGCGGTCCCGTCGCGCCAGCGCCTCGATCACGCCCTCTACGAGCAGGCAGCCGAGCCAGCTGCCCAGGCAGACCACATGGACGAACGACGCAGGTCGCATCCCGGCGATCCTGAAGCCCGAGGCCGAGCGCTGGCAACGTGGACTGGCGACTTCCGGGACGGAGCTCCGGCCGCGCCGTCGCGTCCCCGTCGCCTCGTGTGCCCACTCTGCCCACTTTGGAGTACCTACCACCGACCCGGTCGCCCCCGGTCCCCGAGGGGAGCGGTCCCGTCATTCCGGTTTTCCTCGGGGACCGAGCCTGATCCTCGGAGAGGTCGGGTACAGTCTAGTTTGGTCGTGCCTCGGCTCGGGCACGCGTGAGGTGATCATGTCGATCCGGCTCGTCATCGGTGGTCTGGTTTTGGGGTTGGGTGCCGTGCTGGCCGCGTCTTGCGGCGGTGGCGACGAAGAAGGCGGCGGCAAGAAACAAAAGGACGCCGGCGGGGACGGCGATTCGTCCGTGACGATCAACCTCGACGGCTCCAACGACGGCTCGAACCCGAACTGCAAGAAGCTGACCTGCGCCGACCAGGGCATCAGCTGCGGGGCGGCCGGCGACGGCTGTGGTGCCATCATCCAGTGCGGAGACTGCACGCCGCCGGCGACCTGTGGCGGTGGTGGCACTCCGAGCGTGTGTGGCGGTACGACGGGTTGCATCCCGAAGACCTGCCAGGATCTGGGCTTCGACTGCGGACCGGCGGGTGACGGCTGTGGCGCGAAGATCGAGTGCGGGACGTGCACGGCCCCCGAGTTCTGCGGTGGCGGTGGGCCCAGCAAGTGCGGCGGCGGCCAGCTCGCCGACGGCGCTACCTGCACGCCAAGCACTACCTGCGCGGCCGGCGACTGCGGCCCGATCTCCGACGGCTGCGGTGGCGTTCACGATTGCGGCGGCTGCTCGAGCGGCGACAGCTGCGGCGGCGGCGGCACGCCCAGCAAGTGCGGCAAGCCAGCTTGCACCAAGACGACGTGTGCTGCGCTCGGTGCCGACTGTGGCTACGCGGCGGATGGCTGCGGTGGCCTGCTCGACTGCGGTGGTCCCAATGCCTGCTCCACGGGTTTCTGCGGCGGCGGCGGTCCGAACAAGTGCGGCACGGGAAATCAACCGGACGCGGGTTCGACCTGCGTGAACTACTGCCCGCTCCAGGTGAAGTGCGATGGTGGCGGTACGACCACGCTCAAGGGCACGATCTACGCCCCGAACGGCACCTTGCCGATCCCGGGTGGCGTGGTCTACGTGCCGAACGCTTCGATGACCTATCCGTACGGCGTCACGCCGTTCGTGGACGGCGTCGCCGCCGGCACCTGCGATCAGTGCAACGCACAGGCGAGTGGCAAGCCACTGGTGAGCGCGAACGCTGCCTTCGATGGGACCTTCACGCTGACGAACGTCCCGGCCGGCAACAACATCCCGCTCGTCATCCAGGTGGGTCGCTGGCGCCGCATCGTCACCGTCAACGTCCCGCCCTGCACCACCACGAACCTGACCGCGCAGCAGACCCGGCTGCCGGTGCGCGAGGCCGAAGGCGGTTCCGCTGATCACATTCCGCTGTTCGCCATCGCGACCGGCAACGTGGACGCACTCGAATGCGTGATCCGGAAGCTCGGCGTGCAGGACAACCAGTTCACCAACCCGAATGGAACCGGCCGCATCCGCTTCTATCGAGACAACGGCGCCTCCATCAACGCCCAGACGCCGAGCTACACCACGCTCTACGGCACCCAAGCGGAGCTCGACAAGTACGACGCGTTGATCTTCGCCTGCCGTGGCAGCTCCCACGACATCGCCAACGCGGCGCAGCAGCGGGTGGTCGACGTGGCCACCAACACCGCGGCGTACGTGAACAAGGGCGGGCGCGCGTTCTTCACCCACTTCAGCTACTCCTGGCTCTACGACTTGGCGCCGTCGAACGCGCTGCCCTGGCCGGGCACCACCAGCGCGGCGGTCAATGCGGCGTCGTACAACAACCCGGTGACCGGTGAGATCGACACCACCTTCCAGAAGGGGCAGACGTTCGCCCAATGGGCGGCGATCCCCGCGGTCAACGCGCTCTCGGCCAACAACCCGCCGCGCATCTCCGTCGACGAAGCCCGGCGCAACATGGGGAACCCGCTCGGGGCCGTGCCCGCGCAGCGCTGGATCTTCAACTACCAGAACAACCCCGATCCCGCGGCGCTCCACCTCACGTTCAACACGCCGTGGGGCGCGCAGCCTCAGAACCAGTGTGGTCGCGTGCTGTTCAGCAGCTTCCACGTCACCACGAACAGCAGCACCGGCGGGTCGAACTTCCCGAACGAGTGCAACAACTCGCCGATGACGCCGCAGGAAAAGGTCCTCGCGTTCATGCTGTTCGATCTCACGAGCTGCATCACCCCGGATCAGCCCCCGCCCCCCACCTGCACGCCGCTCACCTGCGCGCAGCAGAACATCGGCTGTGGCCTCGCGGGCAACGGCTGCGGCGGTCAGCTCAACTGCGGTCCCTGTCCGGTGGGTCAGGTTTGCCAAGGCAACCCGCCGGCATGTGTGCCGCCGCCCTGCACGAAGACCACTTGCGCGGCGCAGAGCGCCAACTGCGGCTTCATCCCCGACGGCTGCGGCGGACAGATCGACTGCGGCAAGTGCACGGCGCCTGGCCAGCTCTGCGGTGGCAGCGGCGCGAACCAGTGCGGCTCGAATACCTGCACCCCGAGCACGTGCCAGTCGCGGGGCCTCGCGTGTGGCTGGGCCGCGGACGGCTGCGGTGGCATCGTCGACTGCGGGCCGTGTCCTCCCGGTCAGACCTGCGGCGGCGCCGGTGTGCCCGGCCAGTGTGGAACGCCGAGCTGTACCCCTGGCACCTGTGCCGCGGCCAACGCCCAGTGCGGCTATCTCGCGGACGGTTGCGGCAACATCCTCGATTGCGGGCCGTGCCCCGCCGGTCAGAGTTGCAGCGGCAACAAGTGCGTCGGAGCTCCCATCAAGTAGGGCTCAGCGTGCGGAAGCGCTACGGCACGTCGACGTAGAAGAAGTCCTTCACGTTGTCGGTCCCCACCACGACTCGGCGCGGTAGGTTCGGGTCGACCAGGTTCTCGTACAACGGACGGTGTGCTGCGAAGAACACCTTGCCCTTGGTCATCTCGTACACGTAGAGACCCGAGCCGCTGCCGATGCTCACGATTTGGCCTCCGGGGTGTACGGCGAACATGCTGCCCGAGTAGCCGCGAAAGCCCTGGAGGCGGCGCACGGTCTTGGCACCGAAGTCGACCCACGCCCAGCCGTCGTAGACGCCGTCGGGATCCGGCGCATAGCGGATCAGCGCGTGCTGTCCTGCCGGAGACCAATCCACGTAGGACGAGCTCGGACGCGCCCAGACTTGCTCCGATCCGCCGTCGGGCAGGTGCGTGCAAACGAAGCCCGACGCGGTGCCCACGCAGTAGCGATTGGCGGCTTTCGACATCGCGACGTCCACGTTCGCTGGCACCGCGAGCGGCAGCGCCGCGCCCGTGCGCCCGTCGACGTATGCGCGCTCACCGTTCCAGTCCGTGACGAATGCGCTGCCATCCGGAGGGGCTTCGCAGTATTCGACGCGACGGCCCCCACCGAGTGGGGTGATGGTGCGCGTCGAAACGTCGGCGCGCATCAGGCGCGCGTTCGGCTCTGCCGACTTCGTGTGATAGACGACGGTGTTCGGACCGTCGAAGCGCGCCTGACACGCTTCGGCGGTGGTCTCGAACAGGACCTTTCCGGTCGCCACCTCGAGCACCGCGAGGGCGCCCATGCCCCAGCTCGCGACGAGGACGCGGCTGCCATCGGCGGAGAAGCGAGCGTTCGGAACCCAGGCTTCGACTGGAATGCCGTCTTGCCCGGTCGTCGGCGTGTGCAAGCGCGCGCCTTCCTTCTGATGTCGCGTGCCGTCCGGCGTGAGCGAGTCGCTCGATACCCAGCTCTTCCCGTCGGGTGAGAGCGCAAAGAGGTCGTAGACGTTCTTCACGATCGGCACGAGCTTCGGAGTTCGCCCGGCCGTGAACATCAGCGGCGGGAGCTCGCTGAACACCACCGGTGCTGGCGGTGGGCCCGGCGCCAGTGCCACGACCGGCGCAGCGTTCGGCACCGGCGCAGGAGCGTTTGCAGCGGGGGCCGGGCCGGGGGGCGGAGCCGGCGGCGGGTAGGCCGTGCGGTGCTCCGTGCAGCTCCCCAGCGCGCACGCGCCGACGAGCATCGAGAGCCGGCGGATCGGGTTTCGAGCCATCACCGTCCGCGAGGGTAACAGGAGCGACGTCGTCGCGCTCACGCGTCCGGGCGGCACGTGTGCTATCGCTGTCCCGATGGGGTGCGCCATGTGTGGGGCGACTCCGGCCGACTACTTCACCACGGCCGGCGACGCCGTGTGTCGCGTCTGCCACTACCGGGAGCAGTCGGCACTCCAGAAGCGTCGCGCGGAGCAGGCGCTGGAGGAGGAAATCCCCGAAGAGCTGCGCGGGATCGGGGTCGGGCGCCGGCCGGCGGTGGAGGAGGTGTACGCGAAACCGGGCACGATGTTGCGCCGAGGCCTCGCGCTCATGGTCGTCTGTGGCGCAGCGGCGCTCGGGTGGATCGTCGTCGTCGACTTCGACAAGCTCGCGAGCGTGCTGTTGGCGGCTACCGGTCTCGGCTTCGCGATGAGTGCGCGGGGCTGGCAGGTCCGGCACTACGAGTAACCTACGAGCAGCGCCGGCGCCGCGCCGGGTGCAAACGGTCGCGAAGCGTTGCTATCGTGAGTCGGCATGTCGAGAGCTCTCGCGATAGCGGTCTCGCTCCTCGCGCTCGGTTGCGGCTCCCGTTCGGGGCTCTTGTCTCTCCCGCTCGGCGAGGGCGGGTCGAGTGCATTCGGAGGTACCGGTGGAGCCGCGGGAACCCAGGGCAGCGGCGGCGCCGAAGGCGCGCATGCGAGCTGCGCGTTCGGAACCGTGCCCGTCGTCGTTGCGGCTGGCATCGCCCGCGCATACGCCATCGCGGTCGACGAAGACCATGTGTTCGTCACGAGCGCGGTGGACGGCGGAGCGCTCGTTCGCATTCCGAAGGGCGGTGGCGAGCCGGTGGTGCTGGTTTCGGGCCTCGGCCGTCCCAGGCACATCGTACTGGACGCTGCGCGCGTGTGGCTCACGTCCCCGATGGATGGTCGAGTCTTGAGCGTCGAGAAGGACGGCAGCGTCGTCCAAGTGATCGTCCCGGAATCCCCGGGGCACCCCGAGGGAATCGCGCGGGCCGGCGACGCCACCGTCTGGGTGCGCCAGGGGCCGGGTGTCGACGCTGGCGCGCTCCTCGCCTGGGAGTCGGTGGCGCCCGACGTCACGCTCCTCGCCAGCGGGCTCGACGATCCCGGCCCACTCGTGGCGAGCGCGGGTCATGCGTATTGGATCGACAACACCAGCGGCGGCACGCCGGGCATCTGGCACTTCGCGCAGGCCACCACGGCCGTGCCGCAGATGCTCACGCCGCTGCCCGCCGCCAACGGCAACGATCTCGCACTCAGCGACACGCACGTGTACTACGCGATGAACGCCGAGATTGGTCGCGTCCCGCGCAGCGGTGGTCCTCGCGAGCCGCTCGCAGCGGGCTCGTTCGCGAGGGCGCTGGCCCTCGCTCCAGCTGCGGACCAGCTCTATTGGGTCGAAGGCGGGGCGACGTCGAGCGGGCGGTTGGCGCGCATGCCCATGGCGGGCGGCGCCCCGGAGACGCTCGCGACAGGTCTCTCGGTGCCGCGGGGAGTGGCGTTGGACGACGCTTGCGTCTATTGGACCAACCAGGGCGTTGGCGATGCGGACGGCAACGTGATGGCTCGTTCGCGCTAGTCCGGCGGCGAGCTGAAAGCTTCACCCATCGTCGAGCTGGTAGTCTTCGCGCCGCACCTGCGTAGGCGCCGACGCGGATGGCCCGAATCCACGGGGAAACTCGCTTCGGCGCGTGGCCTCTCCCTTGCTAGACCCGCGTGCATGATGCGTTGGCGTTTGCTGCTCTTGGTGCCGCTCTCGGTTTCGGGCTGTGCGGGCGCTTCGGGTGCCGAGCGCGCTCGTGCGGCCTCCCCCGCAATCGAAGCGCTCGCCCGTGGCGACATGCGCCGGGCGGACCGTGAGGCCCAGACCGCGCTCGAACGTGACGCGAAGAACCCCCGCGCTGCGTTGGCGCGTGCCATCGCGCGCTACGAGCGCACGATGAAGCAGCTCAACAAGGACATGCGCACGCTGCTCGTGGGTGGCGTGGCGGCTGGCGGACTGAATCAACGCTACCTCACGGCAGCGCTCGAGCAGGCCGAGAAGGACCTCGGCGCGGTGGACGCCGATCTCGAGATTGCCGCGAGCGACGCGGGTTTCTCGTTGGACATCTGCATCGCGTGTTGGGAAAAGGACTGGAACGGAAACGGTCGCGTGGACGATCGCGATCGGCTCCTGTTCCAGATCGAGCAAGACGCGGACGGGAAACCCATCCCCGAGGGAGACCCGCGACGCAAGCCCACGATTCGCTTCGACCACGGCGACCTGTATTGGGCTCGCGCCTTCGTCGCGTTCCAGCGCGCCGCTTTGGACTTGGTTCTCGCCTACGACTACGGCGAGCTCGATCGCTTGTTCGCCGAACGGAACGACAGGCCCGCGAACGTCGTCATCCGTTTGGTCAAGCCGGAACGCGTCCACGAAGCAAAGCGGCAAATCCTGGCTGGGCTCTCCCACTCGAACACCAGTCGGAAGTCGTACCTCGCCGAAACCGACGACGAACGCGAATGGTTGCCGAACCCGAGGCAGAAGAGCCACCCGCTGCCACTGCCGGTGGACGCGTCGCTCTACGACACGTGGCAGAGCGTGGTCTCCGATCTCGAACGGTTGGTGCGGGGCCAGGAGGGGCTCTCCGTCGCCGAGCTGGCGAACCTCGGTGACCATCGGTCCAAACGCGCGCTTTCGGGCTACATCGACGTGGGCAGCTTCTTCTCGTCTCCCTCCGACATCACGCTCGACGTCGAGAAGCTCGAACGCTTCGAGCGGAGCGGGGACGTCGAGGGCACCCTCAGGAGCTTGCTCGGACGCCATTACGTCCAGAAGATGAAGGCCTCACCGTTGCCCAAGCGCCTCGAGCGGATGCAAGGCGAGGTCGAACGTGGGCACGAATCGCTCGAGCGGAAGCTGCGCTACTTGCTCTGGGTCAATTGAACGGCGCCCGTCACTTCGGCGGGCCGGACGTGCTCTTGAACCCGAGCGTGAGCCGCAGGCGCTCGGTCGAACCCACGGTATTGCCCATGGTGGTGTGGGTTTGCAGGTCGCCGTCGATGCACTTGCCGACGTCGGCCTCGACCTTGTTGTCACCGAGCACCACGTAGCTCGCGACGTAGTTTCCGTATTCCGTTTGCGATCCGGAGAAGTGGAGACCAATCTCAGCCAGGTTCAGGCCGCCACCAGCCGGAAGCGGGTGCAGGAACACACCCGAAATGGTCAGGTAGCTGCCGTCGAGGTCGAAGCTCCCATCCTGATCCGAATAGTAGACGTCGTACCACTCGCTCGACGCGCCCAAGATGTCTTTGTTCGTATCCGACAGCGGATCGACGAGCTTCTGTGAAAGCTCCGGGCCATTCACGCTGAAGTCGTATTCGGTCGGAGCGGTGCCCCCCGTGCGCTCGTAAAAGCTGATGCTCTGAAGGCCAGGCAGCGCGCGAACCGCGATCGGTTGGAAGCTCGCGTCGAGGTCGAGCCCACCGCCGGTGCCTCCGCTGAGGTTGCCACCACTCGCGCTCGAGCCCCCACCTCCACCCGCGCCAGCGCCACCACTCGCATTCGAGCCACCCGAGCCGCCCGAAGCGGTCGATCCGCCCGCGTTGGAGGCCGTGCCGCCTTCGGAGTCGGCAGAGCAGGCCGTGAGCACGAACGCCAGAACCGCGTGGCGCAACATGGCGGGGATTATCTCACAGCTTCGCGTCGCCGGACGTGCCGCGGGGATCGCCCCACGTGCGTGAATGCGCCGCCGGAAACCGCACGCGCTCGGGGCCACTGTGCTCTCCCTGGCCCGCTTCCCACCGAAGTCCTCGTTCCGGTCGGCGTCAGCTGGCCGCGATCACCGGCGCTGCCCGTGACCGCTTCAAGTTGCTGCGTGCCCGGCCGTACTCGTAGGTGAAGCGGTAGTCCGCGGGCTCGTGAGCTCGAGCTCCGCACGCCGAGCCGATAGGCGGCCAGCGACATGAAGACATGAAACGGTGCGATGTGAAGCGTGGCTCTCCCGAGTGCGGACTCACGGCGCCCGTCCCCGTGGAGTCCGAGGCGGGCGTCGGTTCGGCCGGCGCGTGTGACGCCCCCGCAGCGGCTTCGTTCTTGTGCGGCTTGCGCTCGCGCGATACTTTCGAAATGTTGGCCTCTCGTCCCCCTAACCGATGCGCGACAAGACTCCTTCGGTCGTCATGGCCGAGGATGGTCTGCGCTCTGAGCCTGTGGTCGGCGACCTGCCTGGTCGCCGGTGTCGCACACTCGGCCGAGCCTGAAGGGGAGGAAGGCGAGCTCGAGGGCTACTCGGAAGCCGTCGCCTTCGAGGAGGTCTTGCCCGAGGCCGCGCCGGAGATCGCTCTGCGGCTCAGCGTCGAGGCCGTGCGGAGCGCCGAGCCTCGCGTCGAGTCGGGACCAGATCGCTACTCGTTGCCCCGCACTCAGCTCTTCTACGGCATTACTCGCCGGTTGGGAGGTGAGGTGGAGGTTCCGATGGTCCTCGTGCGGGAGGGTTCGGAGTCCGCATACGGGTTCGGTGATCTCGGAGCCGGCCTCAAGCTCACCCTGCTGCAGTCCCGCTCTGCGGCTCTGGTGGTGTCGGAGGAGGTCTCCCTCCCGACCGGCGATCCGACCAAGGACCTGGGCGAGGGCAAGGGCGAGTTCGAAACGGGGTTGGGTGCGGTGGCCGTGCTCCGGCCCCTCGTACTTCAAGCGCGGGCGGGTCTGATGGTCACGACCGCGGAGGTCGAAACGGGCGTCTTCCACGCGACGTCGCTCGGCGTCGAAGCCGTGGCCGAACGCGTCCTCTTCTACGCCGAGGCGATCGGCGAACTCAGCTTCGGCGACGAGGGCTACGCATTTTCCGCGGGACCGGCGCCAAACTGCGCCTGAGCCCCGAAACCTTCGTAGCCGTCGGCGGCCAGCTCGGTTGGACCGACCCCGCGGACCGGTACCGCCTCATCGCGCAGGTGCAGCATGGGCTCTGAGCCGCGCACCCAGCGCGTGGGCGTGCGCGGCCAGCTCTTGGTTCTCGTCGCGATCCCCATCTTCACGACCGTCATGCTGGTCGCGCTCTTCCTGGCGAGTCGCCACCTCGCCCGCGAAGACCACGAGCGCTCGCTGCTGTGGCACCGGCACATGCTGGTCATCCACGGCTCGGAAGCGGCGGTGTTGCGCTGGACCTTGTGCGTGGAGCGCGCGTCGGGGGTTTCCCCGCACCCGAGCTGTGACGCCGAGCGGAAGGTCCTGCTCGAAACTCGCCGCCGGGCTGTCGAGCTCGCAGGGCAGTTCGGCGCGGAGGAGGTCAACGAGGAAAAGGAGGTCGACGAACGCGTGAGCCGCCTGCTTGCCGTGGGCGATGCCCTCTTGACCGGCAAGGCCGTGCCCAAGGCGGAGGCCGACCGTGACGATGATGCCCCGGCGCAAGCCGAGACAGACGAAGGGACCGAAGAGAAGAAGCCAGAGAACCCAGCACCCAACCGTGTGGATGGCGCTTTGGCTCGCGCCGAGTCCGCGGTGCTGACGGCGTTGGCGGAGCGACGTCAGGAGGAGGAGAAGGGCAGCGCAACCGCGCTCGCGAGGCCGACCGTTCTGAGCGAGCGCACCCTGCGGATCGCGGTGGGACTGAGTCTGTTCGGCGCGATCGCCGGCGTGCTGCTCTCGGCCATCGTGGCTGGGAGGCTTCGACTCCGCCTGCAGAAGCTCCACGACGACTCGGCTCGCTTCGCGAGCGGCGACTTGACCATCGTCGCGTCGGAGCGCCCCAAGGCCGTGCGCGACGAGGTGGACGAGCTCTCGGTTGCGTTGAATCACATGGCCGAGCAGCTCGCATCCACCATGGTGAAGCGCGACGAGCTCGAGAGCGTGAACGAGGTGCTGACGGCGAAGTCGAAGGAACTCGAGGCGAGCTATCAGGAGCTCAGTAGAGCCACGCGAGTCAAGGACGAGTTCCTCGGCATGGCGTGGCACGAGCTTCGGACTCCGCTCAACAGCATCATCGGTTTCGCGGAGCTTTTGGTCGAGCAGCGCGCGAACGTCGGTCCGAAAGGCAACACGGAGTGGGCGGCCAGCATCGCTCGCAACGCGCAGGCACTCCTCGGTATCGTCAACAACATGCTCGATCTGACCAAGCTCGAGTCGGGGAAATTCGTGCCCGTCTCAGCGCCGATCGCGGTCGCGGATCTGGTCGACGATCTCGCAGGGCTCACGCGTGCTCTGGTGCGCGGGCGTGCCATCGAGGTCGAATCGAGGATCGAAGCTGCCGAAGATCTCGTCAGCGACCCCGGTATGTTGCGTCAAATCTTGGCCAATTTGCTGGGCAACGCAGCCAAGTTCACGCAAACCGGGCGAATCACGCTTTCAGTCACTCGCGCTGGCGGCAGGCGAGTCTTTTCCGTCCGAGACACCGGGGGCGGCATCCCCCCGGAGGACTGGGAGCGCGTGTTCGAACGCTTCACGCAGGTGGATCAATCGGAGGTCCGGGCCCACGGCGGCACGGGGCTCGGGCTGTTCATCGCGCGCAAGCTCGCCGTTGCTCTCGGCGGTGACGTGACTCTCGAAAGCGAGGTGGGGAAGGGCAGTACGTTCAGCGTGTCAGTTCCGGAGCAACGCCATGCGTCGTGATCCGACGCACATCTGCCGGTTCGAACCACCCTCAATCCGTCTACGCGGGAGCGACGATGGCCAAGCTGCTTTTGGTGGATGATTCCGCCGAGAACATCGCGGTGCTGACGGCCATCCTCGTCAGCGATGGGCACGAGGTCGAATCCATCGAAGACCCAGCGAACGTATTCAACACGATCTTCCGGGTTCACCCGGCGCTCATTCTCTGCGACGTCATGATGCCGGGGGTGGACGGCGCCATGCTGACGCGCATGCTCAAGCGGTTGGAGGCGACTCAGGGAATTCCCGTCCTCTTGTGCTCGGCGCTGAGCGAGAGCGAGCTGGCGGACCGGTGCCGGGCCTGCGGGGCGGACGGCTACGTCCGGAAAGCGGCGTTGCCGACCGAGATCCGCAACTCCGTGCGCCGCGCGTTGCGAGCGCGGACCGCTCCCTCGCTGACCTGAGCTGCACATCCAAAGAGAGCGCACGAGGCGATCGACTGCGTGCTGAGCTCAGTCACCGTCATCGTTCTCGCGGCACCGTGCACCCCTTGCCTCGGCAGCCGTCGACGATCACCTGGCGAAGCGCGGGCTTCTGCTTCGCCCAGCAGCCGTCGGCGCTCGTGTCGTGCGTCCAGGTCCAGCGCTTTCGGCCGGGCTTCGACGTCTTGAACTTCACGCTGTCCGCGTGATGGTCGCCGTCGAACTTCACGCGCGCCTCGAAGTAGTAGCGGTTTCGATTCGCCGACCGGTCTCGGTAGCCGGACTCCGGCGCCGAGAACTCGAGCGCGAGCTCGAGCGAGCACTCCGAGCTCTTCACACTCACGCGATCGAAAGCGTGCGAGTGCACCGACGTGGCGATGCTGGAGCTTTGCGTCCAAGCCGAATTCGCGAACAGCAGCCAGATCCAGAACGCGTAGGGCACGGTTTCAAGCTACCGAGCGCCGACCGGTCGGTAAAGGCCGCTCACGCTGGTTGGCGGCGCCGGTTTGCACTGAGCGAGGTGAGCGGCGACGTTCTCGAGCAGCGCACTGCGGGATCGGCGGCAAATCGCTGGTCCGCTACGGCGGCACGTCGCTTGCAGCGACATCGCCGCGTGTTTCGCCGCCGCGTGCTTCGCCGCCATCGACTGACCGCACGAGTTCTGCCCTGGCTCTGTCTCACGTTGGCGCTCGGGTGCGGCGCCTCGAGCGAGGACGGCGAGGGCGTTCCGAACGGACCCGATCCCGACGCGAGCTCCGACGTTTCGAGCGCCGACTCCGTCGAGGACGCGGGGAGCGATGCCGCGCAGACGGGCGGCGTCGACGACGGTGGAACCGAAGGCGCATCCCCTCCGACGCCGGTGCCTCCGACGCGACTGGCGTCGACTCGCCGCCGCCGGAGCCACTCACGTACGAGAACGTCGTGCTCGACGTCTCGGGCGATCCCGACTGCTCCGAGTTCGACGGCGCGTATCACCTGTACCTGCCGGAGCAGATCCATCAGAACGGCTCGACCATCGGAGGTCGAGTCGTCGGATACCGCTCCCCCGATCTCGTGCATTGGTCGCCGCTCGGGCAGGTGTTCCACAACACGAACCAGTCCTACGGCGGCGCGGTCACACAGGGCCTTTGGGCACCCGAGGTCCTGGCGTGGGGTGGCAAGTACTATCTCTTCTACGTCAACGTGATGTCCGGCGGTCTGGATTCGCAAGTGGGCAACAAGGACATCGCGGTAGTCGAAAGTGATGATCCAGCGGACTTCGACAAGGGCACCCAGCGCAAGGTGTTGCTGGACAACGGATACGCATACATCGACCCGAGCCCATTCCAGGATCCGAAGAGCCAGGGCCTCTACCTCCTCTACAAGAGGCGCAACGCCGCGGGCACGGGCACGTCGATCGTGATCCGCCCGATGAAAGACCCCTTCGCGTTTTCGGGCGGCGAGACTCTGCTGCTCGACTCGAAGGACGTTCCCGGTGTCGGGCAGCTCGAGCATCCGATGCTCCACGCCGCGAAGAACGTCTACTACCTCCTGTTTTCGTTCGGCGAAGGCGACCAACCCACGTACCGAATCAACTACGCTACCGCCACGACGCCGCTCGGGCCCTTCACGCTTCGGGGCACGCTGTTCGCGTCGGACACGAATCTGAGCGGCAACGTCCAGAAGAAGGTCATCGCACCCGGCGCGTCCTCCATCGTCGAGGACGGGGCCGGCCAAACCTGGATCGTCTACCGACAGAAGAAGACCGCGGCGACCACTTTCGCCGATCGCGGCGTCTGTATCGACCCCGTCGCGTTCGACCCGGCCAAAAAGGAAGTGAACGGTACGCCCACCAAGGGCGTCGTACGTCCGGGCCCGAAGTTCTGAGCCGAGTGTCGCGCCGAGCGTCCACGCTGATGCTTTGACGCTCGGTAAGTAATCGATTACTTGTGGGCGAGTGGCCGAGCTGCGTAAGCGCTCCGAGGACCGGCAAGTCGAGCTCGTCGATGCCGCCGTGCGCCTGATCGGCACCAAGGGCATCGCCGCGCTCTCGACGCGCAACCTGGCCGACGCCGTCGGGCTGAGCACCGGAGCCATCTTCAAGCACTTCGCGTCGCTCGACGACCTGCTCGACGCCGTGGTCGTGCGCATCGAAACGCTGCTCGAGCTCTCGTATTCGCCGCTCACGGTCCCGCCCCTCGTCCGACTCCAGAAGTTCGTGGAAGCACGCAGCCGGGCCGCAGGTGGTCGGCTCGGCTTGCACCGGTTGGTCACCTCCGAGCAATTCCACCTCGCGCTGCCGGATGCGAGCGCCAAGCGCCTGCGCAAGGCGGTGCAGAAGTCGCGCGGGTACATCCTCGAATGTCTACGTGACGGACAAAGAGCAGGCACTGTGCGGGACGACGTGGACGCTCTGGCGATGGTGCCCATCGTCATGGGGACCATCCAGGCACTTGCGCTCGCGGGGGGCCCACCCAGCCACGAGGGCATCGACGTCGAGCCCGCTTCTCACGCCCTCGTCCGCTTGCTCGAGCCGCCTACGAAGCGGGGGAAGTGAGGGGTCGGCGGCCGCGTCTAGGGAGCCCAAGCCAGGCCGAACCACGCCGACGGTAGCTCGTCGTTTGCACCCGCCGCCACGCGGGCGTCCCCCTTCTCGGATTCGAAACGCAAGGCGTAGCGCCGGTATTCGAGACCGAGTGCGAGGCTCAACGAGTCGAACACCTCGTAGCCAGCGCCGAGCTCGAAGTCCGTGCCGAGGCCCCCAGCGCGCGGGAACCACGCGCTCGAACCGAGCTCGCCGACGCCAGTCAGGAACCGGAAGCCGGCGCCCGCTCCCAACTGGAGACGTCCGAACCCGAGCGCCAGCTCGGCGCCCGCCCGCAGGAAAGAGTACTTCACTCGTGGCACGGCCCCGCTCGCCGTGTCGCCCACGACGAAAGCGTCTTGCCCGTAGCCCAGCGCTGCCGTCGCCGAGTGCGCGCCCAACAGCAAGCGTCCGAGGGCCGCCGCTTGCCAATTCTCCGCACGGCTCTCGACGATGTCACCGTTCGCGCCGCGGCTTCGAGCGAACAGCGCGCGCTCGTAGCGGCCGAAGGCGCCGAAGTGAGAGGCCGCACCGTCCCCGAAGTGGGCGCCGGGATACCAGCGAGCTCGGATGCCCGCCGCCGATGCAGCGCCGAGGTCGTACGGGCGGAGCCCTCCTGCTCCCGGTTCGACGTAGTGGAAGTGTCGCCCGAAGACGCCTCCGGTCAGGATCGCCGCGAACGGAGTGCGCCCTTCCCGCTGCCGCTCGGGAGTCCGCTCGGCCGCGCTCGGCGCGGGCGTGTCGGCTTCGGGAGCTTCTCCGTCGGGGATCCGCTCGCGCGGCAGCTCCGGTGCCCGCGACAAGGCCAACGCCGGCCGCACGTCGTGGCGCAGGGTGCGGTCGAGCTTGGCCTTCACCCCGAAGAGACCTCTCCCCTCGAACTCGAAGTGACCGAGCTCCTCACCGTCGGCACCGTTCAGGAGTCGAACGCGTGCCTGGTGCAGCCCCGCCCGCTTTCTGACGTCACCCGCCACGATGACGGCCGCGTTGACGCTTTGAGCCATGCGCACGACGCTGTCGCTCAGCGCATCCGCTGCGATGGGCTCGGCGTCGGCAGCTCCTTTTCGGACACGAGCTGCACGCCGGTCTCTTGCTTCAAGGCTTGCGCCACCCACTTTCGGACGAGCGGGCTCTCGTTGCCCTCGAAAGGAGCCACCATCACACGCGCGCTGGCCGGTCGTTCGCTGCGTTTCCGGAGCAGAGTCCGGACGACGCGCCAGGTCTCGGTCTCGACTCGCCGAGGCAGCGCGGGTGCGGACTTCTCCCGAACCTGGTGCACTTTCACCAGCTCCCCCGTGCCGTCGTAGATTTTGAGCGTGGCGACGCTTTCGCGCTTCTTCTCCACCACGCTTCCGGTCACGATGAGCGACAGACCGAGCACGCGCGACACCTTGCTGAGTCCTGCGCGTCCGGTGAGGTTCGCCTCGAGATCTGCCGCGACGTCGAACGCGTGATCGAGGGCCACGAGCCGCACCTTCTTCTTTTTCGAACCGAGTGCCCGCAACACGGCCCCGCGCGTCGCATCCCCCTCTTCGCCCGAGAACTCGGTGACGAGGACATTGCGCGGTTCGCCTTGGGCAGCCAGAGCACGGGTCCACAACAGCCCGATGAGCGCACAGGCGACGACCCAGATGCGTGTCCGTGACACCTCAGCCTCCGAAGTTCTGCACCCAGTAGTGCGCGAGCCCGCCGCTGACTCGGAAATAGCCCACGCCGAGATCGTGGAAGCCCGCGGTCATGATGTTCTTGCAATGGCCGGGGCTCTGCATCCAGCTCTGCATCACTTGCGCAGGCGTGGCCTGACCGGCCGCGATGTTCTCTCCCATGCTGGAGCCCGAGTAGCCGGCAGCCTGCATGCGGTCGAAGGGCGACTTTCCGTCCAGACTCTGATGGGCGAAGTAGTTCTTCGTCGCCATGTCCTCGGCGTGCCCGCGCGCAGAGCTGGTGAGCGCCGTGTTCCGCTGCAGGGGCCCGACCGGCGCCATGTTGGCGCCACCGCAGCTCGCGCCTTGAGCGCGTCGCTGGTTCACGAGCGCGAGCACCTCGCACTCGAACGCTTGCCACTCGCTCTGCCAGCCGCTTCCGTCGTCGGCACAACCGCCACTCGCGCCGCCGGTGCTCGAGGGTGCGCCTCCAGAATTCGAGCCGCTTCCGCCCGAAGCAGCCCCACCCACGCCACCGGTGCCCCCGCCCACGGGAGTGCCACCGCCGCCGCTTGCTCCGCCGGTGGCGGGCGCGCAAGCCGCGCTGCACGCCTCCGCGCTCCCGCCGGCGCAGAAACACAGCGAGAGGCAGTCGGACGCGGACTCGCACGCGAGAGCGCCGCCGCCCTCTTCCGCTCCCGTTTCGCCCAAACACGCAGTCAGCGTCCAACACGCGAGCAGCAGCCAACCGAACCCGAGCCCACGTCGAGCCATCATCGCTCCGCCGCGTGCACCACCCATGCCAGGCGTGGCCGCGCGCATCTGCGCGACGTCGCGAACGGGCGCCGTATCCGCGAGCGCCGTCCGGTCGGGCGCACCATACCGCTGGCTGGGTCCCCCGGGCCGCCGGGCGGTGTCTCTGCGACTCGGAGCGAGAGCCAGCGGCTCGCCACGCAAGTCCCGCCGCGAAATTCGCTGGTCTAGCGACGACTCGCCAATCTAGCGTAGCTCTCGAGCATGGCAGATTCGACGCTCCGAGCGGCCACCGCCGGCCTACCGGTTCGGTCCATCCAACTCACGGTCGCTCTGGAGCCAACCATCAGTCGCGTTTTCGGTGGTGAACGGATCAGCATCGGCAGCGCGGAGGGCAACGACCTGGTGGTGCGTCACCCGACCGTGAGTCGTTTCCACCTGAGTCTCGAGCGTGACGCGGCCGAGGTGCGGGTCACCGACTTGGGCTCCACCAACGGCACGCGCATCGGCCCGGTGGTGGTGCGCGACGCCAGCGTTTCGCTGGCAGGTCCTGCTACTTTGAAGCTGGGCGACATCTCCATCCAGGTGGATGACGGAGAGGTCGTGATGCAGAGCCTGCACGGCGCCGAGGCGCTGGGTGGCCTGCGAGGCAAGTCGCCGGCCATGCGTCGATTGATGGCGGACGTGCGCAAGCTGGCGGAGAGCGACGTGAGCGTGCTCCTCATAGGCGAGTCCGGCACCGGCAAGGAGCTCATCGCCCGCGCCATCCACGACGAATCGCGCCGCGCCAGCCAGCCGTTCGTGGTGGTCGATTGCGCGGCGATCCCTCCCAGCATGTTCGCCGCGGAGCTGTTCGGTCACGAGCGTGGTGCCTTCACCGGCGCCGAACGCCGCCGTGCCGGGGCCCTCGAACGTGCCGACGGTGGGACGGTGTTCTTGGACGAGCTCGGCGAGTTGCCGGCCGCGCTCCAGGCCGCGTTGCTGGGTGCGCTGGAGCGAAGGCGCTTCACGCGTATCGGGGGCAGTGAAGAAGTTCCGGTCGACGTGCGGGTCGTCTCGGCCACGAATCGCGACTTGCGCAAGGACGTGAACAGCGGGACTTTCCGGCTCGACCTGTTCTATCGCCTCGGGGTGGTGGTCTTGGAGGTTCCGGCCCTTCGGCGTCACCCCGAGGACATCCCGCTCCTCATCCAACACTTCCTGGCCGAGGCGGGGGCCACCGAGGAGGCTTCGTCGCTGTTCTCGGAGGAAGTGGTGCGTCAGCTCATGGCCTACCCTTGGCCCGGCAACGTGCGCGAGCTGCGAAACCTGGTGGCCAGCGCGCTGGCCATGGGCCGAAAGCCTTCCCTCGACGCGGTCACGACGGCGGCGCCCGGCGGCGCCGACCACGACGTGATCGAGAGCGTACTCTCGCTGTCGTACAAGGAAGCGCGTGGCGAGCTCCTCGAGCGCTTCGAGCGGCGTTACCTCGAGGCCCTGCTCCAGCGTTCCGAGGGCAACGTGCGTCGCGCGGCTCGCGTCGCGCAGATGAACCGCTCCTACTTGATCGATCTGCTCAAGCGTCACGACATTCGCTGAACCAGCTCGACGAGCTGCAACATCTCCGGCCCCTGCGTGGCGGAGTGTTCGCTGGGCGCGCCGCCTCTGCGCTCGGCGTCGCTGTAGCAGATCAACATCCAGGCGCGGATCGACTGCTCGCTGCAGAATCCGCCGCGGATGGCGGCAAAGCGCAGCGCGTTCTCCACCGTCGCGAGGTCGGGCGGGCGCTCTTCGCGCTCGCGCGCCATGCATCGCGCCACGAGCTCGCTCACGTCTCGGGGGACGTCGGCCGACACGGAGAGCAGCGGAGGAGGCTCCAGATGCACCACGTTCCACAGCGTCTCCGCTGACGAAGGGCGGTGGAACAGTCGCCGCCGGCTCACCGCCTCCCAGAGCATGACTCCCAGCGCCCAGATGTCGGCCCGCTTGTCCACGCTCCAGGGAGCGAGCACTTGCTCGGGTGACAGATACGCGAGCGTGCCGTTCAGCGACGCCGGGTCGAGTGTCTGTCGACTGGTGCTCGACCGCGCGATGCCGAAGTCCACGAGCTTCACGCAGCCGTCGAAGCCGACGATGACGTTTTCCGGCTTCACGTCTCGGTGCACGATGCCGAGGCTGGCTCCGCGGCCATCGCGCGCCTCGTGCGCTGCGTGCAAGCCCGCTGCAACCCGCGCGCACACCGCGAGGTGGAATGCGACGGGCAGTCGGCTGCTCGAACGCTCCGCGTGGCGCATCACCGCGGAATACGCCCGCCCGTCCACGAGCTCGCCCAGAAGGTACGGGAGCCGCCGTGCGTCGCCCGCGGACACCACCTGCCCGACGTTCGGATGTCGAATGAAAGCGGAGAGACGGAGCTCGTCTCGAAACGACTCGATGGCTTCGGGGTCGTCGGCCAGCCACTCGTGCAGCACCTTCAGCGCGAACCTGCGCGCACCGACCTCCGCGAGATACACGGTGGCGACGGCGCCGCGTCCGAGCTCCGCCCGGAGGGCGAAGCCGGCGAACGTCTCGCCCACCCGCGGGGGTGGACCAGCGCGAAAGCGAGGTGCGCGAGTGACCCGAAGCGCCGATCGTTCGTACATGGACCTACTTCTTGTTCTGCTGTGCGAGCTGCTCGAGCTGAGAGAACGCGCTGCCGCCGGCTCCCATCTGGGTGTAGACGACCTGCATCGTCCGCGGGTTCACGATGTGGTGCATCGGAGTGCCGATGTAGTTGGTGTACGCGAGTGACGGCGGCATCTTGTCGGCGAGCACCGCGCTTTTGGTGAGCCCGTACTGGTTCTTCCAGGCCTGGGCGGTGTTCACCCCCCCGCTGATCATGAGTGTGACCACCTTGATTCCGAGCGCCGACCAGCTCGCCATCTTGGCTTCCAGCTGAGCCGCCTCGCTCTTGCAGACTCCGCAGCTGGTCTGCGCGGTGATGAAGAGGATGGCGTTGATGCCTTTCGTGCCATCGCAATCGTAGTAATCGGCGATCGACACACTCGTTGCGCTGCTCGAGCCCTCGCGGAAGCCCTGCCACGAGAGGTTCGATGGCAGCGTCTTGCCTTGCGCCACGCCGGCCGCGCCGGTGGGCCAAGACCCACAGTTACCGAGGTTGGGTGTGCCGCCACCGCCCCCTGCGCCAGTGGCGCCCCCACTGCCCGCACCGTTGCAGAGCGCGGCGAAGTCCGGACAGCAGTCACCGAACTGCACGCACTCCGGGTCGCAATAGCAGGAGCCCGAGACGGGGGTCGACGAGCCGCATTGACCTGCGCAGGTCGGGCCGGTGCTCGTGGTGCCACCAGCGCCGCTGCTCGAGCCGCTCCCGCCGGCCCCGGCTCCGCCGCCGCCGCTCGGACTCCCCCCGCCACCCGTGGCTTGAGTCGTGCCCCCTGCGCCCGGCGTGCCCCCACCGCCGCTCGACGCACCGGCGCCGTTGGTCGCGCCGCCCTGGCCGCCGGCGAGTCCGCTCCCGCCGCCGCTTCCTTGGTTCGCGTTGCAGGTCGAGAAGCATCGGTCGGGCTCGCCCGTGGCGCACAAACAGAACTCGAAACACGACTGGGCATCGTCGCAGAAGGCCGGTTTGCCTTCGGGGTCGCCGCTCGTGCCCACTGCGCATCCGGAAACGATGAGAGAACCGAGGATCAAGTGCGTGAGGTGAGCGTAGGTGCGCATGCACCATCGTTCTGCACGACGCGTGCCGGGCAAAAAGCCCGCGGATCTGCTGCGTGTAGGCGTCGTCGCGGTCTGCTCGATCCGACTCGTGGTCGGGTAAACCAGGCCAGCCACACGCGAACCGTCTCCGACGTTCACGCGCTCGCGGACGCATCCGCTCAGGTGTCCGCGACGACACGTGCGAGCGCGGCGTGATCCGCATAGCCGAGCTCGACGGCCGCGCTCTCTAGGATCTCGGCGACTGCTGCTGCACTCGCCGGACGCTGGCTCGGATCTCGGGTCAAACAGCGATCGAGCACGTCCCGAACCGCGTCGGGGACCCCTTCGGCTTGGATCCGAGGCACCGGTAGGTGCACCACGTTCCAGATCGTCGTGCCCTCGTTGGGATCGAAGAAGAGTCGCCGACGGTTCAGGGCTTCCCAGGTGACTACCGCGAGCGACCAGAGGTCCACGCGCCGGTCGATGTCACGCGGTGAGAGGATCTGCTCCGGTGCCAAGTACGCGAGCGTGCCTGTGGTCGTCCCGGTCGCGGTGCGGGTGCTGCGGTCGCGCGCCGCGGCGATGCCGAAATCCACGACTCGCACGCGACCGTCGAAGCCGACCAAGATGTTCTGGGGTTTCACGTCTCGGTGGACGATGCCGAGGAGCTTGCCCCGGCGTCGCGAGTCTCGTGGGCCGCGCAGCCCTCTCGCGCCTGGGCGGCGATGCCGAGATGCGCCCACCGATGGGCGCGCCGTGCGCCTCTGCCCGCTCCGAGAGCTCGGCCCAGGAACAGCCCTCCACGAGATCCTGCACGATGAACGGTGCACCCTCGAACGCGCCGGTGCCGAGTACGCGGGCCACGTTGGGATGCAGAACCCGGCTGGCGATGGCTGCCTCGTCGGAGAACATGCGAACAGCGGCCTCGTCCATCACCAGGTCCGGCACCATCCACTTGAGCGCCACGTCTACCCCGGAGCGAGGATCCGTGACGCGCCAGACGACCGCGGTCGAGCCCCTGCCGACTTCGGACACGACACGGTATTCCGCGATGGATGAGCCACGAGCGAGGCGTTCCTGGCGTGCGGCCCGAACCGGGTCGCCCCCTTGGCGTGCGCTCTCCGGTTTGCTGGTCACCGCGGTTGCCCCGGCCTATTCTTCGAGGGAAGGCGTGTCTCAGAACACACCCCAGCCCATCATCTTAGCAGGGCGCTATCGCTTGCTGGAAGTGCTGGCCAGCGGAGGAATGGCGACCGTCTACCTCGCGCGCCAGCGCGGGAAGGCCGGGTTCGCCCGCACGGTCGCCGTCAAGCGCATGCACCCCCACTTCGCGACGGAGACCGAGTTTCGCGCCCTTTTCATCGACGAGGCGCGGCTCGCTGCGCGCATCGTCCACCCCAACGTGGTGCAGACGTTGGACGTCATCGAAGACGACAACGAGCTCTTCATCGTCATGGAATACGTGCGCGGCTTGCCCCTCGCGCAGATCCAGAAGCTCGCAGGCGCGGATGGAGTCCCCATCGACGTGGCCTGCCACGTGATGGTGGGCGCTCTTCAGGGGCTACAAGCCGCGCACCAGGCCAAAGACGAGGCCGGTCGGCCGCTCCAGATCGTCCATCGCGACGTGTCCCCACAGAACATCCTCATCGGTTCCGATGGCGTCGCACGCTTGATCGACTTCGGCGTAGCCAAGGCCGTCTCTCAGCTCCACACCACGCGAGGGCGAGATCCGAGGAAGCTCGCCATGGCGCCCGAGCAGGTGAAGGGCGGCGTGGTGGACCCGCAGACCGACGTGTTCAGCGCCGCCGTGGTCCTCTGGCAGCTGCTCGCCGGCAAGCGTCTGTTCGTCGGCGCCAACGACGGCGAGCTCATCTACCGGGTCCTCGAGCACCGAATCGCTCCGCCGTCGGAGTTTCGGCGCAGGTGCCGCGGGAGCTGGATTCGGTCGTCCTCACCGGGCTCTCTTCGATCGAGCGCTGCGCTACAAAACCGCGCTCGACTTTCTGCTCGACCTCGAGCGTTGGGCGCCGGTCACGAGCCAGCGCGTGGTGGCGGCCTGGGTGGAAGACGTCGCCCACAGTCCTCAGCGACCGCAGCGGCGCTGAGGCTCTGGAGCAGGCGTCGATGCACGACGACCCCGACACGGCGGGCAATCTCGCCGCGACTCCTGGAATGAGAATCAGCCAGGTAGGGCCTCCCCCCGCCGCCGAGGCAGAAGGAACGCAGACTCTGCCGCTGGGAGTCGCGGTGGCGAAACCTGCTGCCGAGCCCACAGCTTCGGCGGCCGCGGACGCGACGACCACCGATCGCGTACGCGGCGCTCCTGCGCGCGTCGTCGCCGCCCCGTGGGCCGCGTTGTTCGGTGTGGCCCTGGTGATGCTGATCGGCGCGATTTCACTGGCCTCGGGCGGCTCCGACGAGGCCCCCTCGTTCGCTCGTCGTGTCGCCGATCAGGTCGCGACCCGGATTGGACGAGTCGCGCCGCTTTCCGCAGCGAAAGCCGCCGCGAGTCCGAGCCCCGACGCCGTTCAACCCGCAGATGCCCAGCCGACTCGCAAGAAGACCGTGCGCAGTCCCAAGCCGTCGCCGCCGGTGCCCACACCCACGCCGAAGTCGACGAGCCCGAACAGCCAGCTCTACAAGCGTGAGTGAGACTCGATCGCTGACTCGCGCCGAGGAAGTCGCTATCGTACGCGAGATGCTTCGTTGGCTCTCGGCGGCGGCCGTCCTCTTCTGCGTATCGCCGGCGATCGCCGAGGAGAAAGCCGACGCGCTCTTCGATCGCGGCCTCAAGGCATTTCTAGCGGGAGACCACGCGACCGGCTGCCCGCTCATCGCCCGGAGCTACGAGATCGATCCGTTGCCCGGAGTGCTCTTCACCCTGGCCGAATGCCAACGTGGTTGGGGCAAAGTGAAGAGCGCGGCCGACAACTATGCCGCGTTCCTCGACAAGATTCGGAGCCTTCCCCCCAACGTGGCGGACAAGCACGCCGAGCGAGCCGCGGTCGCACTGAAGAACCGCGCAGAAGCAGCGAAACAGATCCCTTCGCTCCGGGTCAGCGTGCGTGGCCGCTGGGTACCAGGCTCGCGAGTTCGACTCGGCGACCTGGATTTGACGCTGTCGTTGGCCAAGCCCGTTCAGCTCGATCCGGGACCTTACACCCTCGTGCTCGAGCAACCGGGAAGGCCTCGTCAAACGCGCAGGCTCGCCATCGCGGCCTCCGACCACGCGGAAGTCGAGCTCGCGCTCGAGGCCGAGCCCGAGCCGGAAGCGCGACCCGAGCCCGCCCAGCCCGCGCCCGCTCGACGAGACACGAAGCCTGCTGGCCCCGTTCTGCCTTGGCTGCTCGTCGGAGTCGGAGCGGCCGGTGTGGTCACCGGGAGCGTGACCGGGCTGTTGGCCGCGAGCGAGGCCAGCACGGTGGATCACAACTGCCCGAACCGCACGTGCAACGCCGAGGGGCGTGACGCGCTCGAGCGCGCCCAACGCTTCGGCGCCATCAGCACTGTCTCGTTCGGCGTCGGGGTGGTGGCGGGCGGCATCGGCCTCTACATGCTGGCGACCCGTCCCAAGCAGGAGGCTGCGCGGAGCAACGCACCGCGCGTGTCGCTCACGTTCGGCCAGACCAACGCGCTCGTGATCACGCGGCCGTTCTAGCCAGGGGTGCTCGTACCGATCCGGGACCTCCTGGTTCGCCTGCCGGCCTAGGGACACCCCCCAGCTGGCCCACGGCGCGTGTCGCCGCGGTCGAGCTCGTCAGTGGGTGGGGAGTGGGAGTGTGCGCCCGGAGTCGGTCTCGAGTGTCACAGCGTTTCGCAGCGAGCTCTCCCGCACGAACACCAACTTTCCACCTTCGCTCAGCTCGTAGCCGAAGCCCGTCGCACGACCGATCATGCGTCCGCCCACGCCGCGCAGGGACACCGCGATCGGCTCTCCGAGCGGCGGATCCGCGAGCACTCGTGTGCGCCCCCACGCCAGAGCTCCCTCCGCGTCGATCCAGAGCACGCGGAAGCGTCCCGGCGCTCGGTCCGGGTCGACCTCGAAGCTCGCTGCGGAATGCACGAACGTCACGCGGGAGAAGAGCTTCGCGTAGTTGAAGTCACTGATCCAGGTCGGGTCGCAGTAGCTCATGACGTCCACACGCGAGGTCGGCGGAAAGAGCTGGCCGCTCGTGATGTCGTGGCCCCAAGCCCCGATTTTCGCCCCTGCGTACGGGAACGCTCCGGCATCCGACGTGCCGCACGGGGCGTGTGGGAGGCCATGGGCATGACCCAGCTCGTGGGCCATGGTGTCCTCGCTCGAGAAGCTCCCGTTCTGCGCGAAGAAGCCGAGACCGATGGAGCCGCGCGTGGAGACGTCCCCCGCCGGCGACAGCGCGCTGAGCCCCGCGATACATCCGCCCGAGCAGTACTCCGAGAAGCCATCGGTCGGTGCAAACACGCCGTAGTAGTACACGTCCTTCGCCGGCGCGTCGGCGCCACGGAGATCGTAGAGGAAGTCGAGGGCTGCGTTCCACGCCGAGCCGCTCTTCCCAGAAATGGAGCTCGGGTAGGTGACCGGTGCATGAACCGAGACTTTGACCGCGGGCACCGGATAAAGCTGCATCAGGCGCTTCTTGTACTGCTCGATGCGAGTCGCGCTGGTGTCCGGCGATCGGCCGCCCACGATCATCGGAACCACGACCACGTCCAGGTCTCCGCCCGCCGTCTTCGCGCCGAGGGGTGCCAGGCCCTGAGCGGGGTGCCGCGCCGAAGAAGTGTCCCCCGAGGGCGCGCTGGTGCTCGACTCCTGCAACGTGACGCTGAACTGTGTGCTGGCAGTGATGTCCTCGGGTGCGACGTCGAAGTTGAACGTGCTCGCGTTGGCGTCGTCCGTGGACGCCGCGCTCACGAGCTGCTTCTTTTCCAGGCTCTTTCCATCGAGCTGCAATCGAGCGACGATCTCGCGAGCCTGGAATCCGGTTTTGGGCTGGACGAAGAGACGCAGCATGGCCGGACGCGCTGCCACCACGGGGGCGTTGGTCGACGCGACTGGCGCTCCACCTTGTACCAGCGTGACCTTCACGCCCTGATACAGCGCGATTTGGCTGATTCCCAGATCGGCAGCGAGCCCGAACCCGTTGCCCGTCGTGCCTCCGGTCGAGCCGCCCGCGCCGTTCACGCTCCCTGCGCCGCCGGCGCCGCCGCTCGCGCTGCCCCCGCTGCTCGAGCCGCCCCCGCTCGCCGCACTTCCGCTGCCCCCCGCACCGCCTCCGCTTTGGCCACCGCCGCCGGGTGGGAAGCCACCGCCGCCGTTGGCGCCGTTCCCGACTACACCTGCGCTGTCGGAACCGCATGCGGCGGCGCACACCTCCGGCCCCGAACCCGCGCACACGCAGAACTCGAAACACGTGTCCGCGCGTTCGCAAACCGTGCCCTCGGACGGCAGATCTTCGGCGGCGGCGGCGCAGCCCAGCATGGAGAGCGCGAACAACCAGGGAGACATTCGAAGGGAACGCAAGAGCACCTCCGCTGGCCGTACAGCACGTAGCGTGCCACCGCGTGTCGGAGAGGTCTCGCGCGAGATCCACGCGTTGGACCCGGGCCGCGTCGTGTCGACCAGTGGTCTGGCCGACCCGACCGTTGGCGGGTGGGCGAGACCATGAGCAGAACCGCTCGCGCGAGAGGCGAAGACGCGGATACGATGGACGCGATGCGCCTCGTCACACCGCTGCTGCTCTTCCTCAGCGGATGTACGACGCTGCTCGGCGTCGACGGCGAGTACGACGACGCTGCCGAGACGGGCGGCTCTGGCACTACCGGCGGTACCGCATCGGGAGGCGCCACGTCCGGTGGCGGCGCGACATCGGGAGGCGGCGTCCCGTCGGGTGGCACCCATGCGGGCGGCGGCACGCCATCGGGCGGCGGCACGCCATCGGGCGGCGGCACTCCGTCGGGAGGAGGGGGAGCTACGGGAGGCAGCTCGGCGGGTGGCACTGGCGCCACCGGCAGCGAGAACTGCGAAAACCAGGTGGACGACGACGGGGACGGGCTCGCCGATTGCAGCGACAGCGACTGCAAAAGCGCCGGCTACCAGTGTGTCCCGCCGGTGCCGGCGGGCTTCTCGGGTCCCGCCATCTTCGGGGCGGCGGCGACGCTCGGAGCCTGCCCCCCCACGCACCCCAACGAGGTAGCCAGCGGCGGAGACGCCGTCGTCTTTTCCGAAGCGGTCTGCACGAGTTGCTCGTGCGCGCCGGTGGCGAACGCGGCCTGCGGCGGCGTGATCATCGACTACTACGGGGCAACGGACTGCAGCGGTCCCGTCAAGTGGTCGCACGGTGTGAGCCCCAACCAGTGCAAGTCGGGCAACTTCGTCCATTGCAGCAGTGGCTGCGCCTATCCGAGCGCGACGCGGGTGACGGTGAGTCCGCCGTCGGGCGGGAGCTGTACGCCAAGCGTCCCGAATCCGATCCTTTCGAACGCCACCTACGCCACCGACATGCGGCTCTGTTCGGCGACCGTTGCCGGCCCTGCAGGCTGCGCAGGGACGTCGTGTGTCCGCGGCGGTGTGCCGCCTTTCTCCAAGCTCTGCGTGTACAAGCTCGGGGACGGTCAAGCGGTTTGTCCCGCGCCTTGGTCGGCGAAGACCAAGATGCTCACCGGCATGTCGGATACGCGGTCCTGCTCGGCGTGCACCTGCTCTTCACCGAGCTGCTCCACGGAAGTAACGGACTACTACGGCAGCGTGTGCGTCTCAGGGGGTACGCCGCTCGCCGTCGACGGGAGCTGCACGGCGGTGCAAGTCAGTGGTGCGGTGAACGCAGAGACCCGCTACATGAAGGTCACCGCAACGCCGGGGAATTGCGCGCCCTCGGGGGGCAACCCCCTCGGCGGCGTGACTTCCACGGGAGTCGTCAGCGTCTGCTGCCTGCCCTGATGGTCTGCTCGGTCCGACCAACGCGGCATGGAGCGCCCGGCCACACGGGCCGTCGGCGTGAATGGCGGGCCCGGAGATGCGCCGGCGTGGCGGCACGGGTCCTGCAAGGTGTCGTGGTATGCAGACACTGTCCCCGCTTCTGTCGCGAGAGCAGGTCGCGGCTCGCTTGCTGGGTGGAGGTGAGGGCTCACCAGCGCTGCCCGACGTGGGCGATGAGATCGACGGCTTCGTCGTCGAACGCAAGTTGGGTCGCGGCGCAATGTCCAGCGTCGTGTCCGCTCGTCACACGGGCACCGGCCAGCGCGTGGCATTGAAGGTCCTCCTGCCGCACCTCGCCAGCAACGAGACGGTGCTCAAGATGCTGCTCGACGAGGCGAACATCGTGCGGCGCATCGACCACGAGAACGTGGCGCGCATCCTGACCGCCGGCAACTGGAGGGGGACACCGTACCTCGGCCTCGAATTGGTGGAGGGCTGGTCCTACGCGAGGGTGATCCGACGCGCGGCAGCGCAAGGCTTCGCGCTCCCCGTCGGCTTCCACCTCGCCGTCCTCGCCCGCGCCGCCGCCGGGTTGGCGGCCGCGCACGCCGCCACCGACGAATCCGGACAGAGGCTCCGCGTCGTTCACCGAGACGTGAAGCCGGAAAACATCCTGATCGGGTTCGACGGCAGCGTGAAGGTCTCCGACTTCGGCGTCGCCGCGGCGCGCCGGCGCTTCACGGCGACGCGCCCCGGGGCCGTGAAGGGCACCATCAGCTACATGGCGCCCGAGCAGATCAACACCGCGCCCTGCGTCGACCATCGCGCCGATCTTTGGGCGTTGGGCGTCATCGGCTGGGAGGTGTTCGCGCAGCGCTCGCTCTTCCGCTCCGACTCGTTCGCTACGGCCATGTTGGGCATCATCTACGGCACCGCTCCCGAGCTCGGAGAGTTGGCGACGGCGGTCCCCGAAGACGTGACCGCCGTCATCATGCGCTGCTTGGCGAAGGACCCTGCTGCACGCCCGAGCTCTGCCCTCGACATCGCCTACTGTTTCGCCCACGCCGCGGTTGGTCTCGGCTGGGGAGACCCTCGTCACATCGGTGCCCTGCTCTGGCAGCTCCGAGCTCGAGTCGAGGCCGACAGGTATCTGGAGAGCGCTCCCACGTGCGTCATGCGCAGGCCACCCGAGCGGTCGGCGCTCCGGCGCCTGCAGCGGGGCCTCGCTGGGCTGTGCCTCGTGGGTCTCGCATCCCTCGCGGGTGTCTCGCTGGTGCAGAGGAAGCCCCACGCTTCGCTGCGTCCCGTGGTCTCCAGTGTGACCCGCGACCCGCTTCGGGCCCGCCCCGACACGAGAGAAGAGATCCCGACGCTCGAGCTCGACCAGCTGCCCATCGAACCTCCAGGAGCCCACCCATGAGCGAATCCGAAAGCCCTGCCTCCATCCCGCCCGTTTCGTGGCAAGCGAGCGAAGACCCGCCGGTGGTCCCGCTCTACCCGCGGCGGCCGCTCTGGCATTGGGCCTTGCTATCGACCGCGGCGTTGCTGGTGCTCTTCAGCGTGCTGAGTTCCGGCGCCACGCCGGCGAGCGGAAACCAGCAGGCGCTCGGAGCACTGGTGCAGACGAGTCACGACCTCGTTCCGGCGCTCACGCAGACGAGTCTGGCTCTGGACGGCGAAGAGAACGCGCTGAATCGACTCTTGGCCAAGCCCGCCGCCGAACGCAGCGTGACCGAGGTGATCGCGCTCTCGGCCGGGCAGCGCGAGCTCGGCGAGCGGCAGCTGAGCGACCTCGGGGACGAAGTGCGCCGCGATCCCGAGGCGCTGCGCGACCCGACCCACAGGCGACGTCTGTACGCGTTTGCGCGCGACCCCGAGCTCGGAGCCCGCGCGCTGGGTCTTTTGGCAACGGCAGCGAGTAGCGACGGGCCCGACCTCGTGTACGCCGTCTGGGCGACCACTCGCAAGCAGAACCCAGTGAACGAGGTCGCAGGTCAGCTGCTCGCCACGGAAGAGCTTCGCGCCCGCGCCTCGCTTCCGCTCGCTCTGGCGCTTTCGCTCGCGGCAATTCGCGACTGTGAGGCCGCGCGCACCTTGGTGGGAGCTGCCATCGACTCCGGAGATCGGCGATCGCTGCGCGGACTGGCGCGTCTCGCCCAGCGCACGGGCTGCGGCCAGGACGGGCGAGCGGACTGCTTTCCTTGTCTGCGCTCGGGCAAGGACCTCTCGCGTGCCTTGCGCGCCGTCGCGACCCGAAGAGCGCCGCTGCCCTGATGCCGCGAAAGGTGAGCGAATCGCCTGGGATCATGCGCCGCGAAGGCCCTCGTGATATGAAATGAGTTGGTGATGCGACGCGCGACGAGCTTCGTACTCCTCGGAGCGATCACCTCGTGCACCACCCTCTTGGGAGTCGACGGTGAGTACGACGATTCACCTGGTAATTCGGGCGGGACCACCGCGAGCGGCGGAAATTCCGGATCGGGAGGGGCTCCGACCGGCGGCATGGCAGGGGCCGACGCCGCAGCGGGGCAGGGTGGAGTGAGCGCGACGGGCGGCGGCGGAGTCGGCGCGACGGGTGGCGCGAGCGGTGGAGCCGGTGGCGGCACGGGCGGCGGGAGTACCGGTGGCGGGGGCGGGGGCGCCGGCGGCGGCGGTGCGGCGGAGGTTTGTGGCAACGGTCAGGATGACGATGCCGACGGGAAGTTCGATTGCGCGGACACCGACTGCGCGAATTGGAAGTGCGCGCCGTCCGCACCGAGTCCTTGGGTTGGACCCATGCAGCTCTGGTCCGGGGCGAGCTCGGCCGCTCCGCCGGTCTGTCCGGGCAGCGCGATCACCAGCACCGTCCTCGAAGCTCCGTCCGCTGACTGCTCGGGCATCAGTTGTAGCTGCCAGGCGTCCGGGACCTGCACGGCGAGTGCTACCGTCACCTATTACGACTCGACATCCAGCTGCACCGGGAAGGTGGTTGGCAACGTGAGCTTGAATGGCGCCACGTGTTTCCCGTATGCGGTCACCGAGGCCGTCGGCGGGGCCAAGGCGTCGGTCACCACCAACGACACGCAGAAGTGCACGCCGTCCACCGCGGGCTCCGGAGACGTTCCTCCGGCGGTCCTCGAGAAAAAGGTCGTCCTGTGTCCGAGAACGGGCGGCCCCGTCGGCTGCACCAGTGGTTCGTGCGTGGAGCTCCTGAGCGGCTACTCCACGCTTTGTGTGTATCGGAGCGGGAATTCGGCCTGCCCCGCGGGCTACCCCAATCGGGTCCGGGCGGGCACCTCCATCAAGTCGGATTCGCGCGGCTGCAGCCCCTGCGGCTGCAGCGGGCCGTTCTGCTACGTCACCGCCAAAGACTTCGCCAGCGGAACCTGCGGAGGCGGCAGTGCTTCCGTCTTTTCGACGTGTGGTGGCGTTTGGCTGCCGGACACGCTTTCTCGGGGCGCGCGACTTTCCATCGATCCTGGGACGTGCACGGCCACGGGCGGCAGCAGCACGGGCAGCGTGACCCTCAACAACGAACTGACGATCTGCTGCCTGTGACCGTCCGCGGCGAGTCTCAGCGGATCTCGCGCATCCAGGGGTGGCGCGCCAGGAGCGCGCGCGCGGCTACGCGGAACGGCTCGTCGAGCTCGCCACGCGAAGCGTCTCGCAGCGCGGATGCGAAAGTGCTGGCCGAGCGGAAGCGCACCGACTTCTCTTTGGCCAGGGCCAGCGCGATCACCGCATCCACGTCGGCGGGCAGCGGCACGAGCAGACTCGGCCGCGTAGGCTGTACGTGGTTGACCCGGTACATCGCTGCCATGGAGTCGGAGGCAGCGAACGCTGGCTGTCCAGTCAGCGCGCGATAGGTGATGGCGCCGAGGGCGAACACGTCCGAGCGATGATCTACGGGCTCGCCCCGGGTTTGCTCGGGTGACATGTAGTGCGGCGTGCCGACCGCGGCGCCTCGGGTGAGTTCGCCCGCGGCTTCTCCCAGCGCCGCAACGCCGAAATCGAGGACCTTCCAGCTCTGTCGTCCGCTGGCGTCGCGCGCCAAGAACAGGTTCGAGGGCTTGAGATCGCGATGCACGATCCCCTTCTCTTGCGCCGTGTCGAGCCCTCGGGCGACCTGCAGGACCATGTCCACCGTCGCCGGAAGTGCCAGCGTGCGGTGCTCCCGCAGATACTCGCCGAGGTCTTCGCCGAGCAAGAGCTCCATGGCGACGTAGGGGCAGCCGTCTTTGGTCTTGCCGCCACCGAGCACTTTGACGATGTGCGGCGAGGCGAGGCGCTCCGTCAGCTCGGCTTCTCGCACGAAACGCGCGACGTGCGTCGCGTCTTCGAGCAGCTCCGGGTGCAGGATCTTGAGCGCCGCCTGGGAGCCGTCGCTGGCGGTGGCCTCGTAGACCTCGCCCATGGCGCCGCGTCCCACGAGCGAGCCGATCAGGTAGCCGCCTACCTGGGTCCCGCTGTGGCGCCCGTGCCGTCCCGCGTGCGCTCCCGCGAGCTCCGCGCGGGCTTCGAGCAGCAGGGCGTCGCGCTGTTGAACCTGCCGTTGGGCGCGCTCCAGGCGTTCCATCGCGACCAGCGTCGCCATCCGGTTCTGCTTCGCCATGCGGTAGGTCGCGAACAGCATGCCCTCGGCCACGATGCCGAAGCCCAGCAGCGCTCGGTTGTTCTGCTCGGACATCGCCAGCACCGCTTTGGTGAGCGGTAGAACGCCGAAGTAACAGAGCCCCACGACCACGGAATAGCCCACGGCGCTCAGCGCGTAGATGATTCCCTCGTAGGGCGAGTCACCGCTCGAGTTGTAGTAGACCGTGACGATCAAGAACGCGAACGTCGGCGACAGCACACCGAGACGCGCCGTCGCCGCGAGCGTGACCAGAACGACCATCACACCCGTGATGAGCAAGCGTCTCGGATCGACCAGGGCCTTGCCGCGGGCCTCCCACAGCACGGCGGAGCAAGCCAGCGCGAGGAGCAGGATCGTCCCCGTGAGCACCCAGTGCGTGACGTTCTTGTTGCGCGTGAGCTGAAGCGCGAGCGCGGCCAGCAGCGCGAGCCAAAGCGCCGTCCAGAGACTCGTCCGTGCGCGCGCGGATTGCTCTTCGCCCACCACGTGCGTGGTGGCGAGGCTCACGCTGGGCTCGGTTTCTCGCGACATGCTCTCTGGCTCAGCGCGGGCGGTAGTCCTTGGCGTTGACGCCCAAGCGACGGATGAGCGAGTAGAGGGCGGAGCGGCTCATACCGAGTTCGGTGGCCGCCGCTGCCACGTCGCCCGACGCGGCAGCCAGCGCGGCCCGCACCCGTTCCGCTTCCGAGCTCTCGGCGGGCGGAGCGCTCTCGGGGGCTCCGCCCAAGAGACCTTGCACCACGTCCAGCTCGATCTCCGACATGCCGCGACGGCGGCTGATGGCGGCCGCGGCCGTGACCACGTTGCGGAGCTCCCGCACGTTTCCTGGCCAATCGTGGCTCATCAAGCGCTCGAGGGCCTGCGCGGTCATGCCGACGCCGTCCGGCGCCGCGAAGTGCTCGGTCAAGACCGCGATGTCTGCTCGGCGCTCGCGGAGCGGGGGCAGCTCGACCCGCAGACCCGCCAAGCGATGCAGGAGGTCGGCGCGGAAGCCTCCAGTTTCGATCAACGCATCGAGCTCCCGGTTGGTGGCTGCGACCACGCGCACGTCCACGTTCACGACTTGATCTTCGCCCACCGGCCGGACCTCGCCGGTCTCCAAGGTGCGCAAGAGCTTCGCTTGGACGCCGGCAGGCATCTCGCCGATTTCGTCCAGGAAAAGCGTGCCGTGGTCTGCGGTTCGAAACTGACCGTTGCGCGCGGTCGACGCTCCCGAGAACGCACCGCGCGCGTGTCCGAACAGCTCCGCGTCGACGAGCTCCGACGGGACTGCCGCACAGTTCAACGCTACGAACGAGCCTGCCCGGCCGCTCTGCTCGTGCACGAGCCGAGCCACGACCTCCTTCCCGGTTCCGGTCTCGCCCAAGATCAGGACAGGGCTCTTCGCGCGAGCGATGGTATCGATGCGAAGGCGGACGGGATCGAGGGACGCTCCACCGAGGAGCCCCGGAAGTGGTGGCGGACGGTCCGCCAAGTACGGTCCGACGTCGGCGGCGAAGAGGAGCGTCCGCCCCACGCGGATCACGGCGCCCAGCGGTACCCACGCGCCGTCGGCTCCGACGCGTTCCCCGTTCACGAACGAGCCATTGCGACTCCCGAGGTCCGTCAGCCAGAAGCCACCGGCGCGCGGCTCGAGACGAGCGTGCTCGCGCGAGCAATTGGCGTCAGGGGTGAGAATTTCGACGCCGACCTCCCGTCCCACGACGGCAACGCTGGAAACGGTGTGCACGCTGCTCGCATACGACCCGTTCGCGAAGACGATGACGACGCCCGCGCGCTGCACGCCGGGCGCCCGCTCGTCCCGCAGGGGCTCCACGCGATCGGTGACGGTGCGATCAGTCACGCCTCGGATACTAAACACCGTTCGAGCGGCGGCGACAAACCTCGCCCTGGGCGCCGCTCACGCCTTGCTCGCCCACGCCGCTCGGGGCCCCGGTCAGGCCGGACCACACTCCGCTTTGCCGTCCGCGCCGTTGTTGTCCTCGCGGCACTCGTTGAACGTCTTGTTGTTGGGGTCCTGTGCGATCTTGGCACTGTAGGTGTCGGTCTTGGTGCCTCCACCCGACGGCACCGTGAAGTCGATGGTTTCGCTCTGACCGGGGCCGAGGGGCACCGTGGTCGTCACGCTGCCGAGCTTGTTCGTGCCGTTGTAGACGTCGACGGGCACGCCTGCGGGGAGCCCGGACAGTCCGACATTGCGCACGGTCACGTGGACGACGACGGGGTCGGTGCACGACACCTTCACCGACACGACGGCGTCCGGTGCGTCGAACAGTCCCTTGTCTTGCACGTTCTGTCGGAAGTTGTTGAGCCAGGGCAGCGTCCAGTTGGCCTGCTGCTGCTTGGGGATCAGTCCGTAGGTGTTGGGCGCCGTGCACGCGCTGTCGCGGTCGTCGCACACGTTGGTGACCGAATACGCATGCTGGTTCCACAGCGTGCGCGTGCCGACCCAGGAGTTCGACTTGTCGCCCCACACCGTGAGACCGCGATAGGCGGTCTGGCCCTGCGGCGGCTTCCACGCCGGGCGGTTGTTCGCCGGGTCGGGCTGGTTCCAGGGCGCAATGGTGCACTTCCAATTGGTCGGGCTCGCCCCGTTCGACACCATGACGATCTCGGCGTGGCCATCGCCGTCCACGTCGGCGACGATGGATGCCTCAGTGCCCGTGAACGAGCTCGTGAGCTCCGCCAGCAGCACCTTGCCCGTGCTGCCGTCGTACACCCAGAGGAAGCACTCGTCGTTGTAGATGACCTCGGCTTTGCCGTCGCCTTCGAAGTCGAACACGCTCGAACCCGTCACCGACGACGAGAGGTCGTGGTTGGGAGCTTCCCACACCACTTGGATGGTCTTCGTCGTGTAGTTGGGCTTCAGCATGCTGTACTTGTTCTGCTGCGCGACGCCGATCTCCGCCTTCTTGTCGCCGTCGAAATCGGCGACGGTCGGCGGGCCGCCGCTGCCCGTGCCCGGTAGGGTCACCGGGCCGAGCTCAGTGGCTCCCGTCGAGCCTTCGAGGATCCAGACCTGCCCGCCATCCACCACCACGACCTCGGGCTTCTGATCGCCGTCGAAGTCCGCTGCAGCGCTCAGGCCGTTGGGGATCGCGGGGCCGAGCGGGCCGGCGGCGGCGCGCGTCCACAGCGTCGTGCCGTTCTTCTTGTATGCCGCGTTGCTGGCGAAGAGCTCGAGGCTCCCGTTTGCGTCGAGATCCACGAAGAACGACAGGGCCGTCGAAACGCCTCCGCCCGCGGCGTTGGCCGGGCCGTTCACGATGCGTTTGATGGTGGACCCGTCGATGGACCAGATGGTGGAGCCGAACGCAGCTTCGGGCTTGCCATCGTTGTCCATGTCGCCGAGGGCGATGCCGCCGCCCCAGCCGAAAGCGTCGGGGGCAGCGTTGGCGTAGGGCAGGTCGGACACGCCGAGGACCTTGCCGTCGCCGCTGACGAGCACCAGCTTGCCCTCGCCGCTGAGTGCCACGACCTCGAGGCTGCCGTCGCCGTTGGTGTCGCCGAGCGCGATGCTCATGGCGGCAAAGCCCACGCTCGAGGTTTCGGCTTTCCGCAGCGACCAGAGCGTCGTGCCGGTGCGTCCGTCCACGGCCCGCAATACGCCCGTCTTGCAGGCGCTCTGGGCCGCGGGTGCGCCCGTACACTGGCAACAGGTCCCCTCGCCGTTGCCCGACACGAAGACGAGCGCGGGCGAATCCGCCGGGCTCACGCTACCGTCACAGTTCGAGTCGAAGATGCGCCCGACGGTGGGCGTCGACCACGTGTCGACGAACGCCGGGAACTCAGTCGGCTTCGCCTCTTGACCCCACTGCCACTTCTTCACCGGTTTGAGGTTGCCCGGCGGCGGAAAGTACTCGCACTTCTCGAAGCAGCCCGCGCCGGCGTCGGTGCCACCGTCCCCAGAGCTGCAGATCGGTGGCAGCTCGATGCAGCGACCGTTGTTGCTCACGCCGGTCGTGCACACCCCAGCGTCCGACCCGCCGCCGTCCGGGGCGCCTCCGTCGTTCTGGTCGCCTAGGCTCGTCTCGCAGTACTTGCCCTCACCACAGTCCGCCGAGCTCTGACACGGCTTGCCGGGCGTCTTGCACTGTTCGAACAGGCACACGTCTCCGCTCGCACAGCACTGGCCATTGCAGGCGAGCCCGACGGCGTCGCAACAGATCCCCTTGTCGCAGACCCCGCTGGCGCAAGGGTTCTGGGGACCGCACGCGGTCGTACCGCCCGTGCCCGAGTCCAGCGTGATGCCGCCGCCCGTGCCAGCGGCGCCGGTCCCGCTGTCGGCTCCTCCCGTCCCGACGTTGCCGCCACCACCGACGATCTTCTTGTCGTCGTCTCCTCCACCGCAGGCAGCGACGATGGCCGCGGGCAAAGCCAAAGACACGAGAACGAGCTGGGTCGCGCGCATGCGAAGCCTCCAAGTCGGGACCGCCATCCCTGACGATGCCGAAAGGATACGCGGTTTCTCCACTGCCAGAAACGCCCGAGTGGCCGGGCCCCGTTCGAGCCGGCGCTCGGTCAGGTTCGGCGGAGGACCGTGCTCCGCAGGATCTCGCCGTGCGGGCCGTATTCGGTGACTTCCCGACTCGTCGGGTCCATTTCGCGCGCCACGACCTTCACGATGGGTACGGGGCCCTTCGCGGTGTTGGCGAAGCGCGCCCCCTCCGGGACTTCGAGCACGGCACGCCTGGAAACCAAGCGATCCCCCTCGTAGTATTCGATGCTGCCCGGGTGCTCGGTGCTCGCGCGCAGCGTGTAGTCCATGAGCTGTGTCAGATCGACCATGCGGCAGCGATACTCTTCGCCGAGAAATCTCACGACGACTTCGTTCTCGAGAGGTTCGAGCAAGAGCTCTTCGACGCCTCGGCCTTCGCCTCGACGCAGACCGGCAAGGAGCTCCACGAGCTCTTCGCGCCCGAGCCACCCCACCTCGATGGCGCGGAGCACGAGAGTCCAGCACCACTTCACGTCGGCATCGAGGGCGGGCGCTTCGATGGCTTTCGCCAAGAGCTTCAGGTCGGGAGCGGGCATCTTGCCTCGAGGGTACGCGCTTTTCTCGGAGAAGTCGGGCCTCGCCCTTCGCGGCGAGGAAGGTCGAGCCTCGACTCGCATGCCTCAGAAGCGTACCTCCTCCTCGGCTCAGCGCCGTCGAACCAGGCCCCCGTCTGGCTCGCACTCGCGTGCGCTCGGCGCGGCGAACTCACCGTCTCATCGCCATGTTACGGGCCGACTCTCCCAAAGGCCGGCGGCAGTCCCGCTCGGCCCGGCGAGAACCGATCGAGGCTGACGAGCGGGCACCGGGACTTGACCGGGGAGCCCGGCTCGATGTCGCATGACGGAATGAGATCGCCGTCGCTGCTCGCCTTGTCGGTCGTAGTTGGATGCGCCGGTTCGGATGCGGCGTCTGGCGGACCGGATGAACGGTTGCAGACCGCCGCTCGACTCCCGGCGCCCGTTGCGCCGGCGGGTGCCGACTCGGGCTGGGCGCTCCGGGCCGATGGCTGGCGCATCGCACAGGGAACCGCGCTGCACTTGGCTTTGGCGCCCACCGGTGATCGCTTCGAGTGGAGCGAGCCGAAGTCTGGTTTGTCCGCCGAGGTCGAGCTCGAGCACGCGCAACCGTCCGGCGTCGCCCCGTCGGGGGGTGACGTGATGGTGGCACGTTCGAGAGAGGGCTCGCCCATCCTGTTCCGTCTGCGCGCCGACGGCCTCGAGGACTACACCGTCGACCCAGGCGAGGGGGCCATGCGCTACCGCTTGCGCCTCGGCGAGAGCGTCCGCGGCCTCCGACTGTTGGATCGAACCCTCGAGCTCCTCGATGCCCGCGGCGCACCGCGGCTCAGAGTGTTCGCGGATTGGGTGGAGGATGATCGCGGGATGCGGCATCGCGCGGAGCTCTCGCTCGAAGGCTGCGCAGCAGACCGTGACCCCAGGGCGCCCTGGGACCGTCCGCTCGTCCCCCCCGGCAGTCGCGAATGTCGTCTGACGATGAGCTGGCCACGGGGAGTGCGCGCGACTCTGGTGGATCCCGCGTGGACCAACGCGGGGTCTCTGAAAGCGGGACGCTTGGCCCACGCCGCGGTCCTGCTCGACACCGGGAAGGTTCTCGTCGTAGGTGGGGCCTCGGCGCTGAACACCAACGCTACCGAGCTCTGGGACCCCACCAGCGAGACATGGGCGACGACGGGGAACACCGTCACGGGTCCAGGCGTGACGCGGGATCGCACCGCGAAGCTGCAAAATGGAAAGGTACTGACCGTGCAAGGCGGGTCGGCACAGGTCTACGACCCGGCCTTGGGAACATGGAGCGCGACGCTCCCACCCGGGGTGACGCGCAGCGAGCACACGGTCACCGCGCTGTTGGACGGGAAAGCTCTCGTCGCCGGTGGTTACGGCACGGGAGGGAAGCTCGATAGCGCCGAGCTCTACGACCCGGCCACGAACTCGTTTTCGCCGACGGGCAAGCTGAGTTCCGTTCGCGCGGAACACAAGTCCGTGCTGCTGCCCAACGGCAAAGTGATGCTGATCGGCGGCGCTCTCACCACCTCGCCGTTCAAGCGAACCGATGTCTACGACCCAGGGTCGGGCTCGTTCACCCTGGGCAGCGAGATGCTGCACGGACGCGACCACCATGCGGTGGCGCTCCTGGATGACGGGCGCGTGCTCGCTGCCGGAGGCTGCCAGTGCTCTGGAAGCAGTCTTCCCGCGGAAGCCTACGACCCCACGAGCGATACCTGGAGCTCCGTCGGTCCGATTCCGGGGCAAGACGAAATCGAGAACGTGGCCGCCGCTCCAATGCCTGGGGGCAAGGCGCTCGTGACCGGCGGCTGGAACTTCGGTGTGAAGAACCAAGTGTCGGTGTTCGGAGCGGCTTTGGCATCGGCATCTCCCATGCAGAATGGTCGTTCGGGTCACACGGCCACCGCGTTGCCCGATGGCAGCGTGCTCGTGGTCGGTGGACAAACGTCGCAAGCGGTGGCGCAGACGAGCTCGGAGCGTTTTCGGTTGACGGCCAAGGGGGCGTCATGCACCACGAGCGGCGACTGCACGACGGGGTTCTGCGTCGACGGCGTCTGTTGTGATGCCGCCTGCGTGGCTCCCTGCCAAGTCTGCACCGCGGCCAAAGGCGCGAGTGCCGACGGCACGTGCACGCCGCTGCCGGCCCAAACGAGCTGCGCAGCGTCGAGCTGCAACCAGATCAGCTACTACCCAGGTGGCGCCTGCGACGGTGCGGGCAAGTGCGTCTCGGGCGCCGATCAGAGCTGCGTTCCGTTCGTGTGCGACGCCAATGGCTGCAAGACCAGTTGTGACACCGATGCAGACTGCGCCAACGGTCTCGGCTGTGCTGCCGGCGCGTGCAAGGTCAAGGAAGGCCAAACGTGCGGCATCGACTCCGATTGCGGAGGTGGTCACTGCGACCACGGCATCTGTTGCGCGAACCCGCCCTGTGGGGCCGTGGACGGCGGCGCGCAGCCGACGTGCACCCTGGCTAGCGATTGCCCGAGCGGTTGGGTTTGCGCGATCGGCAAGTGCTACCCGCCGTCTTCGTCCAGCGACGGCGGCACCGCGGCGAGCGGGGGCGGGAGCTCGGACGGCTGCGGCTGCCGGGCGGGGCGGATCGCGCCGACCTCACTCGCGCAGGCGTTGGCGACGCTCGCGGCGTTCGCCTGTCTGCGCCGGCGGAGGGCGCGCGGGAACACCGATCGTAAGGTGCGCGGGTCCGGTCACTTGCAGATTCCGGCCTGACAGGTCTTGTTGCCCACACACACGTTGCCGCAACTTCCGCAGTTGGTCTTGTCGGTCGCGGTGTTGATGCACGCAGTACCGCTGCCTGGACAGAGCTGGGTCCCCGCCTTGCAGACGCACTGGCCGAGCGAACAGGTCTTGTCCGCCGCGCAGCTGACGCCACACGCGCTGCAGTTGGTGTTCGTGCCGAGGTTCGTGCAGACACCGCCGCACTCCGCCTGCGTCGCCGCGCACTTGCAGGTTCCGGCGTAGCACTGCTTGCCGCCAGCGCACGCGACGCCGCAGCCCCCGCAGTTGGACTCGTCCGTCCAGGAGTCGACGCAGCTGCCGCCGCACACGATGTTGCCTGGTGAGCCCCCCGGAGCACACACGCACTTGCCGCTGTCACACGTCGTTCCAGCACCGCATGCCTTGCCACAGCCCCCGCAATGGGCGTCGTTCCAGAGGATGCTGGTGCACTGTCCGCTCGTGCACTCGGCCTCGCCAGGTCCGCACGAGCAGGTGCCGGCCAGGCACGAGCCGGCGCAGCAGCCGAAGCCCTTCGGGCACGGATCGCCCAGCATGCCGCAACAGGAATCGCCGTCGCACTTCCCGCTGCAACAATCCTTGGCATTGCTCCAGGTACAGACGGAGCCCGCGGACAGGCAATTCGAGCCGCCGCCGGTCCCGCCGCCGCCGCTCGTCGCGCCGCTGCCGCCGGTCCCGCCGCCGCCCACGTCGCCCCCACTGCCGCCTGCACCAGCGACGGCTCCGGAGCCTCCGCTCCCGGAGCCTCCGCCCACTCCCGCGCTCCCGCTGCTCGCGCCGCTTCCGCTCGAACCACCGCTGCCCGACTTTCCACCCCCGGCGCTCGCGCCCGAACCACCGCTTGCCGCCGCGTCGGCACTGCCGCCGCTGGAATCGCTCCCCGAGCAGCCCACGCTCCACGCGACCTGTAGCGCGAAGACGATCGCCGTCGCTCTCCTCATGCTGCACCGCCCATCCCCCCAGTCTATCACCTCACCGAGCGGGTCGCCGTCCCGCGCGGCGAATGCACGGGCTCATTCGCAGCGCGCGATGAGCCAGCCGCCGGTCGGCATCGGGGGCGTGAGCTTGGCGCTCGAGGTCCAAACCACCGCGACCCTGCCTCGAGCAGCGGCGACGGCGAGCGCTTCCCCGTCGAACTGCGCCAGGGGCGCGGCGTCGAATTTCGCGACTCCTGCCTTCTGCCACTGGGGGCTCGTCGTGACGCCTTCGACGTGTTGGAGCTCGATGGCTCCCGGGTGACCGAGCGCGGCGAACAGGTCACCGGCGTCCGTGGCGAGCGCGAACGAGAGGGCGCCAGCGCTGGGCAGCTCGTGCTCCGACACCACTCCGAACCCGCCGGTCGTGAGCTCTCCCACACTCAAGTGGAGCGCGGTCGGGAGCAGCGCCGCTGCCGCTACGCGCGGTCCGAAAGCGATCAAATCCCCCTTCGTCGAGGCCGGGAGCGAGGGAGCCGGCGTCACCTGCGGCGCGTCGCCCAAATTCGGCCCCGCGAGCCAGTCGAGCGTACCGGCCGTGTCCGCCGAGAGGACGCTCAGCACATCCGGAGTCGTGGCGACGGAGATCCACGCGCGCGGCCCGGGGCCGAACGGATGCGCGATCGTCGACTTGAACACCGTGCCCTCGAGGACGATGAGCTCGGCCACCTGGGGTTGGTCCGAGGTCACCGTGTATACGAACTCCCAGTTTCCAGCGACTTGGTGCGGGGCAACGGCTCGGAGCGTGGTGTCGAGCGCGCTGAACGCCGCGTTCTTCGGGCTCGAGGCCTGTTGGACGGTTCCCTGGTCGTCGAAGGGCACGAAGATCGCTCCGGCCCCTTTCCCGCAATCCGGAGTGCTCGCGACGAACATGCCCTGGCCGGAGCGATAGGCGAGGCTCACCCCATCGGTAGGCGCCGCCGTGGCGCAGCCGTCGAGCTCGAAAACAGCGGCTTGGTTGGCCGTACCAGAATCCGAGAGCGTCTGCAGGATCGCTCGCAGCTCGTTGCCCGCTTGCTCGCGGTAGCCCAGCACGAAGGCCGTGTCGGTGGCCACGATCCCGACGCTGCTGACGAGGGCGGTGGGCGCTGCGGGTGAGGGAAGCGCGCCCATCGACTCGACCACGCAAGCCTGCGTGGTTCCGCCGCCGCTTCCTCCGATCGAGGCTCCGCCGCTGCCTCCGCCGGAAGCGGTTGTGCCTCCGGCTCCGCCCACACCGCCGCTCTGTCCGGCCGCGTCGTCCGTCTTCCCTCCGCACGCCGTCAAGTTGGCGGCGAACCCCAGCCCGAATGCCCAGGCCCGTGCGCGCATGCGACGATCGTACCAGAAGCGGCGGGCGGCTCGCGAATGCTTGGTCCCGGCGCGTGGAGCGTGGGTATATGGGCACGTGACCAATCACCGCGCGATGCTCACGGGTCTGCTCGTCGGCGCCGTCGGCGGACTGGGTACCAACACGTTGGCTCACGACGCTCGCTGGGCGCGAGCGCTGACCGACTACGTCATGGCGCCCGTGGGGCAAGTGTTCCTTCGCCTGCTGTTCATGCTCGTAGTCCCCCTCCTGTTCTCGGCGCTCGTTCTCGGCGTGTGTGAGCTGGACCTCGGCCACCTCGGGCGCTTGGGCGGGCGCATGCTCGGCTACACCGTGGTCGTGAGCGCCATCGCGGTGACTCTTGGCGTCACGCTGGTCAACCTGATCGGTCCCGGCCGAGGCGTTGCGATTTCAGGGCTCACGCTCAGCGCGCAGAGCCAGGCGCTCCAGGCCACGTCCGCCCCTCTGGACACCTCGCCCGTGGCGCTGATCGTAGGAATCGTTCCCGACAACGTGGTGCGGGCGGCTGCCAACGGCGACATGTTGGCGATCAGCGCTCTCTCCCTGATTTTCGGTGTCGGTCTCGCTCTCACCAAGACGGACGCGGCCGCTCGCCTCAAAGAGGCGATCGCCGGTCTCTACGACGTCAGCATGCCTCTGCTCGGCAGCGTGGCGGCGTGCACGTTGGTTTCCCGGTTCGACGACCTGCGGGGACGGGTACCGGAGTCGAGCGCGCCATCGTGCGCCGGATGGCAGTGTGGAGACGATGGCTGCGCAAGGGCCGACCGGCTACTGGTGCTGCGTGACTCGGTCGGGTGGCTCGACGAGCATCTGAACGGGTTCGGGTCGCCCGCGCACGCCGGCTGAGATAGAACCCGATGGCCATGAGATCGGCGTTCCGGCTTGGGTGCATCGGGCTTTGGGTTTCGCTCAGCGCGCTGACGGCGGCGTGCGGCGACGACGGCGGGGGCGGCGGGTCGAGCGGGGGCGGGAGCGGCGGGAGCGGTGCTGCGGGCACCGGTGGGGCGAGCGGAGGCGGCGGCGGCGCAGCGGGTGGCAGCGGGGGCAGCGCGGGCAGCGGTGGCCACAGCGGCGGCGCGGGTGGCACCTCGAGTGGCGGTGCAGGTGGCGGCGGCACCGGCGGGAGCGGGGGAGTCGCGCGCCCCAGCTACAACACCGGGAAGGGTTTCTTCACGTTGGACGGCAAGCTCTACGACGCGAACGGTGTCGAGTTTCGCATCAAAGGCGCGAACCGCGCGCACTACGACATCGCGCCGGTGGGAGCTTCCGTCGCCAAGGTGAATGCGTTCCGCCTCGGCACGCCGCTCTGGTCGGGCCCCGGGGCCGCCGTCGTCGCCGACGTGGACGCCATGATCCAGAACCACATCGTGCCCATCTTGGGCGTTTGGTTCACGACGTCGGACTACTCCGACGCCGGCAACGTGACCTGCAAAGAATCGAAAGGCAGCGGTGTGACCGTGTTCGATACCGCGGTCAGCCAGTGGCTCGATTGGTACGCGACCTATCAGTCCAAGGGCTACGAGAAGTACATGCTGATCAACATCGCCAACGAGTGGGGGAGCGCCTGGAGCGCGGGCGACACCAGCTTCCTGACGGCGTACCAGGGTGCCATCGATACGCTGCGTCAGAAGGGTTTCCTCGCCACGCTGGTGATCGACGCGGGTGGCTGCGGGCAAGACCCTGAGACGTTGCTCCAGCACGCGAAGGCGCTCTACGACCACGACCCGCAGCACAACATCCTGTTCGACCTGCACATCTACGGGAACTTTTGCGAGTCGAGCCAGGGCGTCTCCTGTCAGTCGTGGCAGAAGCCCCTGGCCGCCGCGTTCGACGGACTGAAGGCGCTGAGCTCGACGAGCTACGGCAAGCTGCCGTTCTTGATCGGCGAGTTCGGCCCGGGGAAGGGCATCGGGCCGTCGCCTACCAACCTCACTCCCGGCTACGTCATCCAGCAGGCCGACGCCCACGGTTTCGGTTGGCTCGCGTGGGCCTGGGACGACAACAACCTGTCGAACTGCTCCGCCAACGATCAAGGCTTCGGAATGCTCACTCACCCCTGCCAAGGCTACGCCACGAGCGCCGACCTCACGGCGTTCGGCAAGGACGTGATCGAAACGCCGAACTACGGGACGAAGGACAACGCCGTCCCCGCCACCATCTTCTGAGTCGATGGCGCGTTCGACCCGGCTCGCGGCGTGGCTCGTGGTCGGGCTCGGCCTCGCGGTAGCCGCGCCGAGCTGCACGCTGGCCCCCGCTTCGAGACGGCGTGGGCACGACATCGATCCCCACGCAGGAAGCGCTCCCGCGCCGGTGCTCGATCTCGCGGCGCTCGTCGATCCGTTCATCGGCACCGACGACTCGAGCTCGCCGCATCCGGTGCCGGGCGGCGCCGGAGGCAGCACGTTCCCCGGACCAGTGGCGCCCTTCGGCATGGTCCAGCTCAGCCCGGACACGCCGACCGCGTCGCCGTCAGGCTACCGCTTCGGTGACGGACAAATCGAACAGTTCAGCGTGACCCACTTCAACGGTTCGGGTTGTCCCAACAACGAAGACCTGC
The DNA here is from genome assembly GCA_046351435.1 of Polyangiaceae bacterium. Classification (GTDB taxonomy): domain Bacteria; phylum Myxococcota_A; class Polyangia; order Polyangiales; family Polyangiaceae; genus JADJKB01. The sequence continues at coordinate 93,311 of JAXLYN010000023.1, forward strand.
CGTTTCTGCCGGTGGTCGGCGCGCTCGTCGAGTCACCCGGCACGAACTGGGCGAGCTATCGCACGGGTTACGACAAGCAGAGCGAAAGGGCGTCACCCGGCTACTATCGAGTCGACCTCGACTCGGGCGTCCGCACCGAGCTTTCCGCCACCCTACGGAGTGGTGTCGTGCGCTTCACGTTTCCAGCGACCGAGAGCGCGCACGTGCTCTTCCACCCGGGGCGCAGCGCGACGGGTGACCGCGAGGGCAGCCTCGAGGTCGTGGCTCCGGACACTCTCGAGGGGACTGCCATCGGGGGTGGCTTTTGTGCGAGCTCCACCGCGTATCCACTGCACTTCGTCGTGGCCTTCGACCGGCCGTTCGCCGATTTCGGCACGTGGCTCGGTGGCGCCTCGACGTCCGGCTCGAGCAAGGTCCACGGTACTCCAGCGGGTGGCTGGGTGAGCTTCGACACGACGGCCAAGCGCCGCGTGACGATGAAGATCGGGCTCTCGTACGTGAGCGTGGCGAACGCCCGCGCGAACCTCGCTGCGGAGAACCCGGGATGGGATTTCGAACAGGTACGAGCGCGCACGCGCGGCGCTTGGAACGGCGTCTTGAATCGAGTGCAGGTCGAGGGCGGGAGCGCCGTGGACCGGACCGCGCTCTACACGGCGCTCTACCACGTGTTCCAGAACCCAAACGTCGCCAGCGACGTGAGCGGCGAGTACCTCGGCTTCGACGGCGCGGTTCACGTCGCGGATGCCGTGCGTTATCGGAACTTCTCGGGCTGGGACATCATGCGCTCCTGGACCCATCTGGTGTCGGCTCTCGCGCCCGAAGCGCCCGACATCTTCCGTTCGCTGGTGGAGGACGGCGTCGAGAGCGGCCTATTGCCGTTCTGGACCCATCAAAACCAGGAGACCCACATCATGGTGGGCGACCCGGGCACGGTGAACGTCGCCAACGCCTACGCCATGGGCGTACGAGGGTTCGATGCTGGCGCGGCGCTCGCGCTGGCCAAGAAGTCCGCGAGCGATCCCGAGCACACCCAGCGCATTCGACTCGCCGAGTGGCTCGCTGCCCACACCACGGGCAACGCCGCCATCAATCTCGAATACGCCGCGGCGGACTTCGCGCTGGCCGAGTTCGCGGCTCGGCTCGGCGATTCGGCCACCCACGACGAGCTCCTCGCGCGCTCGAGTTGGTGGCGGGACAGCTGGAACCCCGACCATGGCCATCTCGAGGCCAAAGTGCCGCCCCAGCCCGAACATGCCGCCGCGGCGCGCATCTACGAGCTCGAGGTGTTCGGCCCAGCATCCCCGGACCAGAACCTCGCCATCGGCGCCGGCGCGACCGCCAGCGGTGCCTGCAACGCCGACGAGTCGGCCGCAAAGGCCGTGGACGGCGCGTGGGCGTCGAGCTCCGAAAAGTGGTGTGACGATGTGAGCACGGAGAAGTGGCTCGAGCTCGACCTCGGCGCACTTCACACGCTGGACCGTTTCGTCATCCGCCACGCAGGAGCGGGCGGAGAGAGCTCCCTCTTCGACACACGCGCTTTCGAGATCGCGCTCAGCGCGGACGGCGTGACGTTCTCCGACGTGGTCGACGTGACGACCAACAGCCAGGACGTTTCTGCGCACGTCGTAGTGCCGGTGGACGCTCGATACGTGCGTCTCTCGGTCAGCCAGCCCAGCCAGCCCGCCGGCGATTGGCTCTGTCAGCCCTTCGTCCCCGAGTCGGAGTGTGGCTTCGTCGAGGGCAACGCTGCGCAGTACCTGTGGCTCGTGCCTCACGACCTCCCAGGACTCTTCGAACTGCTCGGCGGTCGCCAGAGCGCGGAGCAACGACTCGATGCCCTGTTCACCGAGCTCAACGCGGGCACCGCGCGCCCGTTCTTCTACATCGGCAACGAGCCGGAGCACGGCACACCCTGGGTCTATGCGTTCCTGGGTGCGCCGGCGAAGACCCAAGCGACTGTACGCCGCATCGTCGACCAGGTGTTCGGCACCGGGCCCGGTGGTCTTCCGGGCAACGACGACCTGGGCGCTACCTCGGCGTGGCTCGTTTGGGCGTACCTCGGGCTCTACCCGGTGATTCCGGGCACCGACGTCTTCGTGCTGCACGGCGTGAAATTCCCGTCGGTGACGCTCCAGCTCCCGAACGGAGAGGCGCTCACGCTCACGCGATCCGGCGACTCGGTCTCGCCGTACATCGAGGGCGTGACGCTCGACGGAGACGCCTCCACGAAGTCCTGGCTTCACTTCGCGCGGGTAGCCGGCGGAGCCAAGCTCGACTTTCGGATGGGCGCGGCTCCGAGCGACTGGGGCACGAGACCGGGCGATCTCCCGCCAGCGTTCGGAAAGTGAGACCGGCGGCGAACGCTCGGGATAAGGTCCGTGGCTCCCACGATGAAGCGCGTGCTCGGCCTGTCGGTTGCGATCTTTCTCTCGGTGTCTGCGTGTGGCTCGGACGACGCAGGCAGCGGCTCGGGCGGCGGCGGTGGTACGGGCGGCGGCGGCACCACCTGCGCAGACGGCTACCCGAAGCTCGGCTCGGTGTGCGCCGTCGCCAACGAGAAGTGCGTGAGCTGCCCCTCGGGCGCGCCGTGCTGCGACTGGATCGAATGTCAGAGCGGTGCCTGGGTGCAGACCCAGTTCCACACCTCCTGCCCGAGCGACGGCGGGCTGGACGCGACGAGCGAGGACGCGGGCGACGCTGGATCCGACGTGCTTGACGAGGCGGCGTCGGATTGACCGGAGCCTTGTTCGGTAGTCGGGCCGGACAGCGGCCAGGAGGCGCGGCGTTCGATCGGTTGCCGTTGAAGTGCGACGAGGAGGGAAGGTCGAGATCCACGCTCGACCCGCCGTGCCTTGCCCGCGGAGCTACCGCTGACAAAGACCACCGAGCGTTCGCGCTCGGTCGAGTGCATGGCCGAAGGCGTCCGCTGCGCGCGCTGTCCCCGCTCATCGCGCTTCACGCGCGCGACGGCTACGGCTCGCGCTCGCGTGCGCTCCGTGCGGCGAACCCACCGTCCCATCGCCATGACCGAAGGCACTCGACGCGCCGCTCCGTTGTCGCGTATCTTGATGAGTCATGGTTTCGAGGGCGGCGCTGGTTCTGGCGTTGGGTTTGAGCGCGTGCGGTGGCGGCGGATCGGGAGCGAATGGATCGGGGGGTAGCGGAGGCGGTTCCAGCGGGGGCTCGACCAGCGGCGGCACCTCCGGGGGCGGGGGCGCCGGGGCAACCGCGGGCGCCGGTGGAGCGAGCGGCGCCGGCGCGTCGAGCGGCAGCGGCGGGTCCGCTTGCGCGGACGGCGACTCCGACAAGCACGGCGCAGTCGCCTGTGGTGGCGACGACTGTGACGACGCCGACGCGGCCGTCCATCCGGGCGCTCCCGAACCCGTCACGTCCGTCGGCACCATCGACATGGACTCGAACGGTGGGAACGCCGATCTGATCCAGGCCGCGCTGGGCCCGAGCGACAGTCTCCATCTGCTCTATTCGGGCAAGACCGGGCTCATGCTCACGACGTGGAACGGCACGAGCTGGAAGAACCAGACCGTCGGACCGCTCCACATGGGCGCTTCGCTCGCCGTCGATTCCAAGGGAGCGGCTCACGTGGTGTACCGGAGCGGCAGCTTCGGCGCATATTCGCTCAGCTACACCACGGACGCTTCCGGCAGCTGGGTGACGACGACGCTCTCGGACGCGGCGAACGCCGACCCGTCGGTCACCAACGTGACCGAGGTCGTGGTCGACGGCAGCGACGTCGCTCACGTCGCGTACACGTCTGACGCGGACTACCACGTGGCGATCTCGGGCGGAGCAGCCGCCAAGTCGCCGCTCGCTTCGAAGCCGAGACTGCTCGCCGTCGATACGAAGGGCGTCCTGCAGCTGCTCTCGCTCTCGGGGGGCGTCAAGATATCGAGCTATGTCGGTGGCGCGTGGGTGGATGGCCCGTCGACCACCCAGATCTCGACGGCGAAAGCCTTCGCGACGGACGCTCAGGGACGCGTGCACATCGCCTCCGGTGACTCCTCCAACGTCGAGTACTACGTCAGTGGTCCTTCGGGCCTCGCGGAAAACCACACGACCCTGAAGCTCCACAAGTCCCCGCTGCTCGTGCGCTCCCCCAGTGGGACGGTTCACTTGTTCGCGACCAAGATCCTCTCGACCTTCCACGTGGTCGGAAGCGACAATGCCTACTTTGGGCCGAGCGGCTTTCTGGTGCAGACCATGCACACGACGCAGTCGTACGTGCAGGAGCTCCTCGGGCTGCTCGTCATCGACTCCCAGGGCCGCCTTCACCGGCTCCAACCGCTCGGTATCCACACCTTCTGGGACGCTGCGGACACCGATTGCGACGGCCTCGCGTGGTGATGGCGTCTTTTCAGCTCGGCCCGCGGTTCGCACGCGTGGGCTCGCGTTGCAGCCGATCGCGAACATTCGCCCGACGATGGAAGATGTAGGAAGAGGGAATCATTTTCCCTACGTTGGCGTACCATCGTGAGATGGGAAACGTGCGCAAATCTCCTTGGCTCGCGTTGTTCGTGGGTTTGCTCGTACTCATTGGCTGCGGCAGTGACCGTGGCGACGCGGTTCGTGATCCAGGCACGAACACGCCGAGTGCGCGAGAACCCGATCGCGTCGTGGCGACGGTTCTCCTCGCGCAAGACCAGCTGACGCTCGTCGGGCTTCGTCCTGCGGGCGACGAGCTGCCGAAGTCGGAACCCGTCGCGCCACTCCTCTCTTGGCAGTTCAGCGACGCGACGGGGAAGGTCCTTGCGAGTGGGAGCGTGACAGCGCCGCTCGTCGTGCTGGCGGAGTTCGACGAAAATGGCAAGCCGGCGCCCGAGACCACGGTCGCGGGTGCGGCGACGTTCGAGATCGAGATCCCGAACGTGGGTGGCACGTTCGAGTTGTTCGATCCGGTCACAGGCGGCACGCAACAGCAGGACTGGGGAGGGCTCGGCAAGAAGCTGAAGCTCTTCATCGAGAAGCTCAAGGGGCTCTTCCAGTTCAAAGGTTCTGGCTCGGGTGGCACCGGCGCCGGTGGCGCGAGCTCGGGTGGCGGCACGACGGCGGGCGGAGCGGGCGGCACGAGCGCAGGCGGCACGAGCGCGGGTGGTGCCAGCGCGGGCGGCACGAGCGCGGGCGGCACCGGTGCAGGCGGCAGCACGGGCGTGCCGAGCGGCGTCGAGAGCGGCCCCATCGTGCAAATGGTCAAGCCGAGCACGAGCTGCGTGGGCATGACGCTACTGGTGGTCGCCGAGGGCTACACCAAGGCGGAAGAGTCGAAGTTCCAGGCCGACGCCGAGCAGATCGTCGGCGCCATCAGCACTCACTCCGGATACAAGGAGATCTGGAAAGACGTCGCGGTCTACCGGAAGTTCTACGTCTCGAAGGAATCGGGGATTTCCGATCCGGCCGCCAAGGTCAAGCGCGACACTGCCTTCCACGTCGAGCACGACGCGACGGTGCACCGCTCGATCTACTCGGCGGCTGACGTGCCCGCGGCCACGAAGGCCGACCTGGCAGCGGCGAAAGCCGAGACCAAGGCCGACGCGGTGCTCTACATCGCCAACATCAGTGAATGGGCGGGCGCGGCGCAGCCGTGGAACCGAGAAGGATACGTGGCAGCGCACCCGCAAGCCGGGCTCATCATGTCCCACGAGCTCGCCCACGCGCTGTTCGACCTGGCGGACGAGTACGACGTGGGCACCTGCAACCCCGAGAACTCGTTCAAGGGGCCGAACATCTCCGTGGGCCTCACCGCGCTTCCGTGGACCAGCTCGCTGACCCCCGGTGTGGCGCTTCCCACCACCGGCGGTGACGCCAACACGGTCGGCGCGTACGAAGGGGCCCTCTACTGCAAGACCGGAGTCTATCGCCCGCAGGCCAACTGCAAGATGCGGGCAGCGGAGACCGGGTTCTGCAAGGTTTGTCTCGCGCAGATCCAGAGCCGCATCCAGGTGCGCACTGCCGCCTGCAACGCCGGGAGCTGCGACCACAGCGAGTGCAAGGCGGGTGGGGCGCTGGCAAAAGAGTGCAGTGCTTGCGCGTCGACGGTGTGCGCGGCCAAACCCGAGTGTTGTGACAAGAACAAAGGCTGGACCGACGAGTGCGTGAAGCTGGCCATCGCGACGCCGGGACCGTGCCGGGCGATCTGCTACGACGGCAATTCGAGCTGCGGACACGGCGAGTGCAGCGAAGGAGCTGCCCTGTCGCAGAGCTGCAGCACCTGCGCCGACTCCGTCTGCAAGAAGGATCCCTACTGCTGCTCGGGCAAGTGGGACCCCATCTGCAGCTACGAGGCGGAGAAGGACCCGTACTGCTCGTGCAAGACGACGCCCTGAGTGGGCCTCGAGCTTCAGCCGAGTTTCTTCATTTCGTCGGCAGACACCAGCTGTCGGTGCTGCCGCTGAAGGCGATGGGCGTGCAGTCCTTCATCCCCAGCGGGCAGTCGTCCGGGCTCTTGCAGATGTCGGAGCAGAGGAGGTCGATGCAGATCGAGCTCTTGCAGTCGATGTCGGAGCTGCAGGGCTCACCAGCGACGTGCGTGCCGCGGGCACCCGCCACGCAGCAAACGTCGGGATCGGCCTCGGTCCCCAGGTTGTGACAGCGGTCGCTCGCGTTCGTGCAGTCGTAGTTCGAAAAGCAGGTCGGGGCGCCGAGGCTCGCGCAGGTCGCGCCCGTCGTACCCGCGACGCCGCCCGAGCCTGCCGCGCCGCCGGTCGAAGCGCCGCCGGTCGAAGCGCCGCCGGTCGAAGCGCCGCCGGTCGAAGCGCCGCCGGTCGAAGCGCCGCCGGTCGAAGCGCCGCCGGTCGAGCTGCTCCCACCGCCTGCATCGTCGCTCGAGCAAGCGGTCACCCATGACGCGAAGAGGATCAAAAATAGCCAGCGCACCGCGCCAGCATCGCCAGGAGCGCTCGCGTACGTCAATGACGATCCCGAGGCCGAGGTCAGTTCACGCTCACGTCGTCGATGCGGAAGATGGTCTTCAGCGCGCTGTCCGTGGTGAGCGGAAGCAGAGCCGAATGCCGGACCCCACGCGGTCAGCGAGACTCGCCGACTTGGACGAGTACGTGACCGGCGAGGTCTTGTCCAAGTTCGAAAAGGCCCCAATCGTCTTCAAGACCTGGTCGTTCCGATCGCGCACTTCGACCACCATCACGTCGTACTTCATCGTCGACGAGGTCTCTTCCGAGCTGACCGCCAACCAGTAGGTGAGGTTGCCCGCGGCGGACGCAGGCAAGTCCAAGTCTTGGCACGTTCGGCCCTCCGTCTTGTTCTCCTGCCCGAGGAAGAGATAGCCCTTGCCTCCGTGCGGGAGTACGCCGGTGGCGGTGTAGTGCTGCCCGGTTCCGGTTGCCACCCAAGGGCTGACTTGAACCTCGAGCTCGCCGTTGGCGACAATCGGCGTGCGCGGGGCTGGGGGCAACTTCGGAACTGGGGGCGGTTTCGGCGGCGTGGGTGCCCCCAGCGGGTCGGAACCCACGCTGACGGGCGCGAGAGCGGTCGTGGAAAGCAGCGCGAGAGAGGCTGCCAGCCAAAGCAGGTTGCTCATCGGTACTCCGGGGTTCGAGTCTTGGACGACTCGAGCCGCGCTCAGCGTGCACGCGGACGCGCGCGTCGGCCGCGAAAAGATTTCTGTTCTGCTGACTGCACCGGGCGGGCTCACGCGGGCGGGGCTCGCGGGTGGTCGCGCTCGGCTACGTGCGTAGCCGCGACACACCCGGCTACGGAACCCCGAGCGGGCACACGAAGGCGTCGTGTCGACGTTGCGGATTCACCAGCGCACGTAGACTTCGTCCAGCCAAGTGTGTGCGCCCTCTGCCACGTGAGTTCCGAAGTTGAACTGGACGATGTGACTCGCTTGCAGCGTCGCGAAATCGAGGCTTTGGGTGCTTGAAGCCAGAGCGTGGAGCGGCACCTGGACGCGACGGTACTCGGCCGAAGACGGGAACGTGAGGCCCTCGAATCGATAAAAGGCCCCGCCGAGCTCCAGGAAGACCGTCGAGTAGTACGACGGCGCCGGCGTATCGGTTCGCGCAAAGAACTCGAGATACGCCTGAGAGAAGCCGCCTGCGCTCATGGCGCCCGGACCGACGTCGATGGCGTAGACCCGCAGGTTCTTGGTGCACAAGGTCTTGTTGGGCGCCAGCACGCAATCGTCGGTCATCAGGCACTGTGCGCCGAACTGGCAACCGCTCGCGACGATGGCCCCGTCCAGGATGCTTCCAGTGAACGGGGACTCGCCAAAGATCTCGAGTGGACTCGAGGACAGCGCGATGGGAGTTGCGGGTGCCAAGCGGGAGCTCGAAAACTCACAGCCCGACGTGTCTCGCACGATCAGGGTGCCAGTGTACGTCGTGCCTGGTGTGAGCCCGTCGCTGGTGGTGGCGCTCGTCGGATCCGGGGAGGAGTTCGGCAACACAGCCAGTCCGAGCTCCGGGTTGGTGGAAGAGTCGTAGGTCAGTTTCTGGTCACCGGCCTCGAGCTCGAGGCGGTAGGACTGGAAGCTCGGCGCCCACACGTCCGCTTGCCCGTCGGGTTGCCACGTCCAGCGGATCGAGTTGGGCGTGACCCACGCCGGTTTGAAGTCGCTGAAGGTCACCTTCGCGACGCAAGCGTCCGGGCCCTTCGCGCAATAGGCGCCCGCTACCGTTCCGGGCGGCACGCACACCGCGCAGACTGCGTCGCACTCGTAGTCGTCCGCGCACGGGCACTTGCGACCGGCGAGGTCGATCTCCTGGTGCCCGCAGCCGACGAGCGAGGCGACGAGGGCAATCCAGCCGAGGTGGCGCAGTGTCATGCGAACCCCGACAGGTTATCCGACGCGGGTCTTCGGCAGGGCTTTTCCCCTTCGGTCGAACGTCAGCCGGCGGAAGCTGGGTCGAGCCCGCGCGGGCGGCGGTCCAGCTTTTCGGAGGGGATGGCTCGACTCGAGCGCGCGAGGTAGCCTCTGCGATCTTGAGCCGTTTCGAGACCGATCCCGAGGCCGAAGAAATCCGGACCGCGGTGGCCACGCCCCTGGAGGCCAGGTCGAGCAGCTTTCAGGTGAGTGTGGTGGCCGGGCCCGACCAGGGAAAGTCGTGCACGCTGGACGCGTCGCTGCCCGCGCCGATGCTGATCGGGCAGAGCCCCGTGTGCGAGTTTCGCCTCGACGACCCGATGGTCTCCCGGCGTCATGTTTCGCTCGACGTCGAGCGTGGGCACGTTCGCATCCGGGACCTCGGTTCCACCAACGGCACCGTGGTCGACGGCGTGCGCGTCAACGACGCCGAGCTCGCCGGGGGGGAACGCATCACGATCGGCGAGACGGTTCTCGTGCTCGAGCGCCGCGCCGAACGCCCGCACGGCGCTCCACCCGAACGCGATCACTTCGGCAGCGTGCTCGGCAAGAGCCCGGTCATGCGCCGGCTCTACCCGCTCCTCGAGCGGTTGGCCGCCTCCGACGTGCCGTTGGTGATCGAAGGCGAGACCGGCACGGGCAAGGAGCTCCTGGCCGAAGCGCTGCACCTCGCCAGCCGTCGAGCCCCGGGCCCCTACGTGGTGTTCGATTGTACGGCGGTGGCGCCGAGCTTGGTCGAAGCCGAGCTCTTCGGGCACGAGCGTGGTGCGTTCACCGGGGCCGTCGCCAGTCGCAAGGGCGTCTTCGAACTGGCGCACGGTGGAACCTTGCTCATCGACGAAGTCGGTGACCTGCAGCTCAACCTTCAGCCGAAGCTGCTGCGCGCCCTCGAACGCTCGGAGATCCGCCGCGTCGGCGGGGCTCAACCGATACGGGTCGACGTGCGGGTGATCGCTGCGACGCGCCGCGACTTGGATCAAGCCGTCCAGCTCGGGCGTTTCCGCGACGACCTCTTCTATCGACTCGCGGTGGCACGCGTCGAGCTCCCGCCGCTGCGGTCACGGCGCGAAGACATTCGCTTTCTGGTGCAGCATTTCTATCGCGAGTTCGGCGCGCGGGAGGCCCCGACCCGAGAGATCTTGGCGGAGTGGGAGTCCCTGGAGTGGCCCGGGAACCTGCGCCAGCTGCGCAATGCGGTCGCCCGCCACCTCGCCTTGGGCGAGCTCGGGCGGGAGTCTCCGCCGCCGCCCGCGGGGGAGAACACGCAGGTCCACGCGGACTACCTCGCCGACCTCATCCAGCAGAAGTTGCCGTTCTCCATCGCGCGTGCGCGGGTTCTCGCCGAGTTCGAAGTCCGATACGTGGAGCACGTCTTGGCGGAGCACGGCGGGAACGTGGCCAAGGCTGCCGAAGCCTCGGGGCTCGCGCGCCGCTACTTTCAACTCTTGCGCTCGGGAAAACGCCGTCGCTGATCGTCAGAATCGCCCGCGGATCGCCACCCCGCCCGGCGTGACACCCACGCTCGCCGACGGCACGGTTCGGGTGGGCGCCACGAGCCACCAGGACACCCCCGCAGCCATCAGTACCCCGCCGCTGACCAACGCTACGTTGGACAAGTCGGTGAGCTGGTCTCCCTCGTCGCGGTAGCGGCCGGCGTCTTCGCCCGTCGTCGCCTCTCTCGCGCGATCGTATTTCTGCCGGGACGCGAGGGCGAGGAAGCCACCGCCGCCGACCGCGAGCACACCGCTCGCTGCCAGGACCCACGGCCAGGGGTTCGCGCGGTTCTCCGTGCGGCGTTCGGCCACTGGCGACGGTCGGGGCGCTGGAGTCGGCTTCGGCGCGTGGTCGAGCTCTCGAATGCGTCCTTCGATGCGCTTCCGTTCCGGAGTGTCTGGCACGAGCTCCAGGTACTTCTGGAAGCCGGCGCGCGCCTCGCTCCGGCGCCCGAGACTGGCGTTCTGCTCGGCGTCCACCAGCACGGCGCGGGCGATCTGCGAGCGCAACGCCTTGACTCGGCCTGCCACGATGCTGGCGTCTTCGGCTTCTGGCTTCTCGCTCAGGTATCGCTCGTACGCTTCGATGGCACCGGTCAAGTTGCCGTTCGCCTCGCGGGCACGCGCCGCGTTGTAGAGCAGTTGGGGGTCCGCCTTCAACGCGTAGGCCTCGAGCGCGAGCTGCTCGGCCCGCGCGAAATCTCCGTCACCGAACGCGCGGGTTGCCTGTTCGACCAAGGCCTTGAAGCGATCGGGGTCGCGACCGAGGGCCGGCTGCGCCAACTGGAGCACGACGACGGCCGCGAGCCACGCGTACCAACTCGCGCGCACGCCGGAAGAACTCGAGGCCATGATCTCTCACGCTATCCGATGGGCGCGGAAGGAACCAGCTAGAGCGCTTGTCCGCCCGGATCGCTTCCGGTAAATTTCGTGCGTGGTCGAGCCAGCGGTTTCCGGTGTGCCCGCGCGGCTCGGTCGCTTCGAGGTGGTCGGACTCCTGGCCACTGGCGGCATGGCCGAGATCCTGCTCGCGCGCATCCACGGGCCGAGCGGGTTCGAGCGCCCGGTGGTGATCAAACGGATCTTGCCGCACCTCGCGCGCTTGCCGGAGTTTCGCACGATGTTCACCGACGAAGCCCGGCTCGTGGCGCGGATCTTCCACGAGAACGTCGTGCAAGTTCACGAGCTCGGCGCGGAAGGGGACGAGCTCTTCCTGGTGATGGAGTATCTCGAGGGCGAGAGTGCCGGCGGCCTCACGCGACGCTTGGTCGGGCGCGGCGCCGAGCTCGAGCCGTGGCTCGGAGCTCACATCGTCGCAGAGGCCTGTGCAGGGCTCCACGCCGCCCACGAGCTCGACGGAGACACAGGAGAGCCCTTGGGGCTCGTCCACCGCGACATCTCGCCGCAGAATCTGTTCGTCACCTATTCGGGGGGCACCAAAGTCCTGGACTTCGGCATCGCCAAGGCCGCCGACCGCAGCACCAAGACGAAGACGGGGCATGTCAAAGGCAAGTTCCAATACATGTCGCCGGAGCAGTGTCTCGGCGAATCCGTCGATCGACGGTCCGACATTTTCTCGCTCGGGATCGTTCTCTACGAGCTGACGACCGGACGCAGATTGTTCAAACGGGACAACGAGCTCCTGACATTCCAAGCGATCTGCCGGGAGCCCATCGTGTTCCCCTCGAAGCTCGTTCCGAGCTACCCCAAAGCGCTCGAGCCCATCGTGCTCCGTGCTCTGGCTCGGCGCCCCGAAGACCGCTACTCGACCGCCCAAGACATGCGCACGGATCTCGTTTTGGCGATGCGCGAGATCGATGACTCCCGCGATCCACGTCAAGCGTTGGCTCAGCTGATGTCGCGGGAGTTCTCCGATCGAATCGGCGAGAAGCGCGAGATGCTGAAGAAAGTCGGGGCGGGGGGCAGTGCGCCGAAGGAGATCCCGGTTGCCGAAGCGGACGAAGGCGTGGACATCCCGGCGGTGACGGCGCTGTCCGCGACGCTCCAGGCGAGCCCTCGAGCCAAGCGGCGGCCACGCCGCATGGGCCTCGTGGCGGCGGCGCTCGTGGCGCTGGCAGCGGTGGTTGTCGCTCTCGCATTCGTCCCTCGCTCCGTCGAGTCCGACGCGAGTCGGGCTGCGGCTTCGGGTGGAGGCTCTGGGGCAGAGGTCGCTCCGCTCGTGACGCTGGAGGTCGCTTCCAGTCCACCGGGTGCGTCGGTGACCGCCAACGGCCAAGGGCGCGGGAAGACTCCCCTGGCGCTAGCTTTCGCTCGCGGGTCCAAGGTGCGCGTCGAGTTGACCTTGGCGGGTCACGACTCGATCGAACGCGAGCTCACTCTCGACGCGAATCGGACCCTGGACATCTCGCTCACGCGAGCCGCATCGGTCGCGTCAGCGTCCCCGGCGTCGGGCGCGCCCGCCCCGGCGACGTCGCCCCGTCGACCGCACGCTGCGGCGCCTCCCGTTTCGAGCAAGGCCGGCGCCGAGGTGGCTGTTCCAAAATGGTGAGCCCGCCGGACCGTGGGTGCGGGCTGGATCAACTGGATCACCCGACGCACTATCCGATCCCACCCAATCCCCCCGCCCGCGGATCAATTGGATCACCGTCGCACGCGAGGTGCGGAGTTCCATTCGGGCACGGCTCTTGCTCATGGTGTTGGCGGAGGTTGCCGTGAGACTAGCGTGGACATTGATCCTGTGTGCGTCGACGGTGGGTTGCGGAAGCGATGACAGCTCCGGTGGCGGGGGAACGTCGAGCGGCGGCACGTCGAGCGGCGGCACGTCGAGCGGCGGCGCGTCGAGCGGTGGCACGTCGAGCGGCGGCACGTCGAGCGGCGGCACGTCGAGCGGCGGCACGTCGAGCGGCGGCGCGTCGAGCGGCGGCAGCGCCGGAACCGCGAGCGGTGGCACGTCGAGTGGAGGCACCGGCGGCACGTCGAGCGGCGGCAGCGGTGGTACGTCGAGTGGAGGCAGCGGCGGCACGTCGAGCGGCGGCAGCGGCGGCACGTCGAGCGGCGGCAGCGGCGGCAGCGGCGGCAGCGGCGGCACGTCGAGCGGCGGCAGCGGGGGCAACCTCAACCCGGACAACGTGACGCCGGCGACCACCATCATTCTCGCGCGAGACTACGAAGCTTCGACTGCCTCGGACGTGCAGAGCGTTCCGAACCTCGCGGTGGGGCAATGGAGCAGCTCGTCGGGTTACGGCAACTCCGGGGGTTGGCTCTTTCATCCCGCACCGATCGCGGGAACGACGCCGAACGAAGACAGCGCCGGCTGGAACATGCCTTGGGGCGCGCCTTCGTTCCCCGCGGATGGCTACCATCTGGTGACCGTGAGCTTCATGCTGCGCATCTCGGGCACGCTCCTCGACGAGATCGCCCTCGGTGGTCCCTTCTGGGGCCACGTCAACAAGACCTTCGACTTCAAGTACTGGAATGCGGCCGGCAACAACGAGGGCAATCGTAACGGCATCCACTTCGGCGAGTCCCCACCCCGTTTCTGGTTCTCGAGCGGTGGCGGCGGTCAGTTCCAGGCCATCGGCCCCGACTGGCGCACGCTGGCGGACCAATGGGTCTGGGTCTGTTTCGTGGTCGACATGCGCGCGGCCCAAGCTTCGCAGCGCACGCTGGCGGCGTACTACAAGACCACGGGCAACGCCGTGGTCCTCATGGGCAAGGTGGCCGAGAACAACACCACCCAACCGCTACAGGCGTACGAAGGTCGTGGCTTCCTCGGGTTCTTCTCCCCGCTCTTCGGCTATTGGGACGACATGGTGGGCGGGAGCACGCTCACCGGCAACTTGGCGAACATGACCGTTCAGCTCGACCGGGTTCGCATCGCAAATGGCTGGCCCACCGGGGCCAACGGCCCACCCAACTGAGCTCTCGACGTCGTCGACCTGGCCGTCGACGGAACCGCTCGACGCCCATCCACGGACCCCACTCGGTACCCTCGGCTGCGGACGCCCATCCGTTCAGTCGGTTGGCGGCCCTGGCCACTCGTGCGAGATTTGGAGGATGCGGCGACGGTGGCTCACGGTTTGGACCCTGGGAGCGTCGGGAGTGCTGTTCAGTGCCTGCGGTGCAGGTGGTGAAGGTGGGGGGACCGCGGGCGGTGGCGCGACGAGTGGCATCGGTGGCAGCGGCGCGACCGGTGGCGGGTCCAGCGGAGGCGCAGGTGGCGGAGCGAGTGGTGGCGCAGCCGGAGGCGGTGCGGCGGGCGCCGCTGGTGTCGGTGGCACCGCGAGCGGTGGCAGCGCTGGCGCAGGCGGTGCGAGCGACGCCGGGCTCCCCGACGTGACCTTCAGCTACGACGGGCCAAGCGACGACGACGCCGGAGGAGACGCCTGCGCGGCGGTGACCGTCCAAGCCGAGCTCGTCCCCCTCGACCTCTACGTCGTGCTCGACCGGTCTGGCTCCATGGTGAACCCGGCGCTCGGCAACCTCCGGTGGCCTCCGGTGCGTGATGCGTTGAACGCGTTCTTCCAGAGTCCGAGCACGGCAGGTATCGGCATCGCGCTCACCATGTTCGCGCATCCGAGCAAGACGTCTTGCTCGGCAGCGAGCTACTCGACCCCGCTGGTGGCGATGGCGCCGCTCCCGGGAAGCGCCACCGGCCACGCACTGACGCTCCAGACCACGATGAACAACAACGCGCCGGTGCTCGGTGTGGGCACTCCGACCCAATCGGCGCTGACGGGCGCGGTGACCTTCGCAAAGGCCCACAAGACCGCGAATCCGTCCCACACCGTGGCCATCGTGCTCGCCACCGACGGGCTGCCGGGTGATGCCAGTTGTTCGGGCGAGACGGCTGCCGGCGTGCAGACCGCTGCGGCAGCGGGCTTCAGCGGTACGCCATCGGTTCGGACGTTCGTCATCGGGATCGACCCAACCGCTCAAATGTCCACGAACCTCAACTCGTGGGCGACTGCAGGTGGCGGGCAGGCCTTCGACGTCGCGACGGCCGGTGGGTCGGCGCAGTTTCTCCAGGCGATGAAGAACATCCAGGGGAAGCTCATCGGCTGCACGTTCACCATGCCCAAGGCCGACGGTGGGATCGTGGAGCCGTCGAAGGTGAAGGTGCTCTACACACCTGGTTCCGGAGGCCAGACTCCCTTGCCGAAGGTCAACGACAAGACGGCCTGCAGCGGACCGGGGTGGTTCTACGACAACAACGCGAGTCCGACCACCATCGAGCTCTGCCCGAACTCCTGCACCAGCGTGCAAGCCGATACGAACGGCAAGATCGACATCGAGCTCGGTTGCTTGGGCTCCTGAACGCCGGTGACTCAAGCGCGCGCATAGCGCGTCGAGCGACCGCCACCCTGGCGAGCGAGTAGCCCTTCCTGGGAGAGCTTTCGCAGCAGGCGCAGTGCCGTCGAGCTCGAGAGCCCGAGTGCTTTGGCGACTTCCGCGGAGCTCACGGGCCCCTCGCTTCCGACGTACGCGAGCACCCTCTCGCGTTCGTCGGGGCTCGCCGCCGGAGGCAGCGCGCTCGGGGCGGATTGGACCTCCCCAGCAACCAGCTCGACGCCCTCCGCGAGGGCGTAGCCGTCGGGATGTGTGACGATCCAATCTGGCTCCCCCAGCGCGAGCCGAAGGCGGGACACCGCGGTGTGGATCACCGGCGTGTGGCGCGACGGGTTGTAGCGGCCGATTCCCCAAACCGCGGAGACGAGATCGCTGCGGCTGCAGTAGCCCCGGGCGAGCTCTTGGAGCAGCTTCAGCGACGGTCTCGAGGGCAACGGGCGAGCCGACACGACGCCTTGGTTCTCGGTGACGATGGAGTCCAAAAGGAGCACGATTCGCTTTCCGGGGTCGCGTCCGAGCGCGTGGGGCACGAGCCCGAGCAACCCGGCGCGCACCACGCGCGCGACCCGCTCGGCCGGGGCCAGCGCAAGGCATTCGAGCAGCACGCGGCACACTCCGTCCTCGATGCCGGGCGCGTAGAGCTCGGTGGTGCCCGAGGCGACATCGAGTGCCACCCGCATGCGTTGGATGCCCGTGAGTCGATGGATCCGCTCGTAGTCGCGTAGCTCCCCTGGGGTCGCACCTCCGACGAACGCCAGCGCGACGAATCCCACTTCCGCTGCCAGCGTGAGCTGTTCTCCCGCGACGGCGCGCGCTTCTTCCAGGCTCGGGCGGGCCAGCTCGCCGCCGCGACTCAGAGCGAGGCAGGTGGCGTGGGCGGCGAGCCAGCGGGTCTTTCCCCGTGCGTCGCCTCCGGGCAGCGCGATCCGTCGCGCAGCGTCCAAGGTCTCGAGCGCGCGCGGGGCGTCGCCGCGCAGAGCTCGCATGCAGGCCAACTCGATGAACGCGTTGCGCCGTGTGAAATAGCTCACCGTTGGAGCCGCGACTCTGCGCTCGACCTCCTCTACGGCCTGGTCGATGTCGGAGGTCAACAAGCGGAGCTGGTACACGCTCGCCGAGGTCTGCAGCGTGGCTGCGTTGTCGTTCCAGCCGAGCGCGAGCGCGAGATCTCGAGCCTGCGAAAGGAGCCGCATCCCGGCGAACACGGAACCCGTCTGCAGAGCGACGTGTGCGGAGAGGTCGAGCGCCAGAAAGCGGGCATAGGGGAAGTCGGCGTGAACGGCCGCCTGCAACGCACGCTTCGCGAAACGACCTGCGAGACGGAAGCGGCCAGCGAAGTAGCGCACGACCGCGAAGCCCTGACACGCCCAGAACCGGCGTCTCGGGTCGCTGTCGCGAACGAACGCCAAGCTGTCGTTCGCCAGCCGAAACGCGCGGCTGCTGCGTCCGGCGTGGCTCGAGCCCGCGACGAGGAAGAAGCGAGCTGCGAGCAGCGCCTCGAGCTCCGGAGTAGACGATTGCAACCGCTCGAAGGCGCTCTCGGCCTCGTCCAAGCGTCCGGAGAGGGCGAGCGCACCGATGACGAAGGGCGCCTCTTCGGCGGAATAACGTGCCGCCGTGCGCGCCAGCACCTGGTCGTAGGCGCCTGAAAACAGCGAGGAATTCAGGGGCTCGAGGGCCGTCACGGCTCCTTGCCTCCCACTCCCCGCCATTCCCGTCAACCCTGGTTAGAGGGGGTTTGCGCAAAGACGCAATTGCAGGGCCAAGGTGTGCACCAGAACGCACGAACCTGGAGGCAATCGAAATCATGAACACGACGAACATCACCCTCGCTCTGATCCTTGGCATCGCTCTCACCGGCTGTGGAGCCAACGACGGAGAGCGAAATGCGCGAGGGAAATCCTTCGAAGTCATCGCGTGCCAGACCGACGCGGACTGCGGAGCAGGGTCGCATTGCGAGGCCGAGGACACGGGTTCGTTCTGCAAGGCACATGGCGGTGCCGATGACGGCACTGCCGGCGCCGCTGGAAGCGGAGCGGGAGGAAGCGGCGCGGGCGGAGCCGGCGGGAACGACGACCCGAGCATCGGTGGTGGCGGAAGCGCCACGGCATGTACGACCGACGCAGATTGTGCGGCAGGCGAGCAGTGCGAGGTCGAGGACACGGGCTCCTTCTGCATGCCGGACGGCGGCGCGGGCACGGGCGGGAGCAGCGGCGCGTCCGCTGGCGCCGGAGGTTCGGGCGCCGGCGGTTCAGGCTCGGGCGGTTCAGGCTCGGGCGGTTCAGGCTCGGGCGGTTCGAGCTCGGGCGGTTCGAGCTCGGGCGGTTCGAGCTCGGGCGGCTCGTCGGCCGGCGGCTCCAGCGGGAGCGGGGGCTCGGCGACCGGGACATCCCAGTGCACCACCGACGCCGATTGCCCGGTCGGGCAGCAGTGCGAGCTCGAAGGCGCCGTGACGACGTGCAAGGTCCACGGTTCGGGCAAAGGTGGCGGCTCCGGCAAATGAAACCACTCGCACAGTGAAGTGCTAGACCCAGGATGACTCCCATGAGCGCTCGCAACATCGTCGTCGCTGTCCTGCTTCTCACCTTGGGGTGTTCGAGCACCCATGAGGATTCCGCGAGTACGGGTGGGGCGGGTGGTGCGAGCGGCTCTGGTGGTGGTGGTTCGAGTGGCGTTGGCGGAACAGGAACGGGCGCCGCGGCCGGCACGAGCGGTGCCGCTGGCTCAGGGACGGGCGCCGCAGCACCCGTCCTGCCGCCGTGCCCCGCGGACGCCCTCGTGGAGACCACGCATGCGAACGTCCCTGCGGGTACCTATTCAGTGCCCGTTCCCGCAGAGCTCGTGCCGTACGCTTCCTACGAAGTCGGGAGCATCAACTTCTGCCAATCGGGTGACAGCGTCACTCTGGGCTATCGACTGCCCGAGCTACTCTTGGGGAAAGCGGAGCACGTGGCGTTCGTTGGTCCTTGGAATGCGTCGAGCGAAACGTACGAACTCAGCGGCAAAGACGGGACGGGAAGCTGTGCACGCTCGGGCACGACGTGGACGTGCACGGAGCACTTCTCGGGTTTGACCGTCGATCCGGCCAAGGTTTCCGACCTGTTGAAGGGCGCGCCGCCGGCCGAGCTCCAGGGTCGCGTGCAGGTGACGAACCACTTCGGGCAAGACCCCATCGGGGTGCTCGTGTTCTCGCTGCCGTGAGTCGGCAGCTCGGCTCAGGCCCGCGCGGCGCGGAACCTCGCCAGCGACAGCCACGACACCGACACCAGGGCGATCGCGTAGGGCAACCGCCCGGTCCACGAGCGAGCGTCGGTTCCCACAGCGAGCCCGTGGGCCACGGCCAACGCGAACAGCGCGAAGGACGCGAAGTGCAGCGCGCGCCAGGCTCGCTGTCCGATCTTCCGGCGCAAGTAGAAGCTGCTGGTCACCAGGGCCGACAGCAAGAGCGCGAGCTGTCCGAGCCCAGAGCCCACCCGCTCGGAGGGGGAAGCAAAGGGCACCAGAACCGCGAACAGCGAAGTGCCACCGAGCCGGCGATCACCGAGCAGCAAGAGAGCGTGCAAGAGCGATAGGCCCAGTCCGAGCACGCTCGCGTGCTCATGGAGCGCGAAAGCCGCAGGGCCGCCGGGCCAGAGTCGCGCGTATCGGTTGCTGATCCAGAGGCCGAGAGTCACCGACAACCAAAGCAAACCGAAAGCGGCGAGCCCGCTCGAGCGCACGAGATACCAGATCGCCTCTTTGCCGCCGTTTCCGAGCGAGCCCGCGAGGGCCGGAGCCCAGTCGGGCACCAGCACGAGTGCCGCCGTAGCGCCGAGGGCGATGCCGCCAGTCAGGACCACGAGATCGGTGGCGTCGAGGGATTCCGAACGGGACATCAGTCACTCCAGAGGTGGCCCGAGAAGCGGGGGCAGGTGTGGACCTCGGCGTTCTCCAGCACCACGAGCGCTGCCAGGTCGGGCTCCGCGCCGAGCCAATCTAGGCCTGCGCGGCTTCCGAGCAGAACCACGACCTTGGCGGCGACTTCCGCCCGCAGCGCCGAGCGCGCGACTACCGTCGCCGCGATCACGTCGCTGTGCGCAGGTCGGCCCGTGCGAGGGTCGACGATGTGATGTGCTTCACCGTTCGTGGTGCGCCAGCGCCGGAAGTCCCTTCCCGATGTCGCGACGCCGCCCGAACCGAGTGCGACGAGCGCGAGGGATCGTTCCGGGTCGTGGGGATCTTGCACGTCGATGGGCCACGGAGTTCCGTCGGCGCGGGGGCCGCTCACGGCGATGTCTCCGCCCACGTCGACCAGGCTCGGGCCCATGCCGCCGAGCTCGCCCGCGAATACGTCCGCCGCATGCCCTTTCGCAGTGCCGCCCAGGTCGAGACGTGCATGGGCGGGCAGCTCCACGCTGCTGCTGTTGGCGTGGAGGATGATGGCGCGTGCGTCGCACACGGGCGGAGCAGGGCGGTTTGGCGTGTCGAGGACTCGATCCGCGAGCTCGTCGAACGTTCGGTCGTAGCCCGCGTGCTCCAGCAGAGGGAGCACCGTCGGTGTGACCAGGCCGCCCGTCCAGCGGGCCATCGCGACCGCGGTCGCGATCTCCTGCCACAGCTCGGAGCTCACCCGCACCCGTTCACCCGAGCGCGCGTTGAGGCGCACGAGCTCGCTGTCGGTACGGAAACGGCTGGCGCGCGCCTCTAGAGCGTCGACCTTCTCCTCGAGCGCTTCGAGAGCGCGGAGAGCCGGAGCCGTGTCGGCGTCGATGGCGGCGAAGATCGTCGAGGCCAGGGCGCGGAAGGTGGTCGATTGCATGGAGTTCAACGCGAAGAGCGCGTGCGCGTGATGGGCCGCGGGCGCACGCGGCGCGTCGGACCCACGGCGCGGACGCCGGCCGGATCCGCGGTCGCTACGGGTGCAGCCTGCGCGGGGGCCGTGCGAGTCGCTGGAGTGGGAGCCTCGGAAGGCAGCCGGGTCGACTCGGATGCGAGCGCGGCCCAGCCACCGAGCGTGCCGGCCACCGAAGCCGCTCCCAGGAACCACTTGGCCGCGCGCGTGGCCGAGTCAGTCATCGTCGTCCTCGTGCTCGCGCTCTTCGTGATGTCTCCGCTCGCGCCGGTCCGCATGGTGTTCGTGGCGTCGGGCAGCGACCGCCGCGCGATTCTCGTCCTCGTCGAGCTCGCGGGGGGCAGGTGGGGGAGGTTCCGACGTGACTGCGGCCGGGGGAGAAGCCGGCTCTGGGTTCTGGGGCGCGGCCGACGGGGGCTCGGGCGGCCGGTCCGCCGGGGAACCGAACCTCCCGGCCACCGCGCCGAGCATCACCAACGAGAAGGCGCTCGCCGCGCCGGTGAGCAAGAGCAACGTTCGCTTGGGCATGTGGACTCGAGCCCATCTGACGCGCCTCCCCCGGTCCCGACCATGCGTCGTCCGACGCATGCCCGAGAAAACCCCAATTGTCCCGGGTCTTGGTGCGTCGGGCGGCGGATGATCCCTACCGGTGCCGGCGGGACGTTTTCCGGTGACTCCAGGAACACGGGACCCGAGGCGGTGTCGCTGGGGCATGCGCCCGGTGCCCGCCCTGGCAGTCCTGTTGTCCTTGGCGGCCACGCCAGCGGCCTGTCGGAACGGCGACCCCAGCGTCGTGCCCCCCAACGAGGACACGGATCCTCCGATTCACATCCACCCGCACCCCGAAATCCCGCCCGACGAGCTCGGCGCGCCGGCGCCGCCGCGCGAAGCGCGTGCCGCCGAACTCGAGCCCGCTCCGGCCGAGTGCCAGAGTCATGCCGAGCCGCCACCCGAACCCCCCGCCCCCCCACCGCGCATCCAAGCCGGACCACCGGTCACCAACTACATCCCCCCGAGCGTGATCATGAGGCCGATTCGAGCTCGGGCGCGCTGCTTTCGCCACTGCTACTCGCAACGCTTGGCGGCACGACCCGAGCTGTCCGGGAAGATCGCCATCCACTTCGTCGTCGATCTGGACGGGTGGGTCCGCAAGGCGAAGGTCCGCGAAGACACCGTGGGCGACGCGGAGCTCGCGGCCTGCGTCGCGCGCGAGTTCGTGGGGTTGCAGTACGAATCGCCCGAAGGTGGCCGCGTAAGCGTCGTCTACCCGATGCTCTTTTCGCCGGCCGACGCCGGCGATTGAGGCGCGTATAGTCGTCGCGATGAGCGACAAAGTGGTCCTCGAACAGCGCGGAGCGGTCCGGCTCCTTTCCATCAACCGACCCGAGGTACGAAACTGCGTCGACGGTGAGACCGCCCTCGCTCTGGGCCGAGCCATCGAAGCGTTCGCAGCCGATCCGAGTGCTCGCGTGCTCGTGCTGACCGGCGCCGGGGAAGTCGCCTTCTGCGCTGGGGCCGACCTGAAGAACCCGGCGTCGCTCTTCGACCATCCGTTCCTCGACCGCGCGGGGCCCATGGGGTTCGCGCGTCTGGATCCGGGCAAGCCGACCATTGCGGCCATCAACGGCTTCTGTTTCGCGGGCGGCTTCGAGCTCGCGGCGTGGTGCGACTTCCGGATCGCAGCCGCCAACGCCGAGTTCGGCTGCCTGAGCCGGCGCTGGGGTGTTCCCTACATCGACGGCGGGACACAGCGCTTCCCGCGCATCATGGGGCTCGGCAACGCGCTCTACCTGCTCGAAACCGGTGCGCGCATCGATGCCGTCCAGGCTCGAGCCATGGGTTTCCTCCAAGAGGTCGTGCCCGTGGGCCAGGCTCTCGACCGCGCGCTGGAGCTCGCCTCCCAGATCGCGAGCTATCCGAACTTCGCAGGAGTTTGTGCCGATCGCGCGGCCGCGCTCGCCAGTCAGGGAATGCCCCTCGACGATGGGCTCTTGCTCGAGGCTCGGGCCGGGCGCGCGTCACTGGTGAGCGACGAGCTGGCCCAGGGACTCGAGCGCTTTCGAGCCGGAGCCCGCGACGAGACGCCGCGCCCGAAAGGCTGAGCGCCCGGCTAGGGAGTGATGCGGATCGGCACGACGCGGTTCGGATAGGAGGGGTCGTCTCGCGTCAGGCCCGGGAGCACGAGGAGCAGAGGGCGCACGGGTCCGTCTCGGTTTTCGACGACGTGGACGCGGTAATCGCCGCGCAGCAGGGGGTCCCAGCCTGCTGCGACGCAGTGCTCGATGAGCGCAACGACGAGACTCGGGCCGATTCGAGTCCACTGTTCGATGCCCAAGAAACCGTCGACGACCTTGGCGTGATAGGTCGCGATCAGCTTGAGGCGGGCGCCGCTTCGGCCTGGACCGCGATGGTGAACTCGACGTTCGCCGTGTCGCCGAGGCCTGTTGAGCCTCCGCCAGCCAGGCGTTCGTCCACCAGGCCGGCGCTCGCGGGTGACCATTCCGAAACTCGCCGCCAACGCGAGACCTTGAAGCGATAGGCCGTTCCAGCGAGGACGAGCCTCCGCAAGCCCTTTTTCGCGAGCGTCATGCTGCTCCCGGATGCCGCGGCCGGGGCGCCGCTACTCCGCTGACTTCTGCAACACGACGTGGGTGGCGTACTCCGAAGCCACGTGCTCCGTGACGCGGTACCCGAGGGCCGCGGTGTCGATGCCTCCGAGCAGGTGCTCCCCGCGGCCGAGGAGCACGGGGGAGACCACGAGGTGCAGCTCGTCGATCGCGCCTGCCTTCAGGTACTCGCGCACGCTAGCGACGCCACCGCCGAGGCGAATGTCTTTGCCCGCTGCAGCTTCCCTGGCCCGTGCGAGCGCAGCTTCGGGTCCGTCGGTCACGAAGTGGAACGTCGTGCCGCCCTGCATGACGAAAGACGCGCGCGCGTGGTGCGTGAGCACGAAGACCGGAACGTGATACGGCGGCTCGTCTCCCCACCAACCCTTCCAGGTTGCATCGGGCCACGGTCCGCGCACGGGACCGAACATGTTGCGCCCCATGATCCAGGCGCCGATGTTCTGGAAGCTCCGCGCGGCGAAGTCGTCGTCCACTCCACCTCTGGGCGGCTCGCCGCCGCTGAGGGACGCAGCGAAGTCTCCATGCAGGTTCCGGAAGGTCTTCGTGCCGAGCACCCACTGGTGGAGGGCCATGCCTCCGACGCCCATGGGTTGCTCGAGCGATTGGTCGGGGCCCGCGCCGAAGCCGTCGAGCGAGATTCCGAAGGATGCGACTTTCAATTTCGACATGTGGCTCTTCTTCGAGGTTGCCGTGAGAGCCAACCTCGACCGGTTCCACACCGTCAACCGGAAGTGGACAGCACGACGCTTGCGTCGTCGAAAAATGCGGCGCCTAGCGTGAGCTCTGGCACGACGCCGTGCTCTTCGAGCCAACTTCGCCCGCCACCCCAGTCGCCGGAGAGCGCCGAGGACTCCGCTTCCTCCTCCTCCGGACCGCCGGGCTGTTCGCCCTCGTCTTTGCGCCGGGGCGCGAGCGAGGCCGGACGAGGCGGCAGCGACTGCCGGACGGGTGGCACGGACTGCGCCCGCGCGATCTTCGGATCGACGCCCATCGACAGCGGCGCCAGTGCGAAGAGCAGGAGCTTCGACTTGCCGGGTCCGGATCGCATCGGAGTACCGATTTCCCGAGGGCGGTGGAAGGCCGTTTCGGGTCCAACTCGTGGAACGGCACGCCGGAGCAGGTCTTGAGCGAAATCCAGCGGGGCCTAGCAACCGTAGACGATGTCCATGTTTTCGATCCGAAGCTGGACCACCGAAGCGCCGGCGGAGGTCGGGACCGGCGGAGCGGTCCGCGAGATCTGGAACGGTGTCGGGAAGTAGCTCGGCCAAACCGAGATCTCTCCGCGCGCAAATCGTTCGGCGTGCGCAAACGCCGGCGCGCACTTGCTCGGGTGCGTCGGCGTGCGCG
Source organism: Polyangiaceae bacterium (assembly GCA_046351435.1). Lineage (GTDB taxonomy): Bacteria > Myxococcota_A > Polyangia > Polyangiales > Polyangiaceae > JADJKB01. Next base: position 117,755 of record JAXLYN010000023.1, read on the forward strand.
TGAAGCCGAGACTCGAGAGGTCGCGCTCCACCTGGATGCGGAGGTCGGTCGCGGACAGCGGGCTCGCGTAGGTACGGAGGACCTCGCACTTCTGGTGGTCGCCACATCCCGCTGCCAGGGCGATGCCGGAGTGCTGCGACGCGACCAGGTGACCACCTGCCGGCACGTAGGCGAGTACGGGGTCGCGCTCCAGATCCGCCCAGACGTGTCCGGCCGTCTTGTACCAGTCCAGCGCGAGGCCCCCGCCAATCACCAGAACGAAGGGAACCATCAGCAACGGGACGACGAGGAGCGGGACGAAACGGAGGCGGCTCTGGCCCACGGCGAAATCGTCGCACGGCCGGAGACATCATCGCAACGAGCAGCGACGTCCGAGGCTCGATGCGCCACCGGTCGCGACTTGCTCAGGTCGTCGGCGGGAAGCACTTGCCCGAGAGCAAGTCGGCGGGCGTGGCGCAGCCCGAAGGTACCGCGGGCGTCACGGGTGGTGGCGCGCTTCGCCACCGCCACCGCTCGCACCCGGAGCGCAAGCGCCCGCGATGGGCGCGGACCCGTTGGCGCAGGGCAGCGAGCACGTCTGGAAGAGGACGTCGCGAACCTGACCGGCGGCGCAGTCCGAAGTGCTGGGCGCGGTCGGCATGTTCGGGATGGGGAACGGAAGCGTGAAGCCGCCGGGGAGCTCGGGCAGCCCGCCGCCACCTCCGCCATACAGCGCGGTGATGGCGGCCTTGTCTCCAGACGACAGATCTTGGCGCTGCCCGATGGGAGCATTCGGTACCCGGGGGATGATGGTGGGCTTCCCGGTGCGGCTGAACGCCCGAGCGTCGTAGTGCATGACGCTCGCGTAGTCGTAGCTGCCGATGTCGCGCTCGTTGTGCTTCTCGAACGCGAACTTGTATTCGGGTTCGATCTCGTCCCACATGATGGTGATGAACGCGTCGCGATCGCTGCGCGACTGCTCATGGTAGAAACCCGCCGCGTGCAAGATCTCGTGGGCGATGCTGCCCGGGCCGCAAGTGCCGACTTGGATGTCTTGCCCGCCGCCGACGCGTCCCACGGACGACGAGCAGCCGCCCTTTGCCGTGCTGAAGACCACGTAGTCCTTGTCGAGCGTCGTCCGTGGCCGCACCTCGAGCTCGGTCTTGTTGACCATGACGATGGCCTTACCGATGTTGTCGACCTGGTCCGGGGGCACCGACGAATCGATGGAGTACGGAATCACGCCGTTCGGCCACAGGTGGCCCTTGTAGGAAGTGGTGATGGCACCCTTCTGGTAGGCGTAGGGCTGTGCGGGAGGCCGCCCATATCGAGCCGCGAGCGTGTTCACCGAGCCGAGCTGGATGTCGCCTTCCATCACCGCCACCCCGTCGACGACCCGGAACGACACCATTTGCTGCCGCTGATTGCCGGGCAGGTAGAGCAACGTGCTCGCGACTTGCCCCGGCGCGCCCGGCTGGAAGCCCTCCGAGTTCGGGCTCGGGGCTTGCGCTCCCGCGCTCGGATACGGCGGGTAGCGCGGCGGAGCCTGCCGCGATTCGGACCCGCAACCAACGGATAGGAGAGTCAGAATGGCGACGGGGAGGGTGCGGTTCACGGCTGGAATGGCTTCCATTTCTACTACGCCCGAGCCGAGGTAGGTCTCCCCAAGCGCCCCACTTCGGCGCCGGGCTATCCTCCGGCCGTGTACGTTTGCGGTGAATGTGGGAGACGGGGCGCTGGGTCCGGCTTTTGCCCGGACGACGGCGCCGCCTTCGTGCCGCAGGACGACCCGCTGCTCGGCGAGACCCTCGGCAGCTACCGCGTCGTTCGCCTCATCGGGCGAGGGGGGATGGGTTCGGTCTATCTGGCCATCCAGCCCAGCATCGGCAGTCGAGTCGCGATCAAGGTGCTCTCACCCGAGGCGTCCGAGAGTCGCGAGCTCGTGGAACGCTTCTTTGCGGAAGCGCGTGCCGTGAACCTGATCAAGAGCGACGGCATCGTCAGCGTGATCGATTTGTCCTTCCTTGCCGACGGCAGACCCTACATCGTGATGGAGTACCTGGAGGGTTCGGCGCTGTCGGGGATCATGCGTCGCTTCGGGCGCCTACCCATCGGCTGGACGTGCAAGCTCGCTGGCGACGTACTGGCAGCCCTCGACGCTGCCCATCGAGCCGGCGTCGTACATCGCGACCTCAAGCCGGATAACGTCTTCGTGACGAGCAGCGGTCGCGTCAAAGTTCTCGACTTCGGCATCGCCAAGCTCCAGGCCGGGGCCAAGAAGGGCTCGCTGGCCACCAGTGACGGCACGCTGCTCGGGACGCCGCTCTACATGTCTCCGGAGCAGGCTCAGGGTCAGCCGGTGGGCACTGCCACGGACCTCTATTCGATGGGAGTGATGTTGTTCGAAGCGCTCAGCGGGCGTCCGCCCTTCGAAGCCGACAACATCTTCGAGCTCCTGCGCTCCCAGATCACCGCTACGCCACCCCTTCTTCGGCTGCTGCGTCCCGAGGTTCCCGTCGCCCTCGAATCGGCCGTGGCGCGCGCGCTCGCCAAGGCCCCGGCAGACCGCCCCGCGAGTGCGAGGGAGCTCGGTGCCGAGCTGGCGGGCATCTCCACAAATCTGCCACGCGAGAGCTTCGCGCCGCCGCCGGGTCTCGTCTCGGACGACACCCTGGTTTCGTTGGTTCCGTCTGCGCCAAACACCGGGCCCGTTCCGCCCACCGTTCGGGCGATTTCCAGCGCGTCGCTCGCGCCCGCCCTGGCTCCGACGTCGACCGCGACGACCACGACCGGAGCCAGCGATGCGACGGTGTCACGTTCACGCTGGGTCGTGGGGCTCGCCGTCGGACTCGGTGGCATGGTGCTCCTATCTGGCCTGGCGATCCTCGGCGTGTTCTACCTCGGCATGCGTCCGGGCCGCGAACGAGCGCGCGAGCCACGTCCGCCCGTGGTTCCGACCGCGCTCCGAGGCCCGCCCCGCGTCGCGCCCGGGGAGCGCCCAGATCTCGTTGGCGCCTATGGCATCTCCAGCGGGAAGAACCCAGACGGCACCAGCTACCGAGGCGAGGTGACGATCGTGCCGCGGGGCATGACGCTCGTCGAGACCTGGGAGCTCGGCGAAAACGGTAGCTACTCCGGCGTCGGCTTGTTGGAAGACGAGGCACTCGGCGTGGGCTGGGGCACCAAAGGTCAGGCCGGGGTCGTCGTGTACGACGTCAAGGGTGGGAAGCTGTCCGGGCGCTCCGCACTCGCCGGAACCGCGCTCGTGGGCGCCGAGGAGCTCGAAGGCCCGAGCGGAGTGCACGGTAGCTACGAAATCGTGAAGGGCACCGAGCCCGACGGGAAGAGCTACCGCGGCAAGGTGCAGATCGAGAAGCGCGGTAGCGTCTGGCGCGTCGTGTGGCACAAACAGGGGCGCACCACCGTGGGCGTGGGGTTGCTCGAAGGGAGCGTATTCGCGGCCGGCTTCGGCAGCGGTGACGGCGGAGTCGTGCTCTACCAACGGAGCGCCACGGGGCTCTCGGGACGCTGGGCCATGACCGGCGACGACCGAACGGGGACCGAAGTGCTTCGCCGTCACTGAGGAGCTTCTCTTCCTCGACCGCTTGCGGCGGCCCGCGTAGGCTGAGGTTCGATTGAACATGGCGGCTCTACGATGGGAGGGCGACGGCCCATGAGGTCTGCCTCCTTCGCCATCGTGATCGCCATCGCGCTCGTGGCCTGCCGGCGAACACCGGGTCACGAGCGCAGCAAGCTCCCGGCTCGCGACGCCGCTGCCGCGGTCACGGCGGGCCCGCTGCTCGGAGGCCCCGACACGTTCGGCGTGTTGACGGGCGTCTTGGCTTTCTCCGACCCCAGCGTCACGGCTTTCTCCGACGAGCTCCGAAAAGACCGCGAGCTCTACGAGGCCCTCGTCCGCCGGGGTATTCCCAAGGAGAATCTGTCGCTCTTGCTGGATGCGGAGGCCACCGAATCCAAGGTCATGGCCGCGCTGGCATCGACCGCCCGGCGCGCACCCAAGGGCTCGACGCTCCTCTTCTACTACGCGGGCCACGGAGCTCGGGATGCCGAGGGCAAACCGTACTTCCTCGCCCACGACACCAGCTCGGGCGAGCACGAGCTCTACCTCGAGCGCGTCGCTCGGACCCTCGCGGACGGGTTCGCGGGCAAGCGCTTGGTGCTGATGGCCGATTGCTGTTACTCCGGAGCGCTGCGCGAAGTGGCCGACGCACTTCCGAACGTCGATGTCGTGATGCTCACGAGTGCCGACGCCTCGAACCTCTCGACCGAGAGCTGGACGTTCACCCAGACCGTCATCGACTCGCTTTCCGGTGACGGGCTCGCAGATGCGAATGGTGACGGCAGCATCAGCCTGGGGGAGCTCGCGAGTGAAGTCGCCGAAGCGATGAAGCACCGCGAGGCGCAGCGGCACGGCTTCTTCTTGCGCGGCGTCGCGGCGTCGGAACCCCTCGCGCGGGCCGGGCCGCGGCCGCGCCAGGTGCCCGGCGCCCCATTTGCGCCTGGCGCGTACGTCCGTGTCACCGAAGGTGAGGCTGGCCGCGCCGTACGGGTGAGAGAGGCCGGCGCGCGCGAGTCATTGGTTCGGTACTACCTCTACAATCACGCGGAAGATCGCAAGGTGAAGAACACGGACCTCGCGCCGTCGGCGTTCCGCCGGGTTGCCGTCGGTTCCGATCTCAGTGTGTTCTGGGGGGGCAAGATCTGGGATGCGCGCGTCACGCGAGTCGACGGCGACTTCCACTTCATCACCTACCCGGGATGGCCTGCCCATTGGGACGAGTGGATCCTGTCCGATCGCATCGCGGATGCGAGCGATGTCGGTACCGGGACGGAGAAGCAGGTGCGCGTCGAGTGGCGCGGACGTTGGTATCCGGCCGTCGTCCGCGAGCGCCGCGGAAAGCGTTACCTGATCCACTACGTCGGTTTCGAGTCGACTTGGGACGAGTGGGTGGGCGCCGAGCGGATCCGATTCTGACAGCGACCGCTACTTCCGTTTGCCGTTCCAGGCGCCGCCGTTCGTCGACGACGCGCCCGAGCCCCAGGTGCCCGTGAAGCTGTCGCCGTCCGCGGACAGCGTGAACTTCGCCTTGCCGCTCTCGCCGTTGGTTTGGGTCCAGGTGATGCTGGCCGCGCTGCCGTCGACTTGCCCGTCGAGGTTGCCGGTGTATTGCCCCGAGTAGCTACCGCTCACGCTGCTCCCCGTTTGGGTGAGCGTGACTCTCCCCCAAGCAGTGTTCCACGTGCCCCCGAAGTTCTTCGCCGTCGCTGCCGGCGTGCCGGTCGTCGTCGGGTCGGCAGGCGCTGGCGTCGTCACCGGGTCGGCCTGCGGAGTCGGCGTGGACTCGGTGGGCGCGCTCTTCTTGCACGCGAGGAGCGCCGCCAGCGCGAGCGCCGAAGTGAACATCACACCCAACCGTTTCATACGAGCACCTCCCAGCGTCAGGCACGTTATTACAACGTAGCGAAACCAGGCAATCCCAGGGCGCAGGCTGGGGCGGACCCGAGGCGGAGTGCTCACTTCACGGGGTCTTTGTCCGACTGCACGCAGCCAGTGGTGTCGAACAGCATGAACTCGATGACCTTCTCGTTCACCGTGAGCGGCTTGTCGAGGTCGGTGCAATGAGCCGGGTAGGTCGCGTTCGACGGGGGCGCCTTGACGTGGAAGTTGCTGAACAGGATGCGCCCGCACTGGTCCTTCTCCGCCGCACCCACCGGCGTGTTGAAGGTGAAGTGCTGGACCGTCACCGGCGACGGCGAGTGGATCCAGCGCTGAGCGGGCGCGGCGACGGAGTCCACGTACCACTGGGCGCTTTCGACGTCGATCTGCCCGAGCGTGCTGCTGACGCCCACCACCACCAGCCACTCCGCGAAGATCTTGCCCTTGGGGAACGACGTGTCCACGAGCGACGCGAGCGGCGACTGGGGATCGGGTTGAATGTTGAACTGAGCGATGCCCGGGTAGGGCGCGGGGCTGTTCTCCTTCAGCCACTTGCCGCCGCCGTGGGTCAGGAACAGGCGCCCCCCCACGTCGACGTAAGCCTTCAGGTTCGTCACCGCCGACGCTGGCATGGCCGGTTCGGTGGACGAGGAAGTGAAGTCGCAGGGGAAGAAGACGACGTCGTAGTCGTCGAGCTTGGTCGAGTCACCCCACAGCGTGCTCGAGGCCGGTAGTTGCGGCGTCGCATCGGCGCCACTCCCCTTGTAGAGGTGCACGCGTCCGCTGCCGCTCGGTGCAGTGATCTCCGCTGGATCGAGGATCTTGGTGAGCAGGCACTCGAGGCCGTCCACGTAGCCGGTCTGCAGCGCCATCTTGGGGATGTCGCCCTCGCTCTGGTTGCGCGGAAGGCGCGTCGACTCGGCCCCGAGCTTCGTGTCTTCACACGCCGTCACCGTCGGGACCTGGATCTGCCGGCGCCAGCGGCCGGCTTGAAGCACGAGCGTCACGTCCTTGCCCGGCGGGACGTTCTCGAGCACGAAGGTGCCGTCGCTCTTGCTCACGGTTCGCGTGACCGAGGGGCTCTCCTCGCCGCAACGCACGCAGGCCACCCCCGGAGAGAAAGGCTTGGGCGGCCCGGACGGGACGTAGACGGCGACGTTGGGCAACGGGTCCGGAGAATTCTTGGTGGGCGCGTACACGGTGCCGCTGACCGTGGTCTTCTTCCCGCCCGGACAGCTCGTTCCGCCGCCGCTGCCTCCGATGCCGAGCCCGCCGGTCGCGCCGGTTCCGCTGCCGCCGCTCGCCGCGCCGGTTCCGCCGCCGCTCGTCCCGCTGCTTCCCCCCGCGTTCGAGGCCATTCCGCCGCCGTCGTCCCCTCCGCACGCGCTGGCGACGGCGAGCGAGAACGCCAGTGTGAGCCCGAGACGTTTCGTCGCTGACATCGCGGGCGATTCTAGTCGAGTCGCGGGGTTCGACGAAGCGTGGTTTCACGGAACGCTCGCAGCGCACGGCTGTGATTTTCTCCGACTGCGCATAGGATTCGTCGCCATGACCCGCCCGCAACCCGGCATCTTGGCCGAAGTCCCCACGGTGGCGCGCTTCGTGACGCTCGGGCTCGTGCCCGACGCCGATGCGCGGGCCGCGCTCGCTCGCCTGTCCGAGCTCCGCGTTTCCGGCGACCAAGTCATCGGTGTCGGCGCTCCGTTGGTTCTCGCGGCAGGTCACGCGAGCGTACTGGGCCTCCGAGGGTTCCCGGCGCTCGTGGGTCCCGGGTGCAACGTGCCCTCGACCCAGGGCGCGGCCTGGCTGTTCTTTCGGGGCGAAGATCCCGGTGAGGTGCTGCACAGCACGCGAGCCACGCTGGCGAGCCTCGGCGGCGCGTTTCGGGTCGAGGAGGACACGGCCACGTTTCGATACGCCGGGGGTCGCGATCTGAGCGGCTATGAAGACGGCACCGAGAATCCAGAAGGAGGACGCGCGCGAGAGGTGGCAATTCGGGACGACGGGGCGAGCTTCGTCGCAGCCCAGCGCTGGCTCCACGACCTCGCGCACTTCGAGGACCTGGCTCCAGCAGAGCGTGATGCGATCATCGGGCGCAGCCGCACGACCAACGAGGAGCTCGCAGGTGCGCCCGAGTCGGCTCACGTGAAGCGGGCGGCCCAAGAGAGCTTCGACCCGGAGGCCTTCATGCTCCGCCGCTCGATGCCGTTCGGCGGCGTCGGGGAGCACGGGCTCTACTTCGTGGCGTTCGGTGCGAGTCTCGATCCGTTCGAGCGCGTGCTCCGCCGGATGGTGGGACTCGAAGACGGCATCGTCGACGGGCTGTTCCGCTTCTCACGCCCGGTGAGCGGCGGTCATTACTGGTGTCCGCCGATCACTTCGGACGAACGGCTCGAGCTCGCTCCGATGGCGTAGCGAGCCGTCAGAGCGCTCGCTCGTGCAACAGGACGACGCGGGTTTCGACGGATTTCCGCAGGGAGTCGGAGCCCGCGCCGAGCGTCGGCGCGAGCGCCCCGTTCTCGAAGCTCGCGCGTGTCGACTCGTCCACCGAGTCCTTCGTTCGAGGAGCTGTTCGTCGACCTGCGCCGCGCCTGCGCCTGCGCGGACGTCGGTCGATGCCGGCCTGCCGCGCCGATGGCATTGATCCTGTCGAGGGAGCCCAGCGCCTCGGCGGCGATGCGCAGACAGGCGAGCTTGCAGCGATGCTCGAGGAGATGCCACCAGCAGCATGCCAGCTGATGCGTGGACGCCGGCAGCACACGGACCATGCGCTTGACGGCGCTCACGACGAACGTCGCCGATCCCAGGAGCGGAGCGCTGCTCGAGGCCCGCTCGGCAGCGCGCAGCGCCGTCGACGAACGACCCACGCCCTTCGCGGCGTCGAGCGCGTCGAGCTCCTCGCGGAGCATGAGGCTGGCCCTTGCTCGCGCCTGTCTGCGCGTTTCGGGTTTGCGACCTTCGAGCAAGAACCGGTTGACCACGGCGCCGTCGAGTCCGAGCTCTACCTTCGGCGCCGGCGGCGCCGGGATCGCCGGCGCGGAGCCGTCGGGCGCGTCGAGCACCTCACCGATCTCGGGTGTCGGTTCGCCGTGTGCGGGTGAATCCGTACGCGTGCCCCGCCCGATCTCGGACGCTCGCAGCGACGCCACCGCCGGCGTTCCGCTGGCTGGCGTGGGCGGGGGCTCGGGCACGAGCGGGGGAGCGAGCAGCGCGAATTCCACGGCCACGTCCGGTATCGCCTGCACTGCCGCTGGCGGGACGGGAATTCGCCACGCGACCCAAGCCACCAGGGCGTGCACGGCCAGCGCGGCCGAGAGCGAGACGGCGGGGCGCAAGCCTCGATTGCACTTGGGCTCTCGCATTCGAGTCGGTGCGCAGCCTACCAGAGCACGCTGACGGGGCAACGCGCCGCCACGCGAGCTTGCCCATTGGTTGCGGGTGCGCGCGGGACTCGCTAGCGTGAAGCCCCATGAAGGCACTTTCGCTCGCGGGCCTCGCTCTGGCCGTCGTCGCGTGCTCGTCCTCGTCCAGCGAGCGCAACTACGAAGAGAAAGACGCTGGAGGTGGTAGCGGCGGAAGCAGCGCGAGTGGCGGCTCGGGGGGCACGTCGACCGGCGGCAGCTCCGGGAGCAGCGGCGGCGCCGCGGGCACCAGCGGTGGCAGCTCCGGTTCGGGTGGCGCACCGGGTGGCGGCGGTGCCTCGGGTTCCGGCGGCGCCTCGGGTTCCGGCGGCGGCTGCGCTGCGCCCAAGACCGAGTGCACGAAGGGTTCACAGACGGTGTGCACGGACATCACGAGCGACGATGCCAACTGTGGCGCGTGCAACAACGTCTGCCCCGCAGGTACGTCCTGCAAGACCTCGAAGTGCGAGTGCGTCGATGCGACGAAGTCGTTCTGCGCGCTGGGTGCGTCGGGAGTCTGCGTGGACCTGCAAAATGACCCGAAGAACTGCGGTGTCTGCGGCCGGAAGTGCCCCAATTCGAACTGTACCCAGGGTGTCTGTGACAAGGTCGTGTTCGTCACCAAGAGCAGCCACGGCACGACCTTCGGTGGCGTCACGCAGGCGGACTCGGTTTGCAGCGCTGCGGCGCAGGTCGCTCAGTTGCCGGGCACGTTCAAAGCGTGGATCAGTGACGGCAGCGTTGCGCCGTCCACGACGTTCAACCCGAAGCCCACCGTCGCCTACGTGCTGAAAGACGGCACGAAAGTCGCAAACAGCTACGCGGCGCTCACCTCGGGCCCTCTGCTCCATGCCATCAACATGAGCGAAGATGGCTCACCCGCCACCGGCAAGACCGTGATGACCAACGTGAAGGCGGACGGCACGCTGAGCAGCGTGAGCCTGAACTGTTCGTACTGGACCGATACGACGGGGAACTTCTTCGGTGGCGCGAGCGACGCCGTGGGCGCCACCTGGACGGACGGCAGCACGACATCGCCCTGCACCGCTTCGCTGCTCTATCACTTCTACTGCTTCGAGCAGTGACCGCCGAGCGGCTTCCGGGAAGCTCACTTGGCCATCTTCTGCATGCGGGCCTGCATTTCGGCAGGCGCCACGTCTTCCTTGTGCGTCGCGATCTGCCAGACGTTGCCGAAAGGGTCGCTGACCATCGCCCAGCGATCGCCCCAGAACATGTCCATGACCGGCGCGAGGACCTTGCCGCCCCGAGCGCTTGCCTCGGCCACCGTCGCGTCCACGTCGGGGACGTAGACGAACAAGTTGGCCTGCGTCGGCGAAGCGAACCCGCCAGCATCCGACACGAAGATGGGCACGCCGCCGATCTGGAACATGCCGTGCATCACGCCCTTCCCGTCGGGGCCGGGCATCGTGTGAGCGAGCTTGGCGTCGAAGACCTGGGTCGCGAACTCGATGACGGCGTGGGCGTCTTTCACGACCAATTGCGGGATGACGGGCGGCAGGCCCTGCGGAACGTGGTGCGGCTGGGTGCTCATGGGGGTCCTTTCGTGGTCGCCGGCGCGACCGGTGCAACATGCCGAAACCGGGCGACCCCCGCGAGATGGCAGATCGGACATTGAACAGCTATGAATCGGCCATGGCCGGATCGGTTCGGGTCCACATGCTCGTGCTCCAGGACTGCACTCCCATCGTCTCCGTCGGCGTCGCCGATCTCTTGCGCAAGGCGAGGGACCTCTCCCGTGCGTTTCCGGGCAAGCAGCGCGAGATCGAGGTGCGCCTGGTCTCGTTCGAACAGAAACGCGTGCGCGCTGCCGGCGGTATCGAGCTCGTCACCGACGTACTCGCTCGACACGCACCGCCTGCGGATCTCGTGTTGGTGCCCGCGCTCGACCCCGACGTGCTCGAACGGCTGGAGCGCAATCGCGTAGTCGTCCCCTATCTGCAGAAGGCGTTCCAGCGCGGCGCGGACGTCGCCAGCGCGTGCACGGGCGCGTTTCTGTTGGCCGAGGCCGGGTTGCTCGACGGCCGGAGCGCCACGACGCACTGGGCCTTCCAAGACCTGTTTCGCGCTCGCTATCCCCAGGTGCGTCTCCTGCCACAAGCAGTGTTGGTGGACGGTGGCCGCGTCACGACCGCGGGCGGCGCGACCTCGTTCCTGAGCTTGACCCTGCTTCTGGTGGAGCGGTTTTTCGGGCAGGAGGTCGCGCGTGCGGCGGCGAAGATGTTCTTGGTGGACACCAACAAGTCTCCGCAAGGCGCCTACGCCATCTTCACCACCCAGAAGCAACACGAGGACGACGCGATTCGATCGGTTCAGGACCTCATCGAGGTCGACCCCGCGGCCGATCTCGCCACGGAGTCGCTGGCGAAGATCGCCAAGATGAGCACACGCACGTTCGCACGACGGTTTCGCGCGGCTACGGGCAACACGCCCCTGGAATACGTGCAGCGCGCGCGGGTCGAAGCCGCCAAGCGGGCACTCGAGCACGCGAGCACGTCGGTGCAGGAGGTCGCAGCCCGCGTCGGTTACGGTGACCCCGTTGCGTTCCGCAAGTTGTTCGTTCGCACGACTGGGCTCACGCCGAGTGAATACCGCCTGCGCTACGGCCCGCGGGTCGCGCCGGGTTGGGTGCTCTCCCAAGGCAAGTCGGGCAGGTCGAAGCGCGCGCGGGTGTAGTCGGCGCGCCTCGCCTGGCGCCAGGCGGCTCTTCGCTCGTGCCGCTACGCTCGGTTCTGGCGCTTCTTCCGCGGCCGCGCCCTGGACCGACTGCCCTTCTTCGCCGCGCTCCCGGCGTGCCTCGCCAGGTGTGCGCAGGCGAAGTCGATCCACTGTCGCAAGCCGCTGGGAGTTCGAGTCGCGTCGGGGCCGACCAGGAGCCAGCCCTTCATCGGCCGTCCCCCGGAGAGCTCGAACTCTCGGACGCCCTTGCGCGTCAAGAGATGCTCGGTCTCGTCCTTCTCGCAGCGCACGATGAGATCGTGCTTGTCGACGCCGACGCACATCGCGCCGTCGACCAGGAACGCGATCCCCCCGAACATCTTCTTTTCGGTGAGTCCGGGCGTCGTCGCCAGCGCTTGCCGGACCTTGGCGGCCAAGCTTTCGTCATACGGCATGCGTCAGCTCCTCCCCGTCGGGGCGCCCTCGGCATGATCGACGAGGGACGCGAAGACCTGGTCGAGTGTCGCCGTCAGTTTCCGCTTCATCGCCACTCGATCCAAGAGCCAGCCGACGGGCCCGAATTTGACCTGGTATTCCAGGGACTGGGAGATGCGGGTGCCGTTGTCGTGCGGGTCGAGACGAGTCACCCAGCGCATGAAATGGATGGGCCAGCCGCTCTCGACGACCTCGAGCCCGAGCGCGCGTCCATCTTCCCAGTGGGTGACGCGCTCGACGACGCGGCCGTCGGGGACGAGCTCGCACGAGCGGCACGCGCCGACGCCCGTGCGCTGCGGGCCCTGCACTCGGGCTCGACGCACTCCGGGATTGTACCTTTCAACGGCTTCGAGGTCCGCGAGCAGCGCCCAGATTCGGTCGGGTGGACACGCGGCATGCAGTTCGTGGCAGATGATCGTCATGAATCCTCCACAAGCGGATACTTGTGGTGTAGCCGAGCTCGAATCGATTCACAAGTATCAACTTGTGGAAGAGGGGGGCCGGTGCGCGGCCAGACGGCGAAACGCCTGGCCCGGGCCGCGGCCCCGCGCGAAGACGCCCGTGGTGGGCCGGGCGCCGGTGTGTTACACAAGTGCTTACTTGTGAAACGCTCGGAACAACAAGCCGCCCTCGCGTTCCGGGCCCTCGGCGAGCCGCGGCGCGTCGAGATCATGCGCCTGCTGCGGAGCGGTCCGCGTGCCGTCGGCGAGATCGCCGCCGAGGTGGAGGTCACGCAGCAGGCGGCCTCGCAGCATCTCGCGGTGCTGAGCAAGGCTGGCCTGGTGGAGGCACGGCGAGAAGGGACGCGCGCCCTCTACTCGATTCGGCCCGAGGGCTTCGCGCCCGTGGCGGCCTTCGTCGAGGCATTTTGGAGCTCCAAGCTCGTCATGCTCAAGCAAGAGGTGGAAAAGAAGCGATGAGCGAGACGTTTCGCACGACCATCGACATCGAGGCAGCGCCGGAGACCGTGTTCGATCACTTCGTGCGCCCCGAGCTCCTCGTGCGCTGGATGGGGGACGTAGCGCGCCTCGAAGCCCGCGAAGGAGGGCTCTTTTCCGTGGACATCAACGGCGTCCCGATTCGGGGTCACTTCGTGCGAGTGGAGCGGCCCCACCTGGTCGAAATCGCGTGGGGCGAGGCCGGCAACGCCGAGATGCCGCCAGGTGCGACTCGGCTGCTCGTGACCTTCGAGGCCCGTGGTGCCGTCACGCGGGTGGAGCTCACCCATGGCGGCCTCTCGCCGTCGGAGGCCGCGAAGCACGCCGTCGGATGGCCACACTTCCTCGAGCGGCTGACCGTGGCCGGAAGTGGCGGAGAGCCGGGCGTCGATCCTTGGAAATCGTCACCCCCCGCTCTGCCGAGTGTCCAAAACCCACCCCCTCGAACGACATAGAGTCGAGCGCCGGTCACCTGGGCCGAGCTCGGAGGAGAGACCATGCCGAAGTACTTGTGTTTGCAGCGGAGCTTCCCGACTGGCGGCACCGCAGGGGACAAGCCGTCCCCGGCCCAGATGCAGGAGATGTACGCGAAGTTCGACGAGTGGCGAAAGACGTTCCAGGAGAACCTGGTGGATCTCGGCGGCCGACTGGGGCCCAGCCGACTTGCCACGCCGGAGCCAGCACCCGACGGGCCCCTGATCGAGGTGAAGGAGCTCGTCGGGGGCTACATGATCGTGTCCGCGGCCAGCCTCGACGACGCGCTGGAAATCGCCCGGAAGTGCCCGGGGCTCGTGCGACCCGGGTCCGGCGTGGAGGTCATCGAGATGTTCACTCCCGGATGACCGAAGCCTTCGGCGACCACTTCTTTCGGCACGAGTACGGCCGACTCGTGGCGTTGCTCGTGCGTCGCGTGGGAGCGCGGCACCTCGAAGCCATCGAAGATGCCGTGCAGATCGCGCTCCTCGAGGCCGTCGAGTCTTGGCCTCGAGGAGTCGTGCCCGACAATCCAGGGGCCTGGCTCTACCGCGTGGCGAAGAACCGCCTCGTGGACGAGCTACGCCGCGAGGCTCGCCGCGACGAGCTCGCCGCCGAGCGCGCTGACGTCACACTCCCGTCGAGCAGCGATGACGACAGCGGCGACGATCTCCTCCGCATGCTGTTTCTGTGCTGCGACGACGCCATCCCGGTCGAGTCCCAACTGGTGCTTGCCCTCAAGACGCTGTGTGGGTTCGACGTCCGCGAGATCGCCGAGCGCCTCTTCCTGACGGAGGCCAACGTCTACAAGCGCCTTGAGCGCGCGCGGGCTCGTCTTCGAGAAGCTCCGCCAGCCGCTTCCGAGCTCTCCAGGGAGCAGCTCGCGACGCGGCTGCCGGCCGTACGAGCCATCCTCTACGTACTGTTCACCGAAGGCCACCTGTCTTCTTGCGCAAGACACGCGATTCGCCGCGAGCTGTGCGACGAAGCACGCCGGCTCACGCTGATCCTGGCCGAGCATGCGCTCTCCGCGACTCCGGAGACCTTCGCGCTCTTGGCGCTCATGCACCTGCACCTGGCTCGCATGCCCGCGCGGCAGGACGGAAGCGGTGGGCTCTTGCTGCTCGAAGAGCAGGATCGTTCCCTCTGGGATCAGGAGCAGATTCAGCTCGGCCTCGCCTGGCTCGCGCGGTCCTCAGAGGGCGAGGTCTTCTCCAGGTACCACGCGGAGGCGGGCATCGCCGCGGAGCACTGCCTCGCGCCCTCTTTCTCCGAGACACGTTGGGAACGGATCGTGGAGTCCTATGCGCTGCTCGACAGGGTGGCGCCTTCGGCGCTGCACACGCTCAATCGGGCTCTGGCCGTCGCCGAGTGGCGCGGGCCCGCGCACGGCCTCGCCGTGATCGAGGGCCTCGAGCCTCCGTCGTGGCTGTCCGGCTCGTACCTGTGGTCGGCGGTGCTCTCGGACTTGCATCGCTGCGCAGGTCACGCCGTGCTCGCAGAACGGCATCGGGAGACCGCGCTCGAATTGGCGCCGTCGGAGGCGGTACGCCGAGCACTGAGGCGCCGGCTGGGCTGAACGGGCACTCCACTCACGAGCTCTCACCGCATTCGGGGCAATGACAGCCGCCCGCGCCAAAGCGCGCGAGGTGATGTTCGAGACGCTCGTCCCAGATCGCGTCGAAGAGGGGACGTTCCGTGCCCGGCCGCGGCGACAGCCGCCGAGCTCGCCAGTGTCGCGACACGATGGGCGAAAGGTTCGGGAGCAGCGCAGGCTCGAGCTCCTCGAATTCGCGCGCGGTCCGGTGGTCGCCCTTCATCATGGCGAGGATCCACAGGAGCTCGCGTCGGGCCGGGACGTCGCGCACGACGTGTCGAAACGCTTCGATGTACGGGTCGAGATCGGAAGTGGTGGTTTGCATGGCGACGCGCATCGCAAATCGCGCGCCAGAACCCGGCCCCCGAAAATCTCGCGGAGTTCTGCCCTTCGCAGCTGGCGGCCTCGCGCTTCGCCGCTGGCGATCGCCACTCTGCTACTTGAGTTGGCTGTCTTTGCTGCCGCGCCGGTTGTAGAGGCTTCGCGCGACGTGCTCGCGGTCGTCTTGGGACTGGCACTCGATGCAGCGCCGGACGCCGGGCACGGCTTGCCTGCGCGCGAGCGGGATCTCCTCGCCGCACTCTTCGCAGTGGGACAGGCCCTCGCTGGATTTTCGCAGGCTTCGCACGCGAGCGATCTCGCTCTCTACCGTGGCGTCGATCTGTTCCTGCACGGCCCCGTCGTGGGCCCATCCGCTCGCCATGTGACGCTCCTCGCGGTTCTGGTTCGGAAGACGTAGCACGCGGGCAACGATTCGTCCGGCTGCTCGGATGTGCACGTGGCGCCGCACGCTGCGCCCGGACCACCTCCGGCACGACGCTTGCGACGCCACCGGCCGAGGTCACGTCTCCGTCCAGCTGGTGTAAGCTCGCTCGATGGTGACACCGCACGAATCGGGCGAGCCGACTCACGACGAGCTCAGCGAAGACGAGCTCGACGGTGTGTCGGGAGGGGTGAAGAAGGACCCAGCGCCAGCGCCTCCTCCGAAGCCCTCTCCCCCGGCACTCCCTCCCGACAAGAAGCGGGACATCGCCCACGACATGTAGCCTTCACTTCACGCAGAGCGTGGCGCCGGGGTGTGCCGTCGCCGCGCAGAACCCTGCGGGGCGGCCCGGGAAGAAGCAGCAGAAGGGTCCGCTTTCGCCGCACTCGTTTCCCGTCCAACACGTGCGCTGCTCGAAGCTCAGGCACTCGGTTCGACACTTGGAAGGAGTCGAGACGAAGCCCGCGCTGGCGCAGCAGATCTCGGACGCTCCGCAGTCTTCGCCAGCGTCGCACATGCGTTCGAGCGCGGTGATCCCGCAGCCGACGGCGGCCGGGATGCACTGAAACGAAGGCGGGTTCCCGCTCCCTTCGCCGGTGATGCAGCAATGCTGAGCGGGCGACTGACAGGGCACGCCGCCGCAGGTGATGGTCGGGCCGTTGGTCTTCGGAGCGCTGGCGCTCGCGCCGGCTGCGCCCGAGGCGCCACCGTCTGCCGTGGCCCCGCCCGCCGTGCCCCCGCCGCCCGCCGAGCTGCCTCCGTTCGACGCCCCCGCGCCGGCCGTTCCGCCACTCGTCGCACCACCTCCCGTGCCGCCGCCGCTCGAGCTCGTTCCACCCGTCGGCGCGCCGGCTCCGCCGGAGTCGCCGCCGCTCCCGGGCAGCGGCGACGCGTCGGGACCGCCGAGCTCGGCCCAACCTCCGGACGATTGTGCGCAAGCGACCAGGCCGAGCGCCAGCAGCGAGAGCGCGGCGCGCATCACTTCACCGGTGGCGGAGCGATGCGCTCGAGGTTGGAGCCGCCCGGGTAGTGGTAGCTCGTGTAGCTGCCATAGCCCATGACCTGGATCCCGACGGGTTTCGTGGCGAGGAGGAGGTGCGCACCGCCTTCTCCGGCGTCGAGCTTCACGCGCGCCACACCGAACTCGGCGCCGATGGGGGTTGGTTGAATCGTGAGCTTGGCGCCGTCGAGCTCGAGCGTCGCGTCGAGGGGCATGACGACGTCGACGTACGAGACGTCGTAGTCGTCGGGCGCCAGGAATACGTAGGTCTTTCGGAACTGCTCCACGGGGATCGTGAAGGTCTGCGATGGGTCTCCCCGATAGTCTTCGTCGCCGGCGGAGGTGGGCGGATCTTGGATGGCGCCGCCGAGCATGAACGAAGCGACGCCGAAAGGAGCCGAGCCGACGACTTCGAAGTCGCTCTTCACGAGCTCGAGGTCCACGACCTGGCCTGCGGCGATCTCCGTCGGGGCACCGGTGGGTGCCCCAGCCGGATAGGTGAGCTTGGTCTGATCGGAGTTCCCGTAGATGCGCACGCGGTGTCCGGGAACTTTGCCGAGGGGTGACGTGGGCGCCGTCACGAAGTAGCGAGTGCCCAACGTCTCAGCGGGCATCAGGGTTTCTTCCAGATGATCGCAGGCCGGCGTGCCCACGGGCTCTTCGGTGCAGCGCACGCCCGACACGACCTGAACGGGGTGGTTGGAGGTGAGCAGACTGCCCGAGAGATCGGAGCCGACGTCGCCCACCAGTTGTGCGACGTCCCCTCGGTTCAGATCGAGGCTGACGAGGCCGCCCGGTCCGGTCTCGGTGGTGGCGGTTCCGGCGATGACCTTTGCCAGAGCGGAGAGCTTCACGGACACGTGGGTGCCGTCGGTCGCTGCAGTGATGCTGACGAAGTTCCCCGACTTGTGGTTCTTCTGCCCCATCACCCGGTACGTGCCGGTCCAGGCGTTGGCGGGCAGCAGCAACGAAGCGTCGTTGGTGAACGAGTAGCAACCGATCGGTTGGTTCTGGTTGGTGAAACACGCCTCGAGGCCCGGGCACGAGCTCCAGTCCTTCCCGGCGGGGCCGCCCTTGCTCGCGTACTCGAGGGGGTTGAACTGGTAGACCGAAACCGCCGACGTGCTCACGAGGTGATAGGCGCCGTGCTGGACGAGCGGGGAGTCGAGCGCGGGGCCGAGCGTGCCGCAGGTGTTGCCCTGCCCACCTTTGAGCTCGGGCACCCAGGGCAGGTGGAACTTCGCGAGGCCGCGTGGCTTCACCGTGCCGGTCGCCACCTGTGTGCCGGCTCGGTCGATGCTGATGGTCGCGGGCTGGTCGCCGGCGTTGGCCACCACGACGGCGAAGTCGAAGACCTCCCAAACGCTGTTGCTCGTGACGGTGGGCCAGAACTCGCACCCGACGTAGGAGGTGTTGGGCTGACTCGAATCGCACGGGTCGCTCGGGGCTCCACCCACCCCCGCGTCGATGTTCAGCGAGCCGCCCGACCCAGCGGTGCCGCCGGCTCCGGTCGACCCGCTCGTGCCCCCAGGACCTGCGCCGCCCGCCGGCGCCGCCGCCGACCCGCCCGTGCCCGCGTCTGGGTCACCGACGGCGACCACGTCGTCATGATTTCCCGGGACTGCTGCGCAACCGAGCCCGAGGGTGCAGGTCATCGACACTACCCAACGCCGCATGCTCACGACCTCCGCCAGTCAGTGTGGCGGGTGCGGAGCGCTCCGGACTGAAAGGTCGCTGAAAGATCGGCGGCGTGCGGTTTCAGCGAGCTTTCAGTCCGTAGCGCCGGACTCGTGGCCTCATGGGGTCATGACAACGCGATGGCTCGGAGTCTTGGGAACGCTGCTCTTGGGTTGCTCGGGGGCGGGCTCCGCGACCGGCCCCGCCGGCGCTGGACCTCTCGGCAGCGGTGGAGCGGGCGGTTCTCGGTTCGGCACCAAGCCCGTGCCGGCCGGTGGCTCCGCCGGGATCGCCGGCGCAGCAGGGACCCCCAGCTCGAGCGGCGGCTCGAGCGGCGCGGGCGGAGGTTCCCAAGTGCCCAGCCCGCCCGCGCCTGGCCAATGGATCCACGTGACCCACGGGAGCTACGTCGGTGGCGCCGCTCCCGACGACAGTTGCAACAACTCGGTCAACCAGATGCAGCACGCCGTGACCCTCACCCACGACTTCGAGCTCTCCGCGACCGAAGTGACCTTCGCGGAGTACGAGCTCGCGATGGGCACGCCGCATCCCAACGCCGGAGACTGCGCGGACTGTCCCGTGAACCTGATGAGTTGGCATGCGGCCGCTGCGCTCTGCAACGGCTACTCCAAGCACGCCGGTCTCGAGCCCTGCTACGCGTGCCAGGGCTCCGTCTGCCAAGAAGCGAGCCTGCCCTACGCCTGTTCGGGCTATCGCCTACCGACGGAGGCCGAGTGGGAGTATGCCTACCGAGCCGGCACGCTCGCTCCGAGCTATGCCGGCCCCATCACCGTGTGCGGCGGGCTCGATCCCACGCTGGATGGCATCGCCTGGTTTCTCTACAACTCGAGTGGCGAGACCCATCCCGTCGCCGGCAAGCAGCCCAACCCGTGGGGCTTCTTCGACATGAGCGGCAACGTCTGGGAGTGGACCCACGACGGGTACGTCACCGATCGGTCGACGCTGCCGCCGGTGGACCCCGTGGGCGGAGCCAGCGACGTGCGCGTGATGCGAGGAGGCTCCTACAACTGCCTGCCGAGCGAAGTACGCGGGGCGCACCGCTCGGGGCTGCCGGCCACGATCAGCGGCCTGAACGTCGGTGTTCGCTGCGCGCGCACCCTCGATTGAGGCCGCCGGGGTAGACTCGCGAGTCGTTGGCTCGCGCGGTCACCAACGTCCGTCCGGATCCGTCGGCATTCGTCGGCCGCGGAGGGGAGCTCCAACGGTCGAGAGAGGAGCTCGAGACCACTCGGCTTCTGACGCTGACCGGGCCGCCGGGCGTCGGCAAGACGCGGCTCGCCAGGGAGCTCGCGCTGGCGTGCGACCACGCGGCATGGTTTTGCGACCTCTCGGCGGTCGCAGGGACCGAGGGCATCGCCGCGGGGGTCGCCGGTGCGCTGGACCTGCCGTTCAGCGAAGGGCGTTCGGCCGAGGATGCGGTGGCACAAATCGGCCGCGCTCTCGCTCGTCGCGGACCGCTCACGCTGATCCTCGACGACTTCGACCACCTGGTCGCCCACCCGAGGCAACGTTGGGCAGATGGTACGAGGCAGCGCCCGAGACCCGCTTCATCGTCACCTCCCGCCAGCGACTCGGCATGGTCCACGAAAGCGTTTTCGAGCTTCGGCCTCTCGACGCGCGCACCAACGCCGTCGAGCTCTTCGTCGCACGCGCGCGCAACGTACGCCGTGACTTCGAACCCACCGAGGCCGAGCTGGTCACCATCCGGCTCATCGCCGAGCGACTCGACGGGCTGCCTCTCGCCATCGAGCTCGCTGCGGCACGGGTCGGCGTCTTGGGAGTACGTCAGCTCTGGGCTCGTCTCGAGAGCTCGTTCTCGGCGCTGGAGCGTGTCGAGACGCCCGAGCGCTCGACCCTGCGCGGGGCCCTCGAGTGGTCGTGGGAGCTTTCGAGCGAGCGCGAGCGCCACGTGCTCGAATCGGTTTCCGCCTGCGCCGGCGGCTTCGACGCGCGCGCCGCCGAGGCGCTGACCGAGCTCGACGAATCCCAGGTGCTCGATGCTCTCGAAGCGCTCGCGAACCGCTCGCTGCTGGTGGTCGAGGATCGGGGCGGAGAAATCCGCTTCCGGATGCTCTCAACCGTGCACGAGCTCGCCCGGGAGAAACTCGCCAAGAGCGGCAGGCTCCGGCGTGTGCAAGGTCACCACGCCGAGCACTATCTCGCGTTGGGCGAACTGGCCCTGAAGGGCATCGACGGCCCCGATGCACTCGCGCTGTTCGAACGCATGCGCGTCGAACGCGACAATCTCGTGGCCGTCGCGCGCCGCGAGCTGGAAAACGAGACGCTCACGCGCGAGGGCGTCGAGCTCGCGCTGCGAGCGCTGCTCGCGCTCGAGAGGCTCTGCATCATCCGCGAACCGCTCGACGGGTACGTGGCTCTGTTGGAGGGCGCGCTGCTTTCGGCGACCGCGTTGGGTGTCGATCGCCGCATGATCGTGGAGGGTCTGCGCATGCGGGGAGGGCTCTGCCTGTTCCTCGGACGTTCCAGCGAGAGCGAGCGCGACAACCGGACCGCGCTGGCCCTCGCACGGCAGCTCGGCGACGTGGCACTCGAGGCTCGATTGCTGGCAGCGCTGGCGCTCTCGGGGCTGCGTCGGGCCCCGGTCGCGCCGGAGGAAGTGCCCAAGCGCCGCATCGACGCGCGGCAGGGGATGGAGGAGGCCCTCGCGCTCTATCCGCACGAAGACGCCCGGCGGGGCATCCTGCTCAACAACTTGGGTGTGATTCTGGAAGGGCTCGGCGACTGGGAAGAGGCCGAGCGTCGCTACGACCAGGCCGTCGCCTGCTATCGCAACGTCCCGTGTCAGAGCGCCGGGGTCGCCCTCGCGAGTCGGGGCGCCCTGCACTACGCGAGCGGGCGCCTGGCGGAAGCGCAAGCGGACCTGCGGCAGGCCCTCGACATTCTCACGGCCTTCGGCGACCGGCGCTCGGGCGCCTACGTGCATGCCGAGCTCGGGGCGCTCTACGCCGAGCAGGGGCTTTCGGGCGAAGCGCGCGCCGAGCTCGAGGCGTGTCTCGCACGGCACGCCGAAGCCGGTCTCTCGTGGTACGAGGGGACGGCTCTGGCGACGCTGGGCGACCTCGAGCTATTCCAGGGCCACGCCGAGGACGCGAGGGAACACTACGAAGCCGCGCTCGGCCACGCTCGCGCGGGGGGGGACGCGGCGCTCCAAGTGCGCGCCCTGACCGGTGCCGCTTGCGCGCTCACGGTGCAAGCCCTCTTCGACCCTGCGCGCGAAGCTCTCGGCGCCGCGGAGCTGCTCACCGAGGGACCCGTTTCCCAGTGCTTGGTTCGGGCGACAGCCGCGTTCCTCGCTTGGGCGGAGGACTCCCGTCTCCCCTCCACCGACGCGCAAGCTGCCCTTTCGCGGGCGCGCGACGAGCTTTCGTCGATTTTCGCCGCGGCCGCGGACCAGCGTTCGGCCGTGTTGCGGGTTCGCGCGCAATGGCTTGCTCGCCGCTCCAAGGCCGAGGCCGAGCGCCGCGCGTCCGTGGCTCCGGGACCGACGTTGCGCGCGACCGCCGATGGCAAATGGTTCCGTCCCGCCGCGGGAGAAGCCGTCTACTTGCATCGTCGGCCCGCGCTCGCCCTCGTGCTCGCGCATCTCGTGCGCCTGCGCGTCGATAGTCCCGGAGAGGGCGCATCACTCGTGGACCTATTCGACCAGGGCTGGCCGGGCGAGCGCATCGATCCCCATTCGGCCGCGATGCGCGTGCACCAAGCCGTGGCAACGCTGCGGAAGTTGGGCCTCCGCCGCGAGCTCTTGCGGAAGCAGGACGGCTACCTGCTCGATCCCGCGCTCCGGCTCGAGCGCGTCGAGAAGCCAGACGCGGGCTGAATCCCGCGTCGCCGGAATCTTTCGTCGGGCCCCCTGCGTTTCTCCAGGCGATGAGGCCGTCGTATGCGACGATCGTGCTTGCTGCAGGCAGCTTGGCCTGCGAATCGCCGAGCACGGTCGCGAGCTCCCCTGGTGTCGTTCCGACGCAACACGCACCGGTCGTGCGCGGTGCCGAACGGCCCGCCGCCACCACTCCCGTTCCATCTCGGGTCGCCGCGGCGCCGGTCCCGGACAGGCGCACGCTGTGGAGTGCCGACGTCGACCTCGACGGCGACGGCGCGACCGAACACGTGGCGTTGACCTCCGACGACGTGGCGGAGTCGAAGGCCGACGACCCAGCCGCCACCCCGGCCATCGGCATCCAGGTCGCGCGCTGTGTTTCGCGTGAGCCATCCGTCGATGGCTGCCGGGCTAGCCTCGAAGTGGGTGCTTCCCGCCACGAGCTCGTGCTGCGAGCCGGCTACTTCGGCGGGATCGGAGCTCGCCCCATCGACATCGATCCCTCCGACCGGCACACGGAGATCTTGCTCACGGAGCGCGCGGGGGACACGGAAGACCCACCGTTCGTGTTCAGCGTCGTGAGCTATCGCGGCGGGAAGCTGCGCGTGCAGCGGCTCTTCGCGTCGTCGGGCTATGGCAGTGGCGAAGTGAAGCTCGACGGCAAGGGCGCGCTGACCGTGGTCTACGCCGAGTGCCCCGATCGAACCAGCGTCCGCTACCGATGGAAACGGGACGAGCTCGTCCAGGTCGAGAAGCGCGCGGAGCGAGTCCGCGATCCGAAGAGCTGCGCGGCCTGTCCCCGAGTGTTCGTGCAGCAGGCATCGGGCTTCGTGCTCAAGGGCGAGGTCTTGCGCAATCTGAAAGGTCCCGAGCTTCGCGCTTACCAGTCCCTCGAGCTCGCGCACCCCGAACGCTTCGTAGTCGATGGGGGTTCCATCAGCGTGCTGATCGGAGAAGAGGAACCCGAGACGACCACCCTGCATGCCGCCACGCTCGAGGTCGACGGTCGCGCGTACGCAGCGGAGCGCTTCGTCCCCGTGGTGCTCGAGCGAGGTGACGAAATCGAGCTCCGCTTCGCGACCGGGCCCCTCGGCGCCTCCTCGCAGGTGAGGCTCTGGGTCGACGGGTACTACGTCGCCCACTGAGAACCCGCCGGTCCCATCGTCTCGCGCGCATCCTGCCCGCAACGTGCCTCGCGCCGAGGGGATGGTGTAGCCTGTCGGCCGTGGACCCCCCGAGCAACCCGGGGCAGCCCCTCATGGTGATGGGGCGCTACGCTCTCTTCGGGCCGCTGGCCGCCGGGGGCATGGCGACGGTGCATCTCGGGCGCCTGCTCGGGCCCGCCGGCTTCTCGCGCACCGTGGCCATCAAGCGACTGCACGAGCAGTTCGCCTCGGATCCCGAATTCGTCGCAGGGTTCTTGGACGAGGCTCGTCTCGCCGCGCGCATTCGCCACCCGAACGTCGTGCCCACGCTCGACGTGGTGGCCACGCAGGGGCAGCTCTTCTTGGTGATGGAGTACGTGGAGGGCGAGTCGGTTGCGCGCCTCCAGCGAATGCTCAAGAAGAGTGGCGCCGAGATGCCGCTGGCCATCGCCCTGGCCGTGGTGACGAGCGCTCTGCACGGCCTCCATGCCGCGCACGAGG
>JAXLYN010000024.1:0-135504 GCA_046351435.1 Polyangiaceae bacterium
TCCAGATGGGCTTTGAATTGCCTTCTGGCGGGCTCAAGTACGTGGATTGGCGGGGGTTGCACACCGAGACGGCCGCAGTGCTCGGTGCAGAGCAGTGTACGGCGATCCTCGGCCGCGGTGGCGTTGGCAAGAGCGTGATCCTGGAGAACTGGCTCGGAGAGCAGTCGAGGGCGGGCGCCCTCGCTGTCTTCTTGGCAGGCGTGGACCTCGCGCACATTGATTCGAGTCGCCTCTCGGAAGCGTTCAGATTGGGCGCTTTCCTGGCAAAAGCCAAGAACGCGCAGCTCGTCGTCGCGGTCGATGCAATCGAGAACTGCGGCGAACAAGAACGGTTGCGGGCAGTTCTGGCTTGTCTCGCGCAGTCCGGAGCAACAAGCGTGGTGACATGTCGCGCGTCGGCTTGGCTGGCAAGTCGCGGCTCCCAAGACGCGCTACCCGGATGGAGGGTTGTCGAGCTCGATGACTGGCCCGAGGAGCTGGTCCGCAGGGAGCTGAATGTTAGCGTGCGCCCCGGCATCGGGGCCGAGCTGGTTCGGCTTCTTCGTACGCCCTTGCTGCTTGATCTCTTTCTGCGCACGTTCGGCCGCGATGCGACGGTCCCCGCTGGTCTTCAGAGTCGACACGCCGTTCTCAGCGCATACTGGAAGCGGCGAGTTCTTCCCACAAACGACGCGCGCAGCAATGAACGTGCGCTCGTGTTGGACGACGTCGCGCAAGAGGAAGCGGAAGGCAGGCGACGTCACACGCTCTCGAACGCTGCATCCCGGGATCTACTCTCCGAGGGACTGTTCTCCTCCACGATGGGGCGGATGCAGTTCCGCCACGCTTTGCTCCGAGACTTCGCCATCGCGCAGTGGGCGCTGGCAATGGGAAGCCCCAACGAGGTTGTCGATCGCGTTGCCACGATCACATCGCGCCTCACACGGTTTGGTGTGCTTCGGGCTTTGACTGAGGCTAGCTTGGACACGTCCGCGGTCCTCGAGGCGGTCGACCTCAACGAGTTGCTCCGAGCAATCGCCAACAGGGAACTCTTGGACGAAGAGGCGATCGCCATCGCGGAGCTCGAGGACCCGGCCTCGATCGATTTCGTGGCGCTCATTGACGCCGTCCCTGCCGGCAAACAGGCCCCGTTTGCCATTCAAGTCGTTCGTGCGGGCCGACTAGCGTCGAACACCGCGTGGTTGCCCATTCTCGGGAGGCTTCCGGAGCAGGCCGTTTGGGCACAATCAACTAGCTGGGTGGAAGCTGAATTCGTCGTCGAGGCGGCGGGGCTGCTTGCTACTGAGCGGAGTGCCGGCTCGGCGGCGAGCGCGGATGCTGCACGCGGCAGTGAGGCTCCGCGAGTGGACACGAGCTGCGAGATGAGTCGTTGCTTTCGCCAGCGAGGGCTCGGAGGCCGTTCCGGCATTACCTGCGAATCGTCCCGCGTACTCATCCGTCGAACGAGACACTCGAATGGCTCGCATTTCGCGGCACGAAGACCCGGTCTGCGTGCTTCTGGACTCTGACGCAGCTTCCGGTGCTGGCGCACGGCGCCATCGCTGCAGGGGCCGTTCTGAACAGCCAGCTACTTGTCGATGTCTACACCCGCGCCGCTGGCCACGAACGTGATGGTTGTCGGCTTCGGGAGCAGCAGTCCGCAGTATCCGTCCCGAATGGTGACTACACACGCATCGACGTCGCGTTGATGGGGGCCGGCGCGAATGGTGCAGGCGGGCTTCTAGCTACGCATCCGGATCCATTCACCGAGGTTTCTGTCGCACTGATCGCGGGGCATGAGTACGACTCCGAGCGCGAGCGCCGCGAACAAATCACGAGGGTCCTACAGAAGCTCGGGGACCTCGACCTCGGCTTCGAGCCATCATCGCAGGCCAGGGCGCTCGAGCAGGCGGCTCGCAACGCAGCGGCTGACGAGTCGCTTCCGGAATATCCGGCCACCGACGAAATGGTCGAGGGATCGCCGTCCCGACCATACTGGGATCTCCATGACCATTCCCTGAAGGGGCTGTTGGCGCACTTGCGCCGACTTGTGCGCGAGAGCCTTCAGGGCGACGGTGTCTTCTTCGATCGGATCTTCTTGCCCGCTGTCCTCCGCGGTTGGTCGCTCGTATGCAAGTTGCTCGTACTGGACGTGCTTACGCGAGATGACCAGCCTCGCCGGCCGGACGCGCTCGCGGAATTCCTGTCCGACGCACGCTTGTATCTACGGGACGAAGCCCACCCGTACCTTCAACGTGCGATCCGCTCCAACTGGGTGCGGTGGGACCCGGACTTGCGCTCACGTGTCGTCGCGAACATCCGCCGGAGCGCCGTGGGTGACCGCGGGAACGTCTACAACGCGGGTCCCTTGCTTGCTGCCATTCCAGCGGAAGATCGACCGGCAGCGCTTGCACCACTGATCGACCTCTACACCGCCCAAGGGATGCATCTCGACCTCGAGGAACCGGCCACTCCGCGGACGTACCGTGGCTCTTCTTCGACGCCACCTACCGCGCCAGCGATAGATGGGCTGTCGATAGGTGCGGACCTTGCGTGGCGAGAACTCGAGATGCTCGACGTGGCCGCATGCGATTCGGTGAGCGGTGAGGAGTGGGAACGCTACCGCCGCGCTGTTCGCCGGCTGGCGCCGGAACTCCCACCGGCGACAGGCCTCGTGGGCAGAGCAAGCGGCGTCGAAGTCATGGGGCGGATCGTGCGGCGCTGCACCCGGGAAGCGGAGGAGAACGGCATCCCGCTCGCGGATGTCGAGGTGATTCTTCACTGGGCACTCCAGGGAGTGTCAGCGTTCGGACCCTCGGACGTGAACGACGGCTGCCGACCCTTGGGAAAATCGGAAATTGACCTTCCGGAGCGGTCGAAGCTGTGGGTGGCGTTTGTTGGGCTCTGCGATTCCGCATTGTGGGCCGACGCGCTCGCAGAGCAGCAGGAGCTGCACGAAGAGTTCTTCAGGCGAGTCGATCACGTCGTGCAAGCTCCAGCTGACCGCATCGCTTGGTGGGTGCTTTCCGAAATCACCGGTTGGTTTCGGTGCAGGGGTGTGGGCAAGCCATTGCTCACGGCCTTGCTCATGGAGCGCGTTCGTCATGGGGTTGCCTTGGCTCTGCGGCTCGGCATCCTCGAAGCGTTCGAGCACGCCGAACAAGTGGCGTTGCTTCGCCACTGGCTGACGGAGAACGTCTCGCCACCGATCACATTCGAGGAAACGCTGCTCCGTGAAGCTGGCCAACATGTGGGTTGGGCGTTGATGCAGTACGGCGACGGAAGAACGTCGGGATCCCACGAGCTCATCGAGGAGCTGATGGCGGCGCCGAGCGCAGCGGGTCTTCTTTCGATGCGGCGAACCATCTCAAGTTCGTCGGTCAGTACGTGTTTGTTGAAGACCGCCGTTGCGGGCGGAGGGGTACTGGTCGCCTGCGCTGCGGAATACGCCGCCCTCCTCGGGAAGGCATGGCGAGCTCTTGACCTTCGCTCGAATCCATGAGGTCTGGGAGGTGCCTGCGTTCGCGCTGTGGGCGTTTCACGTCGTCCTCGACGATCCATTCGATCCTGCGCAGCAGGCAGAGGGTTTCATCCAACCCGCGGATGTTCCGCAGTGGTGGGCGTGCCTGGGTGCTGACGTTGCAAAGCCGTAGCAGAAGGTATGACCGAGCTGGAAGTCGATGCGCTGGTTCGACAGCTGCGAGGAGGGACGTGCGCATGGGCACGGATATGCAGATGCGCTTGCCATCCTTCAACCATCGCTGAGCGAACCTGCCCAATGACAGTAGAAGAGCTCGATCCGTACTGGCGCATGGCGCTCGATGGCGTCGCCGAGCTCTGCGAGCGTGTGGCCAACTTGCCGAACGCGCCCATCGAGCAACTCTTGCACTCGCTTCGGGAGTGGGGTGGGCCAATTTCGTCGATCGAGCGAGCCGCAGCCGCAGCGCGCCGGATTCGGGGAGGTGTTTGAACCAATGGCACGGACTCAAATTGGCAAGCCGGCTTGCGACGGAGTCGCGCAGCTCACGCGAGTGGGGGCTGCCGATGCCTGGCGATGACGTTGGCCCGCACGAGGCCAGAAACGACACGAGCGCGTCCAGCGGCGTCCCGTCGGACCTTCTCGAACGGATCAGAAGCGAAACCCGAACGTCTACCGGGCGAGTCCCCAGCGACTGCGCGAAGACGTAGGGCAAGAGAGCCAAATCGCCCAGGACTACCGCGGGCGCCTCCGGCCGAGTTGCTGCAGAACGCAGACGACGCGATGGCCGCAGGGGCTCCGTCGTCATGCATTCGGTTCGAGCTGACCGACAACGAGCTGTGGGTCGCTAACTCGGGTCGTCCCCTGACGAAGCTGACATCCGCGAACAGCGGTATCAGCGCAAGCAAGAAGTCCATGCATGGGCAGAAGCGCCGTGCGTCCATCGGCCACAAGGGCATGGGGTTCAAGTCGGTCCTGGAGATCAGCGACGCCCCCGGAAGTGTTCTCGACGACAGTTCCTGCTTCAGCCCCGACGCGGCGGTCAGGAAGCGTGCAACCACTCGTTGCTGAGGGGAAGCTGACGGGGTTACGAGGGCTCCCGCCACCCGCTTCCCCTGGCCGAGCAGCCATAGCACTGAAGAGTGGGACCGCCTCCGTCGCACTGGGATGAACACCGCGCTCAGGTTCCGCTTCGCGGCAAGATGACGGAGGAGCAGCGAGATCGTTTGGCCTTGGTCCTGCGAGATCTGCCCGTCACCTCACTAGTCTTCCTCAAACACATTGACCGCATCGAGGTCGATATCCGCCGCCTGAGCGAGACACGATCGTACGCTTGGTCGGTCCATCGCCAACGCGCCGTTGGGGAAGCCTGGCTCGATGCTTCAGGCTTCGACGGAGTTCTGGAGACTACCGCGTCTCGCTGGTGCCGGACTCCGGAGATGCGGAGACCTTCCTTCTCGCGTTCAACGCCGACGTTGCGATCGGCGATCACCGCGGTGGGCTGGATGAATTCACGTGGGAGGGAGTTGAATTCGCCGAAGTATCCGTTGCGGTGCGCATGAGCGACGGACGACCGGCGACGATGAGCGACCAGTGGCGTCGGTTCCACGTCTTCCTACCCACGGGTGAACCGTGCCCATACGACCTCCTGATCAGCGGCGCCTTTGGCTCGAATCTGTCGCGTCAAGAGATACGCGTCGAGGAAGATTCGACGAACTACAATCGCTTCCTGTTCAGGCAAGCCGCGCTCGTGCTCAGGGAGCGCCTGCTTCCGAAGTTGCTCGCCGACGGCGCGACTGCCGTGGATTGCGTTCGCCTGTTGGACCGCCGCGTCGAACCGCGCACCCGCTGCGCGACATCCGCTGCGCAGGCCTTCTACGAGGAGGTTGTCGCTGCTCTCACTACCTTGCGGTTCGTCCCGATGGAAAGCGACGGTTGCTTGGCGATTCATGATTGCGCGGTGCCGCCAATCATTTCCGACGACCAGACGGGGCAGAGGTTCCGCGCGCTCCTCCGCCCCGATGCGACGGTTAGCGGCCGTGCCCTGCCAAGAGGAGAGCTGTGCGGCGCTTCGGTGGGGCGCGTGCTCGTGGATCACGGTGCCTACGCGATGACCCCCGACGAGGCGGCAGCGCTGCTGGCGTCAGCCGACCCGGGGCGGTCGGAGCTGGATGTGCCTGAGCGAGGCAGGGTGTTTGTCGATCCGGTCCTCGACGTGCTCGAACAGCTCTGGCGCGGGCTGGGCTGGAACGACAAGCAGCAGCTGCTTGTGGCGGCCCGGCGGGAGCCATTGTTCCCCGTAGCGATCGAGAAGAACACTGCCAAACGCATCAGCACGCAGGAGGGGACTTGCTTCTACCCCCCTCGCTCACTCCACGGCGAGGTTCCACTCGAAGGGCTGTGCTTTCTACTCCAAGAGCTCTGCTGGGGTGATCTCAAGCCAAAGGAACGCAACGTGGAGCTGCAGCGTCAGTTGGAAGCATGGAAGGCGATCTTCGACATCCGCGAGTTCAAGTTCCCTGAAGTGATGCGGGCGAGCGTGCTGCCTGCACTCGATCTGGAGCGCGACGCTGGCGAGAGAGCTGAGCGCGTAGCGCTACGGGACCTGGATCGCCTCGCTGCAATGTGCCAGCTTGCGGGCCGCACGCCGAATGCAAACGCTCCACTTCCGTACGAGCGGCTGAAGACGAATCGGGCGCTTTTCAACCTGAGTCGTCTAGACGTCCCATGTCGAGGCGATGCGGATGGTGAAGTGAAGTGGGTTCCGGCGTACCAGGCGTACTTCGGGATCGACTGGCTCGACGACAGCTCCGTGGAGTGCATCCTCAAAGTTGGTCGGGATATCGGGGTTACGGGACTGCCCGCGGTGGACTTCGTCCTCGGCCCAGAGCAGTTTGCGGGGTTGCTTGAACGCTACCGCGACCTCAAGGAGGACGATGATGGAGAGGAGCGCTCGGGCGACGTCGGGGAGGACGAGGTCAGTGTTGATGAGGACGAAGAGGTCGCGCTCGACGCGGATGACCGAGAACGATGGCTTCGGTTCTTCAAATGGCTAGGCGTCAATGCTTCGCTGCGCCCGATTCACTTCCACGACGTCGAGGACCGCGCTTCTGGTTGGTTGAAGACGCGCGATCTTCGACGGCCTGAAGGCTGGGCCTTCCAGAACGTACAGCCGGACTTTTGGTCCAAATATCGGCAGGTGGTGCTCGCGGAGCTGGAGGCGAAGCACCCCGAACGAGCCACCACGACCGTTCCCTACTTCTATGAGCTTCACGACCTCGAGCACTTAGTCGCGCTCTCGAACATCGCTGTTGGAGAGCCGACGGCACGCTTCGCCAAAGCGTTGTACGAGCACCTGGCCCGCCACTGGTCAACGCTCGAGAAGTTCTCCCGGGTTGTGGTCGCCCAGGTCGAGGCAGGCCAGGAGCCCGCCCGCCGGACGAAGCCCCCTCGCGCGAAGGACGAGGAACTCACGGAGGCAGGAATGAACCTCTGGCTCTTCCGACTCCAGGAAGCAGCGCTCTGCCCCACGGGACACGGTCCGCGGAGTGCGGAGCACACCTGGCTGCCGACCGCCGAGGTACAGCGTCGCTTCGGACGTCGGGCCAGGGCCGGCAGTTATCTGATCCCTACTCTCGACGTAGATGCAGCTGTCATGCGAGGCAAAGCGCGTGCGTTCGCGCAGGTACTCGGCGTGCGTGACGAACTGAGCCCCGCGACGTTCACCATCGCAGATGCGCGTGTGCTCCTCGAGCGACTCTATGACCTCTACCATTCGAGATGCGAAGCGCGGGAGGAGCTGAGACTCGATCTGCGGGAGGTGATCCGGCCAGCGTACAGAAACCTAGTGGAGTTGCTGTCGGGGAAGACCGATGAAGGTGCCGACGGCTCGCAGCTGCGCACATCGATGCTTCTCGCGACAGACGGTCAGGGGGCGCTGCGCTTCTTCGAGGCCCAGCAGGTCTTCTACCTCGACCGAAGAGACACCAGAGAACGTCTGGTGGCGGAATCACCCATCTGGACGTTTGTGATCGAGGCTGCGCCCGCCGCTCGTGGCGTGCTAGTCCCGATGCTCGGCATGCGCGTTCTCGAGGAATCGCTCACCTGGTCGCCGAGGCCCGGTGATGCCGCCCTTGCCGCGGACCTTGTGGAGGACTTTCGCAACGGGCTTCGACGCCTCGCGCCGTACCTGCTGGCGCGCGTGGCAGCGGATCGAGCAGACGAGAGGTTGGCGAGGCAGGACGCCCGGAAGCTGCGGAACTTCGTCGACGCGGTCGAGCCTGTCGCAAGCCTGGACCTGACCTGCAAGCTCGACGGCCACAAGATTGCCGTTGGCGAAGGGAGCCGTGAGGCGTTCGTTGAGATGGGCAACGACAGGGTCCAGGCTTTTGTCGTGTGGGGTGAGCACGCCTGGCCTCCGGGTCAGCACGAGGCCGAGACGCTGGCCGGCGCCTTGTGTGACGTGCTGGGTGCGGGCTACTTCGAGTCGTTCATCGCGCTCCTACAGTCGGAGTCGCCGACTCTTCGCGAGCGAATTCTCCGCCGCGCGGGGGCGCCCGTCGATGTCGAGGACAAGCGGGCATTGTTCCAAGCAGCTGGTGAGGGGGACGGCTTCCGAGATGCTGACACGACGGGCGACACTGCCAGCACGGACGAACCGAAGACGGCGCCAGCTCCGACTGGTACGCGAGAAGACCCAGCGACGGGACCGGCGTCGCCGGGCAACAGCGGCGGTGACGTCGCCGATCGGCCAAGCGTTCCACTATACGAGCCAGCGGATCTGCTGATCGAGGGTGTACCGCTCATCATCGCGGGCGGCAGTCCTGGCGATGGCAGCGTGCCGCGGAAAGAGGTTGCCCCGGGCGGTACCAAGCCGGAGTCCAGAAAGGGCACCGGGTGCTACGGGGGGAACACAGACCTCGACAAGCTCGATGCGCTCGGCATGTGGGTGGCCCTGTCCTTCGAGCAAGGGAGGTTGGTGCGCGGCGGGCTCTCGGAAGCGAAAGTGTTCGACGGCGAAAGTGCTGCCGCCGGTGTGGACGTGCTCGTGTTCAATGTCTCGAAGCCCGAATTCGTCGAGAGCGCGCGCAGCAAGTCGAACCAGTTCCACGCAGCCATGAACTGGCTCCACGACACATTTGGTGTGGTTCCAGATTGGCCGGGTTTCGACATCCTCACCCTCGACACGCGGGTCACAGACTCAGTGGATCGCATGATTGAGCTCAAGTCGTCGGGCGTTGCGTCCCGCCTGCAGGAGATGACCTGGAACGAGTGGAAGACGGCGCAGTCGAGCAAGCTGCGGGAGCGGTTCTACCTCTACTTGGTCGGCAACTTGCGGTCGGACCTGCCGGATGCCCGGCCTTTCATCCGAACCATCAAGAACCCGTTCGAGCAGATCGCGGCGGAGGTGCACGCGACACGGTCGCTGCAGAAGAAGGTACAGCTGGCGGTGCATGCGTTCCGCGAGGCAGAGCACCTGGACCTGACGGTTCAGCGGTCGGGCGCGGACACCCCGGGCGCGGCCGCTTCGCGGCGTCCCTGAGCCTCCCTCGGCGCGGCTCCCGACCGTGATGTCTGGTGGCGTGCCATCAGCGTACGATCGACAGAAGCCCTTGATTATGTTGACAGATCGGCGGGTGAGAAAAGAGGGGAAGCGCGGCTGTACGGTCCTTGGTCCCCAGGAAGGAGCCCCCCAATGACACCAGCAACGATTCCGACCAGTAATGACATCTACGCCCTGGCCCAAGCGCACACGCCCCCGGCGGATCAGCGAGCCATACGGGAGCTCGTGGAGGCGTTGGCGGCCGGAGTTCGCCAGCAGGGGCATCTCGAAACGCTGTGCACCGCGACGAAGTCCCCGGCCATCATGCGAGCCTTCGGTCTCGAAAGTCTCGCGATCGTTCAGGAAGTCCACATGACGCCGAGCCCGATCTTCTTCGATTCTTACGATCAAGACCGGCACGCCGGCAATGCCGGCGACCTGATCAAGGTCGTCGTGGATGACGCCGCGCAGGCGCTTCAAGCGTTCATGCCCGACACGGCGCTCACGCTCGTGGACACTCATGCGGGAGCGGGCTGCTACGCGCTCGGCAAGGCGACCTGCAAGCTGATGAAGCACATGCAAGGCGAGTCGTATTTCGAATCCATGGGGAAGCTGCTGCCGATGCTCCCCGGAGCGATCCGAATCCGTCCAGAGAGCTTGCCGCAGTTCATCGGTGTGGGGGCAATGCTGCTTGCACGACACAAGATCGACCGGTACGTCGCTTTCGAGCAAGACGCTAGCGCGCTTCGGCGTCTGAAGAGGACGTTGGGCGCCTTGAGGCTGTTGGGCGCGGGGCAACCGCAGCCGGGTTGCGGTTGGCAACGTTCGGTCCAATTCCTCAACAGTTCGACCGGTGATAGCGCGCCACTACTCGTGTTCGTCGATCCGTACGGGTTCAGCAACGACGTGGACAAGAACGGGTTCGCGGACCTGATGCACATGCTTGCCCGCCGCACCGGACCGGTCGCGGTGGCGATCTTCAGCCCAGGCATTCGTGTGAGATACAACAACTGGAGCTCCTGGCTCCCTGCGGAGGGGCTCATCGCCAGAGAAACGCCGGGCGACTGGCACCGAGATCAGTTCTTCTTGCGCCGGTACGATCCGGCCAAATCCAGGGCGAAGAGCAAGAAGGACGGGCGCCGTGAGCATTTTGCTCTCCATCTCGTCACGAATCGGCCTTTCGTTGCAGCGCTGGTTCGCGCGAAGTGGAATGCGCGGTGCGGCGACCCGGCATTCGCCGCGTGGGCCTGGCCTTACTGAGCAACCTCATCCGGACCGGTGCTGCGCGCGAGGGTCCAGCCGTCGTGACGTCACGTGTTGCCGGCATTGAATGCGCGAGGCTGCACGCCCAGGTTGCTCGGCGGGCGGTCCCGCCGCCGATATGCCGCCCCGAGCCTCGTTCGCGTCGTTGCCGACGATTTGCCCGCGCTTGGAAGACGTTCAGAAAACGGCTGACGAAGGCACGTCCCGCCCTTCGGACCTCTCGCCGCGGGCAGTCGCTACCCGCCGCTCTAGGCAGCCGCAATCGCGCCGACGATCTTCGGTCCGAGCCAGATGGCACCGAAGACGGCGGCGGCCGCGCCGACGGCGACGAGGATTTTCTTCTCCGTCGACCAGACGTTCTGCGAGGGCGGCGGCGAGGTCTTCGCGAACGGGTGGTAAACCGCGGCGATCTTCGCGGCGAGCCGAGAGTAGAGCGCACGATGTGCGCGGTAGATCGGGTCTGCGGTCATGTCGGTGGGGTGTGAACACAGAGGATCGCGGCACTGATGGTTGATCTGGACGAGCGAGCCGCCCCGCGTCATCCCGTAGTGCAGCGACTCGTGGCCGATGAGCGCGGACAGGTCTAGCAACGACAATGTCAGCGGGTCTTTCTTGAACATGAGGACGCCCCACTGCTCAGTCCCGCCGGTGCAGGCCCACGCACCGTTGTGGCACTTCGTCGGATCGTATTCCCACCGATCGAAGACGCGAGTCGCGTGCTCGAAGAAGTCCGGCTCGTGCTGTTGGAGCACGATGAACGCTTGACGGACCCAATTGTCGCGTTGCTGGTGAAGCATGACCAAATCTGCCTCCTAACCGAAATATCCCACGCTCTCCTGGGAACCTGACGCGCTAGCCGAACTTTCTCGTCTGCCCCCTATCCTCCTGAACGCCGTGCCGGCGGAGACGAAGAATCGAGCAGCGCGGCAAAAAGAAGCCCAAGCCCCGCGCCAAGGAACATGCCCCCGCGCCGATTACTCACGGACGTGCCGATCGCCCCGCCCAGCATCGCGGCCCCCACGTACATCGCCTTCGAGGGGTCGCGCTCGACTGCGCCCAGCACTTGGGTTGCGAGGTGGCTGCTGTCGACGAAAGCCTCGAAGCGGTCAGGGAACTCCAGGATCGCGAGCGGCGGCTTGCCTGAGCCGTCGTCGAGCGTGTAGTCCGCGATCTGTCCGATGGGCCACGTTGTTGACGGGAGCGCTCCTGCATCTCTCGGATGGGGGAAGAGCGCTTTCGGCACGTTGGCTCGCCCGCCGGATGTCTCAAGGCGGGCGCGAACAGAACGCCAAGCCTGACGGCTCTGCGCGCGAGTGTTCATCGGGTACCTCCTTCAGCGGCGCGAATGAGGTCGATAAAGCGATCAGTAGGTGTGTCGGGCATCTTTCCATTCAAGAAGAGGCGGCGGCGCTGCTGCTCCATGGTGTTCGCTTTGGTGAAGTGCTGTGGGTACCGATCGACGATCTGTTGGGAGCCGGCTTGCCCATCAAAACGGCCCGGCCAGAACATCGCCGCGTCGTGGTCGTCGAGCTTTCGGACCGCTTCAAGTGCCTCGGCGTTCGTGACCAGTTCTTTCAGTTCGTCCCCAAAATCGCGCATCGCATCCGCGAACCGCTGCTTTGCGTTCAGCGACATATGAACCGTCATTTCGGCCACGAGCACATGGAGCGGGCGCGTATCGGAGTCACTCATGTCCTCCACGTCGAGAAGCTCACGCAGCACCCGCTCAGCCTCGGCCTCCATGTCCGCCAGGGTTCCGATCAATTCGACCTCGGGGGAGTCCCACGTGAGCGCCAGCAAGTTGATCTGGACAGCGACCCAGAGCAGGAAACGGCAGACCGCCGCTTCGGGATCGTGCTTCCTGGTCGCAATAGCGAAGATGATCTTGCCGGTCGGATCGAATGCGCCCCTTGCCGCCGCCTCCAGCATCACTTGCAGCGCTTCCCGCACGGGCGGAGGGAGCCGCCACTGGAGCATGTTCTTCGCGCCGAAGTAGAGCCGCCCCAGTTTGAGGTACTCCGGTCGGGTGACCGCATTGGCGTAACGAACGCCGTGATGCTCGGCCGCGAGCACCTGCATCCCGAGCTGCATCGCCTCGATCGAGATCGCAGGCAGCTCCGCTTCGATCTGTTGCCGGACCTGTGGCGGATAGAAAGCCACGATTTGTCGCAGCAGGTTCGTTACCATCAACATCGCCAGCTCCGTTCACAGACCCCTTGAATGTGGCCCATCGCGCACTGAGATCTGACAGGCGAACGTAGATTTTCCACTCCAACCCGGCGTGGGCTTCATCGCCATGGATTCATTGAGGAAAAGCTGCCGCCACAGTTTGGACGCGACCGCGCCGCCTTTCGCCCACGCGCTTGGCAACGTTGAAAGCGACCTCACTGCCAAACCGGGTAACGCCCCTGCGCTTTTCGGGCGGCGCTACGCTGAGCGCCATGAGCGTCCGCGAGTCCGTGCGAGTCGAGTTCAGGGTCGACGACCAACCCGGATGGACCTGTTCGAGGTGCGGGAAGGGCCGCCTGGTCTTTTCAGAGAAGTCGCAACTGCGTCGGCAGACCGCCGACTCGTCGCGCGACGAGGACGAGTACCCGGACTGGGAGCCACAGAACCAGGTCGATCGGTTCGCGGCGATACTCACGTGCGAAGACTGCGGTGACCCGGTAGCGGTCGGCGGTGACGCCCACTGCGAGGACTTCGCGGCGGAGGACCAGCCCGAGGACTTCAGGATGGTGTTGGTGCCGACGCACGTGAGCCCCGCGCCGAGGATCGTTCCGCGCCCGGGCAAGCTCCCGCGCGACGTCGAGGGAGCGCTCCGGCGGAGCGAGGGGCTCTTCTGGTCCGACGAGATCGGATGCGCCAACGCGATCCGAAGCGTGGTCGAGGCCGTGCTGACGGACCAGCGAGTAAGGCGGTTCGCGACGGCGAAGGGCAGGCGCGTGCGCGTCAACCTGCACGAGAGGATCCTGGAGTTCGGCAGGACCAGGGACCAGCCGCTCTCGAAGGCGATGCTCGCCGTGAAGTGGCTCGGGAACGCCGGGAGCCACGCGGGTGGAGCGGTGCTGAAGGCCGATCTCTTCGACGGCTTCGACTTGCTCGAGCACGTGCTCCGCGAGCTTTACGACGCGAGGGCGCGACGCATGGCGCGCCTCGCGAGGTCCATAACGAAGGCGAGGGGGCCGCTCTCTCAGCGACGGCGCCGCAAGCCGGCGGGGCCTCCGAGGGTCCGACGTCGACCTGCGCGAGCCTAGCCCCTTGTTCTCGGCCGCGCCTCGTCCGGCATGCTCTCGCTGAAGAGTTCTCGGAGCGACTCGAGATCCTCCCAAACGCCCGTATCCTTGGCCGCGTGCAGGTAGGACCAGAGCCAGGCCTGGAGCAACTTGAACGGCTCGTTCGCGATCTTGACCGCGACGAGCATGCACCCCGGCGGGCTCGGCGAGACGAGCTGGAGCCGGTCGAGTCTAATGATCCCCTCAGTCAAGGAGCTGCCGTTGGGGCAGTCAGCCCGCGTGCGTCGCTCCTGCCACTCGCCGAACGGGAAGTATTGCCGGTAGACGAGGTGACGGACTCGTGTTGCCATGACGCCGGAGAAGCCGCTGGGGTCGTCCTCGCTCTGCAGCCCGTACGCCGGGACGACGACGCAGCGGTTCTCCTCGTGGTGGGCGACCTTCTGATCGCCGATCGTCGTGGCGTTCATGGCGACGACGACCGCCGGGCGCCGCTTGGCCTTGTAGGCGATGACCTCCTCGGTCTCGCCGAGCCGAAGGTTCAGGATCGGCAGGTCCTTCTGCTCGCGTTTGGTGAAGTGCTCGTCGGACATCTTCACGAACCGAGCCACGGCGCTTCCATGGGTCAGGTCGCTTGCTCGCCTGGCCTCGATCACGTGCGGGTGATCCAGCAAGTGCGGCACGACCGTCCACACGACTTGCCCGAGCGTCGGCCGCTTCCCGCCAGGCGGGAGTTCCTCGAAGAAAGAGCGCCCGTAGTAGCCCAGTACTCCCACGGAAGCTAGTCCTCATCACGGAACTTGAGAAGGAAGTCGTGTCCTGTCGAGAGTCCCTCGTCCCGCGGCACGCCGGGCAAGGAAACGTCGTCGTACAGCGAGGGGTCGGCGGGCTCCGTGCTGTTAGCCGCGTCGACCGACGCGGCTATCCAGACCAGAGCGCCTTCGCCCTCCTACTGTCCTTCGTTTCCCAACCTGGTCTCGATGGGCTTTGCATCCTTAAGGATTCATCGCCGTCGTGAAGTCCAGGAATTCGCCGTCACCGGCTCCAAGCAGTGGCTCCGTGTTGCCGTACACGAAGCGCAGGGAGCCCGTTGGTGCCCAACTGTCCCCGTAGCGCCTGACCCAATCGCGGACTTTGCCGAACTGCGGGGTGACTCCGCAACCCGTCACCCTCGAGATCGTAGATCACGGCGGTGTGGCGGGACTCGTCCTCGTCCGCGTCCTCGTGGTCTGAGTACCAGAGGCGCATCCAGCCTTCTCGAACGCCCTCGTCGAGCAGTCCCAGGGCTTCCCGTCGCAGCAGGCCCGAATGGGCCCATGCCTCCGCCATCCCGTTGCGGTACGACCCTCGTGGTAGCGCGCGTAATGCGGTCGGCGGTAGAGGAACTTCACGAGCCGAGTCCTAGTCGGCGCCGTGTTCTCCTGGCGCATCACCTTGATGATGCCGCGAAGGAGGGACTTTAGCTCCGCTGTCTGCATCAAGGGTCGGGGCGAGTCGTCGGGCTCAACCTGAGCATTACGCTAGCACAGCGGCGCAGGTCCGCGCCAGAAACAGGTCAGATTCAGCGCTCAGGAAACGACAGGCGCCACGACGCCGGTCCTACTGTATGCCCTCCGAGCACGCACCGGGTTGCTCCCCCGCATGTGAGGTAGCGCGTCGAGGATTCCGTTGAGGTTGTCAGCTGTCCCTCACACCATCCATTTCCGCGACCATCGACATGTCGAAGTAGTGCTGCTGCCCACCCAGTTGCTCCGCGTTGTCGAAATTCGCGACGGCCGCGTTGCGGGGGGCGTTTCCGCTGGCCGCTGAAGACATCCAACAGACTTGAGACTCAAGCGGTGCTATCGCAGCGAGCGCGCTTTGTCGATCATTGCTTCAGCGTGCTGTTCGAGCGCCGTCTGGAGCCTGGTGCCCAGCTCATCTGGCAGCTCTGTGGCGGCGTGCGGGTTCGGAAAGATCTTCACTGCGGTGTCGGCAGGCGTTCCGTCCGCGCCAAACGGTGTGAGCGAGAAGGCGAGCACGGCGCTCAGCGCCTTGCTCGAATCACTTTCGAACAGCCCGCCGGTTCGATTGCCGGCGACGTCTGGCTCGCCGAGAAGCGCAAAATCGGCATCGTCGAAGGCGTACCTGTCTTCAAGGCCCAAAAACGGTACGTTGATGCCCGTTGTGGGAAGCTGTTGATGGACTGACGCGAGCAGGTCCGCGATGCCCCAGCTCTCCGGGTGGCGGTAGTCAAGCCTCACGGGACCGTACGACTGCTGCGCAAACACTGGCCGGGTTTCGCTCTTCGGCACTACAACGACGCTTTTGCCGTTGTCGGAAAGCTCGATGTGGTCCACGAATCGATCGGCTACCAGGAAAATCCGCTCACTGGGGACGTAGAGCGCGTCGACCCCGCCGATTTCCACCTTGTGGAACGGTTCTTGTTCGAGGTCCAAGTGGAGCGCCTCCGTACGCAGCGACTCGGGGAGTGCGCTGATGTCAGCGTGCTGGATGGGGGCACCGTTGCCCGAAGAATTCTCCGCACGGACGCAGTCTGCGATCATGCAGGCCGCCCGGATACGATCAGCTTCTGATGGAACGTTGTTCCGCAGGCTCAAATAAACCGTGCATGTCACGTCCTTCGCCAAGAGTTTGCCGAGGTCATCAAGCAGGGTTGGTGGGCCATCGCCAACAGGTGTTTCCGTGCGCCACTTGACGTCTGCCTGGAGCACGTGTCCGCCGCCTTCGAGGTGGATGTCGTAGTTCTTCCCCTTCCTCGAGCCCGGCCGCTCAAGGTCCAGCAGGTCGAAATGCGGGCCTACCGCGCCAATGCAGAATAGCTCAGCGATGACTTGGTTGAACCCATCCTCGTCCTGTGCGAGGGGCGCCCGGAACTTCCGGTGCTTGCCGACGCGCCGCTGCTCAAGCCCGGCTTCGACTATCGAGAGGCGCCAAAGTGAGGCTAGAACCGTGTCGTCGGTCGTCAGGCTTGCGATCGCGATGGTGTTCCAGAACCCGCGCGAATGCCCCACGCGTGGGACGGTCAGCATGCGTGGGTCCTCTCCTGCCCAGCGGAGGATCTTCTCACGTGTTTCCGAGAACCGAGTGGCCTCGAAAACCTCAACGATCCGCGGAAATAGCGTGGTAATCTCGCGCATTATTCTCCCGGCCCGTCTAGATGGCGCACACGGTGCGGCTTGCGTTGTACGCGGCGGGGAACCTACACCAGAGCGCGCGGAGGGATGGGAGCTTGAGCCGGACCGCAGTGCGGTTTCAGGTTGCCGCGCACGGGCCTCACCCGGCTCGGCCCGAGATCGGCCTCCACGGTGCGTGCAACTGCGGCAGAGCAGCTACTCGTGTCTATCGAGCAGGACCAGTCAGGAGAAGACGGATTTCTTTCTGCATGACGCGCGCAATATGTGCCCCCCCCCCCGCGCACGCACATGTGGGGTGCCGATAGTGCCACGAAAGAACCACCACCGAATTCCAATCGCGATCACCCCACCAGCAGCGTGCGAGAAAAATGCGGGAACGAGCGTGGCCGCTTTCCGCACCTGTTCTTCATGCGACAGCGCGGTAAGCACCCTCAGCTTCTTCTCCGTCACCCAGTTCCGCGGCGCCGTCGTCGGCATCGCGCACGAACGCAAGGATGTCGGGGTGGAGCTTGAGCAGGTTCAAGATCTGGGTGACGCGGGCCCTTGCATTAACCCCTCGAGGTTCGCGAGGTCGCTCCGATTGCGGACTTCGCCGGTCTCAGGCGCCTCTGGAAGCGCTCGGCTGGGCCAGCAGCCGCGTGACCCTGGGCGGCTCCATCTGCGCGAAAGGCGTTTTTCTGGCCTGGGAGAGGTCGATGACGAAGCGGTGGACGAAGTTCGCACGTGGAGAGAGGCTGGGGAGCCCATAGGTCGCCGCGTGCGAACGCGACCACAAGTAAACAGCGGCCTCAGAGAGCGATCTCAGGGCCGTTGCGTTTCTCCCCACGTTTCCGCGACCTTCGATGCTCCGCGAGCACCACGCGCGCGGACAACGTTCGCGCAGAGAGCGCCGCGAGCGTGGGCGACGAGGGCGCTCTGGACGGCGTTCGCGTTCTCTTCTCCCCGCGGGGAGAGAGGAACCGAGAGCCGTTAAGAGCGGAGCCTGTTTTTCCCGGACGGAGCCACTGACGTTTGACTGCCAGGGAGGACGCGCTGTCACGTTCCGGTAGCACGCGGATTCAGCGCCCGAAACGCCAGGTGTGCCTGCGCGCGAACGAGTTCCGTATCGGTCCCGAGCCGCATCTGCAGAAGCACCCGCGGTACGGAGGCCGTTCACCTCCGACTCGTACTGGTCGATGCACTCGAAGAAGCCTTCCATCAGCGTTCCCATCGGATCCTCCGCGAGCTCCTGAGTGACCGACACTACGCGCACGCCGGCGCGGCGCAGCTCCTTCTTCACGACGCGCGCGTGGGTGGCGTCGCGGGTGAAGCGCGAGGTGTGGTGCACGACGATCGTGGAGATCGTGCTGCCGGGCCGGAGCGCGCCGCCGAGCAGCTCGTTGAGCACGGGGCGATGAGTGTCGGTCCCCGACGCGCCGGGCTCGACGTAATGGTGGTCGATGACGGTGTCGTGGCGTGCGGCGAACTCCTCAGCGGATCGCCGCTGGGCCGTGAGCGACAGCTCCTTCTCGGCCTGCTCCACCGTGCTGACGCGGAGGTAGCTGACCCAGCGGGTGCGTTCAGCGCCCGTCTTCGCCATCGCGCACCTCCTTTTCGTAGCTGGTCGACGGCCTTGGTGCATCGAAGAGACGAGCGAGCACTGGCTCGATGAGCGAGCGCTCCCACTCGTCCATGGCGAGCGGAAGCGGCGCCATGCCGGTGACATCGAGGTGGACGGGCTTCTTGTTGCGGGGCCGGGGCATGGTCGTGTCCTTTTGGGAGGGAAACGCGGTCTCCCTCGACGAGACGGGACACGAATATCGCGTCTCGGACGCGAGCCACGCGAGGTCACACGGGGGAGGGGCAACCCTTGCCTTCCCGCAGCCTCATCCGCTCCTGCACGTGGTCGATGAAGCTCCGCACCGTGGGCGAGAGGTGTCGCCCGCTCGGATAGACGAGGTGCAGCGGCGTGGGCGGCGGGCTCCAGCCCGGGAGCACATGCTCGAGACGCCCCGCACGGATGGACTTCTCACAAAGGAACGATGGCATGGTGGCGATTCCGAGAGCGGCCTTCAGCGCGACATCGAGGACGTCGAAGTCGTTCACGAGTAGTCTGGGGCTGAGGGAAAGGACCTCCCTGCGCTCGTCCCGTGCGAGCGTGAGCGTCGTGTCGTTGCCGAACAGGAGGCAATCGTGCTTCTTCAGATCGGCCGGCGTCCTCGGACGACCGCGCGCCTTCAAGTAGGCAGGAGCCGCCACCAGGATCCCCTCGCTCGTCCCGAGTGACTTCGCGATGAGGGACGAGTCTTCGAGTCTCCCAGCGCGGATGCCGACGTCGAAACGCTCTTCGACGAGGTCGACCACGCGCGCATTCGCGGAGAGCTCGAGACGCACCTCTGGGTGGCGCCGCAGGTAGTCGCTGAAGATCGGGCCCAAGAACGCGAGGTTGAGCGGCGCGGTGACTCGCAGCAGGCCGCGTGGCGTCTCGTGCTGGTTGCGCACCGCACGGTCGGCGTTCTCGACCTCGGTGACGATGCGAACGCCATGGTCGTAGTAGATGCGCCCAACGTCGGTGAGACCGAGCTTGCGGGTCGTCCGCTGGAGCAGGCGCGCTTCGAGCCGCTCCTCGAGGTCGAGGAGCTTCCGGCTTACCGTCGACTTCGGCATGCCGAGCGCGTCGGCGGCGCCGCGAATGCTGCCGACCTGCACGACGCGAACGAAGATGACGAGCTCGTTGAGGTCCATCGGCGCATTGTCCAGCAGACGGGACAGAATGACCAGACTCCGTCGCTAGACCTTTCCCGTGGGACGGTTAGAAATAGGGTCACGACCGTGCCGAGGACGCAAATGACCAGGACGAACCCGATGAACAGGCGTGAGCCGCCGCGGCTCGGCGGCGCACACGCAGATCGACACAGGAGCACCACGACCCCATGAAGAGTGTTCTCATCACGGGTGCCAATGACGGAATTGGCTTTGAGACCGCGAAGCAATTGGCTTCCAAGGGTTATCGAGTGCTCGCGCACGCCCGCAACAAGGCCAAGGCTGAGGAAGCGGTGAAGAGACTCGGCGGCGAGTCCACGCCGGTGTGGGGTGACCTGACCAGGATGTCCGAAGTCGTGAGCCTGGCTGAACAGGTCCAAGCGCAGGCGCCTGCTCTCCATGTTCTCGTCAACAACGCTGGTGTCTATCAAGACCAGAGAACGATGACCGCCGATGGCTTCGAGACCACGATGGGCATCAATCATTTTGCTCACGCGCTCCTGACGAAAAGGGTCCAGCCCGCCTTGCTGGCGGCGCAGCAGCCGCGAGTCCTCATGGTCAGTGGAGGCGTTCATCTTGGCGCTCGCCTCGATTTGGGAGATTTGGACTTGGCCAATGGCTGGAGTCCGATGGGTGCCTACAGCGCATCGAAGTTGGCCAACGCCCTGTTTGCCGCTGCCTTGGCCCTTCAAGAGGATTGGGCCGGCGTCTGGACGTGTAGCCTGCATCCAGGCGTGATCAACACCAAGACGCTTCGTAGAGTGTTCGGCTCGGGAGGAGCGCCCGTGGCTGCGGGAGCTGCGACGTCGGTCTATTGCACCACTGCTCCGGGGCTGGAGCACCACCGGGGCGGCTACTTTTCGGACTCAAGACCAGCTGCTGGAAATGCGATCCTTGGTAGCCAGGCCGATGTGCAAAGGTTTTGGGAGCTGACTTTGGAGCGTCTACGCGTCTGGCTTTAGGTCTCCGCTCTACGGGGTCGCATCGCGAATGGAGCCCCCACACACACTCGGTGGCGCTCCACGATGTCGATGATGTCGATGAGCCTCCGGACATTGTCCAACGAGCGGGACAGACAAGCTAAAACATGATGGCTAGACCCTGCGTTCGGGACGGTTAGAAATGAGGCCAGGATCAAGCCGAGGAGCAGCAGTGCCCGGGAAGAACGCGATGAGCAGGGGCGAGGCGCTGCAGCTTGGTGGCGCAGCCCTCGCGGTCGGGCTGGCCCCCGGGTGCAATTCGGAGCGTCAAGGGAGGACGAACACCATGAACATCACGAACACTCCCGCAACGACCAGCCTGGCGCAGAAGGACGCCTCGGGCCATCGTGCACC
This sequence comes from Polyangiaceae bacterium, assembly GCA_046351435.1. GTDB lineage: Bacteria > Myxococcota_A > Polyangia > Polyangiales > Polyangiaceae > JADJKB01. The sequence continues at coordinate 20,706 of JAXLYN010000024.1, forward strand.
GCACGCGTGGCCACGCAGGCGGTCCGATCACGCGCCTGATGAGCCCGGGCGACCTCGGTCGGCTCGTCAAGCCCTTCGTCTTCCTCGACCATTTCGAATGGAGCGGCGACACAAGCGGCGCGCCCTCGCTCGAGACCGGCTGGCACCCTCACTCGGGCATCGCCACGGTGACGGTGATCCTCGATGGGTCCGTCCAGTACGCCGAGACCACGGGCAACGCGGGCGTACTCCCTGCGGGAGGCGTCGAGTGGATGCGCGCGGGCGGTGGCGTCTGGCACACGGGCACCCTCGGCGATGGGCCTGTGCGCGGCTTTCAGCTCTGGGTGGCGCTTCCGCCCGAGATCGAGAACGCGCCCAACGCGAGCCAGTACGTGCCGGCCGACGAGGTCGCAGCAGCAGGCCCCGCGCGCGTCATCCTCGGCTCGTACGCCGGCGCGGTGAGCCCCATTGCAGCCCCGCCCATGACGTACCTCTCGGTTAGCTTGCATGACGGCGAGCGTTGGACGTTCCAGCCTCCGGCCGGTCACGACGTCGCGTGGGTGGCGCTGATGAACGGAGCGCTGCGAGCGTCGTCTCGCGTGACGCGCGGCGAGATGGCGATCTTCGAGCAAGGCCCGCTGCCGATCGACTTCGTCGCAGAGGGTGACACGCGCTTCGTGCTCGGGTCGGCGCCGCAACATCCCCACGCGCTCGTGCTCGGAAACTACTCGGTCCACACGAGCCGCGAGGCGCTCGAGCGCGGCGAGTCCGAGATACGCCGCATTGGCCGCGCGCTGCGCGCCGAGGGCAAGCAGAGCTACGCGCTGCGGTCGTTCGGCTGAGCAACGCAGCGTTCTCACGACTTTCTAACCAGGCAGGAGTTGTAGAATGAACATCGCACTCTGGATCGCTTCGGGGCTGCTCGCGTTCGCGATGCTGGCGGCGGGAGCCACGAAGCTCTTCGTCCCGCGGGTGAAGCTCTTGGGCAAGATGGGATGGGCCGAAAGCTGGAGCGACGGGCGGTTCAAACTACTCGGCCTGGCCGAGCTGCTGGGCGCGATCGGTGTGGTCGTTCCGCACGCCACGGGCATCGTGCCGATCCTCACGCCGATTGCAGCTGTATGCCTCGTGGTCTTGATGGCCGGAGCCGTAATGATCCACGTGGATCGGAAGGAGCCGTCCGCGCCCCCTGCCATCCTCGCGTTGCTCGGCGTCTTCGTGGCACTCGGTCGCTTTGGTGTGTTGTGAGAGACGGTGAGCCCCGGAAGGCGTGAGCACGGTGCCACCCGCATTCGTCGCGGGACGGAGCGAGTCCGTGAGTGTGTCCCAGTTCGCCTCGCCCAACCACCTGGACTCGCGAGTATTCACATTCCGGGACGCTGCGAGCGCCGAGAACCCGTCCCGCCGAGAGCGCCGCGAACGGGTTAGCAAGCCGCTCCGAATGCGGAGCCAACAACGAAACGCGAGCGGCCGATCGCACGGCCGCCGCCTTCCGGAGACGACGACCGATGGGTTGGGCAGATGGGTACATCGCGCGCCTTGCGCAGGGCGAGACCGTGCAATTCCGGCCGCGCGGCCACTCGATGACCGGCAAGGTCGACGACGGCCAGCTGTGCACCGTGGCCCCGCTCGGCCCGAGCGTGCTGGAACCCGGCGCGATCGTGCTGTGCCGCGTGAAGCGCGCCCAGTACCTGCACCTGGTCAAGGCGGTGCAGGGCGACCGCTATCAGATCGGGAACAACCGTGGCGGGATCAACGGCTGGATCACCCGCCGCCAGATCTACGGGCGGCTCGTAAAGGTGGAGCCATGAGGTGGTGGGCCGAGCCCTTCGATCCGCACCGTCCACTGGACCACTTCCACTCGAGCCGCTGAGGTCGCGGCGAGTCCGTTGCCGCCGCCTGACATCCTCAGCCGCGCGGCCTCGTCCGGAGTCCCACGGGTGGGACCGCACGTCAGCTGCGCTTCAGCACGATGCGCCCTCTCGCCTTGCCGCTCGGGCTCGTGCTCTCGGCGGCGCGGGCGATGCGCTCGAGCCCCGCGGCGCTCGGTACGCTGAGGATCGGGACGAGGCGCGCTCCCGCCTTTGCGGCTCCTGCGTGGCTCCACGTCGGCGGCGCAGACCTCGCGGATCACGCGCTCGAGGTTCTCGAGCGAGTTGTCGAGCCGGCCGAGGAAGTCGAGGTCCTTGGTCGCGCGCGCGAGCGGGGCCTCCCACACGTGCAGCGTCAGCGCGCTCTTGAGGACGAGGCGCGCACGGTGAGGAGTCGTCGAGAGCCTGTAGAGGAAGCGCTCCTTCGAGAAGCTGTCGATGCTCGGGCCGCGCCTTCCGAACATCACGTGGAAGTCGAGCATCTTCCGTTTCTCGCCTGCCGCGGACGTTGACCTGCCGACGCCGGCCGAGCCAGAGCCACGCTTCGCGGAGCCGGCCCGCACGCTGAGCCATCATCGCGGCTGCGAGGGGCTCCCGCCCGTCACCTAGCGCGCAGAGCGCGCATCGATGCCTCCTGCGCACGCGCCATTTCGTAGACCCCGAGCGAGCCCAGGCGCTCCACGGACGGTCTATTCGACGCGCGCCAGGCGTCGTCGTAGTTGGGCGCCTGATCCGGGTCGTAGCCGGCGTCCCAGTCGGCGGCGAAGATGCCCGCCAGCAGGGCGCGCACGTCTTCTCGTTCCGCGTCGGACTCTGGGGCCTCGTGCATCATCGATGGCGTAGCATGCCAGGGACGCTGGATTTCGAAAGGACGGTCGCCGTCGGAGATGCGACAGCCTAGCTTCGTCCGGCGGCGACAACCGAGCCTGTTGATCACCGGGGCGTAGCTCGCGAGGAAGAGAACACCGGGCAACGCCCGGTTGCTGCGGAACGACGACCCGACCTCGACCCAAGACCCACTCGACGAGGACCGACGCGAGCAGCTCCCGGAGCCAGCGTTGGAGAGGATCGTCGTCGTGTCGGTGATGCCAGACCGCCTAAAGCACGAAGCCGGGAATGACCAGCGGCGTCTTCAGACACACCAGCCCCTCCCGACGTCGGCTCCCGGTGCTCGAGCACACGGTCGGGTTGCCGAGCGCGGCGCGCTGAGGAAGCGCTCGCGGAGAAGGTCCGCGGCCCGCAGCTCCGCCGGCAGGCGGCCGACTTTGGGCACGACGAGGAGATCCAACCGACCAGCCGCGAGCTGCGAGAAAACGTCGCGACCTGCGGGTTCGATCTGCACGTCGAGCAACGGTGCGCGTCTCATGAGTCGGCCGACGAATTCGTGGACGACGGCTCCGAGGGCGTGCTCGGTCGCGGCCATGCGCACGGTCCCCGTCGCAGCGGCCGGGTCGAACGCCTGCGGCGGGCGAAGGAGCCCGCGGAGCCCGTCGAGGCTGGCCGTGAGCGGCTCGCGCAACCCCGCAGCGCGCGCCGCACCGCATACGGCCCAGCCCCGGCGTCGATGACCAGGAGGCGGCGACCCGCTCGCTCGCAAGTCTTCGCGAACTCAACGAGCGGTTCCCGCAGCTGCAGGTCATGGTCGGACACGAGCCGCCTCGGCGCCGCTGACCGCGTCGAGATGCGCGAGGTAGTGACCGCTCACCCTGGGAGAGCTCCGTGCGGCACGGACCGCGGCTCTGCCGGTCGGTCGCGCGAGCCGTTGCGCGCGATCCTCAGGGGCACTCGGGAGGCGTGTTGGACGATCCGGGCGTGCCGACGTCCTGACCGTTGTATGCCGAGACGCCGGTCGGCGCATCGCACTGCGTCCCATTCGTGTCGATCATGATCGAGCGTCCCGCCTGGGCGTTGATCCAGGTGACCGTGTCCAGCGTCGCGCCGCCCACGCCGATGCGCAGCGTGCCGGTGGCGGGCAGACCGAAGCCGAACGTCGCGAGCACGCTCGGAAGCTGTCCGTTCGTGCCCGACGCCGAACTGCGAGCGAAGAGCGCGCGCTGCCCTACGCCGAGGTGTACGCAGGGGCCCGACGCCTGCACCAAGGGGGTGGGATCGAGCGCGGCCGTGCCGGCCTGCAGCCCGTTCAGGTCGAAGTTGGCCAGCGCAACGACTTCGAACCACTCGCCCGCCGAGTCGGCGACCAGCGTCGGGTCGGGCATCCACTCGCTGATTCGGAGCTGCCCAGCCGTGGGCGAGACGCAGCTCGCCGGGGAGTCGGTGGTGGCATCGCCTCCGCCGTCCACGCCGGCCTCAGCGTCCGAATCCGCTCCGGAGTCGACCTCTGCATCGGCATCGGCATCGGCATCGGCATCGGCATCGGCATCCACTTCACCGTCAGAATCCACGCTCGCGTCGCCGGCCGAGCCCGCTTCCGCGTCTGGCGCGACGTCGGTGCTCGCGTCCGCGCTTGCTCCGTCGGCCCCGCCCGTTCCACCACCGCCGCCGCCACCGCCGCCATCTGCGCCTTTCCGCGCGCCGGAGTCGTCATCGGTGCAGGCGGCGATCACGAACGCGAGGATGATCCAGATGCCTGCCCGCGGCATGCTACTTCACGCGGAGTAGCAGTATCGCCGCGGCGCCGCGAGAGGGAGCGTGTCAGCGATGGGGCGTCAGCCTGGTCCCGCGCCCGGGATACTCGGCGGCAGCGCTCTCGCCGCGGAGAGGCGACGGCGCTCCCGGGCCCGAGCGAGCGCGGCGATGCAGAGCGACGCGGCCAGGAGTCCGGCCAGGATGGGCCAAGCCGCGGGCTGCAACCTTCCCGATGCGTCGAACATCTCGGCACCCAGGTAGCTCACGAGGAAGAGCGGCGGCGCGTAGCCGACGAGCGAGCCCCAGAAGTGAGTCCAGAATCCCACTGTCGACACGCCGAAGAAGGAATGCAGCACCTGTGGCATCCAGAAGATCAGCCGCAAGACCACGACGGTCTGGAATGCGCTCCGCTCGAGCGCCTCGTCGTATTTGCGAAATCGCGCGGGGATGCGCGCCGAGACCCAGTCCCTCGCGACAAAACGCGCGAACGAGAAGCCGACGACGCTGGCCGACATCGTCCCGACCATCGACAGCGCGAACGCGGTCTGCCACGGCCAGATGAGCGGCGCAGCGACGACGAACACCGTGCCGGGGACACCGAAGGGCTGAAGCGCCGTGTAGGCGACGACGAAAGCGAGGTAGCCCCACGCTCCCATGGCGACGAGCGAGTGCGCCAGGGCCTTCGGCTCGCTCAGGTGAGCGAAGACGCCGAAGCGCCAGGCCACCGCGAACGTGACGAGCACCAGCCCGACCAAGCCGAGCTTCGCGTTGCGCAGGGAGCGCAGCAACTGCGTCACGCGCCCTTCGCGCGTTCGGCGACGAAGGTCCACCGCGCGGGCGCCCGTGCGAGTGTGATCGGCGCGAGCATGGGGAGTTTGTGACAACGGACGCGCCATTTGTCAACGCGCGTCGTGCCCCGAGCAGGCCGAGCGCCAGCGGCGCGCGCGTACCTGCTTCGGTGGCGCCTGGTCGGGACTGCGGTAAAGACCGGGGCACTCCGTTCGACCCGTGCGCCAGCCCCGCGCACGTGCTCCGAGGCAGGAAATGAGCGAGCCCATCCCGCGCTTCTCCGAGATCTTCTTCGAGCTGTACGAGAGCTTGCCGCGCCAAGGCCCGGGCAACCGAGCCTGTGCCGAGCGCGCGATCGGCATGTGCTCCGACCTGCCGCCATCTCCTCGAGTGCTCGATCTGGGCTGCGGCGTCGGCGGTCAGACGCTGCATCTCGTTCGCCTCCTGCCGGGCGCGCGGATTACGGCCCTGGACAGCCACGCGCCCAGCATCGAACGCTTGTGCGCGGTGATCGCCGCGCGCGGGATCTCGGATCGAGTGCAGCCGGTGGTCGGCGACATGGCCGAGCCTGGGCAACGGGCCGAGAGCTTCGACCTCGTCTGGTCCGAGGGCGCGCTCTACAACCTCGGCATCGAGAACGCCCTGCGGATCTGCCGCGGGCTGCTACGACCCGGCGGCTACGTGGCTTTCACCGATGCGGTCTGGCGCAGGGAGAACCCTCCGCCCGACCTGCGAAAGAGCTTCGAGGCGGACTACCCGACCATGGGCCGGGTTCCCGATGTGCTCGCGGCCATCGGCCGGACGGGCTTGTCGCTCGTCGGGCACTTCACGCTCTCGGACGAGGCCTGGTGGCAGGACTTCTACACGCCGATGGAGCGCGGCATCGAGCTGTTGCGCGGCAAGTACGCCGGCGACATCGAGGCCCTCGCGGCGCTCGATCGCATGGCGCAGGAGCCGGAGATGCACCGGCGGTACGGCGACTTCTACGCCTACGAGTTCTTCGTGGCACGACGCACGACTGGAGGTCCAGAAGCATGAGCTTGGTGGACGCGCTCTGCACTCACGCGGACCCAGTCGTCGCCTTCCGCGCGCGGCGGCTGCTGGCCGGTGAGCCCGAGCAATCCCCGGCGATGCGCCGGCTACGCGGCGCGATTGCCAAGTCGCGCATGGCGAGGCGGCTTCTCATGGGGCTCCGCACCGAGCGCATGAACCCTTATCGGAAGTGGCAAGGTCCGCACTGGACGCTCTACTCCCTGGCCGAGATCGGCTCTGGCCCAGATGGGCCTCGAGCGGGACCCGCGTTGTGAGGACGCTCTGGATCTACTCGAGCAGAAGCGTCTCGCGGATGGCACCTTCCCCGTCGAGTGGACCAACGTGAAACGCGCCGACGCCCTCGTGACCCGCGGTACCTACGCGGATTGGGGAACGCGGCACAGGAACAAGGGAAACGCGCTCGTCACCGTCGACGCGCTCTACGTGCTCCGCGAGGCTGGACGGGAGGCCGGGCGAGGGCAGGGCGTGAGTCCCTAGCCCGTGAACTCCGGCTGACCAGCGTTCCGGCGCGCGCGGCCGCGAGCACGGTCCGCACCGCGAGGGACAGCCATGCCACGTCGAGGCGGGAGGACCTCCGAGCGTCCACGATGGCGCGTACGAGATCCAAGACGAGCTGAGGATCGGTTCTCCTCGGCAGTTCACCCCGCTCGATGCCGCGGACGACCATGGCTCGCCACTCGTCGCGACGATCGTCCACCGTGCGTCCGATGATGGCTTCCACCTCGGGGCTGCTCCGCTCGTCGAGGAGGCGGGCCCACGCCCGCCCCGCCACCTCGCGGGCGACGCCGAAGCGCCGGCGAAACGCCTGGACGAGATCGCTCTCGAGCCTTCCGGTATCCGGCAGTGGGCTTTCCCGGAGCGGTGTTCGCATCTGCTCGACGAGAGCCGTGACGAGCGCCGCGCGGTTGGGCCACCGCCGATAGATCGTCGTCTTGTTGACGCCGGCCCCGGCGGCGACGCTCTCCATTCGGAACGCGGCGTAGCCCAGGCGCGCGAGCTCGACGAGCCCGGCATCGAGTACGCGCCGGACCACTTGCTCGCTGCGTCCGCCCAGGATCCCTTGCGTGCGACGCACGGATCTGGAGGGGCGAGCCATGGACGCCGCAGGCTAACCCGGGCCCGGGACAGATGGCAACGCCCCGTTGCCTTCATGGGCAGGTCACGCTAGGGTCGACGGCGAATGGCAACCAGCAGTTGCCATCAGCAAGGGGACCCCATGCCCGGCTACGCAGTCCTGGCGCACTTCTTCGGTGGCGTGTTTCTGGCCAATTTCGTGCCGCACTTCGTGGCGGGCATCTCGGGTCGCGCGTTCCCCAGTCCGTTCGCGCGGCCGCCGTTCCGAGGGCTCTCGTCGCCCGCGGTGAACGTCGCGTGGGGCCTCGCGAACCTCGCCGTCGCCTACGTGTTGCTCGTGCGCGTCGGCGGCTTCGAGCTCTCGCGCGGCGCGAGTGTCGCGCTCTGGGCAGCCGGCTTTGCGCTGGCGTCCGTCGCGCTCGCGCGGAAACTCGGCCGGCTCCAGGGCGGCTTGCCGTAGAGCGAGAACGCTCGCCAACCCTTGACCTACATCAACGCCGGGCGATGCGGGAGGTCGCTAGCGTCGGGGGATGGATCGAGACCTGGCCCCGGTCACTCGGAACCTCGCGCTGTTCGCGTCGGCGTTGCTCCTGGTGATGATGCTGCTCACGTTCGCCACGGGGGTGGCCCAAGAACCGTTCGAAGTCGTGCGCCCACTCGAGGCGTACCGCGCGGAGCTTCGGGACCAAGCCTCGACGCTCCAGCTGATCCTCGCCCTCGATGCGCTGTTCATCGCAGCGTATTCGGCGTTCTTCGTCGTGTTCGCGCGCGCGGTGGAAGGCCACGGTGTGCGCGAGCTCCTGCGCTTGGGCACGCTGGCGCTCCTCGTCACCGCGGGCCTCGACATGCTGGAGGACCAGCAGCTCTTCGCGCTGTCGCGCAGCGTGGTTTTCGGCGAGGAGCTCGGGTGGACGACGCTCCGCGCCCAACACGTCCTGAGCCAGACCAAGTTCCACGTGAGCTACGTCGGTCTCTTTCTCCTGGGGCTCGGCCTACCCAGGCGCGGGCCCTTCGAGAGGCTGTTCGCCGGGTCCATCGCGCTGCCCATGCCCGTCCTCGGTGCCGTGCTCTGGGTCGCCCCGCCGTCGCTCGTCGGGCCGCTCTCGGTCGTGCGCTGGTTCGGATTTCTCGCGGGCTTCGCCGGCGCCGTGGTGCTCTGCCAACGCGCTACGAAGACCGGTGCGCCCGCGCGCGAATCCGCGACAAGTGCTCGGGCGTGATGCCGAGATACGAAGCCACGTGACGTTGGGTGACCCTCGCCTCGAGGCCCGGGTAGCGCGTGCGAAACACCTGGTAGCGCTCCTCCGCGTCCAGCCCCAAGAGCTCCCACTCGCGATCGGACTTCAGAAGATAGAGGCGCTCGGTCAGCAGCTGGAGCAACGTCTTCCAGGCCGCGCTCCGCGCGATGGTGGCCCGTACCACGGACCACTCCACGGACACGATGCGGCTCGACTCCTCGGCGACCACCGTCGTGCGCGCGGGTCCGCCGCGGAGGAGGTCGGACAGGGACCCGGCCAGACCTCCTTCGATGGCGAAGCTCCGCGTGCGCTCGGTACCATCGGCCAGCACGAACGCCTCGCGAAGGACGCCGGAGACGAGTACCCCGACGACCTTCGGGGTTTCGCCCGCGCGGAGAAACGCCGCCCCGCGCTCGAGCTCGAGGGTTGCGAGGTGACCTGCGACCTCCGCGAGCTCTTCGTCCGAAAGCGGCGCAATGGCGCGGAGGCTCTGGGCCCACAGCTGTCGATCTGCCTCGGCAATCACCGCAGGTGAGCCTACCAGCGACGGTGAAAGGGGACGTGCGCTCTCTCACGAACGTGGATGACGTCCGAAAACCGCCAGCGGAGTACGGCCGGCGGCGTTACATACGGGTTCGTGCCCATCCCGGACCCCCACGCCAGCTACCAAGCGCTGCTCGCTCGCGACGCCCGGTTCGACGGGCGGGTCTTCATTGCGGTCAAGACCACGGGCGTCTACTGCCGGCCCGTGTGTCCGGCGGCTCCTGCGAAGTTCAGAAACTGCGCGTTCTTCCCGTCGGCCGCAGCCGCGCAAGAGGCTGGCTTTCGTCCCTGCCTCCGCTGCCGGCCCGAGACGACCTACGAGCTCGGGGCGTGGCGCGGGACGTCCAGCACCATCGCCCGCGCCCTGGCCATGATCTCCGAGGGGACGCTCGACGGTGACGAGGCTTCGGTCGACGAGCTCGCGGAGCGCTTGGGTCTCGGCGAGCGGCAACTTCGCCGGCTGTTCCAGACGCACGTGGGTGCGTCGCCCTCGGCGGTGGCGCGAACGAGACGCGTGCTCTTTGCCAAGCAACTCTTGCACGAAACCTCGCTGCCGATGACGGAGGTGGCGCTGGCTTCGGGCTTCGGAAGCATCCGCCAGTTCAACGACACGTTCCGCACGTTGTTTCGCCGTTCGCCCAGCGCCATCCGTCAGGATGTCCACCTCGGAAGTGCCCCCGACGCAGGAGTCGTCGTGCGTCTGCGCTACCGGCCTCCTTACGCTTGGCGGGAGGTTCTCGAACACCTGCGTGCGCGCGCGATCCCCGGCGTAGAGCAGGTCAGCGAAGACGCATACGCACGCACCATCCTGCGACGTGGGCGCTTGGGCACGATCCAGATCAGCCACGACGCGCCACAGTCGTGTCTGGTGGCTGCGATTCGCTTGCCAGAGCTCGGCGATCTGTCAGCCGTGGTGGCCCGGATGCGGGCGCTGTTCGATCTCGACGCCGACGTGGGCACCATCGAAGCGCACCTCGCACGAGATCCGCTGCTCGCGCCCCTCGTCGGGCGGCGCTCCGGGCTGCGGGTGGTCGGCTGTTGGGACGGCTTCGAGCTCGCCGTCCGCGCGGTGCTCGGGCAACAGGTCAGCGTGGCGGCGGCCCGCGTGCTCGCGGAAGAGCTCGTCGGGGTCTGTTCCGAGTCACGAGGCAAGGGGGCGCTGTCCCGCGCGTTTCCGCTGCCCGAGCAGGTTCTGGGAGCGAACCTCGCAAAGCTGGGCATGCCCGCGGCGCGCAAGTCGGCGCTCCGCGCGCTGGCGCGGGCGGCCCTCGAGAATCCGCGGCTCTTCGACGCACGCCCGAGCGTGGAAGAGACGGTGAGCGCGCTTCGATCCGTCGAGGGCGTGGGCGAGTGGACGGCGAACTACATCGCGCTCCGAGCAGCGCGGGAGCCCGACGCGTTTCCCGCCGAGGACGCCGCCTTGATTCGCAGCCTGGCCGCTCACGATGCTCGCGTGACGCCCGCGCGCCTCCGGGAGCGCGCGGAGCGCTGGCGACCGTGGCGCGGATACGCAGCTCAGCATCTTTGGGCGGCCGACGCCGGTCGCTCCGCACGGAAAGGCAAACGAACATGACGGTTCTGCGGCTCTTCATCGAAACGCTCGATACCCCCATCGGTCGCTTCGCCCTCGTAACCGACGAAGCGGGGTGCTTGCGTGCTGCGGGTTTCACCTCCGATCACGCACGCATGGCTCGACAGCTCGCACGCTACGCGGACCGTTCGCGCTACGAGTTGGCTTCGTCGACGGGGCCGAGTGGTGTCGGCGCTGCGGTCCGGCGCTACTTCGACGGTGACCTGGCTTCGCTCGACGGGGTCCGGGTTGCTTTCGACGGGACGCCGTTCCAATGCCAAGTTTGGCGCGCGCTCGGACGCATTCCGTGCGGCGAGACCCGCACCTATGCCGCCATCGCTCGCGAGATCGGCCGCCCGCGCGCGGTTCGCGCGGTCGGCGCAGCCAACGGCGACAACCCCATCGCGCTCGTGTTGCCTTGTCATCGGGTCAGCGGCTCCGACGGATCGCTGACGGGCTACGGCGGCGGCATCGCGCGCAAGCGCTGGCTTCTGGGGCACGAACGTGCGGGTCGCTCGTGCGGAGCTCGAAGCCGACGAAGCGGTGGCCCAGCCGCGCTTCGTAGCACGCGCGGTCCGCGTTCGCCGAGCTCGAGGTCATAGTTCGAGGTCCTCCGTGTGACCCGCGCGGAGCAGGCGCAGCCGCGAAGCGTCCCCCGCAAATGCGCGAACGACGGCCTCGCGCCCTTCGCTGAAGTGAGACCAACCGCCGTCGTGGATCGGAATCAGCTGCCGCGGCGCGAAGTGGCGAGCGAGGATCCGCAGCTCTTCCGCATCCATCGAGAAGCGCAGCCATCGCCGGAGGAGAGGGGGCCCGAAGCGCGCCGCGCCGACATGGGCCAGGATCGTCGAAGGGCGAGGGAGGCGCTCCGCGACTTGCGCGACTCCGGGGAACCAGCGCGTGTCGCCGGTCACGTAGAGCGGGCCGGTGCGAAGCGCCGGATGCTCGACGTGGAAGCCGATGACGTCGCCAGCGACGAAGTTCGTTCCAACGGGCCCGTGGCGCGCGGGAGTCGCCGTGACACGAAGGCCGCCCTCGAGCTCGCGACTCTCCCAAGGAGGAAGACCCATTACGCGCTGGACGCCCTTGGCGCGCAGTCGCACAGCGCCGCTCGAAGTGGTGACGACCGTGCGGGCGCGGCGCGCGAGGGCGAGGCCGGCGCGGTCGAGGTTGTCGCGGTGGTGATCGTGGGACAGCAGGACGACGTCCGGCGCGTCTGGCACGGGCGCGCTCGGGCCTCGCAGGTTCTGGTACTCGAAGGGACCGAGCCGATAGCGGCTCCCCGCCGGGTCGAGCACCGGATCGGTGACCACGCGGAGGCCGTCGAGCTCGAGCACCACCGTGGCGGTCCCGACGTGGGTGATGCGCGCGTTCACGGGGCCCTCCCGAGCGTCGTCGTGGCGGCGCGACGCGCGAAGTCGAAGCGCCGGCAATACAGGCCGATGCGGCTGTCCGGCGCCTGTTCGGCTTGCTTCCGCAGGCTCTCCGCCAGCGCGCTGCTCATCTCGCCGCGCGGGTAGAGCGCCAGGACTTCGTCGACGAGCGCGGGCGGGAGTTGGCGGAGCCGCGCACCGAGTACGTCGCAGGCAGCGCCGGCGTGGAGCAGGTGGGCCTCCACGCCTTCGACCACCGCCACACGTACCTCGAGGTGGAGCGCGATGGCCTCGGCCACCCGACGCGCTCTTGCATCACCGAAACCTGCCTCGATGGCCCACGCTCGAGCGGCGCGGGCGCCGGTCACGGCGAAACACTCTCCAGGCGGCGGCGCGTAGGCCTCGCTCAGGCCGAGGTCGTGGAAGAGGGCGGCGAGGTACAAGAGCTCGCGATCGCAGCGCGTGCCCGTGACCTCACCCAGCGCTGCCGCCCACGACCACGTTCGGCGGCAGTGTCCAGCGAGCCAGGGCGGACACACTTGGTCGACGAGGGACTCCGCATTCCGGAGCGCAACGCTGCTCGGTGGCCGCGTCGCAGCGGCTGCACGTGCGAGCTCGCGGGACGCGACGCGGGGCGTGGCCCAGACCCCCGCTCGAGCCATCGAGCCCGCGAGCACACGGCGGAAGCGCCCGAAGGCGCTCAGCCTCCCGCCCGCGCGCATCAGCAGTTCGGCTTTGGACATGCCCCCAACATGGCGCTCCCCCAGGCGTTTTCACAAGTGGCGGAAATGACACATATCGTGCATATTTCGCCAATGCGGGACATCGTCGTGCTGGTGCTGCCTGGGGTGCTCGACGCGGCGTTGGCGCTCCTCGTCGAGGTGCTCGACGCCGGCACTCGCGTCCGCGTCGCCCGCGGCATGCGCCCGGCGTATCGCGTGACGACCCGCGGTGCCGACCAACGCATCGTGCGCACCGGACTCGGCCAAGACTTCCGTACCGACGGCGCGCTCGCCTCATTTCGCGGTCGGGCCGATGTCGTCGTCGTCACCGGCCAGAACCTGGTCGATCCCGACGCGCTGATCCGCGACGTGCGATCGCCGGGCCGCGCGAGGCTCTCGCGCTGGCTGGCGCGCGTGGCCGACGACGGTGCGCGCATCTGCGCTGCGTGCACGGGCGTGTTCCACGTCGCGCAGGCGGGCCTGCTCGATGGCCACTCCGCCACCACCACGTGGTTCCTTGCGCCCAGGTTTCGGGCGGAGTTTCCCGCGGTGGAGCTCCACGAGCACAGCACGCTCGTCCGCGATCGGCGCCGCTGGACGGCCGGGGCAGCCCTCTCGATGACGGACCTCGCGCTCGCTCTCGTCTCAGACCTCGCAGGCAGAGCCGTGGAGCGCGACGTGGCTCGGTATCTGCTCCTCGAACGTCACCCCACCCAGGCTCGCTACATGATGGCCACGCACTTCGCAGCCCAGGACCCCACCGTCGCCCGGGCAGAGGCATGGGTCAGAGGCCACCTCGAGCGTCCGCTCCGCGTGCCGGCGTTGGCGCGCGCCATGGGCCTGAGCGAACGCACCCTCGCGCGCCGCCTCGCCGCAGCAACCGGGCTGTCCCCCATCCGATTCGTGCAACGCGTTCGGGCCGAGCAGGCCGCGCACCTGCTCGAGACGTCGACCGGCAGCGTCGACGAGATCGCGAGACGAGTCGGATATGGCGACGCCTCGTCGCTACGGCGCATCCTGGCCCGCGAGCTCGAGCTGAACGCGCGGAGCCTGCGTGCCTCGCGGGCGGAGTCGGGCGCTCACCGCCCGCGCGTGTGATATGCCGACTCTCCGACACCTACGAGCCGAGGCCCATGAAAGCCAGCGTCACCTGCCCCAAATGCCTGAATCGCCGGATCCTCCACGTGGACTCCATCGCTGACAAGACGCAGATCGGGAAGGGCGCCGTGCTGTCGGTGAGAGCGAAAGTACCCTTCACGGTCATCGGCAGATGGAAGAACGAAGGCGAGTTCGAGTGCGTGATCTGCGCGGCGTGCGGCTACACCGAGTGGTACGCGAAGAACCCGGACGCGATCACGGTCGATGACGAAACCGTGACGGTGCTGCCCGTCCCGCGCTCGGAGCCGTATCGATAGGCGGCGGACGGGCAGCCACGGCTTCGCTCAGCGCGGGCTCGCCAGACGCCGCTGGCTCAGCTGACGGGCGAGGTTGTCCAGAGTCGCGCTGGTCCCCGTCGCGACGCCGAGCTCGACGAACATCTCGAACTGTTCGGCAGAAGCACAGCGTATCGAGACGGTCATGCGCGTGCCAGCCCCGTGCGTTTCGAGCTCGACGATGCCGTGGGCGCCCATGGCACGGAACTCGAGCCGCCTCGGTCGGTCGATGACCTCGTAGGTGCCTTCGAACGGCGGCGCGTGGCCCGCGGTGACGAAGCGGAAGGCGCCGTCGACGCGCAGGTCGATGGTGCAGGCGGAGAGCGGCGCGCCCGTGGGGTCCCACCAGCGCGTGACCTCTTCTGGACGAGTCCAAGCGTCGAAGACCTCGTGCGGCGCGGCGTCCAGCAAGCGTTCGAAGTCGATGGATTTCTGGTCACGGTCGATGCTGTCGGGCATGGCTTCTTCCTTCGCGTCCGGATTCAGGTTCGCTTCTTGTGTGCGAGGTGCGCTTCGAGGCGATCGAAGCGCCGCTCCCACTGCTCGCGGAACGGTCGGAGCCAGGCGTCCGCGGCTTGCAGTGGCGAAAGCACGAGGCGTCGGGGCCGGCGCTGCGCGTCCCGCTCGGCTTCGATGAGCCCGGCGTCCTCGAGCACGCGCAGGTGTTTGGAGATGGTCGGCTGTGCGAGCCGAAACGGCTCGGAAAGCTCTGCGACGGTCGCCTGCCCCGCCGCGAGCTTCGCCAGAATCGCTCGCCGCGTGGGGTCTGCGAGGGCGTGAAATACGGCAGAGAGGCGCTGCTCGGTATGCATTGCTAGTTAGCTATATAGCTAATCGGAAATAAATGTCAAGGGCTGCGTGGGGCGTTGCGGGTTGGGGCCTCGGGCGACCGAGGCGCCGTGGTATTCGGTTCGCCGTCGCGCGAGAGCCAGCGGTCGACCCGATGACGAAACGAAACCCAGCCCCCACCGCGGCGAGCGACGCCGTTGCAGCCTACATCGCTGCGGCTCCGGAGCCCGCTCGCAAGCGCTTGCGTGCCTTGCGCGCGGCCGTGCAGAAGGAGGCGCCCCACGCGGTCGAGCGCATCGCCTACGGACTGCCGACCTGGCACCAGGGCGAGAACCTGATCCACCTCGGAGGGTTCGCGGAGCACGTGGGTGTGTACCCGGGGCCGGCTGCGATCCGGGCTTTCGCCCGCGAGCTCGAGTCGTTCGCGACGTCGAAAGGTGCGATCCGGATCCCGCACGACCGCGAGCTTCCGCTGGACCTGGTCCGGCGCATCGTACGCTGGCGGATCGCCGAGGCGTCCAAGAAGCGTGCTGCGCCGAAGCCCGCGCGGAAGGCGAGCCGGCGCTGACTTCTCACGTCGCCGCTTCGGCTTCGCAAGCGCGCTTCAAGTCGGCGGCGTAGCGCTCGAACACCGGCGCGAAGTCCGGCAGCGAGCCCTGGATCATGGGCAGCATCGCTCCGCGGAACACCTCGGTCATTTCGAACGCGGTCGTCGCGCCTTCCGGGGAAAGCACGAAGGTGCGCTTCCCTTCGAACATCGGGAAGAAGCCGTCCTTCCAAACCATCCGTCGCTCTGCCTCGAACTCGACGACCTTGGGCCGAAACACCCGCTCGGGCGCTACCGGCACTCGGATCGCGAGCCTTTCGCCGAGAGCGATGCGGCCTTCGATGGAAGTGACGGTGGAGTTCCACGCGGCGAAGCCGGCGGCGTCCGTCAGCACGCGCCAGACGCGCGCCGGCAGCGCCTCGATATCGACTCGGACGGAGTAGCTGAGCCGGAACGCGCTCCTGGTCTTTTCGGCTGCGGGCATCGAATCCTCACTTGGCGCGGACGCGGTTGTTCTTCGGGTTGTGCTCGAGCTCGACCTTGCCGAGCGCCTCGAGCAGGGGAGGCACGTACATGGCGAGGCGCCCGCGATAGCCTTTGCGCTGTCCGTACCAGCCGCCGACGGGGTTCTGCTTGGCGCGACCCCAGGCTTCGACCGAGTCCGCCGGCGGCGCTTTGTTCTCGTCGGCAGAGCCAAGCAGCATCCAGTCGCCGTGCTTCTCGAGCATCGCGGGCAGGTCGTCGAGGACGCGAGCCAGGTAGGTGAGCTTGGTGCTCCCGACCTGGCAGACGAGGAGCGGTGGGTCGGCCTCGTCGTCGCGGTAGATGGTGAACTCCGCCGTCAGCGGCGGCGTCTTGAGCCGCCAGGGGTTTTCTTTCGTGCCTTCGCCGGATCCGCGCTTCGCCATCGGTCGCTCCTCTTCTGCCCGGTTCCTAAGGCGACCGTGGCCGAGGCGTCTTGTACGAACGCGACCACGTTGGGAGCGAAATCGGTGGGGGCGTCGCTCGGGTAGTAGCCGCGGTAGCCGCGGGGCACTCCGCCGGTCATGCGGCGGAATTCCCGGACGAAATGGGCCTGATCGAAGTAGCCCGCGGAAGCCGCGACGTCAGCCAGCGTGCCCGCCGGAAGTCCCATCAGCGAGGCGAGCGCGTATTGGAAACGCAAGACGCGCGAGAGGGTCTTCGGCGGAAGTCCGAGGTACTGCGCAAACAGGCGCTCCACGTGGCGCCGCGAGACCCCCGTGGCTTCGGCGATGCGGGCCACGCTCGCGCCGCCGTGAGTCCTCCGCGCCAGCTCGAGCGAACGCCCGAACAGCTCCACGCTCGGCGAGAGCTTCATCTGTCGCAAGAAGAACGCATCTAGCGCCGCAGCTTGGGTGTCGATGTCCTCCAGCCTCTCGAGCTCGGCCTCGAGCGCCCGCGCCTCTCGACCGAACACGCGGCTGGGCGGGACGGTCCGTCCAGTGACCCGCGAGAGCGCCTCCGTGGTCCACGGCGCGAGTCCGCCCAGGTGAAAGCGCACTCCCGTCGTGCGCACGAGCCCTCGCTGTTCGATGCGAATCGGTACCAGGCGTTGCGCATCCAGGTTCGAGGCTCGCAGCGTGCGGTGCCTGCCGCCGATCACCGTTCGCAGATAGGGCGCGCCGAAGTTGAACACCAGGTCGGCGCGCGCATCGACGAACACGTCCACGCGGATCGAGACCGGCTTTCGGTCGGGTGTGTCGACGAACCAGTAGTGCTCCACGAATTCCGACAGTCGGGCGGCGGGTCGGCGGAGCTGGTACACCTTCGAGCTCCGACATTAGATCAGCGACCTTCGGAACGCCGCCAAGGACGCCTCCGAAGAGAGACGATTGCCCCCCCACGCTCGGGCTCGGCTGCGCCTCGCGCGAGCTTCCCCCCCAAATCGGCCGCTCCGCGGCCTCAGGGGGGGAGTCGAACTGCGAGCTCTGTCCGACGGCGATGGGGAAGACGGGCGGCAGCGGTGGAGGGGGTGCGATGACTCGAGTGCCGAGCGCCGTGGGTCACCCGTCGGCCGGTGCCGTCGCGCAACGCCCCTCGTCACAGCCGGGAGCGCGCGGCGCGTCGTCGAGCGGATCCGGCAGAGAATCGGCTTCGAGCAGCAGCGTCTGGAGCTCCGCGCCGAGCAGGAGGTCGTCGTGCACACCGAAGATCTGACGCCGGCGGCGGCCTCGAGCGTCGATGAGGACCGTCGTCGGTGTGCCCCGCATGCCGTAGGCGCGCATCGTCGCGGGGATTGGGTCGCCGCCTGAGCCGGGCGCGTCGACTCCGACGGGGAAACCCACGCGATATTCGTGGAGGAATGCCCGGAGCGACTCGATGCGCATCGCTTCGTGGTGCTCGAAGACGCTGTGCAGCCCCACCACCGTGAGCGGGGCGCCGCGGAAGAGCTCCGCGACGCGCTGCGCCTGGGGGATCCCTCGCGCGACGCAGCCGGGGCAGAGCATCTGGAAGGCGTGGAGCAACACGACTCGGCCGCGGAGCTTCTCGAGCGTGAGCGCTTCGACGGTGTTCAGCCAAGCTGTCGTCGTCCAGGCGGGTGCAGGTTCCGGAGCCGTCATCAGAAGTCCCCGTCCTTGACGTAGGGGTGACTCCACAGCGACACCTGCAAGAGACACGACTTCACCCAGGCCGCGTGCATCTTCTCCACGTCCTCCGCCGAATGACCCTTCTTCGCCAAGAACGGGCGTAGCGTGAACGTCACCGGGAAGATCAACGCGAACAGGTTGCGGAAGGGCACGATGTCGGTCGAGCGCGCCGAATCCGTCTCATTCTTCTTGGCACGGTGGTGGCGAAGGCCGATCTCGTGCTGATAGTCGAGCCACTTCTGATCGTATTCGGCTCGCGCGGTGTCCAAGATCCACTGACCGAAGCGCCGGCGCACGCCGCCCAGATAGTCGGCGATGGGCTTGCCGTCGGTTTTGCCAGTGAACGAAGCCAGCAGGTGGGGCTGGCTAGCGACGAAGCCGTACCAGACGTCGAGGATGGCCTCGACCTGGTCCTTCACCAGGTCGTGGGACATCTTGAGGTGCTTCACGTCTTCCTCGCCGAAGAGGACGCTAGCCTTCATCTGCTCGAAGTCCGCGAGGGTCACGGGAGAGGGGCCGACGGCGGGCGTGCCAAAGGTGTAGCCGGGGATGCTCATGGGGTCGTTGTCCTTTCCGGAGCCAAAGCTCCGCTCTGCCGCGGGCCGTGTCGGCCGCGGGTACGGGTTCGTGGTGCGGGGGAGCGAGGCGTCAGGTACGCACGAAGCGCTCCCAGATCTCGGTTCGAGCGCTCTCGCTCGCCAGCTCGTGCTCGGGGCAGTCCAGCCGGAGCTCCGTATCGGCGATGGGTGCATCCACCAGCGCGCAGTGATGCGGTGACGTTCCTGGGTGGACGTTCGGCCGGAAGTGTGTGCACGTCACGCACATGCCGCTCGTCGGCACGTGGCCCTGCTCTTGGAGTGAGCGGATCATCTTCACCACCCCGGAGAAGAAGGCGGTCTGCTCCTCGGGGCTGAGCTCGTGCACGGCGCTCGCCAGAAACTCCGGCCAGGAGCGAGCCCGCGCGCCGAGCACAACTCCCTTCTTGGTGGGCGTGAGCAGACTCGCCCGCGGGTGGCGCGGATCCGGGGACTTGGTGACGAGGCGCTTTTCGACGAGCGCGCGCACCGAATCGCTGATGGTTGGCAGGGTGACTCCGAGCCGACTCGAGAGCTCGGAGCCGGTGAGCGGTCCGTGGGACACGAGCGCGGCGAGGATCTGCCCCTGCGTTGCCGAGAGGCCTTCCTCGTTCGCCTGTTGCCAGGACTGCTGCTTCATGGCCATGCCGATCTTGTGCAGCCCCGAAGCGATGCGTGCCGAGAGCGGCTCGCTGCTCTCGGCGAACTGGGGAAGGCTCGCGCGCGCCATGCCGGACACTTTAAGTTAGGAGTCCTAACAAGTCAAGACCCGCGGGCGTTTGGCCCGAAGGCGAGGGGGTGGCCTCCCCACCGGGCGACCGACCCCGGTGCACCTCTCCGCTACCTCGCTCGACGCTGGGCTCCGGCGACGACCTCGAATGCACCAGCGGGCAGCGGGGTGCCGTTCACGTGCACGAAGACCGCGTGGCGGCCGGGGTGCGGCTTGCGCGTGCTGTGCACCGCCAAGGAGACTCGGGTCGAGAGCTCGAGCTTTTCGCGCGGTCGGAGCGTGACACGCTGCCACTTGAAGACCTTCGCTGACGCCTTGCCGCTGGCCTTCACGAAATGGACCGCGAGATCGATCAGCAAGTCCTGCTTGCCTCGCGCCGTGCTCCTGAGCGTGACCGTGACCTCCAGCATCTCGCCGATCTTGACCCGTCGCGGGCGAAACTGAATCCTATCGAGCGCGACCGATGGCTTCTTCCCGAAGCCGAGCAGCGCGAGCGCCGACGCCTCGCCGCGTTTCACTGCGCTCCGGAGCGCGTGCTCGACGAGCTTCGCGCGCTCGGTCGAGGGTTCCTCGAGCCATCGCGCGCAGGTGTCGACCAGGAGCTTCGGGTGGACCTTCCCGAGGTCGTTCAGGTTGTTGGCCACGCTGCGGCGCACGAGGGTCGTTGGATCGTCTTTCAAGAGCTCGAGCAGCGCGACCACGCGCTCCGGGTGCTGGTCCAGCCACGGGACGCGCATGGCCCAGGGCAGCCGCAGCCGCGTGCCTTCGGAAACGAGTCGCCGCACGTGGGCGTTCTCGTCGCGGGCCCACTTTCGCAGCACGCGGAGCGTGCGTTCCGGCTCCTGCGCGACGAAGGGGCGAATGCTGCCCTCGGCGCTGAAGCGCTTGGTGAGCTCGTATTGCGCGCGCATGGACAGATCGAAATGCCCGAGGCCTCGCTCGGCGACGAACAGCACGTGGGGCAGGTAGAAGAACGGAGCCATCCCCACGCCGATGAGCTCGTCGCTCGCGTGCTCGGGGCCGAGGGCGCGAATCAAGATCTCGATGGCGTCGGGGTAGGAGGGGGGCAAGTGCTTCGCGAGCGCCGCGGCAATGTGTTTTCCGCGATGGAGGAGCTCGAGCTCGTCGAGCCCTCGGGTCGCGTCCCGCACGAACGCTCGCGCCGGGAAAGGTGGATGCGCTTCGCTGAGCTCGCGGGCGAGTCGCGTCACGAGGGCTCCCGAGAAGAACGTCTTCAGGGGTTCCGCCATGGATGCTCCGTGTGCTTTCCCGAGCGCGCCCTCGGTCCCGGTCGGTTCGGTCGGGAGCTTTCGGGGCGCTCCACCCAGTCGCGCAGCCGCTCGAGCGCGCGGTCCCAGCTCGCCGAGACATCGGTGAGGAAGTCTCCGGCCTCGCGGAGCCGCCGCGGCGCCACGGCGAAGAGCACCTCTCGGCCCTTCTTCTGGTGGCGAACGAGGCCGGCGCGTTCGAGCACTCGCAGGTGCTTCACGATGGCTTGCCGCGTGACCTGCGCGCCGTCGGCGAGCGACGTCGCCGAGCGCGCATGGCCCGCCCCGAGCTGCCGAAGCAACGACAGGCGCGTCGGGTCGCCAAGCGCGAAGAACACGCGGGCAGCTACCCGATCATTCGCTTTCGACATACCGCTTCACGTTCTCTGCTTGCGCGGCCCAGCCGCCCTCGTTCATTCGAAATGCGCGTTCGCGCCGCTGAGCGGGGACGCGATCGAACCCCGACTCCACCACGATGAGCCGGGTGCCTTCGGGAACTTCTTCGAGCAGGAACTCGACCAGCGTGGTCGGCTCGTTTTCCGGATCGGCCTCCGCGTCGATGCCGTACGGGATCCAGCGGAAGCTCAGGTAGCGTTCGGGCTCCATGCGTTCGACCGTGCAGAACACGGCGTGTGCGCTCGGCGCCCGGACTCTCGACGGCTGGAGCCCGAGGCTCTCTTGGTATTCGACGATCCGCGCTTCGTCGAGAGTTCCCCCGAAGGTCCCCCGTATGGGCTTGCCCGGCTCGAACTGCCCGTCGAGCACGAAACCGAACCAGCTGCCGAACTCTCGAGCGTCAGCGATGGCTCGCCACACGCGCGATACCGGGGCAGCCAGCGTGATCCGCTTCTCGATTCGATCTGAGGACGCTGACATGCAACCTCCTGGTTGCAGTATGCCGACGACAGCCGCGCGTCGCAAGCGTCCGACCTCCGCTTGCGAACCCTCTGGGGCTCGTCCGACCCCCGGAAATCGCCTGCGCCCACGGGTAGCGGGTTTTCCTCCCGCTGGGCGGATTCCGAAGGCTCGGCGCGAGGGTCAGCGGCGTCGAGCGCGAAGGCGCTTGGGCGGTGGCGTCGGGGGCTGCCCGTGCTTTCGGTCGAGATAGTCGCCGAGCGCGTCGAGGCGCTCCTCGAAGTAGCGCGCGAATTCGCCCACCCAAGTCGCGACCTCGCCCAACGGCTCCGCCCGCAAGCGATAGAGGCGCAGGCGGCCGGCGCGGCGAACCTCCACCAGCTCTGCCTGCTCGAGCACCCGGAGGTGTTGCGAGACGGCGCCGAAGGTCATCTCGAACGGTTCGGCGAGCGCGCTCGCCGTGTGCTCCCCCTCCACCAGCGCGACCAGCATCGCGCGCCGCGCTGGGTGAGCGATGGCGTGAAACACGTCATTTTCCTGAGTCGGACGCATCGGGGCTCCATCCAGGGTAGTCCGCGCGAAGCTCCGCGAAACGGGTGATGAAGTCGGGCAGGGGCGCTCCGTCGAGCTGGGCTTCCAGGCGATCGAAAAACGCATGCACGCCGGCGACGAATCCCGTGGCGGTTGGGCGTGAGATGCGGCGGTAGGTGACGCGAAGCTCGGTGAAGCGACCGTCCCAAGACAGCTCGTAGCGGAAGACGGCGTGTTCGCCGTTGGGCATCTCCGGCACCGGAGCCACGTTCCACTCGTACTCGAACAGGCGCGGCGGCTCCCAGGCGAGGATGCGCCCGGACGAGCGATATTGGGCAGGCCCGGACACGAGCTCGATTCGCCCGCCGACCTTCCTCTCGATGTGGGCGCTCGAACAGAGCAGCCACTCGCGCAGCCCTTCCGGCGTGCTGATCGCGTCCCAGACGCGTTCGGGCGGGTGACGAAACGATCGAACGAAGCGCAGCGTGGCGTGGCCTTCACCCTCGGCCGTGACGGTGCCCTTAGGTCGCATAGGTCACCACGACGTTTCCGTTCTCGAATGCCAGTTGGCTCGCGAGTCGGAGCTTGCGCCCCTCGGAGAACACCGTGCGCCCGCTGCCCAGGGCCACCGGGACGATGACGAACTGGTATTCGTCGACGAGGCCCGCCTCGCCGAGCGCCGCGGCGACGCTGCCACTGCCGAGCACCACGATGGGCGGCCCGTCGGACGCCTTGATCGCGCGCACGCTCGCGGCGAGCTCGCCTTCGAGCCGTTCGGTGTTGTTCCACTTCGGCTCGACGGTCTTCGACACGAGGTACTTCTTCGCCAGATTCATGCCCTTCGCGACCTCGGGCATCTGCTCCAACGCCGCAGGCGAAGTCCAGAAAGGCCACATCATCTCGTAGGTCTTCCGCCCGAAGAGCAGGGCGGCGTCGCTGCTGGCGTTCGCGGCCACCCAAGCTGCGAATTTCGGGTCGGGGGAGACGGAGTGAGCGAAGCTCATGTCCCCCCGCGAGTCGGTGAAATAGCCGTCGATGGAGATGGATTCGAAGATCCGAAGCTTTCGCATGGCCGTGGATAATACTTTAGTTAAAACTAAAATCAAGGCCCAGCCGCAGAAAGCGGGGCGCGCACGCCCGCGGCCGGGCTAGGGGGCACGCGACTGCCGGAGGGCGAACGGCAGCGCGGCCAGCAGGTAGAAGAGACAGAGCGCGACGAGCGCGAACTTCAGCGACGCGCAAGCGGAGGAGACGTTCGCTCCCCACTCGTTCACGACACCGCTCGAGAGCATGGAAATCATGGGCGCATTCTCCACGGCGTCGAGGAGCGCCGCGAGGCAGATCCCCCAAGCGACTCGGCGACCGAGCGCGGCAGCGCGGGGGTGGCGTGGGGCGAGACGGCGCGCGACGAGCAGGGCAGCTGAGGCGATGGTCGTCGCATAGAGCACGAGAAAGAGGTAGTCGAGGCGCTGCACGAAGAGCGCATCGAGCCGTTGCGCGTCGTTCCACCCGTCGAGCACGCGTCTCACGCCGTTCGCGCCAGCGAGCTCGAACGACACGATGCCGAGCGGCGCCGACGGACCGCGCAGTCGCGAATCGAAGCGGGACAAGACGGCGAGCACGCCCAGCGTCGCCACGAGCGAGAGGGCGAACACGGCGCCCAGACGAGACCGGCGTCGGGGCTCGGGATTCATGGCAGCGGACCTCGCTTCGACGGACGCTCGGCTGCGCTTGCGGGTCCCGTGCAACGTGGAGCCGGGTCCGACCTCCACTTGGGATCGAGACAGCGTGGGTCGGGGGGCGGCCGGTTTTTCGCCTCGGAATGCTCGTGGGGCGGATCGAGGGAGACGAAACGCCCGGCTCGGAACGCGAACAGCGCGACGCCGTCCGCGCTGAGCACGTAGGCCTGGGCGCCCCGCGGCAGCTCGGCGGGCCCGACCACGGCGCGCTCCACCTGGATGCTCTCGCGCGCGAAGCCGGCATGCTCGATCGCCGCTCCGAGCGCTTTCGCCCTGCGTGACGCCAGGGACTCGGGCTTCGCTTCGTTGGTGTGAGCGACCCCGAGCACCCCGAGATGCACGTCGGTGTAGTCCCGCGAGATCCGACCGAGCCATTCCGTCGTCTGCGCGTCGAGGGGCGCCAGCGCGTCGGCGTCCGTCGCGGGCGCCACGAGCAAGCGCACACCGCCGAAGGCGTGTACGGGGTGTCCGAAGTCGTCGCGGGGCACGTCCGGGCAGCCGTCCTCGTCGGCCATGCCTTGATACGTCTCGGGCTCTCGAGGACAAGCGTCGCATCCATCGAGGATGCCGTCGCCGTCGACGTCCTGTTCGGGACAGCCGTCGTCGTCGGCGAAGCCATCGCAGTCCTCGGGCTCCGACGGACAGCGATCCCGAGCGTCGGGAACACCGTCGGCGTCGCGGTCGGCTTCGCGCGCTGGCGATTCGGCCGTCGCCGCCGGTCGGCGCTCGACCGAAGACGAGCCCTCGCAACCGATGCTCGCGGAGAGCAGCGTCGCCGCGAGCACGCAGTGCGCGCCGACACGTCGGAGCGGTCGGCTCGACCGCGCGCCCTTCCAGGCTGCCATCACGACAGGGATTCTCTACCCATCGCGTCGAGATTTCCTCATGGTCGAGGCCGCCGCCGAGCATTACCTGGTTTCCCATGGCGCCAATCGGCGCGAACGAGGATGCGAACACCATGAGAATCGACGTGCGTTTCAGGGGGATGCAGGCGTCCGAGGCGCTGCGGCGCTACATCGAGCGACGGGTCCAACGTCGCCTCGGGCGGTTCGAGCAAGCGCTCGGCTCGGTGCGAGTGTGCATGGAGGACGTCAACGGTCCGAAGGGAGGCGTCGACAAGCGCTGCCTCGTGACCCTGCGGGGGCCGACGCTCGGTTCGTTGACGCTGGAAGAGTCGAGCACCGACGCCTATGGCGCGGCCTCGCGCGCGTTCGCTCGGGCAGAGCAGGCGCTCGGGCGCGGACTCGCTCGGCTGAGCGCCGGTCGCCGGCTCGCCCGGGCTCGCCCCGGTGCCCGGAGACGCTCGGCCGAAGTGAGAGGCAATCCACGCCCGGCCGTTCGCGCCTAGTGCGATACTACCAGCGTGGATCGCAGCCACGTTGCACCTCGGCGCGCGGTGCCGCCCCCGGGAGAGAGCAGGGCCGCCGTGTATCTCGGGTCGGGGTGGCTCCTGTATTCGGGGCCTCTTGGGTCCGCACGCCGGCACAGGCACCACGCGCTCCAAGTCGTGGTGTCGCGCGCCGGGTCGATCGCGCTCACGGACGGAGAGGGGAGATCCACCGAAGGTGCTGCGGTCTGCGTGGGTGCGGACGTGGCACATGCCATGCCGGCCGGAGTGGCCTCGTCCTACCTGCTCTACGTCGACGCCGACTCGGTGGCCGCCCACCGGGTCGCCCTCCTGTCGCCGTTGCGCGGAGTCCCGGCGGCGTCGGCGGAGGTCGCAAGCGTGCTGGAGTACGCCGAGCCTTCGTCCCTGGATGGCGCGCGCGACGTAGCGCGCAGTCTCCTCTCGATGCTGGCAGGCGAAATCGAGCGTGGCGCAGGGCCTCGCGATCGCGCTGTGAGGTCCGCCTTGGCTGCCATCCCGGGACTCATCGCAGAGCGCGGGAGACGCCTGCGTCTGGCCGACGTCGCAGCGGCGGGCAACCGCTCGGCGGATCGCTTCGCTCGCACGTTCGCCGAACAGGTCGGCCTGTCCGTTCCCGCCTACCTGCGCTGGGCGCGACTGCGCTTCGTCGCGCGCTCCCTGGCAGCCGGCCGCTCACTCACGGCGGCTGCTCAAGAAGCGGGCTTCAGCGACAGTGCGCACCTCTCCCGCGTGTTCCGCGAGAGTTTCGGCATGACCCCTTCCGCGCTCTCGACGGGAGCGCGTTGGATCGTCGGGGACGCCGAGCTCTGAATCGCCCCTCGCCATGCGAGCGATGCTCGCGGCTACGGCCGCGCCGCGCGACCCATGGCTCATTCCGGAGCCGACCGTACGGATCCGTTCAAGCGTCGAGCAGCGTTCGTGCGCACCCTCTGGCGCATGCAGGCCGCTGCACCTTCGTCCGAAACTCATGACATCTGGCTGTCGAGTGACGGCGGGCGGCTCTTTGGACGCTTCTGTGCCGTGGAGTCCGGTTCCGGGGCGTTCCTGCTTCTGCCCGGTCTCGGCTTCCACACCTTCGAGTATCGGGTTCTCCAGTCCGAGCTCGCACGGCTCGGTTGGTCGACTCTGGCGCTGGACTACCGCGGCCATGGCCTGAGCAGCGGAGCTCGCGGACGCTGGACTTTGGACCTACTCCTGCGCGACGTCCGAACGGGCGTCGACTTCCTGGAAGCGAGAGCTCCCGGTCGGATCCTGGTCTACGGAAACAGTCTGGGGGCCATGCTGGCCATCGCGGCCAGCGTGGGGGATCGACGCCTGGTAGCGGTGGCGGCCAGCAACTGCCCTGCGCACATCGCGAGCTTCTTGCTCACACCGGCCAGACGTTGGTCGTTTCGGCTGGCGAAGTGGGCGTCTCGGGTGGTCCCGTTCAGGATCAGCGTCGGTCACTTCTACTCCTACGCCGATCTCATCGATCGCGATGAGGTGCTGGCCCGCATCGCGAGCGACCCGCGGATCGCCGATGCGCGCCGCTTGAGCGCCTCGGCCTATTCGACACTGCTCGAAGACTGGGACGGGGAGCAGCAGGTGTCGCGCCTCGACCGACCCTTGCTGCTCCTGTACGGCGCCCGAGACCGCCTTCAGCCCCCATCGGAGACGCTTCTCTTGAAGGCAGCAGCGACTGTCCCCACGACCCTCGTGGCGCTCGACACCGGGCACCTGCCGAATCTGGAAGCGCCGAGCGAGCTGGCCCGAACGCTGGCGACTTGGGCATCGGAATTGGCGCTCGCGGATCGGGCTTGCTCGAATTACGAAAAGCATATACGAAAAGCGTAAATGCTGTCGGCGGTCGATCGAGAAATCCGGCTCGGCATTTGGAAACTGCACATCCTGCACCACGCAGATACGCGCGACGTCTGGGGCACGTGGCTGCTCGCGGAGCTCGCTCGGCACGGGCACGAGCTCAGCCCGGGCACGCTGTACCCAGCGCTGCTGCGTATGGAGAAGAATGGCTGGCTCGCGCGCGCGGGAGAAGCGCCCCACGCGCGGGCGCGCCAGTCGTTCCGGATCACGCCGAAAGGCCGGAAGCTGCTCGTGGCGCTGCGGCGTGAAGTGAGTGAGCTCCATGCCGAAATCGTGCTCGGCGCCCGGCGCGTCAAGCGGGGAGTGCGCCGATGAGCGAGCGCGCTCCCAGCTCCACCAAGCGCGCGGCGCAGACCTTCATCGTCTTCATGGGCGTGGTCGCACTGTTCGGCGACATGACTTACGAAGGGGCTCGCGGGCTCGTCGGGCCCTATCTCGCGCTCCTCGGCGCGAGCGCGACGGCCGTGGGCTTCGCGGCCGGCCTCGGAGAATTCCTGGGCTACGGGCTCCGTCTCGTCACGGGCTGGGTCGGCGATCGCACGCGTGCGTATTGGCCGCTCGTCATCGCTGGCTACTCGTTGAACCTGGTCGCTGTGCCCGGCCTCGCCCTGGTCGGAAGCTGGCAGGCCGCGGTCGGCCTGCTCCTTCTCGAACGCATCGGCAAGGCCATCCGTAGCCCCGCGCGATCGACGCTGGTGTCGTATGCCGCCAACGAGGCTGGAGTGGGCAAGAGCTTCGGCATCGAGGAGGCGCTCGACCAGATTGGCGCCGTGAGCGGGCCGCTGCTCACGGCGGCGGCGATCTGGTTCGTGCGAGGCGAGCCCGCCACCACCGGCTACCGCGTCGCTTTCGCGGTGTTGCTCTTGCCGGTGCTCCTGAACCTCGCTTTCGTGCTCGGCGCGCGTGCCAGGTTCCCGCGACCGGACCTGCTCGAGCGCGCGAAGGCCGAAGACCCCGCGCACTTCGGCGGGCTCTTCCGTTGGTACGTCGTGGGCGCAATGCTGCTCGCTCTCGGCTTCTCGGATTGGGCCCTGGTCGCCTACCACGCGAGTCGGACCGGACTTCTCGGCGCCGGGAGCTTGCCCGTGCTCTACGCCGGCGCCATGGCGGTCGACGCGCTCGGGGCCCTGGGTTTCGGCGTGCTCTTCGATCGCCATGGCCTCGTGGTGCTCGCGGTCACCACTGCCGTCTCTGCGGCATTCGCGCCGCTCGTGTTCCTCGCGCCGTCGGCGCCGTGGTTGCTGCTCGGTGCTCTGTCGTGGGCCATCGGTATGGGAGCCCAGGACTCCATCTTCAAGGCGGCCATCGCCAGACTCGTGCCCAAAGCCGAGCGGGCCCGCGCCTACGGCGTCTTCTTCGCCCTGTTCGGGCTCGCTTGGTGGCTCGGCAGCACGCTGATGGGTTGGCTCTACGGACGCTCGATGACGGCGCTCGTGGCGTTTTCGGTGCTGGCCCAGCTCGCGGCCGTCCCGGTGCTCCTCGTCGTGGGCGTGCGCATCCGAGCGCTCACGGGTGGCGCGCGGTGAGTCGGCAAGCTGCGGCGAACGGCGAGTCCGCGACGCTCGGCAGCGGGGGCGGACCACTCGAGGTGTTCTGGGCGTTTCTGCGTCTCGGTTGCCTGTCGTTCGGAGGCCCCATCGCACACATCGGCTACTTTCGCAGTGAGTTCGTCGACCGGCGTCGCTGGCTCGACGACGCGGAGTACGCCGACACCATGGCGTTGTGTCAGTTCTTGCCCGGCCCCTCCAGCAGCCAGGTGGTGTTCGCCCTGGGCATGCGCCGCGCCGGGGCCTTCGGCGCAGTCGCGGCGTCGCTCGCGTTCACGCTGCCGTCCGCGCTGCTCATGATCGGCTTTGCCTACGGCGTGGCTCGGGCAGGCGCGCTCTCGGCGCCCGGCTTCTTGCACGGCCTCAAGCTCGCGGCGGTGGCCGTGGTGGCTCAGGCGGTGTGGAACATGGGGCGCGCGCTCTGGACGGACCGCGCGCGCATCTCACTGGGCTTGGCCGCCGGAGCGGCGCTGATCGCAGTGCCGAGTGCCGTCACCCAGCTCGCCGTCATCGCGTGCGGGGGACTCGCGGGCTACTTCCTCCATCGCGGCGCACAGCCGCCGCCGAGCGTGGGAGCCGAGCTGGAGGTTCCGGCGTCGCGTCGGCTGGGGGCCACGCTACTCGTGGTTTTCGGCCTGCTCTTGTCGCTGCTCCCGCTCGCCGCCGCGAGCACGGGCGTGCGCGCGCTCCAGACGTTCGACGCCTTCTACCGTTCGGGGTCCCTGGTGTTCGGCGGCGGCCACGTCGTGCTCCCGCTCCTGCGCGCGGAGCTCGTGCCGCGGGGCTGGCTGTCCGACGATCAGTTCTTGGCTGGGTACGGCGCAGCGCAGGCGCTGCCCGGACCGCTCTTCACCTTCGCGGCGTACCTCGGCACGGCCATGGCTACTGGCCCCTACCGCTTCCTCCACGGAGTCCTGTGTCTCCTCGCTCTCTTCCTCCCGGGGTGGCTCTTGGTCGGCGGCGTCTTGCCGTACTGGCATCGACTGCGGGCGGAGGGTTGGGCCCGAGCGGCGCTCGCCGGCGCCAACGCCAGCGTCGTCGGAGTGCTGCTCTCGGCGCTCTACCAGCCGGTGATCCGCGAGAGCGTGCGCGGTCCGCTTGACGCCGTGATCGCGCTCGTGGCCTTCGGCTTGCTCGAGCGCGGGAAGCTCCCGCCGTGGCTGGTGGTGCTGGGCAGCGCGGCGGCCGGGCGTTGGCTTGCCTGAGCCCGGCGGAGTGTCAGCTCGTTCGCGGCATCGCGCGATAGAACCAGCTCTTCAAGACCTCGGTGGAGAGCACGTAGAACGCGGTCAAGGCGGCGAGCGCTGCCAGCAGCGGAAGAGGGAGCGGCACGAAACCGAGGGTGCTCGCGTAGGGGAAGAATGGAATGGCGAATGCGATGGGCACGAGCAGTGCCGTGCTGACGAGCAAGAGCGTCCCGGGGCGACTCCGGAAGAAGGGGCGGCGCGTGCGCACCACGAGGGCGATCACCAACTCCGTGAGCAGCGATTCGACGAACCAGCCCGTGCGAAACGCCGCGGGCTCCGCCCGGAACACCCAGGTCAAGAGCGCGAAGGTGAAGAGGTCGAACGCCGAGCTCAGGAGGCCGAACTCGACCATGAAGCGCGCGATGAAGCGCATGTCCCAGCGCCGCGGCGCGGTCACCAGCTCCGGGTCGACCGTGTCGTCGGCGATGCCCACCGCGGGGATGTCGGACAGGAAGTTGTTCAACAGGATCTGCCCGGCCAGGAGCGGCAAGAACGGAAGGAACAGCGAGGCCAATGCCATGCTGAACATGTTGCCGAGGTTCGCGCTGGTGGTCGTGAGTACGTACTTGTTGGTGTTCGCGAACGTCCTCCGGCCCTCCTCGATCCCCCGCCGGATCACGTCGAGGTGTCGTTCCAGAAGCACGAAATCCGCGGCAGCGCGCGCGACGTCGGCCGCTTGATCCACGGAGATGCTGGCGTCGGCGGCGTGCATGGCAGGCGCATCGTTCACGCCGTCGCCGAGGAATCCGACGACATGTCCGGTCTTCTTCAATGCGAGCAGGATCCGCTCCTTTTGGTTGGGATCCACCTCCACGAAGAGGTCGGTGCGTTCGGCTGCATGCCACAGCGCTTCGTCGTGGAGCTGGTCGAGATCGGCGCCCGTGAGCACGCGCGTTCGCTCCAGGCCGACCTGCTCCGCGACGTGTTCGGTCACGTGCCGCGAGTCGCCGCTGATCACCTTGATGCTCACGCCGAGCTGCGAGAGCTCCTCGATGGCTCGGGCGACACCCTGCTTGGGGCGATCGAGGAAAGTGAGGAAGCCCATGAACTCGAGGTCGCATTCGTCGGACCGCCCGTAGTGACTTCGTTCGGGCAGAGTGCGCACGGCCACCGCGAGCACGCGGACCCCGGCGCGCGCCCAAGCGGCTTCGCGGGCTTCGAGCGCGGCTCGCTCGACGGAGCCGAGCGGAGTGCCGTCGGCCATGCGGCTCGAGACCGCGAGCACCGCGGCGAACGCCCCTTTGGTGACGAGGCGCACGCCGAGCGCATCCCGCACCACCACGCTGACGCGCTTGCGCAAGAAGTCGAAGGGGATTTCCCGCAGCTTCTCCGGGAGAACGTGGGGCACGGGCCGGGCCGCGAGGATGGCGTCGTCGAGCGGACTGGGTAGCCCCGTTTCGAGCGCCGCGTTGGTGATGGCGAGCGTGAGCACTTCGTCCGATGCGTTGCCTGCGGCGTCGAAGGCACCGTCGAGACGCACGACGCCATCCGTGAGCGTCCCGGTCTTGTCGGTGCAGAGGATGTCCATGCTGCCCAGGTTTTCGATGGCGTTCAGGCGTCGCACGAGCACGCCTTGCTGCGCCATGAGCGCTGCGGCGCGGGAGAGGTTGATGGTGAGAATGGCGGGCAGGAGCTCGGGACTCAGCCCGACGGCCAGGGCGATGGCGAAGAGCAACGTCTCCACGGCAGGCCGGCCGCCCGCGACGTGCACCACGAACACCAGCAGCACCACGAACGACATGGCGCTCGTGAGCAGGTAGCCGAATCGTCGGATGCCCCGATCGAAGTCGGTCTCGGGGGACGCAGCTTCAAGCGATGAGCGATCTTTCCGAACTCGGTGAGTGCGCCGGTTCTCACGATCAGACAGCGTGCGTTGCCGCTTCGTACGTTGGTCCCGAGGAACACGACGTTGTCGCGTCGGCCGAGGGGTGCGTCCGGGGGCGTCGGACCCGCGTGCTTCTCGCTGGGAAAGCTCTCGCCCGTCAGCATCGACTCGCTCACGTGGCAGTCGGTGGCTTCGAGCACCAGGCCATCCGCTGGAACGACGGAGCCCGCACTCACGAGCACGACGTCCCCGGGCACGACGTCCTCCATCGGGACGCGTTCGGGGCGCCCGCCTCGCAGCACTTCGGCGTGGGTCTTCACCCGTCTCTTCAGCGCCTGGGCCGCAGAGCGCGCATCGTACTCTCGTGAATACCCTATGCCGACGGTGGCGAGGGCGATGCTCGAGACGATGGCCGTGTCGACCCACTCTCCGGACGCTACCGACGCGAGGGCCGCGAACAGGAGCAACATGAGCAAGGGGCTGTCGAGTTGCTTGGCGAGCACGCGCGTGCGCGTGAGCCGCTCTTCTTCCACCAAGGCGTTCGGTCCATGGCGAGCCAGGCGTTGGCTGGCCTCGGCGCTCGAGAGCCCGGCGGGCGACGACCCGAGCTCCGCGAGGACTTCGCTGGTTGGGCGGCAGTGGTAGGGCTCGAGCGCGGGCTCGGCGTGGCGCACGATGCGCGCGCGCGCGAACGGGAAGCGCCAAATTCCGCGAAGGAACGACATGGCGGAGGGCGGGCTCAGGCCGCTTCGTTGCATTGGTCGTGCCGGGCGCCGCGGCGCGGATCTGCGTGAGATCGACGCAGATGTTGCGCCGACGCGCCGGCGTTCGCGCTGCTTTCACGCTGGCCGAAGTGCGCTCAGTGCAGCGAGAAGGCGACCGCGGCTCCCGTCGCGCAAATCGCCAGGATCAGCAGCAGCCGTACCCAGCCTTCGGCGCGACGCCCGCGGTAGACGGCCGCACCGAACGCGTCGAGAGCCGCGATGGGACCACCCACCACGCACAGCCAGCCGAGGATGGTGGTCATGCGGAAGCCGAAGATGTGGCTCGCCGACACGAGCCCGGCGCCGAGCGCACCCGCACAGGCGCCGAGCCAGACGCTCTGCTTCGGCCCCACGTTTTCGTGGGCCCAACGCCGATACGCGCGGTAGAGGCCGAGCATCCGGAGATCAGCTTAGCGCCGAGCTGGGGAAGCGGTATGGCTAGCGGGTGTCCAACGCCGATCCCGGAGCCGAGCAGCACGACGCCTTCGGCACCGCCGTTGCCGTCGCAGTGCTGATCCCGCCCATCGGCGTCCTGCTCGGTGTCTTCTTCTGGAAGAGCAGCGACGCCTTGGACCGTGCGCTGGGCCGTCGCACCGTGCTCATGAGCGTCGGCGCCTGCGGGCTCTGGCTCGCCGTGTATTGGGCGGCGAGGCTCGCGTTCGGGAGCAATCCGTGACGGGTGAAGACATCGCCGAAGTCTGGCAGCTCCTCGACCGAGACCACCTCCGCGAGGTGGTACTTCGCGGTCCGCCGCCGGTGTTCGCCAGCGTGAGCGGCGCCCACCTCTACGGCTTCGCCTCGCCGGACAGCGACGTGGACCTGCGCGGCGCGTTTCTGCTCCCCGTCGAGAGCGTGTTGGGGCTGAATCCGCCCAAGGAGACCGTGACGCTCGACGTGCACGAGCGCTACGAGCTCGACTGGGTCGCCCACGACCTGCGGAAGTTCTCGCGGCTGCTCACGCAGCACAACGGCTACGTGCTCGAGCAGCTGTATTCGCCGCTCGTGGTGGTCTCTTCGCCGCTGTTCCTCGAGCTCCGCGAGGTCGCCCGCGGCTGCATCACGCGCCCCACGGTGCGCCACTTCCGAGGCTTTGCCCGCGGACGCCGGCGGCGCCTCGTCGAGCCCGGCGCGAGCGTCAAACACCTCCTTTACGCGTATCGAGTGCTCCTCGCCGGGATCCACCTGATGAAGACCGGAGAAGTCTGCTCGAGCCTCTCGCGTCTGAACGACGAGTATCGTCTCGACGTGCTGGACGAGCTCATGGCGCGCAAACGCGAGGGGGCCGAGAAAATGCTGCTCGCCCCCGGGGAGGCGGAGGTGCACGGTCGGCGGCTCGACTCGCTGGAGGAGGAGCTCGCGCGTGCCCACGCGGAGAGCCGGCTGCCCGAGGAGCCCACCGGCGTGCGCGAACTCGAGGAGCTGGTGATTCGAGCACGGCTCGGGCAGGCGAGATAGCAAGTGTCCGCCGCCGCTCTGGATCTCGCGCGAGACACGATTTTCGTCGGCCTGTCGGGCAGCCACGCCCACGGCACCGCGCGCAGCGGCTCGGATGTCGACCTGCGGGGCGTGTGCGTGGCGCCTTTGGCGCTGCGACTCTCGCTCTTCGAGCGCTTCGAGCAGTGGGAGGGCGGAGTGCCTCCCGGGCTCGAACAGGAACTCGTCGCGAGACTCGCGGCGCATCCTTCCGCAGCCCGGAACCTGGGCGTCCGACGGGAATGCGTCGTGTACGACATCGCGAAGTTCCTGCGGCTCTTGGCCGGTGCGAATCCCAACGCACTCGAGATCCTGTTCACGCACCCGGGAGATTGGCTCCACGAGACGCCGGTCTGGCGGCGCCTGCACGCCGAGCGACAGCGCTTTCTCACGCGTGAGGTCCAGCGCACCTATCTCGGCTACGCGCTGGCCCAGCTCCGGAAGATCGCCACGCACCGCGCGTGGCTGCTGTCACCGCCGAGCCAAGCGCCGACTCGAAAGGAGCTCGGATTGCCCGACACGCCGGCGCTGTCCCGCGAGGAGCGTCAGCGAGTCGACGCCTACCTGGCGGAGAGAGCCCGGAACTACGGCGTCTCCGACCTCGAGCTCCCTCCGGCCGCGCGGGCGACCATCGAAGAGCGAATCGATCGGCTGGTCGAAGACCTGGCCGTGGCGCGCCGCGAAACGCGCGACGAGACGCTGGCGGCAACCGCCGCCGCCGCGGTGGGCTTGCCGCACGGCGTGATCGAGATTTTGCTGCTCGAACGGAAGTACGAGGCGCGCCGGCGGCACTACGCGAGCTACCTCGCGTGGCAGACCGAGCGCAATCCAGAGCGCGCAGCGTTGGAGCGCGCGCATGGCTACGACACGAAGCACGGCATGCACCTCATGCGGCTCCTGCGCACGGGCCTCGAGCTGCTCGAGAGCGGGGAGCTCCACGTGCGGCGACCCGACGCCGAAGAGCTGCGTCGCGTGCGCGCGGGTGCCCTGAGCTACGAAGACCTCGTGGCAGAGGCCGAAGCGCTGGTGGCGCGCATGCAGCGGCGCGCCTCGCAATCCGTGCTGCCGGAACGTGTGGCGCCCGAGTTCGTGGACGCGCTCTGCTTGGAGCTCTTCGAGCTGCACCGGCCGACGTGAGCTCGGATCAGAAACACCCCATGGACTCACCCGGATCCCCCGGAGAGCAGACGAGGGGCGCGATGCACTCCTGGTTCGAGCTGCACGCACGCGAACACTCTTTCAGGTTGCAGATCCCCGACGCCGCGGCGCAGTCGGCGTCGGATTCGCAGCTCCGCGTGCACACGTCGTGCGTGTCTCCGTTCTGGAACTCGACGAGATCGCACAGCTCCGCGCCGCCCTCGTCACCGATGCGCGTCCCACAGTCGGCGAGCCCGCGCGGGCAGGGGACCCCGAACAACACGTCGTCCTTCACCACCTCGTGGAGCGCGACGTCCACGAACCCTTCGACCAGGGTGCCCGCGGTCGGAGGTGTGTCGAACGTGATCACCCCTCCCGCCGAATGGGCGATGGCGCGGCTCGTCTCCGGATTCCAGAGGCTCGCGGTGTTGGGAACCAAGAACGCCCGCGCGCGCGCAATCTCGACGCTCTGACCGAGCGCGGTGGCGGAGTCCACCGTGACGCTGAACGCGGCGAAGCTGGCGCTGGTGTACATCTCGACCCGGAGCGCGACGAGCTCGGTCGTGAACGGAACGAGCTGGCAGTTGGCGCCTACTGGAAACGCCCAATCATCGCCCGCCACGCGGCCTACGACCTCCGAGCCGGGGAGCGATTCGAGCTTCTCGCCGGGCGCGCGCACCACGCAGCGGAACTTGCCGAGGACTCCGTTTTCGGGGACCGGCACGCAGCGCTGCTCCGCGACCTTGCAGGCTTGCCCGAGATCGCAATCTGCGAGCGAGCGACAACCGAGGGTTTCGGAGTGGGAGCTGACCGTGCAGGCCGTCAGCGCGGCGAGCCCGACCAGAGCGAGGAAGGCACGCGCGGTCACGGCGCACCCTCGGGCTTCGGTTCGGGTGCGTTCGGGGGCGATTCCGGCGCCGGCGGCGGGTCGGGGGCGGGAGCCGGCGGCGGCGCGGGCGGTTCGGGTGTTGGCGCTGGGGCGGGAGGCTCGGGTGTTGGCGCTGGCGCGGGAGGCGAGGCCGCCGGCGCCGGTGCCGGGGCAGGACCGAGCGGGTTACCCAACGGCGTCTCGACGTCGAGGGGCAAGCTGTGGCGGATCTGTTTCTTCGCTTCTTCGCGCGTCAGGGCGCCGGACAAGACGAGCAGCAACGTGTCTTCCGTGGTCTCGATGGGCGCGATGCGGATCGCGGGTAGCGCCGGCTGATTTGCGCCGAACGAGTCGAGTACGCCGAATTTTCCCTGCCCGTGCGCGTAGACGAGCCCGATGGTGGAATCGAAAGACCCGAAACGAAGACCGAGGCCGAGCGTCGCGCCGAAGCGATCCACGCGCAAACGCTGGTGATCGGCGGGATCGGAGCTGAGCTCGGGGGTATTGGCGAAGTCGGTGAAGCCACCGGCCCGCACCTGGAGCACCGGGCTCACGGCGAGTTCGATGCCGGCGCTGAAGTCCACCGCGGACTCGAAATCCGTGGACGCGCGCTGCTTCTGGTAGAAGTGCCGAGACGTCTCGCCGGACCGGTAGCGATCGGAGCGCATCACGCCTTCGAGCACCTGGGCCTCTTTGCGCGCCCCATAGTAGTGAACGTCGGCGGCGAACGAGAAGCCTTCGCGGTCGTCACGCGCGATCCCGGCGTTCAGCCGGAGCGGTGTCCCGGCTCGATAGTCGCCGCGGAGCGTGAAGGAATCGGAGCTCGCCGTCGGCGCCCCGCTCACCGGATCGACGCCGACTCCGCTCGCGCCGTTCACGACCGAAACCTGACCAGTGATGGGCAAGGACGGCACCGCCACGGCTGCGCCGAGCCAATAGTTCGGCGCGAACTCCAGCTGGAAGCCCAGGACCGGCGCGAGCGACAGCGCGTTGGCTTCCTGCGCCACGTGCGTGCGTTGGGACACGGTGGCGGCCCCACCGGCCAACTCGTCGACGGAGGAGGTCTCGCTCGAGCGCACCGAGCGGGAAAGCACCGCGAAGAGCGAGGCGCCTAGTCGCAGCCGTTCACTCACGCCGAGCGCGTACGATGGGCCGAGCCAGTAGTCGGTGCTGTGGTAGCTGAGCGCAGAGGTGGACTCGAGGCGGCCATCGAAATCCGGAAGCCGGCTGGCGTTGGCAGCCAAGAGCTCGATCCGACGCGACGACGGGACCACCAGCGCGACACCCAAGTGATGGTGCTGCTGTGCGTCCACATCGGACCCGAGGCGCTCGAAGTACATTACCGAGCTCGGCATGTCGGTCACGCTGCGTGACGTGAAGTCCTCGCTTTCGATTTCGACGCGACCGAGTGCCGGATCGGTGCCGTTCGGGAAGAAGAAGCCTTTGAACGAGCGGTGGGTGTAGCCATAGAGCGAAGCAGAGATCCCAAAAATGTCCCCGGGCACGCCGGCGAGGCCCGCCGGGTTCAAGTACGGCATGGCCGAGTCGTTGCCCGCCGCCGTGCCCGCTCCGCCCATGGTCGCGGTGCGTCCGCCGATGGGCACCTCTCGAGGGTTCTGAGCCCAGGCCGGCGCTGCCCAAGCGACGCAACAAACGCAGAGTCCCGAGAGGATGCACCTCGGCCTCATGCGCTCTTCGATAGGCCTCGAGCTTGCAGCGAGCAAGGGCGCGCGGGTGAGCGCGCGCGAACAAATTGCGGCGAGCGAGCTGCTCAGCGGCCGCGCGTGAGCTCCGCGTGCGCACGGGCGAGCGCCTGCGTGGCGAGCGTGACGTCGGCATCCGTAGAGTGACGCCCGAGGCTGAGGCGCACGGAGCCGAGCGCAGCTTCGGGGCCGACGCCGAGGGCGAGGATCACGCGGGAAGCCGACTCTCCGCCGTCGTGGCACGCCGAGCCCGTGGATGCAGCGATTTCCGGCGCGAGCTCCAGCAGCCGACTGCCGAGCACACCGGGGAAGCGCACGTTCAGCGTGTTGGGCAGTGCATGCTCGGGGTCGCCGTTCACCTCGAGCCCGGCGACGGCGAGCGTGAGCCCTTCGAGCAGGCGACCGCGCAGACGACGGAGCTCGGGGGCCACGCGAGCGAGATCGCGTCGCGCGGCTCGGCACGCGGCGCCGAGTCCCACGATGGAGGCCACGTTCTCCGTCCCGGGTCGGAGCCCACGCTCGTGACCTGCGCCGAGCAAGACCGGGGCGATGGCAGCGCCTCGCCGTACGAAGAGCGCCCCCACGCCTTTCGGGGCGTAGAGCTTGTGGCCGGCGATGCTCAACAGGTCGACGCCGAGCTCGTCGACGTCGACCGGCACCTTGCCGAGCGACTGCGCGGCGTCCGTGTGTACGAGCGCGCCGCGGTCGTGCGCGCGAGCGGCCAGCTCCGGCACCGGCTGAAGCACACCGGTTTCGTTGTTCGAGTGCATGACGGTCACGAGGAAGGTGTCGTCGTCGATGGCGTCAGCTGCGCCGAGGTCGACGGCCCCGCGCGGGCCGACCGGCAAGCGCGTGACGCGACGCCCATTCCGTTCGAGCCTCTGGCAAGGTTGCTCCGTCGCGGGGTGCTCGATGCAGGTCGTCACCACGTGGCGCCGATGCGCTGCCCGCTCGGAGCTGCCGAAGATCGCCAGGTTGTTGGCTTCCGTGCCGCCCGACGTGAAGAACACCTCGTCGTCCCGGGCGCCGATCAGCTGCGCGACTTCGGCACGGGCTCGCTCGACCAGGGCCTTGGCGCGGGTGCCGAACAGGTGTCCGCTCGATGGGTTCCCGAAGTGCACGCGCAGCGCGGGTAACATGGCGTCCACCACCTCGGGCAGGACTGGAGTGGTCGCGTTGTAGTCGAGGTAGATGGGCTCGGTGCTCACGCTCGGAAGCGTAGTCTCACTCGGGCTCTCCCGCCGAGGCCGGAACGCCCCTGCTGGCGTGCAAGCGGAGCGCTTGGGCGAGGTCGCCCCACCAGAGCCCCAAGCGCCGGAGGAACGACGTGGTCGACTCGCCGTGTCGCACCGGATGATCGGGCCGCAGCGCCGCCAGCCCTCGATGCTCGAGCGTCACCAGCGTGCCCGTGGCAGTGGGCTCGAACTTCACTTCGACCTCGGTCTTCTCGTTCGGCGCGAAGTTCACCGCGCGCCATTCCAGCACGAAGCGGTGGGGCGGGTCCCACGCCGTGAGCGTTCCGCTGACGAACACCCGCTGCCGAACCCGCGTGTCGTACGTCTCGAAGAGCCGTCCGCCGAGCTTCGGTTCGAGGTGGAGCACGCTCCGCCCGCGCCCGACCCGATAGCGCAGGC
This sequence comes from Polyangiaceae bacterium, assembly GCA_046351435.1. Taxonomy (GTDB): domain Bacteria; phylum Myxococcota_A; class Polyangia; order Polyangiales; family Polyangiaceae; genus JADJKB01. Next base: position 60,007 of record JAXLYN010000024.1, read on the forward strand.
CGCGCCGCCACCAGAGGTCGATTTCCTCGGTGAAGATGCGAAAAGCCTCGACCACGGGAGTGCGCACCGAGACCGAAACCCGCACCGAGTCGCCGAGCTCGGTCATCGATGCCGCCTTCGCTCCGGGGCTTCCGCGTGGGCACGGAAGGCGTCGAGCTGGGTTTGCCAGAACGACTCGACTTCGTCGAGCCAGCGCCGGAGTGCGAGGAACGGCTCGGGTTCGAGCTCGTACACCCGGACACGTTGATCGCTCTCGAGGGCCGACTCGCGCACCAGGCCGGCCTCCCGCAAGACGCGGAGGTGACGGCTCATGGCCGGCGGGCTCATGGCCAAGGCGTCCGAGAGCTCGCCCGCGCGCTCCGGGCGGCGGCGCAGGCGCTCGATGACGCGGCGGCGCGTCGGATCCGAGAGCGCCTGGAACGTCCGATCGAGATCAGGGCGCATGTTTCTGATCACGCACGCGCTGCATGAACCACCAGACGTGTCCTTCGGGGTCGAGGGCGCCGTAGGTTCGATCCGACCAGTAGTCGTCCCCGTAGTCGTCCGTGCGGGGTTCACGGAAAATGCGTGCGCCCTCGGCGCGAGCTCGCTCGGCGTGGGCGTCCACGTCGTCGACGAAGATGGCGAGGCCTTGGGTGTGCTTGCCGCCGAGCGCCCGGGGGCTCGCGTAGTGTCGCTGGTAGGCCTCCTTCTCCGCAGAGCCGACGCTCGCCGTGCCCACCATGATCAGCCCGTCGCAAAACTCGAGCTCCGAGTGCTCGATGCGCCCGTTTTCGCCCTCGACCTTCAATCGGACCTCGAAGCCGAACGCGCGACAGAGCCAGTCGATGGCGGCGCTGGGGTCCTCGTAATAGACGGAAGGGGTGATGCGGGGCCAGCCTCGGGGGGTCGGTTGCATGGGATTTTTTCCTCTCGGATTGCGGGTCGAAATAGTTAACGATAAGGTGAACTATCGTCAAGACCCTCCCGCGCGTCGGGTCGCCATGCGGCACGTGGTAGCTTGGCTCGGGTGAGCGGGACGCTCGAGCTCTTCGCCGAAGGCATTTGGACGCTGGCCCGGCCCCAACGCTTCTGGGGCATCGAGACCGGAACTCGCATGACCGTGGTGCGCCTCGGGTCGGGTGGGCTGTTCGTGCATTGCCCGGTGGCGCTCGACCACGCCACGCGCCAGGCCCTCGACGCGCTCGGTCCGGTGGAAGCGGTGGTGGCTCCTAGCCTGTTTCACCACTTGTACGTGGGCGACTACTTGCGTGCGTATCCTCGCGCCGAGTTCTGGTGCTGCCCGGGGCTCGAGCGCAAGCGCTCGGACCTCGCCTGGACCGGCGTACTCGGGGACAGTTCGCGCGACGTCTGGAAACAGGATCTCGAGCAAGCCCCCTTGACCGCTCGAATCGAGCGCGAGGTGGTGTTCTTCCACGGCGCGACGCGCACGTTCCTATGCGCCGACGCGCTCTTGAACCTCGGGCGTCACCCCTCCCGGCTGACGCGGTCGGTGGCCTGGGCCATGGGCAACGACGGCCCAGGCAAGGGTCACCTCGAGCGGTTCCTCGTGCGCGATCACGTCCTCGGGCGGCGTCAGATCGAGCGCATCTTGCGCTGGGACGTAGACGGCATCGTGCTCGCCCACGGGGAGACCGTCCCGCGCGGTGGGCGGGCTGCAATCGCCGACGCCTATCGCTTTCTGACTCCGTGAACGCGGAGCTCGAGCATCTCGAGGAGCGCCAGCACGCTGCGCCAGTCTACGCGTCGCCGACGGAGCCGGTGCACCCTCGGCAGCGTCAGCTCGCATCGGAGCGTTCTTGCGCCCGGGCGCTGGTCGAGGACTTGGAGCCGGCTCTGATCGAGGACTTGGAGCCGGCTCGGCTCGCAGATTTCGCTCGAGTCGCCAGCGGAGACCGAAATCGATACCATCCCTCGATGCGCGAACGGTGCCTCGTCGGCGCGGCCGGTCTTTGCTGCGCTCTCGCTGCGTCCTCGGTCGGGTGCTCGCGGACGCCGGCGGGTACGAATTCGAGCCCTCCCACCCGCGCGTCGGCTCCCGAGGTGGCCGGACCGGTGGCGAGCGCGGCCCCCGATTGTGGAACCTTGTTCGCTCCGCCTGCTGGCGCCGTCCCCCTGTGCGACGAGCACAACTTGGGGAACGGCGCCGAAATCCATTGGCGCTCGTTCGCCATCGGCGAAGCCTTCGCCGCAGTTTCCGAGCGCTACCGGAAACTCGGTGCCGCGTGCGGCGCCGAAGTGAAAGCCGAAGATCATGAGCTCAGTCTCGGCAAGGGTGAGGAGCGGCTCTCCGTCCACCCGAGCACACCGCGGACGTATCCGAGCTGCGCAGGCCAGGCACCGCTCGCCGACCAGCCCACCGTCGTGGTGGTCTCGGTCCTCTTTCGCCGCTGAGCGATCAGGCGAGATCGAACACCAAGACCTCGGAAGCCGAGGTGCCGCGCAGCTGCACGCTCCGCTCGTCGGAGAGCCCGACCGCGTCGCCTGCGAGGAGCACTCGTCCGTTCACCTCGAGCTCCCCCCGCGCGACGTGAACCCACGCGTGTCGGTTCGGAGCGAGCACGTGCTCGTGGGATTCGCCGCCATCGAAGAGCCCCGCGTACACGCGTGCATCACAATGGATCGTGACGCTGCCGTCGAGCGCGTCGGGTGAGGCGATGAGGCAGAGCCGGCCGCGCTTGTCCGCTGCCGAAAAGGTCTTCTGCTCGTAACTCGGCTGGAGCCCTGCGCGCTGCGGCAAGAGCCAGATCTGCAAGAAGTGCACGAGTTCGGTGCGCGAGGCGTTGAACTCACTGTGCGTGACGCCCGTGCCTGCACTCATGCGTTGCACGTCGTTCGGGCGAATGACGGAGCCCGTGCCCATGGAGTCCTTGTGCTCGAGGGCGCCTGCGAGCACATAGGAGAGGATCTCCATGTTGCGATGGGGATGCGTCCCGAAGCCGCGGCCGGGCTCCACGCGATCCTCGTTGATCACACGCAGCGCGCGGAAGCCCATGTGCGCGGGGTCGTGGTAGTCCGCGAACGAAAAGGTGTGAAATGTGTCGAGCCAGCCGTGATTGGCGTGGCCCCGCTCGTTTCCTGGTCGCTGCACGATCATCTGTCAGTCCCGCCCAATTTCCCCGCGCTGGACGCCAGGTCTTCATCGCGCAGTTCGGCGCAGCCGGCGCGACCGGCGTCCTTCCCCCTTCTGTCTCTCGCCGGCGGAGCCGACCAGGCGCGCTCCCCGTCGATGGGTTCATCCCCCCGCGAACCGGCGCCGTTCGAGCGCCGGCTCGCTGAGGGGTAGCGGATCACCAACGCCCGCCGCGTCCACCGCGATCGCGATCGCCGCGATCACCGCGATCGCCGCGGTCACCGCCGCGACCGCCGCCGCCGCCACCGCGGCCGCCACGGAAGCCGCCGCCACCGCCGCCGCCGCCGCCGCGACGCTCTTCGGCCACGTTGACGCGCAGCGGTCGGCCGTCGAGCTCCGCGCCGTTCAGCGCCTCGATGGCCTTCTGGGCTGCCTCGGCCGTCGCCATCGACACGAACGCGAAGCCGCGGGAGCGGCCCGTTTCGCGATCGAGAACGAGCTTCACCTCGGCGACGTCACCGTGCTCGGCGAAAGCGCGCTGGATCACGTCTTCGGTGGTGTGGAAGGCCAGATTGCCCACGTACAGTCGATTGCTCATTGTGTTCTGTTCTCTCGTTGCGACTTGGGGGATTCGACCCTCCCCGAACCGTCGCTATTCGGGGTGGTGGCGGCGCCATCCGCCGCCCATTCGTGACCGTGCCCCGAAGAAACCGACCTTCCGCGTTCCCAAACCGAGAGAGCAGTGAGCCGAGTGCCAGAGACGTTCGCGACGACCCGTTTTTATCACGCGGGCGCCGGGCTCGCAATCGGCCGGCAAGCCGCCCGGGAGGGGGGCGCGCCGCCAAGCGGCGCGGTCCTCGGCCGCCCGGCGGGGGCCCCCGGTTTTTCGGCCGGTAGGGCGCTTCGGGGCCCGGGCTCGACAGCGCGTTCCTGTCGCCGAGGGCTGCTCGTTGGTTTAGCGTCCTCGGCGTGCGGTTTCGAGCCTGGTTTCTTGCGGCGCTTGCGGTGACGATGGTGGGCTGTGGCGGGTCGGCGGTGACGCCGAGGATGCTGGACGCGGCCAAGCAGCGCTGGCCCGACTCGTCCCGGGAAGGCCTGGAGGCGGGTGCCGCCCTGTTCGACCGCAAGTGCTCCGAGTGCCACAAGCTGCCCGATCCGAAGAGCCGGGATGCCGCGGGCTGGCAGCAGGTCCTCCCCAAGATGGGCAAGCTCGCCGGGCTGGGCGCCGAGGACCAGGACCGCGTGCTTCGCTACCTGATTGCCGCGCGAGAAGGCGGGTGACGGAAACCATCCGCGGTCGTCGCCTGCCGCGCTGCGACGGCTGTGGCTTGCCGCCGCTGCTCTGCATGTGCGCGGAGCTTCCGAGCCTATCGCTCAGGACCCAGATCGTGCTCGTCATGCACAAGAACGAAGTGGGAAGGAGCTCGAACACCGGCCGACTCGCGCTCAAGTGCGTGCGCAGCGCGCGCGCCGTCATCCGCGGGATGGAGCGCGCCGAGCCGAACGGCTCCGAGCGGAGGCTCCTGCTCTTTCCCTCTCCCGAGGCGCGACCGCTTTCCGCAGCCGACGGAGCGAGCGATGACCCCGTGACGCTGGTGGTGCCCGATGGTTCGTGGACACAAGCGCGGCGTGCGACGCGACGAGAACCGTGGTGCAGAGGCGCGGAGCTGGTGAAGCTCGATGCTCCCGCGCCCGGCCACTACGGACTCAGGCGCTCTCCTCGACCCGAGGCATTGTGCACGCTGGAAGCCATCGCCCGCGCTCTGGGCATTCTGGAAGGAGCTGCCGTGGAGCATGCGCTGCTCGACGTGCTGGCTCGCTTCGTGGTTCGCGCGCGTCACCTGCGGGCCGCTGGCGGTAGCCTGGGCCGCCCGACGACCGATGACGCGTCGGCAACGCAGCCCGAGCGCGTGCAGGTTGCGCGACGTATCCATCATGATTGACTTCGTCAGGCGGAGGAGGACGACGTGTCGGGAGGGTGGAGCAAGCTCCAAACGGCCGCCAAGAGCTCGTCCTTGCCGAACGGTTTGCCGAGGAAAACCGTCTTTGCCGGCGAAGAGCTGGGCTCGAACTGTGCCTCCGTGTAGCCGCTCATGAGCAGCGCGGGCAATCGGGGGCGAAGGAGCCGCATGCGCTCCAACGCTTCGACGCCGCCCAGATTCGGCATGGTCACGTCGAGGATCACCGCGTCGAACGCCTCGGGGGTCGACGCGAAAGCAGTGGCCGCGGCCAAGCCATCGGCCCGAACCGTGACGTGGATGCCACGCGATTCGAGCAGCTTCACCAGTAGGTCGCGCAGCCGTGGTTCGTCGTCGGCCACGAGCAAACGGCCCGAGATCGCCGTGTCCACGTGCCGCGCGTCGTGCGCGGCGCTCGGGCGAGCCTTCGGGGTCGCTTGCGGCAAGTACACCCGGAACACCGAGCCTGCACCGGGTGCGGTCTCGACGCCGATGGCGCCGTGGTGGGCACGCACGATCCCGGACACCGAAGCGAGGCCGAGTCCGTGTCCTGCGAACTTGGTGGTGAAGAACGGGTCGAAGATGCGATCCAAGGTCGCGCGGTCCATGCCGCGCCCGTCGTCGGCTACTTCGATGCAGACCAGCGCTTCGGGGAGCGCGTCGGAGCGGACGCGGATCGTGTCGGGAGGGATGCTGCTCCGATTCGTGACGGATGTCTCGACGCGGATGGTTCCGCTGCCCAGGCCGATGGCATCCGAAGCGTTCGTGATCAGGTTGAGCAAGACCTGACGGAGCTGGGTCGGATCCGCCTGCGCGGGCGGCAAGTCGGCGCTGAGCTCGACGGCGAGCGACGCGTTCTTCGAGACGGAAACGGCCAGCAGCTCCGTGATCTCCCGGATCGAATCGCCCACGGACACCGCGCTCGATGACAGTGGACCGCGCCCGCTGTAGGTCAACATCTGGCGGACGACCTCGCCGGCGCGGAGCGCCGCAGCGCGGGCGTGCTCGAGCTGGGTCTTCGGCCCCGCGCTGGCCTCGCCGCCGGGGAGGCCGAGCTTCGCGAGCTCGATGTTGCCCAGCATGATTTGCAGGAGGTTGTTGAAATCGTGGGCGATGCCGCCGGCCAGGGCGCCCAGGCTCTCGAGCTTCTGGGCGCTCCACATCTGCTGCTCCAGCAGTCGGTGTTCCTCCGCGACCCGGACGCGTTCGGTGATGTCGCGGAAAACGCTGAGGCGAGCGGCGAGCCCGCGGTAGCTCAGGTTGCGACCGAAGATCTCGCACGGAAATGTCGAGCCGTCCTTGCGCACTCCGACGCCCTCGTAGGGTTCCTCTGCGCCGCGTTGGATCCGCGACATGACCTCGCGCGCGGTTTCTTCCGTCGCGAGCTGGAACGCCGTCTTGCCGACGAGCTCCTCGGTCGAGTAGCCGAACAGCTTGGCGCAGGTCTCGTTCACTTCGATGAGGCGTCCGTCCACGGAAATGGCGAGGGCGTCGAGATAGCCGTCGACGAGGGTGCGGAAGCGGTGCTCGCTTTCGCGGAGTTGCGCTTCGACCTCTTTCAGCTCGCTGATGTCGTGGGTCATCACGATGGCGCGTTGCCCCGTGTGATCGGTCGTAGGGGCGCCAATGCGGATCTGGTAGCAGCGCCCGCTCAGTCGAGCGCGAGCCTCGCAGCTCGCGGCCTGCCCCCGGTCGAAGGCCTCGCGCAGGGCGAGCTCGAAACGCGATCGATGTTCCGGAATCAGCCACTCGGCGACTTGCGTGCCCAGCGTCTCTTCGCGGGTCCGGTTCGGCGCCGTGCGGTTGACGAACGTGATGCGGCCCTCGCGGTCGACTTCGAGGATGAAGTCCGGCGCGTTGGCCGTGATGGTCTCGAGGCGGCGTTCGCTGGTGCGCAGCGCCTCTTCCAGCGCATGTTGCGCAACGCTTGCCGGCGGCTCCTGCCTCGAAGCGGGCGACTTCTCGTCCACCACGGAGACTAGCGTAGTCCCGTACTTCGCGTCCCGCGAGGTCCAAAGCTGCGCATCGGCGCGGCGGGTCGTCCAGGCGCTCGACGCCGGCACGAGCCCTTGCCATGCTGCGCGACGTCATGGCCGATTTCGCCTACGAAGATCTGCTTCCCCTGGCTGCCGACGACACTCCCTACCGAAGGCTGACGAGCGACTTCGTGTCGACGTTCGAAGCTTCGGGGGAACGCTTCCTGCGCGTGGAGAAGGAGGCGCTGACCACGCTCACGCGAGAGGCCATGCGGGACATCGCGCACTACCTCCGGCCCGGGCATTTGGCCCAGGTGCGGCGCATCCTCGACGACCCGGAGGCGTCGGACAACGACCGCTTCGTGGCGCTCGAGTTGATCAAGAACGCGGTCATCTCTTCGGCGGGCGTCCTGCCCATGTGTCAAGACACGGGAACCGCCATCGTGATGGGGAAGAAGGGGCAGAACGTCCTCACCCGAGGGGGCGACGAAGCCGCCATCGCCAAAGGCGTCTACGAGACGTATGCGAGCGCGAATCTTCGCTACAGCCAGCTCGCCCCGCTCGACATGTACACGGAGAAGAACACGGGCAATAACCTACCCGCCCAGATCGAGATCTTTGCCACCGAAGGCGAAGCCTACAAGTTCCTGTTCATGGCCAAGGGCGGTGGCTCGGCCAACAAGAGCTACCTCTACCAGGAGACAAAAGCGCTCCTGAACCCGGAGAGCATGGCGCGCTTCCTCGACGAGAAGCTGCGCTCGCTCGGCACGGCGGCGTGTCCGCCGTATCATCTCGCGGTGGTAGTGGGTGGCACCAGCGCCGAATACGCGCTCAAGACCGCCAAGCTCGCCTCGGCGCGCTACCTGGACTCGTTGCCCACCCACGGCAGCGAGCTCGGACGCGGATTCCGCGACTTGGAGATGGAGGACAAGGTGCTCGCCATCGCGCGCGCCACCGGCATCGGCGCCCAGTTCGGCGGGAAGTACTTCTGCCACGACGTGCGGGTGATCCGCCTGCCGCGTCACGGCGCGTCGTGTCCGGTTGCCATCGCGGTGTCGTGCGCCGCCGATCGGCAGGCGCTGGGCAAGATCACCAAAGACGGCGTCTTTCTCGAAGAGCTCGAGCGCGATCCCGCGCGGTATCTCCCCGAGACGACCGCGGCCGACCTCGGCGGGGACGTCGTGCACATCGACCTCCGGCGGCCCATGGCGGAGATCCGCGCAACCTTGAGCCGTCATCCCATCAAGACGCGCCTCTCGCTCGCCGGGCCCATGGTCGTGGCGCGCGACATCGCGCACGCCAAGCTCAAGGAGCGGCTCGACCGCGGCGAGGGTCTACCGGCCTACCTGAAAGACCACTGCGTCTACTACGCGGGCCCGGCCAAGACTCCGGAGGGCTACGCCTCCGGTTCGTTCGGCCCCACCACCGCCGGCCGCATGGATTCCTACGTCGAGGCGTTCCAGGCCGCGGGTGGCAGCTTCGTGATGCTGGCCAAAGGAAACCGTTCGGTCCAGGTCACCGCGGCGTGCAAGGCGCACGGTGGCTTCTATCTCGGCTCCATCGGCGGTCCGGCGGCGCGGCTCGCCAAGGACTGCATCAAGAAGGTCGAGGTCCTCGAATACCCCGAACTCGGGATGGAGGCCGTCTGGAAGATCGAGGTGGAAGACTTCCCGGCGTTCATCGTGGTCGACGACAAGGGCAACGACTTCTTCGCCCACATCGTCGGCGGAGCTCGCCACCTGCCCGTGGCCGGCTCTTGACTTTCCCCAGCTCGCCCGACAGCTTCGCGCTCGATGACCGACCCTTTGGCTCAGCTCGTTCCCGAGTTCCGCGCCGCGCTCGCCCGCGCGTTCGGCTCGGACTACGCCGACACGGACCCGGTGCTGCGACCGTCGCAGCACGCGGACTTCCAAGCCAACGTCGCGCTGCCCCTCGGCAAGCGCTTGGGCCGTCCGCCGCGCGACGTCGCGGCAGCGCTGGCGAAGGAGCTGCCCGCGGGGGGTCTCGTCGAGCGGAGTGAAGTCGCGGGGCCGGGCTTCCTGAACCTCTGGATTTCCCCGGCTTGGCTATCGGAAGCGCTCGCTCGCGCGGCGCAGGCGAACCTCGGCATCGAGCCAGCGAGCGTGCCAGAGACCGTAGTCATCGACTACTCGAGTCCCAACGTCGCCAAGGAGATGCACGTCGGGCACTTGCGTTCGACCATCATCGGCGATGCCCTCGCGCGCGTGCTCGAGGCCGAGGGGCATCGAGTGGTGCGGCAGAACCACATCGGGGACTGGGGCACGCCGTTCGGCATGCTCATCGAGCACTTGCTCGACGGCGGCGCGGAGGCTGCAGAACACTCGGTGCGCGACCTGAACGCGTTCTACCAGGCTGCGCGCAAGAAGTTCGACGCGGACCCGAGCTTCGCCGAACGTGCGCGCCGGCGCGTGGTCTTGCTCCAGGGCGGCGACGCCGACACCCTTTCGTCGTGGCAGAAGCTCGTGGACGCTTCGAAGCGCTACTTTGCCAACGTCTACGCTTTGCTCGGTATCACCTTGCGCGAGTCGGACATCGCGGCCGAGAGCCTGTACAACCCGTGGCTCGCCGGCGTGGTGGACGAGCTCCGAGAGCGCGGTATCGCAGTGGAGAACGACGGCGCGGTGTGCGTCTTCGTGCCCGGATACACCGGCCGAGAAGGCGAGCCGCTGCCGCTGATCGTCCAGAAGAAGGACGGTGGCTTCGGCTACGCCACCACGGATCTCGCCGCCATTCGCTACCGCACGGAGAAACTCGGCGCGACGCGCGTCGTGTACGTGGTGGGCGCGCCCCAAGCGCAGCACCTCGGCATGGTGTTCGAAGCCGCCAAGACGGCGGGTTGGCTCGTGCCGCCGGCGCGGGCCGAACACGTCGCCTTCGGTTCGGTTCTGGGATCCGATCGCAAGATGTTGAAGTCGCGCGCGGGCGAATCGACGCGGCTCATCGACCTCTTGGAAGAAGCCGTGAGCCGCGCCCACGCCATCGTGCGCGAGAAAAACCCGGAGCTCGACGAGGCGGAGCAAAGAGCCATCGCCCGCGCAGTGGGGATTGGCGCGGTGAAGTACGCCGACCTCTCCAGCGATCGCATCAAGGACTACGTCTTCGATTGGGATCGCATGTTGGCGTTCGAGGGCAACACGGCGCCGTACGTGCAATACGCCCACGCGCGCATCCGCTCCATCTTCCGAAAGGCGGAGGTTCCCGTGCCGGCGCCCAGCGCGATCCGCGTGACCGAGCCGGCCGAAAAAGAGCTCGCCCTCGCGCTGCTGGCGTTCCCGACCGTCGTGGGCGACGTCGAGGCGACGCTGCATCCGCACAAGCTCTGTGGCTACCTGTTCGAGCTCGCGACCCGGATTTCCGCGTTCTACGAGCGCTGTCCGGTGCTCAAGGCAGAGACGGCGGAGATCCGCGACAGTCGCCTGGCGCTGTGCGACCTGACGGGACGCATCCTCGAGCGCGGCCTCGCCCTGCTCGGGATCGAAGCGCCACCCAGGATGTAGCTCACGTTCGCTTGTGACTCGGCCGCCGCCCCAGCCGGCGGCGCTTCGGCCGCGGCAGGTGCCGGCTCTCGGGCTCGTGGTCGATGGCGAAACGGACCTCGCACGGGCTCGGTTCGGCCGGCGGCAGGCGCGCCGCGAGCTCCGCGTAGGCAGTCCGCGACACGCGCCGTTCGACCTGGACCAAGGTCTCCCAGATATCCGCTTCGCGGGCCTCCGAGAGCGTGCGGATCGCACTCGGGTCGAAACGCGAGCGCGCGACGTACGTGGGTGACGGGCGCGGCTTTTCGAAGGGCGCTCTCGCGAGGCGCCGGAACACGTCGGGGCCGTGTTCGGCGTACCAGAGCAGCGTGTGGGCCGTGCCGAGCGCGCCTGCCCAGGGATAACGTCGGAGCAAGAACTCGGTCGAGAGGCGCTCGAGCTCGGTTTCCAGCCGTTCGCGCTCTCGCCAGGATTTGCTCGGGCGACGCTCCGCGAAGAACAGCCCCGTCTCGAGCTCGTCGCCCTCGACGTGCCACACCTCGCGAATGCCGAAGTCCCGAGGCTGTTGCGCGATGCGCGAGCCGTGGGTGAGGTCGAAGCGGCCGAGAATGAAGAGCGCGAGCTCCGCTTCGTGCTGCTTCAAGAACGCCAGCGTCGCCAGGGCTTCCCGCGCCGTTTCCGTGGGGAAGTCGGAGAAACACATGGCCTCCACGGCGATGCCTGCCGCCGAAAGCTGCGTGATGGCATCCGCCACGGTCTCGACGGGAACGCCCTTGTCGATGAGCTGGAGCACGCGTGGCGCGGCGCTCTCGACGCCCAGCGCGGCTGCGAGCTGACCACCCGCGCGGAGCTCCTGGCAACGTTCGCGGGTGAGCGAGCGCTCGGGGCGCATGTCGGTCGCCCAGCGCAGATCGAGGCCGCGCCGGCGGATCCCGCGTGCGATCTCGAGCGCGAGCTTCGGATCGAAGACGTCTTGCGAGAAGTAGAAGATGCGCGCGCCATGCCGCCGACTCAGCGCCTCGAGGTGATCGAGCACGGCGTCCTGCGGGCGGCGGCGGTAGCGGGCGGTGCCGACTTCTGCCAGTCCGTAGTGACAGAAGGTGCACACGCCGAAGTAGCAGCCGCGCGTCGGATCGTAGGGCAGCACGGGCTCGGGGGAGAGGTAGCGAGCGAGCGGTAGGCCGTCGAAGTCGGGTGCCGGCAGCAGCGACAGGTCTTCGAGCATCCGGCCCCGGATCACGCCGCGAGGCGCTTCGCCCCGGGTCAGCGCACCGACGAGTTCCGTGAGAGCGATTTCTCCTTCGCCGACCACGGCGCTGTGGAACGGCGCGAGCGCGCGCTCGAGGCGGGAGCCCGACAGGCGCTGGAGGATCTGCGTCAGCGCGGGTCCGCCCACCGTGAGGTGGAGATCGGGAGCCAGCCGCCGGAGCAGATGGGCGAGGGAATAGGCGGGCTGGAGCTGCCCGGGGAACGCCACGGAGACACCCACCAGCGTCGCCCGCTCCGCGAGGAGCCGCTCGGCGAGCCGAGTCATGTAGTCGAAGAATGGGTTTCGTTCGGGCGCGGAGTCACGCTCGATCTCGGCCGCGTCCAGCAGGGAGAAGGGCGTGCGATACGCCGTGAAGTCCAGGCGCAGGGGCGCGTACGCGGCGCTCACGACTGCTTGCGCGCGTTCCACCGCGCTCGTGGCGAACGCGTAGGCCTCCGGATCGTGAAACCTGCGAGAGTCGCGCAGGATCCCCAGGGCGCTCTCGATCTCGTCCGGCGCGACCCGGGCTTCGGCGCGCGCCGAGTAGAGTGCCGAGAACGTCAGTTGATCTTCGTGCGTGAGGTGCGCTTTCCGGTCGAGCTCGGAGAGGCGGCTCTCGATCCGGTCGGCTGCCTGGCGCAGCGAGCTCGGCTCGAGCACATGGAGCCAGCCTTCGAGGTTGGCGTCGACGGGCACGACGTCGATGCCTTCGCGCCTGAGCCACGCCGCGAGGGTCGGCACCGAAAGATAGGGCGCCGTGGGGTCGGTGCTCGGGGGATAAACGAGGGCGACTTTCACCCGAGCTCAGGCCGCGACGAGCAGCTGGTAGAGTTGCCCGACGTTGTTGACGACCAAATCGAGGGTCTGCGCGTCGAACGAGCGGCGGTCGTATGGGATGACCAACATGCCACCGGGGCGCGTTTCGAGGATGCCGCGCCAATTCGTCTGGAGCAGGAACTGGCGGATCGGCATGGGGAGAGCCCGGTTGCCTTCGTCGCGACTCGGCGCCGCGACGTCGAAGCGTTGCTCGAGCGTCGGATCTCCCAGTACCGAGCCAGCGCTCGACCCCGAGAGCAGCGAGCCGAGACCGCGCGACACCTCGTTCACGAGACCGCCACCCGACTTGGCACGGAGCGAGACCTTGGCGGCGAGCTTCGGCGACGTGACGAGCGCGTAGATGTGACGATCTTCACCGGCCACGCGCTTCACTTCGTCGGCCTCGAAGGCCTCGACCACGAACAGGTTGGCTTCTCCGAACTGCGCGCGGAGCTCGCGGCCGACGCGGGCGAGTCGGAACGCGTATTGGAAAGGAAACCAGCTCTGATACCAGGCGAAGTCGGGATTCGAGCCCAGAGCGTATCCGCGCTGGCTCGCCCAGTCGGACAGGGCGCGGTCCTGAGCGTAGGGGTCCGCAGGTGCGCCGGGTTGGACCGGCGCTCCGCCCGGCGGCGGCGGGTAGCCAGGAGGCGGCGGTGGATATCCGGGAGGCTGATTCATGGTGCTCCGGATATAGCGCTCTCGGCCTCACGGTGCGATGGGGGATTGATCGAGCGCAGCGACGCGCTTCGGCGGCGGCTCGCGGACCACGTAGATCAGCACGTAGGCGGGTAGCGCGAAGGGGCCCACGACGAAGAAGGCGACGACCCACATCGCGATGGCGACGCCTCGGAGGCGCGGGTCGCGAACCGCGTGGAGCGTCAGGAATGCGCTCAGCACGAGCTCGAGCAGGCCGATGCCGAGGGCCATGGCCGCGAACACCGCGAGCTCGGTGGCGCCGAATGGGCTCTCCGTGATCGCGCGGACGGGGTCCAGCGTCGGGGGCGAGGCCGGTCGCGCGAGGTCGGTGGCGATGATCTCGTACGCTACGTAGCTTCCAATCCCGATCGCCGAGCAGAGCGGCGCGAGCGAGGCACAGACGAGCAGAGTTTTTCCGGCGCGATTCACGCTCGAGGGGTCCGCAGAGGAGGCGCCGAGGCTACCTCAGCACCGGCGCGCGGGCGATGGCGCGCAAGAAGCGAGCCCGCTTCGCCGCGCTGCTTTTGCGCAGGCAAGAGGCGCGCACCGGGGGGGCGCCGGTTGTGCAGCCCGAGCTTCGAGGTTATTCCGATCCGCATGGACGGCGTGTGGCAGCGCATCGTCGATGGCAAGCCGAGCGTCGTGTTGGGGGTGCTGCCGAATCCTCCGGAGCACGTGCCTGCCTTCGAGCTCCTGCGCATCGACGCCCGCCATTCCGAGCGCGCGCTCGGCGTGCTCGCCGAGGCGCGCGAGCGCATCGAGCAGCTGCTCGCCGAATCGGAAGTGCACGAGCCGGCAGCGCAGCGCGTATGGTCGGGGCTCCGCCGTCGGCTCCTCGGCGAGTTGCCCGAGCGCGACCCGGCCCAGGCCTTCGTCGACGCGGCGAATCGCTTGCGCAAGGAGGCTCCCCGCCTGGTGGCGATCTGTGTCGTGGGCGTCGAGTTCGCCGACGCCGCATCCCTGGAACTCCTGCAACGCATCCTCGCCCGTCCCGGCTGGCTGCGCCTCCCGCTCGTCCTCGAGTGGGCGAGCGGCCAGCGCGACGGGCCGGCGCGCGCGCTGGCCGATGCCGTCGAGGCCAGTGATGGCCCCGAGGCCGTTTTCACGCTCTCCGCACCCGAATCGCGACGGACCACCGAGGGAGCTTTGGCGGACTTGCCGACCGATGCACGTCGCGTGCTTCGCGCTGCTGCTCTCATCGGTTCGAGCTTCGACGTCCCCTTGGTCGCCGAGCTCCTCGAGGCGAGCGAGCTCGAAGTGCTGTACGCGCTTCAGCGCGCGCGCGACCATGGCGTGCTGCTCCGCGACGGGGGTGGCGGGCGCATCGCCATCCCCGAACCCATGGCGGATGCGTTGAGGCGCGAGCTCTTGCCCTCGCTCACCAACGCTTGGCACAAGCGACTCGCGAGACTCCTCGCGGCACGGGCGCGCCCCCGCCGCGCCGACCCGGCCGTCGCACCCCGTCGTCGCGATGCGGCCACGACCGAGCCCCCTTTCGCGTCGAGCCAGCATTCGGCGCCGTCGGAACCCCCACCCTCGCTCGCCGTTCCGCCGCGTGCCGAGCCCCGGCGTGCAGCGCGCCATGCGGAGGCGAGCGGCGACCTCGATCTCGCGGTCGAACAGTACGTGGAAGCCGCGCATCGAGCCGTCGAGAACACGGAATACGCACACGGCACCGAGTTGGCGAAAAAGGCCCTCGAGCTCTTGGGGCAGGGGGGCGTGAGCGCGAAGCGACGCCTGCTCCGCGTGCTGGCGTTGCTCGCGCTCGCGCGCGTGCGCTTCCGCGGCGCGGTACCCCACGAAGCCAGCAGTCTGGGTGACGCGCTGGAGCTCCTCGGTGAATGTGACGCGCGCCTCCTGCCCGGAGACCCCGCCGAGATCCGAGCCGAGGTGCTCGCGCTTTCGGCGGCCATTCACTACGACATGGGGGATACGCGGAGCCTCGAGGCGGCGCTCCGCGAGCTCGGCGAGGCCAGTCACGCCCACCACTCGAGGCCGGAAAGCCGGTGGACGCAGCTCGGCTCTTGAACGACGAGGCGGCGGTTTGGGTTCGTGTCGGCGACGCGGTGCGCGCCCATCGCCTGGCAGAAGTCCCGCGAGATCTTCCAAGAACGGGCGGCCCACGATCCCGTCGCGCGCCTCGAGATGGCCGAGACCGATCACTTGCTCGGGCGCTTGGTGCTCCACGCGCCGCCGCGGCCGGGGCACGAGCGCGAGGCCATCGAGGTCGGCATCCAGCAGGCAACGCGCGCGGAAGCCGTGTTCCGTGAACTCGATCGCCGCGTGAGCTCGGGCGCTTGTGGGAGACCTTGGGGCGCCTCGAGCTGGCTCGGGGCAACACCCGAGCCGCCGTCGAACGACTGCTCGGGGCCGCCGATGTGCAGCAGCACGTCAGTGACTTCATCGGTCTCGCGCGCACCACGGCCGCCCTCGCCGACATCGCCCTGGAGTCCGGCAATCCCGCCCGAGCCATCGAGCTCCTCGAGAGCTCCATCGAGCTCAATCGCGAGAAGGGCTCGCCGCTCGGCCTGGCGTTCAATCGGCGTGCGCTCGGGAGCCTGGTGCGCGGTTGACCGAGCCGGGCGCCCGCGTTGATCGAAGTGGTGGACCCCGTGGCGAGGAAGCTCGAAGCCGCCGAAGTGCTGCTGGGCCGAGTGGAGATCCCGAGCGAAGCTTGGGGAATGCGCAGCGCCGAACGGCCGCGCGAAAATGAATGATCTCCATCCTGCATCGCGACGAACGCTTGCTCGTGGTGAACAAGCCCGCGGGGCTGATGACTCACCGCAGTCAGGTGGCTCCGGATCGCGACGTCGTGCTGCAGCGCGTTCGTGACCAGATCGGCGCACGGGTCTGGCCGCTTCACCGCCTCGACCGCGGCACGAGCGGCGCGCTCGCGTTCGCCCTCTCCGCCGAGGCGGCGAGCGAGCTCGGGCGTCAGCTGATGCAGGGCGAGGTGAAAAAAGCAATACCTCGCGCTCGTGCGCGGCACTCCCCAGGAAGCCATCGACCTCGAGTACGCCATCCCGCGCTCGGAGCACGGCGAGCGCGTCCCGGCGCGGACGAGCTTTCGCCGACTCCGAGACTTTGGCTTCTGCTCGCTCGTGCTCGCCGAACCGGAGACAGGGCGCTACCACCAGGTGCGCCGCCACCTGTCGCACCTCCGACGCCCATCGCCGGGGACCGCGTTACGGGACGGGCTGGTTCAATCACCAAGGTGCGCCTCGAGCTCGGAATCGAGCGGCTCGTGCTGCGCGCGTCGGCTCTGGCGTTCGGCGCTGGTTTCAGGCCGCCGCTCACGGTGCGCGCGCCGTTGGCCGAGGACTTTCGCCAGGCTCTTTCGACGCTTGGCCTGGATGCAGCCGGGCTCGAGGAGCTCTGCCCCTTGCCATCCGCCGCCAACGCGTGAGGATGGGGGCGTGAAATCGACATCGCTCGCGTCGCTCGGATTCGTGCTCGGCGTGTGCGGCTGCGTCGGCTCGAAGTCGAGCGCCGAGGATCCGGTCGTCGCCGTGCCCCCTCCGGCGCCGACCGCTCACGCAGACGACAAGACCCCCGCGCCTGCTCCGGCCAAGACAGGTGAAGCTCCTGCGGAGGCTCCCGCCATTCCGGCTTCCGTGGCCGAGGCGCCTCCGGTGGAGGACGCCAAACGCCCGCTCGGCTCCGCGTGCACGCGCGCGCGCGTCGCGGGGAAGATCGACGTCTGCGGTAGTCGCGGTCGCGTCTCGCTCGAAGTGGATCGTAGCACCGTGTCGCATCTCAGGGCCGGTGGTTGCGAGCCCCGGGAGCTCGGTCGTCAGACGATGTACATCCCCGCTGCTTGCGCCACGAACGATCACCTGGTCGCAGGCAGCACGTGCTTCGCGTGCCGCCTCATGGGAGCTGGCTGGAGCATTCGAGCCCTGGTGGACGAGCTGAGCGACGAACAGGCGCTGGATCTCCAGCGCCGGCTCGGCCTCGACGCGAGCGCAGCGCTGCGCGGGAAGGACGCATGGAACCGGGCCATCGATGCCCGCGCGCGCAGCGTGAAACAGTGACTCGGCGAAGGCGGAGCAGGGGCTACTCGACGATGGCGCGGAGCCCCGCGATGGTTCCCGCCACGTTGCCGTCGGCGACGCACACCTTGATGTTTCGCACGAAGGCACCCTGGGAGTAGATCTTGTTCTGCGTGAGGTAGAGCGCCCCCTTTACGGCCACGACCTCGCCGTCCACGCCCTGCGAGTCCGGCAACGTCCCGATGCTGGAGCTTCCGATCCACGCGCCACCGTCGCCGTTCTGGCCGACGGTCGCGGTGACCACGGCGTTGGGATCCGTGCCGCAAGTGGCAAGGAACGTGAAGACGTTGCCCGTGACGGAGCCCGACAGGAAGTCGCGCATGGCGGTGCACGAAGCCCCAGGCCCGGACACGCTGCCGTTCGGCTTCCAGTCGACCTGGCTGCCGGGGGAGACCTGAATCAACGTCGTCCCGCCGCGTCCCACGAAGGGCGAATTGCCGATGACGAACGCGACGGTCGGAGGTGTTCCCGTCGGTCCCGTGGCGGACGGCGCGCCCAACTCGACGTCGCCTGTCGGAAGCGGGATCGGAATCGTCCACCACGCGACGCCGTTGGTCAGGTAGTAGGCTGCGCCGCTGAACGCGATGTCTGCCAGCGGGGCGTCCTTCCCTTGGTAGAGAAAGCGAGTCACGAGCTCGTCCCACTGCCCCTCGGGGCGGATGCGGTAGAGCCGCGCTCCGCTCACACCGGTGGAACCGAGCACCAGAGTCGACGACCCTTTGTACTGCGACTCGCAGTAGCCGGGGCTCCCGATGGGCGGCGCCGAGCCGTCGCCCGTCGCGTCGCTCCCGCCGCCGTCGCTCGAGTCGTCCGTCGCGTCGCTCCCGACCGGCGCATCGGATGCGTCGCTCGGCGTGCTCGCGTCGGCGTCGCTCGATCCAGCGTCGCCAGCGTCGTGCGTCGTGTCGTCGGGGCCCTCGGGATCGGAAGGGTTGCAGGCGAGCGCGACACACGCGACGAACGGAAAGGAGAAGCGCATGTTGGCGACCTTACACGACCGCATTCGTCGCTGCGACGGTCTGCATGGATCGAAAGCCACGAAGCGCGTAGTCTTGTCGACATGCGAAGCCGGCTGTTTCGAACGAGTGCCGTCACTCTGCTGCTCACCCTCGGCGCCTGTGGGAGCGACGACGGCGGTTCCGGAGCCAAGTCGACGGGTGGGGCGGGCGGCGCCGGCGGAGGCACGGGCGGCGGCACGAGTGGCAGCGGAGGCACGCAAGCGACGGGCGGCGCCGGCGGCACGATGGCCGGTGGCTCGGGCGGAGCGGGTGGCTCCAGCACGGGCGGGGCTTCGGGTACCGGCGCCAGCTCGGGCACGGGTGCAACGAGTGGGACCGGTGGCGGCTCGTCCACGGGCTGCATGGCAGGTGATTTCCTGGCCTCGCTCGGCAAGACGAAGGTGATGGTGGGCGCGGCCATGGAGGACTCCATCGCCAAGAGCGCGCCGTTCGACCTCCGCTACCAGTATCTGTCCGGCGGTATCGCCGACGGCGCGGGTCCTTGTGCCAAGTGCGACACCGGCTGCGCGGCGGGCGGAAAGAGCTGCGCCAACAGCGGCCCCGGCTGCGCGTGGTGGGGCTGCTGGCAATACGACAAGGATCCGCCCGGCGCCTTCGTGCGCGACTTCGTGAAAAAGGCGAAGGCCGATCAGCAAGTCCCGATGCTCACCTATTACATGCTGCTCCAGGCGAGCGGCGTGTCGGAAGGCCAGGCGGAGGTCACCAAGGCCAACGACGCGGCGTTCATGGCTCGCTACTACGCAGACTTCCGCTTCGTGGCGCAGCAGATCGGGAGCGAGGTCGCATTCCTGCACATCGAGCCGGATTTCTGGGGATACGCCCAGCAGGTCAACGACGATCCGACCAAGATCCCGGCGGCCGTCGCCAGCGCGAACTCCCAAGACTGCGGCAGCCTGCCCAACACCATGGCGGGCATGGGCACTTGCATGATCACGATGGCGAAGAAGTATGCGCCCAACGTCAAGGTGAGCCTGCACGGTTCGGGGTGGGCGACGAAGTTCGACGTGCTCCTGAACAAGGACAGCTCGTTCGACGTGGCCGGTCACGCTGGCAAACTGGGCGCGTTCTTGGCAGCGGCGGGGCCCAACGCCGACTTCATCACGGTGGACGCCGCCGATCGCGACGCCGCGTGGTACGAGTCGCAAGGGCAGAACCGTTGGTGGGACGACACCAACGCCAAGCTCCCCAACTTCCACCAAGCGTTCGCTTGGTCCAAGGCCTTGGGAGACGCCGCCAAGAAGCCCATCTTCTGGTGGCAGCTTCCGGTGGGGAACATGGCGCAGTCGAACAGCAACGATCACTGGAAAGACAACCGCGTCGACTACTTCCTCGGGCACATGGGCGAGGTCGCTGCCGCTCACGGGATCGGAGCGGCGTTCGGTGCAGGCGCCGGCGGGCAGACCACGCCCAGCACCGACGGCGGCAATCTGGTGTCGAAGGTGAAAGCGTATTCCGCGGGCGGCGGTCAGGCGCCCTGTCCGTGACGGCCGAGGTCAGGGCCGCAGCAGTTTGAACGCGTGCGCCCAGCCCTGGCCGCGCAGGCCGGGGATGCACCAGAGCATGCAGAGAGGTTCGATGGCGCGGGCGGCCGTCACGGCGCCCATGTCCTCGGTCTCCCAGCCGAAGCGCGTGAGGATCTCCTTGGTGGCTGCCTTGGCTGCGGCGTCGTCGCCGCAGATGAACATGCTGGGCTTTCCGCCGGGGAAGCTGGGATTCACCATGAAGGCGTTTCCGACACAGGAAAACGCCTTCACGAGGCGTGCCTTGGGGAACTTTTTCTGGAGCCGCTCCATCAGCGACTCGTCGAGCGTGGTGAAGAACTTGAGGACACCGTTCTCGGGCGCGGCGTCGGCGATGGGGTTCGTGGCATCGAGCACGATCTTGCCGTCGACGGCCGAGCCCGCGAGCTCGAGGGCGGCTTCGGCCGCGCCGCCCTTGACGGCCAGGACCAAGATTTCTCCGAACGCGGCGCTCTCGGCGAACGAGCCCGTCGACGCGCTGGCGCCCGCCTTCGCCTTCCACTCGGCGAGCTTTTCCGCTTCGCGTGAGCCGCGCATGACGGCGTGGCCGTGCTTCAAGAAGCCGTTCGCCAGAGTCTCGCCGACGATGCCCGAACCCAAGATTCCGATCTTCTGCATGGCGGCGAGGCGTAGGGCGGAGCCACGGCGGTGCCAAGCTGAACGCCGCCCCAGTAGGCCGGCGTCCGCGCTCACTGCCCGGGCAGGTCGGCGCAGCAGCGGAAGCCGGTCTCCGTCCCGTGGTAGTGCGGGTCGTGGACGTATTGGCCGGCCCGGCAGTGGTTCTTGCTCGGTTGCCAATACGCGCCCTTCATTGCCAGCCGCGTCGGTCCCGGGCCGTCTCGGGCGACCATCTCCTCGAGGTTGCCCGACAGATCGTGAACGCCGAAGGGGCTCTCACAGCGCGGATGAGCGCCGCGCGCCGCTCGCTGGTCGCGCAGCTTGCCGTCGGGGCCCACCAGATCTCCATGGTCGGCGTTGCACGCGCTCGAGTCACGCGAAAAGCCGTAGGGGTAGGGCCGCATCTCTTCCCCTTCGCAGGCGAAGTTCCACTCGCTCTCGCGACACACTCGTTTGCCCTCGGCGGCGCACAGGCGCTCGGCCTTGCGCAGGCTGACGTCGTTGTCCGGCAGCGAGCCCCCGTCACTCGCGTGTTCCCACTCGTCGATGCAGAAATGCATCGGGCGTCGTTTCGGTGAGAGGCACCGACTCGGCGCGTACTCTGCACAGCGAAAGTCCCCAAAGCGACCGCCGCCGCCATCCAGGTACCGCAGACAGCGCTGCTCGACCTCGGGGCAATAGTTGCCTTCCACCGGCAGCATCCCTGCGGGGCAGGCGGTCGCCGCCTCGGCCGGCGGGTTCCGGACGGCGCCGGTGTAGACGTCCGGAGTGGGCCGCGGCGAGGGAGTTGGCTGTGCGGCGGGCGGTGCGGGAGCCGGGCGCGCGGCTCCGCTCTCTGCGCGCGATTTCCCCAGCTCCGCGCTGGTCAGCGCGAGCCCCACGAGCGACGCGACCGCGGACCAGGGAGCGATGGCTCGGAGCAGAGCTGCCCACATGCCCGGGAGCATACAAGACTCGTTCCAGACCAGTGCACGCGGGAAGTGCGCGAAAGCTCGTGGGCCCGTGCTCACCGCTGCGTCAAATGGGCAGCCAACTTGCGGTCGGCTGTCAGCATGCCCATCAGCCCGGACCGACCGGCGGCGCCATCGGCGTCGACTCGGGCGGGGAGAAGCCAGGCAGGAAGCGGATGGGCGCTGGCTCGTCTTTGACCAGGTACTCGAAGCGCCGACGGAACTCGTCGAGGGACATGTGCGCCGTCGCTGCGAGCTTGGCGAGCTCGTGGGCGTCCTGGAAGTCGTCCCCGCGCAAGCGGAGCATGTAGCGGCGGGCGATGCGATAGTGCTCGGTGTCGGTGTCCACCATGCGGACCCGCATGCGGTTGGTCTTGGGATCGATCATCTTCTCGAGCGAGAGCGGCCGGAACACCCCGCGGTGGATCGTGACCAGGGCGTCGGTCCCCCCTTCGAGCAGGTACTCGGCGGCGCAATGGCCGAGATCCCGGGTGTATTCCATGTCGTAGGGGATGGGGTCGGTGCAGCGCAGCTCGTAGCCGATGTTCTTGGCGACGATGGTCGTCTTGATGTCGAGCTCCCGAAGGCGCGCCTGAACGCGGCTCTTCAGGAGCTCGCCGAAATTCACCTCGGCGATGCGCAAGTTGTCGTGGGCGTCGCGCTCGACGCTGGTGAGGTCTGCCAGGTCGTCGGCGTGCAGCTGCTCGACGAGACCTTCGGCGATGACCACGGTGCCGTCGCTACGACCGTAGGAGAGGCGCTTGATGATGGCCCCCGCCAGCGTGTCGACGATGGTGTCGAGTCGGATCTTCTGCTCCTTGAACTCTTCGGGGATCAACGTGAGCGCGTTGCAGGCCCGGGCAGGCCTGCGCCGATGCCGAGGGCCAGGTGGCCGGCCTTTCGCCCCATGGTGACCACGAAGTACCAGCGGCTCGTGGTGTAGGCGTCGACCGGGAAGTCCTTCACGATGCCGACGCCGACGTGGCGCGCGGTCTGGAAGCCGAAGGTCGGGATGTTCTCGGGCAGTCCAGATCGTTGTCGATGGTCTTCGGCACGTGGGCCACCGCGATGCGCCCCTGGGCCTGCTGGCTCAAACGCAGGGCGGTGTATGCGGTGTCGTCGCCGCCGATGGTGATCAGCCGATCCACGTTCATGCGGAGCAGCGAGATCACGGTGTTCTCGAGGTGTTTTTCGTCCTTGTAGTTCGACCGCGAGATGATGATGCTGCCGCCGCGGAAATGGATGCGGCTCACGTTGTCGATGGTGAGTGGGGTCACGTGGTCGATGTCGCCCTTCATGATCCACTGGAAGCCATCGCGGATGCCGAGCACCGGCACTCCACTCAAGCGCGCCTGATGCGGTCGCGGCGCCGATGACGCTGTTGATTCCCGGCGCGGCCCGCCGCCGACGCAAATCGCCATTGCATAAGGTTGAGTCAGGCGGACTATTTGCCCAAGTCGAGGCCGGAGAGAAGCGCCAAAATCGCGGCGCCGCGCCGCGTCGCGATTTCGGGCGCTCCGCGCTCGGTCAAACGGTGTCCGAGCAGCGCGTGCTCCGGGGCCTCCCTCGCGGGGAGGCGTGATAGAAGCGCTCGCCGCGAAGATCGTCCACGCCGCCGATTTCCACCTCGACAGCCCGCTCCTCGGGCTCGAGCGCTACGAGGGCGCGCCTGTCCATCGGATCCGTGGCGCCACGCGCCGTGCCCTGGAGAACCTGGTGCGGTTCTGCGGACGAAGAAGTGAAGCTCTTGCTCGTCGCCGGCGACCTCTACGACGACGACTGGAGGACTACCGACGGCGCTATTTTTCGCCGCCAGATGCTCGAGCTCGCTCGCGCAGGGGCGCGTGTGGTCTGGATTCGGGGCAACTACGACGCCGCGAGCCAGCTCCAGAAGCACCGGACTCGCCCGAAGAGGTTTTCGAGCTTTCGGTGAAGCGCCCGGAAAGCCGCGTCTTCGAAGACCTCGGCGTCGCCGTGCACGGGCAGGGGTTCGCCACGCGGGCCGTGATCGAGACCTCGCCGCGAGCTACCCCGAGCCGTTGCCCGGGCCTTCGTGAACATCGGCCAGTTCTCTTCACACGAGCGTCGCGGGTCATCCCGGGCACGCGCCCTACGCGCCCTGCCTGCTCGAAGATCTGCGCGCCAGGGGCTACGACTACTGGGCGCTCGGCCACGTGCATCAGCGCACGGTGCTCTCGCGAGACCCGTGGGTGGTGTTTCCTGAAACCTCCAGGGGCGCCACGCGCGTGAGACCGGGGACAAGGCGCGACGGTGCTCGAGGTCGATGCCGGGCGAGTCACCTCGGTGGGTCACCAGAGCTTCGGTGGTGCGCTGGGCCGTGTGCGAGGTCGGACGCGAGCGGCGCGGCCGACCCCGACGAGCTCTTGGGCAAGGTCCGCGAGCCTGCGTTGGCGCTGGAGCTCGAGCAGAGCGACGGGAGCTTGTGCGCGCGGTGCGACTCCACATCCAGTGGGTGAGACGCCGGCCCACGCGCCCCTGGTTCATCACTGGAGCGCTGCCTGCTGAGGTCCGGGCGCTTTCCAGCGAGCTCGGCGAAGATCTCTGGCTCGAGAAGGTGGAGTGGAAGACGCGCGCGCCCGTTCCATCGGGGAGCCTGCGCGCCGCGACGACGCCATCGGGCAGACGTTCTGGACTCGCCGAGCTCCGGGAGAGCGCGCGGAATGGCGCAGCGACTCAGGCGAGAGCTCGCCGAGTTCGGTACGCGCCCGCCGCTCGCGCTCCGAGTCGGCCCCATGGCGCTCGATCTCGCCGCCGAGGACACGCTCGACGGCATCTTGGACGACGTCGAGCAGTCGTTCCTGCCGCTCTTGTCGGAGGAGGAAGCGTGAGGCTCGTCGAGCTCGGCCTGGCAGGCCGGCGGGTTCACCGACAAGATCCTGGACCTCTGGGTCCCGGGCTCCACATCGTGTTCGGCCCCAACGAGGCGGGGAAGCCTTGACGGCGCTCCGGGGCATCACGGCGCTTCTGTACGGCGTGCCGCACCGTTCGACCGACGGCTATCTGCACGACGACCTCCGGCTTTCGGGCGCATCCGCGCCGAGGACGGCAGCGAGCTCGCGTTCGGCGAAGGGTAGGAAGAACACGCTGCTCGCACCCGTGGCGCGGTGCCTGACGGAAGCCGTCTTGGAGCGGCGCCTCGGTGGGGTCACCAGGCCATGTTCGAGGCGGATCGGTCTCGACCACGAGCGACTGCGCCGGGGTGGGGGAAGAGCTCGCTGCGGGCGGAGGCGACGCCGGTCAGAGCTTGTTCGACGCCGGTATCGGCGGCGGCAGCGTGAAGCGCGTGCTCGACGCACTGCGCGCCGAAGCTATCGGCTCTACAGTCCGCGGGCCCACGCGCGGACGCTACTCTTGAACGCGGCGCTGCGCGAGCTCGCGATGCTCAAGGTGGTCAAGAACGAATCGACGCGGCCCGACGCCCGGGCCTGAGCAGAAGAAGGCCCTCGCGGCGGCCTCGAAGTGAGCTCTCGTGCGGATCGAGGAGCGTCGGGCAGAGCTCAAACGCGAGCTCGGAAGCGTACAAGAGATCGTCGAGGATCCTACCGCCCGCTGCCCGGCGCGAGGCGGCGCTCGCCGAGCTCGCACTCGTGCGAGATGCCGCGGCGCTCCCGGACGACGCCAGCGCGCCGAGCCGTGGCCGAGCGCGACGGCGCTGCGCGACGAAAACGCTCCCCACGGGTCGAGCTCGACGAGATCGACGGAGAGATCGCTGGCCTCGAGTCGGCGACGAAGCCCTCGTGCTCGACGACGAGACCATCGACGCTCTCCGCGCGCGCCTGGCGAGTACCGCCGCGATCAGGCCGACCTGGTGAAGCGCCGCGCCGATCTCGCCGCGAGCGAGGAGCTGCTCCGGCGACGACTCGCCCAGCTCGGTCGGCAGGGCGACGCCGACGTGCGGGTTCGATCCTCCCGCCCCGCTCTCGCTCGCGCAGGGGCTCGCCAAAGAGCAGGTGGTCGGCGCCCTCGAGCTCGAACGCGCGCGCCAGCGCGACCAGGAGCTCGAGCTCGCCGAAGCGTCCCTCGCGGCCGAAATGGCCCTCTGGCCCGAGCTCGCGGGGACCCTGGGAGTGCGGCCAGAGGTGGAGCGGGCGGCCTGGCCGGCGCTCGGTCGCATCGAGGTCTTCGCCAAACGCTTCGACGCGCTCGCGCGACGCCGCGAGCGCATGGACGAGCAGAAGAGCGCGCTCGAACGTGAGCTTTTCCACGCCCGGAACGAGCTCCGCGAGCTCCAGCGGGTGCGCGACCTTCCGAGCGAAGAAAAGCTCGCTGCCGTGCGCCAGGAGCGCGACCGGGGCTGGGCACGCGTGCGCGAGCTCGTGAGCTCGAAGGACCAGCGACCCGAACCCGAGCTACTCGATGCACACGAGCGACTCGTGCACTCGAGCGACGACCTCGCCGATCGACTGCGCCGCGAGGCCGCCGATGTCGCGAGGGTCGGCGGGCTCGAAGCGCGCCTAGGCGCTGGCGCCGAAGCCCTCGACGCCCTGAATGCGGCACTGCGGACGCTCGACGCCGAGCAGAGAGCGCTCGACGCCGAGTGGCGCGAGCTCTGGCACTTTCGCGCCGGCGCGCCTCCCTCCTCGCCCGCCGAAGCCCGTGAGCTCACCGAGCGCTGGGAGCGCGTGTCCGAGCGGCGCGCCGAGCTCGAGCTTTCCCACGCCCGCGCGCTCGTCGCTCGCGAACGCGCGCGAGAGCTCGTCGAAGAGCTGGAGAGGTCGCGCGCGGCGTGGCAGCTCGAGTGGGCGAAGGCCGTGGCGCTGCTCGGGCTTTCGGCCAGCGCTTCGCCGGCCGAAGCCGACGCCGTGCAGGCCGTCCTCGACGAGCTCCGGCTGGACGTCGACAAAGCGGAATCGCTGCGACACCGCATCGACGGCATGCAGCGAGCGTGCGCGGCGTTCGAGGAATACGTGGCGCGCCTCGCCCGGGAACACGCGCCGGATCTCGCGCCGGCCGACGCCGATCGTAGCGCCAGCGAGCTCGTCCGCCGCGAGCGGCGTGCGCGCGAAAAGCTGCGGAGGCACCAGGAGCTCAGCGCCCGCCGTCAGCGAGCGAAGGCTCGGGCCGAGCAGGCCGCCACGCGCCGCGCTCGGGCGGAACACGAGCTCTCCGAGCTCCTGCGGCAGGCGGGCGTGACTTCGACTGACGAGCTTCCCGCCGCCGAGGGCCGTTCGACGCGGCGCCGAGCGGCGGAGCGTGAGCTCTCCGAACTCGAGCGCACGCTGCGCGAGACCTGCGGCGACGCCTCCATCGACGCGGCGCTCGTACGTGCCGCCGGCCTGTCGCTCTCCAGCGCGCGCGTCCGCGCTTTCGAGCTCGACGAGGCCATCGCCGAGCTCGATCAAGAGCGAGACGCGCTGCGGGATCAGGTCCGCGCTGCGGAAGCGGGGCTCGAAGTCCTCGACGGCAAGACCTCGGCTGCGGAACATCAAGCCGACGCCGCAGCGCTCGAAGCGAAGATCCGCGGCTACGCCGAGCGCTGGGCGCGCGTCCGCACGGCGCTTTCGCTCCTCGAGTCCGAGATCGAGCGCTACCGCCGGAGTCACCAAGGGCCGGTCCTCGCCCGCGCCAATCGCATTTTTCCCGAGCTGACGTTGGGTGCGTACAGCGAGATCCGCGTCGACGTCGACGCCGAGCCGCCGGTGCTCACCTGCGTCCGGGAAGACGGTCGTGCCGTCGCCGTCGAACGCTTGAGCGAAGGAACGCGTGACCAGCTGTATCTGGCGTTACGCCTGGCGAGCCTCGGTCGATTCGCGGAGCACGGTGAGCCGCTGCCGCTGGTCTTGGACGACGTCCTGATCCAGTTCGACGAAGAACGTGTGGAGCACGCGCTCCGCGTGCTGGGTCGGGTAGCGCAGAGCCTGCAGATCCTGCTGTTCACCCATCACGAGCACGTGGTCAGCGCGGCTCGTCGGGCCATCCCGGAGGCCGAGCTCCAGGTCCACGTACTCTCTCGGGCACCGGCGGCGACACTCGCCTCTCGGGGCGCTCTTTCGTGACCGTGCACGTCAGCGGCGCTCGGAGCCGCCGGAGCCCATCGGCTGGGTGCTCCCGCTCCGAGCGACACGAGCTTGCTCGATGAGCTCCCCCACCCGAACGCCGTTGATCATCAGGCCCGTGACCTTCGCGTCCTCGATCACGGTGCCGGTCAGGTCCACGTCGCTGAGCCGTGCTTCGGCGAAGCTCGCGTTCTTGAGCTGAGCTCGGGAGAAGTCCACGTCCAAGAGCTGCGCGCCCGTGAGCGAAGCGTCGGTGAGCGTGGCGCCCGAAGCGTCGACGTCTTCCAAGATCGAGCGCGCGAAGGAGACGTCGCTCAGCGTCGCGCCCGAGAGGTCGCAGTTCTGGAACTTCGAGCCAGAGAGCTTGGCGTCCTCGAGGCTCGATTCGGAGAGGTCCACGTCCTTGAGCTTCGCTCCGCGCGCCCGGGCGTTGGTGAGCGAGAGCTCGCTGGCCTCGATGTCCTCGAGCACGGCCTGGCTCAGGTTGGCGTCGGTGAGCTTGAGTTTCGTCGCGTCGACGTCGCGGAGTTCCGCCTGTGACAGGTTGGCGTCGTGGAGCGCGAGCGACGAGAGGTCGGCGTTCTCGACTCGGCTCGCCTTGGCGTCGATGTCGTCCACGTCGAGGCCGATGAGCACGGAGTTCTTGATGCGGGCGCGCGCCAGCGACACCTTCTCGAAGCGCAGGCCGTCGAGCTTCGAGTCGAGAAAACGCGCGTTCTCCAGCGAAGACCGCTCGAAGCGCGCGTGCGAGAGGTCTTCGCCTTCGAAGCGTCGGTGGTCTTTCGGCGGGTGAGTGGAGCCGGGCATGGTGGGACGCTACCACGCTGCCTTGCGCCCGCCTCCCGGGCGGGGACGACCTGGTGCAGGCATCCGAGATGCGAACCATCCCTTCCGGGCAGTGCGATCGATTCGTTCGCAGCCGCGGTCTCAGGCGCGCCGAGCACCGGCGCAGACCGCGTTTTGGCGGGAGTTCTGCGGCGTGCGCGTGGGCGGCCCGAGTCTTGCTGCAGAATCGCCGCGTGCAAACGAGACCCTCCCTCGGCGTGGTGATCGGAGCCCGGGCGCTCCTCGTCGGCGCGGCGTGCGCGTCATTCGCGACGGCGTGTGGCGGCGAGAACGGTAGCGCGAAAGGCGCGGGCGGTTCGGCCGGTGCGGGCGGAGCCGCGGGTTCGGGCACGGGCGGCGCAGCGACCGGTGGCGCGTCGAGCGGCGGCGCATCGAGCGGCGGCGCATCGACGGGCGGCGCATCGAGCGGTGGCTCCTCCTTCGGCGGCGCGACCTTCGATGGCGGTGCTGGCTTCGCGGGCGGCGGCAGCGGTGACAGCGGCGGCTGCGGGTGCAGCGTCCCCGGCTCGAGCTCGTCCTCGCGCGGTGCGCTCGGCGCGCTCTTGGCGCTAGGGCTCTTGCTGCGCCGTCGGCGCTGACACGATCACTCGAATCGAGTGCGAGCCACGTCGAGCTTCGGGTGCGACGGGAACGCTAGCGAGCGCACTTTGCGTGCGACGCAGCGTTCGGCGCCCGGAGCTCGAGGCGTGATGCGGACGGTGACGCCCACGGCGCGACCGTTTTGCACGGCAGCGCACACGTCGACGCGGGCGCTGTCCGGCACACCGCAGCCATCGAGGTAGCCGCCTCGGTTCAGGACCTTGGCGTAGTCCTCCGCCGAGAGATCCTTCGGCGCCTTCGCACCGGAGCCGATCGCGATCTCTTCTCGATAGCGCGCGGCAGCGGCTTCGCAGGAGGTCCCGTCGCTCGCGCCGGGGCCGTGGTCTTCGACGGCGGGCGACGGCGGCGCTTTCGCGGGCGGCGTTTCGGCCGCTTCGGCCTTCGGCTCCTCGACCTTGGGCGCTCTGGCCGCGACGGCGGGCTCGGGCGCGGTAGGCGGCGGTTCGGCGCCCGCAGGGCGTTCTGCGACCTCCGACGGAGCCTGGGTGGGAAGGGGCAGCGCCTCGACGCGCGGAGTCTCGTCGGAGGGCGGCGTCGGTGCGAGCGGTGGCAGTTCGGCTGGGCGCGTCGCGGCTCGAGGCGTCGGAGCCTCGGCGGGAAGGTCTCGTCGCGCACGGCGAGGTTCACTGCGCACGGGTGTCTCGGCGCTCCCTTCGTCGAGCCAGCGGCCGACCGGGATCGTCCCGGCGTTCACCCCCCAAGCGAAGGCCACGGACGCGAGCCAAGCTCCGAGTCCGACCGCGAGCACGGGGGAGCGCCGCGGTCGCGGCATGGGCGGCTCTTCGGGATCCGGGATGCGCACGCGGCGCTTGTGCTCGAGGACGGGCACGGCGAAGGCGGCGTCATAGGCCAACTTCCGCGCCGATGGAACTCGCGCGAGCGTTCGGGGTGGAGTGGGCGTTTCTCCGCGGCTCAGAGCGGCAGATCGAGCTCGAAGGCCTCGAGCACGAAGAGGTCGAGCAGGCCCGCGAAGGCGAGCAGGAGGAGCGGCAGCGCGATCACCAATGCGAGATCGAGACCGCGCGGCCGTTTCGCCTTGTCTGGTTCACGGACCTTGATGTCCGTCAGCTCGTCACCCGGTTCACGTGGCGAGCGCGGATCGCGTTCGAGCTTCCGGCGCAGCGGCGACGGGCCTTGGAACGCGAGCCACCACGCTTCCTTCTGCACGTTCGGATCTCCGGTCCGAAGCAGGGTTTTCTGCGGGATGCGCGAGGACGTGCGGCAGTAGGTGCAGGTCACGACGCGGGTGCCGGGGCGGACTTGGAGCCCTCCGCCACAGCTCGGGCAACGGAGCGCAACGACGCCGGGGTCACTCGTGCTCTCTTCTACGCGTGTGACGAGCTGATCGCTTCGGTGTTCGTCTTGGATCACGGCAACGAGCCCAGGGCTCAGGCGCAGCGCCTCGGGGGGCAAGCGGTAGACGCGCGCGTCGTTGCAGTGGGTGCAACGCAGGTGGAGCTCGGCAGCGCGCGCGTCGAGCTGGAGCACTCCGCCGCAGGGTTCGCAGCGCGGTTCGCCGAGCTCCGCGTAGAGGCGCATCGTGCTCGGGATCTGCATGCCGCGTTCGAGCACGAACCCGGATTCTTGATACAGCGCGCTCGGCCCGGCTCGGAACGGATTCTCCTGTTCGATGGAGAAACACTCGTCGGCTTTGCGCCCCTCGGGCGCTCCGGCCAGGTCGGCGACCGCGTGGGCATGGGCGAGCGCCTTCTGCCAGGACGTCTCGGCGAAGGCTTGATCGAGCCCGCAGCGCAGGCAGCGCACCGAGCCGTCGAGGTCCAGGTGATTGAGGGGCGAGAGGTGTCCGCACGCGCGACACTGGAACTCGGCGTTCACCTTCACCCAATACAAGACCCCGAGAGCCTACACGCCTCGGGCGGGCTCGGATATGCTGACGCGCTCATGGGCCGCTTCATCGACGTCGGTCAAGAAGCGACCGGCTTCATTGCCATCGGCCAGTTCGCGACTGGGTTCTTCGCCATCGGGCAGGTTGCCACGGGCGTGATCGCCATCGGGCAACTCGCCCGCGGCTTCTTCGTCGTGGGTCAAGCCGCGTTCGGCGTGCTCAGCGTCGGCATGCTCTCCGGTGGGCTCGTGGGCGCCGTCGGAATGATCGGTGCGGGCGGGCGCGGCGTCGGTTTCGTCCTACCGCTGGTGCCGCGCTTCACGGCTCCCATCACGCTGCCGGAGACCACGACGTTCCTCGAGCTCAGCCAAAGCGGGAGCCCGGAAGGCTGGGTGAGCGGCAGCGTCGAAGTCATGCCCGACGGGCGGGCCCGCGTGTACGCCGGCGACGCGCCGCTGCCCGTGCGCATCGATGCGCGCTTGCGTCGCGCCTTGCCCGCGGAAAGCCGGCGCAAGGTCTTGATCTGCCTGCGACGCCAGCTCGGCGGCGCCTACGTGGCCGATGGGATCATGAACATCCCCGCGCCGCGCATCACCAACTGGCGCTGGTGGGTGATTTGGGCCGTGCAGCTCTCGCTGCTCTCGCTAGCGGCGCTCGCGCTGTGGCTCTTCGCCCTCCGGCCCGTGCTCGATGCACTCGAGCGACTCTTCTAGGACCGCCCATGGGCAGCTTCTGACGAAGACCAAAGGCCGGCCGTGACTCACTTCGCGCTGCGCGGACCGATGTACTCTCGGGCGATCACCAACGAGTTCATCCGGTAGTGCATGGGCGCCGTGGGTGCGCTCGTTCCCCCATGGTACCAATTGAACCAGAAGCCCTGGAGGCCGTAGTCCGGGTGTCGGGTCCAACGGAAGTTCGTGCGCTCGAAGACCTGCACGCCATCCACCCATACCCGGTAGACGCCATCTCCCACGGCAGTGCCGTTTCCGTCCGCGTCGAAGGGGCCCGTCACGCTGTTCACTTGCACGAACTGCTCGATGGAGAACCAACGCTCCTTCGAGAGCACCGTGTAGGGCCAGCGTATGCCTTCGCCGTACGGCCCCACTTGGTCCAAGTTGTAGATGTAGCCGCCCACCCAGGTCAGGTCGTCGTAGTAGTTTCCGTCGCCGGCTTTCTCGCCGCCGTGGCCGCGCAGCGAGTGCCCTTCGAATTCGAAGCGCTTGGCGGTGGCGTTCCAGACGCGGAGCCCGGTGCCTGGCGAGCCGCCGTTTCCGGTGGTGGCCTGCCAGTAGCCGCCGCTCGCAGGGTTCCACCAGCCGAAGCGCAGGTCCCAGCCCGGCATCTTGTTCGCGTCCACGGTCGAGCCCCAGTCTTTCTCGAGGTAGACGTAGTAGCGCGCGTACAACGCCTTCTCGAGCTTGTCGGGTATGCCGTCGCCTTTGGCGCCGGTCACGTCACGACGGAGGTCGCAGCTCAAGAGCTCACCCGCCACGAACTCGCCCTTCAGTTCGGTCAGGCCGGTCGCCGGGTCCTTGGCCTGGGTGCTCTTGCACTGGCCGCGATAGGCCGACATGTCCGAGAAGTCGCCAGCGAACAGCACGCTCGGGTGACTGCCGAGTCCCTGATCGGTGGGGTAGCCCTTGGCGATGCCGAGGGTCGGGGCAGTGCCGCCGCCGCCTACGCGGAAGATGGGGGGATCGGCTTCGAACACGCGCAACGTTCCCGGCTTGTCGACCTTGCTCGTGCTGAGCCCGAGCGTTGCGCTCTCGAGCTTTCCCTTGACCGCGCTGAGGTCGAACTGGACGATGGCGCGATTCGTGCTGCTGTCCACGGCGAACGCAGCGCGAGTGTCGCTTGCCAGGAGCGACGACGGCGACCAGCGCGCGTTGGCCGTCGGCGGCGCCAAGAACGTCCCTTGGTCGGTCTTGATTTCGAGCGCAGGACGCTGAGCGGAGTCGGTCGCCGTGCGACCGACGAACTGGAAGGGAAACGCCTGATCGGTGCGGAGGAAGAAGCCTCGGTTCTCCGAGTTGCCGAGCCAGCGACCGACCAGCGTCGTGACGTCGAGGGTGACCCGTCCGACGCTGCTGACGCTCGCGGTCACGTAGGGCACGTCGCCCTGCGGTGTCTGATTGGCGTCGAGCCAGTCACCGCCCTTGTTCTTCCAGGCGAAACCCAGGTGCGTGTTCCAGTGCTGAGCGCCCGGCCCCGAACCGCCGTCCCAGGTCAGAAACTGCTTGGGCCCGTTGGGATCGACGATCGGCGGCTCGGTTCCACCGCCCGAACCACCGCTCGCACTGGTGCCGCCCGTGCCGGTGCTGCCACCCGCTGCGCCGCCCGTTCCCGAACCGCCGGTTCCCGCCTTCGCATCGTCGTCGCCCGATCCGCATCCGAGCGACGCGAGTGACGTCAAAGAACAGAGGCAAGCCACGAGACCTCGAGCCGCGCGGTTCTTCATCCGCTCGATCTTGCCGTGCAGGTCGAAGTTCGTCCACCGGCTCAGCCCGGTACGCGTTCGGCATGACGGCCGCTTGGCGGCGGCAGCCTGCGCGCCGGGACGGAGAACGGGGCCGGCCGGCCGATGCTCCCACGCTTCGGGATCTTGTAGACCTGCTTCTCGCGGATCCGGTTCGAGCGGAGCCCGTTGGCGTGACGGATCTCGGTGACAGTCGTGCCGTACTTGCGGGCGATCATGCCCAGAGTCTCGCCCTTCCGCACGCGATGCGAAACGAAGGCCGTGGCGCCGCTCGCGAAGCCACGCGCTTGGAAGAGATCGTAGGCGAGCCGGGCGGTCTCTTGCGACACGGGAGCGAAGAAGCGCACGTGCAGGTGCGTCGCGTGGCCCTTGGCGTGGAAAATCAGCGGGCGCACTTTGCCGGGGATGCCGTCGAACAGACTCCGGATCCACTCGGGATCTTCTCCGATGCCGAGAGCGTGCTCCTTCAAGAGCAACTGGAGCGAGCGATCGATCAGGATGAGCTCGGGGTCGGTGTCGATGACGAGCGCGCGCACGAAGGCCCAGGTGCGCTCGCGGTCCAAGTTGTTTTCGTCGGCGCGGCGGTACCAGCGCGCAGAGTCGTCGAGGTAGAAGTAGCTGAGATCGACGTCGCGTCCGGATTGATGGCTCATGTGCGGGCGAAGGGCGCCGCCCTTCGGAGCGCTGATGTGACCGATGTAGACGTCGTGGGCGTCCGGGTAGCGCGCGCGCACACGGCGGATGGCGGCCGTGAGATAGTCGACGGTCTCCTGGGTGCCGTAGGCGTGACCCGGGTCGATCAACTTCCAGCCTTCCCCTCGCGGCATGGGCACGCCGTTCACCAGCGCTCCCGCGCTCGGGCGGCCCAGCGACACCGAGCCGATGCTCTTGGGATCGTCGGCGTAAAGATGCGCGATTTGGGCCTTGGATAGGCCGTCCAGAGGGTGGGGACCGCGGGGCGTCGGCGCCGGCTCGGGGGCTTCGCCGAAGTCGTCCGTGTCGTCGTCGGGTTCCTCGAGATCTTCGTGGCCGGCGTAGGCCGCGTCGGGCGGGCTCGCCGGCGTCGGAACCGTCGCAACGGGCGCGGGTGTCGCGGGACTCGCGGCAGGCGGCGGCGGCGCGGGCGCCGGGGCCGGTCGTGTCGGAGCCGCCGCGGTACAGCCGGCCGTCACCAGCGAGAGCAGCCACGCGTGGGGCCGGCGCATGGGGAGGACCGTAGGCCAGGCTCGTCGAGCGTGCCAGTCCATGACGTGCGATGCTGAACCCATGTCCTGGCTCCTCGCAGGGATCTACGACGGCTTCATGCGGAAGACGGAGGAGGCCTGCCTCGGTGCATGGCGCGCCGAGCTCCTGCGCCCCGCGTCCGGCAACGTCCTCGAGATCGGTGCGGGTACCGGGACGAACCTGCCGCACTACGGCGAGCGTGTGGAGCGGCTGGTGCTCGCCGAACCCGACCCGCACATGCGGCGGAAGCTCGCGCAGAAGGTCGAGCGTTCTTCGCGGAGCATCGAGGTCGTGGCGGCGGGGGCCGAGAGCTTGCTCGCCGACGACGGGAGCTTCGACTGGGTCGTATCCACGCTCGTGCTCTGCAGCGTGGGGGACGTCGAGTCGACGCTGCGCGAGGTGTGGCGGGTGCTGAAACCCGGCGGCGCGCTCGCGTTTCTCGAGCACGTCGCCGCCGACGACCGTCCAGAGCGTCTGGCCTGGCAGCGTCGCATCGAGCCGGTCTGGTGCCGCATCGCCGCCGGCTGTCACCTGACCCGGCGCACGCACCTGGCGATTGTCGCCCAGGGCTTCGAGATCGAGTCGATGCAGCGAGAAAGCGTTCGGAAAGCGCTTCCCTTCGTGCGGCCGAGCGTCCGCGGCATCGCACGCAAGCCTCGGCCCCAAAGAGCGATGGACGCTGGCTCTTGACCTTCGATATCCTTTCGGACCCCCTGTGGTCGTTCACATCCCGGATCACGACGAGTCGCTGAGCTCACTGGCGCAGCAGGAAATCCTCTCGACGCGTGAGCCTGGCGTCGTGTTTCGCCTGGGCTCGCTGCTCGGCACCGGAGCCATGGGCATCGCCTACTTCGGAATGCGGCACGCGAGCGACGGCAAGTCCCCGGTCGTCTTGAAGCTCCTGAAGCCCCACTACGTGGCCCAGGCGGGTGAGACGGCTCGCCTGGTCGTGGACAAAGAGGCGACCGCCCTCGCGCGCCTGAACAGCCGCGTGCCGCCGACTCCGTTCGTGGTGCGCATGATCGACACGGGCGTCCTGCCCATCTACTACGCCAACCGACACCTGGAGCTGCCGTGGCTGGCCCTCGAGTACGTCCACGGCGGAGCAGAGGGAACGACGCTCACCGAACGCGTCGCGTACAGCGTCGACAAGACGGGGCATGCCTTCGATCCGGTGCGCGCGGCGCTGGCGGTGGAGTGCATGGCGAAGGGGCTCGATGCCGTGCACGAGGTCGGCGTCATCCACCGCGACCTGACGCCCAACAACGTCTTGTGTTGCGGATTCGGCGACAGCGAGATCTTCAAGATCACGGACTTCGGCTTGGCGCGTCCCATCGGCATGAACGCGACCTTCGGCGGCATCGTGGTGGGGACGGTGGGATACGCGCCGCCCGAGCAGGCCGCGCTCGATGACCGGCGCATCGGATCGTGGAGCGACGTCTTCACGTTCGCCGTCGACCTCTATTTCATGCTCACGGGTCGCGGTCTGTTCCCGACCCGGAACGCCCTGGACTCGCTGGGGCTCATTCGCAAACCCGAACGCACGAGCATCCTCGAATCGAGCATGTTGAGCCCGGAGCTTCGCGAGCAGCCCGCGGCAGCGGCGGGCATCGACCTGGCCATTCGTCTGGCGACGGCTCAGCGGCCCGAGGAGCGCCCGCGCACTGCCTCCATGTTCGCGTCCATGGTGCTGCCCTGGCTCAAGAGCGGGCCTCGCTCGCGGCCGGCCACGTCACGACGCATCGACAGCATCGTGCCCGGCGCGCCCACCAGCGCCTTGCCCCAATCGGGCTGGAGCTGGACGGTGCGTCACCTGCCCGGCGACGATCAGGTGGTGCGCAGCGTGGCGTGGGACGGCGACGGGCGCTGCCTGGCTGCGACCAACGTGGGCCTGCGCTTCTGGAACGGTACGGGCTGGCTCGACGCGCCCATGGACGAGCTGCCCAACGATCGAGGCATTCGCTTCGTGCAGCGCATGTCGGCTGGCAGCTGGCTCGTAGGAGGCGATCAAGCGACGCTCGCAACCTACTCCGCCGATGGTGTGTCCGAGGTCGTGCGCGGGCCCTCGGCGGAGGTCAGCTTCTCGCTCGCCAGCGGTGAGTTCGACGATCTGGCGGTGGTAGTCGGTGAAACCGAGAACCGTCCGCCGGTGCTCTACGCGCTGTCGTCTCGGCGCTGGCTCAAGCCGCTGCGCCTCGACGACGTCGCGCGCGTGAGCGCCATCTCGAGAGTCGGAGACGAACGTTGGCTGATCGTCGGCCGTCGCCATGACGGCGCGGGTTTCGCGGCCCTCTATCACCCGTTGATGTGGCAGGTGGATTTCCTGGACATCCCGCGGGTGCGCGCGCTCCTGTCGTCGGCGGGGCGCGCCGAACGGCGTTTGGGCGTCGCCACCGGCAGCGAAGGTCTCGTGATCTGCGTGGACGACAGCGGCGAGAGCCACTGGTTCTTGCGCGGCAAGCCCGATCTACCGGCCGCCGCCGTGGACGTGGCGGGGCGCATCTGGGCGAGCGGTGCCGGCTGCATCTTCCTGCGTGAACCCGGTAGCGACGCCTTCGATGCGGTCTGGCAGGATCCGGCGTGGGTGACGCCCATCGTCAGCCTCTTCGCCGACGTCGGTCTCGTCATCGCCATGGGCGCCGACGGTGGCATCGTCGAGGGGCGGCGCGTGAGCGGGCCCGACGCAGTGATGTCCACCGAACGCGTGACCTGAGGGCGCAAGCGGGAAAACGAGCGGCCGCCCGCGTCACCTGCCCTGACTCAAGAGCAGCGTGGCCGACGGCGCACTGCGCGCGACGCCGAGCGCGAACTCGCCGAAGAACGCTTTGCCTCGCGCGCGGGGTAGGCCGAGGAGCAAGAGGTCGGCGTCTCGGGCAGCCTCGACGACGGCGCCGCGGCCGTCGCCCGAGCGGAGCACGCGTACTCGCGGAGCACCGCCGGCCTCGTCCCGGGCCAGTTGCAGGAGCGCGCGTTCCGCCAGCGCGACTTCGGAGTCGGAGGCGCTCTCGGGCAGCACTTGCAGGAACTCGACGTCGCGCCGGCCGCTCCGCCGCAAGCTGCCGAGCAGTCGCGCGCGGAGCTCGTGCTGACGGCCTCGCCCGCCCACGGGCACCAGCACGCGCGTCACGTTCGTGAGCTCGAAGCCGGGCGGAGCGTCGAGCACCGCGACGTCGGAGTCGACCTTGCTCAGCAAGCGCTCGAGCTCACTCAGCGTCCGTTCGTCGTCGAGCCGCGTGAGCCCGAGCAGCACTGCTTCGCACTGGCGCGCGCGCGAAACGCGCTCGATCTCGGCCCAGGGCGAGTCGGCGATGGTGAGCAGGGCCTCCGGGCTGTGACCGCGGCCGAGGGCGCGCGTCACCGCTTCGGCGAGCACTTCGCTCGCGCGGAGCAAGTTCGGCGGGGGACTCTTGTCGACCTGGGACGGCTTCGCCATCACGTTCAGGAGCAAGACCCGCCCCACCTCCGCGGGGACGAGAGCACTCGCCACCTCGACCAGCCCAGCGGCGCTTTCGGGGTTCGCCACGGGGACGAGCACGCACGGCGCTCGCCCCCGGAGCCGCACGAGGTTCGGGTCCCGCGCTTCGCTGCGAGCGTCCACAATCTCGGCGCCTTTGGCGAAGGCGGCGAGGTAGAGCATGCCACCGAGACCGAGCCAGACCGCGGTGATGGCGCCCGCGGCCGGTGCGGTCACGGCCTGGTAGGCGGCGAGCAAGAGGCAAGTGATGCCGCCCGCCCAAGGCAGGAGTGGAAACAGCGGCGAGCGGAACGCGTGGGCCGGAGCGCCGCGCGAGCGCGCGAGGTACGCGGTCCAATGCGCCAGCGCGAACGAGACCAAGAAGATCAGGCCGGCCGCCGTGCCCACCGCTGCCAGATCGGGCACCATGAAGAGAATCGACACCACGGCGAGCAGCGTGGCGTAAAGTGCGAGCACGGGCGTGTCGCGCGTCGCATGGCGCTGGGCCAAGAGTCGAGGCAGCGTTCGATCCGTGGCCATGCTCAAGGCCACGCGCGAGGCCGCGAGCAGACAGGCCTCGAGGGCGGAGAGGGTCGAGAGCAGTGCGGCGACCATGACCAAGAGGTGCCGAAGCGGCCCATGTACTCGCCCACCGCTACCGCGACCACCGTGTCGGGATGCGCGCTGCTGAGCTCGACGATGTTCGTTCCAGGGGCCGTGCCCGCCGTGATGATCACGAACAGGAACGGCAGGTAGACCAGCATCGCGAGCGCGAGCGAGAGGAACGTCGCACGTGGAATCACGCGCCGCGGATCCTTCACCTCGCCGCCGATTCCGGCCACGAGCTCGAAGCCTTGGACCGCGATGAACGTGGTGCCCATGGCGGACAGCACCCCGGAAAAACCATGGGGCAGGAACGGGACGAAGTCCCGGCGGATGGAGCCGCCGCCGCGCACGCCCACGGCCCAGAGGCCCGCGGCGATCAGCACGGCGAACGTGACGAGCTTGCCCACGGTCGCGAAGGCACCGCCGCCCGCGGGGCGGCGCACGAGCGCCAAGGTGAAGGCCCCGAGGGCGCACAGGGCGAGGCCGATCAGCATGCGCCTGCCTTCGAGGAAGGCCGGCGGAGTCGAGCCGGCGGTTCGGAATACGTCGGCGACCAGGGCACTCGCGTATTCGGCGAAGCCCAGCGCATAGAGCACCGCGCCGACGATGTAGGCGAACCACAGCACCCAGCCCACCGCGAAGGCCGCGCGCACCGACAAGATCTTCTTCGCGAAGACGTAGGCGCCGCCCGACTCCGGGAAGGCCGTGCCGAGCTCCGCGTACGAGAATGCGGTCAATAGAGCGACCACGCCGTTCAGGGCGAACGCGAGCAGCGCGGCCGGGCCCGCGTGCTGGAATGCGGCTCCGGCGAGGACCACGACGCCGCCGCCGACGATGGCGCCCACACCCACGCCCGTGGCGGGCACGAGCCCGATGGCGCGGGTCGCGTCTCGCGCGCGCAGGGCCGATTCAGGGGCGTCGTCCACGGCGCGTCAGAGCGTCAAGCGCCGGCGAAAGACGTCGTTCTTTTCGAGGTACTTGGGCGAAAACACGCTCACGAGCGTGCCCTGGGCCGTGCGCACCATCAGCGCTTGGGTGCCGGCGAGCGCGCCCCCCGTCAAATCGCAGTGCAGGAGCGCGCCGTCGTGGGCGTTCTTCAGCACGGCGCCCCCGCCCAACATCTCGCAGCTGACGTCGCCCGGGCTCGTCGTGGAGAACTCGAAGGTATCCGGAGCGGCCTCCCAATACTGCACGCGGAGCTTGTGCTCGCCCGCAGCTCGCTCGCGGAAGCACCACCGCTCCTTCTCCTTGGCAGACTCGGCGGGCTCGGCGCAAGTGACGTTGACGGCAGCACCCGCCGGATTGCCCTTGTGTGTTCCGGCCCATTCGCTGAAGAGCTTCACGAGCTGCTCGGTCTGACCGCGTTTGGCATCCGCCTGCGCCTTTCGCGCCTTCACGTCGGCCTCTTTCTGCACGATGTCCTTGTCGAGCTGGTCGAGCTGGGTGCGATCGCTGCACTGCTTGTAGGCGTAGTCGCGCCACTGACGGGCCGAGGCGAAGTCTTCTCCGGTGATCGCCTGGCGGATCACGCCTTGGGCTTCGTCGCACTTCTTGGGATCTTTGCGATCGCAGGCCGCGAGGGGAAGGAACGAGAGCAGCAGCGGGAGCAGGCGAAGGGCGCGCATGGGCTTCGCATACTACGGAAAGCCTCGGCGGTTCTACGGGCTGAGGGAGGTCCGTCCCGCCGTCGCGCTTTCTTCGGTCCGGTCCAGCGCGAGCTTGAACAAGATGGGGCCCACGACCTCGTTGAGCGCCACGACGGCTACGGTGAGCGAGCGAAGCGGCGGCCCGAAGCCGGGGAAAGCCTTGGCGAGGACCGCCGAGAGCCCCAACGTCAGACCTGCCTGGGATACGAAGCCGGCCCAACCCCAGCGGCGGATGACGGGTGGGTCCGCGGCGAGGCGCGTGCTCGTGCGGTGCGCGACGTAGGTCGCGACGGCGCGCAGCGCGGTGAGGGCAACGGCCATGGGCCAGAGCGAGCGGAGCAGCGCCAGGTCCAGGTGGGCGCCAGCGGACGCGAAGAACACCACGAACACGATGGCGCTCGTCTGCTCGACCGACGTCAGCAGCTTCTTCCCCTGGTTCGAGAAGTTCTGGACCACGAAGCCCGCGATCAAGAAGGTGAGCAGTGGATCGAATCTGAGGTAGTGGAGGCCGGCGGTCAGGCCGTAGCCGAGCGCGACCAGGATCACGAGCAGCTCCGAGCTCACGAAGCGCAGGTAGACCGCGAGCAAGAGCCCGAGCGTCGTTCCGAGGGACGCGCTACCGAGCAGCTCGTGCCCCAGCGACTCGAAGTCTTCGAAGGAGAGCTGTGAGCTCGGTTCGAGCAGTTGGCGGGCGACCATCATGGCGACGGCCAAGAGCACCAACACGACCACGTCCGAAGCCATGACGAACGCGAGTGTGAAACGGGCCACAGGGCCCTGGGCGCGAGTCTGAGACAGGATGGCGAGGGTCGCGCTCGGACTCCGACTGACGGCCAGAACTCCCCACAGGAGCGCGATGGCGACGACGCCGCCGAGTCCATAGCCCTGCG
Organism: Polyangiaceae bacterium; assembly: GCA_046351435.1. Lineage (GTDB taxonomy): Bacteria > Myxococcota_A > Polyangia > Polyangiales > Polyangiaceae > JADJKB01. The sequence goes on from JAXLYN010000024.1 coordinate 101,039, forward strand.
TGAACGGGATGAAGCGGGCTAGGAGCACGAAACCGAGCGCCGAGAGCGCGAGCACCACCACCGACTGGACCAGCATGGCGATGGACAAGCTGCGGACGCCGCTCTTCAGGTCCGCGAGCCGCAGCTCGGCTCCGCCCGCCAGGGCGATCAGCGAGAGAGCCAGCGTGTTCACCACCGAGAGGCTCGCGACGGTGTCGTGGTCGAACAGGTGAAGCACGTGCGGGCCGGCCACGACGCCGGCCAGGATGTAGCCCGTCAGGTGAGGCAGAGCGACGATCTCGCAGAGCTCGCTCGTCAGCGTCCCCGCCAGCAGGAGAAACCCCAGCGCCCCGATCATGGTCCCCGCGCCGTGGAACTCGGGCACCACTCGAACGGCGAGCCAGAGCAGGCCGAAGATCGCCACCAGCGTGACCGCCTGGGTGAGCCGCGCCGCCAGCGGCTTCTGGGTCGTCGTCGCTCCGGACATCAGGCGGGCCTCGCCGGGGGCCGGCTCGACGGACGCAGTCGCGAGGAGGCGGGCGCTTCGATCTCTCCCGCCCGGGCCAGGGCCAAGCGGAGTGAAGTCGGGCCGACGAGCTCCCCGAACACGGTGACCAGAGCCGCGACCACCAGCACGGTCTGCCCGAGCACTCCGGGAAAGCGGAGGGCGAACGCCAATCCGAACGCCATGGTGAGCGCGCCGGACGGAAGGAGCCCGAGTCCGAGGATGCGGCCGGCACCGCGGCCGCTCGGCGTGAGCCTCAGGATCGCACCCGCCACCCACTTGGTGGCGACGCGGCTCGCGAGCACGACCAGCACGAGTCCGACCGGGTTCGGAATGCCTTCGAGGTTCACGTAAGCGCCCGCCAAGACGAGCACGGGCAGCAGCACGGGCTGCTCGGTGCGCTCGAGCATGCGCCGGAGCTCGGTGCGCCGTCCGCCGAGGATCGAGATGGTGAGCCCGAGCGCGAACAACAGGCCGAGCGCCGACTTGCCGAGTCGGGCCGCGGTCCCGATGCCGAAGAGCGCGGCGCCGAGCAGAATGCCCCAGGTCTGGGTCGTGCGGAGCTCGACGCGTAGGAGCGCGGACGACAGCGCTCCGAGCAGGACGCCGGTCCCCAGCGTCGTCACCGCGAACAGCCAGAACGGCACCTCGAGCTGGATGTTGGGCGATGGGGCGAGCGCGAACGCGAAGGTGATCGAGAGGAGCGGCACCAGGTCGTCGGCATCGGCAATGTCGGCGACGAGGTCGGAGAGCGTACCGCGCGCTGCGTAGCGCTCGACCACCCAGCGCACCGCGTGGCGCGTGGTGTCGCAAGACACCGCGCCCACGCCAATGCAAGCGATCAGGAGCTCGCGACCTTGGAGCCCAGTGAAGTTCAGCGCGTAGGTCGCGAACGCTGCCGCGACCCCGAGACCACAGGCGAGGGACAGGCACAGACCGAGGATGAGACGGGAGAGCGGAACGCGGCGTGCGCCCACGAAGCCGTAGTCGACGCCGATCACGAGCGCGAGCCAAGCGAGGCCCACTTGCAGAAAGGGCTCCATGGCGCCGAGCACCGCTCGGTCCACGACGCCGAGCACGTGGGGGCCGAGCACGAAGCCCAAGATCAGGTACTCCGAGCCCGAAGGCAGGCCGTAGCCGCGGATGGCGCGGCCTCCCACCAAGATGCTGCCGAGGTAGGCCAGGACCAACAGGCCGACCAGGAGCAGGATGGCGTTCACGGGGCGCCCGAGCTCCGGTCGCGTCCCAGCCGAATCCCGTGATCGCCCAGCGCATCGAGCAGCGCGCCGTAGAGCCGGGTGGGATCGCGCGGAGGCTCGGTCTCGGCCGTCACTCGAAACACGATGCCGTCCACATCCGCCCGGACGAGCTCCACGCTGGGCTTGTCCCCCACGAGCCCCGCCGCCTTTTCGAGGACGGGGGTGACCTCCCCCGGTTTGTGAGCCGGGGAGATGGCAAGCAGAACCGAAGTGGCCCGCTGGTCCTGAAGCACGCGCGACTCCCGCACCAAGAGCAGGAGGTGGGGCACGCGGAGCTCGGCCCCGTCGTCGGCTCGCAGCATCACGGCGAAGAGCCCGTTGGACACGACGGTGCCGGCCGCGCTCCCGACCTGGACGCGAGCGCCGATCTCGAGCTTGCGGGAGTAGAGCACGGCGGCTCCCGCCAAGGCGCTGGCGACGAGCGGCGTCGCACCGAGGCCGAATGCCGCGACCATCACCGTGCCGGCGCGTGCGAGAGCCCCTTCGGAATCGCCGGTGACCACCGGGGCCAGGAACACCAGGGCCGCCGCCGCGATCCCGGCACGGAGCAGGAGGCTGGTCGGCTCCGCTCGCTCCGCGCTCAGCCACCCGACGCGGGTCTCGCCGCGGGCGACGCTGCTCATGAACATGCCCACGAAGCGCAGGCACACGATCACGGCCAGCGTGGCGAGGACCGTGACCACGAGCATGGGGATCGTGGCCACCAGCCGTCCGAGCAGGCCCGTGATCGGGCTCACGACGAGGCTCGTGAGCTTCTCGGTGTAGTGACGCGTCGACTCGAAGAGCGACAGCGACCCGAGCACCCACAGGTAGACGACGGTGAGCTGGAGGATCCAGCGGCCTGCGCCGAAGCTCACCAAGAGGCCGCTCCGCAGCGCGGCCGGGCGCACGACTTCGAGTGAGTAGATGCGCAAGGTGGGGATGCGCTCCGGGTGAGTGAGGACCCAGTCCCTCGCGCGTTCGCTGAATTCGGCGATCTTGCGCAGCAGGTAGATCCCGAAGAGCAGCGCCAATACCACCAGCGAGAGCGAGAAGACCGTAGTGGCGATGGCGCTCCGCTTCTGCTCGCTGCGGATGGCGTCGCGCACTCGCTCCGCGACGCGTTCGGCGTGCTCGCGGAGCTCCGGCGCACCGGCGGCAGCGGCGTCCTCCGCCCAGAGCTCGACGATGGGGGTCTTGCCCGCATAGACGATGAAAGCGTCGCCCCGGGCCTCTACCCGCACTTCTTCGGGCTTCTCGTTCTTGGCGGCGTCCTTGAGCGCGGCTTCCGCGGCTTCGGCCCGCGCCTTGGCGCTCGTCTTGCCGTGCGGCACGCGGATCTGGAACACCGATGCGTCCCCGACGCGCACGTCAGCGCCCGCGCTCGCGCTCGGGGCTGGGCTCGCCGCCGCGCTCGCCGCGCCGCTCGGTGCTGTGCTCGAGGGCGTTGCGCTCGGTGGGGGCGCGCTGGCGCTCGGCAGCGGCGCCGGCTCAGCCGCCGCGCTGGGCTCCGGGGCTGCGCTCGGGGTGGGCATCTCGAGAGGCAGCTCGAGATCCGCGCTGGCGCTCGGCGCCGGGGCGGCCGCCTCGGTTGCGTCTCGACCGGCGTCGCGGGGCTTCGGGCCCGCGTCGAGCGCGGCCGTCGCGCCGCCTGCGTCCGGCGGCCGACGCGCGCCGGCCGCGAACACCGCACACGCGAGCGCCAAGAGGAGGCCGGAGAACGCCGCCCGTGCCGGGCGCCTCAGCGCAGCCGTTGGGACACCCATCTGCACGGCGCAAGCTTCGGGAACCTCCCGAGCGGAAGCAAGCAAACTTTCGCCTCGAGCTCAGCTGGCGTTGCCTCGGACCAGACGCGCCACGGGGAGACACACGAGCAGAAACACCAGGGACAGCGCGGCCTGGGACGCGCCCACGGGGAATTCGAAGAAGAACGCGAACAGGTAGCCCAGGCCGCCGGACAGGCCGCCGAGGCCCGCAGCGAGGGCGAGCGCGGTGCGCACTCGCTCCGAGAGCGACAGGGCAGCCATGGCCGGCGCGACCGCGAAGGCGAACACGGGTAGCGCACCGATGGCGCGGGTCGCCACCGACACCTCGATGGCGACGAGGACCCAGAGCATGAGATCGAGGAGACGGACCGGCAGCCGGTGCACGCGAGCGCCTTCCGGATCGAAGCCCGCGAACAGGAAGCCGCGATAGCCGAGGGCGAGCGCGAGTAGCGTGGTGGCGCCCGCGATACCGACCAGCCAGAGGTCCGAGCGTCGCACCAGCACCGCCGTGCCGAACAGGATGCTGGCGATGTCTTGCGACTCCTGCTGGATCCGATCACCGACCAAGATCGCGGCGGCGCTCGAGCCGAGGTAGACGAGACCGACCAGCGTCTCGCTCGGCAGGCGCATGCGCTGAGTGCGCAAGGTGAGAAGCGCGGTGGCGGCCAGCGCCACCGCGAGCGCCCCGAGTACAGGAGGCACCGACGCGTGGAACCAGAGGCCGACCAGGAAGGCGAGGGCGACGCCGAGCCCCGCGGCCTGACTGATGGCCGCCGTCACGAACACGGCACGGCGCAGCACCACGAACACGCCCAAGACGCCGAGCACCACGCCGGCGAACACGCCGCACAGCACGGGGTCGCGATAGATGCCGAGCTCCCAGCCGTGTGCGAACTCGCTCCACGACGGCACGCCCTCCTGCGCCCGCGCTTCGCTGGCCGGGCTGTTCGGCCCTGCTTCCTCCGCCGACGTCGCCGCCCGGGGTGCGTCCTTGGGTCCCGCTCCGAGATCGGCGCCGAAGGCTTCCTCGAGCTCCTGATCGCTCAGCGCTTCGCCGCTGGCAGGCGGCCGCGGCCCCGCGTCAGCCATCCTCTTCCTCCAGAGTCTTGATGGCCGGCGGCCGCTCGCTGAAGCGCGCTTGGAACCGCTCGTCCGCGAACACCTCGTGCGGCAGCCCGCGGATCACGGTTTGGGTGTCGCGATCCAAGAGCAGTGCCGGGTCGGCGAAGCGCTGCACCATGCCGAGGTAGTGGCTCACGATGACGATGGCGAGCCCCCGGCGTTTGCGCAGCTCGTCGAGCAACGTGAAGGCCTCGTGCTCGGCGACTTGGTCCATGGCGCTGGTCGGCTCGTCGAGCACCGCGACGTCGGCGCCCGAGACCGCGAGGCGCGCGAAGAGCACGCGCTGCTTCTGGCCCTCCGAGAGCCGGCGAAACGGCTCGTCTGCCAAGGCGAGCACGCCCATCTCGTCGAGAGCTGCGCGCACTTCTTTGGGCTCGCCGCCCCACGGTCGCAGGAACGACCAGCCGCGGTCGAGCCCGAGTCGCACTACGTCTCGGGCGAGGAGAGGGTAGAGCTCGTCGATGGCCTTGCGCTGCGGCAGGTAGGAGAGCCTGAGTCCGGCTCGCTCGTGCACGACGCTGCCACGCACGGGGGGCAAGAGTCCGAGCAGCGTCTTCAGCCAAGTCGTCTTGCCCGAGCCGTTCCTGCCGATGACCGCCCAGAACTCGCCGGCCCGGATCTCGAGCTCGATGGGCGGCAGGATCGCACTGCCGAGGTAGCCGACCTCGAGCTTGCGGCTCGAGCAGAGCAATGGAGAGCGGTCGTCGGAGCTCATGGGCCACCCGTCACGGGTAGATCTTGGCGAGCTGCCGCACGACGCCGTCGATGTGTTGGATGTAGCTCTTGCCCCCTTTGAAGTCGGGCGCTCCCGGGATCTTCACGAGGGTCGCGCCGGTTTGCTTGGCGATGAGCTCGCTGTTCTTGCTGGGGTAGTACGCCTCTTGCAGCACGGACTTCACGCCGGCTCCCTTGGCGACCTCGATCACGTGGGTCACGTGGTGCGGGTTCGGCGGGATGCCGGGACGCGGCTCGATGTACTCGACCACGTCGAGGCCCAGCCAATCCGCGAAGTAGACGATGGACTTGTGGTACGCGACGACCTTCTGGCCCTTCGCTTTGGCGAGCTGCGCCTCCCAGCCCTTGGTGGCCTTGCCGAGTTTCCGGATGAAGTTCAGAGCGTTCTTGCGGTAGGCGTCGGCGTGCGCCGCGTCGAGCTTCGCCAGGCGATCGGCGATGCCCTTGGTGACGCGCGCTGCCTGGCGCGGGTCCAGCATGTAGTGGGGGTTTCCCTGGGGGTGAACGTCGCCCTGGCTGCGATCGACCTTCACGGCAGGGACCTCCAGGATCTTCACGAACTCCGAGCAGTCGAGGAAGCCGTCGGCGCCCGCCTGGATCTTGCCGTTGCGCGATCCGGTCTGCAGCGTCGGCAACCAGCCGACCTCGAGGTCGAGCCCGATGATGACGAGCAGATCCGCCTTGGCGAGCTTCATCGCCAAGTGCGGCTTCGCGTCCACGAAGTGCGGGTCTTGGGTGTGGAGCGCGAGGCTCGTGACCTCGACGTTCGCTCCGCCGACCTCCTTGGCGATGGACGCCAAGTCGGCGGTCGAGGTCACGACGACCACTGCGGCGCTCGCCTGCCACGACACGCACAGGACCAGCCATCCGAACAACACTGCAATCCATCGAGACATCTGAGGCTCCTCTCAAAACGTGTGCGCGCCGTGGGCTCCCACGACGAGCTCGGCAGTCAAGAATGCGGCCCACACGCCGCGGGTCGGCCCTCCCGCGTCGCGCGAAGCCTGCAGGCGGAAGCGCGAGAACTCGCTCGGCCAATGGCTGAGCGCAGCGCTCATCCGCTGGCGCGTATCGGTCCACTCGGGATCGAGCGGATCGCGGGCCACGACACCCGAAGCGTAGTAGGCGGGAGAGCCGTATTCGTAGCGAAGCGCAGCGCCGAAGCGGCGCGCGAAACGCCAGAAGACCTGGCTGTAGCCACTCACGTCCCACAAGAGCGCATCGGGGATCTGGCGGCGCCGGTGCATGACCTCGGTCTGCCACGTGACCTGCGTGGTGCTCTCGCGCGTGATCGGGCGATACTTCAGATAGAGGTCGGTCGCGTACACCGCGGTGCGGTTGTCAGGCCCGTTCGGATTCGGACCGAACGCAGCGCTGAGCCCCCAGAGCAGCGACCAGTTCTCGTGCAGCTCGAAGAACTGCTTGAGCGCCGTCACGTAGAGCAGATCCGTCACGCTGTCGACGTGGAGCTCCTGGCTACCATAGAAGCTCCGCGCACTGCCCTCGCCATCGGCGTGCAGCACGGTGCCGACGAGTTCGGTGTACCAGGGCAAGGGCACGAGCCAGGACGCCTCGGCGCCGAGCCCGCGGTTGCCCTCCGCACCGAAAATGCGTCCGAGGGCGAAGGGTTGATCGGCGAAGTCCCAGGCGTGGGGGTGAGTCGAGTTGATGCGTCCGAAACGCGTCAGGAGCTGCCCGAATCGCGCCTGCAAACCGAGGGGTAGGTCGAGCGTGGTGGCGTAGGCCTCTTCGAGCTCCACACCGTCCTCAGCGAACACGAGGTTCGCGTCGAAACGCAGGTAGGGGTCGACGACGCTCCGCGCATTGAGCTCGAGCGCCTGGAGATTCATCCCCGTCCGTGTCGGGTCGTGGCCGCCGGTCTGGGCGTGCTCTCGCTCGGAGAACCAGGCGGCAGCGAAGTCGGCGATGAACGCCAGGTCGGGATTCAGGCTCTGGGCGCCGCGCTGCCCCGCGGGCTTCGCCCGGGTCGGCTCACTCCGCGCGGGCGAAGACGGCCCGGACAGGCTCGACTCGAGCTCGGAGAAGACGTCGTCGGTCTCGGTCCGCGGAGGGGGCTTCGCCTCGGTCGCGGCCGCAGCGGGCGCGGGCTTGGAATCGCCGGGCGCTGCGTCATCCGGCTCGGCCGCTTCGCTCGGCGCGCCGTCACTCGTCCCGCTCGGCGGGGTGGCTTGTGCGAACGCCACCGGCGCCCACAGCGTCACGGCGAAGAGGAAGGCAGAGTGTCGTCTCTGCATGGGCATGTCAGGACTCTCGAGAAGGGGGAGATCGGTGCGACCACGAGCGAATCGCATCGCGTGCCGGCGGGAGCCGGCTCGATGGAGTCGCGAAGGGCGCGCGCACGCCAGGGGCGTGCGTCGCGTGCGCGGGCTGCTTTCCTCCCGCGAAGGAACGCCGACCTAGCTCTCGATGGGAGGCGACAACTTGGGTGCGAGGCTCAGGAGCGGAACCGACGCGTGCGCTGCCACGTCCGCCGGCTCGAACACCAAGCTGGCGACGGCGAACTCGCCGACCACGCGGGTGCTCTCGGCCACGGGGCGCTGCTCGGGCTCGCGGGAAGGGAAGGCGCAATCGTCGTGGCTTCCGTGCTCCGAAGCGGCGACGGGCCGAGCGGTCTCGTGCTTGCCGTGTGCGACGGCGCGGAGTTCGGGGGCACGGCCGTGGTGCACGGTGCCGTGCTCGGCGCACAGGTAGTGCGCCACGAGCGCGTGGTGCCCGATGCTCAGGAGCTGGCCCGAGATCAGGAACAGGGCGATCACTCCGGCGAGCGCGCGCAGCGCTCGAACGAAATGGGGTGCCCGGGCTCGAAGCATGACCGCGTCGGAGTTTTGCCACGGCGGGCCGGCCGCTGGCAACTCTCGGGGCGCACGTGCGCCTGTGGGCGCTGCCGCTCGAGCACGGGTCGGGCCCGACACGCGCGCGGGTTCGGCGCGGCGAATTCCTGCGGAAACTTGGCTGGCGCGCCCCTTGCTCAATAGGGTCGCAAGATGGGGCCCGCGGCCCCGAGGAGTGAGTATGTCCCAGCGTGGGTGGTTCTGTTTGGCGATGGTTGCGTCTCTTTCCGTAGCCGCTTGTTCCAAGAAGTCCGGCACCGAGCTCCGTGAGGAGCCGCTCGCGCGACAAGCAGCCGTTCCGACGGCGACGGCGGTCGACAGCGCCGCGCCAGCGGGTCCCGCGATCCCGCGAAGGTGGCACCGAAGAGCGACAGGGCCGACGCCAAGGCGTCGCCCGCCGATCCGGCGTCGGACAAGCGCAGCGTCACGTCGGACCCAAGCGTCGTGAAAGAGAAGAAGCAACCGCTCGCAGGCCCGACCGCGGTGACCGTCAAGCGCGTGGTCGTGACGCGCAGGCTCGACGGACGCGAGCCGGTGGTGATGGATCGGTTGTCGCTCTCCGATGAGCCGCTCGTGGCTTTCGTCGAGCTCGAGAACCGAAGCGATAGCTCGGACTCCGTCGTGATCACGTTCGAGCGAGCCGGCAAGAAGTCCGTCGGGCACATCCAGCTCGACGTCCCCGCGAACAAGGCGCGCTATCGCACCTGGGGCAAGACGCGCCAGGTGAAGGAAGCCGGGACCTGGAGCGTGGTCGTGCGCGCGGCGGATGGCCGGGAGCTCGCACGACAAGGCTTCGAGATCGAGGGCTGAACTCGGCGAGCCAAGACGGTCGCAGAGACGGCGCTTGCGCCGCTCTCGCCGCGGAGCGAAAGCTGAAGCCCATGCGGGGCGTCGCGCTGCTCATCCTCGGCCTGGGTCTCTCGGCGTGTGAATCCGGAGAGTCTTCATCGAGCGCCGGTGGGGGTGGTGCCGGGGCTCCAGGGGGTGGCGGCGCGCCGTCCGGTGGGGCCTCCGGCTCCGGCGGGAATGCCGGCTCGGCGGGCAGCGTCGACTCGGGTCTGGGCGGCGCGGCGGACAGCGGAACCAACATCGCGTTCCCCGAGCTCGCTCTCGCGGTCTCGGGCTCGGGCTTCGTGACGCGTGCGGGTGCGCCCTTCGTTCCGAACCAGGCGATCTCGTGTTGCGGCGGCGGCTACGGCTGGCCGCTCGTGGACACCGCTTGGATCGACTTCGTGCGGGGGTACGGCGTGAACTGGCTCCATGTACGGCTCGGCCCGTGGCGCACGGTGCCCGGTGCGGAAGATGAATGGGCTCTCGTCGGCGGTGCGTACGCCGAGCAGGGCGGGCTCGCGGTGCTCGAGCAATTCAACCCTGCGTTCTGGGCGAAGCTCGAGGAGCTCGTGAGCTACGCAGGGACCCAAGCCATGCGCGTCGAGATCGACGTGGTCGACGGCTGGGGCTTGAAGCACGCGCTCTCGGACGACTACGGGCCGAAGTGGCCGTACCACCCGTGGAGCGCGTGGAACAACAGCGGCGGCGTCGATCACGTGACGGCCGCCGGCACGCTCGAGATCCCCGCAGGGAGCGTGTACGACGCTTGGGTGCGCAAGGTCGCGGAGCACACCTGCAAGTACGGCAACGTGACGCTGGAAGACGGCAACGAGATCAGCCTGAAGCAGGGCTACGTGCCTGCGTTCAGCCAGTCCATCGGCAACATCTACTGGGACGAGTGCAAGAAGCGAGGCTTCCTCCTCGACGGTGTGCCGTTCCGTCCGCTCCTCGGCACACAGTCCGAGAGCGCCGACACGCTCTCGGCGCCACAGATCGCCTACGGCGAGTTCCACAAGGACTCGGCCATCGCTCCGAGCCTCTGCCAGGGCAAGCCCTGCGGGGTGAACGAGTACAATCCGGACCCGCCCCTCGCTCCGCTCGCGCTCGCTTCCGAAGTGTGTGCCGCGCGGCAGGCGGGAACGTGGTTTTCGTACTGGCGGCACGGCCAGAGCGCGGCCCAGATGGCCGAGACGTTGAGCCTCATCCAGAGCGGCTGCCCTTGAGCCTTCAGCCGAGGAACTCGCACAGGATGCGAGCGAGCTCGGCCGGGGCGTGGCGCTGGAGCATGTGAGCCGCACCGGGCAGCACCACGCGCTCCGGGTTTCGGAATGCGTTCACGCGCTGTTCCAGGTTCTCGAGCGAGCGGAACGGCGATTTCTCGCCTTCCACCAGCAACACCGGGCAGGTGACCGCACGCCAGAACTGCAGCGCGACATCCATGCGAAACGGGTAGGGGCCCCGCGTCAGGTGGACCGGGTCGTGTTTGAAGCGACGGCGCCCGTCCTCGTCGCGTCGAGTGGCTCGCTCGGCCAGAAACGAAGCGAGCTCCGCGCCGAGCAGGGGATCACCAGCGAGCAGGCGTTCAGCCGCGGCATCGACGCTCGCGTAGCCGCTGCCCGAGGCCTGTCGGGCCCGCTGCCAGGCGAGCACCCAGGCGCGGGCGCGCTCGGGCGCGCCAGCGTCGTCCTCGGGCGGGCCGAGCCCCTCGAGGAGCGCGAGGCGGGAGACGCGCTCGGGAAATGCGCCCGCGTAGTAGGCCGCAACGCTGCCTCCCATCGAGTGACCGACGAGCGAAACCTGCGACCGGCCGACCAATTCGACGACGCTGGCCAAGTCCGCCACGTAGTCCATGAAGTGGTAGTAGCCGCCTGCTCCGACGCGATCGCTGTCGCCGTGCCCCCGCATGTCGGGTGCGACGACGTGGTACCGGCCCGCGAGCCCGCTCTCGACCATCGGCGCGAAGCCCCAGCCAAGGTCTAGAAACCCGTGCACGAGGACCACCGTATGCTCGAGGGTTGGGTCGTCGCCGCCCCATTCGAGCGCGGCTCGGGAAAGTCCGGTGGCGACGGAAAGGAGACGGGTCTCGGGCACGGCGTGATGGTACTCAGAATGGTCGGCTCCGTCCGCTGACGCTTGGATGCGGGGATGATGCTATGATGCGACTTTTTTCCTCCGCACGTCCCGCGACCGCGACCGCATGAACCCATCGAAGCCCGAGGTCGAAGCCTGGCAGGCGCTCCTGCCGCGCGTTCCGATTTGCCTGCTCTTGGTCGACGCCACGGGCAACATTTCCCACGCCAACGACTGCGCTGCCGCTCTCTTCGGGTGGCCGCCGGAAGAGCTCGCCGGAAGCTCCGTGGACGTGCTCGTGCCTGGCCCCTTCCGACGGGCCCACGTCGAGCACCGCGAGCGCTTTCAGCGCGATGGCCGGGTGCGACGCATGGGCAGCGCGTCGCGGCTCGAGGCGCGACATCGCGACGGCCACCTGTTTCCCGTCGACGTGATGTTGGCGCCGGCGGGAGACGGCAAGGTGCTCACCGTCGTGATCGATCGCAGCGACTTGCGGCAGGCGGAGGCCCACAGCGAGCGCATCGAGGCGAGCCTCCGACACCTGATCGAGAGGGTTCCGGACATCGTCTACGTAGTGCAGTCGGATGGAAACCCGCTGACGAGCCGCGTCGAGCTCTTGAGCGACCACGTCGAGAGGGTGCTCGGTTATTCGGCAAAAGAGCTGCGCGAGGACCGCATGTTGTGGTTCGCGTCCATCCACCCGGACGACCACGTGAGCGTCGCGCGCAGCACCGAAGAGATGTTCGACACGGGGAAGCCGGTGGTTCGGACCTATCGCATGCGCCACAAGCTGAGCGGCGCATTCCGCCTGATGGAAGATCGCGTCGCGCCGGTGTTCGACGCCCGCGGCTCGGTCACCGGCTACTGTGGTTCGGCGCGCGACGTCAGTGAACAACGCTTGAGCCACGCGGAGATGGCCGTGGCGGAGCGCATGGCGACGCTGGGGGTGCTCGCCGCGGGCGTCTCCCACGAGCTCGCCAATCCGTTGACCGGCGTCTTGGCCAACGTCGCCCACGTGCTCGATCGGCTGCGGGCGGAGCCGCCGTCCGATGGCCGGGTCGTGGCAGAGCTCGAAGACGCCCTCGAAGGACTCACGCGCATGCGGGCCATCTTGGCGGACCACATCGGCCTGGCCCGGCCCGGCGAAGGCGTGGCTCTCGTGGACGTGCGGCGCTGCGTCGACCTCGCGGCGCGCCTCGCCGCTCCCACCGTCACCGAGCGCGCCGATCTGGAGCGAACCTACGCGGACGTCGCGCCGGTCCGCGCCGACGAGACGCGTCTCGCCCAGGTATTTCTCAACTTGCTTCTGAACGCGGCCCAGGCCATCCCCGATGAACGCCGAGGCAGCATCGAAGTGCGCGTGGTGTGCGAGGGTGAGCGCACGGTGTGCGTCGACGTGCTCGACGACGGGGAGGGCATCCCCCCCGAGGCGCTGCCTCGTGTGTTCGATGCTTTCTTCACCACGAAGACCCCAGGGGTCGGCACCGGGCTCGGCCTCCACGTGTGTCGGTCGCTCGTTCGGGAGATGGGCGGAGACATCCGAATCGAGAGCGAGCGGGGGCAGGGCACGCGGGTCCGGGTGGTGCTGCCCGTCGCGTTGGTGTAGGCTGAGCGCCTTGGGCTCGGGTTCATATCACCCGACTTTCGTCCCGAAGCGAGGAGCCACCGTGAGAATCGCCACCATCAGCGCTTTGTTCAGCGTCTTCTGCGGATCGATGTTGTTTGCCGCTTGCAGCAGCAGCAGCAGCGGAAACAACAACACCGGCGGCTCGGGCGCCACCACCTCGGGCGGCGGCTCGGGCGGCAGCATCGCGGGTGGCACGGGCGGGACGGGGGCGAGCACCACGGGCGGCGCCGGTGGCACCAGCGGCGGCGGCGGGAGCGGTGGCGGCCAGTCGGACGGCAGCTGCAAAGACGCTTGCGGGTCTGCGGACCCCCAGGGCACCACGACCGAGTGCTATTGCGACACCCAGTGCTCACAGAACGGCGACTGCTGCTCGGACTTCGCCACCGAGTGCAAGAGCGTGACGCTGCCCACGGGCTGCATCCTGGACAAGAACTTCCTGGCGCTCTGCAACCCCGTCACCAACGAGGGCTGCACGAACCCGGCCGCCTGCGACTTCATGACCGGTGGTCTCAAGTGTTACCCCGACGGCAACACCGAGAAGGAAGGCCAGCCCTGCGACAGCGGCAAGAACCAGTTCTGCGAGCCGAAGCTCCACTGCGACGGCACGAGCCAGTCGAACCCCGTAGGCAAGTGCAAGCACTTCTGTTGCGCCGACACGGACTGCACGGGCGGCCTCAAGTGCGTGCCGTTCGACGCCAAGGCGGGCACGTTCGGTGTGTGCGACACGCCCGGTGACGGCGGGACCGACGGCGGCACCGACGGCGGGAGCGACGCTTCGAGCGACGCTTCGAGCGACACCTCGAGCGACTGAGCTCCTCGAGCGCCCGAGCTCCAGGACGCGAAACGAAAACCCCCGAGCTGGCGACACCGGCTCGGGGGTTGGTCTTTTGTACGCTGTTGCGCGTGGGCGTCCGGATCAGCGGCTGATCTGGAGCGACCAGCCGTTCAGGCTGCCGCTGTCGCCCGCCGCGACGTCGCTCACCTTGAGGCGCCAGGTGCCTTTGCCCTCTTCGCCCACGAATTCGCTGACCGTGAACGTCTTCTTGCCGAAGGCCCCGCTCGAAGCGTCCGCTTCTTGCAGCACGGCCTCGCCGACGCCGATGCGCTGGAGCTTCACGTCGAGGTCACCCTTGTACGGGTGGGTGATGTCCACGGTCACGCTGAGCGCCTTGATCTTGCCCGCGTCGGGCACCTGGATGTCGGTCGACACGCCGGCAGCGTCGTTGTCGGTGATGGGCTTCGACTCCGCACTCGAGTAGTCGCCCGGCGCCGCGCCTCCGCAGCCCGCGCCGGCGCACTTCGTCAGCGTCAGCTTCCAGGAGTTCAGCTTGCCCAAGTCGCCCTTGGCCTTGTCGATGACGACGAGCGACCAGGTACCCGCGGCGTCCTGTCCCGCAAAGGCGGTGACCGCGAAGGTCTTCTTCAGGTCGTCGGCGCTGCCGCCAGCGCGGTCGGAGAGCACGACTTCTCCGCCGCCTTGGCGCACGAGCTTCACGATCAAATCCCCACGATAGGGGTGGGTGATGTCCACGCCGACGCTCACCGCGCTCAGCGTCCCGCCGTCCGGGACCACGATGTCGCTCTTCACGCCGTTCGGATCGGCGTCCGGGATGGCTACGCCGGTGGTGTTGGTGTAGTCGGTGCCGCTACCTGTGCAGGCCGTGTCCGCGGCGCAGTCGCTGTCGGCGCAGTCGGCCTTGAAGTCTCCGTCGTTGTCCGCACCGTCGTTGCAGACTTCCTTCTTCGGCTCCGTCTTCGGCACGTCGGCGCCGTACACGGTGCCGAACTCCTCGACGTACTTGTACGAGAGGTAGCCGTAGCCCGCGCCGTGGGGGTTCTGGGTGCCGAAGCGGTCGGTGCCCCAGCTGTTCTTGAAGATGAAGAAGCCCTTCTCGTGCACCGGGCTGCCCTGCGCGTCCACGCTGGGCTTTCCGCTCTCGTCGAGGGGCTGGATCTCCTTGTCGTCGTCCCAGCCCACCAGCAACACGGCGTGGCCCGCGCGCTGCTTCAAGCTCTCGGTCTTGTCCTTGGCGTTGGGATAGAAGACGACGCCGTCCTTCCAGTAGGTCGTCGGATCCACGGGGATGCTGGAAAGGCGGTGGTTCCAGGACTGATAGAAGAACGTGAGGCCCACTACGACCGCTTGCTTCTTGCTGGTCATGAAGGCCTTGATGCTGTTCGTCTTGGAGTTCACCCAGCGACCCGCCGGCAACTTGAAGCGAGGCGCAGCGAGCGCGCTCGCCGGCGGTTCGCCGTTCGTGTAGCACTGGATCGGCAAGTTCTCGCCGCCGGTACACGCGGGGTCGTTCGTGGAGTTCCACTTGTCGGGCTGGTACGGCCAGTCGGCTTCCTGGACGATGCCGAACTGGCTGATGGCTTCGAGGTTCGACGCCGCGTTGGAGCCTTCGGTGTGCGTGAAGTCACCGACCTCCTTCTTCACCGACCACTGCAGGAACTGCTCGGAGAAGTCCGGGTTCGGGAGGTTGCCGCCCTTCAGGTAGAGGTGCTCCATCAGGCCCGCAGTGGCGAAGATGGAACAGACCCCGCGGCGAGCTTGGTTTCGTACCGGCGACTGTTGGGTCAGAAGCTCCGTGTAGAGCTTCGGGTACTCGGCGTCGGCTTTGCCGAGCTCGTCGAGCTTGGCGTTGTCGGGGGCGTCCTTGAAGAGCGCGTCGACGTCCGAGAGCGGCACGTCGTTGTCGATGCTCGATTCCGGGCCGGCGCCGCCATCGGAGGAGGAGCAGCCCGCCGCGCCGAGGCCGAGCAGCGGTAGGACAATCAAGGTCCGAAGCAGAACTGGCTTGCGCATGTGTCCGTTCCTCCTACAATGTAGGACAAGTAACTACCGGACTTTCTGGCTCCGGGAAACCGAAAAAACTCCCGGATCTCGCGCAAAGTCGGCGGGCAGACGGGAAACATCCTAACCTTGTGCCCGTAGGGTCTTACGCCGTGCGCCACACCATTGCTTGTCTGGGGCTCGCTTCGCTCTTCGTCTTCGCCGGCTGCGGGGGAGGCGACGACAACCATCCGCCCACCCTCGAAGCCATTCCCGATCAGCTCGCAGCCGTCGGCACGGAGCTTTCCATCGCGCTCCGCGCGAGCGACCCGGATGGCGACCCGGTCACGTTCAGCTACAAGCCGGACTCGTCGGAGATCAAGGCGCGGGCGCAGCTCGTGAGCGGCGCCGGCGGCACCGCCGTCTTCAAGTGGGTCCCCATCGGTCAGGACGTCGGAATCCACTCTTTCGATTTCATCGCGTCCGACGGCAAGGATTCGAGCCGCCGTACGGTGAGCATCGACGTGAAGTCCGCCGCCGGTGGCGCGGGTTCGCCGGTCTTCATCAAGCCGCTCGGCACCGGCACGACGCTCGACCTCAGCAAGAAAGGTTGCGTCGACCTGCCCATCCAGATCCAGGATTCGGACAGCGCGAGCGTGGAGATCCTGCAGGAGGCTCCGCTGGTGGAAGGCGCCACGTTGGAGCAGACGGCGGGGCTCGAAGCCACCTGGCAGTGGTGCCCGACCCCGGCTCAGATCGACGGCAGTGAACTCTACTCACTGCTCCTCTCCGCCAACGACTCGGACAACCCGAAGGTGTTGAAGGACTACCTGGTGGTGCTGCAAAAAGGCACCAAGTCCGACTGCCCTGGCGCAGAGCCGGTCATCACCCACGCACCGTGGGATCAGTCGACGAACCTCGACATCGACGTGGAGGCCGATGTCAGCGACGACAAGGGGCTGAAGTTCCCGCCGCTCCTGATGTACAGCGAGCAGGATCCGGGCGGGAACCCGGATCTCGCGGCCATGACCCAGGTGACCATGGTCCAGGTGTCGGGGGACATGCAGAACGGCAAATGGAGCGCTTCGATTCCGAACCCCGTCGCGGACAAGCCCCAAGGCACCCAGGCCAAGCTCCACTACCTGATCATCGCCAACGACAACGATGACGCCGAAGGCGATTGCGACCACCAGACGCGCTCGCCGCCGAACGGCGCCCACGCGATCACGGTGACCAACCAGCCGGCAGCCGGCCTGAAGGAGTGCGCCACCTGTTCCAGCGACACGCAGTGCGGCGACGCCGACGACAACTGCATCATCGTCGCCGGTGCCAAGGTCTGCGGACTGTCCTGCGTGGACGACTTCGATTGCCCGCTCAGCCACGAGTGTTCCCCGACGCCGGTTCAAAGCGTGGGCGGCAAGACGAGCAAGCAGTGCGTGCCGACCTCGGGCAAGTGCGGTGGAAGCACCACGCAGTGCACCGACGACGTTCAAGAGGACAACGACTCGCTGGCGCAAGTGAAGACCAAGAGTGGTCTTCCGGCCGGCACCTACAACCTGAAGAGCTGCCCGGGCGCGGTGTTCGACGACGAGGACTGGTACCCCATCGACATCGCGGCCGAATCGACGGTCACGGCCAATTTGAACGGCGGCAGCTCGAGCAACCTCGACCTCATGCTGAAAGACTCGACGGGCAAGGTCGTCGTGAGCTCCGCGAAGCCCGGCTCACAGGAGAGCGTCACGAGCTGCCTGACGGCGGGCCGCTACTACTTCCACGTCTGGGCTTGGTCCAAAGCCGAGAACAGCTACACGCTCACCTGGTCGAAGACGTCGGGTTGCGCCGCGCAGTGCGTGGACGACAGCTCGGACACCGGCGGCAAGAGCGACGACGACAAGAACACCGCGCGGGACGCCGACATCACGAGCGCAGCCTACAAGTCCGCCGCCCAGCAGATCTGCTCGGGGGACGACGACTGGTTCAAGGTGTTCATGGTCAAAGACGAGACCATCAAGGCGACCTTGAAGTTCACCCAGACCAAGGCCACCGAGGACCTCGACCTCTACCTCTACGATCCGGCGGGCGTGCAACTCACGCAGTGCACCGAGACCGACCCGTGGAACTGCGACAGCACCAACGGGCAGTCCAGCGATTCCAACGAGAACCTCTCGTACAAGATCCCGGCGACCGGCGACTACTTCGTGGTCGTCCACGGCTGGGAGGGTTCGAGCAACAAGTACGACATCTGCATCGACTACACGAGCACCACGAAGACGACCAACGGATGCCCGCCTCTGCCCTGACGAAGTGGATCAGTCGCGGACTCACCTGCGCGGCAGCGCTCGGGTGGGTCGCGTGCAGCTCCGACGCCTCCGAAGCACCCGCAGGGGTGTCCAGCGACCTCAGCATCAGCGAGGTCGTCCCCATCGCCCTCGTGCCGGGGACCACGCTGGTGGTCACGGGGAACTTCGTCGACCTCACGCCCGCCTTCGTGCGCCTGACCGGTACCCAGAACGGCTACACGGTGGACGCCCTCCTGCCCGCCGAGCTCACCGGTCTCGGTCGATTGGAGGTCAAGTGGAACGGCGGGCGCAGCATGGGGCTGCCGGCCGACGATGGCGATTTCATCGGCAAAGCACGGATCACCGCCAGCGTACCCGCAGACCCGCGCGAGCACGTCTCCGCGCCGGTGGACGTGACGTTGCGCATCACCCAGAAGCTCGAGCCGAAGCTCTACGGCGTCGAAGAGGGCATCCGCCAGGTCAACGACTCCATTCGCGTGGAAGGCGACGACTTCCTCCTCGGCGGGAGCGAAGGGCGAACCGTGGCCGTCCTCGAGGGCTGCTTCCAGAAATCGGGTCAGCCGTGCACTCCCATCGGAGACGTCGAGGTCCCGGTTTTTCCCGAAGAGATCACCACGAGCAAGCTCACCCAGCGCAAGATCGCCACGTTCCCCTTCGCACCCAAGATCGCGGGCATCGAGCCCGGCTTGTTCCAGGGCACCGTGCGCCTGCGGAACGACCACGCGCTCGCCGGCAAGTCCAGCGAGACCGCTCAGATCCCCGTGGAGATCCAGCTCGTTCCGACCACGCTCACCGCCTTTTCGCCGGGCGAAGCTT
Organism: Polyangiaceae bacterium; assembly: GCA_046351435.1. GTDB lineage: Bacteria > Myxococcota_A > Polyangia > Polyangiales > Polyangiaceae > JADJKB01. The sequence goes on from JAXLYN010000024.1 coordinate 119,656, forward strand.
CGCTCGGGCAATACGTGGAGATCCGCGGCGGCGGTTTCGTAGGGAAGTCCAGCGACGTGGAGGACGCGACGCCTGCCACCACGCGCATCCAGCTCAAGGGCAACTTCACGCCGACGGGCGTCAGCCAGGGCGTTCCGGTGAACCTCGAGCTCATCACCGAGTACGTGAACGGCAAACTCGTGCGCTACGTCCTGAACGAAGAAGACGCGCTCGGGCAAGCTGCGGATTTGCGCAAGGTGACGGGCGTCTACACGGGCACCGCGACGCCGGTCACGAGCTACGGCTCGGCCAAGGTCACCGGCGGCGACATCCAGGTGACGCTGGGCATCGCTGCCATCAAGCAGGTGGTGTGGGTGAACTGGCTTCCCACCTACAAAAAGAGCCTCGAGAACATGGGGCTGCGCGCGGCGGACCAACGCATCCGCGACCGCATCATCGAGACCATGAAGGCCGCGTACGTCGGCGTGAACGTGGAGTTTCGAACCGAGGAGCCCCGCGATTACAAGCTCTACGCGCAGGTGGACATCGAGGGTCCCGACCCCAACGCTCTGGGACTCCTCGGCTACGACAACTCCGCCGGCAAAGACAAGAACAACGTCCGGCTCGAGGACAAGATCGGCGGCGTGAACGCGGTCACCCAAGAGGGCGGCTACCCGGGCTTCGGCGGCGTGTTCATCGACTCGCTCTTCGGCTTCAGCATGCACCCCGGTAAGTTTGCCGAGAAGCTCGACGTCGCCGATCCGCTGTTCGACAAGATCTTCGATCCGTTCCGCCCCGACCGCGGAGGTCGGGCGGTGCTCGCAGAAGAGCTCGCCGCATCACCCGTGCTCACCGACGGCTCGGCGTGCCCCGCACCGAAGGCCGATCGCAAGCTTCGAGTCGGCTGTGCTGTCTGGGCGCTCGGCTCCATGATCGGCACGACGACGGCCCACGAGGTCGGCCACTCCCTCGGCCTGGCCGATCCGGAGGGTGAGGAGTTCCACGACCCAGGCGACGAGCCGAACCGCCTGATGGACGCCGGAGGCGCTCGCACCTTCCGCGAGCGATCCGAGCTCGGCGAAGGCCCCGGCGTGTTCTGCGACACGGAGTACCTCTACCTGAAGCAGATCCTGCCGAACCCGACGCCGGATCCGGTCGCCAAACGACCGCCGTGTCAGTAGTTGGGTGTGACCCGCGAGCCGCGGGGGGCATGGCCCCGTGATTTGCAGCGAGCCCGCCGAAGGCGGCGGGGGGAGCGGTCGCACCCGCGAGCCGCGGGGGGCAAGGCCGGCAAGGCCTCCCATTCCTAGAGGCCCGATCAAGTTCGGGCTGAAGTAGGAAAACAAAGCGAAGTCGATCACTTGGGCTTTGGTGCCTCCCCCCAGGCACCCCCAGGCATGCTCGGGCTCGTGCTCGCCGTGCTCGGGCGATCAGCGCTGAGGCAATCAGAAAGAACCTCTTCGACCTCCGTCGCCACGCCGCGCTCACCAACCTGAGCGTTGTCGATCAGTTGCAGCGCGCTGCCTAAACTGGTCGGCCCTCTAGTAGCCGCTTCGCGAGCTGGGTCTCGCCGAGGTCGGCGCGACTCAGAGACTCTTGATCCAGTCGTCGACGGCCTTGGAGCCCACGGTGTCGACGATCTCGGTTCCGAGCACCGGCATCTGCGTGAGCGTGCCGCGCTGGTTCATCCGAATGTGGATGTCGCTCGTGGCCGGATCACCCGGGACGAGACGCGCCTTGCCGGTGCTGGGGTTCGACGCCGTGAGCGACTTGTTGGCGGTGGAGAGGTACGTGTCCGTGGTCTTCACGGACCCGAGGTTTCCGGTCTTCAGCCAGAGCTGCATGTCGACCAGCGTGAACACGAAGCTGGTGTCGTTGTGGCAGACACCGCAATTGGCGTGGAGATAGCCGAGCGCGTCTTGGTCCGTCTGATTGCCGGGCAGCGTGAACGGACCGCTCGGCGGGTTCGTCAACTTGCCCTGGCTGATGAGGTCGCTCAGGTTGAGACCACCCAGGTTGTGGGAGAGCTGAATGGCGGTGAACGACGCGGCCCGGTCCTTCATCTTGCCGTGGCAGGTCAAACAGTCGCCCGACGACGGAATGTCGTGCTGCGTTCCCGAAGCGTTCTGCACGCCACCCGGCACCGCATCGGCGTCGGTGCCCGTGCTGTTCCACTGGTAGGCCATCATCTGCCATTCGGTGTCCGAGGTCTTCCAGAGCAGCCGGGTCTCCACGCGCACGGTGTCGCGCACGAACTCCTTCCAGAGCTTCGTTCCGACCGGGTAGACCCAGTAGTCCATGTCCGAGGTGTCGATCTTCGTGTTGGGTGGCAAATAGACCCAGCGCTTCTTCACGGCTCCGTCGGTCCAGAGCTGGTAGTGGGGGCGGTACTCGACGACGCCCGCCGCGAGCGTGCCCTTGGCGGTGTCGGAGTAGAGCCCCGTCTCCGAGAGCTTGAGAGGTGCGCCGGCCGACCCATCCGCGCCGCCGGTTCCGCCGCCGCCGGAGCCCCCCGTGCTCCCGGCGCTGCCCCCGCTGCCCCCGGTGCTGCCCGCTGCGCCCCCGGTCGCCGATCCACCCGAGCCCCCGCTGGACCCGCTGGAGCCACCCGAACCACCGGCGCCGCTTCCGCCCGCGCCGCCGGTGTTCTTGCTCCCGCCAGCATCGTCATCCGACGAACAGGCTCCGGCGAGGGCAGCGATGGAGAGGACGACCACCAACGACACGCGAGTCAGCATGGTCGTGGAGGGTACAACAGCGCCGCGCAGCGAGCGACCCCTTCAGCCCTTTTGCCAGGCGCGGGCGGCGTCGATTCGGTGCCGGGCGAAGCGCGGGACGTAGTCTCGCGTCAGCGTCTGATCGAGGATCTTCGCGTAGAACCCCGCCGGCATGAGCCCCCAGGCACGGTCGTCGTCGGGGATCGATTGCTCGTCGCGGAGCGCCCACGGCGCGTAGGCGCCACGCACGCGGCCGAACATCTTCGGCAGCTCGCGTTCCGTGAGCGCCAAGAGCTCCTTCCCGCTCGGGTGCTCGGCGAGCCAATCGAGGAGCGCCCAGCCGAAGTCGCGGTGTCGCACCTCGTCGCGCAGGATGCGGTCGAGGGCGCGTCGGGCCTCCGGCACCCGGCACTTGGCCCGGAGCTCCTTGAACAAGCGAACCGCTACCGTTTCGCCCAGGCAAAACAGATCGACGCCGAAGCGCACCACGTCGTGCTCGAGGGGTTCTTTGGATGCGCGCGGGAGCGCGAGCGTGTCCCGATCGATGTGCGGCAGCTCTCGGCCGCCCGCTTTCGCGTAGACCAGGTGACTGAGCTCGGCGTGCACCATTTCGTCGTTCACGATGCGGAGCCCGTCGCGGATGAGATCCGGCGACGCGCCGACTTGAATCAGCCAGAGCACCAGGTGCTGCGTGAACGCTGCCGATCGGTACTCCGCCTCCACGCGCCGGAGCCACTCGAGGCGAACGCGGTCGGAGGCTGGGGCGCGCTTGGCGGTCCGCGGCCTACTGGTTTTTCGCTTGGCCATTTCGCTTGTCGTTGGCGCCGGCCGCTCCACCCATCACCACGAGCAGCAAGGCCGCGAGCACACCCACCACCGCTGGGCGCGTCAGGAAGGGACGTCGCTTGTCCGCGTGGTCGGGCTTGGCCGCGGTTTTCGGAGGTTCGTTCGGAACGTCCGCGAACGCCGGAGCAGCCATCGAGAGCGCGGCCCACAGGCCCAAGAGCGGCACGAGACGCTTGCCCATCGCCCATGGCGTACGCGGGAGGCGCTGCCGCTGTCAAGTTGCTCCGCGGCCGAGGGCCAGCCTGGCCTCGCGCGCGACGCTGGGGTCCGAGTCACTGGCGGCGCGCTCGAGCGCGGCGCGGGCTTCGCCCGTGCCGAGCTGCCCGAGGGCCCAGGCGGCGTGGGCGCGCACGATGGCACTCGGGTGCTCGGCGAGCGCACGAACGAGGTGCGGCACGGCGGCGCTGTCCCTTGCGTTGCCGAGCGCGAGCGCTGCGTTCCGCGCCAGCGTGTCGCGCGTCACGCGACGGAGCGCCGTGCGCTTGACGAGGGACCGGTAGCCCGCGTTGCCTTGCGTGAGCAGGCGCACGAGGTCGAGCCCCGCCGGAGGGATGCGCCCCGAGAGCTCGGGCGCGGACGGGCGGTGCTCGCCGGCGCGGTCGAACGGGCAGACCGATTGGCACTCGTCGCAGCCGAACACCCGCGTGCCGAGCCTCTCGCGGAGCTCGGGCCGGATGGCATCGGGGTTCTCGATGGTGGCGTGCGAGATGCACAGCGCCGCGTCGACCACGAAGGGTTCGAGGATGGCGCCGGTGGGGCAGGCATCGAGACACGCGCGACAGCTTCCACAGCCCTCGAGCGCGGCCGGCGCGTGTGGGGCGAGCTCGAGATCCACCAAGAGCTCGCCCAGCACCACGTGGGTCCCGGCGCCCGGCACGATCAAGAGCGTGCTCTTGCCGATGAAGCCGAGGCCGGCGCGGGCTGCGAGGGCGCGTTCGAGCAGAGGGGCCGTGTCGACGGCGATGCGCGCGACCAAAGAAGTGCCCGCGAGGTTCGCCAGGGCGTCGGCGAGCCCCGCGAGCTTTCGCTTCATGACGAGGTGGTAGTCCTCGCCCCGCGCGTACGCGGCCACGTGTCCGCGATTCCGGTCTCCCGCCGCCGGGGCGGGGTAGGCGAGCGCCGCCACGACCACGCTCTTCGCCCCGGGAAAGAGCGCGCGCGGATCCGCGCGGTCGGCGCCGCGCATGTAGTCGAGGCCGCCGTCGTAGCCTCGAGCGAGCCAGGTCTCGAGGTGTTCTCGCGCTTCGGTATGTGGGTTTGCCGAAGTCACTCCGACGCGAGCGAAGCCGAGCCGCCGTCCCTCCGCGTCGAGGGCGTCGAGCAGCGCACCCCCCGACAGAGCCGGGCCGGTGGTCGTCGGCCGGTGTTCGGTCAGGGCTCGGTCGGACTCGTGGGACACGGCCCCGGCAGCATAGCGACCGAGCCGCGCGGGTCCGAGCGGCCCCGAGTGCGCAGGGAAATTCACGGCGTCGGGAATAGCCGAGGCTCGTTCCGGGTCCCGGGCGGGCGGCTCTTGTGGTAACGCGGGGCCCCCCGAGCTGGTTTCGGGGGTTTCCCGGCCGTGAGGGCCGGCCTTGTCACAACGAAGCGTGAGCCGTGATCGAGATCCACGAGCTTTACAAGTACTACGGGGATCGGAGGGCGGTCGGGCCGCTCTCCGCCACCATCGAAAAGGGCGAAATCGTCGGACTCTTGGGCCTGAACGGGGCCGGCAAGACCACGACGCTTCGCATCTTGGCCTGCGACCTCTTGCCCACGAGCGGCAGCGTACGCGTCGGGGGCATCGACGTCGTAGGCTCGCCCCACGAGGTGCGAAAGCGCATCGGGTACCTCCCCGACACCCCGCCGGTCTACGCCGAGATGACCGTCGAGGACTACCTCACGTTCGCCGCGCGCCTCCGGGGCGTACCGGTGGGCGACGTGGGGCGTCGAGTGGAGGAGGCCATGGAACAGACCGAGACGAGCTCGGAGCGCGGTCGCCCCATCGGCGCCCTGTCCCACGGCTACCGCCAGCGCGTGGGCATCGCGCAGGCCATCGTGCACCAGCCCGAGTTCGTGGTGCTCGACGAGCCCATCAGCGGCCTCGACCCGGTGCAGATCGTCGAGATGCGCGACCTCGTGCGCAGTCTCGGCGGAGAGCACACGGTGGTGGTGTCGAGCCACATCTTGAGCGAAATCCACGAGACCTGCGACCGCATCCTGGTGATCCGCGACGGTGAAATCGTGGCTTCGGGCACGGAAAAGCAGCTCTCGGAACAGCTCCTCGCCGGTATGCGCCTGTCGGTGCTCCTGCGCGTCGGCGCGGACGCCGTGGCGCGCGCCGCCGACGTGCTCGGGTCGGTGCCGGGCGTGACCGAGGTGGAGCTCGACGATACGGCGCCAGGCCCGGAGCAGGCTCAGTTCCGCGTGCGGCTCGCCAAGGACAGCCGGGCCGAGCTCGCTCGTGCAGTCGTCGAGTCGGGTTTCGGACTGCTCGAAGTGACTCGCGGGGAGCGCGAGCTCGAAAGCGTGTTCCTGGAGCTCGCCAAGAGCTTGGACGCGCCCGCCAAGAAGAAGCGCAAGAAGAAGAAGGCCGCGCCCGCGCCCGAAGCCCCGAGCGAGGAGGGAACATGAGTCAGAGCTTGCTCATCGCGCGCCGCGAGCTCGGCGCCTACCTGCGTTCGCCGACCGGCTCCGTCGTGATCGCCGGCGCGCTCCTCATCGACGGCATCTACTTCTACTGGAAGGGCCTCACCGAGAAGTTGGTCTCGGCTCAGGTGCTCTCGGAGTTCTTCTTCGGCGCCAGCGGCACCACGATGATCGCGGGGATCATCCTGGCGATGCGGCTCCTGGCCGAAGAGCGCCAGACCGGCACCATCACGCTGCTCAACACCTCGCCGATCCGCGACGCGGAGATCGTGGCCGGGAAGTTCCTCTCGGCCTTCGCCGTGCTCGCGTTGATGACGCTGCTCACGATCTACATGCCGCTCCTGATCTTCGTGAACGGCAAGGTCAGCGTGGGCCACATCCTGGTCGGCTATTCCGGGCTGCTGCTGCTCGGAGCCGCGTCGCTCTCCATCGGCCTCTTCGCCTCGGCCGTGGCCCGCTCCCAAGTGGTCGCCGCCATCCTCGGCGCCTTGATCCTGGCGCCCATGGTGCTGCTCTGGGCCGTGGCCAAGGCCGTCGACCCGCCGCTCAACCGGGTGCTCTCGAGCCTTGCCATCCACCACGAGAATTTCCGGCCGTTCATGAACGGGATCCTCGAGCTCGACGGCGTCGTCTACTACCTGGCTGTCACGTACTTCTTCCTGCTCGCGGCCACCAAGACCCTGGAGGCCCGCCGATGGCGCTGAAAGACGACGAACGCGACTCGGCACCCGACGGTGTAGAGCAGGCGCCCCCGAGCGAGAAACCCGCCCTGGCCCCCGCGGACTCGCCGAGCGCGGAATCGAGCATCGCGGAGCCCGAGGCGGAGCCTCGAGCCTCGAGCGGCCCCGCACAGCCCGCGCCGCTCTGGGTCGTGCCAGCCTACGTGGTCGGATTCCTACTGGTGTACCTGGGCGAGCGCGTGCTCGAGCCGATGCCCACCGGGCATTGGGTGGCCACTTGCGCCGGGCTCGGTGCCATCACCGGCGCCACCATCGTGCGCTTCTTGCCCCGCTTCCGCCTGGGCGGCGAGCGCAGCGACATCGAGAAGCTGCTCGGCGCTCTCAGCGTGGTCGGCGTCGTGGCCCTCGCGATCTACTTCGTCACGACGGACTTCGGTTGGGACAAGCTCGGCCTCGCGTCACTGGATCCGGATACCGGCGAGCGCGTGCGTGGCGTGCTCACCATCCTCTGGGTCGCGCTGACGCTCATCGCGCTCCTGCCCATGGTGTTCGCCGAGGCTGCCCTCTTGCCCATGCGCCACGCGGAGCGGCCCGAGGCCCGTCGGGTGCGCGCGGCCGCCGTCAGCGGGTTCACGCTGGTGCTCGCCGCGATCTACGGAGCGCTCTTCGTGTATTCGGCCGACAGAGTCGGCACTCGGGTCGACTATTCCTATTTCAAGACGTCGCGCCCCAGTGATTCGACGCGGAAGATCGGCGAGAGCCTGACCGAGCCCATCGACGTGGTGGCGTTCTTTCCCCAGGTAAACGAGATCAAGACCGAGGTCGAGGGCTATCTCGCCGAGCTCGGGCGCGGCGTGCCGAACCTGAAGATCGAGGTCGTCGATCGGCTGCTGGTGCCGAAGCGCGCCAAGGATCTGAAGGCCACCCAGGACGGCGTGATCGTGCTCAGCAAGGGCTCGGTCACCGAGAGCCTGAGCATAGGTATCGACGAGAAGAACGCGCGTCCGAAGCTCAAGACCCTGGACCGCGACTTCCAGGAGAAGCTCCTCAAGATCGTGCGCGCGCGTCGCGTCGCCTACCTCACGGTCGGCCACGGCGAGCTCAACAGTCCGGCGGAGGGCGACGGCGGCGAGCGTGCGGTACGCATCGCGCGCACGCTGCTCCAGAAGCAGAACTACCTGGTGAAAGACCTGGGACTCTCCCAAGGTCTCGGTAGCGAGGTGCCGGACGACGCCGACATCGTGCTCGTGCTCGGCCCGACGGAGCCGTTTGCGCCCGAAGAGCTCGGAAGCTTGACCCGCTTCGCGAATCGAGGAGGCAAGTTGTTCATCGCGCTCGATCCCGAAGCCGTGTCGTGGGCCGAGACGCCGGACGCGGCGACCGAGAGCGGCGAGGTCGCACCCGAGCCCACGCCCACCGCGAGCGGCTCGGCGGCGGCAAAACCCAACGCTTCGGCTCCGCCGAAGCCGAGTGCCGCGCCCGTCGCGAAACCACCGGCGAGCGCATCGACCCGCCCGCCACCATCGAAGCCTCCGGCATCCGCCGCCCCCGTCGCGCCGAAGCCGGCGCCGTCGGCGCACCCGGCTCCGTCGGCGCACCCGGCTCCGTCGGCGCACCCGGCCCCGTCGGCGCGCCCGCTGGCCTCGGCGGTGCCGACGAGCTCCGCGCGGGCCGGCGACGCGGCCCCACCGGAGGCGAAGAAGCCCGAGCTGCCCAAAGCAGCGCAGGGTCTCGCGGCCCTCGCTCGTATCGCTGGCATCGACTTCAATCCCACGGTGCTCGCCAACGAGAAGAACCACGTGCGGCGGCGTTACAACGATTCGGACCGCACACTCTTGGTGACCAACCGCTTCTCTTCCCACGCGGCCGTCTCCACCTTGAGTCGGAACTCGGCGCGAGCGGCGGTGGCGGTCTTCGGAGCGGGGAGTCTCGAGCGCGCGAGTGGCGCGACGGAGAAAGTCGACTTCGCCATCAAGAGCATGATCGGCACCTTCCCCGACGAGAACCGCAACTACCGGGCGGACAAGGACGAGAAACCCGGCACGTTCAACGTCGCGGCCGCCGTCACGCGTCCGCGCACGGCCGAGCCCCTGAAAAAGAAGGTCGAGCCCGAGAAGAAGGACGACAAGAAGGACGACAAGAAGAAGGAAGATCCCGACGAGATGCGTGCTTTCGTCCTGTCCGACGCCGACGCCGTCACCGACGTGGTGCTGGCCAACGTGGTCGCGAACCAGGTGCTCTTCGCCGACGCGGTACGCTGGCTCGGCGGTGAAGAGAGCTTCGCCGGTGAGGTCAACAGCGAGGAAGACGTGCGCATCGAGCACACGAAGCAGAAGGACCTCGCGTGGTTCTACGCGACGATTTTCGGAGCGCCGGCGTTGGTGCTCGGCGCCGGCCTCTTCTTCTCGCGCCGGGGCCGCTCACGCAAGGGAGGTGCGGCGTGATCAGCTGGCGTTCGCTCTCGGGACATCTGGTGGTGCTCGGCGTCGCGTCGGCGGTCGCGCTCGTGGTCTGGACCCGCAAGGACCCGGCTGCGTCCAGCCAGAAAGGCAACGTCGAGGTCTGGGGTGGTAGCGCGGAAGGCGTCGAGCGCATTTCGTTCGACGCCGAAGGGCGCTCGGTGCGTCTCGAGCGCCGCAAGGACAGCCAGGGCCTCTGGTACGTCGTCCAGGTCGACAAGACCGTGGAGGTGAAGCCGGCCTTGGCCGACGCGGGAGCCGACGCCCAGCTCTCGAGCGCGGCCGACGGCGGCGCACCCGGCGAAAAGAAGAAGGAGTCGCAGTCCTTCGTCAGCGTCGAGCAGGGGAAGAAGCTCGCAGAAAGCGTGGCGCCGCTCCTGGCGATTCGACGGCTCGGCAAGGTCGACGACGCGCGCGCCGAGGAGTTCGGCTTCAACAAGCCCGAAGGCACGCTCCAAGTCGTCATCGACGGCAAGGAGCGGAGCCTCACCTTCGGCGGCACGACGCCCGGAGGCGGCGACCGCTACGTGAAAGACGGCAACGGCGAGCTCTTCGCCATCACCGGCAACGTGGCGCAGAGCGTGCTCTTCGCCGAGTCGCGCTTGGTGGAGCGCAACCTGCACGGCTTCGAAGCCGACGAGGTCAAGACCGCCAAGGTCGAGCGTGGCACGCTCTCGCGCAGCCTCGTGCGAGTGGAAGAAAAGAAGGACGGTTGGGCGGACGCCCAGTCGCCGGCCGCGCTGGACGAGACCGCAGGCAACTGGATGAGCAAGTTGGAACGCTTGCGGATCGTGAGCTTCGTGGAAAACCCCGGCAGCGCCCTGGCTCCCGAATCCAGCGTGGTGCGGGTGGAGCTCGGCGGAAAGGGCAGCCGCAAGCTCGGCTTCCTCGAGCTCTACAAGGTCGCTGGGGAAGCCGGCAAACCCAAGTTCCTCGTGAAGACCGAGTACACCCGCTGGTACGCCGAGGTCATCTCGAGCGTGGCCGAGCAGGTCGAGCAGGATCTGGGTTCGGTCGTGAAGTTGCAGTGAGACGGCTCACCAGCGGTGATACGCCGGGTGTCCCTCGCGGACGCTGACGAAGACGCCGCGGCACGTCGCGGTGATCTTGCCGCCGGCCTCCAGCGTCGCATCGACCACGACCTTGTCGCCGTCGATGGAGCTCGGGCGAGCTCGGAGCCGGAGCGGTGCGATGGGCGTCGGTGCGCGGAGTTTGACCAGGAATTCCGCGGTGACGGTGCACGGCGGCTTGTCGAGGCTGCGCTCGCGCATCAGTGCGTGGGCCGCCGCCCAATTGCTGTGGCAGTCGAGGAGCGCACCGATGATGCCGCCGTTCAACATGCCGGCGTACGCCTGGTGGTGGTCTTCGGGAGTGAAGTCTGCGACGACTTCATCGCCTTCGACGCGGCTTTTGATGCGTAGGCCCTGCTCGTTGGCCGGGCCACAGCCGAAGCAGCGATTGTCGGGCGCGTAGCGGTCCTGGAGGCTCTCGCTCATGACAGAGCGAGAACTTGCAGCGCTTCGTCTGCGGCGTCCAGGGGCCGCGGCGCGCGGCGTCAGTTACAGGAGACGATGTTGCTGCAGTTGCCGATGGACGAATCGTCCTTGGGATAGTTCTGGCAGCAGAACCCAGCCTTGACGCAGCAGTCCGCGCTGTAGAGCGTGCCGCTGCAACCGGGCGGCGGCGTGGTGGTCTCGACGCACGTCCCCCACTTGGAATCACTTCCGCACTTCTGCTTGCCCCAATGGCAGTACTGCGGATCGTCGCACCAGCGCTCGCTGCCTGGGGTGCACTTCTGGCAGTCCCGGTCCGCGCAGTCGGTGCTCTTGTCGCAGTCTTCGTCCTTGCCGTCGCCGCACGCGGTCTCGGATGGAGCGCAGCCGCAATCGCCGGGCCGGTGGCAGTCCGGATCGTCGCAATCGACCTTTCCGTCACAGTCGTTGTCGACCTTGTCGTTGCAGATGATCTCCAGGAAGAACGGGAACTGGGCCGTGCAGCCGGGCACCTGCTTGCACTCGGTGGCGCTGACGCAGTCGGCGTCCTTGCAGTCCACCTGGCCGTCGCAGTCGTTGTCCTGGCCATCGCCGCACTGTTCGGCGCTACAGGTGCAGATGCTGGCGCAGTCCGGGTCGGCGCAGTCCACGAGCCCGTCGCACTCGTCGTCTTTCCCGCTCCAGCAGTCTTCGTAGGTGGCGGTCGGCACGCACGGACCACCCGAATCGCCGTCGCAATCCTCGTCCACGGAGTTGCCGGCGACCTCGGGCGACGGCAGGACTTCGCCGACGCACTGGCCCCACGAATAGAACTCGCCGAAGAGCTGGCAGGCCTGCTTGCCGTCCTTGCAGGCACCCTTGTTCCGACGCTCGGGTGGTCCGCTGAAGCAATTCTGCACGGCGTCTTTGGCGCACGTGCAGCCTTCGTCGACGAGTCCGTTGCCGTCGTTGTCTTGTCCGTCGCCGCACTTCTCGTTGCTCGTGCCGGCATCGCCGCTCGAGCCGCCGGTGGAGCTCCCGCCCGTGCCCTGGGCACCGGCTCCGGCGCCACCGCCGAGGTTCACGCCACCGGAGCCCGCGTTGCCGCTGCCCCCGGCGTTGCCAGAGCCGCCGGCCCCCGTGTCGTTGCTCGTCGCGGAGCAGGCCACACCGGTTCCGATCAAGAGAGCGAGCCCGAAGCGCAGCCAGGACAGCTTCATGATGGCGGAAGGATCGCACCGGTCCGCCGGCCGGGCAAGGGAGAAGCGGGAAAGTCCCCACGACTGGGAGGATTCGGGCGGGCGGAGCCGGGCAGTCCGATGCCCGCCCGGGCGCGCGCTCACTGGCTCGGCCCGCTGGCGGTGCCGCCGCCTTCGAGCTTGTTGCCGCCATAGGGCTTCACCTTGGCGAGCGGAGCCCAGACCTTTTGATAGAGCGCCTTCATTTCGGCGAGCTTCTCCGGCTGGCTCTTCGCGAGATCTCGGCTCTCGGCCGGATCGGATTCGAGGTCGTACAAGTCGAAGCGCCAGTCGTTGCCGAACACCACGAGTTTGTACTTCCCGCTCACGAGCGCGCGGCGCTCCGGATTGTTGCTGTCAGCGGGCAGATCCAAGAGCACCGGGCGTTCTTCGGGGTTCCCTCCGGTGAGCTCGGCGAGCAGGGACTTTCCGACGAAGTCGTTTTCGGCGCTGACGCCCATGAGCTCGAGGATCGTCGGTGCGAAATCGATGCTCGATCGCGGTGTGTCGATGTGGCGCGCTTGGATGTCGGGGCCACAGAAGAAGATCGGGACGCGCACCAGCATCTCCCAAAGCTCGAACGCGTGCCGGAACATCTTGTGCTCGCCGAACGCCTCGCCGTGATCTGCGCTGACGATCAGGACCGTGTCGTTCCACCACGGCTGTTGCTTCATGTGATCGAACAGCTTGCCCAGCCACAGATCGGTGAAGAACACCTCGGAGTCGTACTTGTCACGGCTCTTCTTGCCGTAGACGGGCGACTCCTTGTGCTGGTGGTAGACGTCGTGGGGATCCATGTAGTGGATGTAGTGGAAGAACGGCTTGCCCTTGGGCATCGCCTCGAGCTGCTCGATGGCGAGCGGCGTCATGAGGTGGCTCGTCACGTGGTTGTCGGTCTGGGCATCGAACGACAAGCCGGAGACGATGCGCCAATCCGAAAATCCCTGGTCGAGGCCGTTGTGCCCCTTCTTCATGTACATGTGGCCATGGGTGGAGAGCGTGTGCACGCCGGCCTTGGCGAGGAGCTCGGGGAAGAAGAGATTGCTCTCGGGATACTTGGTGAAGAAGTAGCCGCTCCGCTTCAGCTGGCTCGGGTACTTCCCCGACAGGGCCGCGGCGACGCTCTTGGCCGTGTAGCTCGAGGTCGAATAGCCGCGCGTGTAGCTCGTGCAGGTCTTCTCGAGGGCGTTCAGGTTGGGGGCGATGTCCCTCGGGTAGCCGGCCCAAGGCATGTCGGCTCGCAAGCTGTCGATCAGCACGAGCACGACGTTCTTCGGCCCTTTCGCCTTGGCGGGCGCGGCGGCTGGCGGCGCAGGCGGCGCAGCAGGAGCAACGGCGCTCGGTCGAGCGCTGGCGGTGGCGCTCGGCCGAGGAGGAGGCGGCGGTGGCGCGCTCGTGGGCTCGGGCGGCGGAGCGGCGCAAGCAGCGGCCAGGCAGAGCGCGGTGAGCGCAGCGCGAGCTCTCACGGCTTCGCTCCTGCCGGCCCCGTGGGTCCGCTGGCGGTGCTGCCTTCCTTCAGCTTCATGCCGCCGTAGGCCTCCACGAACCCGATCTTGTCGAACTTGGTCTTGTAGACCTGCTTCATCTCGGCGAGCTTGGTCGGATCGGTCTTGGCGAGGTCCTTGGTCTCTCCCGGATCGTCTTTCAGATTGAACAGCAGGTACTTCGAGCCCTGGCCCCAGACCGTGAGCTTGTAGTCACCTTGAATCACGGCTCGCCGGGGTGGGTTGTGGCTGTCCTCGGCGAGCTCGACGGCGATGGGTTCACGGTTGTCCGGCTCCGCGCCGCGAAGCTCCGGGACGAGACTCTGGCCTTGGAACTGTTCCAGGGGCTTTTCTCCGAGCAGCTCGAGGAAGGTCGGCGGCAGGTCGATGAGGGAGCGGCGGATGTCGATGCGGCGCGGTTTCACGCCCGGGATCTTGATGATCAGCGGAACTCGGACCAGCACCTGCCAGACGTCGAACGCATGTTTCCACGCGCCATTTTCGCCGAAAGCCTCGCCGTGGTCGGCGCTGATGATGAGCGCTGTGTCCTTCCACCAGGGCTGCTTCTCGCAAAACTCGAGGAGCTTGCCGAGCCAGAGGTCGGTGTAGAACACCTCCGAGTCGTAGCGGTCGCGGTTCTTGTTGCCGAAGTCGGGCGTCTCGGGGTGCTTCTTGTACTCGTCGTGGGGGTCCATGTAGTGGGCCCAGGCGAAGAAGCGCTTGCCGGTGTTGTCCGGGTTGCCCAGGATCTTCTGCCCGAGCTCGGTCATCTTGTCGCTCGTGATGTGCTCGTCGGTGTTGGGGTTGAACGTGATCCCCGGCACGAGCTCCCAGGTGTCGAAGCCCTGGTCGAGTCCTTTCCCGCGCCCGAAATACATGTGCGCGTGCCAAGCGAGCGTCTTGATGCCCTTCTGTTGGAGCTCCTCCGGGAAGAACGTATTCGCCTTGGCGTAGCTCGCGAAGAACCAACCGGCGCGGTAGAGCGTCGCGGCGTAGCGGCCCGAGAGGTAGGTCGCGACGCTCTGGGCCGTGTAGCTCGAGGGCGAGTAGGCGTTGGTGTAGACCACCGATTCTTCGACCAGCTTGGTCAGGTTGGGTGCGATCTTCCGCTCGTAGCCGGTCCAAGGCATGTCCGCCCGCAGGCTGTCGACCGTCAGGAACAGGACGTTCATGGGACGCGCGTCGCCGGCGCTCGGAACGGGGGTCGCTGCGCTCGCCGACGGCGTCGGAGCGGGGCTCGGTCCGCTAGCGGCGCCGGTCGGACTCGTGGCGGCGGGGGTAGGGGGCTCGGACTTGGAGCAGGACAGCGCGAAGGCGATGAACGCGACCGGTAGGAAGCGGGGCGAAGGCACCTCGGGCTCCTACCAAAGCTCCCCTGGCGCTGCCAAGTCCGCTTGCTGGCTCCGAATCTCGGCCGGCCCTCCCGCCGCACGGGTTCGGCTCACCTGTCGGTGCGGATGTTCGAAAACTCGGGATCGCAGGCACTCGGGCTTCAGCGAGACAGGCCCCGGCCGCGTGGGCCCGTGCGGCGCCACGCGGCGCGATTCCGCGATCCCGCATCTCGCTTGCGCCCTGATCCCGTGGCGAGCGCCGCAAAGCTACTCGGCGATTTCCTTCTCCAACTTGTCGAGTTCTTCGTCGGCGTTCTGGGCCGAGATCTTCTGCTCGGCTTCGTCTTCGAAGTCCTCCTCGGTGGGCAAGCCCTCGCCGTCGTCGGCGGGGGAGGTCTTTGCTTCGGCCGATGGCGCCGCAGCGGGAGCGGCGGGCTTCACGGGTGCGCTGGTCGTGGTCGTGCTCGTGGTCTCGGGTTTCTTGTCGCAGGCGACACAGAGTCCCAAAGCGAGCGCAATGGCGAGAGCGTGTTTCATTCCTCGCCTCCCTTCGATTGGAGCTTCTCCATGTGCTTTTGGTGCCTGGTATTTTCCTTTTCCAGCAGCTTGTCGACACGCGAAACGGCGTCTTTCTTTCCTTGGTTGTCCGCGACGGCGCGGATCCGCTTGAGGCGCGCGACCCGCCACGCGTGAACCTTGAGCTCGGCCTTCACGGCCGGGCGCTTGGGCAAGTCGCCCCACTTCTTCTGGAGTGCTTCGCGGTGCTCTTTGCGCCGATCCTTGCGCGTCTCGCGGAGCTTCTCCCACGCCTCCTTCAGGTCCTTGCGTGCATCCTTCAACTCACCTTTGGTCTCCGCGGCCGCGTCCGCATCACCGGACTTCCGCTCCTCGTGGAGCTCCTTCCGCTTGTCCTTCAGCGTGGCGGCTGCCTCCGTGCGCTCGGCGGCGGCCTTCTTCACGTCTTCGTGGGTCGGGCCGGCGTGGGGGCGGCCTTCGTCTCCCGCAGTCGCCGCAC